>NZ_CP063139.1:0-53063 GCF_018135955.1 Francisella philomiragia | reverse complement strand
GATGATGTTATAGATCCTAATATTGTTTATGACACTCAACTAAAATTAGAATCTAATTCTATATTTACAAATACTGATATTGAAAATTATAGTTATGCTTATTTTGATCTAAAAGGAACTCAAGCTCAGATGAGTTCGGCTCTAAAGCCAGCTGTTGATAGATATAAAGTTAGGTACAAAGATATACTAACAAACATCAAAAATACTCAAGAACTGCTTAAAAAAGCCAAAGATGCTGGTGATTTGCGACTAGCAACAAATTTAGAACAGGATTTGTCTAATCTAGGTGAAGATAAGTCAGAATTAGATATCTTTAAAAAAGATATGATTAGATTTGTCAGACAATATGAGTTTTTATCTCAAATTATAGATTATGATGATGCAGATTTAGAAAAACTTTGTGCATTTCTTAAAGGCTTAATCCCTAATATTAAAACTCTTGAAATCAGCAAAGATGAAATAGATCTTAGTGATGTTAAGTTAACTCACTACAAATTGCATAAGCAAAAAGAGCAATTAATAGTTTTATCGGGTGATAAAGAATTAGTAAATGTTGCCGATGGTGGTGGAAAAGCTCCTAAGGATCCTAAGCTTAATTTCTTATCAGAGATACTATCTATATTGAGTCAGCTGTTTGGTGATAATAAAAATATTAGTGATGAAGATGCTATTAATTATGCAAAAACAATATCAGACAAAATGAGTAGCAATCAAGAAGTTATAAAACAAATCCAAAACAATAGTCGTAGTCAAGCTATGATAGGTGGCTTTAAAATTGCAATGGATGATGCCATAATCGAAAGTTTAGATATACATCAAGATATGGCTAAAAAAGTATTGTCAGAAGACACAATAAAAAATGCTTTTGCAAATGTCATTTATGATTTAATTTTAGCTGGTATCAAAGAAAATCATCCAAATATCTAAAAAAAGAAAACAGACAATCTCATCGAGTCTTATTGTTTGTTTATTTATATATTTATATATTAAATATTAGAGAAAGTTGAAAGCCTTTATTTTCAATGCTTTCAGCAGATTTAAAACAAGAATTTGGTTAGATAAAACAAGTTTTTGGTGTCATTAAACAAGAATTTGGTTAGATAAAACAAGTTTTTGGTGCCATTAAACAAGAATTTGGTTAGCTAAAACAAGTTTTTGGAATTAAAAACAAGTTATATATATTTCTTGTTTTATGTTATTATGTTTCTAACTTGATAATTTAAGGAATATGTTTTGGGTATTGATATAGTAGATAAAAGTTTTTATTTAACAAGCATATTTGCAAACATTAAGTCCGATCATAAATGGACTACAAATGAAACAAAAATGGTACTCTTACTTTTTAAAGAATTATCTAAATATAAAATATTTTTACCTGATCTAGAAGGTTTTGATGACACTATAAAAGAATTGCAAGAAAGAATAAAAAATGTTCCGGTTTCTTATGAGTTTAATAGAAAAGATTTTCAAGCAATAACTGGCGTAAGGCAAGAGCATGCCTCAAGAGAAATTAAAAAGGTAGCAAAAGGACTATTATCAAAAGTCATAGTTACACCACATCCATTAAAGCCAGATGATATTAATTCGTTTAAAGCATTTACATGGTTTACAGACATTGAATACATAAGCACTACTGGGGTTATAAAATTAAAAGTTAATGATAGTGCTATAGAAAGATTAGTAGCATTTGTTAAATATTCACATATAAATTTTGAACATGTTATAAAGATACAAAATCATAATGCAATACATACTTATTTGACTTTGAAAATATTACTTGATTCTAGTCGTACAAATACAGTTACAATAACAATTAATGAATATAAGCAAAGATTAGGACTGGAAAAAAAATATAGAAATCTTTCAGAGTTTAGAAAGTATGTTTTAGAAGTTATTGAGAAAGAAGTGAATGAATATACCGATTTAAATTTGAGTTATGAGTTAATCAAAGAGGGTAGATCATATACAAAAATAAGATTTAAT
Source organism: Francisella philomiragia (assembly GCF_018135955.1). Taxonomy (NCBI): domain Bacteria; kingdom Pseudomonadati; phylum Pseudomonadota; class Gammaproteobacteria; order Thiotrichales; family Francisellaceae; genus Francisella; species Francisella philomiragia. Next base: position 51,080 of record NZ_CP063139.1, on the reverse strand, counting down.
TTTGATTATAAAGATGTCTATATAATGGCTGATGACAAACAAATAGCATCAATTGATAACCAAACTAATTCGCAAGCGTTTGAGTATAGCACAGATGAAGAGTGTTCAGTTTTTGAAGCGCAGCTTGCTAGTTGGGGAATTAGAGCAAGAACTATAGTTGAATGGGAAGAAAAATACTCACTTGATGCAATATTTAAATCTATAGAGATTACAAAACAAGCCATATTAGATGATACTATAAATGGCTCTATCGCTGGATATTTTAAGGGAGTTCTTGAAAATATTGAATTTGAATCTCAAAAAGAGTTTGAAAATATGAAGCTTCAAGCTATGCGTGACCAAGAAGAAGCGGTAAGGAAAGCTAAGCTATTAAAAATAGAAAGTGATTATAACTCTATGCAGAAAGATATAGATCTATATCAAGAAGAGTTATCAAAATATTTAACAGCAAAATCAATGGGTGCTAGTATCGTTATATCATCAAATGTATCTAATTTTATCAAAAAAATATCGAACATGGATATTGAACAGTTTAAAGGTTATAAGTCTGAGTTTGCAGCTCTCGAAATCGGATATTTTGATTATAATAAAAGTGATAAGTTAAGACCTAATATGTATGACTTTTTGACAATGATAGTTAGTTAGGGATTTAGCTTTTATCTGTTTTTGTATAATAATTATCCGTGCGGATAACTTATGTTATTTATCCGTTAAAGTTGGCGGATTATTTATTTCATTTTTACTATATGTTAAATAAATTGCAAAAAAATAACATGAGATGCTAATATGTTAACAAAAGTAAGAAATTTAAACAGGATATTTTATGTATGGTTTTAAGCTCTCAAAACTACCCGTAGACACTAAGTATGTAGAAACTAAAGATATTCTGAAAAAATCTATACAAGCTAACAGATATTTGGCTGAGTTAAATGGATTATCTAATATTATTCCTAACAGTAGTATTTTAATAAATTCTTTAGTCTTACAGGAAGCTAAAGATAGTAGTGAAATTGAAAATATTATAACTACACACGATGAGCTATATAGAAGTAGCTGTGATTTTGACATAAGTAGTCCTAGTGCTAAAGAAGTACAAAACTATAGACAAGCATTACTTACAGGTGTTTCGCTAATCAAAAAAAATGGTTTCTTATCTGTAAATTTTATAAATATTATTCAAGAGGTGTTAGAGAATAATAATGCCGGAATTAGGACACAGATTGGAACTAGTCTTAAAAATCAAAAAACAGGTGAAGTTATCTACACGCCACCACAAGAGTATGGTGAGATTATAAGTTTGATGACTAATCTAGAATCTTATATTAATAATGATAATGAGATAGATACTTTAATCAATATGGCTATAATCCATTACCAGTTTGAGAGTATTCACCCTTACTATGATGGTAATGGTAGAACTGGTCGTATTATTAACTTGCTTTATTTGATCATGAAAAGGTTGCTAGATATTCCGATACTTTATCTTAGTAATTATATCATTAAGAATAAGAGTGATTATTATAGATTGTTGCAAGAGGTTAAAACAAAAGATAATTGGCAAGATTGGATTTTATTTATGCTAGATAGTGTAGAGCAAACTGCAAAAGATACTATTGAACTTATAAACAAAATCAAAGATTTAATCTTATATACTAAAAAGCAAATAAAATCGGATGCTCATAAAATTTATAGTAAAGATCTTGTAGAATTGATATTTGAGCACCCATATACAAAAATAGATTTTTTGATTGCTAGACTTAACATAACAAGACAAACAGCCTCGAAATACTTAAAAAAATTATGTGATATAGGTATTTTGGAAGAAATAAACATAGGTAAATATAAATATTTTATCAATATAGAATTATTTTCATTATTGAAAAAAAATATTTAGTTTTCTGAGTCATATGGTTTTAAATCAAAAGTTAGGATTATCTATAGAGGTGGATATTTTGAATATTGTTATAAAAGTATAATTTTTTGACAATGATAATTAGTTAGGGATTTGGCATTTATCTGTTTTTCTACAATAATTATCCGCACGGATAATGTTTTAAAAAACTACCCAAAAATGCTGTAAATCTAGAGTTTTAATGTGTGATTATAAGGTGTTGATATAATGTTTGATTTGAGGCCAAATAATAAAATTGCTTTAATGCTAGCAAAACGGTCTTTGTCAGAATTAGTTTGTGATGCAGTAAATCTTGAGGGTATTTATTTTACTTTTCCAGAAGTACAAACATTGTTGAATGGTATTACTGTTGGTGGTCATAAGTTGTACGATCAAGAAACTGTTTTAAATGAATTTAAAAGCTGGAAAAAATTATTCTTTGATATTGAAAACAATCATTTTGAGATATCTAAGAAGTATGTTTGCTTATTATATAATATTATAAGTAATCATAATATTTCCGAGTCGAGCGGTTTTAGGACTAGTCAAGTATCTATAACCGGGACTGATTTTATGCCTCCTATGCCTCATGAGTTAGATAAATATTTTGATCTGATGAAAAAGCAGGCTAACGATATTAAAGACATTTTAAATCAATCTATATTCATTTTTTTGGAGATGTCTAGAAATAAGTTTTTCAAATATGATAATAAGAGAATAAGTAAGTTTGTTATGAATGGTAATTTGCTTCAACATGGATATCCAGTTATCAATATACCTGCAAAAAGACAGTTAGAGTTTAATCAAAAAATGCTTAATTTTTACGAAACGCATAATCATCAAGAAATGACAGAATTTATACTTAGCTGTATCGATGGTAGAATCATTGAAATAATGAGGGAGTGAAATAGTAAATCATGGGTGTGCGGACTTATATAATATGCTCTTCCCGTAATATTTTATAAACCATAGCTCTTGATATACCAGTCACTTTAGCTATCTCGGTAGCTCCATAGCGGTCTTTTTTCATTTGAATTACCTTGGATCTGTCTATTTTTCTTTTACGCCCAAATTTAACACCTCTGGCTTTAGCCTCTAGACGACCTTCTTGAGTGTTTTCTAAAATTCTTTTTCTATCAGCTTTAGCTACTGCAAGCATAATATCTATTATTAACTCTCCATGTATTGATTTAGTAGATAGATTTTCGTGAATAAAGTGAATATGTACGCCCATATTAGAAAATTCTTTAATGAGTTTGGACATCTCATAATTATCTCTACCTAACCTATCTATGCTAGATATATAAATTACATCTCCTTCCTCTACTTTTATCTTTAGTAGATCCATGCCTGTCCTTTCAGATTTTACACCACTCACTTTATCAGTAAATATTCTAGATGTTTTAACACCTTCGTTTTTAATAGTGGTTATCTGTCTATCTAATGACTGTTGGCTAGTTGATACTCTAGCATAACCAAACTTACGCATCGTTAATTCCTAATGCGAACCAATATGGTTCAAATGATTCTTCAACTATTTCAATAACAAGATTTATAAAGTCATCATACTCATTTTTTACATGAGCTTTATCTAGAGCATTGTAGTATCTAAGTCTTTTTGATACTGGCAATATCGCAGGAGGATATCCATTCTGCATTAAAGCTAGGTTCATCAGCAATCTTGAAGTTCTACCGTTACCATCAACAAAAGGATGAATTTTAACGAACTCACTATGTAACATAGCAGCCTGCTCCACTGGATGAAGGTTACTCCATGATTTATACTGCTCAATTAGATTATTCATTTGCTCAGCTAATAAAACATGATTTGGTGGTACATGTTCCGCACCAGATATTCTTACATTTATACTTCTATACTTGCCAGCATTAGAGTTATCTATATTTTTAAGTATCAAAGAATGAATATCTTTAATAACTCTTTCCGACAACTCTTGCTTATCAGATATCAAGTCTTCTAAAAATAAGATAGCTTCTTTATGATTTATAGCCTCGAAATGTTCTCTAAGAGATTTGCCACCTACTGTTATGCCTTCAAGGACAACTTTAGTTTCGTTGATTGTTAAAGTATTACCTTCAATTGCATTTGAATGATATGTCCAATTTATAATTAGATTTTCGTGGATGTTGGCAACTATCTCTTTTGAAAGAGGTCGAAAGCTATCAAGCTTCATTTTAAACTGGTTAATTTTAGTAAAATTATACTTATTCATCTAAAACTCCATTTTGAGAGTAAATTAGTACATTAAATAGAAAAATATACATACTGTATATTTAGTGCTTTATTATCAATATAGTAGACATATTATTGTAATTATCTTTAACTGTCAAATATATTATAAATTTATAGACACTAAGAAGAAGTGTATTTAGCTGATTTTTGAATAAACCACTATATATAATTATTTATTTAATATTTTTAATAAAAAGAACAGATTTTGAATGTATTAGATATTAGATTATATCTTAAGTAATTTATAATCATGTCAATAAAGCAATATATATGTTAGTATTTATTCATTAGAAGCAATATATATATTTCATGAGCCTGCTAAATAAAATCAAAATTAGAAGAAAAGAGCTTAAGTTAACACAAAAGGATATGGAGTCTAGGATATCAATGTCTAGACAACAATATCAAAAGTTGGAGTCTAGTGGTAATCCTAGATTAGATACATTAGAGCTAATAGCTGCTGGCTTAAATGCAGAAATATGTTTAATACCTAAAGAAAAGTTGCTACAAGTAAATAAAATCTTAGAAGAGAAGGTAACTAAGGAAGATACAAGTCCTTGGGAAGATATATTGGGTGATAATGATGATTAAAGCTAGGGCGTTAAGGTTATATATTCATGATGAGATTTTTGGTTATTTGATAGGTACTAATGATGGTAGGAATACTTTGTATTTTGATGCTTCATATAGAGATAACTCCTCAAGAAAAACACTTTCATTACTAACACTGCATAATAAAGAGTGGATGAACGAACCTAAAAGCAGTGCATTTGTATTAAATCCACTTTTATCAAACCTGCTTCCAGAAGGTGGGTTAAGAGAATTAGTTTGTAATAAATTAAAAATATCTAGTAATAATGAATTTGAGCTTTTATGTGCATTGGGTGAAGATCTTCCTGGAGCGATAACTGCAAAAGAAATTGTATTAGGAGAATTGCCGAAATATTTACAACAGCAATATCAAAATGTTTCATCTGAGATATCTAAGTTTGATGATTTTTATCGAAATAAATTTTCGTTAGCTGGCGTGCAAATGAAATATTCTATGATTGAGCGTAGTGGTAGATTTACACTTTCTAATGAGTCATCATTAGGAAATTGGATAGTCAAAACTCCTTCGAGTTTATATCAAGATGTCCCGGCTAATGAGTACACTTGTATGAGGCTAGCTGAATTTGTAGGAGTTGATATTCCTGAAATTAAATTAATAGAAACTGACAAAATTGAAATATTAGATAATATAAAACTCTCAGCTGAGAAGTATGCTTTTGCTATTAAAAGGTTTGATAGAAGAGATGAGTCTTCTAGAGTTCATATTGAAGATTTTGCACAAATTTTGTACTTGCCGCCACATAAAAAATATGGATATGCAAACTACACAAATATAGGTAAGCTTCTCTATAATTTTTCATCTAAGCCATTAGAAGATATACAGCAATACATGAAGAGATTATTGGTAAATGTTTTGTTAGGAAATGGTGATGCACATTTAAAAAATTGGAGTATGATTTATCCTGATAATTACAATCCTAGACTCTCACCAGCATATGATATTGTTTCAACAATTGATTACATTGCTAATGATAGTTTGGCTTTAAACTTTGCTAAAAATAAAAAATTCTCTGATATAAATTTAGAATCTTTTGAGTATATCTCTAAAAAGATTGGAGTTCCATTCAAGGCGATTTCACATCAATTGTTAGATGTAATAGATGTTGCAAGAAATTATTATTCAAAGGAGTTGGATAATTTACCAATGAATGAAAATCAAAAAACAAAACTTAAAAAACACTGGGCTTCACTACATAAAGATTTTAGATTTTAGTTAGTAGTTTTTTAATAGCATCAATATCAGATTTTTTTGATTCTGGAATAGTAGAAAGAATATCTGAAACAAAGTCAGATATTTCATCAGTAGACATGGTTTTAAACTTATTGAGCATATATCCGCCAATAATAATTTTCTGTTTATTTGCTAGCTTGCGATTTTGACCTTTGATTTTAGCAATTTCTTTTTTCTGTAAAAGCCTTAGCCTTTTAATTTTTTCTTCAATACTAAGAATCTTATCATTATTAATAGGATTTTTATCCTGATCTTGATTATTTTCTATACCTTCAAGATTAACATTCTCTTCACTCATAAAATCACCAATACAATTAAAATTAATAAAATAATTTATATTTAATCACAAAATATTTTTCAAATTCAATAAATACTATCAAATAGACAGAAGCGTAGGCGAAAATGATAAATACATTTTCTTGTTTATAATAAGTCCGAAATGTAACAAAGTCATTTTTAATAACTTTTACCTTTCATCCGATAGGATTTTGCATAAAAATTAGCCACTTTTGTGGCATTTTTTGCAAAATAGCACCTCATCCGAGGTGATAGAAAGGCACGCTTACACAATTCGCACATAAATGTGGTCGAATGCGTGCTATTTTCTACGAAAATGATATAATAATACTCGTTCGAATAAATATTATAAAAGAAGATGGCTATATACCGATTATCACAATCTGCAATCAGTAGAAGCAATAGATCAGCTATTGCTGCTGCTTGCTATAGATCTGGAGATAATCTTGAGTGTAAAGTAAGTGGTAATAGATACGACTACTCTAAAAAAAAAGGAATAGATAGTAGCTTAATATTATTACCAGAAGGAGCCAATAACAAACTCCTCGACCGTAAAACTCTATGGGACTTAGCTGAAGATACAGAAACATATAAACATGATAGACGCGGAAAAAATGGCTACAAAAGAGGAAATTATATCCCTAATGCAGAAGTAGCAAAAGAATTACAATTAGCCTTACCTGTTGAGTTATCGAAAGAAGAAATGAAAACTCTTGCTATAGAGTTTTGTCAAAAAGAACTAGTCAGTAAAGGACTTGCTTGTGATGTCTCGTTTCATGATTTAGATTCTCACAATCCACATTGCCATATTATGTATACTACAAGATCTGTTGAGGGTGCAGAACTTGGAAAAAAAGCTCGCTGGATAACTGATAGAGACTCTCTAATTAAATTTAGAAAATCATGGGAGGTTGAAGTAAATAAAACTTTTGTTGAAAAAGGAATTGACGAAAGAGTAACAGCAGAAAGATATAAGGATAGAGGTTTAGATATTAAAGCTGTATCAGCTAAATTTAATAAATATGATGTTGATTATGTTAATAATCTTAAAGCTAAAAATACAAAAACAATAAGTGAAAATATTGAGGTAACAATAGCAGCTTTGACAGATAAAAAAGCTGTAATATCAAGACATGATATTAACTCATTTTTAAAAAGAAATGTGTTAGAATCTGAAATCGAAAATATCAAAGAAAAAATATATTCAGCAGAGAACCTAGTAAAATTAGGCAACGGTAAATTCACATCTAACACATACTATCAAAAAGAAAAAGATCTGATAGAGAATATAAATGATCTTCATAATAATAAAGAAAATTTAAATAAAGAAGTAAACGAGTATGACAAACAGTATTTTGCAATTGATAAAACTCTAAACCCAGAACAAAGGGATGCTTATTTCTATTGTTTAGAGAATGACTCTAATATTAAAAACATCAGAGGATTTGCGGGTGCAGGTAAGTCCTGGACTATAGGTGCAATTGTAGAAGCTTATAAGAAAAGTGGCTTTGATGTTAAAGGTGCAGCTTTAAGTGGTGTAGTAGCAGAAGCTCTTGCTAAAGATTGTAAAATCGAAGAAAGTAATACTATAAGAAGCCTTATTAATAAATATGAAAATGGTCAACTTAAAATCACAGATAAGACAATATTGATAATTGATGAAGCATCAATGGTTGGTGTTATAGATTATGAAAAAATAACTAATATTGTTAAAACTCATGGTGCTAAGTTAATTAATGTTGGTGATGAAGCACAACTTAAAGCAATTAATGCTGGTGGAGCTAATAGATTAATATTAGAAAATACTAGCTGTGTCACATTAGAAAAAATTAGTAGACAAAAAAATGAAAAAGATGTTGAAGCATCTGTTAATTTTTCGATTGGTAAACAAAGAGAAGCTTTATTACATTATAAGAAAGAGCAAAAGGTTTATGAGCATAATTCAAAAGAGTCTATGTACTCGGGTATAGTTGGAACTTATCTACTTCAAACAAGTGGCATTAACTCAAAAGGTAATAGAGAAACAGCAATAGTAACAGCATATAAAAAAGATACTGTTAAAAATCTAAATAAGATTATTCAACAAGAATGTTTGAATTTTGGAAGATTAGATCCAGAAATATCATTTAAAAATAAAAATGGTGATAGCTTTTATGTTGGTGATAGATTTATGTTTACTAAAAATTCAAGTGAAGTCGGCGTAATGAATGGTACTATTGGTACAATCCATGAAGTGAAACATAATTATATAACAGTTAAATTAGATGATGATAACAATACAGAAATAGTTTTTGATAGAACAAAATATGATGATTATCAATTAGCCTATGCTTCAACTATTCACAAAATGCAAGGTGCAACATTAGATAATGCTCAACTAGTTATGGATAAAGATACTGATAGTAGCTTGACACTTGTTGGTGCAACCAGACATAGATATGACTTGAGAATACATTATGAAAATAAACAATCAGATCCTAAAAATGGAATTGAGGATTTTGATGATTTAGTTAAAGCAGCAGAGAAGAAATCTCTTAAAGAACTTGTTAAAGATTATAATGATAAAATTTTACAAAGCTATAAAGAAAATAATCCAAATATAATTGATGAAATAGAAGAAAAAATATATATAGATGAACTACTAGAAATAAGTAGAAGAAATGCAATAGAAGCAGAAAGAAAGTTACAAGAAAAAATAGAGCTTGATAGATTATGGGAAGAAGCAGAAAAAGATAGTAATTCATCAAATAAAATTGATGAATTATGGGAAATAGAAGAAGCTAAGATTGCAGAGCAAGCTAAACTAGCGGAGCAAATTGAAGCGGTAGCTGAAATTAAAAATGATGAAGTAGTGAGTAAAGATGCAGTAGCGAAAGATATTAAAGTTGAGCAACCAAAAGTTGCAGATGTTGAAAAACAACATCAGGCGAAGCCAGAACTTGAAAAAGAGAATAAGGCAGAGCCTAAGATTGCAGAGCAATCTAAACCAGCGGAGCAAATTGAAGCGGTAGCTGAGATTAAAGAAGATGCTGTAGCGAATAATAATGCAGTAGCGAAAGATATTAAAGTTGAGCAACCAAAAATTGCAGATGTTGAAAATCAACATCAGGCGAAGCCAGAACTTGAAAAAGAGAATAAGGCAGAGCCTAAGATTACAGAGCAATCTAAACCAGCGGAGCAAATTGAAGCGGTAGCTGAAATTAAAGAAGATGCTGTAGCGAATAATAATGCAGTAGCGAAAGAAAAAATAAAAATAGATAAAAAAGAAAATAAAATAATTCAATCAATACTAAATATAGATAAAGAACTTGCAAAGGAAAATAAAAAACTAAAATCTAATAATGAACTAATTAATAAGATATTAGAGCTTGATAGAAAGGCTAAACAAACTCTTAGAGAGTATTATGGTTATAAACAAAATCCTAGCAAGTTTGAGCATATTTCAGCTCCTGTTGCTAATTATGGAAATGATATAGCTAGAGATCTATTTGAAGAAAGAAACGAGCTATTAGAGAGTTTTGAGTATAACCAAGATTCTTTCTTAGAAGAAGTCAAGAATAGTAAAAAATTTGAAAGAGTAAAACAAATATACGAAAAACAAAAAGAATACGAGTTGGAGAAAGAAGGTAGGGGAGGGTTCTGTGATTAGTTAGAAGCTATTGCTAATATGTGCTAGCCAGGCACTCCACATCTAAAGAGTGCCTAGGTGCCGATATTTTCCCTAGGGGAAAATCAAGAATTGTAGATTGATATTTGTTGATGTAATCTTATTTCATATTTTTTAAATAAAAGGATTTAGATATGCGAGCTGCATTAAGACTTTTGATTAGTGGTTTAATTTTGATAGCAATACTAGTAGCTACAGTTTTAGTGACAGCTACTGCGATTACATTTACAGTTTTTGCATTATTAATTTCAGTGTTAATTATTGCTATAGTATTGGCAGTTTCTATAATATTTATGTTTTTTGGCAAAGGAGATTTGAAAATTGAGAAAAATGGCAGGGTTATTTTTCATGGTTCTCCAAAAGAGTATCTCAAGCAAAAAGCCAGAAGCTAAATCTTATTAGACTTTTTAGATGTAAATGCGCTATCAACGATTTCATTAAAATAACTTACAACACTGATCTTGAGGTTTAGTCCTATAAATTGGCCATCTTTTTTTAGTTTTTGGAAGTACTCAAGAGCATCAATTTTATTATCAAATTTCTTTGTATACAAATCTATAGTTTTATTTGATTCAAGATTAGTTATATAAACGATATAATAGTTATGAGCTTTAGATATTAGATGTTTAATATATGGGTCATTTTGATAATCTTTATTTTCTAAGATATATTTCATTGTCTCTAGCTTGAAAGAGTCTGGCTTTGTTATCATATTTCGCCATATGTTTACATCACTAGGTCTTGCAGAGAATACCTTAGCAAAATCAACACTTTTCAATTTTAGTTTCTCTTGGGTTCGTATCACTATATCTCGAGCTTCTATTAGCTCATCTATTTGTTGTTTTAGTATAGAATCTTTAGAGTTGTTATAAAGATTTATAATTTCATTTAGATTTAGTCTACGACCTAAAGAAGAGAAATTGTCTATATGTGTTTTGTGCTGAGAGTTGTTTTCAATTATCCTATTTGCTTCTACTCTTTTCTTAAAAAAGTAGCAGTAGTTGTATTCCAGTTTTAATATTTTTGCTTTTACTAAGTATTCGTGCGTATTTGTAGATTCTAGTTTCTCTCTAGAGAATACTATAAAAAGATATCTGTCAGATATATTCTTCATTATTTTCTTGTTTATAAAATTAGTTTCAATATTTTACATAAAAATTAAATATAATGTTGAAATCTTACAGTAAATAGAATACTTTATATTGTAATACAAAATATACAATTAAATAATACAGTGGAAAAGTTTCTTAAAACTAGCATATCTGATCATGATAGTGGGCTAATAATTCTTGGTCTGCCTACAGGATATGGGAAAACACATCATATTATCGAAAGAATGAATGTGTTACTAGCTTCTAAAAAATGTAAGAGAAATATCTATTTTATAACTAACCAGCATGTAAATATAGAAAGTGTATATGACAAGATAGCTGATAAAACTGCAACATTATATTTAAAATCTCGATCTAATATTTTAAAAAATTTATTAGACGAACAAGATGATTTGTACTTATGGTTTAGTAAATACTTACCAAAAATAAAAATAAAAAATAAAGATGTCTTAGAAAAAGTTACTTTAGATATTTTGAGTGTTGATGGTAATGACTATGTGTCAAAGGCTATCTTTGAGATTAAAAATAGTATAACTGACTATTTTCTAAAAGAGGTTAATCCATCAAAGACATCTTTTCGTAAAAAGTTTGAAACATGGCTTAAGACAAGTCTTGAAGGTAAGTATATTGCAAAAATATTTCCTGAGATAGAGCTAGATAAAAAGCGACTTATACTCATGACAACTAAAAAAATGATGCTTCCACTTAATTATTTATATAAATCATCTAAAACAGGATGGGAACATATAGCTAGGGATAAAAAGGCTATAGTTTTTTTTGATGAGTCAGATATTGTTGCTGATGAGATCCAGAAGTCACTATTTGATAATATGATTAATATTGATCTACTAAACTCGATTAAGAGAATAGAGATTAATCTAAAAAAGCTAGCTAGTGATTTCTTAGATGATATTGAAAAGAAGGGATTAACAGATTATTGTAACAATTTAATCAGAGTTTTTGAAAGTGGTATTATTGATGCATTTGGGGCTTCTAATACTTACTATACGAAGGGTGATAACTGGAATACAGATAAAATCACATTATTTAAGTATCTTAATGCTATGTATGTAGCTTCTAATGATTTATTTATCAAGAAGATTGATAATAAATTACAGAACTATATTTATAATGATAAGAATAACAAGTATGACTATAAGATATCAGACTTAGTAGAAACTACGCTGAACTTTATAGACAAGTTATTTCTACCTACTGCCTACAATTTTGCTAATACATATATAGATGATAGTAATATAGATGATAGTAATATAGATGATAGTAATATAGATGAGGTAGGCTCCCCTGAGGAGGAATTAAAGGTGTTTTTAGATGCTTTTCTAAACACAGATTCTTCTTGTCTCAAAAAATATGTTCAAAATGCTTATACTAACTTAGCATATTTTAAAACTCAACTTTTACGTAGGTCTAAGACTTTTAATTTTTATAAATATGGTTTAGATATCACAACATGTGAGGTTGCTAACATTAGAAACGTAGTAAATATACATACTCATAAATGCTATCTAACAAAAGAGAGAGTGCTTGAGAATATAGCTCAAAACAATTTGGTTTTTTGTGTTTCTGCAACAGCAGAAATTTATAATCCAATGGTGAATTTTGATATGGGGTATCTTCGTCATGCACTCGATAGTAAATACATAAATGTAGATTCAGCAACAAAAGATGAGCTGGCAAAACAATATCAAGAAAGATTTAAGAATACTAAAAACAATATACAGGTTACACCTATACAAGCGATAGATGAATTCGGTCTTCTTGATGATATTGATCTGGATGACTATGATGCTCAACGAACTAAACGCTGCTTTGGGTTTATAAAGGAGTTTGCTCAGTCAGATATGGTCGTTGCACTGGCTTTTTTTAATAAAGGACTTAGTGATAGTAAAAAACTAAATGAGCAAATAATGATCAAGTCTTTACAACAATATGGTTTGCAAAAAGATAATTTTATAAAAATTAATGCCAAAGCTTTTTCACAAAATGTAGAGCATAGTAGCTTAATAGAAGAGCGTTTAAGATATATATATTCAAGATCTGATCTACAGAAAAAACTTATTATATTTACCGCTTATGATTCAGCATCAGCTGGTGTAAATCTTCACTATGATATTGGCTTGTTAGAACAAGGTAAATTAATTGGTAAAAAAGTTGATATAGATGCACTATATCTTGATGATATTAATCATTTATTATCATATAAACATGATCATGAGGAGTCTTCAGCAAATCAAAAATTAATTGCTGCTTTGTATATGTATACATATCTTTATGAAAACGATGAAATATCAGGAGATGAGTATACAAAAATAATTAAATTGTTACAGAGAAACATTCCCCTAAAGATAAATGGATATAAGGATTTAAAAGCGGTTAATAACAAAGCAGTTGCAAAAGTGATTCAAGCCGTTGGAAGAATTTGTCGTACTGATAATAAGAGAGCTGTTACAAGGATTTTTTATTCTCCAGGGATAGCCAAGGTTTTAGCAAGTTATGAAAGAGAAAACTTTGTATTAACAAGGGAGTTTGCAACTTTACTTGATGACGTTCAAAGTATACCAGCAAAAGATCAACTTCTAGATAGCTTGAAAAAAATGAATAATCATGTGACGAGAATAAGTCGCAAATCTAAATCGTTGGTTGATGCTTTTCTTAGTAGTATCAACTATAATCGAAAAAAGGAGTCTTGTGATCAATGGCATGATCTTAGGATAAAAGCTCTAAAAAACCCATCAGTAAATAACTTTGAAGGGATTAGTGATTTATCTGAGTTGTATCTAGATACACATAAAATTTTAGATACATATAAAGATCAAAATACAGGAGCTATTAGATATGTTGAAGAAACAGATTACTCCAAAGTTCATCTAGTTGAATCTGGAGGTATTGAAATATCAGCTAAAGCAGTAGGGCTTGCTAAGCTGATGAAAATACCATTAATCAGACAATATTTTGAAAAAAATGGTTATGCTACTGATATAGATTGTCAAGCCAGATATATTTTATCGCCAATTATATTTAATAATATATATAAAGGCGCGTTAGGAGAAGTAATAGTAGAGCTTTTGCTCTCGACTGTTGGTGTCGAACTTGAGCAACTAGATGTTGAGAATTTTGAAGGTATGGACTATAAAGTTAAGGGTACTGATATTTATGTTGATGCTAAGCTTGTCAAACCGAGCAAGGAAGCACTTAGCGATAATTTGAAGCCAAAGTTAATCGATAAGGCAAATAAATTAAATGCCCGTAAATTTATATTTATTAATATTCTAGAAACCAAAACTCAAGAACAATTACAACAAATACACAGGTATAAACTACCTAATGGTACAGATGTTTGTATTTATTCATGGGTAATAAGCAAAGATGGCAAATTAACACAAGGAATACTATCAAAACTAGCAAAGGAGATTGAGGGATAATGGCTAAATTAGAGACTAAAATACCTAAAACAGCTACAAACATTTTCAATATTGATATATCTTTAGATAATATTTATAAAGATTTCAAAATATTTACACTATCTAGACGCAAAGGCAAGGGTTATATTGGCTATCTAGATGCAGATACTGTCTTTGGTTTTGAAAATGTTCAATCTTGCTTCAAAGGTCCAAAAGGTAATCTTTGGGTGCTAATAAAAGGTTGTTCAGAGCCTTTTTTAAGGGATGTTAATACTGATTTGTATGTTTGTACAGAGGTCTCCAAGGCTAGCTTTGATGACTATCCTTATACAAAGCCATATTTAGCAAATTTGTTACTAAATAGCTTACCAAAATACATAGAAGAGCAAGAATTTGCGATGAATGCAGCGGGTGGCTTATATCTTACTAATCACTATAAGTTGAAAAAAATTGGAAAAGAACTCCCTGAATCACTACAAGTGTTTCACGCTTACTTTAAAGAAAGCTCACTTGATGGAGAAATAATTAAAGAGAATAAAGATAAAAGAAGCGATTTTTCTCAGATGGTTTTTGAACTAGGAGAAAAACAGTTTAATAATATTAATCTACTTAATAAATATCTATCAAAGGATAAGGATAAGTTTATTACTCAACCAAGGGTAGTATATTCAACTTTACAGAAAGCTTTGAGAATTGCAAAACCAGAAGATACTAACTACTATGTTGCTTATGGTACAAAAAGTTTAAAATACAGCAAATTAAGTCGTACAAGCTTTAATAAAATAAGTTTTGATAAGAGTGAATATAAAAAAACTCGTTCTGCTATGTATGGTCGAATTTATCTATATATTGATAGATATCTTAAAGATTATATGACTCTCAATCAAGAGGTTAAATTTACATATCAATTGGATATTAAGCCAAGGCAATCAACAGCAAAGTTTTTCGAGAATTTTACTAGTAAAGAAGCTGTGGTTTATTTAATTAATAAAACAGATGAAAATATTGATGACTTAATATCATATTCTTTACCTTTAGTTAGGTCTAATGAAGTAGTAAAGGGTAAGCCAAATATTATCATTATTTATCCTGAAGAAGATTGTACTAATACCGAAAGTGGCTATAAAAAATTTAATTTAAATTCAAGTGAAGCTAGAAAACATATCTATATAGAAAATATTGATAACAAACCAGCTATGGCAACTACTATGAGAGAGGCTTTATTAAGGTATGATATCTGGAATCGTAAAATAACTCGATTTAACTATCTGGACTTAGGTTTGAAAGATACTCTAACGGTATATGCTATACATGGTAAAAAAGATTATGAAGACTTAAAGGTCATGAAAATATATCCAGATGCAACTCTAGAGTATTTGGATGGTGAGTGCGATAAATTTGAGTTGGAAGAAGTGACCAATTTAAAGAGAGAAGGGGTTAAGTATATTTTTGAATATCAGGATAATATTAACTTATTGATAGATAGTAATGTTTCAGCCATAAATCAAATAGATGGTTATTCAGATTTGGTTCAAAAGCATGAAAAAAACGAATTTGCAGAAGGGTATCTTATAGATTCTTTAATTGATATTATCTTAAAAAGAAGTGATGTAACCGATCAATTTAGAGCTGTTTTTGCCTTTATTAGAGAGTTTCACTGTCTTCCAACCTCCGAGGATGGTTATGATTTAGATAAATATATCACTAGTGAGGACTTCTACTCAAAATTGTTAATAAATTTAAAAAATGTAGACGACTTAGAAGGTATAGAGAGTAAAAAAATCTTTTATAATATGGTCTTGAAAGGGATCGCTAAATCAAAGGGTTGTAAAGATATCTATGATGGTATTGTATCGGCACTTGAAGATAAGTTTGTATATTTTGAGAGTAAAACTAAAGAAAAATATCGTGAGCTGTATCGCGAAGGCTTTGATATTCATTATTTCTATTACCAAACTATTGAGCGAGGTAATAGTCTTATTTATAAAGTTGGAGCAAATCCATCTGGAAATAAGAAGTTTGAGTTGATTAATCGAGCTAATTTTAAGCAGTTGATTTGTTATAACGATTCTTCAAAACTACTGGACTTTCTGGTCAAGATGTTAGATGTAGATATTATTGGCTCAGGTAATGCAGTAGCCTATCCATTTGTGTGTAAATACTTAAAAGAAGGCTTCTCTGATATTGAAGATTGGGCATAGATTTAATTGATCTCGTATCAGGTATTGTGGGTAGGACAAGATTCACTGAAAAACAAAATCAGAGCTAAAAATGAGTAGAGAAAAATTAATAAACATTGCTGAAAATATCAAAGATGAAGATATTAACTTTGATGATATCCCAGAGCTAACTAATGAAGATATCAAAAAATCTATCCCACTATATGAAGCCCCTGAAATACTAGAGTTATTGATAATCAAAAGAAAGAAACTAAAGAAAAATAACCATTAGACTCAAATTTTTTTATGCTAGGAAACCTTTAAGGGTACTAAATGTCAGATTATAGACATGATTTGAGAGATCTTTAAATCTATTGTATATTTTCAAATGTTTTGATGATTGAAGGAATGTAAGAAATATCGAGCCTTTCCAAATAAGTGTGTAAATTCACTTACATAAATCTCTGAATTCTATCTTCAAATTCTATAGCGAAATAAGGCATAGCCTCACTCCAATATCTCACAGGCATAGACCATTTTTTAGTCAAATAATCTATAGTCAAATATAAAGATTTGAACACAGAGTCATCTTTAGGAAATACTTTTTTATTTTTAATAACTTTCCTAAACTGACTATTAAGCGACTCTATCGCATTAGTAGTATAAATTACTTTACGAATTTTTGGAGGGTATTGCAAGAATACAGTCAGATTATCCCAGTTATTTAGCCAAGATTTTGAAATTAATGGGTATTTAGCATCATACTTGCTTGCAAAGTTTTCAAGCTCAGATTCAGCTATATCAATGGTTTCAGCATCATATATTTTCTTTAGCTCTCTTGCCACTTCTTTTTTATCTTTGTAAGGCACATATTTTAAAGAGTTTCTAATTTGGTGAACAATACAAAGCTGATGTTTTGTTTGAGGGTATACAGCTTGTATAGCATCAGACATACCCTTTAAATTATCTGTACATGCTATAAATATATCCTCTAAGCCTCTATTCTTTAATTCAGTAAAAACTCCTAGCCAATACTTAGAACCTTCATTTTGACTTATCCAAAGACCTAATACATCTTTGTGACCTGTCAAAGATATACTTAGTGCAACATATACTGCCTTGTTAATAATACGCTTATCTTCTCTGACTTTAACGACTATGCAGTCAAAAAATACTATAGGGTAAACAGACTCTAAGGCTCTATTCTGCCATGCTCTAACATCATCTATAATAGCTTCTGTAACATCACTTATAAAGCTTGTACTTATCTCTGTCTCATACAGCTCAAATAGTTGCTGTTGGATATCTGTAGTACTCATGCCTTTAGCATACAGAGATATGATTTTTTGATCTAAGCCATTTATTTTTGTTACTCTTTTAGGAACTATTTGTGGCTCAAATTCACTTTCTCTATCTCTAGGTACTAATATATCTATATTGCCACTATCTGTAGATAGGCTTTTATTGCTATAGCCATTTCTAGCATTTGAAGAATTGCTTCGTTGATGCTTTGAGTAGCCAAGATGACTATTCATCTCTGTATCTAATGCTTTTTCCAATAACCTTTTTGTCAGTTGCTTGAGTAAACCATCTTTCTCAAACATCTGGTTAACATCAACTCCAGAATCTAGTATCTGGTCTGCTAGCATTGAGTAAATATCTTCTGATTTCTTATTTTTAGACATTGTTTTTATCCTTAATATTTTGCTAGAAATAATCTAGCATCTTAATTAAGAATTTACACAGTTAATTGGAAAGAGCCTTTCAAATGTTTTGATGATTGATTATTTGAAAGTTGAGAGAGGTAGTTATGATATCCTGAAGATGTTTATTTATAACCGTTTGAGGTTTATTGTTTTAAGTATGTGACTCTATGACATCCTCCTCCAATTACCCAGAAACCTGCAAATCCTGGTTTTATACATTTATATTCTTTACCATTATATTCTACATCCCAGCTATATCCCTCATATCCATTTCCTCTTGCTGTTAATTCATCTAGTTTTAGTTCATTTACTGGAGCATTTTTTAGCTGTTCTGATGAATAGTTTAACATTTCATCATTTGTCATAGCTGCACTTGCTACTACTGGTAATGCTAAAACTGATGCTACTGCGATTTTATATATTTTTTTCATTATTTTACTCCGTAGTTTTTTGTGAATACGAATCTAATATTACATATAAATATATAGTAATACAATACCAAAAATTTTATAAATAAACTATCTGTAGAAAATTATAAAACAGTATCAAAACTAAAGTCAAACACTTCACTCAAACCAAAATCTATTTCTTCGTTGGCTTGTGTATACTGTTGCTGAAGGCTGTACTTAGCATTACTAAGCCCAAGAATTTTTAAAATATCATCTGGTACAGTTTGTGTGGCTGTTGATTCAAGCTGTTTATAATATTGATAATCAGATATGTTTTCTGGCTTTGGAGGTGGTGGGGTAGGCTTAAGTGCAACGTTTAAATCTATAGAATCTTTACCAAAATATTCTTTTTCACCATTTCTTATGAAATCAATAATAAAACTATTAATCCTATCAGTATCTAAACATTCAGTATTTAGAGTTGCATGTAAACCAATGCTAAATCTGTAATTAGTTTTGAGTTCTGTTTTTTCATAAACTGATACTTCATTGGTTAGCTCTTCAGTTCTTTTAGAAATCCACTCAGATCTAGTGTTATTGTCAAATTCAGGATATTTTTTATCACTTAGCTCCATTTTGTAATAACTTTCACCATTATCAACATAGTGTTTAAAAGTAGGATCTTCTAATTGAGGATTATAAGGAACTATTTTATCAGCTTCATTATGTGCTAACTGCCCAGCTCTTTCTTCTATCGCTACTACTGCATTACCAATAGCACATGAATATATTTTTATCTTATCCTTGCTTAAAAAAGATATATCTACCCAACTAGAATCAGGAGTTACATAATGATTTGTCGCAAATAGCCTGCCATAGTCAAAATATGCTTTTATTATTTTATTTTTGAGATTTTGTCTGAGTTTTTTTCTTATATTTTTAGATTTCTCTAAAAAACTTTTTGTTTTCATTTATGACACCAGTTTAGGATAATTTATCATGTTACCTCTTTTACATATTCTACCAGTATTATTATCTCTAAGCATTATCGTGATATCTAAATTATGTAAGCATTTATCTCTATCAAGTTGTTTAAAATATTGCTCAGCTTTAGTGGATTCAGAGAAGTGTTTAGTATATTCTTCAAATGCTTTTCTGGTAATGTTATTGCGAATAAATACTGTATAACACTCCCCAGCAGAATAGTCTTCGCTGAACTTAATTCTATGAAGAGCTTTAAGTTCCTTAACACGGTTAATTATATCTTTATTACTATCAGAATTTGGGACTAGCTGGTTACTATAATCTTCAAGTAATTCTAAAACCATTTTTAATTGCTGTGCTTTACTTAATTGTCTACTTTTATGAAAAAGTATATTAACCTTTCTATTTTTGTAGTAAAAAAAATCATCATCAAAGTTTAGTCGAGTAGTATTAGCTACAGGCTCATTGTTTAAGTACTTTTCAAGTTGAGAAGTTTCTTTTGAAGAGAGCTTTATAGTCATCATACCACAATCAATTAGCTTTTCATCTTTATCAAAGTACCATTTTAGTAAGTTTTTTTCTGATTTAATAAATTCCATTTTTTAAGTATTAATATTGTAATACAATATATATTATTGGTAGAATGATGAATAGTCAAGTTTTTGTATTAATTTATCTAAAGGTAGTACTGGTAAATTTTATTAATACCGGTTAGATTGATTATATTTAGTTAAGAAAGGGTGTATATGATTGATTTATTCTCAGGTCATTTTTTAGAAACTAGTTTGCAGGGGCGTATTGGTTGGATTGGTAAGCTAGAGTCAAAAAATGGTAAGCAATTTCTAAATTTTAGTGTTGCTTGTCATATTCATAAAACTATAGAGTGGGTTCATTGTATTGCTTATCAAAACAAAGCGGAGCTTATAGATAAATTTGCAACGAAAGGAACTGTAATCAATATAAAGGGCTACAACAAAACTAGTACTTGGCAAGATGATGATACTAATAAAAAAAGATCTAGAACTAGTGTTATTGTAAAAGAAGTTGGCTTTATATCTAATACGAAAAATGAATACAACTCTACTACACACACTTTTGATATATCTGAATATGAACTAAATGAAGAAGAGAGTAGTAGAGCTATACAGTATGCTAAAACTATTCTTGAAGAAGAGGGATATCAAATAACTAAAAATAGAGAAGATAAATAGAATGTGAATAAAGAAATGATGGATGAGTTTAAAAAATGGAAATTTTTAGGAATTAAAAAAGTTATAAACTCAAAAGATGAATTAGATCACATTAAGATAAATATACAAACAACACTATTCCCAAATGTAAAAGAATTAGTGGTATATGGAACTGTTGAAGACTTTGATGGTGACTTAACAAAAATAAAAATTGTTTCTAGAAATAAATATACGAATATACATAAAAGCTTTGATGATAAAGAAGCCATGATTATCCAAGATAAAGATCGTCTATTTGAACTAGCTGAAAATGGTGAACTAGGATTTAAAATAATAGATGAGTTTCTAAAATTAGCTGAAATAAATAAATAAGGAAAAAAATGGAAAAAGAAATAAAAGTGAAAATGCTAGTAGAACAGAAACTAGATAACAAAGTAGAGGGATTTGAATATGCCGAGATAGCTCTTGCTGATAGTATATTCAAAAATTTAAAAAAAATAGCAATATTTGCAAAAGAATGTTTAGATGAAGATAATGAAAAGGATGAAGATCAAGATCATGTTTTACTTAAAGAAATCTATATAACTAACAAAGATAAATCATTTGATGAAACTATACAGTTTATAAAAGATGAGAAAGATTATCTATTTAAATTAATAGGCGAGCAAAAATTGGATTTATTTGAAAAAATCTTAGTTGGAAATATACAAATGAATAATCAAATTGTAGATAAGCAAATCAAAAAAAGTCTTAATCTATTAGCTGTTAGAAAATTAGATAAAGATAAATTTGGAATGGATGATGTATGTATACAATTAAGTGAATTGAACAAATATGACAAATTAACAATAGTTAGAAGAAAACATAGAGAAATATATAGTGAGGATGATAACAAAAAAATATACGAATATAAATTGTATAGAGCAAATGAAATAGGAGTATCTCTTAAAGAAATTATAAGTAAAAATATTGATAAAATATATAAATATGTTCAAAATCAACAATTTGAAAAAATTGAACAACTAATTGCTGAAAATTTATAATTGCCATAGTTATGTGCTGTTAATATGAATTTCTAAAATTAGCACAAGCTTAATATACTGAGGGTGAGGAAAAATAATGGAAGATTACGGCATAGTTGAATTTGAAAGAAGAGAAACAGAAAAAGAAGTTAAACAAGGATATAAGTATATAAGTTTGGCTATAGTAGATAGCGTATTTGCGAATCTAAAAGAATTACATATACACGCTCATATTAGAGAAGAATATACTGAACCAGATGCTGATGATCATTATATGTTGACTGCAATACAATTTACCAATAAATATAATAGCTTCGAAGAATTAAAAAGCCTTATTAACGAAAATTTAGATGTGTTTTATAAACTAGCAGAAGAAGGTACTTCTGGATATAAACAAATATCAGAAATACTAAACAACAAAAAGTCAAATGAAGATGAAATATTAAAAAATGCGGTAAATGATAATATTGATAATTTTTTCATAAGAAGGCTAAAGGGCGAAAGAGAAGATAAAAGGAACTATATCCTAATTAATAAAATTACTTATAAGGAAAAAGAAACATTAAGAGTACTAAGGGTAAGAAGACCAGAAGATTACAAAAATGATGGAACAGATCAAAAGCTATTATTTGAAATGGATATTAAAAAAGCTAAAGAAGCTAATATAGATTTGAAAAGAATAGCTAACAAGAGTATTAGTAAAATAATTAATATTGTTGAAAAAAATGATGATGAACTTATTCAAGAGCAGTTAGAATTTATTATTGCTCAAGAAATATAAATAACTATATAAAAAGCTATCTAAACTATTTAAAAAAATACGTAGTTGCAATAGTTTGAAGGTGAGGACCTCATCATTCAGCATAAGGAGAACGCTGTTAACCCTTAAGTCCTCACTTAAGATTATATGAAATTTTTATGCCTATATCAATGAAAAAATAGAGTTCGGCTAAACCACTTAAAGGTAGGAAGTTATGATGTTAAATAAGTACGCAAGTTTAATTTTTGTTCTTGCGGCATGTATCGCGTTATTGGTATTGTTTATTCCTCACAAAGGAGAGAATTACAAAATATCTCATAATGATAAAAGTTATATTTGTGGAGACTATGTACAGTTTAGCGATAGGGTTAAGGGGTATGATTGTAAGGATAGGGTCAACCAATACTCTAGGATATATTTATCTTCAAAAGACGGTGATATATTAATCCAAAAGCTAAAAAACTAAGTGTCCGTCATATCAAATATATTTTGATGCATATTCATTCCTCATCGGTAAGAAACTTTATCACAGCTTGTGATAATTTACTATTCATTACCGTACGGTATTATTATATAGAGGATTATTCTTATAAAAGAATAGTTATAAGAGTGTTATACTAAAATATAATCACTACTAAAAATTAAGTACACAT
Source organism: Francisella philomiragia (assembly GCF_018135955.1). Taxonomy (NCBI): domain Bacteria; kingdom Pseudomonadati; phylum Pseudomonadota; class Gammaproteobacteria; order Thiotrichales; family Francisellaceae; genus Francisella; species Francisella philomiragia. The sequence continues at coordinate 27,734 of NZ_CP063139.1, read as the reverse complement.
GACTCTTCAAGTTAAGCTAGCATGTTGGTCAATAGTGTGGCTAAGCATGGTTTGTATTTGGTATTTTTTCACAAGTCAAGATGATAGTGCACTCATATTTATTGGTATCTTTGCACTTATCTCTTTTCGTAAATTTGTTCTAGGAATAAAGCCACGAAAAGTCAAAAGAAACAGACTTAGAGATGCAATAAAACGTAATAATGATTATCAGTTCTGAGTCAAAATTTAGACAACTTTACCTTATCAAAATATTGACGAATTATGTTTCATATATGTTTTGTAGATTACCTATTAGTAGCTTTATTTATATTACTCTCTAGGTAGCTAAAACCCAGATCCACTATCTAGTCGGCAAATATATTTACCTATTTGTGTAGCTTTATTTACATTACTCTCTAGGTAGCTAAAACCCAGATCCATTATCTAGTCGATAACCTACAAAACGAATTGTATCTGATGAAACTTAGTTTATCAATCAATAATATATTTTAGTTTTTTATTATTATAAGAAGTTGTGTGGCAATACTTTAATAATATGCTTTGGTGTATAATGTATGTATGTCGTTTATCAGGTAAATACCATGAATTTTATAGAATGGTGTAAAGAAAAAAACATAGATTTAACAGATATCAATGAGTCATGTATAGAAACCATGGCTATCTCTTGGCTCAATGGTGCTGAACCTAATAATGAAACAATTGAATGTTTTAGAGAGGTTAGTAAAAACCCACACAAGAAAGAAGAAATCTTGATGAAATCTTTTTATAGTAAAAAATAATTACGACTCTCAAATAGAAAGTAGTTGGTATCTAGAAAATGTTTAATATGTGACTCAAGCCAGTTTACCCATGCAAAATATTAAAAATATTGTTATATTAAAAGCAGTATTAATTTTATTATTTTACGCATATGAGATCTCTCTATAAAAAACTATCTGTTATATGTTTATTAATGTGTACAGTCTTTATTGTTATCATTGTTAGAATAGGGATTGATTCTCTTGAAAGTGCGGGGATTTTAATTCCTTTTGTAATAGGAATTATTTTTTTGACTCTTTTTATTAGATCTCCTAGAGATAAAAGAAGAAATGCATTAAATGCATATAATAAGTATTTAAGAAATGAAGAGTACAGAAGAATCCACGATAGTGAGCCTTGGTAGTAATATTTAATCATAACATTTTACTTGCTGTATAAAGACCTGATGATGCCATTCTAAAACCACTTTTAAATCCTTTAGACACTTGAGATGAGCCGCCTCTTGCCGTAGATGTAGCTTTATCTAGTGCTCCACCAACTGCAAAACCTGCCCATGTAAATACAGCTGTGGTAATCGTTGGAAATCGAATATATAGTCAATCCGAGTATTTCTTGTAGCTCAGTGAAATAGTTGTTGTATGAAATAGGTGTATGATCTTTTTATTTGGGCTAGGAGATTCCCGCTTCCGCGGGAATGACGGGTCTTATTTTACATGACTAATTCGGATTAACTATACTATGGTTTAGCTTTAGATATAGCCTTAGTGATGATCTTTATTTTATTTTTTTCTTTGAATTTTTCAGTAGCTCAAGTATTTCTGGTGCCTGATATAGTGGAACAGCTTTATTAATGTTTTCATTTGTCAGTTTAGGTATATCATCAAAGTTTATATCTTTATCTTTGATATTCTTAGCAATATTTATTAATTTGTCTTTACTCATATTTTGTTAGCTCTCAATAAGCTATTTTTTCAATAATCAACTTCTAACAGTAAGTCGTTTATTATTATCTTATTATTAATGATCTCATGTTTGATTAGCTTATTCATTTTGACTGCTGCTAGATCTGCATAGTCTGCATATCTGTCGTTACTGATTATATAAGTAGTTTTATCATCAGAAGCTGTGCGAACTATTGTTTCATCAGCTAACTGTTTTGATGCTACTGGATGCACTTTAACAGCTTTATCAAATTGTTGAGCTATCTCTTTGTCTCCTGCTTTGAGGATTTTTCTAATCTGCGAATCAAATATCACCGTCACATCGTAAGATTTAGCTAACTCTTTTGTTAGAGGTATTAGAGCTTTCAAACCTATGAAATTTGATTTGTCACGACCTTTTTCATAACAAAGATTGTTACCATCTATGATAAGTTTTTTGACAGGGCGAGCAAGCTTAGCAGATATATCATCTAGCTTAGTTTTGATTTTATCAATATCTCTTTGTAGTCTATTTATGTTACGAGTTTCATCATTGATGATTTTTTTTGGGTTGCTATATCCTAGAGCTCTTTCGCAATCATTATGCGCTATTGCTCTATCTTTACCAGTAGTAGCATTATCAAGTCTTCGCTGATACTTTTGAGCATCATTTAGTCTTATTTTATGATTATTAAGGAGAGTAGTATTTTCTTCGAGTATTTTTAATTTTGGTTGTATTAACCTGTTAACATGAGCTTTGCGTTTTTTTAGATCTTCTATTGATGCTGTTATTTTTTCTAACTTAGACTTATTATGATTTAAGCTTGATTGTGTAGCTTTGATATCAAATTTCTCGTACTTTTTGATATTTGTTTCAGCTTCTTTGTATTCTGTTCTAGTATTCTTAAGTTTTTCATTAAGCTCAGCCATACTAGCTATAGTAGTAGCTAATTGGGCATTAAATTCGCTTCTTTGTTTTTTATAACTTTTTTGTTCTGCACTAAACCAATTTTTAGGGTTAAACATTGATTTTATATTTTTTGATACATCAGTTATGCTCGATTCTAATGAATTTTTACGTGCTGTTTTTTCTTCAATGTTTAAGCTTAGTTGATTAGTTTTATTTTTTAGTACGTGGAAATCATTTTGCAGATTTTCTATACTACTATTGGCATACCAATCTAAATCATTAGTCAGTTGTTCGATTAGGTCTACTGTTTTGATTTCATTGTCTATTTGCTTATCTAATTGATCATCTATTGCTGTCTTCCACATTGGCACTAAGAGTTACTTGATTAAATTTAATTTAGTTTACATAGAGATAGTAGCTATTTCTATAACAAAATCATAAAAATTACATTTGACTTTAAAATAGTGTAATACAATAATTAATAAATATATAATGACTAAATATCTCAATGTTTAATTTTTTTAAAAAGAGTACAAAAACAAAAAACACACTCAAAAAAATAGCTTTGGTTGATTATGAGAATTTCCATAACTTAGAAATAGTTTTGAAGGCTAAATTCGACTTGATAAAGTTGTTTGCTGGATCTCATCAAGAAAAAGTATCTATACCTGCTTTAGAGGTCTGCACAAATATTGAGGTTATCAAAGTTACAAAATGTGATAAAAATAGTCTAGACTGTATACTCTCAGCAGAATGTGGCAAATACTTTGCAAAATACGAGCGTTCTCCTAAGGATGTGAAGTTGTATATTTTTAGCTCTGACAAGGGTTTTGATGCTCTTACAGAACAATATAGCAAATTTTCAATAATTAGGGTTGCTAAGGAACATACTTGCCCTGAATTTATAAAACAGACAAAATCCGAAATGACTAACCTTAAGCATGCGCATAAATTTATGCTATCTCGAGAGTTTAGAAATACAAAAGTAAGAGAAAAAAAAGGACAAAGAGCTAAAGATCTACTTGCTAAGTACCTTGATAAATATTACGCTAAAGATCTTGATACTGAAGCACTGGCTGAATATATAGTAAATATAAAAAAAGCTATTGGCTTTTCATCAGTAGAAAATGGTGGCTATCCTGTTATAAATAATAATCTCTTAGAGTCAGCTATTAATGAATATAAAAAGGATTTAAAAGAGAAAGTAGACTTTTAAACCCATAGGAGCTTTTATATGTATGCGATTACATTTAATTTAAGTACGGATAGTCTTAATCAGCCAAATAGTCATTATAAATATGCCGATATATATCAACAAATTAAAGATTTTTTAGAGAACTCTGGATTTATATGCTACCAAGGTAGTACCTTCTTTGGAGATAGTACGATTAATGCGATTACTTGTGTTGTTACCGTGCAAAAAATGTCTATAAAATATCCTTGGCTTAGTGATTATATAGAAGATATAAAAATGCTTAGGGTAGAATCAAATGATGATTTGATGCCTGCTATCAAAGTTTACGAAGATGATTGTAAAAAAAATCAAAGTTGGGATGATGTCTTTGATTCATTAGAGGTTTCTGATGATTTTTTTGAGAATGGTAGATAATAGATAATTTTTAATTAAGAATTTTTAAGCAGCATTTGTGTGCAGATAATCATCTATCTTAGCTATTCTATCACCGGTATTAGGGTGGGTTTGAGTTAGCTTAGCAGTTAGACCCTTAGGTGGTTCCTCGTAACTCATGATTTTGCTAAGTACAGAACCTAGGCCAGCACCAAAACCTGCCTTACAAGCAAACATGTCTGCTCTATACTCCTGCTTATGGTTAAGCAATGGATAAGTAAAATTATATACCCATATACCTATAGATCCAAGCAGTCTAAACATAATCGCCAAAAGTATCAAAGGCATGATAAATAAACCCATAATGCCAGCTGAACTATGTCCATTTTTGTTTGGTGTCAGTAGGTGTCTAAGTGCTAGTACAAGACCGTTGACCCATAGCATAGCCTCTGCAAAACATAGCAGACCAAAATTCACAGCTTGTCGCTCACTATCTCTATAGTAGAAATGTCCAATCTCATGAGCAATAAGTCCGGCAAGCTCATCATCATCTAGGTGCTCTAATGCTCCACTAGTAAGACCAAGTATATCTCTACCCATAGCAAAAGCATTTAGCAAAGGACTATCCATAGTGTATAAACGGATATTTTTGATCTCCCAACCCTCTTTAGCATTTGCTTGCTCTTGGACTCTCGCTAAAATATGCTTGACTCTCTCCTGCTCCCTTTGGCTCATTTTACGAGCTGGGGCGATAAAGCCTAGTATCTTATCACCACCTTTTGATACCATGATTTTAGCAATCAAAAATGATATGCCAGCACCAGTTAAGAAGCTTATAGGCGCTATATATTCATTATTATATCCAAGTATTCCAGTTACTAACATAGTACCGATACTTGCTAATAAGCCATTAAACAACATCAAAAACCACATCATAGTATTTCTCCTTATCAAACGTTTGGCTTTTAAATAAATGATTAAATCAAAATGTATTCGTATTGATATTTAGTGGTTATAATATTGTATTTATTATTAAAAATGAATATTGTATTTCAAATTAAAGTTGTTATTTTTATTTATATGTAAAATAGACTAACTCAAAACTATTATCAATGCTGGATATAAGAAATGATATTTCTGAGCTTTACCGGAAATATCAAAACCATTATCTCAAATTCACTATAGAAGTAATATCTCGCTATATTTCATATTTTGCTTTCATAGTTGTAGGTATTGGCTTGACAAGCTACTTTATTAGCTTAGTGGCAATAGCTATTCTTGTTGCAACTTACGATAAAAACAGTTATCAGTTTTTAGATATGTTACTTAATATTTTTCACAACGACTATATCTATAACTTTTATTATAATTATATTGATTCAAGTTATACTAACTTGGTTAAAGATTATGGATTGTCTAGTAATATTGCTAAAACATTATTTTTATATTGGCAGAAATATCAAAATCGACAAAGGCTATTAGAGTCTGGGGATTATGCTGAAAAGTTCTATTACGCTGAAGCTGGTATGATGACTAGAAAAGACTATGAAGAAAACTCCGTAGATAATTTCTCAACGGCAGTAGCTCATAAATATAAAGTCTAAGTTTAATTTTCAAGGCGATCAGCACTTTAATAAAGAATTTGAAATCAAGCATTACAAAAAAAATATGATTAAAATTGAATGATACAACAATAGGGTTTTATAAAATGATCAACATTAGAACTAAAATCTCTCATGAATCTAAGAAATATAACAATAACTATATACAATTATTTGTTGAGTTAATTGCTAAGTTTTTAGCAGGCTCAGTCTTTGCTATAATTTTTGTAGCTATATTTAGTTTTTTTGTTGGGCTGATGACATTAGGCGTTTTTATCGCCTTTTATGATAAAAGTAGCTATCCTGTTATTGATTATCTAGCAAAGCTCTTGCACGGAAATTTTGTTTTTGACTTCTATTATAGTTATATACATCATAATTTTAGTCAAATAGTTGTAGATTATAATCTCTCAAGCAATATAGCTAAGTCAGGATATTTATCTATTATAAATACCGTTATTGCTACTATTAGTGCGTATCTTATAACCGCAGTTGTTATTCTTTCTTTGATATACTCTACTTTTAGATTTACATTTTTGGATTTTAAACCAAAGAGGTTATTTTTTAGAATTATTGGTAAGATTTATCATTATATTGTAAAAGGCATATTCATAATTTGTATCCCCGCATTATTTATATCGGGCTTTATAGCCATGGTAATAGCATATTATATTTATATATTTATCAAACTAGTTACATATATACTGATACCACTATCTTTAATTCTATCTGTGATTTCTTTTTTCTTTGGCAAAATCATCTTTTCAGGGATAGGTTTAGAGCAACTCTCTGATCTTGGTTTTGTAAATGGTGTTGTGTTTTTTGCTCATTATATTTGGCATGCAATATACTATGTCGCATTCTTAAGTGTTTTCTTACACCTCCAAGACTTTAATGAAAATACCTCTACACAGCCAGCAAAATCTAAAAAGACAAATACAGGCAACAACCAGCTAGATATAAAAATTGCTGGGCTAGAAGGCGAGAAAAAATTCCAAGATACACTCGATGGCTTAGGTACAAAACTTAATAGTAAATATATGAGTAGTGGTAATATGCTCTATGGTCAATCTTGGGTTGCAGAAATTGACTTTCTAGTGCTTGTACCAAATATTGGCTTAGTTGTTGTTGAAGTCAAAAACTATAATGGTGAAATCTTATGCTCAAACGAAGACAAATGGACTAGAGTAAAATATGATAATTATGGCAACCAAGTCGATACTACTTATGAGTCAAATGTATCCAAGCAAGTGATTACGACTACTAATCAACTAAAGAAGATACTTGGTTGGCATAGGGTAAATAAATGGAAAATTACTCCAGTTGTAGTATTTGTTAATCCAAAAGCTGAAATAGTTATATTAGAAAGTAACAGGCCACAGACAGATGTAGTTACTATCGATCAATTTGAAAACTGGCTAGAGAGCTTACCCAAAGACTACTCACAACAGTTTAGCGATGATGATTATCAAGAGATATCAAAATCCATAGAAGTTGCTCAAAATAGATATAAAAATAGCGATGACCCTAAAGTAGTAGCTATTCGTGAAAATGAAAAATTAGATAATCAATTATTGAGGGCTCACTAATGAATAAATACAAAAGATACTTTATTGAGTTATGCTTAGTTTTGATTGTAACTTTTAGTATGATTGCTTATTACAAGCATGATCCTAGCGAAATGTCCTTAGATGCTAAAACAGGTGTAAAGTCAGCTTTTAATAACCCTAAATTTGAAAATGCTGATTCATTAACTTTTGCTTACCCTAGCAATTCTGTAGATGTAGATAGAGCATACGGAAAAGCAGACAACATTAGAATAATTAAAGGTGATAATGAGGTCAAAATCCAATGTGCCAAAGGCTATACATTTCTCGGAGAGTTCCCAAAAGAAAATGATTACACAAGATATAAATGTACACAAATGGCTTGTAATATCGAGAGTGTATCGGTTAAGTATTATTTTGGTAGCCAATCTTCTACTGTGTTTTTTGAAAAAAATAATTCAGTAGATACAATTGTGCGCCTATCAAATTGGCTTATCAAAACCAAGGCTGTTAAACGCTATGGAGAGATTAAATATCAAAAAGATACCAGCACTACAGAAGTAGTATGCGTACCAAAAGATCAGCTTAGCCACTGGAGAGAATATCACTGGTATAGCTTCTTTTAATAACTAATATTAAAAAAACAACTTAAAAAAGGGAGATAGCAATGTCACAAGACTACAAACTAGACAAGCAGCTAAATAACCAACTAGATAGTACTGAGCAAGATGATCACTTAGATGAGCAGTCATTTGATGATAGAATCATGCAGATGTATCATGAGCAAGAGGCTGAACTAGAAGATAAATACGGAATCGTAGATTATGGCACTAGATTAGCTAACAAAGAGCTAATAGAGGGATATAAGTATATCAACATTTTAACGATGAAGTCACCATATCAAAGGATTAAACGCTTAGATGTATCAGCTTGCTTGAGCGACAGTGATCATATAGAATCTGGCGATGATATGCAGTTAGTCACAAATATAGAATATACCAATCTAACATATAGTTTTGAAGATATTGAAAATACCATAGCTGAAAATATAGATGTTATCTTTGATTTAGCTCAACAAGGCGAGCAAGGTCATCAAATCATCAAAGAGCTACTAAATGGTGATAGGTGCAAAGATAAGGATTTTGCTGAAGTGGCGAGTGAATACATCGCTCTTGGATATACCAAATTTAGGATAGATAGAGCTGATGGTGTTAACTATGTAGGCATGGCTATCAAACCAAGATACGAAGGTTGGGAGCTTTGTATCTTTAAATACAAATATCACGATCCAGTCAGAGGACCAGAAACTACTAAATATATCAGTCATATTTACTTTAATGATGACGAAATTGACTATCATATAATAGAAAAAAAGATTTTAGATAATTGCCCTTATTTATTTAAACTTATCCGAGATCATGAGGAAGATGCTGTGCCAATGATTGAAGAGTTTATCGAAAAGGCTAGTAAAATTCAAATTGACATACTCCCCATGCCTAAAGGCAGGGGATTCTGGAATCAAACAGAGTTTGCTTACAATGTAGGTCTTACATCTCCTAACCCAAGAGCTGATGCCCCAGCTCTATAAATATTTATACTAGCATTTAGATCTCTATCAATCTCAAATCCACAATCGCAATTAAATAGTCTATCTTTCAAACTAGATAGAGTTTTATTTATATCGTTGTTTATTTTGCCACATGATGAGCAAGTTTTGGATGATGGATAGTGCCTATCAATTTTATAAACATTCATCTTATAGCTAAGAATATTTACAAATTCAGCAAAACCTAAATCACTAACTTTTCTACCCCATAATCTTTGCATAGCTTTCATATTTAAATCTTCAATTATAAGATTGTCATATGTATCAGCTAAGCTATTAGATAGCTTATGAAAATAATCTTTCCTTTGATTGGCAACCTTTATATGAAGCTTTGCCAATCTTTTTTTGGCTATATTACGATTATTAGAGCCTTTCTTTTTCTTTGATAAATTTCTATTTAAAAGCTTTATCTTAGATAGGTTTTTTAAATGAAATAATGGCGATTCTATATCTGTGTTATCTGATAGTTGTAGAAACTTCTTAAGCCCAAAATCAACACCCACACTTTTACCTGTTGTGATGCTTTTTTGTTCTTCTTCCATTTCTAAAGAAATACAAATATACAAATCTCCCAAAGAGTCTCTTTTGATTGTTAAAGTCTTTATTTCTCCATTAATTGGTCGTGATAGCCAAAACTTATAATTACGTTTATTGATGATTATTTTATTATCTTCAACCTTATAGCCAACACGACCTTTTAATGTGAAAGATTTATATTTTTTAACCTTTTTGAAACTAGGCAATCCACCTTGTTTCTTAAAGAACTTTTTATAACCCTCATCTATTCGTTCGGTTATGTTTTGAATAGCTTGTGAGCCTAAATTATTCCAAAAACTATATCTACTTAATTTTTTTAGTTTGGTTATATGTTTTTGCAGTTGATATTTGTTTAAAGATTTACCATACAACCTATAATATCTTTTATGCAAAGCTATACAATGGTTATAAATACACCCAGAAATATTAATAAGCCTATGCAAATGCTTATTTTTATTCGTGTTATATAGTTTGTATTTATATGTTCTTACCATTGCTCAAAAACTTATTCCATCTATCTTTAGACTTCTTAGATTCACTTAATTGTTGATTTTCAATATATTGTTTAACAACTGATAGTGGTGCTCCACCAACAGTTGAAACAAAATAGCTATTTGTCCATAAAGTAGGCAATCTTTGTCTTAAATGTGGAAATTCATCCCTTAAAATTCTAGATGTCCTACCTTTTAATTTTTTAACATAATTGCTAACCCCAAATTGAGGATCAACCTCAACTAATATATGTATATGGTCTTTGTCTGTTTCTACTTCGATAACTTCAACTTTAAGTTCTGATGATATCTCATATACAAGCTCTTTCAATCTTGTTTCAACAGCTCCAACTAACACTTTTCTGCGATATTTTGGACACCATATAATATGGTACTTACACGAATATACAATATTATTATTTGTCCTATATTGCATTATGACAATTATAATCATGAAATATATGATGATTATATATATTATGTATTATATAATCAATAAATATTGATTGGGCTTATATCCCCATAGCTAAAGCTAGGGGCTTTACGCCCTTATTTGGTAACAGTATCTATCTTTGATTATCAGAAGCAAAAATATATAAGTCATTTTGAAAAATCACTATTTTAGAGCATTATCAAATACTCTGAAGTGGGTTTGTCTTTATTAGTAGTTGTTAGCAATTAGATAAGAAGCTAGCTGTCCTGCGTCTTTTGAGAACAGCTAGTTCTTATCATAAATTAACAATAAAAAATAAGGAAAATCAAATGATTAAAGTAATAATAACCGGAAATGTAAAAAACATAGCAAAATCAAAAGAAAATGATGAAACAATACTTACCGTTACAACCAAAAATCAAGGCTATAATACCTCAGATTTTGACATAACATTAAGCAATACAGCTACATGCTTTGTGTCAAAAAATATTAGCAGTGGCGATGTTGTTTCAATAGATGCTACCATGGATATAGTTAGTTATACCTGCAAAAAGTGCAAACAAGAGCATCTAAAGATTATTGGATACTATATCGAGAAAGTCTCAACTAACCGATAAGACATATACTATGAGCACCTCAATTTATATTATTTCTCTACCTACTGGTCTGCCAAAATCAATTTCCTCATCTAAATCATCCGAAGTTATTTCTAATAGCATCTCTTCTAAACTTATTGTCTCAACTTCATTATCAGACGCCTCTATTTCTTTCAGAGTCTCTAAGAGACTATCGTAATCCTTATTTAGGTCATGCACAGTTATATGATTCCTAGTTTTGTTATAAAAATTCAATCTAGATTATAGAATAATACTCTTAAAAGTAAAACTTTACTATATCTGATAAAATCTATTCAAACCACATATAATGGAATTATGTCTGATGGAACTAGAAAACAAGTTCCTTATTAGAAGGTTACTCTCACTTCTGCATAATATTGAGGATACCTTATACGATAACATGAAAAGATTAAGCATACATGCTATTGATGGAGATCTAGAGTATATAACATCACAAGATCAAATAGTTTTAGTTGAAGAAATCATTATGAAAATTGCAAATAACAAATAAGTTTGTAGTAATTACTCTATTTAAGTATCATCTAATTAATGAATATCAATCAAATATCTCATATGAAACAAGCCGATAAACTCCTTGAATATCATAATCTAAATAGAGGTGCTTTTTGTGAGCATCTAGCACTTAGAGCCTATAGAGCTATTAAATGGTTATATAGAGCCGAAGACTTAGAAAATGATAGTGATATGCAATTTATAGCATACTGGATTGCTTTTAACGCTGCTTATGCAAGAGAAATCAAACTAGGAGATAGTTTCTCGGAGATACACAGTTATAAAAGCTTTTTAGATAAAATATTAGAACTTGATGTAAACAGTACAATACAAAAGATAGTTGTCTCTGATTATCATAATGCAATAAGAGTTTTGCTTAATAATAAATATATTTATGCACCATTTTGGGAGTATATAAACGATAGCAATAATCATGACTGGGAAAGTTCTTTCAAAAAGAAAAATATTCAAGTTCTTGAAAATATCATGAGTGGTGATATGGTATCTGGTTTAAATACTATCTTCTCACGATTATATACTTTGAGGAATCAAATCGTGCATGGCGGGTCAACTTGGAATAGTTCTAAGAATAGACAGCAACTAAAAGATGCTAATAATATTTTATCTAAGATTTTGCCTGAGATACTAATGCTAATGATGAAAAATCCTCATGAATTTCAAGATAAAACAAATTACCCCCCAGTTTAACTTTAGAAGCTAGGCACTTTCTATTTGAAGAGTGCCTAACTATTAACTAAAACTCCTAACACTATAAGCATTAACAACTTTGCCTATTATCTCAGCCTCATCTGGTTTGAGAATACTTTGGTTATCCTGGTATTTTGAGTTTAGAGGCATAAGAGATATTTGATTATTTTCTTTATGAAGTAGCTTGACTGTAGCACCATCATTATTTCTAGCTACAACTACTTTGCCTAATAAACTTTGAATATTTTTATCATTCGGATCTATGATGATATTTTCACCATCATAGAGAGTGAATTTTGAATATTTAGAATCTAGCTTTTGATGCTCACAAATATCATAGAGCATACTATCACCTTGTACTTTTAGCGAGAAACCATCTTTAGGAACTAACTCTTTTGGTATTTTGAGATAATCTATTGGCTCTATATCTATAGCTGAATCTGTAAACTCACCAGCCTGAACATAGCTTAATACTGGTATGCTAATGATATTCTCATAATTATTATATTCATTTTCTAGACCTAGAATTTCCATTAGTTCTAGATGTCTTTCGTAAGTAGGACTATTAATACCAGAAATCCAACCTTTGATAGCTCTTGTACTAATACCTAACTTTTCAGCTAATGTAGCTTGTTTTATACCTTTTTCTTTAAGCAAAGGCTTTAAATCTTTACTGTATACAAACATTTCAAAGGTTTATGAATATTTTCTTAATTAGATTATAAATCGCTAATTAGTGTGTATCAATATTAAAAGTGAAATAATACTTCACATTTTGAAGGTTATCATCTATATTTTTAATAAGTGAAATTATACTACACCTTATTAAGGCTAATATATGAAGTGGAATAGTAAAACTTGTATAGCATTAGTTGATATGCAGGCATTTTTTCCAAGTTGTGAGCAGATAGATTTTCCAGAATTGATGAATAAACCAGTAGCTGTAACTAATGGCGAAGCTGGTACTTGTATCATTTCGAGTAGCTATGAAGCTAGAGCTTATGGAATCAAAACAGGTATGAGAATGCAAGAGGCTCTTAGATTGTGTCCAGAAATTATCAAAAGACCATCTAGACCCAAACGATATGCTGAAATCTCAGCTAATATAATCTCAGCTTTACATAATATCACTCCAGATATAGAAGTGTTTTCTATAGATGAATGTTGGATGAATTTATATCCAGTTTTAGACCTATATAAAGGAGTTGAGAATATAGCTACTATGATAAGACAAGCTGTATACGATAGTAGTAGTGGTATTAATTGCTCAATAGGGATATCAGAGGGTAAGCTAACAGCTAAATTTGTAGCAGGAGTAAACAAAGGTAAAACTGCTATAGTACCAGCAGATAAAATCAAAGAATATATGGCGCCATATCCATTAGAAAAATTCTGTGGTATTGGTGACAGAATTTTACAATATCTAAATGATAGAGGTTTTAAGACTATTGGGGATTTACAAAAAGCCCCACATAATGTTTTATCTACTAAATATGGCATAGTTGGTAAGCGTTTACATTCAGCTTGTAATGGGCATGATCCTGTAGAGCTAATAACCAAAGAAAGTCTACCTAAATCAATCGGACATAGTAAGCAACTACCACCATTTCTAAGAGATAGAAATATTATAGAATCCACATTGTTGCATCTAACATATCGACTTACTAGAAGAATGAGATTATTAAATATTCGCTCAAAATCAGTAAGAATATATTTACTCTCAAAATATAAGCTAATTCGTAAGATATATTATTTCAAGCAAGCTAATAACTGTAATCATGAATTTATAAAAGCTGTAAAAGCACACATGCAACTTTACAAAGGTGAGCCACTACTTAAACTAGGCATCAAATGCTGGGAACTTGAATATAATGATTCTGAACAGTTAGATTTATTTGCCGAACCTTATGATTCAAAACATCTACAATGCGATATTGCTATGGATAGTATCAACCAAAAGTTTGGCGATAACACTATACGCCCAGCCATCGAATATATAGTCGATAAACTAGATTTAGTACCTGTGATAGCATTTAATTTCAATGCTACTTCAAAAAGTAAGAATAGTTTGTAAGTTTTAGTTATTAAAATCTAAACAGTCCCTTATCAACTAGGACTTTAGAAAGATTTTTCAAGAAGTTTTGCACTCTTGATTCACAAATCGAACTATAGAACTAGAATTATCATATTTGTCAGCTTGTCGCGATGTTAATTACAGACTAGATTACAAATAATATTTTTGTCCCCCGGGGACTATATATTTATTTATTTGAAACAAGAATATTCAACCAAGTAACATTTCTGCCTGTTTTATCGTATGTGATGAAAAAATCTCTAATATTGAAATCTAAGTTTTCAAATATGTTTTTTAGTGTTTGTTCGTCATAATATGCAAAATACCTACCTAAATCATCAACCTCAGAATTATTGCCTTGCTTAAAACATGAATAAAAGCACCCTTTTGTACTCAGCATTTTTTTAATATTCTTCAATACTTCGCCTAACTTATCTTTTTCTAAATGCAATAAAGAAGCATTTGCCCAGATTAAATCATATTTTTCATCAGTATTATAATTTTTAACATCTGCAACTATATACTCAATGTTTGAATGATTATTTATCCTTTTAGCTTCATTAATTATATTTTTTGAAAAGTCTATAGCTGTAACTTTTATACCCTTATTAGCAAAATAAAAAGCATCTCGCCCAGAACCACAACCAATATCTAAGATACTCTCCGATGATACTACATATTGATCCAGCCGTTTATATAAATCAGAGAAATCTATGTTAGTAGTATTTCGCACATATACTACTGCTTTTTCATTATAGTATTTTTTAGTAGTATTATTCATATATCAAATATTCCATTGATTAAAACCTTGTCTAATAGCAGACTGACATAATGATCCTATCATATCTTTATAAGTACTGATAAAACCACCCTTTCCCATATCATTCAAAGATACTATCGTATAATCCTCTATCATCTTTTTTTTATTGTTTGATTTTATCCAGTCATATAATTGGTATTGCTGATTAGCCAACTTATCTAGATACCTATTATCTACCAGAATCTTATCTGATTTTTGACTGTTTAATCCAGATTTAATAGGTGTCAGATTCCAGATCATATTATGAGCAACATAATTCCACGGCACATAATGATCTAAATCAATACTTCTATCTAAACTAGTTAAAATTGTATCATCATAAATATTACGGATATTGAGGTTGTCTTTTATGAAATCATTCCAAATAATTCTCTGCTTGGATAAATTTTCTCTGTTTCTGTCAGCTACTGGATCTACCTTGAGCATCAGGTTTGGAACATCAACATTATACCTAGCCAGATATTTAGCAAATTCTTGGGTTATATATGCTTTTAGTAGCATATAGTTTTTTCTTAGATAATCATGCCAATGTGAGCTTAGTATCAAACAGTCACTGTCATTATCTATTTGATACATCAATATGTCAGAATACTTCTTATTACTTGAGTCAATACAGTCGACATAATATTTTTGTTTTTGGCTATCACTACCCTTAATATTAAAAAAACCAGACTGAAATCTATATGGTACATATTTTAGAAAGTCTTTCTTTATTAATTCCCTAGATTCCAAACTATATATTTGAATAAATTTATTTCTGTAATCTTTAGTTTTTGAGTGATTTTCTAGTATATTTTTTTCAAATACACTATCAGAATTGCAACTTAATCTAATCTTATGTTTTGTGACCAAATTAGAAGCATATACAGATGCATAAGCTAAGACATCTTCTAATCTTATTGTACTTGAGGTAATACTATTATCATTAGCTAACTCAAGTAATGCCAACCCCCATAAATACTTATACGATTGAGTAGTGTTCTTAAACAAACTAAGTGTGAATTTGTTATAATCCATAAACACAAATTAATGAAGTAATAAAAACCCCTATAGTAACAGATACGATAATCAATTAGGATACCAAGTTGAAAGAATTAAATATAATCAATCAAGCTATAACAGAAACACGAGAATTATTTAATGATCTCAATACAATTCGAGATAGATCAAAGTTACTAAAAATGCAGGAAAAAACTATGGCAATAATGAACTGCTTGATGGATCTGAAAGAAGAAATAGCAACCATAGATAACCGTTTAGTAAAACTTGAGAAAATTAAAAAAATACTTGAACAATAAAAACATGGAACAACTACAGCTGTTTGAAGATCAGCCATCACCTAAAAAAAGAAGAAAAATAACTCCCGAACTTGTTTTAGAAGTAATAGAAGCAATAAAGAAAAATAAGAAACTCAATAATATCGAATTAATAGAGAGTCTTGGAATAGCTCGCCGCACCTTTTATAAAATCAAATCTGGTTATTACCAACATTTATTAGAACAAGCTCTAGAGAAGTCCGTTGATTCTTTTGATCTAGAATTGACTGACTAGTCAAACCACTCTATTCTTTGAGTTTTAAAAGTATGCTTATAAATCCTGCGTTGAGGTTACCGAAAGAGGAGAAAGAAATGATAACCTCAACACAATTCTATCAAAATCCCAGATAGCTTCAAACTAGAGGCTTAAATAATTTAAATCTATATTTTTATAATCCAAGTCCCCCAGGGGACAAATTTATAGTTCAACTTTATTTTTATCAGCCTTTTTGAAATACTTCATGTCTCTAGCTTATCTACATTTTAGTAGATATTTTTTTGTATATAATAAGATATTTAGGCTACCGGTCTGTCAAAATTGTAAACACCATATTCACGAGCAGCCTTACCTGCTGTGTCACACTTAAATGTGCTTAAATATTTGTAAGCTTCGCTATAACCTTTTTGCTTTTTCAAAGTTACATATTCTTTTTGGCACTCATTAAAATCTTTTTTAAGCTCATCTTTATGAGCTATGTAGTAGCTAACTTTTTCTTTCATCTGTCCTTCTAGTGCTTTATTTGAAATATAGCAATAAGCATCATTCATTGTATTAACATTGCTTCCTTTACAAGACTCTTCTTTAAATTTAATCAATGCTTCACCTGAGTATTTATTGTTTATATTTGCTATCTCTTCACTCTCTTTTTGACTCTGCAAATCAAAATAAGCCTTACACTCAGTAGTTCCAGTGCTCATATAACCACCATAAAGACTACAGTTTTTTTTATAATTGAAAAAATCTTTATAACTCATTTTTTCAAATAATACTGAGCTCTTTGAATACTCTTCTTTGTATTTTTTTTCTGCTTCTTGCTTTCTAGCTTCAGCTAATTTTTGCTCATAATCTTTTACAGCTTTATCAGCAGCTATACATTCAGGATTCTTTAAGGTTTTTTCATACTTATTCTTATCACTCGACATAAATGCACTATTTAAAGCTTCATTACATTCCTTGTATTTAGTTTTAGCCTCATCAATATGATTCTTATAATACTCTTCATCATGGCTCGAACATCCTGCAAGCATTAAAAAGGCTAGAAATGATATTGTTTTTTTATGGTGCATCTTACATCCTTACAAATTTACGCAACAAATCGATTGTAATACTAAATAACAACAATTTCAATATAATTGCAATACAGTCTTAAACAACCATAATTTAATAAGAGCAAATATTTTAAACCTATCAGATAATAACTTTCACCAGTAATTAGTCCCCCAGGGGACTTTTAAGAATATTTTTTGATTAACAACTCTAATTCGGAATAGAAAGCCTCTTTTTCTTTTATGTTTTTGTACACTTTAGGGCCTATATTTATAGATGAACTATTTACAGTAAATGAATGGTTTAAATAATTAACCGTTTTTTCTTTAGTGTTTTTCTTAATATGGGTAGTTATTTTTGTATGTCCAAATGCACCAGATTGTATCTTATCTTTTATTTCTAATAGCTTTATTTTTGTATCATCATCAGTATCCAAAGATGATATATACTCCGCGGTTGATGCTGAAATCTTTGAATAATCATCAAACACATCGCTAAACTTTTCTTTAAGTAGTCCAAACTTCAAAACCTTAGAAACTTTCTGCTTAGATATACCTGCCTTTGCAACTATATCTGACTGCTTCAGTATAGCCTGTTCGATAAACAAAGATATCTGGTTATATAGCTCAAAATCAGATATATCCTCTCTATTGTTATTTTCTGATAGTATACTGATTGCAGAGCTCTCGTCTGTCAAGCCATCAATAACTACAGCTTTTAAGAGCCCTCTATTTCGCTTAACAGCATGGTATCTTCTTTCACCAACTATAAGTTCGTAATCCTTACCTTCATTAGGAGCATATCGCAAAATACATGGCTGTAGCTGACCTATGCTATTAATATTGTTAGCCAACTCTTCAATAGACTCATCATCACTAGGATTTAATCTGTCATTTTTTATTTTAGATATGTATATAGAATTAGTATCAATCAATCTAACTTCTGCATCTTTTGTAGGATCATCGTATAACTTATGCTTTTTTAGAGACACTGGTGCCCTATTGCCAGCATTTTTGAGCATATTCTGCATATTCAAACTTTTAGACATTTACAATCTCTCCCCATAATGCTTTGACCATATCATAATAATCATTAGCTATTGCTGACTTTGGTGCATATTCAATAATTGACTTATGATTAACTCTAGCTTCTTGGGCTGTTACAGCTCTTCTAGTTGGGAAAGCTATTATGTTATCTTGATACAGGGTTACATACTGTTTATATATCGCTTGGCTCATTGCAGTATTTTCTAACAATGATGGAACCATCAAAAAGTTGTCCCAATTCAGCCTCATTTCATTTTGATATTCAGCTATCTCCTCTATGTTTGCTTGCAGAGCTTCATAGCACTCTATCTCACAAGCCAACGGCATAATAACATTATTTGAAGATACTAAGGCATTTTCTGTTAGATCATTCCAACCAGGGTTGCAGTCAAAAATTATCACCTCATAATCTTTTAATTTTTCGACTAATTTATCTCCAAATAAGTACTCTCTCCTATTTTGGAGTCTTATTTTTTTTGACATAAAATTCAAATCTGATGTTTCTGGAATTATATCTAAAGTAGGTAAATCAGTTTTTAACACAACCTCTTCGATACTTTTATCTTCAAATAAAATATGATGAAGACCTGCCCCATTATCTCTAGATAGCGCCTCTATATTAGTAGCATCATAATTTTCTGGAATAATATATCTTGTTAAAGATCTTTGAAAATCCAGCCCTATCAACATTGTTTTTATGCCGTTAAGAGCAAGCATTCTACCTAAGTTAGCAGACAATGTTGTTTTTGTAACACCGCCCTTTGGTGTATAGATAGAAATCACTTTTTGTCCCCCGGGGGACTTTAAGTATCCAAACTTCTTTCCTATAGCTGGCAAATCTTCAGACTTCCATTGTCTAACCTTTATAGATCCTCTCGCTGTTTTTTCGGCTAATGGTATTTCATTTTTCTTTTCTGCAGCCAATATAGAACTTTTTTGGGTATTGGACATTTGAAAGATTTTCATTATGTCGTTAGTTGTATACATGTATTTATATCATCATTTTAATTTATAAGTACAAATATACACTAATAAAATTAATATAAAAACAAAAAATACACCTTTATTTAATATATTTTATAAAAAAGGTGCATGAATTAACAAAAGATATCTACATATTCTCAAAAAGTCCCCCGGGGGACAAAATAAATACATTCAAAAATACAACTAAATATCTATAATATAGCTATACTAATTTATTTATTTCATCTCATGAGTTTATCAGCATTAATATGGAGCACAGCCGATCTTTTACGCGGTGATTATAAGCAATCTGAGTATGGTAAGATTATATTGCCATTCACTCTTCTAAGAAGAATAGAATGTGTACTTGAACCAACTAGACAAGATGTTATAGATGAGTTTGAGGCTAGAAAAAATTTAGGAATACCTTTAGATGCTATATTAACTAGAAAATCAAAGCACAGTTTTTATAACAAATCCAACTACACTTTAAACAGGTTAATGGCAGATTCTAATAATATCGCAGATAATCTAAAAAGTTATATAGATAGTTTTAGTGCCAACACCCGTGAGATATTTGAAAAATACGATTTTGAAAATCAGATAGATAAGTTAAATGATAATAACTTGTTATATATGATTGTAGAAAAATTCAGTAGCTTTGATTTGACACCAGAAACAATATCAAATCACGATATGGGTCTACTATTTGAAGAGCTAATCAGAAAATTTGCAGAGCAGTCTAACGAAACAGCGGGGGAGCACTTTACCCCTAGAGATATCGTTAGATTAACAACATCATTACTATTCAATGAAGATGATGAAATACTAATCAAAGATGGCTTAGTAAGAAGTCTATATGATCCGACAGCTGGTACAGGTGGTTTCTTGTCTAGTGGTAGTGAATATATTCACGAACTAAACCCAAGTGCAAATCTTGTGACATTTGGGCAAGAATTAAACCCCGAGTCATACGCAATTTGTAAAGCTGATATGATGATAAAAGGTCAGCCTGTAGAAAATATTAAATGGGGCAATACTCTTAGTGATGATCAGTTAAAGGATAATAAATTCGATTATATGCTTTCTAATCCGCCATTTGGGGTGGAATGGAAGAAGGTACAAAAAATAGTAACTAATGAACATATTTCACAAGGATATAATGGTAGGTTTGGCCCTGGATTACCTAGAGTTAGTGATGGTTCATTATTGTTTTTATTACATCTAATATCTAAAATGCGACCAGCTAAAGAGGGTGGTAGTCGTATCGGTATTATTTTGAATGGTTCGCCTCTTTTTACAGGTGGGGCAGGTAGTGGCGAAAGTGAAATTCGTAGATATATATTAGAAAATGACTACTTAGAAAGTATAGTGGCAATGCCAACTGATATGTTTTTCAATACAGGTATTAGCACTTATATTTGGATATTATCAAATAATAAATCAGAGATTAGAAAAGGCAAAGTACAACTAATAAATGCCTCAAACCTTGGTGACTCGATGCGAAAGAGCTTAGGTAGTAAAAGAAAATATCTAAATGAAGAGCAGATTGTAGAGATAGTAAAAACTTATGGAGATAATCAAGAATCTAAAATATCTAAAATATTTGATAATACTGATTTTGGCTTTAGAAGGGTAACTATAGAGCGACCACTACAGCTATCATACTACCCTACAGATGCTACAAGGTTAGAGGGTTTACAGGCTGATAATGCTTGGACTAAGCTAAAAGAAAACCTAGCTAATGAGATACTTACAGCCCTAGCAACAATGGCTGATAAAATCTCAAGTAAGGTCAAATTTGATAAAGAAATAACTAAAAAAGTAGCTACTAAACTAACAAAAACTCATCTAAATTTATTACAAAAGCATTTAGCGGAGCATGATGAAGAAGCCGAGATAGCAAAAGATGCAAAAGGTAAACCAATCGCAAATACTGATTTGAGAGATTATGAAAATATCCCACTAAATCAAGATATATACGAATACTTTGAAAAAGAAGTAAAACCACATGTGCCACTAGCTTGGATAGATGAGAATAAGACTGATGAAAAAGATGGTAAAATCGGTATCGTTGGTTATGAAATACCTTTTAACAGACACTTTTATGAGTATGTACCACCTAGAGAGCTAAGCGAAATAGATGCTGAGCTTGAGCAGGTTACAAAAGAGATACTAGAACTGTTACAAGAGGTATAAGCATGAGTTTATATAAACTAGGGCAAGAGTCTCAACGATTAGAATTTAAAAAAGAACTAACTGATAGTCTTGAAAAAGAAGTAATAGCATTTTTGAATACTAGAGATGGTGGCGAGATAATCATAGGTATAGATGATAATGCTAATATAATCGGTGTAAGCAAAGCAGATGACTTACAACTTAGAATCAAAGACCGACTAAAACACAATATAACTCCATCTACTATGGGATTATTTGATATCGTAGTGTTCAATGAAGATGACAAAACACTTATCAAAATCATAGTTGCTAGTGGTAGTGAAAAACCTTATTACCTTAGTAAAAACGGCATGTCTTCTAAGGGATGTTTTATCCGTATAGGTAGTGCTAGCGAGCCAATGACAAGTGAAATGATACAATCACTATTTGCAACTAGAGTTCGTAATTCTATTGGCAATATAGCTTCGCGTTATCAGGATTTGACATTTGAGCAACTTAAAATATATTACAATGAAAAGGGCTACACTTTAAACGACCAATTTGCCAATAACTTAGAGCTATTGACCAAGACTAAAGAGTATAACTATGCAGCGTATTTATTAGCTGATAAAAATGGTAGCTCAATAAAGATTGGTAAATATAGCGGTACTGATAGAGTTGATTTGATTGAGAATAAAGAGTTTGGATACTGTAGTTTGGTTAAGGCTACTAAAGCCATATTAGAGAAGCTAAATATAGAGAATAAGACATTCACACAAATTACATCTAAAGAGCGATTAGAAAAGAAAATGCTTGACCCTATAGCATTACGTGAAGCGGTGATAAATGCAATTATTCATAATGACTTTAGTAATGAAATACCTCCTAAATTTGAGCTTTTTAGCGATAGATTAGAGATAACTTCGGCGGGTGGTTTGCCTGATGGTTTTAGCCAAGCAGAATTTTTTGAAGGATATTCAATCCCAAGAAACAAAGAGCTAATGCGTGTGTTTAAAGACCTAGATATGGTTGAGCAAATGGGTTCAGGTATCACAAGGATATTAAAAACATATCCAGAAAGTATTTATAAATTCACAAATAATTTTATAAAGGTAGTTATACCATATACAGCTGGTTTTGTAGAATCACAGACCATGCAAGCTACCACGGAAGCTACCACGGAAGCTACCACGGAAGCTACCACGGAAGCTAAGATATTAGAGTTTTGTCAAAAGCCAAAAAGTAGAAAGGAAATCCAAAAACACCTAGGCTTTAAAAACGATGAACATTTCAGAAAATCTATACTAAATCCACTGATAGAATCAGGTAAGCTGTTGCGAACTATACCAGATAAGCCGACTAGCCCAAATCAGCAATTCTATACAGCACCAAAATATAACAAAGGTGATAACAATGACTAAATACAAAGCATATCCAAGTTATAAAGATAGTGGTGTTGAGTGGCTGGGAGATATTCCGAGTAAGTGGGTAATATTAAATATTAAACGCCTATGTTTTGTTAAAAGAGGTGCTTCACCTAGACCAATAGAAGACCCAATTTATTTTGATGATTATGGTGAGTATTCATGGGTAAGGATATCAGATGTTACTTCAAGTGATATGTATCTTGAAAAGACAACTCAAAAGTTATCTAAGTTGGGTAAAAGTTTAAGTGTTCCATTAGAGCCTAACGACTTATTTTTAAGTATTGCAGGCTCTGTTGGAAAGCCTATTATTTCTAATATTAAATGCTGTATACATGATGGATTTGTCTACTTTCAAAATTATAAAGAAAATTTGAAATTTTTATATTGGGTGTTTAAAAGTGGTCAACCATATTTAGGATTAGGTAAATTTGGAACACAATTAAACCTAAATAAGGATACGGTAGGTGATATCAAGTTTGGTTTACCACCACTAACCGAACAAAAAGCCATAGCTGACTTTTTAGACAAAGCCACAGCTAAGATTGATACAACTATCGAGAAACAAACCAAGCTAATAGAACTTTTGAAAGAAAAAAGACAAGCCGTAATATCTCACGCAGTTACAAAAGGACTAAATCCAAATGTAGCTATGAAAGATAGTGGCGTTGAGTGGCTGGGGGATGTGCCTGAACATTGGCTAATGGGAAGATTGAAAAATGTGCTTAAAATTCGTAATGGAAAAGATTACAAACATGTTGAGGTTGAGGCTAATGGCTATCCAGTCTACGGTTCGGGTGGCATTTTCAAATTAAGCTCGGAATATCTATATGATGGAGAATCTATTCTCTTTGGTCGTAAAGGAACAGTTGATAAACCAATTATTGTGAAGGGCAAGTTTTGGACAGTAGATACAATGTTTTATACAGAACTTAGAATAAATACTTGTATTAAATATATTTATGCTCAAGCTAAATTATTCCCATTTAACTTGCTATCAACTAGTACTGCTCTACCAAGCATGACACAAGAAGATTTATCAGAGCTTGAATTTATTATCCCTCCACTAACCGAACAAAAACAAATCGCCGACTATTTAGACAAAAAAAACAGCTCAAATTGATACACTAGTTGACAAGGCTAAGCAGTCTATAGAGCTACTCAAAGAGAAGCGAACAGCTCTTATAAGTGCTGCTGTAACTGGTAAGATTGATGTGAGGGGAGTCTAATGGATATTGTCGATAAATCATTGATTAATAGTATTAAAAGTATCCTTGAATCATCAAGGCAAAAGCTACAACAAACCGTAAATACAACAATGGTGCAGACTTATTGGCACATTGGTAGATTGATTGTCGAAGAAGAGCAAAACGGCAATAATCGTGCCGAGTACGGTAAACAACAATTATTAATACTTTCAGAAGAACTAACCAAAGATTTTGGCAAAGGTTTTGATGCTAGAAACCTTCGCAATATGAGACAGTTTTATAGATGTTTTCCAAAATGGCAGACAGTGTCTACCGAATTGAGTTGGAGTCATTATGTACGACTTATGAGAATTGAAAATACAGTAGCAAGAGATTGGTATATATCTGAAACTATCGCCAATAACTGGAGTGTACGAGCTTTAGATAGACAAGTTAGTAACCTTTATTATGAAAGACTATTATCAAGTAAAGAAAAGCAAGCTGTTATCACAGAAGCACAATCAAAAACACAGGATTTAAAAATCAGTTCTAAAGATGTTTTAAGAGATCCATATATTTTTGATTTTCTGAATTTACCACATCAATCATTGCTTGAATCTGATGTTGAGCAATCTTTAATGAATAATTTACAACAGTTTTTGTTAGAACTTGGGCGTGGCTTTGCTTTTGTCTCAAGACAACAAAGATTGCATGTTGAAGATCAAGATTTTTATATTGATTTAGTTTTTTATAACTTCAAACTTAAATGCTTTCTCCTGATAGATTTAAAGTTAGGCAAACTCACACATCAAGATGTTGGGCAGATGGACACCTATGTCCGAGTATATGATAAATTTCATAAAGGTGATGATGATAATGCTACTATTGGTCTTATTCTATGTAGCGAAAAATCAGAAGCAGTAGCTAAATATTCTATACTAAGTGATAGTAAACAGTTGTTTAGTTCTAAGTATTTACCGTATCTTCCTACAGAAGAAGAATTACGAGCAGAACTATTACGAGAAAGACGGTTAATTACCAATAAAATTGATAATGGAAATAATATATGAGTATCCACGATAAACACAAAGAAGATAAAATGGAATTATCTATAGTCGAATACCTAACTAACAATGGTTGGCTAGAGGGTACAAGTCATGGATACGATAAAGACCTAGCATTATATTCAGAAGATTTATTATCATTCATCAAAACCACCCAACCGCAAGCCTATGAAAAAATGGCAAAGAGAGAGGGTGATAAAACAGATGAAGTACTACTAAAACATGTAGCTAAAGAGCTCAATAAAAATGGTAGTCTACATTTTTTAAGAAATGAAGTTAAATACATTGGCTCAAAATTTAAGCTTTGTCAGTTCAAACCAGAGCTAGATAATCCAGATTTACAGGCAAAATATGACGCAAATATTCTACGAGTTGTCAGACAAGTTTATTATTCTAAAAATAATAAAAACTCTATAGATTTGGTGCTTTTTGTAAATGGTATTCCAATCACCACATTAGAGTTAAAAACTGATTTTACGCAAAATATCCAAGATGCTATTTGGCAGTATAAAAAAGACAGATTACCAAAAGGTGAACCTTTATTAGAATTTAAAAAAAGGGCATTGGTGCATTTTGCTGTGAGTACTCAAGAAGTTTATATGACTACTAAACTAGCTGGTAAAAGCACTTTTTTCTTACCATTTAACAAAGGTAGCGAAGATGGTGGAGCTGGCAATCCTCATTCATCAGGTTTTGCTACAGAGTATCTATGGCAAGAGATTTTTAGCAAAGATATGCTACTAAATATCATAGCTAGATACATACATTTAGAATCAAAAGAGGTAGAAAACCACGAAGGTAGAAAGTCTATCAAAGAAACGATGATTTTTCCTCGCTATCATCAACTAGATGTAGTTACAAAATTATTAGCAGATACAAAAGCTAACGGAACTGGCAAAAGATATCTTATCCAGCATAGCGCAGGTTCTGGCAAATCTAACTCTATAGCGTGGTTATCTCACCAACTTTCATCATTACATGATGATAGTGGCAATGCAATTTTTAATTCAACTATAGTTATTACCGATAGAACAGTATTAGACAATCAGTTACAAGAAACTATATCAAGCTTTGAACATAAAAGTGGTTTAGTTGTCTGTATTAGTAGAGAGGATGCTAACGAGTCTAAATCTAGCCAATTAGCAGATGCATTAGAACGCGGTGCTAAGATAATTATTACCACAATACAAACATTCCCATTTGTACTAAAAGCTATACAAGAGAGAACATCTTTAAAAGGCAATAAATATGCGATTATTGCAGATGAGGCTCACTCATCTCAAACAGGTGCAGCTGCTAAAAAGCTCAAAGAAGTATTAGGCTCATCTATTCAAATTGTTAATGATGAAGTAAGCTCAGAAGATGTCATAAATGCTGTTATTGATGCAAAATTAAATAATAATCGTTATCTTAGTTTTTATGCTTTTACAGCTACTCCAAAGCCTAAAACACTAGAAATGTTTGGTATATTACCAGATCCAACTAGACCTGCTTCAGTAGACAACAAGCCTAAACCGTTTCATCTGTATTCTATGAAACAAGCGATAGAAGAAGGATTTATATTAGATGTATTAAGAGGTTATACAACCTACAAAACATACTACAAACTAGAGCATTCAGATCCAGCCAAAGACCGTGAGGTTGATAGTAAAAAGGCTAAAGTGAAAATAGCAAAATGGCTAAACATACACCCACATAACATATCTCAAAAAGTTCAAATCATAATTGAGCATTTTAGAAATAAAGTTGCTCATCTATTAGATAATCAAGCCAAAGCCATGGTAGTTACATCTAGTAGGGTTAGTGCTGTTAGGTACAAACAGGCATTTGATAAATATATCAAAGATAATGACTTAGACTATCTTTCATCATTAGTAGCATTCTCTGGCAAAGTAAATGATGATGGTGTTGAATACACAGAAGCTAGCATAAATACAGAGCTAAAGGGTAGAGACATGCGAAAGGCTTTTGATACCAATGAATACCAAGTTATGATTGTTGCGAATAAGTTTCAGACTGGTTTTGATCAGCCTAAACTATGTGCTATGTATATTGATAAGAAGTTAGGTGGTGTAAATTGTGTTCAAACACTATCGCGCCTAAATAGAACTTATGAAGGCAAAGATCAAACCTTTATTATTGATTTTGCTAATACAGCAGAAGAGATACAATCATATTTTGAACCTTACTACAAAGATACTGCTATC
>NZ_CP063138.1:392500-1964480 GCF_018135955.1 Francisella philomiragia | reverse complement strand
GCATAAAAACCCTGTAATGGAACACATAATAACTTCATCTCGATTAAAATATGTAGATAAATGTTTTGAGCGTAAAAATATGCTTACCATGATAAAAAGCTTAAGATCGAAGATGACTCTTTGGTATGCTCCTGACCAAGATTTTAAAGAACATAGTATTTTTGTACCTTTTTTTGGAAAACTTTGTTCTACATTAGTAGTCACCCCATGGTTAGCTCGGAAAACCAAATCTATAGTAATCCCTACATATTACGTTAGAAATAAAGACTTATCTGGATATAAACTCATATCTGGCGAGCCAATGGAGTTTTCTGGAGATGATTATAAAGATGCTTTGCTTATTAATCAGTTTCTTGAAAGAGCTATTCGAAAATACCCTGAGCAGTACTTATGGCAACACCGTCGCTATAAGACAAGACCACCAGGAGAAGAAAAGATTTATTAGTGTTTATGATTAAAAAAGTGTATGTTAAAATAGATTTAAGATTTTAATTTAAAGATACTAATGAAAAATAACAAGCTTGAATCAAAAAACTGGGGCATTTGGATTATCGTAGGGATAATGAATTTTGGCTCCAAGTTGCCACTTTTTACTCACAAGTATATAGTGCTTGCTATTGGCATTATTATCAAGCCATTCTTAAAAAGTAGGAATGAAATTGCAAGAGAGAATCTAAAGATTGCCTTTCCTGAAAAATCTACAAAAGAGATTAATAAACTAGTTAATAAAAGTTATTACTCAATGGTTTTATCAGGAGCTGAAACTACTGCTGCGTGGTTTCTATCAAAAAAAAGGTTCAATAAAATAAAATTTGAATGGGAAGGCGATTCATTAAGTATATTCAAAAAATATCATGAAAATCCAAATACAAATGTTATATTCTTAGGTTTTCACTTTCACTGTATAGAAATAGTTGGACGCCATGTAGCAGAAAATTATCCCCCTCTTACAGTTATGTACCAAAAGAATACCAATGATCTTCTTGAGGAGCTAATCAAAAAATATCGTGAAAAAAACATATATAGATGTCTAGACAGTAAAAACTTAATAAGTGTTATTAAAAGCTTAAAAAGAGGCTACTCTATGTGGTACGCTCCAGATCAAGACTTTGGTTTAGAAAGCACTGGACTTGAAAACTCTGTTTTTGCTCCATTTTTTGGAACATTGTGTTCAACTTTGACCGTAACCCCATGGTTAGCTGAAAAAACAAACTCTGTAGTACTACCTGTATATTATGTTAGAAAAAAGTGCCTAAAAAAGTATAAAATAGTTTTCGGAGAGCCACTAGAGTTCACAGGAGATGCCTATAAAAATGCTGAAATGACAAATAAATTCCTGGAAGATGCTATAAGAAAATATCCAGAGCAATACTTATGGCAACATCGTCGCTATAGAACTAGACCAAATGGCGAACCTCAAATATATTAAGAGTACCATTAATATGCTAGCAAATAGGAATAATGGATTTTCGTTGGTTGAACTGATGGTAGTGATTGCAATAATAGCAATTCTTGCATCAATTGGCTTACCAATGTACAACAACCACATACTAAAAAACCATAGATCAGAAGCAACAGCTGAGCTACTTTCAGCAGCAAGTGCTGCTGATAATTTTGAGATCCGTTTTGGATCATTTCCCTCTGGTAGTAGCATAAGTAGCTTCTATCATGAGAATACTGCAAATGGTTACTATCTACTTTCATATTGTTCTGGGGAATCTGAATGTCCTGATGTAAGCTATGTAATAACTGCAGTAGCACAGAACTCACAAACAGCGGATACTCCATGTAGAAATATAGAGCTTGAAGTTGACGGTGGTATCATAAATAAAACACCCTCTGAATGTTGGAATTAAAAATATTACATCAAACTAAATAAGGATTAAAAATGGCTAGTTATAGTACAAATGAGTTTAAAGGCGGCTTAAAGATTCTAATTGATGGTAACCCTATGGTTATTGTTGAAAATGAATTTGTAAAACCTGGTAAAGGACAAGCTTTTAATAGAGTTAAACTAAAAAACCTATTAAATGATAGAGTAGTTGAAAAAACTTTTAAATCTGGAGAATCTGTTGAGACTGCTGATGTTGAAGAGTTAAACGCGGTTTACTCTTACTTTGATGGAGATAGCTATGTTTTTATGCATCCAGAAACTTTTGAACAATATATGGTTTCTCAAGAAGCTCTTGGTGAAACAAAGAAGTGGCTCAAAGACCAAGATGAATATCAAATAATACTATTCAATGGTCAGCCTATCTCAATAATTGCTCCGAACTTTGTTAATCTTGAAATTGTTGAAACAGATCCGGGTCTTAAAGGTGATACAGCAGGTACAGGTGGTAAGCCAGCAACATTATCAACAGGTGCTGTGGTGCGCGTACCTCTTTTTGTACAAACTGGCGAAATTATAAAAGTTGATACTAGAACTTCAACTTATGTATCTAGAGTAAAGGATTAAGCACATGCAATCTACAGATAATCTAGTATGGATTGATCTTGAGATGACAGGTTTAGATGTCGATAATTGTAGAATTATTGAGATAGCTGCAATTATCACAGATAAAAATCTAAATATAATTGCTGAGGCTGAACCAATTGCAATTCATCAGTCGGATGAAATTTTAAACTCAATGAATGAATGGTGTATAAAAGTTCACGGTGAAACTGGTCTAACTCAAAGAGTAAAAGATAGTAAAACCTCTTTGAAGCAAGCTGAGCAAAAAATTCTTGAGTTTATAAAAGAGTATGTACCATTCCAAAGTTCTCCTTTGTGTGGTAACTCAATATGGCAGGATAGAAGATTCTTAGCAAAATATATGCCTGACATAGATGACTATTGTCACTATAGAATGCTTGATGTTACGAGTTTGAAGCTTCTTAATGAATATTGGGGCGATGGTGAAAGTTTCTATAAAAAATCTACACATAAGGCTTTAGATGATATTCGAGAGTCTATAAATGAATTGAAATTCTATAGACAAAAGCTACTATCTATATAACCTTTAACTCTAAAATAGCTTTAATACTATTTTATACTTATATTTTCTATTTTATAAAATCATTGCCATCTGCGAATACCCATCACTGCAATTATAGGTCTTTTTTTCATCACATTTCAAAAAATCTTTAATCTATTTAGATAAATGTGTTATGATGAAGATTAGGTATACTTGAGAGTATGCTTAGTTTCAAATTAATTTTATGAAAAACTTGAGAGGAGTTTTTATGTCTAAGTTTGTCTATGCCTTTAGCGAAGGTAATAAGTCTATGCGTGATTTGTTAGGTGGTAAAGGAGCTAATCTTAGTGAAATGCTTAATAGTGGATTGCCTGTACCAGATGGTTTTACAGTAACTACAGAAGCATGCCTAAAATACTATGATGACCGTCAAAAACTAAATGATCAGGTTAAAGAGCAAATTTTTGCAAATGTTGCAGATTTAGAAAAAAGAACAGGCAAAACTTTTGGTGGTGGAAGTAATCCACTACTTGTATCAGTGCGTTCTGGCGCTAGAGTTTCTATGCCAGGTATGATGGACACGGTTCTAAACCTTGGTCTAAATGATGAAGTTGCAAGAGCTATGGTAGCAAAGACAAATAACGAGCAGTTTGTTTACGACAGCTACAGAAGATTCATAATGATGTTTGCAGATGTTGTTATGGACTGTGAGAAAAAACCTTTCGATAAAATACTCGATGATAAAAAAGAAAAACGAAATGTCAAAAATGACTGTGATCTAAGTGCTCAGGACTACAAAGATATTGTTGCAGAATATAAGAAAATCTACAAAGATCTAGTTGGCAAAGAATTTCCAACAGATCCTGTCGAGCAACTTTTAGCAGCTGTAGAAGCTGTATTTAGATCATGGAATGCTGAAAGAGCAATCATATATAGAGAAATCAATAATATCTCGAATAACTGGGGTACGGCTGTTAACGTCCAAGAGATGGTTTATGGTAACTCTGGTAATAATTCTGGCACAGGTGTTGCTTTTACAAGAAATCCTTCTACTGGTGAGAATGAACTTTTTGGTGAGTACCTAATTAATGCTCAAGGTGAAGATGTAGTTGCTGGCACAAGAACACCTGCACATATCTCAACTTTGAAAGACAAAATGCCAGAAGTTTTTAATGATTTTGTAAAAATTGCTAAAAACTTAGAAAAAGTATACAAAGATATGCAAGATATGGAGTTTACTATCGAAGATGGTAAGCTTTTCATGCTACAAACAAGAAATGGTAAAAGAACTGCAAAAGCAGCTTTAAAAATCGCTGTTGATATGGCTAAAGAAGGTTTAATCACAAACCAAGAAGCTGTGATGATGGTTGAACCTCATTTATTAGAGCAACTACTACATCCTAAATTTGATGAGAAAGCTCTTGCTTCTAAGCGCCCTCTTGGTTCTGCATTAGGTGCTTCACCAGGTGCTGCAAGTGGTAGAATATATTTTGATGTTGAATCTTTGCTAGCTGCAAAAGCTCGTGGTGAAGAAAAAACTATCCTAGTAAGAATCGAAACATCCCCTGAAGACATCGCAGGTATGAATGCTTGTCATGGTATCTTAACTCTACGTGGTGGTATGACATCTCACGCTGCTGTAGTAGCTCGTGGTATGGGTAAATGTTGTGTATCTGGACTAGAGACAGCAAGAATCGACGAAGATAAGAAAACTATTACCTTCGAAAGAGGTCAAGTATTCTCTGAAGGTGATTATTTATCACTTGATGGGACAAAAGGTACTGTATATAGAGGTATTATCAAAACTGTTGATCCTGAGGTTACTCAAGACTTTGAAGAGTTTATGAAATTCGTTGATAGCGTACGTAAACTTCGTGTTAGATGTAATGCCGATACTTATAAAGATGCATCTATTGCAAGAGCATTTGGAGCTGAAGGTATTGGCTTATGCCGTACAGAGCATATGTTCTTTGAAGAAGATCGTATCTCTTATGTTAGACAAATGATCCTTGCTAAAGATAAAAAAGAAAGACAAAGAGCTTTAGATAAGCTGCTTCCAGTACAGCAACAAGATTTTGAAGAGCTTTTTGAAGCTATGGATAATTTAGCTGTGACTATTAGATTTATAGATCCTCCTTTACATGAGTTCTTACCTCACGAAGCGGATGAGATTGATGATTTAGCACGTGAGTTCAATATTAGTTATAGTGAGTTGGAAGCTCGTATAGAAGCTCTAAGCGAGATGAACCCTATGATGGGTCATAGAGGATGTAGACTTGCTGTAACATATCCAGAAATCATCGAAATGCAAACTAAAGCTATCATCTATGCAGCAATATCAAGTAAACGTATGGGAATTGAAGTTAAACCTGAGCTTATGATTCCACTAGTTAGTACATTAGGTGAATTCAAACTGCTAAGTGGTATTGTTAGAGAAGTTGCTGATACAATTCTTAAGCGTGAAAAAATTGACATTGACTATAAAGTCGGTGTAATGTTAGAAACTCCACGTGGTGCTATTGGTGCTGGTATGCTTGCTGAAGCTGGTAGTGAGTTCTTCTCATTTGGTACAAATGACTTAACTCAGATGACTTTCGGTTTTAGTAGAGACGATGCTAACAAGTTTATTAAAGACTATCTTGAGAAAGGTATTTTAAGCTTCGATCCATTTGCTAGACTAGATCCTAAAGGGGTTGGTAAGCTAATGGAAATCGCTAAAGAAGGTGTCAAAGCTGTTAACCCTAATGCTAAAATGGGCATATGTGGTGAGCATGGTGGTGAACCATATTCTGTTGGTTTCTGTCATGACTTGGATCTTGATTATGTATCTTGTTCTCCTTTTAGAGTTCCTATAGCAAGACTATCAGCTGCTCAAGCAAAAATTTATGCTGACCGTAGATAATTAACTATCTTTTAAATTCTTCCCTTTCAAAAAATTTCACTACTAAAGCTAAATCAAGGTTTACTCTAAAATATTATATGGCTACAATAACTATATTGAGTTTTATATAGCGATATTTTAAATGAAATATCCTTTAATCAAAAGCTAAGGGAAAATGCATAAAAAAGTAGATTCATGTATGCAGATACGAAGACAAAAAGGGAATAATTTCTCTACTGTCGAAGCATTCGGCAGTGGTAGTTTAGTCACTGCTATGTTTTCTCAAAAAATCAAATCTCAAAGTAATTCTTCTCAAGCACTCCTCTCCCTCAGCACAAAACTCCTCTGTCTATAATTTTAGACATTGTTGCATAAAAATATATTTTAAATAATTACAAAATATCGAGGGTCAATATGATAGATAAAATTTGGAAAAATGGCGAGATAATCTCCTATGAAGAAGCAAAAGTTGGTATAAACACTCATTCTTTACACTACGGGTCATCTGTATTTGAAGGCATACGAGCTTATGATACTCCTAATGGTGTAGGTGTCTTGAAGCTAAAAGAACATATGCAAAGATTCATGTACTCAATGAATGTCTTAGGTATGACATGCAAATATACTCTTGATGAGCTATGTCAAGCTGTATTAGATACTGTCAAAGCTAGTGGCAAAAAATCTTGCTATATAAGACCTTTAGCATATTTTGCTGAGGGTGGTGTTAGTGTTTTACCTGCGAAAGACCATCCTGTTGATATCACCATCTATTGTATTGATATGGGTAAATATATGGCGGCTGATAAAGTAGATATCAAAGTTAGTAAATATATTAGAATTCATCCACGCTCTACCGTCTGTGATGCGAAAATTGGTGGTCACTATGTCAACAGTATATTAGCTTCTAGAGAAACTCTTGGTACACATTATCATGAATCTCTGCTTCTAGATGCTGATGGCAATGTAGCTGAAGGTGCTGCAATGAATGTCTTTTTTATAAAAGATAATGAAGTTATAACAACCCCATTAGGAACCATACTAGATGGGATAACTCGTAAGCTTATAATCCAAATTGCTAAAGATTTAGGCTATAAAGTTACAGAACGCTTGTTTAAAGTTGATGAGCTAATAAATGCAGATGAGGTGTTTTTCTGTGGAACTGCTGCTGAAATCACTCCTGTGGCAAGTATTGATGATAATAAATTAAGACGCTCAGATTACACTATAACTAATCAAATAAAAGAAGTCTTCGAAAAACTTAAACAAGGCGAAGCTTATAAAGATGCTTTAACTTATGTATAGGAGCCTGTGAAATGGATAAAAAGAAAATTTATATTTTTGATACAACTCTTAGAGATGGACAACAGTCTCCTGGAGCTGGGATGTCTTTTGAAGATAATATTGCGTATGCAGATCTTGCAAATAAGCTAAATATCGATGTCCTAGAAGCAGGCTTCCCTTCAGCAAGTAATACAGATTTTGAAATAGTAAATACTATCTCAAAAAGAATGGCTGAGAAAAACTCTAATATGATTATTGCTGGACTATGTCAGTTAAGAAAAAATCAAGTAGAAATAACGATGGATGCACTACGTCCATCATTGGCAATAGGTAAAGCTAGAGTACATATGTATTTGCCTGTAGATCCAAATCTAGCTCAAGCTAGTCTTGGTAGCAAAAATGATAACGAACAGAATATCAAAAATGTTTATGAGTTAATTAAACTAGCTAGTGATCAAGGCTTTGAAGTAGAGTTTAGTGCAGAAGGATATTCAAGACTAGGCGATACTTTTGACTATGTTACAGATGTTTTTAGAGCTGCGGTATCTGCTGGTGTTACAGTTATCAACTGTCCTGACACTATTGGTGGTGCTTGTGAGCGTGAAAATGATAACTACTTTGTCAAAAATATGACTAAACATGCTGAAATCATCAAAAAAGAATTCCCTGATAAAAATATAATCTGGTCAGCACATTGTCATAATGATTTGGGATTAGCTTTAGAGAACTCAATGAACGCTGTATTTGATGGCCCTGCAACACAAGTAGAGGGCTGTATCAATGGTGTTGGTGAAAGAGCTGGTAACGCATCATTAGAACAATGTGTGATGTTTATAAACCTTTTTGGTAAACAAAAAGATTGTCATTATTATAATGATATTAATATTGCTAATTTTAAAACTATTTCAGATTTTATTGGCAAGAGAATGTTATCTAGACAACCTCACCACCCTATCACAGGTCTAAACTCAGCACGACACACTTCTGGTGGGCATACAAATGCTATATTGAATAATCCTTTAGCATACCAGCCATTTCACCCAGAATCTGTCGGTAATGAAATTAGCTTTATTTTTGGTCCATTATCAGGTGGTAATCATGCTAAGAAGATTATCGAAGAAAATGGTTATATTTGTGATGATAAAGAAAAAGCAGCTATAGCTCAGCAAATAAAAGATATTTATCATGAGCGTAGAAAAGGTATCACAGATGAAGAA
The DNA here is from genome assembly GCF_018135955.1 of Francisella philomiragia. Lineage (NCBI taxonomy): Bacteria > Pseudomonadati > Pseudomonadota > Gammaproteobacteria > Thiotrichales > Francisellaceae > Francisella > Francisella philomiragia. The sequence continues at coordinate 1,956,144 of NZ_CP063138.1, read as the reverse complement.
CTAATACAGGCTTATAAACAGATTAAATCTCCGATTCATGTATCAGCTATAGATTATGGCAAATCTAATGGTGAAACCTATGTTGAGCTTAAAGGAAGATTCTTTGGTAATACAGACTATAGAATTACAGATCGTGGCGAAAATTCCGCTCTTTCAGCATTACTAAAAGGTATTCAAGAATATATCCCAGAAGTAAATATTTCAGATTACTTCTCTAGATCATTAAAAGATGCTGGAATTAATTCTAAATCTGAAACAACTATTATAATCAAAACTGGTGAAAATAGTCCGGTCGTTGAAGGGATTGCTGTAGATCAAGATATTGAGATATCTTCACTTAAAGCTTTAATTACTGCTACTAATAAACTATATATAGAAACAAATTATAGGAAATAAAATGGCAAAAAATATTATTGATAAAATCTGGGATGCTCATGTTGTAAAACAAATACCTAATTTTCCAGATATTTTATATATAGATAGAATGCTAATGCATGAAGTAACCTCTGCACAAGCTTTCGATAGAATTAGAGAACTAAATATTCCAATAAATAATCCAAAATCAATCATTGCAACTGTTGATCATAGTATCTCGACATCACCTATCAATCGTCTAGAAATGAAAGATAAAGTTGCTCAAGCTCAAGTAGAAAAACTGCGTAATAATGTTAAAGAATTTGGTATTGATTTTTATGACTTTGAAAGCCAACATCAAGGGATTGTCCATGTAATAGGTCCTGAGCTTGGCTTCACATTGCCTGCTTCGACTCTTGTATGTGGTGACTCTCATACTTCAACTCATGGTGCATTTGGAGCTTTAGCGTTTGGTGTTGGAACATCTGAAGTTGGACATGTACTTGCTACTAACTGTATTTTACAATATAGACCAAAGACAATGAAAGTAGAGTTTGTTGGTAAGCCTTCAAAGTCAGCTACGGCTAAAGATATTATCATGAAGCTAATTGCTAATATTGGTATTGGTGGTGCTGGTGGTTATGTCATCGAGTATGTTGGCCAAGCAATCAAAGATATGACTATGGAAGAGCGTATGACGCTATGTAATATGTCGATAGAATGTGGTGCAAGAGCTGGCTTGGTTTCTCCTGATGAGAAAACTTTTAGTTATCTAAAAGGTAAAAAATATGCTCCTAAAGGTAATGATTTTGACAAATCTGTAGAATATTGGAATAGCTTCATCAGTGATGAAAATGCTCACTATGACAAAACTATCAAAGTTGACATTGAAGGACTTGAGCCAATGGTTACATGGGGAATAAACCCTCAACATGCTATCAGTATCTCAGCTAAGATTCCAAGCTTAAAAGATATACCTACTCATCAACACAAGCTAGCTCAACAAGCTTATGATTATACTAAATTTAATGCCGATGAAGATATCCTAGGTAAGGAGATTCAATGGGCATTTGTTGGTAGCTGTACTAATGGTCGTATAGAAGATATGCGCGCTGTGGCTAATGTTTTAAAAGGCAGACAAATTGCTAAAAATGTAACTATGTATATAGTTCCTGGGTCAGAGCAAGTACGAAATATTGCCATAGCTGAGGGATTAGATAAGATCTTTGCTGATGCTGGTGCTGAATTTAGAATGCCTGGTTGCTCAATGTGTTTAGCAATGAATGATGATAAGGTTCCAGAAGGTCAAAGATGTATTAGTACCTCAAATAGAAACTTTATAGGCCGTCAAGGTAAAGGAAGTATAACCCATCTTGCTTCACCACAAACAGTTGCTGCTAGTGCTGTTATGGGTAAGATTTGTAGTGTTGATAAATTAGATAAGGAACTATAAGAATGCAAGCTTTTAAAAAACTAACATCTAGCGCAATTCCTTTATGGCTAAGTGATATTGATACAGATATGATTATTCCTGCTAACTTTCTAACTCAAACGACAAAAGATGGTTATGGTAAAAGTTTATTCCATAACTTAAAGGAAAAAGATAGTAGCTTTGTTTTTAATAACCCTGACTATTCTAATTCTGAAATTTTGATTGCTGGAGATAATTTTGGCTGCGGTTCATCGAGAGAGCATGCTGTTTGGGCATTAACTCAAGCGGGTATCAAAGTTATAATTGCGCCATCATTTTCTGACATATTCTTCAATAATGCTGCTAAAAATGGCTTATTGTTAATCTCATTAGACAAAGATACAGTCAAAGAATTATGTGATAAGGCAGAAGATCCAAAATTTAGTATGACTGTTGATCTACAAGAGCAAACGGTGAATGTTAATGGCAGTATTTATAGTTTTGATTACGATCCTTTCCGTAAAGATTGCCTGATTAGAGGACTTGATGACATGACTTATCTTATTGAGCATCTAGATATAATCAAACAATTTGAACAATCACAAAGAGGCTAAAATGGAAAAAAATATTGCTATATTAGCAGGTGATGGAATCGGACCTGAAGTAATGGAATCAGCAATCAAAGTTCTTGATTCTATTGCTAAAAAATATAATCATAAATTTAACTATATAGAAGCTCTTGTTGGTGGTGCAGCTTATGATAAATATAAAAATCACTGTCCAGAAGAAACATTAGAGATATGTAAAAACTCTGATGCAATACTTTTTGGCTCTGTTGGTGGGCCTGTTGAAGCTCAAAATGAAGAAAAATGGCAAGGCTGTGAAGCTAATAGTATTCTAGCTCTTAGAAAACACTTTGGTTTTAATATAAACATCCGTCCTAGCCAGATTTTTCCAGCACTCAAAGAAGCTTGTCCACTAAAGGATAGTCGTATTGTAAATGGTGCAGATATTGAAATCTTTAGAGAGCTATCTAGAGATATTTACTTTGGTGAACATAGAACTTTTACAGATGCCCATGGTGTAAGATGTGCAACTGATATTGCTGAGTATGATGAACATACGATTAGAAATATTGTTGTACAAGCATTTGAAAGAGCCACTCAACGCTCAAATAGACTTACATCTGTAGATAAGGCTAATGTCTTAGATACATCTCGACTATGGAGAAATATTGTCAATGAAGTGGCTAAAGATTATCCAAGTGTAAAAGTTAATCATATGTATGTTGATAATTGTGCGATGCAAATGGTACTTAACCCTAGTCAGTTTGATGTAATGGTTACTGGTAACCTTTTTGGTGATATTATTTCAGATTTAGCTTCTGTATTACCAGGTTCTATTGGCTTAGTACCATCTATAAGCCTAAATAAAGATGGTTTTGGACTATATGAGCCTTCTGGTGGTTCAGCTTACGATATCAAAGGTCAGAACAAAGCAAATCCAATTGCACAGATTTTATCTGCATCATTAATGCTTTCTTATTCATTTGGCTTAGTAACAGAAGCTGAAGCTATTGCAAGTGCTATCAATAAGACTCTTGAAGATGGCTTTAGAACTTCAGATATATACACTCAAGGAACTAATTTAGCTTCTACGATAGAGTTTACCGATGAGATTATAAATAGACTATAAAACTATTATTATTTTATCCTAAAGAAATGTTATTCTTCTTGGCTATACTAGTAGCTAGTCTAGCTACCAAAGCATATACGATACCTAAAATGATAGTTATTACACCTAGCCATAAAAAGTAATTTTGATAGATATTTAAACTCATAATAGGATCAATCTTACCTTCTGGCATAGCTACAAGCTGACCTAGTTTACCAGATAATGCGCCGCCAAAAGCTAATGCAAGCATAAAAAAGCCCATGCCTAGCGTAACTATCTCTTTTCTAAAATAAATCGCTATCAAAGAAAAACCTAAAGCAGCAACCAACAATTCTGCTAATGCTCCAAAGAAGAAATAGATAATCATCCAATTACCATCAATAAAGCCATTTTTCTGCGTTAGCATAATCACTAAGTATAATGTTAATGGAGCTATCCCAGCTATCACTGTACCTATAGAATATTTATAAGGGATTGATAAATGACTCACACTCTTCTTATACAGTATTGCCAAAATAGGACTTAGAACCACTAACCAAAAAGAGTCTAGTGCCGCATAAGTTGCTGGAGAAACATTGAACCCAATCAAATTAAGATTTACATTATGGTCAGCAAACAAAACTAGTGTAGAAAACATCTGGTTATAAATACTAAAATAGATAACTGCTTCAATTACTAAAATTACACCTATTATCTGTAGTATTTTTTCTTTTTTACTCGAAGTATTTTTTGCATCATTCAGCATGTACAAAAAAGTTAATAAACAGACAACTATTATTAAATACAGAGATATATCTGTCATCTGAAATAAAGCATAACAAATAGCTATTTGTAATAAACATACCAATGAGACTAGAGCTTTAGTTTTATTGGTTATTTTTTTATTCTCTGGTTCAATATCTTTTAATAATCTTGCACGCCAAGCATAATTTGATAGTGCTAAAATCATACCTATAACACAAATTATAAAAGCATATGAATAACTAGTATATTTTGCAATAATAGGAGTAAATGCTATTGCTAAAAAACTCCCTATATTTACACCCATATAATAAAGTGTAAATGCTGAATGTGACTGTGCGGGATTATCATTAAAAATCTTTGAAATTAACGCTGTTGGAGCAGGCTTAAATAAACCATTACCAACAATAATTAATGATAACGCCCAGCTGATATGCTTAAGATCATTAGACATTGCTAATACAACATAACCTAATAACAATAGTATTGCACCAATAACTAAAGCATTTTTTATGCCGATAACTTTATCAGATATATATCCACCTATGGTTGGCGTAATATAAATTAATGAAGCAAATATCCCAAAAATTAGATACCCTTGTGACTCACTAATATGACTAGCTGTTATAAAAAGCATAAATAAAGCTTGGAAGCTATAAAAAGCATATCTCTCCCATAACTCTATAAACCACAATACTGAAAACTGCCTTACCTTTATATCTTTTATCAAAATCAATTCTCTTTACTAAATTTATAACAATATAATCTATAACACATTGTGCAAAATAGTAAGCCTAATTTTGTTTTAATGATTATAAATTGACTATAGATATTTAGTCACTTAAACTTTTCTTATATACTTCTTTATTGTTTTGAAAATGCTTATAACAAAACTCGATGAAAATTCTTTTAGCCTGAACGTCAAAACTAACTGTGTAATATCTTTTGACTATAACACCAATCAGCATGGGCAATTTAAGCTCTATCACAATGATATAGTTGTAGAATGTCATCCAATCCAAACAACCACATTAAAAACCAAGTATTATCATATTGAGTGGCTACTAGAAGCTGATAAAGAATATACCCTAAAAATTGTTTGTGATACTCAAAATGTAAGTATAGAGAACGGTTGGCTGTATGATGATTCTTTGCTTGAGCGGGGAGGTATCTGCTTTAGCCTAAAATATGGTAAATGGCAGTCATGTCATTCTCATGATAATTCAAATATAAGAAATACTGAGCGTCTACAATATCACTTCACTGCAAAAGAAGCTTGGCTAAATGATCCAAATGGCTTAGTTTACTTCAAAGGTAAATATCATATGTTTTACCAACATTATCCTTATGGTAAGCATACACCAATGCTACACTGGGGACATGCAGTATCTGAAGATATGGTACATTGGCAACATCTACCTATTGCTATTTACCCACAAAACGATCTTGATGATAGATATATTGGTGGTGCTTTCTCAGGAAGTGCTACAGTTATCAATAATGAGCTTTTTCTGACTTATACAGAGCACTTTGAAGATTTAGACAATACTCCAAATATCTTTATAGAAAAACAAAATCTCATCAAAAGCAAAGATGCTATTCACTTCTCAAAACCCACAACAGTAATAAATCATAAGCCAGATTTTTGTTCTTATGATTTTAGAGATACTAAAGTATGGTTCGATGAAAAATTTGACTGTTACTACCTAGTTATTGGCACCTATGCAAATGGATACCCAAGCGTTGTACTGTATAGATCTGATGATGCTGAGAGCTGGGTTTATCATAGTATCTTATTTCAAGAGAGAACTCTCTCAGGTAGAACATTAGAGTGTCCAGATCTATTTTACCTTGATGGTAAATATGTTCTTATTTTGTCAATATTTGAAACTAAAGATAAAAAAGATTTTAATTATCAATCGTATTACTATATTGGTGATTTTGATGGCAAACATTTTATACCCAAGATTCCTCTTAGATATATAGACTCAGCGAAGGAATTTTATGCTCCACAAACTTTCGAAGCTAATGGTAATAGGTATGCCATAGGCTGGATGAACTGTTGGGAAGATTTTAAAAATCGAGCAAAAGAAGATTCTGCAGGTGCTATGAGCTTAATGAGACAGCTTAGAATAAACAAAGATAAACTTTTATCTTATCCTGTAGATAATTATAAAAACCTTAGAAATAAAACTATAGAAATCAGAAACTTCGATCAAGATATTACTCTGCCTTCAAATCTAATAGAACTAAATTTAGATTTTAGCTCTAAAGAGCAATGGCAACTAAATCTTCTAAAAACCAATCAAAATTATGTCTTTAATATTAGCTATCAAAATAATCAATTAACAGTAAAAAATAACTTCTCGGAGGTTATAACAGAGGCTTCTATAGTAGACATATCATCTCAAAATGTAAGTGTAGATATTTTCTTAGATACAACTAGTATAGAGCTTTTTGTTAATAAAGGTGAAGAGTCTATTACGATGCGATTTGACCCTTCTAATATAATAGAAAATACATTACAGATAAGTGTAGCTAATAAAAATGATATAACTGTCAAGCTACATGAGCTTAGTTCAATATGGGAATAAAAAAAAAGAGAGTATAGTAATGGCATCAATTAATACAAGTAATCAATTATCAACTTTTATAGTCCCAGAAAACTTAAAAATAAAAGCCGTAAGTATTTGTTTCATAGCCGCTTTTATTACAGGTGGTTTTGGAGCTATATTAGGACTAGTATCACCTCAAATTTCTAGTCATTATCATGTAAATGTATCACATATTGTCTATATTGATGTGTTGAATATATTAGGTCTCTTGATAGGTAACGCCTTAAGCTCAAAAACAATGAGCTCTTTAGGTTGCAGAAATACCTTATTAATTGCCTTGATAATAGGCCTTATCGCTCAATTTACCATAGCAGCAGGATTTCCTTTATATATCTATGCTTTGTGCGCTCTTTTAAATGGTACTTGTGTAGGCTTTTTAGTTCCTGCTGTTAGTCAGACTATTCATGCAGCATACTCTAAAAGTGGCAAAAGTGAATCACGCCTAAATGTTCTAAATTTCTTCTTTGGCGCAGGATCTGCATTTGTACCCTTTATTGGTGGTCATATAGTTGAACACTTCTCATGGCGTGCAGTATTTATAGGCATGGGATGCTTATACTTAGTGTTATTAGTAATTATATTTTTGACTAAATTTGAAGATAAAAGCTCTATCAAAATTGATAACATAGATAACAAGCTCGAATCATCTAAACCAAAACTTCTAAATCTTAGTGTAGTGCTGATTGCATTAGCGATAATGATTTATGTATATATCGAATATATTGTTTCATATTGGTTCTCACCATATTTACAAGAAGCTAAGCATCTAAAAGTCACAGATGTCGGTCTTATTATCGGCTTATTTTGGGGTATTATTGCCATTTCAAGATTGATTGTAGGACTATTCGTACTTACAAGAATTAAGCCTGCTGTTTATATTATGATAAGTTCATTTATTACTTTGATAGGATTTATAATATTCTTGATTGCTGAGAGTCTTTATGGATTTATATTAGGCGGTGTAGTGTTAGGATTTGGATGTGCGGCGATGTTCCCTACACTTCTAGGCTATGGTATAAATAATGCTAATTACTCAAGTCCTAAAGTGTCTTCTTTCTTGATAATGTCTGGCTCAATCGGCGCTTCAATCTGCTTGTTTATTTCTGGATTCTTAGGTCAACATATAGACAAACAGGTTCCCATTATACTTGGACCCGTTTTATGTGTAATTATTATAGTTATAATTCTTATGGCGCATATAAGAAAGTCTACTTCTCAACAAAATAGAACGTAAAAGGTTTCTCTTGAGGTTTTATTTTATCTGTTAATTGTACATTTTGGCACGTCTTATATATCAGAGTATAGCCTAGTGTTTTAATATCATTATCTATATAACCATATTCACCACCACAGCCAGGGAAAACCATAACCATAGAGCCTTTAGAGCTTAACTTGTACCACTCTCTTACAAAGTTAGGGTGTTTACTCATAAATGCTGTCAGATAAAGTCCATAATCCCAGCTTCCTGATGCATACTCTGGGTAAGCTAAGTGATTATCTTTAATTAAATTATCGGCTACTACGGCAATACCATTGCCAATGTTGTTATGCTCTATCTTATTATTTGTGAAGGTACTAATATTAAATGCAATAAAATAAATTAAATTCACAACTAAACCAAATACCGCTATCTTGTATAGAGAAATATTAGTAGTTTTTAGTCTAAATAATATATATATAGCTGGAATAAGTAATGCTGTAGCACACACCAACCACTCTGTTGGTAATGCTCCATTAAACATCTCTAATAAACAAAAGATTATATATGGCGTTACTCCTATATAAACTATAGCTTTTTGGTTATTAGATAATTTAGAGTAGACTCTTATTATATTTTTTCTAAAAGCTAAATATACAAGAATAACTATAGCAACAGCAAAATTAAGTAGCTGAAATATACTATCAAATAAGCCATTAAATATGTTAAAAAGCATACTAGAATTAGGCTCAGCAACTCTAGCTGCCGCATAATGTATAGTGATAAAGTTAAGCTCATACAAAGAAACCATACCTGGTATTAGTAATACAAAACCAAATACAGCTGATAACAAAATATTCTTAGTGTAACAAACTTTATAATTAAATATTAAATACGCCAGCATTGCTACTGCTACTATAGCTATTTGAAACTTAGCATACACTGCTAAAGCAACTATTAAAGCAGTTAAAAGCCAATAGATAGTTCTATTAGAATCTATAGCTTTTATAAAAAAATAAGCACTTGCTGTCCAAAATGGTAGCAGTATTATATTTTGATTATATTGAAGAAAAAATTCTCCCATATAAAAAAAGCTTAATAATGATAGTAAGGTAACAAAGATAGCTTCTTTATGCTCAAAATATAGCCTCATTATCTTGTATATATATAGCCATGTAACAACTATACAAATAGATGTTGCTAATAGATTCGCTAATAATGGCGAAAAAAGTAATACAAATGGCTTGAGGAATAGTGCTCCTAAACCAGGATGCTTATCATACATTAAACTTGGATGCATACCCCACATAATATTTTCTATAGTATCAGGAGAAATACTATAAGGCGAATGAATCAAAAGAGTTAGCCCATCCCATATCAAAAGATACAAAATGACAAAAAGAACCAAGGGAAATATTTTTTTCATTTAGAGATTTTATTTAACAAATATTTTTGTAAGAGTATACAGATGTTTTTGATACAATTTAAGGATTGATTTAACAAAAACAATATATTGATATGCTTAGTATCATACAAAGAGTAAACTGCGCAAATGTAGTAGTTGATGGTCAAAAAGTTGCTGATATAAATAAAGGTATCTTAGCACTAGTCTGTGTTGAGAATGAAGACACTCACCAAAACTTCGAAAAAATGACTGATAAAATCATCAAGTATCGTATATTTGAAGATGAGGCAGGCAAGATGAACTTATCTCTAGCAGATATTGATGGAGAGATAATTCTTGTACCACAATTTACACTTGCTGCTGATACAAAGAAAGGTAATAGGCCAAGCTTTAGTAGTGGTTGTCCTCCTGAAATAGCAAAAGAAAAATTCAAAGAGTTTGTAGATATATTCAAGAATAAATATGATAAAGTCCAATCTGGAATATTTGGTGCTGATATGAAAGTGTCTTTGACAAATGATGGTCCTGTAACTTTTACTTTTAAGGTATAAATATGCAAAAAAGAATTTGTATAATTGGTGGTAGTGGTGAAATGGGTCAGATGACTCAAAATATCTTTAGCAAATTCCTACCTGAATATGCACTAACTATTTTTGATGAAAGTGATTGGCAAACCCCCGAGCAAAAACTTGCTAATCAAGACATTGTAATACTATCTGTACCAATATATTTAACTGATGAAATTATCAAAAAAACAATACCCTATCTTTCTGAAGGCACTATATTAGCTGACTATACTAGTATCAAAAAAGAACCTTTAGATAGTATGTTAACTAATTATGATGGTCCTGTGGTGGGGCTACATCCCATATTTGGTCCAACTATTAGCTCTCCCGACAATCAAGTAATTGTAGTCTGTGATGGTAAACAGCAAGATAAGTATCAATACTTTATCGATGATCTAGCGAGAATTGGCTTTAGTATCGAAAAAATGACTGCCGAAGAGCATGATGAAGCTATGACTTTTATCCAAGGTATTGAGCATTTTAGTGTCTACTGTCTAGGGCTATTTCTTAAGCACAAAAATGTTGATATTCAAAAAATGTTAAAACTAGCTAGCCCAGTATATAAGATGGAACTTAATATTGTTGGTAGACTTTTTAGCCAAGGTCCAGGCTTATATGCTGATATTATTATGTCAGATAAGCAAAGACAGCAAACTATCGCCGAATTTGCTGAATTTGTAAACTCTAATGCTGAAAAAGTATCGGATGGCGATAAACAAACATTTATCGAGAGCTTCAAAGCAGTTAAAGAATGGATGGGAGATTTTGCCCCACAATCATATAAAAATACAGATAAGCTACTGCTTAAAAAGAAAGACTATGAATAAGTATTCAGAGCACCATATATAATAGGTATCTGCCAAATTAGTAACCCTAAGATCAATACTACTCTCATAGCATTTTTTCTAGTTAAATTCTTAGATGTCAAAAACTCCCAAGTATGGATAACTGCCGATAGAGTAAAAAAGGTTAAGCAACATAGTAGTACAGTAGCATCAGCATAGATTCCCCATTGCATATACCAAACAAAACTAGCAACTAAAGCTACAGATAAATTATTAACACCAGATTGTAGTTGGTAAGGTCGATTTGTTTGCCTACCTAAAGATTTTGCTGATTGTTTACTAAAAAATATCCCCTCTAATCCAGAGAGTCCTGATAGTGATATAACAATAATCAATGTATTATAGTGCAGTAGCTCTATAGAGTTTTGGTTAAACAGAAAGGAGACCACAAAGCCACCAACAACTATTATACCAATCCTTGTAAACTCTATAATTTTTGAAATCATAAATTAAAAGCCAAACTTCCTAACAATCTCTTTTACTAGCTTTTTACCTTTAATAGGATTAAACATTATAGAGCTTAGAGATAAGTGATCTGCCCCTGTATCTATATATTTTTTAGCATCTTCAAGAGTATAAATACCGCCTCCACCAATTATAGTGATACTATCGCCGAACTCTTCTCTAGCTTTTTTGATAGCAGGCAAACTATACTCATGTAATGGATAACCTGAAACTCCACCCTTAGCTGTAGGGATAGTATTACACAAATGAAAAGTTGTAATCCCTACGGCAAGATATTCTCTAATCTTAGCATTATGATTTACAGTTGGTGGCATTTTGATACTGATATTTCTACCAACAAATATCGGAGCTAGCTCAGCAGGAAAATCAACAATACTAGCATTAGGACAACCTATATTTATCTCAATATTTTTATGATTGGCAAACTTTGGTAACTTTAAAGTCTCTGCAAAACTATGCCAGTCTGACATCTCTAATGCCGCCAAAGATATAATATCTTGCGACCTTTTCGGTGGCTTTGCATTTGCTAACCCTGGATTACGCAAACCAATCTTATTACGCCAAGCGTTTTTATCTATTTTACGGATAGTTTTGAGAGCTTGTTTGATAAGTCCCCAGCGTCTATTAACTGTAAAAGAACCATAAACATTAGAGGTTTCGGTAAATTTAAGATATTTGCCAAACGGTGGCGAGATTATTATTCTTTTAAGATCTTGATTTTGCATCTTAACACTCAAACTCTTTTAGCTTCTCAACAATATCATCAGCACGTAGAAGAGGTCTACCTACGATAATGTAGTCAACGCCTAGCTTTTTAGCTTTTTTAGGTGTCAAAGCATTAAAGTGATCATCACTTAAGTCACTCTCAAGTCTCACACCTGGTACATACAATTTGATTTTATCCCCAAATTTTGATCTAACATCTGCAACTAAATGTGGATGACATATAAAGTTTTCCACACCTAAATCCACACATCTCTCAAATTTTGCTAGACTATCTGCCTTATCAAAATTAGCATCACTACTAAGAGTAATCACAGCTAATGGTATTGCTTGAGTATCTGCTGCAAGTGCTGCTTTGACCATTTCATCACTAGCAGTACCGTGAAATGTGAAGTATTTAAAATTTGGAATAGCTTTTGAGTAGTTTTCTATTGCAGTTTTAACTGTATTTGGGATATCGTGTAACTTAAAATCCAAAAAAATATCTTTATCGCCAACTAATTGATGAATTTCTTTAAAGGATAGCGTTGAACACAGGATATGACCAATTTTAACACAGTCAACATACTTTGAAACAGTGGCTGTTTTCTCTAAATCAGACTTAGAGATACCATCTGCTGAGAACATTATTTTCATTAAGTTTCTCAAATGATTAATCGATGTTGAAAGTATATATTAGTTTAATTTATGGTGATAGTAAACTATATTTTGAGCTTCTCATTTTTATCTATGTCAAATTATGATAAATCTATCTAAAAGCCTCAGATTAATTTAGTTTTTTCTACTTTTTAATTTATATTTTTCAAAATTTTTAACTCTATATACTAACTTACTTTTCATAAAATCCTTAAAATTATGTATTATTAGACTATATAGATAATTATTTTTATCTATATATCTCATTACAGAAGCATAAAAGGTAGGTTTATTATGGCTTTAAAAGTAGTTATTTCTCATAGAACTCAATACAAATATGATAAGAAAATTTCATTATCTCCTCATATTATAAGGTTAAGACCTGCTCCACATAGCAGAACACCAATAGAATCTTACTCGCTTAAAATTAAGCCAAATAGCCATTTTATTAATTGGCAACAAGACCCTTTTGGAAACTATTTAGCTAGATTAGTCTTCCCCGAACGAACTGATGAGTTTTGTATTGATGTTGAAATTATCGCTGACATGATTACTATCAACCCATTTGACTTCTTTGTTGAAGAGGGAGCAAAAGACTATCCTTTCCAATACAAAAAAGATTTGAAAAAAGAATTAGCACCATATCTAGAGTTAGAAGATGACTCAAAAGAGTTAAGAGACTTTGTCGCTTCTATAGACAAATCTAAAAAACCTATAATAGACTTCTTAGTAGAGATAAATCAAAAAATATATAACACTCTTAACTATACTATCCGACTTGAACCAGGTGTGCAAACACCTAAAGAAACTCTTGATAAAAAACTTGGTAGCTGTAGAGACTTCTCTTGGTTATTTGTACAAGTTTTAAGACATCTTGGTCTTGCAGCAAGATTTGTATCTGGCTATTTAGTACAACTAAAAGCTGATGTTGAATCATTAGATGGACCTAATGGACCAGAAGAAGACTTTACAGACTTACATGCTTGGACAGAGGTTTATGTACCTGGAGCTGGCTGGATTGGTCTAGATTCTACTAGTGGGCTTTTTGCTGGAGAGGGTCATATTCCATTAGCTTGTACACCTCACTACAATAGTGCTCATGCTATCGAGGGTGCTACTGATGTCTGTGAAACAGAGTTCTTCTATGAGAACAAGGTCACAAGAATATTTGAGTCTCCAAGAGTTACCAAACCATACACAGAAAACCAATGGCAAGATATCTACAATTTGGGCTTCAAAGTTGATAGAGATCTAGTTGAAAATGATGTGCGATTAACAATGGGAGGTGAGCCAACTTTCGTATCTATAGATGATATGGAGTCAGCTCAATGGAATACAGAGGCCGATGGTCCACACAAAAGAGAACTAGCTAATAAATTAGCTAGAAAATTATTATCATCTACAACTAATGGTGGATTGTTACATCATGCTCAGGGTAAATGGTATCCAGGAGAGCCTCTTCCAAGATGGCAGACTACTGTTTATTGGCGAAAAGATGGTAATCCAGTATGGAAAAACCCAGAATTATTGGCAGATATGAATAAATCATATCCATACAAAACTGCTGATGCTAAAAAATTCTTATCTACACTATCGTTAGTTTTAGGAGTTAGTGATCAGAATATCGTAGCTGCTTATGAAGATCCTATCTACTACATAATGAAAGAGGCTGAACTTCCGATAGATGTCGATCCGATGAAATATAATCTCAAAGATCCTTTAGAAAGACGTACTATAGCTGAGAAGTTAAGCTTTGGACTAGATGAAGAAGTTGGTTATGTACTGCCTTTAGATTTTGGTAAAACAAAATGGATAAGCTCTAAATGGGAGTTTAGAAGAGGGAACCTGTTCTTGTTAGCGGGTAATTCTCCGCTTGGCTTTAGACTTCCTTTAGACTCATTAATTCTTAAGCCACATGTCGAGATTGAAAAATCTGTCGAAACAGACTTGTTTGCATCATACCCTAACCTTGGGGACTATATAACACCGGTTGAGCAAAGATCAAAAGAGATTAACTCAAATACGACACCTCATAATACTTATAGTGCATTTGTAAGAACTGCTATTTCTACAGAAATTAGAAATAATAAGCTATGTATATTCTTACCACCGATAAATGATACTGAAGTATTCTTAGATCTAATAGCCTCTATAGAAGCAACTGCCAAAAAATTAAATATAGCAGTTATTATAGAGGGTTATGAGCCACCTCAAGATAATAGAACAGATAGAATAAAAGTAACTCCAGATCCAGGTGTAATAGAAGTAAACATACAGCCAGCACACTCATGGAAAGAGCTAAGTGACAATATACTTGGTTTATATGAAGATGCTAGACAGTGCAGACTTGGCACAGAGAAATTTGCAATTGATGGCAAACATACGGGTACTGGTGGTGGTAACCATGTTACTCTAGGTGCTGCTAAGCCAAGTGATTCACCACTATTAAGAAGACCTAATTTGCTTAGAAGTTTGATAACATTTTGGCAACATCATCCTGGTTTATCATACTTATTTAGTGGTGCATTTATTGGTCCTACTTCTCAAGCACCAAGAGTTGATGAAGGCAGATTAGAAAATCTATACGAATTAGAAATAGCCTTCTCACAAATACCCGATGATGACTCAAATGTACCATTCTGGTTAGTTGATAGATTGTTTAGGCATATGCTGACTGATATTACTGGTAACACACACAGAAGTGAGTTTTGTATCGATAAACTTTACTCACCAGATAGTAGCTCTGGCAGATTAGGTATTTTAGAGCTTAGAGCATTTGATATGCCTCCTCACTCTCAGATGGCACTATTGCAAATGCTATTAGTAAGAGCATTGGTATCTTGTTTTTGGAAAAAACCATATAAACACGACTTAGTACGCTGGGGGACAAGACTACATGATAAGTTCTTATTAGAGCATTATGTAAAAGAAGATATCAGAGAAGTTGTACAATTCCTAAATGAAGAAGGCTATGAGTTTAAACTTGAGTGGTTTGATCCATTCTTTGAGTTTAGATTCCCTCTATATGGTATGACTACTATCAACAATATGCACTGCGAGATAAGAGCTGCGATAGAACCATGGCATGTATTAGGTGAAGAATCTAGCTCTCAAGGAACTGCAAGATATGTTGACTCTTCTGTAGAGAGATTACAGCTGAAAATCCAAAATTTTAACGATGAAAGATATGCTGTTACATGTAATGGTGTACAAATCCCATTATCAAAGACAAATGTTGAAGGCGAGTATGTCAGTGGTGTTCGATACAAAGCATGGCAGCCGTGGTCAGCATTACATCCAACTATTGGTGTTGATACTCCATTAACTTTTGATATCGTTGATAAATGGAATAATAGATCTATAGGTGGCTTTAACTACTTTGTTTCTCATCCAGGTGGCAGAAGTTATGAGACATTCCCTGTTAACTCATACGAAGCGGAATCGCGTAGAATTAATAGATACTGGGATTTCAATCATTCACAAGGTGATCTTGTTGAAAATGATCCTGTTGTATCAGCTACTGGTAATACTGCTTACAGTAATGAGACTAAGAGAGTTATTGTAGATAAAAAAGGTAGCTCTAAGCAGTTTAATTACCATCAAATGCCTAAGAATAAAGAATATCCATTTACTTTAGACTTAAGACAAAAATGGATAAAAAATAACTAATATCTTAAATTTTCTCTTTTTAATTCTTTAAATCAACTTATTGAGCTACTTTAATACTTTGCAAACTATTTGCTAATAACTCTATATAGTTTGGATTTTGAGGGATACCTTTAATATTTTGTTTTTTCACAAGCTCACTAAGCTTTTTAGTTAAGTCTTTATCTTTATTAATTTCGCTGATGTTTTGACTTATTGCCGGATAGAGTTGTTCATCAACTTTTTTAATCTTATCTCGATATATAGACAAACAATCTGAGCTTTGTTGCTCAAGCTGTTGCTGAGTTGCATTTTTTGCATAATAATCTTCTATTTGCTTAGATAAATCCATTTGTAATTGGATAAAAATCAGAAACGAGCTAGATTCTAAATGATTCATTTTTGCTAAACCTTGAGCATTTTGTAGTACTCTAAGCTCTTGATCTGCATCATATAGAGGACTATTAAGCTTATGCTTACATATTCCGACACCTTGCATCAAAGAAGCTCTTTCGACCAAAAGATTAAGTGGCTTTTCAACTGAAGCATAAGAGGCTCCTACCATAACAGCAAGTAGCGCTATTATTTTGAGTAATTTAGTCATATTTAAACCTTATTTTATTTAAGTTTTGCACAATTATAACAACTTAACCTTACAAAACTTTAACTCTTAGATAACCATATTGTGATTTATAATGATAAGTATAGATATCTTTTACAGCAATTCCTAAGGAGTGTAAGATATGTTAAAAAAATCTTTATCGGTAATATCTGCTTTAGCATTATCATCTTGTAGCATAGTTGGAATCAATAATACTCCTCAAGCTAAATATACAAATATTAAAACAGATGATAATTTCTCTGTTAGAGTTTATGCTCCTCTTACTGAAGCTCAAGTAACTGTCGAAGACTCTGACTATAAGTCTGCTGTCAACAAAGGTTTTGGTTACTTGTTTAGATACATAACAGGTGCAAATATTGCCAAGCAAGATATACAAATGACTGCTCCTGTCAAAATAGAACAATCATCACAAAAAATTCAGATGACAGCTCCTGTAATGATAGCTGGAGATGATAAATCATGGACTATAGCTTTTGTATTACCGGCTCAATATACTCTACAAAATGCTCCAAAACCGACTAGTGATAAAATCAAATTGGTTGAGAAACCAGAAACTAAAATGGCGGTAGTTACATTTAGTGGTTTCCTAGACAAAGATTCTATAGATAGCAATACTACTAAACTTAAAACATGGATAAAAGCCAACAATTACGAGATAGTCGGCCAACCAGAGGCAGCTGGGTATAATCCGCCATGGACAATACCATTCTTACGTACTAATGAGGTTATGATACCGATAAAATAGTCTCTTATATTTCAGATATAGTTAGTCCGAAAGAAAATATGTCATTCTACGACTTGATCGTAGAATCCAAGTTTAAAGCTCATAATAAGTGGATCCTATGGTCAAGACATAAGATGACAAAAATGGTTTCAAAAGTCATTCGGATTAGCTATATCCATACAAGACTTCAACAAAGCTTTAACTTTATCTATTCCAAGCTTATTCATCAAATCAATATTTCTTTGAGGAATATCATCTGGGTTTGGATAGTTTGCTATTGCTCTCTCAAGAGACTCTTCTCGAATCAAGTGCAACATCGGATAAGGCGAACGGTTTGTATAATTCTCAACATCATTTAAGTCTACCCCTTCAAACTGATAATCAGGATGAAAACTTGCAATCTGATAAACTCCTTCTAATGATATATCAATCAAAAGGTTATCTGTATCATATAGAAAGTCATTGTAGTCGTAAAAGTCTTGTAAAATATACGGATGAATAACTAAAGTTGTCTCAACATTCGTGTCACTCTCTAATAACTCTAGTTCTGTCTGTACTTCTGCTAATAATTGCTCTGTATTTGTTGCTTCTGAGACAAAATAACGAACTCTATTTTTAACAACTTCACGCTTAGCGAATGGGCAAAGATTCATTCCTACAACAAATGTTTTGACCCAATTTTGTGTAGTAGTGATTATTTGCTGTTTATCCATGTCCAATATCAATAATAAAATTTACTTACCATTATACTCTTTTGTCATAATAAGTTTGTATATAAAAATCTCTTCTGTAAGTTACCGCGCTTAATTTCTGCTAAAATAAAGTTACACAAGTATATAAACTAACAACTAGAAGAAATATGGAAAAAGTAAACTTCACATCTCATGGATGTAATATATCAGCACAGCTATATAAACCTGAAAACTTTGATCAAAATAACAAATATCCTGCGATAGTTTTATGTCATGGTTTTGCTGGGTTTAAAGAAGTATTGTTACCGGCATATGCTGAAGCTTTTGCAAAGGCTGGGTATGTTGTACTTAACTTTGACTATAGAGGCTTTGGCGAGAGCGAAGGCGAAAGAGGTCGACTAGTACCAAAACTACAAATTGAAGATATTCATTCTGCGATTGATTATGTTGTTGGTTTAGATTTTGTTGATTCTAATAAAATTGGACTTTGGGGTACTTCTTATGGTGGTGCTAACGCTATCACAGCAGCTGCACAAAATGATATTGTCAAGTGTCTATCAGTTCAGCTAACTTTTGGAAATGGTGAGAGAGTAATCACAGGTAATATGTCAGATGAGGAAAAAGAAAAGTTCATTGGCATGATTGACAAAATGTTAGCTAAGAAAGAAAAAACTGGCAAAGAAATGACGGTGCCATTACATAAGGTACTAACAGATGAGCAATCTATAGGCTTCTATGAAAGATATAGCAAAGAATATGATGCTTTTGATATTAAGATTCCTTTTTTAACAGTTAATGAAACTATGTCGCATAAACCAGAGAACTATATTGGTAATCTAAAAATTCCGGTACTAATAGTTGCCTCTGATACTGACTCTGTAAACCCAGTTGAAGAGTCACATATATTGTATGAAAAAGCTAATGAGCCAAAAGAGCTAATGGTTCTAGAAGGAATTAGTCACTATGAATGTTATGAAGGCGAGCCTCTACAGAAGATATTGGCTAAGCAAATTACTTGGTTTGATGAGTATATAAAATAACTCATTTTGCCATTCTACGACTTGATCTTAGAATCTAACTTTTAAAACTTTTATTTAAATATACCTATGGATCCTATGGTCAAGCCATAGGATGACAAATAACTTAACTACCCCGTCTTGCTACGCAAGCCACCCCTTCAATATTTGAAGGGGAATCTCTGCACATTAGCGATTAGTAGCTTCAAAAACAAATGATTAGAAAATAAAGCTGTTTGAACGAAGTGAGTTTTTTATTTTCCATTTGATTTTGGCTACGATAGCGTAGTGCTAGGCAGTTTTGCATACTTTTTCTGCCATGAAAAAAGTATGTCGCTAAAACTTACGGAGTAAGTAGCGAAATATATTAACTAAGATGTGTAACCAATTACTATCTTATTATGAGTATTCAGTTTATTTAATGACTCTACTATATTCTCGCACCAATTTTTATCCAACTCTTTTCGTGTATTAGCGATACAATTTAATTGTTGTGCTACGCTTAAAGCTTCTTTCTTGCTTTTTTTGCTGAAAATAAAATAGGCTTGCTTAACTGATACTAGTTTTGCTCCTAAATTTCTTAAGCTTTTTCTAGTATCATCTTCAATATTACCATTAGTTATTTTTGCCAAGTTACTTAAAACCTCTTCACTTATTAAAGCATATAACTTATTAGCTTCAATATAAGGTTTTATCATAAGTTCAAGCACATATTGAGATACTACAAAGACTATAACACCAGATAGAACTGTTGAAAACATCGATATTACATCCCTCTAAAACTCATGATTAAATTCTAAACACTGTCCTCTTTGATCACTAACAACTTTACCTTTATGATATTTCACTACACCATTAATGATTGTAGTTTGAACTTTTGATTGGAAAGTGATGCCATTAAATGGAGTCCAACCACATTTATAATGACAACACTCATCAGTCACAGTATGTGGATCATTAAGATCTACAAGCACTAAATCAGCATGATACCCTTCACGGATAAAGCCGCGATCTTTTACTTTGTAGACAATTGCCGGAGCATGTGCTGTCTTTTGTACTACTTGCTCTAAAGTTAAGAAACCTTTGTGATAGTGCTCTAAAACTGAAATAAGCGCCTGCTCAACAAGTGGCAAACCTGCTGGAGCTTTGAAATAAGTGCCCTGCTTTTCTTCCCAAGTATGTGGTGCGTGATCTGTTGCGATTACATCAATAGTATCATTAGCTACACATTCTAGAAGTTTCAAACGATCGCTTTCTTCTTTGATTGCTGGGTTGCATTTGATACGAGAACCTTTATCAGCATAATCTTTGCGTGAGAAGAATAAATGATGCGCACAAACCTCTGCCGTGATTCTCTTTTCCTCAAGAGGAATAGTATTATCAAAATGTACCATCTCTTCAGCTGTTGTTAGATGAAGTACATGCAATCTTGAGTTATATTTCTTTGCTAAATTTACTGCTAGCTCTGATGATTTGAAGCAAGCCTCACGCGAGCGAATCTCTGGATGTAAGTCAAAAGGTACATTATCACCGTATTTCTCACGCGCTTTGTTCTCAAGCTCCGTAATCATTGGAGTATCTTCACAATGAGTTACTATAAGTAATGGACTGTTTTTAAAGAAGCCTTCTAGAGTTTCTTTATTATTTACTAACATATTACCCGTTGAAGCGCCCATGAAAATCTTGATAGCACAAGCATCATTTGGCTTTAGGCGTTTTAGTTCCTCAACATTATCATTTGTCGCACCTAAATAAAAAGCATAGTTTGCATGTGATCTAGCCGCAGCACGCTCTTTTTTCTCATCTAGTCGTTCAACTACTGTAGTAGCTGGACTTACATTCGGCATCTCCATATAAGATGTGATACCGCCCATTACAGCAGCACGCGATTCTGACTCGATATCGCCCTTATGCATAAGCCCAGGCTCTCTAAAATGCACCTGATCATCAATCATACCTGGTAGTAAATGAAGCCCTGTAGCATCTATGATTTTATCTGCTGATTTGTCTATATTTGCAGCAACTTGAGCGATCTTGCCATTCTCTACTAAAACATCAGATTTAAATGTTTTGCCTTCATTTACAACTGTAGCATTTTTGATAAGTAAACTTTGATTTGACATTTTTTCCTCCTTTATAATCTATCGAGATTATAAAGAACCATAGTATAAATCGCCATATTTAAAAGTAATATTTATCTAATCGTTCATGTTAATATGTCTATAGATTAATAATTGCTAATTAGAAAATAGCGATCTGATCCATTTGGTCATCCCTACACAGGTTGGAATCTCTCAGATATCTAAGAGATCCCTGTGTCAAGCATGAGGATGACACTAACTTTATGGGAAATCCTACTATTTACAAGGTTGAAATATGAATAAGTTTGAACTTAATAATAATCAATACTGGCTTGATAGATGGCAAAATAATGATGTCGATTTTTGTCAAGAAGCTCCTAATGAATTTTTGGTTAAACACTTTTGTAGATTCAACATAAACGACTCTTCGGTGTGTTTGGTGCCAATGTGTGGCTGTAGTATAGATATGCTATACTTCCTATCAGAGGGAATTAAAGTAGTCGGTATCGAACTTTCAGAAAAAGCTGTTTTATCATTTTTTAGCCAAAATAATATCAAATATGAAATTATCGAAGAGAGTGACAATAAGTGTTACAAAGGTAATGATATTGAGATATATGTAACAGATATTTTCGACTTACCTAAAACAGCCAAAAACTTACCAGATTTTGACATTTGGTACGACCGAGGTGCTTATATTGCTTTGCCAGAAGATATAAGAGCTAGATATGCAAAAATGATGCTACAAGTATGCTCTGATAATACTCAAATACTACTACTCGTGATGGAGCATGACAAAAAATCTCAGACTCCTCCATATAGTGTTACTCAAGCTGAGCTGATAAAGAACTTCTCTCCAAATATTGAGTTTGAACTAATTGATAGTAAGCAAAGAGAAAATATCCCAGACTATCGAAAGGCTGAAGGGATGACTGAGCAATATTACACAGCTTATCTAAGAAAATAATTAAATCTATTTTTTGAATTTATCGTTGATGTTTTGCATATATTTATTTAGAGCATCTAGTGTACAACTATCATCCTCATCCATAATTGGTAATTTAACATATTCACCATCATATCTAAGTTTAACTTTGTAAGTATCGCCATCTTTGAAAAGCTCAAATTGCATATTACTTGCATATCCTGGTGCTTCTTCTAGAGGTACTCCTAATGTTCCCATTACTTCCAAAAGAGTCAAATCATGACCTGAATAATAAGTCATTTTATATTTAGATTTACTATCAGCAGCATTATTTAAATCTTGTATTATTCTATTAGTAAGTTCACCACCCATAATGTAGGCAACTTTTTGTGATTTGAACTGTTGTGCCAAGCCCCAGTCTGTAAGAGCTACTATCTGATCAGCATCTTCTTGAGATAGTCCTTTTGGTAGAGGTTTACCATGTGCCTTAGCAACTATCAAAACATCTCCTACTGTAATAACATCATTTAAACCTGATATTTTATTACCTAATATTTGCTGCCATTTTGCAAAGTTAGGTTCTGCTTCTTTAGTCTTATCTTGCCATATTTTAGAGTTATAGATATATTCTCTCAACACAGCTAGATATTGCTCATAAGGAAATTGTATAAGTTTAGATTCAGCTGACAAAGTCATAATAGGAATTGGTTGAAAGCCTCCATTGATAGCATATTGTCCGTTATCTAAAACAGGACCTGTACCTGCTGGATATAGCCCCATTAATAAACTTTGCGCACTCTCTACAGTGCGATTAGTATGACTTGATAACACAAAAATACTTTGATTATCATACTTACAATTAAGTAATTTAAAGTTTTTGATATATCTTTGTCTTAGCTGACTACCTAGATTAAACTCTTGATTCATACCAATTGGAGTAAGTTCAGACAGTCCTGTTCCCCAATCATATTCAGCATTTTTGATATTGGCAAAAGGTGCTCTATCACCATGGCGTGTAATCATCGATACAAAAACTAGCTTACCTTCCGAATAACCTAGTGGTATTAACAAAAATAGTAATGTGAAAGTCGCAATAATTTTTTTCATAACTTTGTTGAGAAGTCTTTTTAAATAATTCTCATATATTAACATTTTAAAAAATGAAAACTATGATTTTATAGGTTGATATAGCTATTTATCAGATCGACTTAGATAAATCGTTACATATCAAAATATCTTATATATGAAATCAAAATAACATATTTTTATTTATAAAAAAACTCTGTAATAATAGTCACATCTCGATACAGAACATAATAAAAAAGGTAATTAAAAATGAAAAAAGCAATCCTCGTAATCACAATTAGTTTAGCAACTTTAAATTTTGGTTTTAGTTTATATAAAGTTAGTGGTATGAGTTCTAACTCTTTTCCACCTCCTGTTATGCAATTAGCATAGTTTTTTACACCAAATTTCCCAAAAACTCTCCTACGAATATCTAGCACAAGCATAAACCAAATATCACAATTCCTACAGCAGATATTTAATATGTATTTTTATAATAGGTATTTGCAGACTATGAAAGTGAAAAATCAAAAGAGATAAAAATTAATTGTAGTATAAAAATAGCTTTAAAACTAGACCAAAATCAACTTTAGTCAAAACTTGAGAAAACAGCCTTTACATATAGGTCTCGAATGCCTACAATACTTTCAATTTGCCTATTAACTTTGTAAAAAGTAATGACAGAAAAGTTTTTCAAATATTTTTTCTTCCAATTCAATTCATCACAAAAAGGTTGTTTTTATTATGATATTAGCTAACGATATGACTAATGCTATATTGGTTTTTCCAGATGGTACATACTATCTTGGTAGATCAATAGGAGTTCGTGGTTGGACAGACGGCGAAATTTGTTTCAATACATCAATGACAGGTTATCAAGAAACTCTTACAGACCCATCTTACGCTGGTCAGATAATCACATTTACATTTCCCCATATAGGTAATGTAGGTATAAATAATGAAGATAACGAGTCACTAGGTGTATTTGCTAAGGGTTTAATCGTACGAGAGAATTTAACTAACCCATCAAATTTCAGATCAAAAAAACATATAGATACATGGCTAAAAAATAGAAATATCGTTGGTATATGTGGTGTAGACACTCGTGCAATCGTACGTAAAGTACGCAAAGAAGGTGCGGTAAGAGTTGCTATACTTTCGGTCAAACCAGGCGAGTTTCTAGATGCAAACTACGTTAGATCGCGTATCAAAAACAAATCAAACCTAAACGGTAGAGACCTTGCAATCAGTGTAACTACAAATAGAGAATACGACTGGAATGAACATACATTCTCACTAGGTCAACAAGTGTACAAACAGCAAGAAAGCTATAAGTATAGTGTTGTAGTTATCGACTATGGTGTCAAATATAATATCTTAAGAAATCTAGTAGATGCTGGCTTTAAGGTAACTGTAGTACCTGCTGATAGTACTTATGAAGATATTATGAAACACAATCCTGATGGGGTGTTTTTATCAAATGGTCCTGGAGATCCATTTGCCACTTCTGACTACACTATGCCAGTTATCAAAAAACTTCTAGAAATTAAGATGCCAATATTTGGTATATGTTTAGGTAACCAGCTACTAGCTCTAGCTGCTGGTCTAAAAACTAAAAAAATGCACAAAGGTCATCGTGGTGTAAACCAACCAGTACTCGATACCGATACTAAAAAAGTTCTTATTACCAGCCAAAACCATGGTTTCGTGGTTTGTGATGATGTAGTTCCAGATAATATCGAGATTCATATGAGCTCACTATTTGATGGTACAGTTGAGGGCTTAAGATTCAAAGACAGACCAGCTTTTGCGGTACAGTATCACCCAGAGAGCTCACCTGGTCCGCATGACTGTAAATATCTATTTAATGAATTTGCTGAGATGATAGCAGAAAGTAAAAAAGGGAATTAATAAAATGCCAAAAAGAACAGATATAAAAAGTATTTTAGTTTTAGGTGCAGGTCCAATTGTTATCGGTCAAGCATGTGAGTTTGACTACTCAGGAACTCAAGCATGTAAGGTTTTGAAAGAAGATGGCTACACAGTCTATCTTGTAAACTCAAACCCTGCAACAATCATGACAGATCCAACAACTGCAGATAAGATATTCATTGAGCCAATTACGGTTGAGAGTGTTGGCAAAATTATTGCTAGAGAAAGACCAGATGCAATCTTGCCTACAGTAGGTGGACAAACTGCGCTTAACTGTGCTTTAGCATTAGACAAAGCTGGTATTTTAGAAAAATATAATGTTGAAATGCTTGGTGCAAAAGCTGACTCTATCGACAAAGCAGAAAATAGAGAAAGATTTAACAAAGCTATGGCAAAAATTGGTCTTGAAGTACCTAGAAACGTTGTAGTACAAACGATGGAGCAAGCTTATAAGGCTCTAGAAGATATCGGCTTGCCTGCTATTATCAGACCATCATTTACACTTGGTGGTAGTGGTGGTGGTATCGCTTATACAAAAGAAGAGTTTGAATCAATTGTCAAAAATGGTCTAAGCCTATCACCAACAAATGAAGTACTAATTGATGAATCAATATTAGGTTGGAAAGAGTACGAAATGGAAGTTATCCGTGACAAAGCTGATAACTCAATCATTGTCTGCTCAATTGAGAATATCGACCCAATGGGTATCCATACAGGTGATAGTATCACAGTAGCTCCAGCATTAACTCTAACAGATAAAGAATACCAAATCATGCGCGATGCTTCGATCGCTGTACTTAGAGAGATAGGTGTAGAGACTGGTGGTTCAAATGTACAGTTTGCTGTAAACCCTGAAACTGGAAAGCTTGTTGTAATCGAGATGAACCCAAGAGTATCTCGCTCATCTGCATTAGCATCTAAAGCTACTGGTTACCCTATTGCAAAAGTAGCTGCTAGACTAGCTGTTGGCTATACTCTTGATGAGATTGATAATGACATTACAAAAGTTACTCCGGCATCATTTGAGCCAACTATTGACTATATCGTTACCAAGATTCCTAGATTTACATTTGAAAAATTCCCTACTACACCATCAAATCTATCTTCACAGATGAAGTCTGTTGGTGAGGCTATGGCAATTGGTAGATCTTTCACAGAAAGCTTACAAAAAGCTCTGGTATCACTTGAAACTGGCTTAACAGGTCTTGATCAAGTCGAAATAGCAGGTGTAAGTGAGTCAAATACCAAACAAGAAAACCAAGCAGCTATCCTAAAATCATTAGAAGAGTTATCTCCTATGAGAATACTAAGAGTAGCTCAGGCTCTTAGATATGGTATATCTCAACAAGAAATTTATAATGCTTGTAAAATAGATCCTTGGTTTATTGAACAAATTGCAATTATTGTAGATGCTGAAGAGAAGCTTAAAAAAACAGGTCTACCAAATAGCAAAGAAGAATTCTCTGTTTATAAAAATCTAGGTTTCTCTGATGCGAAAATTGCTGAGCTTGTTGGTAGAACTGAGAGATATATTAGAAACTTTAGATTTGGTAAAGAAATCTACCCTACTTTTAAGAGAGTAGATACTTGTGCCGCTGAATTTGACTCTAAATCATCTTATTTATATTCAACTTATGAGCACTATAGCTACGAAGAAATCGTACGCGACTGTGAATCAGAAATTTCTGACAAAAAGAAAGTTATAATATTAGGTGGCGGTCCTAATCGTATTGGTCAAGGTATTGAGTTTGATTATGCTTGTGTTCATGCTGCTAAATCTCTCAAAGAAGAAGGTATCGAAACTATCATGATTAACTGTAACCCTGAGACAGTTTCTACAGATTACGATACTTCTGATAAATTATACTTTGAACCATTGATGGCTGAAAATGTTCTTGATATTATCAAAAATGAAATGCGTAAAGGCGAAGTGCTAGGTGTAATTGTACAGTTTGGTGGTCAAACTCCATTGAAACTTGTATCAGCTCTTCATGAAAACAACATCCCTATACTAGGTACAGATCCAGATAAAATTGATCTAGCTGAAGATAGAGAAAGATTCAAAGAACTACTAGATAAAGTTGGCTTGAAACAACCTCTAAATACTATTGCCTATACTATTAATGAACTTAAGAAGAAAATTGTCAATGTTGGCTATCCTGTTGTTGTAAGACCTTCTAATGTATTAGGTGGTAGAGCAATGGAGATTGTTCATTCAAAAGAAGAACTTGATGCATATATTAAAACTAATGCTAAATGTATCCTTGAAGGCCCTATTTTGATTGACAAATTCCTCGAAAATGCAACTGAACTAGATGTTGATGCTTTAGCTGATGGTGGTGATCGCGTATTTGTCGCAGGCATTATGGAGCATATTGAAGAAGCAGGTATTCACTCTGGAGATTCAGCTTGTTCTATCCCTACTCGTTCATTATCGGATGAGCAAATCGAAGAAGTTAAACAAGCAACTATCAAGTTAGCTAGAGAACTAAATGTCATAGGTCTAATGAATGTCCAATTTGCATATCAAAATGGCGAGTTGTATGTAATTGAGGTAAATCCAAGAGCATCAAGAACTGTACCATTTGTAGCAAAAGCAACAGGTAATAGTATCGCAAATATTGCTACTAAACTTATGCTTGGTAAGAAGCTATCTGAATTTATCTTAAATAACCCTATCCCTAGACATTTCTCTGTCAAAGAGGCGGTATTCCCATTTGGTAGATTTGCTGATGTAGACTGCTATTTAGGCCCTGAGATGAAATCTACAGGTGAGGCAATGGGTATGGATAGATCTTTTGGAGTAGCATTCTATAAGGCTCAAGAGATGTCTTTTAATAAACTACCTCTAAAAGGAAATATTCTAATATCTGTAAGTGACGCTGATAAACCAAAAATAATAGAACCTGTTAAAGAGCTGATAGAACTAGGATTTAACATCTTTGCAACAAAAGGTACCGAGCGCTTCTTAAAAGAAAATGGTATTGAGTGTAAGCTTTTTGATAAAGCTTCGGATAATATCGGTAATAATCAAGTACACAGTACTGTCAAAGCTATTGAAGCAGGCGAAGTCGATTTACTTGTTAATACATCAATTAGACAAGAGCTAAAAATAAGCTTAGCATTAAGAAGAGCTGCTATTATGAGTAGAGTTTCTTATGTAACAACAATTGGTGCTTTTGAGGCTTTTGTTATCGCTGTTAGAGATATGCGCAAAATCAACAATGATTTTGATGTTAAAACTGTTAAAGAGTGGATTAATAGTTAGAGGATTATTTAATGCATGTATTTTTGATTTACACTACAGTTTTAATTATTCTTGTTGCCTTAATTTTACTTATGGCACTAACAGCTCTAAAAAAGCATAAAGAACTAGCTACTTCAAATAAAGAACTTGTTGATTTACATAAAAAAATAAATATTCTAAATGAGGATATTTATTCAAAATCTAAAATTATAGATGAATTAAGCACCAAATATTCAAAGATAATTGATGTTGAAGAAGAATATAAAAAAATAAAAATACAATTAGAGTCTGATAATTATTCTATTCTTGCAAAGAATAAAAAAATTAGAGATGAAATTCAACTTTTGAAATTAGAATGTGACAATAAGAGAAATAAGCTTAATGCGCTTAGAAAAACTATTAAAACATTTAAAGATGAATTAGATTTAATTGAATTAGGTTTTTATGAACCACAATTTGATTTTGAAACATCAGAAAGTTTTAAAGAGGAAATTAGAGCATGCAAAGAGCGTCAAAAAGCTTTATTGCGTGATAAAAGTGAAAATGGCGCAATATATGCTGACTATAATTGGTATATCAATGGCTCTAAATCTGAAGGTAAAAAACAAACGAACAAAACAATACGCTTAATTATTAGAGCGTTTAACAATGAATGTGATGTAATCATATCATCTTGTACATGGAAAAATTTTAAACAAATGAAGGAGCGTATATATCAATCTAGTGAATACATTAATAGCTTAAATCAAGTACCATATATAGAAATTAGAGATATTTATATAGAGGAAAAAATAAAAGAACTACATTTAACATACGAATATAAAGTAAAAAAACAAAAAGAAAAAGAAGAACAAGCAGAAATCAAAGCTCAAATGAGAGAAGAAGCTAAAGTTGAAGCTGAAATTAAAAAAGCTGAAGCTGAAGCACTTAAAGAACAAAAAATCTATCAAAAAGCTCTAGATACTGCTAGAAAAGAACTACAGTTAGCTTCTGATAGTGCTAGAGTAAAGCTTGAGGAAAAAATAACTGAATTAAATATTAAAATCTCTGAAATAATAGAAAAACATCAGCGTTTAAAATCAATGGCAGAACAAACAAAACAAGGACATGTATATGTTATTTCAAATATAGGATCTTTTGGGGAAAATGTTTATAAAATTGGTATGACTCGTCGTTTAGAACCTAATGATAGAGTTAGTGAACTTGGCAACGCCTCTGTTCCTTTTGTCTTTGATATTCATGCAATGATTCATACTAATAACGCTCCTGAGTTAGAAAAGCGATTACATGATAAATTTGATAACTCCAGATTAAATATGAAAAATAAACGCAAAGAGTTTTTCAATGTAGAATTAAGTGAAATTAAAAAAGCTGTAACAGAATATACAAGTCTTGATATTGAATTTATAGAAACTGCAGTTGCACAAGATTATTATGAGAGTCAAGCTATAAAGAAAATGATATCTCACCATTAAATCAATATTGAACTATTTTACACATAAAAGAAGGATGCTATCAAAATGCTATCATTTCAAAAGCTTCTGCGAGGCGATCAAATTACCAAAGATGATTTATATAAACTATTTCATCAAGCTGATATTTATAAAAATAAACTAGCTAATTCAGAGCCTATCAAAGATTTAGAAGGCAAAATATTAGCATCTCTTTTCTTTGAACCAAGCACTAGAACAAGGTTCTCTTTTGAGTCTGCTATGAATAGACTTGGTGGTAAGGTTATATCATTAGAAAATGGTGCTTCTAGCTCTACTCAAAAAGGCGAAACCCTTGATGACACAGGTAGAATGATGGATCAATATGCTGACATCATAGTTATGCGTCATCCTAAGCCTCACAGTGTTGAAGAGTTCTCAAAATATGTTCACTCACCTGTGATAAATGCTGGTGACGGTGAGAATGAACACCCTACTCAATCATTGGTTGATTTATATACTATCTATTCCGAGAAAGGCTCTCTTGATAACCTAAAAGTTGGTTTTTTAGGTGATCTGAAATATGGTCGTACAGTTCATTCTCTAACCAATATCCTAGCTAAATATAATGCTACATTTAAATTTATATCTTCAAAAGAACTGCAAATACCAGAGAAACTTAGAGATTTTGTTGAAAAAAATGGCAATTCTTTCATAGAACTAGAACAAGTAAATAGTGATGTCTTAGAAGATTTAGATGTACTATATGTAACTCGTGTTCAAAGAGAGAGATTTCCAAATGAAGAGAGTTATTTAGAAAATAAAGATTTATGCTACTTAGATAGAAAGCATATTTCAGCCTCTAGTAACTTCATAATCCTTCATCCTCTACCAAGAGTTGATGAAATGGATAGATCTATTGATGAGCTTGAGTGTGCAAAATACTTTGAACAAATCAAATATAGTGTTCCTATCAGAATGTCTCTATTATCATTACTTCTAAAGTCACAAAACTAAATTTAATTAGATATTTATAGCTTTGTTTTTTTGACAATCTCTTCTTTTTACATTAAATTTTATTAATTATTTTTGAACTTAGTTTATAGATTGCTGAATATAGCTTTCTGTAAATACTATTTTTATATTTTTAACTAGATATTTACTATGAAAAGAAATGAAGACTTTATGTGGTCACTTAGCCTGTTTGGTACGGCTATTGGCGCTGGCATACTTTTTTTACCAATTCAAACTGGAATTTCAGGAATTATACCAATACTTGTAGTATTAGTTTTTATTTTTCCAATGGTGTTTTTGTCACATCGAGCATTGTGCAGATTTGTAATATCTAACCCAAATACTGATTCTGACATTACTGTAGTCGCTGATGACTATTTTGGTAAGTTTGGTGGTATTATTTTTAATGTTTTATATCTATTTGCCATATTACCGATACTATTAGTTTATAGCGTTGGTATTACAAATACTCTAGTTAGCTTTTTTAAATATCAGCTCCACTATGATATACAAAATAGATTCCTTTTAAGCTTTTTTACGATACTTTCGTTAGTATTTATAATTAACTTTGGTCAGAAACTAATTATTCGTGTAATGAGCTTTTTGGTCTTCCCATTCATCATAGCATTATTAGTGCTTTCACTATGGATGATTCCATACTGGAATATTAATATTCTACGCAATAGCTTTGAGTATAATCACTCTTTTTCGGGTGTTTTATTAGCTATATGGATAATCATGCCGATACTAATATTCTCATTTAATCACTCGCCAATTATTTCATCGTTAGCTGTTTATGCAAAAACTAAATATAAGCAAGATGCCGATAAAAAAGCATCGAGAATTATTGCTTTTAGTAACATTTTAATGATTGTTACAGTAGTTATATTTGTGTTTAGCTCAATGTTAACTCTATCTCCAGATGACTTAATGACTGCTAAAGAAGAGAATGTTTCAATATTATCTTATCTAGCAAACCATTTTGATAACTATTCTTTAGACTATATAGCCCCATTGGTTGCTATAGTAGCTATGAGTAAGTCTTTTTTTGGTCATTATTTAGGCTCAAAAGAAGGTATAGATGGTATAGTTTGCAAAATCTCAAAAAACTCAATCAGTCAAAAAACTATAAAACCAATTACACTTTCTATAGTGTTTTTGTCATGTTGGTTAGTTGCTTACTTAAACCCGAATATACTTGATATGATATCTAGTATTGGTGGACTTGTTTTGGCTGTAATACTATTTATTATGCCTATCTATAGTATCTATAAAATCAAATATTTAAAGCAATATAAAAATCTACTAGCTGATGGTTTCATACTTTTTGTTGGTATTGTGGCATTATCTTCAGCTATCTATGTTTTATTCTAGAGTCATACTTAAGATTTGACATTTATCATAATAAAGTATAAATTGTATCCACCCAAATGGGGGCGAATATGGTTTCGACATGAATGTCAAAATCTAAGGTGCATGTCGAGGAAGTACCGTAACCTCGTTAATAACAGTACAAATGCCAATAATAACTGGCAACAAAAAAGCAAACCGCGTAGCGGCTAACGACAGCAACTTTGCTGCTGTTGCTAAAGCTGCCTAGTCTAGCTTAATAACCTAGAGACGCACGGATATGATAGTCTTTCTTATGACACTATCTTTACATCCGTTCATATTCCGCATAAGACGGTCTTTGCTTTTTGTCTGGAAGTTCAGGCTGTATTTAACAGACTCGCTAACTATTACCCTGGCTAATTGGGGAATAGTCAAGCTAAACTCAAATAGATTAGCCTAAGCATGTAGATCCAAGGATAGAGAGTTTGTGGACGCGGGTTCAAGTCCCGCCGCCTCCACCAAAAAGTATTTTCAAACAGTTTCAATAAGTATCAAAAACCCTTTAAGATCAATACTCTTAGCTAGTTTTATGGTTTTATATAGTCCCAATCAGTATTAATAAATCCCTTGCAAAAATACATACTAAGATACATACTAGATACATAATCACTTAACCGAGTATGTATCTATGGCTACTAAAATCACTGATAGCAAGGTAAAGAGCCTAAAATATAAAGATATAAAAACTATGTCTTTAGGCGATAGATTAAACATAAAAATAGATAAAAATGATAATAAGTATTTTTTTTATTTATACACTCTTAACGGCAAAAGAACTACTATAGGTATTGGAAGTTATCCCGCAATAAGTTTAAAACAGGCTAGAGATGAGGCATTTAAATATAGCCAAATATTAGCAGATGGAAAAGACCCTAAACTAGAAAAAGAAAAAGCCAAGTATCAAGATAATAATCTTTTTTCTATAGTATCAGCTAAGGCTTTTGAAACTAAGCACCCTAGCAAACCACACGGCTGGAAAAGTGAAGAGGTTTATACTAGAAACTTATCTATATACAATAGGTTTATATTACCAAGTTTAAAAACATTCAATATAAACGATATAGAGCCGTACCAATTAGCTGGAATATTAGAAACTACCACCCCTAGCAATCAAAGAAAAATAAAAAACTTATTAAATATGATTTTTACTTATGCAGTTGGTAAAGGGATATTAAAATATAACATTGCTAGAGATATACAAGCGGAAAAAGAAGACCCTAAAGGCTTTGAGTTTATACAGCCCGTAGAAGACAAATACAACTTTAGCCAACTACTTAATGATATTGATAATTACAAAGGACAATATAATACAAAGATGGCTTTAAAGCTTGCAGTACTAGTTGGCTTTAGACCAAATAATATAGTAAGTATGAAATGGGAAGACATACAAGAAACTAATATAGATGGTAAAAAAATACCTTTTGTATTTATATCAGCTGATAATATGAAAATGAGCAGAGATTTTAGACAGCCACTAAGTAAACAGGCTTATAAATTGCTAATGGAAATAAAAGAATATAACGGCGGTTTTGAGTATGTATTTCACTCATTAAGTAAGAAAAAACATATTACTATAGAAAGCTTATCAAAGGCTTTAAGAGATACACTAGGCTACAATGGTACAGATAAACCAAAACAGCATACACACGGCTTTAGAAAGTCAGTAAGAACATATATAAGTAGTATTAGAAGTAAATATAATTGGTGTAGTGATAGTATCAGAATGATATTAAGCCATAGTAAAGAAAATGCTATAGATAACATCTATGATAAAAATGATTTTCTATTAGAGCGTAGCCAAATGCTACAGCTATGGGCTGATTATGTAGATGATGTTAAAGCAAATAGTAATATTATTAATATGGAAGTAAGTTAATTTAAAAGGTTGGCATTGTCTAGGGTAGCTCCCGAAAGAATACAGCCCAAGTATTTTGGCAATGCTTAATATTTTGGGGATACTATGGGGGTATTGGTTTGTCAAATATCAAAGTCAAACACATATTATCTAAAAGTTATTTAACTATATCAGATATAGATGTATTGTTTAATTTTATAGAATTATCTAAAAGTATAGATGAAACAAAACAAATCATACTTGAAATTTATCTTACTGAAGATATTTTAGAATGTGATTATAATATAAATTCATTTGAAGATTTAGATATGGCATGGTTTGAAACAAAGAGTATTGTTGATAGGTTTAATATAAGAGAATGTTTGGAGAGCAAACATAAAATCAATTTTAAAAACCCTTATGAAGATTATTTAACAAGACTGAGATATAAGATTGCTACTATAAATGATATTGATATAAAAATCATACTTAATAATAGTGATTATATTAGTTATGATGAATTAAGTTTAATTTATGGTGACTTACTTAGTATAGAAAAATTATCTAGTATAGCTTTTAATAATAACTCTAAACTAAAATTCTATTTTCAAATAAATGAGGATAAGTTAGCAGTCGATTTTTTAGGAAATAAAGATGAAGCTTTTTTAAATGATGTTTTAAAAGGAGTTAGTACTTTTGATGATTGGATACATTATGTAGAAATAGTAGAGCCCTTTTTAGAGTATGACAATAATAACTTTAATGGTTATATACAAGCTATAAATATCAGTTTAGAAAATGGATATAGAGCAGTTTCTAAGGGTAAATTTAACTCAATATTTATAGATAGACTTCTATTTAAAAAATATGAAGTAATAAAGCACTTATCATCTATTGAGATATTCCCTAAACATCCCGAAATACAAAAATACATAAAAGAAAAGTTATTGTTTATATTGCCTGATAAACCATGGTCTAAGCTAGCAAAAGAATACGATAAATTAGAACCAAATAAAAATCTAATAAAAGAATATTTATCTAGAAGTATTTTAAACCTAGAGGAATTAGCCTTAATATTTAAATACTTTGGTATAAACTATGATGCTGGAGATGTTTATAATTCATTACAAAATTTTGAACTTTATATAGAAGAAAATGCAGATATATATGAAGTTGATACAAAAGATTTTATATTCACTTATAAGAATATTTTAGGTTTAGAACCTTATATAGATAAAAACCACCAACCAAAGCCAATTACTAATCAAGATGATAGCTATAAATATAGTGAAGCTTTGAAGCCATATAATGATATTATTTTGGCTTTTGATAGTGAGTATCAAAGACTATCTAATGACAATATTAGAATACAATCTACTAATCATATACAGCCATGGCTTAAAGAAAATTATAAAGACTTAAAAGACCATGATATAAGAGTATTAAATAACCTTATCCAAACACACTACAAACTAAAAAAGTAGTGGCATATCTCAAACCCTTATAATTCAATACATACAATAACTATGGCATATAGTGGCATATAAATAGTGGCATTATTGGCATATTTTCAAACTCAAAAAAGCCCTTATCATTTATAGCAAGTACCATGCTAAATCAGCAGTATTTAAACAGTGCTAATCTTTAGTTGCTGCAGCAATTAAAACTAAACATTAATTGATAACTAAGGAAAAAGGTTATAAAGATATGAGTTTAAAAATATTAAGATTAAACCAAGTAGTAGAATTGACAGGAACTAGCAAAAGTACTATCTATAGATGGATAAGTAATAGCCAATTCCCTAAACCGATTAATCTATCTAGTAGTAGTGTAGGGTGGCTGGAAGCTGATATAAACGACTGGATACAGTCAAAGATAGAAGCTAGGGGGTAGATAATGAATATCACTAAATTTAATGATTTTGTATCAGATATAGGATACTCATTACCTAATAGCTTTAATTATAACATAGGTTTAGATGAGCTGATTAGATTTAAAGATATTAATAAAAATAAAGATAATAAAGATTTATGGCTAAAAAATATTGATAATAATATCTTTGTCTTTGGCGACTGGAAAACAGGCGAGAAATACAATTATATAGATAATGACAATCAGTATAACTACCATAATAAAAAAGAAACTAGCTACAAGATACAACAGCAAAAAAAAGCAGAGCTACAGAGTAAGCAAGAGCTAGCAAGTAAGTTAGAAAGTTATTATTTATCTTTACCAAGTGCAGATGATAGCCACCCGTATTTAGTCGCTAAGGGTATTAAAAGTCATGAAGCTATCAAACAAGATAATGATAAATTGATTATCCCATGTATTGGGATAAATAAGCCTTTTAACGGGAAGCTACAGAGCATACAAACGATACTACCTAACGGCTTTAAACAATTCTACAAGGGTTCTAATGCTAGCAGTAGTTTTCTAATGCTAAATAAATCATCAAATGAAAAGTTTATTTTTGTAGAGGGTTTAGCCACTGGTTTGAGTGTTTTAAGATTTGCAAAAAGTCAAAGGTTAGACCATTTGTACAGCGTAATAATTTGTTTTAATTGTAATGGTTTAAAACCTATTATTAGTTATTTCTATGGCTTATATCCTGAGGCTGAACTAGAGATATGGGCTGATGATGACTTAAGCGGGGTAGGTATTCAAAAAGCTAAGGAGGTTGCTAATAGTATCCCTAATGTATATATCAATCCTCCACCGTTAACAGATGAGGAAAAACAAAACGGTTTATCTGATTGGAACGACTACATACCGACTATAGGGGAATTTTAGAAATGAATATTTTAGAGATGCAAAAAGATATAGTACAGCCTAAGCCTTTACCATTACCAAGCGATAGAAAAGAGCTACCAATATTTAATATTGATTGCTTACCAAAAGTTATAGCTAATTATGTAGATAACTTAGCAAATGCAATACAACAGCCTAGACAGTATATAGCTACTTCATGTCTAGTTAGTATAGCTGGTTTACTAGGTAATAAAGTTTGTTTAGATGTTGATGATAGAAAAGCCTACTCTATTCTTTGGGGTATGTTGATTGGCGATAGTGGAACTGG
The DNA here is from genome assembly GCF_018135955.1 of Francisella philomiragia. Lineage (NCBI taxonomy): Bacteria > Pseudomonadati > Pseudomonadota > Gammaproteobacteria > Thiotrichales > Francisellaceae > Francisella > Francisella philomiragia. The sequence continues at coordinate 1,918,816 of NZ_CP063138.1, read as the reverse complement.
CAAAACGCCTAGCATTAATGAGCCTATGCAACCAATAAAAGAAATAGATAAACAGCTTTTAGATGATTATTTAAAAGACTATGCTAATTATCAAACATTATTAGAGTTATACGATATTGAGCTAAAAAAATTAAAGTCTAAACTTAAAGATTGTAAAGATGAGCAAAAGCAGAGTATTAAAGAGCGAATAGAAGCCTCTAAGAAGCTCAAACCAATAAAACCATATTCTAGGGAAATATGTATTAATACAGCTACTAAAGAAGCTTTACTAAGTCAGTTAGCAGATGACAGCCCTAACGGTTTAATATTAGAAATTGATGAGCTTATGGACTTTATACAATCAATTATTAAAAGTGAAAAGATAGAAGACCATAAACTTTATGTAGAGGCTTATAATAATGGAAGCTTTAAGAGTAAAACTATATCTAGGGGTACTCAATATATAGAAAATGTAACAATATCTATTATTGGTGGGGTACAAACTCAAAGATTATTAGAGTTTACCAATAAATATAATGGTAGTGGCTTGTTAGCTAGGTTTCAATTAATCCCTATAGCTGAAAAACAGCAAAGAATATATAAAGATACTAAACTAGATTTTAGCATAAAAAGCGAGTATATAAACTTACTTAATAAGCTAAAGAATATCCCGCAAAGATTTAATATAGTTGATAATGAAAAGGTAAAAGCAGAGCCTAAAAAATACAGTTATACAACCGAAGCCAAGAGCCTATATATTAACTGGTTTAATAATAATGAAAAAGTAAAAAATGAGAGTGGCCAGAGTGATTTAATGATAGAGTATCTAGGTAAAGCTACTAATACTTTTCATGCTTTGGCTTTGATATATCATCTAGCAGATAATGACAATAGCGACCATATAAGTAAAGAAGTAGTACAAAAGGTTATAACTACATTAGATTATTTCTATGATTGTGCAGATTATCTCTATGGCTATAATTTCAATAAGTCGTTAGATTTAGCCAAAAAGATTGTTAATATCAAAACTAAGTTAAAAAAGAAAAATGGTTTTAGTATTGGCGATATTACTAGAAGTAAAAATAGCTTTAGAGATTTGGACAAAGAGCTAGTACAAGAATCTTTAGATATATTAGAGCAATACCACCATATAAAGAAAACTGACAAACAAGGAGTTAAATATATTAAATATGACTGGTTATAATATCTTTTTTCTAATTCCTTAACACAACCAACACAATTAACACAACCACCCTAGAAACCTTTTAAACAAAGGCTTTGGGATATGTTAGACCTTTAACACACAAAATCATAAAAATAACACAACTATATAAAAATCAGCCTAATTTATATCATTATATAATTACTTCTAACATTACATAACTAACAAAATGTAATACTTATAATGACAATCAATATACAAAAAGTAAGGTTAAAAAATGGATAAAATACAAAAGCCCACGCCTATAGAAAACTTATCAATAAGCGAAATATACGAAACCTTATATACTTATGGTTTAGAGCATATATTAACAAAAGGTACAGCTGAAGAAAAAGAAATAACAACTATGTATTTATTGAATATTCTAGGTAAAGATTTAGGTTTATTACTTGATTTACTTTTTGGGCTTGGAGATGTAGCAGATAGAGAGTATCAAGATAACAGTATTAAGAAATCAGAGCTTAAACAAAGACTTATCAAGTTATTTGACTATATGGAGGCTATTTAAATGACTATAGAGGCGATAGCATGGCAACATGGTTATACATTACCCGATAATGTAGAAACTCAAACTATGGCTAAATATAGATGGTTTGATAAGAGCAAATATATAGTAAGGGTAGATTGGGATAGCTTTGTCTTTGGTAATAAAAGAACAGGCGAGAGATACAAAGTAATTAATGGCGAGTTAGTAGAAAAAGAGCAAGGTATAAAGATATGAGAGAGCAAAACCACAATATAGACTTTAAAACCAAAACTATACCAATAACATTAAGACTTAATGAAAACGAGCTACAGCAACTTAAAAACACAGCTAACCAACATGGAGTAGGCTATAGCGTAATAGTTAAATCATTAATCTGTAAATTCAATAGGAACTTAATTAACTTCTTATAACTCTAATATAGCAAGGTTTACACAAGGGTATAAATAAAAGTTGTGTTAAAATCATGTTTTTATGTGTTAGCACTACCCCACAGCTCAAACCTTTATATATCAATGCTTTTGGCTATGTTGTGTTAATTGTGTTGGATGTGTTAGAGAAAATAAAAAATACTATTTCAAAGCTAAAATCAGACAATCTAACAGCTGATATAATATCTATTATCAAAATTATCTATTACTTAATTATATGGCTAATAATCTAACAGCTAAACAATTAGAGTTTTGCAAATACTACTTACAGAGTGGAAACGCTACAGAGGCATATATACAAGCCTACGATACTGAAAACATGAAAGAGCAAACTATATATAACGAGGCTAGCAAATTGCTCAAACATGAAAAAGTAGCAGAGTTTATAGAAACTATCCAAAAAAGGGAAATGCTAGGAGCTTTTAATACTAGACAAAAGTATTTAGATAAACTAGATGAGATTATAGATAGTGATGATAGTACTATGGCTGAAAAGATACAGGCTATTAATACAGTCGCTAAGCTCAAACAGTGGGATAAAAGAAAAGCAGGTTTACAAATAGACTATCAAGAGGAATACGACCTACTACAAAGAAGTCTAGCAACTGGTTTATTAGGCGACCCTGACAGATATCCTAGAAAAGATATCTAATTACCGCTATAATACCCTTAGTTTTTTGGTTAAATAACATACTAAAAAATATAAAGATACATACTCAAATACATACTAGAACTAATAGTTTAAATTTGAGTGTATATAAATAAAGGGTTGTGGCTGATAGTTTGTATCCCGCCGCCACCAGTTGTATTCATTTTTTTTGAATAATAATTTAAAATAGTTATTATTTATATATAAGAACTCAGGTATAGATTTTAATGAAAAAAATATTAACTTTTGCTCTCATTATTACATTATTAGGCAGCTGTACCTTGATAAACGATAGAAATGTAACTTCTAGCGCTACTCCTCTTGTACAGAGACAGCAAAGTTCATTACTTACTAATAAAACCCAAGGTAACAAACCATTTTTTGATTTTATCAAATATGCCTAACTACTAACTTTGATTTTTATATTTATTGAAAAGCTGCTGTGACTGATTAGATACTTGTTGTCTGTTTTCGCTGCTAATTTGGTCTGTATTCTGATTTGCGTTTTGGATATTTTGTTGCATAAGCTCTAAATTTTTTGCATCTATTGAATTAAATGACAATACAGTTATAAAAGTAATCAAAAATTTTTTCATATGGATATTTTCTTATAAAACTATTTAGTAATAACTCTAACTAAGAAAATGTAAACATGCAACGAACATTTTTTACAATAAAAAGTTTATGCTTTGTGAAAATATTTTATAGAATAGTCATCAATTATTAATTTAAGATATTTATAAAAATGATTAAAAAATATTCTTTACTATTTGCTATAGGACTTATTTGGGGCTCACAATTTATCTTTCAAAAAGAAGCTATCGAACATTTCCCACCAATTTTGATCGCTTTTGCTAGATCATTTATTGGTTGTTTGATTCTTTGTTTTGTTTGTTATTTTTTAGGTTTAAAATCCAAATCATTCAAAAAAGATTTTGCTATTTACTCCTTAATAGCTTTTCTTGAAGCTACAATGCCTTTTATGCTAATACCATGGGGTCAAAAATTCACTAGTCCATCCATTACTGCTATTCTGACTGGAACAGTGCCTTTTTTTGTTGTTTTGCTTGGACCATTAGTAGTTAATTCTAGAATAACTTTTGCTAATATTTTAAGTATTTCAGTCGGATTTATTGGTTTATTAATATTATTTTATCCAAATTTAGTAGCTGACAATCATTCAATAAATATATATGGGATATTAGCAATACTATTAGCAACTACATCCTTTGCGCTAGCTTTATTACTTTTAAGTAAATCTTGTTTCCACGATAATCCTATTATTGTTTCAAGAAATATTCTTATTGCTTCAACTTTACAGTTATCTATCTTACTGATTATATTTAAGCCAAGCTATGCCAGCATTCATTCTTCTACTTTTGCACTATCTTCTTTAGTATATTTAGGTATATTTTGTGCTGGTATTGTATATTTTCTTTATGCTTCTTTGATAAAAGTCGCTGGTCCCGTTTTTACCTCTTTTACTAACTACTTAGTACCTTTGTTTGGAGTTATCTTTGGTATATTAATCAACCATGATCCTTCTAACATAACTGTTTGGATATCTTTAATTATCATCCTATCTGCTGTTAGCCTTAACTATATAACTAAACACTAATCATTATTTATGATTTATTATTTTCTATGCTAGATCACTACTTCTTTGATAAAATATAAATGTCATTAAAAATCTTAGGAGAATACAAATGAAATGTCCATTTAAAGAAAATGATTCTTGCTGTAAGCAGTTTTGGTTTTGTGCGTTAGCTGTCTTTTTAACAGTATTAGGAGTTGCTGTCGCATTGAAAATTATAACGCTAATTTTATGTATATTTCCTGGTTCTGTACACGAAAATACATGGCTTGTAGTTATATCTATCGTTTTAGTACTATTTGCCGCTAAATACCATAAAAAAGGCCACTGTGGCTGTGGTCCCAAATGTGACTGTCCTTGTAACAAAAATCAAGCTAGTAAATGTTGTGATTCAAATAAGGAAAACTCTGCTGAATAAATCTTCGGACATCTATTTTTCATAACTAATTACTATATTTATGTCTTATAATATCTATATATTCAAATTCTTTTTTCTAAAATTTAGATAATGCAGTATTTAGAACAAAACTGTAAATTAACATTACACGAGAGTCTAGAAGAATATAATAAAAATTACTCTTTCCTAAACTCAAATGATGGACATGATGAAGCTAGCAAATGGTTTAGAAATCATGATATCACACATATTTTATTTGGAACTATTCCTTTTGAAATTAGAGGTGAAGCTATAAATGACACTTGGACTTTAGTAGGTACTAATGTCACTCTCAAAGGTTATAAAAAGTTTCTTAGCCATGTTGATTATAAAACTGTTATAAATAGTTATAAACGAAAGTATAAGTATACTATCATCATTTATTTAGTGACTCTTAGCTATATCCCTGTATGTTTATTAACTATATTTAGAGCTTATAAAATGTCTAAAAAATGGAATTGGTATAATTATGATGAATATCTAAATATACCTCTTTCAGAAATTAGAAAAGAGTTTAATATAAAGGTTATAAAGCCTTAATTTTTAATGTTTGTATAACTTTTTTGATTTATCAATAAAACGTATAAAATAGCAGATATAACTACAAATACTAGCGTAAATAAGTTATAAGAAGATATATTTTCATATATATATCCAAATACTAATTCAGATACTAAGTATGCAAAAATAACCCATGATGAAGCAAATGCTTTTGTGATTTTAGAAAAATCTCCTTTGCTATCTATATATGCGTATATTAAGAAAAACACTATATGGAGAACTAATGCAACAACTAAGTTAAGTACTCCTGCAATCATCAACAAATATGTCAAAAACATATATACTAAAAAAGCTATAGTTCTAGAAAAAGGTAGATAGCTCAAAGGTAAAGGATCAACCTTGTTTGCTTTGATTTTTGCGTATGCAATAGGTAGAGCTATACATGATACTAATATAAAAGTCGTTGTTAAAGAAGCTATCATCTGCCAGTTTCTAAAGAAAAATATCAAAATCAAAGAGCATATAAATGAAAAAATTAATGAAGTACGCGAAACGTTTACACCCTCAGTTACTCTAGCAAAATAACCAGGCATTTGTTTTGCCTTTGACATTTCATTTAGCATACGCGTACTAGCACCTAGATAGATAATACCTGTTCCTGATGGGCTAATCAGAGCATCTGCATAAAGTACCAAAGCTAAAGCATTTAAACCTAATATTCCTGTTAATTGAGCTAAAGGAGATTCAAAATTTAAGCCACCCCAACCATTCTCTAGCATTTTCTCAGGTACACCACCAATAAATGATATTTGTAATAATAAATATATGAATAATACTATCAATACACTACTAACTAATGCTATTGGAATATTTTTTCTAGGATTATCTAGCTCTGCTGAGAAACTAGCTGCCATCTGAAATCCAAAAAATGAATAAAATATACCACAAGTAACAATAGCATTAAAAATACCACTAACTCCATCTGGCATAAATTTAACATTTTCACCACCAAAATTACTTGAATGAAATGCTGCTATCATTATTATCACAGATGTAGCTATGGGTATGATTATCTTTATAGATGTTAGTGAGTTATTGATTTTTGATAGAGATTTGATACCCCAATAGTTTATTAAAGTATACAATAGCATAAACACTGCAACTACCAAAACACCTACAAAAGTAAGTTCACCATTGCTAAATACATAAGGAGTAATTGGCTCATATATAGAAGAAATATATTGTGTTGTAGCCATAGCTTCTGACGGTACAATTATAAGCCCTAGCATCCAGTTTGATAATCCTGTTACAAAACCAAAATGCTGATTATGCGATATGGTTACTAATCGCGTAAATAATCCATTTGTAGGATATTTAACAGCTAGTTCTGATAATAAGAAAGCCATTAAAAGAACTACAAAAGCTCCTATAATCCATGAGAAAATTGATGAAGCTCCTGTTGCTTGTGAGGCATAATAAGAAGCATATAACCATCCACTACCAAGCATAGTACCGACACTTAATGCTATAGCAGTAAATAGACTAGGTTTTTTTGTATTTTTCATAATTTTATTTCACCTATTTTTTAAGATTTGTATCCAAAAACAAATATATTATTCTTAATAAATAGATTTTAATCAATAAAATAATCTGCAGGGATAAAAATTGACTAATATATTAAAAATACCATAGAATGGTTGTTTTTGATAAATAGTAATCAACATGAAATATAAATTATTTTTAGTTACTTTTATAACACTTTTTTTAAATACTTCTTATGCAACTAATATTTTATTTTTAAGCTATGATTACGGCGATGCAAATGCTTTTAAAGAATTAATGCCTGAATTATCTAATAGAAAAATAAATTATGAAATTATAGCTATTGGAAAATCTAGAGATAGGTTCAAAGATAATCTGATAAAAGATATTAACTGTTTAAGAGAGTTTGATAATGATTATTTAATAAAAGATAGATCTAATCTAATAAGTAAAAATAATATAGTCTGCCTAAAAAATAGCTTAAAATATAAGCCTGATATTATAATCAGTGGTATGTCTAGTGGCTCGCTAGCAGCAATACTTAATAGCTTTGATAATGTTAAAAAAGTTGCTTATTATGATAACTTTGATCCATATCCAAAAAATGATCCTAATTATTATACATCCAGCTTTATAAATACTCTTAAAAATAAATCTCTAGACAAATTATTTATTGTTGCAGAAAAAACAAAGAATTCATTCAAACAAAAAATTGATATATCTACGAAAGATATTATAGTCGTGGGTAATCCCTCCCTTATAGAGTGGCAAAAAACAAATAAAAAATGTCCATCAAAAAAAAGTTTAATAGAATATTTAAATATTGATTATAAGAAGAATTTTATTGTTTTTGCGGGAGATACTACTGAAGATTATAAAGAGTCTTTTTATAATTTTGCTGAAGCTATAAAAAATATGCCTAATTATATAGCTATAGTAAGCTATCACCCTAAAACGAATGGTGAATTTGAAAAAAATATAAAGAATATTTTAGATATTAAAAATATGGTAATTGCTGATACTGATTCAAAAAACCCATCCACTATATGCTTATCAACTTTAAGTAATATTTTTATAGTACATAAATCTTCTATGGGTTCACAAGCTTTAAGTGCTTCAAAAAATGTTATTTTTATTGCTAAAAATACATATAAGAATAGTGCTATTGATTACGGCTTAGCTGATCTAGTTTATTTTCCCAAAGATATAATTAAAAGTATAAAGAAAAACTATAATAAAGATACTGATGACAACTTCTATATTACTTATGGAATCCCTAAAGACTCTATAAAAAGCTTTATTAATTCAATTTTAGATACTACTAAATAATTTAAATTTTCATTGGCATTATGATAAACAAGCTATTATCTTTTTCATCCTTAACCAAAGCACTCATATTTGGATTATCAAGATAAATAGTCATAGTTTCTTCACTTAAAACATTAATAATGTCTAAAAGATATTTGTAGTTAAAACATATTTCCATATCATTATCATTATACTGAACTTCTACTTTATCTTCAGCCTTTTCATTATCAGGATTATTTGCAGATAAAAGTACTTGTCCCTGAGATATATTCAAACGTACACCTTTGTATTTATCATTAGCTAAAATAGATGTTCTTAACAATGAATTTTTCAAAACTTGCTTATCTACAGCAAGAAGCTTAGTATTATTTTTAGGGATTACTTTTTGATAATCTGGATAACGACCATCTATAAGTTTTGATATAAATGCATAATTACCAAACTCTGCTTTAAGATAGTTCTTACCTAAACATATTTTGATATTTTCTTCTGTTTTGCCAACTATTTTCTTAAGTTCTAAAATAGCCTTTTTAGGAATTATTGACTGCGAATCACTATCTAAAACTTTACTATCTATTATAGACTCTGTAATAGACATTCTGTGTCCATCTGTAGATACTGCTCTTAATAGATTTGAGTTAATTTCCCAAAACATCCCATTTAAGAAATATCTAGTATCATCATTAGCCATAGAAAAATCTACTTTTGAGATAATATGATGAAAGTCTTGTTGAGAAAGATCAAAGCTTGCTTGCTCATTAATATTACTGTCAATTAAAGGATAATTATCAGCATTTAGCGATATAAGGTTAAATGTACTATTATTAGAAATAATTGTAACTTTATTATCATCAATTCTAAAGTCGATCATAGAGTTATCATTTAAACTTCTAACAATGTTGTATATTTTGTCAGCATTTAACGCTAACTTTATGTTTGTATTACAACTAACAGCTATATTACATGATATCTCTGTATCAAGATCAGAAGCTGTAATTTTAAGATTATTGTTATTTATATCAAACAATATACATGATAATAAAGGCATTGTACTTTTACTATTAGCCACTGATAACATTGACTGTAAAGGCTTTAGTAAGTCATCTCTATTTAGTACAAAATTCATTTTTAAAAACCCCTTTGATAATAGTTCCTATTTTTATTTAACGAGAAATCTTGTCTAAAAGCAACTCATAATCATCAGATATTGAAGTATTGCTTTGTCTTAATTTAGTTATAGCTTTGACAGCATGCATAACTGTAGTGTGATCTCTACCACCAAAGGCATTACCTATCTCTGGTAAGCTATGTGATGTCAACTCACGTGCCAAACTCATTGCTATTTGTCTTGGTCTAGCTATATTTCTACTTCTTTGATTAGAAGTTAAGTCTTTTACCCTAATTCTATAAAAGTCAGCAACAACCTTTTGGATATTATCTATTTTTACTTTCTTTTCTTGTATTTTTATAACATCTCTTAAACAAGCTTGCGCTACTTCTATAGTAGGATCTTTATGATTAAATTTAGAGGTTGTCAGCACTCTATTTAAAGCGCCCTCTAACTCTCTAACATTTGTACGTACATTTTCAGCTATAAAAGCTGCTGTTTCATTAGGTAGTTTTTGTCCTAAGTCATGTGCTTTTTTGAGCAAAATAGCTATTCTAGTTTCTAAATCAGGCATATCTACAGAAACTGTTAGACCATATCCAAAACGTGAAACTAATCTTTCTTCCAAACCTTCTATTTCATTTGGATACTTATCACTAGTCAAGATAATCTGTTTACCATTTTCATACAAAGCATTAAAAGTATGGAAAAACTCTTGAGCTGTACCTTCTTTACCTGCTATAAACTGAATATCATCTATAAGAAGAATATCTGCAGATCTATACACTCTCTGAAACTCATCTTGATCTTGTAATCTAATTGAATTTACATAATCTTTAATAAATTGTTCAGAGTTTGTGTATATAATTCGAGCATTTGGATTAACTTCTCTTGCATGATTACCAATAGCCTGCATCAAGTGAGTTTTACCAAGTCCACTACCACCATATATAAATAATGGGTTATGCAATTTACCAGGATTGATAGATACTTGCATAGCTGCTGCTCTAGCTATTTTGTTTGCATCACCAACTACAAAACTATCAAAAACATATTTTTCTTTTAATGGTAAACCAAAAGAATACTCTTGATCATCTTTATCTGTAATTAGCATAGCTTCATCAAAACCAAATAACTCCTGAGATGCAGAATTTTTAGAAGATAATTTTTTCTGACTCTTTTTAGGCTCTTGATTTAAGCTTGTTTCTTCAGAATCGTCTTTTATTTCAACATTTTTTTGATTAAAAAAATTAGCTTGTGGACCAACTGAAGTAACTTCTGGAGATTTTTCTCCAGAGAATTTTTTATTAGAATATTCTATAAGCAAATCACCATCATGAAACTCTTGTATAGTAGATGAAATAATTTCACCATACTTAGATTTGATGTGTTTTTTAAAATATTCATTATTACAATAAATTGTGAATAAGTAGTTATTCTGCTCTACATGTATAGGTTTAATCCACGTTTTATATTCAAACGTAGAAAGGCTTTTTTTTAGCTTTTTTAAACACTTATTCCATGTAGTCATAATAAAAAAATGTCCCAATAACCTTTAATTTAAAAGGATAACCAATAGTTGGCATAACAAATTAATTGAATGTGTAAGATTTTATTGCAATAAAAAAAAATAAGCAAATATAATTATTTAAACCTGTGGATAATTATGTTAATTAATTTGTTTATTTATTTAGGAGAATGTTGTTAAATAACTTATTCACAAATATGTTGATACTTTTGTTGATAAATTTGATAATTTTTTATCCACATTTTTGTCCAGTTTATTTCATCCACTTTTTTACATACTTATACATCTCTTTTAAACTATCTAATTTGTAAGCTCTATATAGCTTTCGGCAAGTTATCCACACAAAAATGTCTACATAATAAATAATAATATAAAGAAAAAGAAATTAAGTTATATATAAATAAAGAAAAGAAAAATAATCAAAAATATAAAAAAAAATTTTTTTCTTTATAATGGATGTTAATAAGATAAAAATACTTTTTCTAATGTCATTAAATACTGAAATATTTTTAAATATAAATAAATATGAGCAAAGAATAGCAATAAAAGAAAATAATATACTTAAAGAAATTCTAATTGAAAGAGATAATCAAAAAAGAATTGTTGGGAATATTTATAAAGGTAAAATAATTAGAGTACTTCCTGGTATGCAAGCAGCATTTGTAGACATAGGATTAGAAAAAGCAGGTTTTTTACATTTATCAGAAGTTATTCCATTAGAAAGAGATGATGAAGAATCTGATGAAAACTTCAAACTAAATAAATTAAATACTGAAGATATCAATAAATGGTTGCGTGAAGGTCAAGAAGTATTAGTTCAAGTTGTCAAAGAAAGTATTGGTAATAAAGGTGTAAAACTAACTTCACACTTATCAGTGTCATCTCGTTTTTTAGTTTTTTTACCTGATTTAGACCATATTGGTATATCTCTTAAGATAAGTAAAGAAGAAGAAAAACAAAGATTATTAGATTCAATTAAAAAAATTACCCAAAGTGAAAATCCTCGTGGATATATTCTAAGGACTGCTGCAGAGGGTGCTAGTTATGAAGAATTAGAAAATGATATCAAGTTTTTAAATAATTTATGGCAAGATATTTTGGATATTTCAAGCACTATAATCAAACCTGGTGTTGTATATGAAGATTTTAGTTTGATAATAAAAACAATTAATATTTTTGCTAATGACAATCCTGATAAAATCCATGTTGATGATATAGATTCATATAAAGAAATTTGCCAATTTGCTGACAAATATATTCCTGGTTTAAGAGATAAAATAGAGCTTTATCAAAAACATAATATTTTTGAAGAATATGATATTGATGTTGAAATAAATAAAGCTTTGGATAAAACAGTATATCTCAAATCAGGAGGTTATTTGGTTATTGAGCAAACTGAAGCAATGATAACTATAGATATAAACACAGGTGGTTTTATTGGAACCAAAAATCTAGAAGAAACTATATTTAAGACAAATCTAGAAGCTACAAAAGAGATAGCAAGGCAACTAAGGTTGAGAAATTTAGGTGGTATAATAATTATAGATTTCATAGATATGATGGATGAATCACACAAAAATCAAGTTTTAGAAGCCTTAAAGAAGGAATTAGAGCTTGATAAGGCTAAGACTAGTGTAAGTGATATTTCGGAGCTAGGATTGGTTGAAATGACGCGTAAAAGGGTACATGAGAGCTTGTTAAGGACATTATGTCAGCCGTGTGAACATTGTAATGGTAAGGGAAGCGTCAAAACACTACAAACAATTTGTTATGATATTTTTAGAGAAATTAAATCAGAATCAAAAAATTATCCAAATTATAATAATTTTTTGCTTATGTCTTCAAAAAAAATTATAGATTACATTGAAAGAGAAGAGTCTATATGGTTAGCAGAATTAGAACTAGAGATTGATAAAAATATATATCTAAAAGCTGAAAGTAACCATATATACAACCAATATGACATAATTCCATTAAATTAAAAAAAATTACAAAACATTGTTGACAGCTTAATAAAAAGAGCTATAATACATACTCATAGTCGCCGACTTAGCTCAATAGGTAGAGCAACTGACTTGTAATCAGTAGGTCGCCAGTTCGATTCCGGCAGTCGGCACCATAACGGAGTGGTAGTTCAGTTGGTTAGAATACCTGCCTGTCACGCAGGGGGTCGCGGGTTCGAGTCCCGTCCATTCCGCCATATTCTCATTAAGGTCTAGTTCTTAAAACTCAGTTTTCCCCTTTTTACTTCTGATATCTTGATCTAGACCTTAATTTTTTACCTTTTCTTTTAAAACAAATGAATAAGACAGTTTATTTAATCAGTATGTACTACAAAAAACAGTAGTTATCCTCCTTGCTTGACACGCGGATCTATTAGATATTGGAGAAATTCTCACCTTAGTGAGAATGACTTGATAATTAAATCGGCAGTCTTTAAATTTGATAGTTTAAATCTATGTGTCTAAAAGTTATTTAGATATACTCAACGATTTTTAGTATTTAATGTTTTTATGCATAAGAACAAAAGTTGTTATATTTTATGTAATGATGTACCATTACAAAATTACATTAAAAATTATTTTTTTATGAATTCAATTAATGGATGGCAACAATTAGTAAATATTTTATCTGAAACTTCAGATCCTAAAGATATTGATGTTATTTGTGATTTTTTATTAACTAAAGAAGAAAAAGAACAATTAAGTAAAAGGGTATTATTAACTAAAGAACTAATAAAAAAAACTAAATCACAAAGAGATATATCTAAAGAAATAGGTATAAGTATTTGTACAGTTACAAGATGTTCTAACGCCCTAAAAGATTGTTCTACAAGAGTAAAAGAAATATTCTCTGATAATATAAAAGGTGATTAAATGTCAGTAAAAGAGCCAGAAAAATTTTTAGCTTCGCATATATATAATTTAGATTATCAAGAAGATTTAAATAGATGTTTTGCTAATTTATGTACTAACAAAAAAAATACTATATTGTTAGAATCAGCAGAAATAGATACAAAAGATAAACTCAAAAGTATTTTGGTACTAAATAGTGCCTTGCGTATAGCTTGTATTGAAAATAAAGTTTTTATGAAACCATTATCCAAAAATGGTGAATATGCCCTAAAAGAGATACAAAAAAACATCAAAGAAGGTATTGAATATATATATGATAACAAACAATTAATATTAACTTTTAAATCAATAAAAGATTATCAACTCAATGAACATCAAAAATTAAAAAAACAGTCAGTTTTTGATGCCTTAAGAATTATAAAAGATAGTTTTGAAATATATAATGAATTTAGTATTTTTTTGGCTGGTTTATTCGCTTATGATGTTGTTGGTAGTTTTGAAGAAATAGGTCAAGTAAAACGTAAGAATAAATGTCCAGACTATGTATTTTATTTAGCTGATACAATACTTGTAAGTGATCATCAAGAAAAAAATACGTTTATACAAGTTAATAGCTTTGGACATCAAACAATATCAGATTTAGAGGATAGTGTTGCTGTAATTAAGCAAAATATAAATAATGATATAGAGTTAAAAGTTGAAAAATTTAGCAATTTAGAACCTAAAGAATCAATAAATGATAGAGATTTTTGTGGTGTAGTAGATAAACTAAAATCACATATTATAGATGGTGATATATTCCAAGTTGTACCTTCACGAAGTTTCTTTTTGCCATGTCAAAATTCTTTGGAAGTTTATAAAGAGCTTAAGCGTACAAATCCTAGCCCGTATATGTTTTATATGCAAGATGAAGATTTTATTATTTTTGGAGCATCGCCAGAAAGTGCCTTAAAATATCAAAAATCTACGAATCAAGTAGAAATATATCCTATAGCAGGCACACGTAGAAGAGCAAAAAATCCAGATGGTAGTATTAATGCAGATTTAGATAGTAGGATTGAGCTAGAGCTTAGATTAGATGCTAAAGAAAATGCAGAACATATGATGTTAGTAGATTTAGCACGTAATGATGTTGCAAGAATATCAAAAACAGGCACTCGCTATGTTGCTGATCTTTTAAAGGTTGATAGATATAGTCATGTTATGCACTTAGTATCTAGAGTGGTAGGTCAGCTTGCTGATGATTTAGATGCTTTGCATGCTTATCAAGCTTCTATGAATATGGGTACATTAACAGGTGCACCAAAAATTAAAGCAATGCAGTTAATATCAGCAGTTGAAAAACAGACTAGAGGTGGGTATGGTGGAGCTGTTGGTTATTTTAATGGGTATGGTGATTTAGATAGTTGTATAGTTATACGTTCTGCTTATGTTGAAGATGAAGTAGCAGAGGTTCAAGCAGGTGCAGGTGTAGTGTTGGATTCTATACCTATAGCAGAAGCTGATGAAACTAGAACAAAAGCGCAAGCTGTAATATCAGCTATCAAAAATGTACATGGAGTGTAGTTAATGGCTAATATTATATTTATAGATAATTTTGATTCATTTTCTTATAACTTAGTGGATGAATTTAGAGTTCTAGGAAATAATGTTGAAGTATTTAGGAATAATTTATATCTGGAAGTTCTTTTGGATAAAATTAATTCAACTGATAATCCTATAGTTGTGATATCGCCTGGTCCTGGTAATCCTGCAAGTGCAGGATGTATAGTTGATCTTATATCAGTTATTAAAGGTAAGGTACCAATTATAGGAATATGTTTAGGTCATCAAGCTATAGTTGAAGCTTATGGTGGTATAGTATCTCATGCTAACGAAATTGTTCATGGTAAAACTGCTAAAGTTAAATTTATAAAGCATGGTATTTTTGAAGGTTTGGAATCACCATTGAGTGTGGCTAGATATCATTCTTTAGTAGCTATTAAAGTACCAACTGGCCTAGAAACTGTGGCAGAAGTTAATGATTTGGTAATGGCTGTAGTAGATGATAAAAATAAGGTCTGTGGTTTACAGTTTCATCCTGAATCAATAATGACTATACATGGTTCTAAACTCTTAGATAATATAGTTAGATGGGTGCAACAATGATTAGTTTAAGAGATATTGTAGATAAATTATTTAATTCAGAAGATCTTAATTATGAAGAAAGTTATCAGCTTTTTGATTATTTTATCAAAGGTCAAATAGAGCTACCTTTACAAACTAGTATATTAATAGCTCTCAAACTAAAACAAGAAACTTCGACAGAAATAGCAGCCGCAGTAGAAGCTCTACTTGATAATACAAAAGAGTTCCCAAAAATAAATGGAGATTTAGCTGGAATAGTTGGGACTGGTGGAGATGGGTTTAATACTATTAATATTTCTACAACAGCTGCGATTGTTGCAGCGGCAGCTGGTTATAAGGTTGCTAAACATGGTGGTCGCAGTGTATCAAGTAAATCAGGATCTTTTGATCTTTTAGAATCTTTTGGTGTCAATATAGAATTATCACCAGAGCAAACAAAAGAATGTTTAGAGCTATATAATCTTGGATTTTTATTCGCTCCATTTTATAGTGAGGGATTTAGGTATATAAAAGAGGCTAGAACTATTTTAAAAACAAGAACTATTTTTAATATTTTAGGACCTTTGATAAGCCCAGCTAGACCAAATAAGGTTGTAATAGGAGTTTACTCAAAAGATTTAATTTTGCCAATGGCAAAAACTCTAATTAATCTTGGGATAGACAGAGCCGTAGTGGTATATGGAAGTGGCTTAGATGAAGTAGCAATACATGATGATACTTATGTCGCTGAAATACAAAATAATCAGATAATGGAATATAAAGTTTCTCCTGTAGACTTTGGTATAGATAGATATGCAATCAAAGATCTTGAAGGTGGCTTACCAGAGCAAAATAGAGAGATTATAAAGCAAATACTTCAAGGTAAGGGTAAACAAGCGCATAATGCTGCTGTAGCTGTAAATGTGGCTATGCTTATGAAGCTTTATGGTAAAGATAATCTAAAACAAAATACTCAAGAAATACTAGAACTTATAAAATCAGGTAAGTGTTTTTATACGTTACAGCAAGTTATAAATTATGGTGATAAAAGCCATTAATGTATGTATTTTGATTTTTTTTAACAATAAATTTTGTTATATTTTTAGAATAAATATAAGAATTTTTTTAAAATGAATGTTATTGAAAAATATGTCCAGCTTTTTACAAAGTTAGAAATGGATGATAGTTTATTTTCGCCGGATGGACCTGAATTATGTCCTGCTGATGGAACTAGGACTTTAGCAGAATATGCTCATGGTTTACCTAAAGATAGTTATCAATATATACAAAAGATTAAGCTTAAAGAATTGATTTGTAAAAATGCTAATGTAGATGGACAAATTGAATTGCACGGTGTTGCAAGATTTAAGCTATATTGGAAAGTAAATCAAGGTAAAGCAAAAATGACTATGGTACAAGTACTCCATAGTAAAAATGGTATTATCCATTATCTAAATTCTTTTTGGGATTTTGAATATTTTACTAAATTATGTGAAATTCATCCTGAGCTTAAAAAGATTTTTGAGAAATGAAATTACTTATATTAACTAGCTATATTTTATTTAGCTTATCGCTGATTTGAATAAAATAGGAGAAGAAAATGGATAAAAATGATTTTGAGTATCTTTTGACTAAAAAAGCTTGGGAGGATAAGGAGTTTGCAGATTTATTAACTAGTAACCCTTATCAAGCTTTAGCTCAGTTGGGAGTATCTATTCCCGGTAATATAAAGCTAAAAGTAGTACAACAAAAAAAAGATACTTTATATTTCACTATTCCTGCCTTTGATAAAAAGCGTAGTCAAGAAAAGCCATTTCAACTTAATCAGATAGATATATGGTCAAGTGGGAAAATGTTTTTATGGTTAGCATCAGCAGAGCAAAAAGCAAAGTTGCTACAACTTCGAAATAGCATATTTAGAACAGGAGTTAATGATGAGTAAGCGCTTTACAGAAGATCATTATCAAAAAATATGTACAGACCTTGAATATAGAGAAAAACTTATAAAAAATCCAAAAGTTACTTTAAATGAAGAGTATGGTACCACTATCAATGATGAAGTAAATGTTGAAGTTATAGAGCAAAGTGATGATGCTATTACAATAATTTTGCCTGCTAAACCTGATAATCCAGACGATATAGAGTCAGAACTAGAAACTGTAACTGAACAGGTAGTTGATTTATTGTTTACTCATGATGGCATGGGTGGATTTTTGATTCCTGATGATAAGTTGAAGTGGGAGTTGCGTAATATGAGAAAGGACTGGATGAAGAAACTAGATCTAGATTTAGAAAATTTTTAATATTCTAATCATCAGCAAATTTATTTATTCAACATTTGTTTATATAATTTTTTAGTATCATAATTCAAATTAAGGATTATATTATGATTAAGAAGATTATTTATAGTTTATCAATACTATCTTGTAGTCTAAGTTTCTCAGCTGATAGTGATACTAAATATCAAAAAGCTGTATTTGCAGGTGGTTGCTTTTGGTGTTTAGAATCAGATTTTGAATATATGCAAAAACATCAAGATTTAAGCCATGATGGTATCATAAAGATTATTTCTGGTTATGATGGTGGTTTGCAAAAAGATCCTACTTACAAAACAGTATCTGCAGGTATTACAAACTACAAAGAATCAGTAGAGGTTGTATATGATCCTACTAAAATTAGTTATCAAGATTTAGTAGAGTATTTTTATCGTCGTATAGATCCTACAGATTCTAAAGGACAGTTTTGTGATAAAGGTGAGCAATATCAATCAGCTATATATTATAGCGATGATAAACAAAAACAGGTTGCTGAAGATGTTACTAAAAAATTAAAAGCAGAATTTAAAAAACATAACCAACCTGTATATACTCAAATTTTACCATCTACACATTTTTATAAAGCCGAAAGTTATCATCAAGATTATCATCATAAAAACCCTAAAAGATATTGCTATTATCGTACAGGATGTGGTCGTGATGTAACAGTGAATAAAGTTTGGCAAAATATAGATTGGAAATATAGTAATATAACACCTTTTAATATACCATCTAGCTATGCAGAATGTTTAACAAGATAGTAAAATGAAAGTAGTAGGTGTAGCATCAAAAGTTTCTAATGATAGGGAAGATTTACTTGAAGAAGCTTGGGAGCTTTTCTTTAATAGTGAGGTATTAGAGTATCTTAATGGTCAAAATATATCTCAGGATATAATATCTGTTTATTATGGCTATGAAGGCGATCATACGGCTCCATATACTCTTTTGATAGGTTATGAGGTAGCAGAGTCTTTTGAGGTACCAACAGGGTTAAATTCTGTGCAAATTGAGCTTAACCATCAAACGCACCGTGTTGAAGGCGAGCTACCTGATGCTATTATTGATAAATGGCAACAAATTTGGGCAGATAATTCTAAAAAGAGAGCTTATAAAGCAGATTTTGATAGATATAATCCTATTGAAGATTATGCTGAAGTTAATGTCGAATATTTAAAATAAATAATCTTCAAATAAACAAAGTACAGAAAAATTCAACTTTTATTCTTTTTTCGTTTAAAATACTTCATAAAATTATATAAATAATAAGTATTATGGAAACTATATTAGCTAAGATAGTTGAAGCAAAAAGAAATTGGCTTTTTGCAAAAAAAAGATTATTTCCACTAGATGTATTCAAAAAAGAAGTTATCAAAACAGATAGAGATTTTTATCAGGCTTTAGAATCAGACAAAGCAGTATTTATTCTAGAGTGTAAAAAAGGATCTCCTTCTAAAGGAGTTATCCGTAAAAAATTTGATCTAAATGAAATAGCAGCAGTATATAAAAATTACGCAAATGTAATATCTGTACTTACAGATGAAGAATTTTTTATGGGTAGCTTTGCAAATCTAGATATTGTTAGAAAGCAAGTAACTCAACCTATACTTTGTAAAGATTTTATTATAGATGAGTATCAAATATATTTAGCAAGGTATTATCAAGCTGATGCAGTGTTACTGATGCTTTCGGTATTAGATGATAATGAGTATAAGAAACTAGCAAAAGTAGCTAATCGTCTAGGTATGGGTATCTTAACTGAAGTTAGTAATGAAGAAGAACTTGAAAGAGCTATCAAACTCAAAGCAAAAGTTATAGGTATTAACAATCGTAATCTAAGAGATCTTTCTATTGATCTAAATACTACGCGTCTTTTAGCGCCAAAAATACCTAAAGGAACAATTATTATTTCAGAATCAGGAATTTATAAAAATCAAGAAATCCGTGATTTAAGAAATTATGTTAATGGCTTTTTGATAGGTAGTTCTATTATGAGTGAACGCAATCTAGAACTTGCAGTTAGAAAGCTTGTATATGGTTTTAATAAGGTTTGTGGTCTTACTTCTGTAGAAAATGCCCAAAAAGCATATAATGCAGGAGCGGTGTATGGAGGATTTATATTTGTAGAGAAATCTCCTCGCTGTGTAGATTTTGCCATGGCAAAACAAATAACTAAAAAAGTTAGATTAAACTATGTAGGTGTATTTGCTAATGCTAGTATTGAAGATGTTGTAAATACTGCTTATGGTTTGAAACTTAGTGCAGTGCAGTTACATGGTGACGAAAATCAAGAATATATAGATGCACTAAAATCAAAACTACATAGAAACTGTCAGATATGGAAAGCTTATGGAATTGACAAAACTGTCCCAGAGTTTTTTGCTAATGTAGATTATCACTTATTGGATGCTCAAGTAGATGGTAAATCAGGTGGTACTGGTAAAGCTTTTGATTGGAGTCTTATCAAAGATAGAAAAAATATAATACTTGCTGGTGGTCTGAATCCTAAAAATATAGCAAAAGCAATAGAGCTAAGATGTTCTGCTTATGATATTAATTCAGGTGTAGAATCTGAGCCAGGACAAAAAGATCAGCAGAAATTAAAAGAAGTTTTTGAGGTTATAAGAGACTACTAGCATCTTATTTCACACTTTATTTTAACTTATAAGTATTAAAAGTAATTCATAGTTAGTATATATAATTGCAACAATATTTAGCTACTGCTATTCTAAATAAAAATATCTAATATCACCCTAACTATGAATCAACCAGAAATTAAATATTTAAAAAACTACAAGCCAAGTAATTATCTTATAAATGAAACACATCTAAAATTTGAACTTAATGAGTCAAAAACTAGAGTGACAGCAAATTTATATATAGTAGCTAATCCAGCAAATCGTGAAAATAACACACTGGTTTTAGATGGTAATAATCTAAAACTATTATCTATAAAAATAGATAATAAAGAGCTATCAAATACAGATTTTATAGTTAATGAAAACCAGTTAATCATAGATGATGCTCCAGAAAAGTTTGTATTAGAAACAGTGGTAGAGATTAATCCTGAGGCTAATACATCTTTAGAAGGTTTATACAAGTCTGGAGAGGTGTTTTGTACCCAATGTGAGGCAACTGGATTTAGAAAAATTACTTACTATCTAGATAGACCAGATGTGATGTCTTCTTATACAGTCAAAATAATAGCAGACAAGCAAAAATATCCAGTAATTTTATCAAATGGCGATAAAGTTGAGTCTGGAGATATTTCAGATACTCAGCATTTTGCAGTATGGAAAGATCCATTTAAGAAGCCTTGCTATTTATTTGCTCTTGTAGCTGGAGATCTGGCAAGTATCAAAGATACTTATATCACAAAATCATTACGTAAAGTTAGTTTAGAAATATACGCTTTTAAACAAGATATAGATAAATGTCATTATGCAATGCAAGCTGTTAAAGACTCTATGAAATGGGATGAGGATAGGTTTGGCTTAGAGTATGACTTAGATACTTTTATGATTGTTGCAGTGCCTGATTTTAATGCTGGTGCAATGGAGAACAAAGGATTAAACATCTTTAATACCAAATATATTATGGCTAGTGATAAGACTGCTACAGATAAAGATTTTGAGTTGGTACAAAGTGTAGTGGGACATGAATATTTTCATAATTGGACAGGCGATAGAGTTACTTGTAGAGACTGGTTCCAGCTTAGCTTAAAAGAAGGCTTGACTGTATTTAGAGACCAAGAGTTTACTTCTGATTTAAACTCTAGAGATGTTAAAAGAATTGATGATGTACGTATTATTAGAAGTGCTCAATTTGCTGAAGATGCTAGTCCGATGTCTCACCCTATCCGCCCAGAGTCTTACATTGAGATGAATAATTTCTATACTGTAACGGTTTATCATAAAGGTGCTGAGATAATTCGTATGATTCATACCCTACTAGGTGAACAAGGCTTCCAAAAAGGAATGAAACTATATTTTGAAAGACATGATGGCCAAGCTGTTACTTGTGATGATTTTGTAAATGCTATGGCAGATGCTAATAATCGTGATTTTAGCTTATTTAAAAGATGGTATGCTCAATCAGGTACACCAAGCATTAAAGTTACAGAAAACTACGATGCAGAAAATCAAATTTATAGCCTAACATTAGAGCAAACTACTCCGCCAACAGCAGATCAAAAAGAAAAACAAGCTCTTCATATACCAGTTAGTATGGGGCTTATCACTCCAGAAGGTGAAAATATCGCCGAGCAAGTTATTGAGCTAACAGAGCAAAAGCAAACCTATACTTTTGAGAATATTGCTGTAAAGCCAGTAGCTTCTTTATTTAGAGATTTTTCGGCACCTGTGAAGGTTGAGCATGAACGTGCTGAATCAGAGCTATTACATATCGTTAAGTATGATAATAATGCTTTTAATCGTTGGGATTCTTTACAGCAATTAGCTACTAAAATGATATTAAACAATGCTGATGTAGATACGGAGTTTTTAAATGCTTTTAAATCAATTTTACATGATAAAGATTTAGATAAAGCCTTAATTAGTGATGCTCTAATGATACCAACAGAGTCTACAATTGCTGAGGCAATGCCGACAATTATGGTTGATGAAATTGTAAAATCTCGTAAAAAAGTCATGAATCAGCTAGCAGATAAGCTAAAAGATGATTGGCTAGCAGTATATCAACAATGTAGTGATAATAAGCCATATAGCCTATCAGCTGAGCAAATTGCTAAAAGAAAGCTAAAAGGTGTCTGCTTGAGTTATCTGATGAATGCTAGTGATCAAAGTCAGGGTACAAAGCTAGCACAACAACTATTTGATAATGCTGATAATATGACAGATCAGCAAACCGCATTTTCAGCATTGTTAAAGTCTAATGATAAGCAAGTTCGTGATAATGCTATTAATGAGTTTTATAAGCGTTGGAAACATGAGGATTTAGTTGTAAATAAATGGCTAGTATCTCAAGCTCAAATTTCTCATGAGTCAGCTTTAGATATAGTTAAAGGCTTAGTTAATCATCCTGCATATAATGCAAAAAATCCTAATAAGGTTTATTCACTAATTGGTGGTTTTGGTGCTAATTTCTCACAATATCATCGCAAAGATGGTTTAGGATATGCTTTTATGGCTGATACTGTGCTAGAGCTTGATAAATTTAATCATCAAGTTGCGGCAAGAATGGCTCGAAATCTGATGAGCTGGAAACGCTATGACTCTGATAGACAAGCTATGATGAAACAGGCTCTTGAGAAAATCAAAGCTTCTAATCCTAGTAAAAATGTCTTTGAAATCGTTAGTAAGAGCTTAGAGTTGTAGTTTTCTTTATATTTATCTAAGTATCTCAGATCTATAATAATTATTACCGTGTATTTTATAGAGCTATAATCGATAAAGCCTTATAATAACTTACTCATAAAAAATATAGAAATAATAATATGTCAGTAGTTGTTGTAGGAAGTGCTAATAGAGATTTAGTTGTAAAAGTTGATCAACTTGCTCAAAAAGGTCAAACGATAATAAGTCAAAATTATGAAGAGTTTTGTGGTGGTAAAGGAGCTAATCAAGCTGTAGCTGCAAGAAGACTTGGAGAAACTGTAACTTTTATTACAAATCTTGGTAAAGATAGTTTTGGGGATAGGCTTTTAGAGTTTTATAAAAAAGAAGGTTTAGACAGTTCAACTATTAATCAAGATTCTGATAGTAATACAGGTTTAGCTTTTATTTGTGTTGATAACCAAGGTCAAAATATTATTAATGTAGTAATGGGTGCTAATGCCAAGTTAGATCAGCAAATTTTGGATAAACATAACCAAAAAATCCAACAAGCAAAAATCATATTAACCCAACTAGAAACTCCTTTAGAAACTATTGAGTATTTAGCAAATAAAATAACTGATAAACAAACTTTTATATTAAACCCTGCCCCAGCTAGAGAGCTACCTCAAGAGCTACTCAAAAAGGTAGATATTTTAACGCCAAATGAGACTGAGGCATCTATTTTGTCAGGTATAGAGGTCAAAGATGTAAATACAGCTAAGCAGGCAGCAAAAGAGCTGCATAATAAAGGTGTATCTACAGTTATAGTAACTTTGGGTGAACAAGGCGCTTTATTATCAAAAAATAATGGCCAAGAACAAAAATTATTTGCTACCAAAAAAGTAGATGTGGTAGACACTACAGCTGCAGGAGATACTTTTAATGGTGTTTTGGCATTTTGTCTAGACAAAGGGTTATCTATAGAACAATCAATCGAGATAGCTAATACAGCAGCAGCTCTAGCAGTAACTATAGAGGGAGCAGAAGATTCAGCACCTACTTTAGAGAAATTGAATACTTATCTAGAACAAAAAATATAATATATGGAGATTTAAAATGGTTGTACTACACTCGTACGGTGTTGCGGTATTTTTTTGCATAATTACGATGTTATGTTGGGGTTCTTGGGCAAATACACAAAAGCTCTCGACAAAAGAATGGCCTTTTCAACAGTATTATTGGGATTATGCTTTAGGGATTTTGATAGTATCTTTTGTCTTGGCTATAACTATGGGAAGTTTTGGTACAGAAGGTAGATCATTCTTTAGTGATATTTCTCAGGCGTCATCTGAGAGTTTTATTTATGCTTTTATGGGTGGTGTGGTTTTTAACTTAGCTAATATACTACTTGTAGCTGCTATTGATATTGCAGGGATGTCTGTAGCTTTTCCTTTAGCTATTGGATTGGCTCTAGTCATAGGTGTGATTACAAACTATATAGCAACACCTCTAGGTCAGCCTATAGTCTTGTTTTTAGGAGTTTTGAGCGTACTTGCAGCAATAATAATAGATGCTGTTATATATAAGCGTATTTCTGATAATAAAAGCAAAAATATGCTTAAAGGATTCATGGTTTCGATTATTTCAGGTATTTTAATGGGCTTTTTCTATCCATTGGTTATTAAATCAATCTCAAATGATTTTGTAACTCCTCAAGCTGGCTTAATGACACCATATACAGCAAGTTTTATATTTGCTGTAGGGATTTTTGTATCTAACTTTGTAATCAATGGTTGGATGATTAAATTTCCTATTTCAGGCAAGAAACTTAAGTTTAAAGACTATTTCTCTCAAGGTACACCATGGTTGCATACTATTGGTATATTAGGAGGTGTGATTTGGGGGATTGGATCTTGTCTTAACTTTATAGCTTCTGGTATTGCTGGACCTTCTATCTCGTATGGTTTGGGTCAAGGTGCAACAATGATAGCGGCATTCTGGGGTGTATTTATTTGGAAAGAATTTGCCAAAGCACCAAAAGGTACAAATAAGTTGATAGTACTAATGTTTATAACGTATATTTTAGGATTAACTCTTATTGTTTTTGCGAGAAATATTTAGTTTTATAATTATTTGAATGCTTTTAATAAAAGCGTAGTGGTTGTTTTAATAAAGTCATTTTCTTCTAATATATCTTTATCTAACTCATAAGAGCGTATAAATGGAGTTAATGTTGCAGATGATATAAATAGAAGGACATATTTAGCAGAAAAATCTTTGGATAGTTGTCCATTATTTTGAAAATCTTTTATTTTTTGTTCAAGTTGATCAAATGATGCGAATTTTTGTTGATTTTTTATACCTGATAAAGAAGAGTTTTTTTCTAAGCGCTGCCAGTCTAACATTTTTAGTATATCAGGATTTTTTGTATGAATATTAAACCTTGCTTTGACTAGCTTTTTTAAGAACTCTTCAAATGTATCTTCCTTTATACAGTCTTTGATATCAGAAAATGTTTCAGAATTTATTAAAGATTCTTTAACAGCTTTCCATAAGTCAGTCTTATTAGAAAAATAATGATATATAAGAGAGCTTTGTACATTAGCTTTTTTAGCAATATCTCTAATAGATGTTCCATTAAAACCATTTTCAAGAAATAACACTTTTGCAGATTTAATAATTTTTTTAGCAGTTTTATGAGTTTTAGATTCCATTAATTTTAAGAGTTTCATAAGTTTTTAGAAATTATAGCAGATAGTATGTTTTAAATTCTATTGAACGATCGATCATTAGGTGATAATATTATTGATCAAGTGTTCAATAATTTGAATAAAGAGATTCTTCCTATGATTTTAGTCAGAAAAAAACCTTTAGGTGTTGTAATGCTAACAATTTTTACAATAGCTTTAGGTTGTGGTTATTTCTTTGGTGCGATGATGTTTACACCTTCTCTTCCAGCAATTACAGATTATTTTGATACAAGTTCATCATTATCTAGAATGACAGTTTCAAGTTTTTTTGTAACAATGGCTATATCTCAGCTTATCTATGGACCAGCATCAGATAAATACGGTAGGAAACCTTTAATTTTAATAGGATCTATAATCTTTGCTTTAGGTTCAATATTATGTATTCTATCTCATTCTATTATATTTCTAATTTTTAGTAGAGCTATACAGGGTCTCGGTGCAGGAGCTTTAATTACTTTGGCTAGAACACTGGTTCAGGACTCTTTTAGAAAAGAACACTTTTTAAAAGCAGTATCTTGGATGAGTATATTTTTTGCCGTAGCTCCAGCTATTTCTCCAGTTATTGGAGGTTTTTTACAGTTTCATTTTGGTTGGCAGAGCAATTTTATTTTTATGTTTATTTTTGCAGTTAGTTTATTTATTGCTGTACTTTTTTTATTACCAGAAACTAATAAAGATAAAAATCCTAAAGCAATGAATATTAGTCATTTAGTCAGTAATTATCTAATTGTTGCAAAAAATAAGAAATTTTGGATTTATCTACTTTTTATTATTACTGGTTTATCAGGAGGAATTTCGTTTGATGTAATAGGATCGTTTATATTAATCAAGGATTATCATTTAACATCAGTAGCTTTTGGTATGATCTCAACACTTTTATTAATGATGATAATTGTTTCACGTTTTTTGACATCAATGATATTGCTTAAGTATATGGATAAAAATAAGGTTATACTGTTTGGATTATTTCTCATGTTCTTATCATCTAATATATTGATAATTTTAGATTTATTAAATTTATTAGGACTATTTGATCTTTTATTTATTCTTGCTATTTTTTTCTTAGCTTGTGGAATAGTAATACCAATTTCAGCAGCAAATCTTTTGAGTTTATTTGATAATATGAAAGGAGTAGCTAGTGCTTTTTATGGATCTATGCAAATGTGTGGGATTTTCTTGATAAGTATTATTGCATCAAGTATGAATCCATCGATTGGTTTTATGCTAAGTATTATAAGTGTATTATCAGTTATTAGTTTTATTATGGGACTTAGGATTTTTTATAAAAGAAATAATCTATTTAAAATTAGGAGTAATAGTATTCAATCAGCGTAATATACAATATGTTTTATATATCAAAATAATCATTGATTTGTTGTAATTGGCTTTTACTTTCTGAAATTAGTTTGGTAATGATTGCGCGATATGTATCATCTGGTAAATCCCAGTAATGAAAATATAGTTTCATATTCCATATACACTCATTATCTAAAACAATAAGTTCATTATTTTTAAGTTCTTTTATAATGTCTGATTTTGGTAATAAAGCATAGCCCTTGCTTTGTAAACACATTTGTTTAAACCCTTTTACAGAAGGAATAATATGACAATTATCTATATCAACTTGAAAGCCGTAAAATTTCTCCATAAATCTAGCATTTAATTGATCATACTGATTGAATAATAAAGAAGGAGCTTGCTTCAGAGCATTTATCCATTTTTTATTATTTCTTTTAATTTTTTTGAAGTACTTATCATAAAAATAATTAGAGCAAACCAACAAATAGTCTATTTCACCAAGCTTCTCGACAAGACACCCGTGAGAGACTTTATTATTTGTACTAATACAAGACAAAACTTCTCCGTTTTGCAATGATTTGTGAGTCATTTCCTGATCAAAAGTTTTGATATTAAATCTTGCTATATTAGATACATCTATATTGTCTAATATGTCTAGAAACCAAGTATCTAGACTGTCTTGATTTATAGCTATTGATATTTGCAGTTTAGCATTTTCTATTAGTTTTTTTTCTTTTAGTAGACCAGATTCTAATAGTTCTACTTTTGCTAAATGACTTAATAAATCTTGGCCTAACTTTGTAACCTTATAAGGAAGTACCCTTATAAGAACAGGAGCACCAAATTTTGTTTCAAGAGATTTTATTCGTTGTGATACAGCTGACTGGCTTATGAATAATTTATCAGCAGCAAGTTCGAAACTTTGCTGTTCTATTACTTCTTTTAATGCCTGTATAGCTTTATAATCTACCATAATTATTAGTTTAACTTATGTATTATAATAATTATTAATTATACTAATTATCGAGTGTATGATAAATTTCTATTTCATCAAATATTTCAAAACAAGAAAATAATTATGGCATTCATATCGGGATTTGGTTTAGCTTTATCATTGATTTTAGGAATAGGAGCACAAAATATTTTTGTACTCAAGCAGTCAATCAAGAAACACTACGCTATCTCTACAGCACTACTATGCTTTTGTTGTGATGTTATATTAATTATATTCAGTATTTTATTAACTACGACTATGTCTCAATACATTCCTCTTTTGAGACCAGTGATGCTTATTATTGCGATATTATTCTTAGTTTATTATGGTTTTATTTCGATAAGGTCATCTTTCTCAAATAAAAACCCATTAGAAGAAAACTTTTATAAGTATAGTTTTTTTAAAATTTTCATTTTGAGTATTTCCTTTAGCTTACTTAACCCTCAAGCTATTTTGGATATAGTTATACTATTAGGAGGAGTAGCAGCGCATTATGAAGACAATATTTTAAAAATAGAATTTATGTTTGGCGCAATGTTAGCAAGTTTTACTTGGTTTTTATCTTTGATGTTATCAGGTTTTTTTCTAAGAAAATTTATCCAAAAATTAGTTGTTTGGCAGTGGGTAGAACGAGTTACGGGGATTCTTATGTTTATTATTGCGATTAGCTGTACTCGAATGCTAATTAATTTCTAATCAACCCTATTAGATTTCTAAATTTATAGTTTCACCAATTTTTAAAATCAAAGCATTTTCTTCACCATATTTTTGATTTATAGCTGCTTGTTTGAATCTTTTAGGTGGCTCAAAAAATGGTTCTGGTGTAAGTCTGATAGTTCCCCAGTGCATGCCTATGGTTTTTATAGCTTTGATATCTTTAGCTATTTGTATTGCTTCTTCCGGAGTAGCATGTACAGAACACATAAAATCACGAGGCTCGTATGCCCCTATGCCTATCAAAGCGAGATCAAAATATTCTTCTTTTTTACCAATTTCTTTAAATACATCACCATAAGCAGTGTCTCCTGAGAACCATATTTTCTTATTTTTATCTTTGATTGAGAAGCTAGCCCATAGAGTTTTATTTCTATCAAATAATCCTCGACCAGAAAAATGAACGCATGGTAAACAGCCTATAGTAATATCATTTATATTAATCTCTTGCCACCAGTTCATTTCGGTTACATTTTTAAAACCTCTTTTGATAAAGAAATTACTAAGCCCTAGAGGTGCTATTACTTTGATACTTTGTTTATTTGGAAAGTTCTTTATAACTTTTGAGTCTAAATGATCATAATGATTATGACTAATAATAAGCATATCAATTTTTGGAAGCTCACTTAAATCTAAAGGAGAAAATATTTCTCGTTTTGGTCCTAAAAATCCAGGCCCAGCATTTTTACTTAAAAAAGGATCTGTAACAATAAAATATTCATTAAGCTTAATCAAAAAAGCAGCATGCCCTAACCAAGTAATACTATAATCATTTGATTTATCTAATCGTTCTAAAGCTTGTTGTTTTTCTAAAACATGGTCTTTAGGAAAACTTTCTTTATGCTTTTTAAACATAGAAGAAAAAATAAATCTTAAAAAATCTCTACTTCCTCCTTTGCGCATGGGGCTACCTAGAGGATTTGAGAACTTATTATTTGGATATTTCATCATCTTTTACTTTTGATATTCCTAGCATTCGCATCATTATTTTTTCAAAAAATGGTTCACTAACACCATGCTTAACTTTATAAGTATAGTATTTCTCAAAAGCCACCTTGGCATAGTGAACTAACTTACCTTCATAATACCAGTCATGTTCACGAGGCTTAAATTGAGGGATTGCGGCAAAAGCAACTCCACCATCACCAAAATCGGCAAAACATACAGCATTTAGAGTAGCCTGAGTATGTTGTTCTTCTCCATTTAAAACAGCTTTTAGATTACTAGCTATTGCTGTGACCATTGATTCTATCATATAACCTGTTTTAGGTGCTCCTGTAGGTATTATAGTCTTTTCAACAGGAGGGATAGCAACACAAACACCTAATGAATAAATATTTGGATATTTAGGATTAGCTTGATGTTTATCAACGATAATAAAGCCCTTAGGATTAACTAGTCCTTCGATATTAGCAAAAGCATCAATTCCTTTAAATGAGGGAAGAATCATATTAAAAATACTTCTGATAGTATGTTGCTGTTTTATACTTCCATTATCGTCATATTCATCAACATATATATTCTCAGCATCTATTTTTGTGATTTTAGCATTACAAATCCAATTAATGTTTCGTTTTTTAAACTCTTCTTCTAGAAGTTTTGGCGAGTCTCCAACTCCAGCTAATCCAAGATGTCCTAGGTA
Source organism: Francisella philomiragia (assembly GCF_018135955.1). Classification (NCBI taxonomy): domain Bacteria; kingdom Pseudomonadati; phylum Pseudomonadota; class Gammaproteobacteria; order Thiotrichales; family Francisellaceae; genus Francisella; species Francisella philomiragia. Next base: position 1,888,086 of record NZ_CP063138.1, on the reverse strand, counting down.
TGGTTCAGAAGTAACAAAAGTAATAGGGGTTTGTTCACGAATATTATGCTTTCTTAGATCAGTATCTATTATTAGAGCAGTTTCATAAGCAGGCCCAAAGCAAGATGCTCCTTGTGCTGCACCTACAACTACAGGACCGGGGTTTTTGAGTACTTTATCCCAGTCAGATGCTGCTTTGGTTGCATGATCAACAGTACATACAGAATGACTATATAAATCTGGTCCCATACCTTCAATTTCATCAAAGGCTAATTTTGGACCTGTTGCTATTATCAGGTAATCATAAGTTATTTCTTTGTCGTTAAAAAGTACTAATTTATTTTCATCAGGATAGAGTTTTTTTACTCCATCATATACAAAATTTATGCCTGCTTTTTCTATATAATTGCTAATAGTAAATTCAACGTCTTCTCTAGAACGCCAATTTACCATTACCCAAGGGTTTGAAGGAACAAAATTAAATTTATCTCCTTTAGAGATTAATATGATTTCATGATCATTACCAATTGCTTCTTTTAGTTCATATGCCATTGGTATTCCACCAATACCAGCACCAATTATTACTATACGGGCCATAATATCTTCTCCCCAATATTACACAGTAACTATATGATTAATATTACCATACATAAGTTTGACAAATTAACTTTGAGGATTTTTATAGAGATAATATTCTTCATAATGTATATTTAAAATTATACAAATATTACCAAGTAGGTAGCTATGAAAACTATAAACTTTGAAAAATTATATACTGATTTTACAAGTATCTTTGATTTATGTAGATATACAAATGAATCTCTAGAAGAAGAGATTATTAGAAGAGTAAAAGAAGATAATATCACTGATGGTATGTTTCTCTTTAGATTTAGATTAGTAATATTTAAGTTTGAAGTAACAAGTGATTCTATAGAGTATGTTGGTTATGAGAAGTAAACAATATATAAAATTTTAGCTATTTTTATTTAAAATAATAGAACCTATAAAAGACAATATCGCTGTAATAATAGCAATAAAAGCAGGTATATAAAGTGAGTGGTACTCTAGAATAAGAGTCTGTGTTATAAGAGGCATAAATCCAACGAAAACAGCAGAACCTAAACCATAACCAATTCCCATACCAACTAATCTTACTTTGACAGGTAAAGCATTAATACATCTGTATTGAGCAATCATAATATAAGCACTAAATAAAATACTATAGACTAAATATGCAACCATATAGTGTGAATTATGAATAAAAGCATAGCATAACCAGATAGATAATATTGATGATAAAAGTAAGAACCAATTATCCAATTTTGGAATGCTATCTTTCTTTATTAGTAATGCTGATAGTAAGCCAAATAAACACATCATAAGTAAGCCTATAATACTAATCTTGAGCATACTGTTAGAGCTATAACTAGATAGATTTGTTAAATAGCTTGGTAAAGCATAATAGAACAATGTAATACAAGACATAACATTAGCAGTCATCAAAAAACAACCTAATAACGGCATTTTGTAATGTTTGAATAGCTCAATAATTGGATTTTTTGTCAGTTGATTAGTTTGTAATAATTGTGTAAAAAGAGGACTCTCATGCAGCTCTTTTCTTATATAAAAAGTAACAATTCCTAGCGTAGAACCAAGTATAAAAGCAATTCTCCAAGCATAATTCTCAGGGAAAATAAAATTAAGTATTATCGTTAGTAGTTTAGCAAGCATTACACCTATAGCTGCCGAGATCATTATCGCTGCAATAGGATATATTTTGTTAGTAATGATAGTTTCGTTTAGATATGTAAATGCACTATTGACCTCTCCACCAGCAGAAAGACCTTGCATAATACGAAAAGTAAGTAATAGTAAACCAGCATATATTCCTATGACTGAAGCATCAGGTATAAGACCAATACCTAATGTTCCAATTGTCATCAAAAGTACAGCAGCTACCAATACTTTTTTGCGTCCAACTCTATCACCAATTTGTCCAAAAATAATACCGCCAATAGGTCTTGTAACAAAACCTAAAGCAAATATTAAAAGTATGATAATTTGGGAGTTAGAACTATGGAGTAAATGAGCTCCGATCACTTCAGAAAAGCTCAGATATATTATAAAATCAAAATATTCTAGAACCATGCCTAAAGAACAAAGAAAAATAGTTTTTAGTTGTAAGTCTTTCATTTTTTATCTCTAATTTCAAAGTTTAAACAAAAGTACCTAACTCGCAATAATTAGGTCAAATTGTTCGTAAGATAATATCATGAAAATAACCAAACTATAGTGAATATGGTTTTGTAAAAAACAAAAAAATAAGTCATTTTTGCTTTATAAAAGAAACTATTTTAATCATCTGCTATAATCTGTTTATCTTAAATTTTCAAAAATAATCTGCATGGCTGAAAAATATATATACTCAATGCATAGGGTCGGCAAAGTTGTGCCACCTAACAAATATATCCTTAAAGATATTTCACTATCATTTTTTGATGGTGCAAAGATTGGGGTACTAGGTCTTAACGGTTCTGGTAAATCAACACTACTTAGAATTATGGCTGGTCTTGATACTGAGATTATTGGAGAAGCAGCTCCACGTAAAGGTGTCAAAATTGGTTATCTACCACAAGAACCAAAGCTAGATGAAACAAAAGATGTAAGAGGTAATGTTGAAGAAGCATTAAGTCACTTAAAAGATATGATTACTAGATTTGATGAAATTAGTATGAAATTTTGTGAGCCAATGTCAGATGAAGAAATGGCTAAGCTTCTAGAAGAACAAGGAGACTTACAAAATGCTATCGATGCGGCTGGAGCTTGGGAGATCGATCGTAAGCTAGAGGTTGCTGCAGAAGCTCTACGTTTGCCAACATGGGACACTGATGTTACTAAACTATCTGGTGGTGAGGCTCGTCGTGTTGCTTTATGTAAACTTTTATTATCTGCTCCTGATATCCTACTTCTAGATGAGCCTACTAACCACTTAGATGCTGAATCTGTAGCATGGTTAGAGAAGTTCTTAGCTGAGTACAAAGGTACAGTTGTAGCTATTACCCATGATAGATACTTCTTGGATAATGTTGCTGAGTGGATTCTTGAGCTTGATAGAGGAGAAGGTATACCATTTAAAGGTAACTATTCACAATGGCTTGAGCAAAAGCAAAAACGCCTAGAGATGGAAGAGAAACGTGAATCTTCACATCAAAAAGCGCTTAAAGAAGAGCTAGAGTGGGTACGTCAAAATGCCAAAGGTCGTCAAGCTAAATCAAAAGCAAGATTAGCGAAATTTGATGAGTTAAGCTCACAAGAGTTCCAAAAGCGTAATGAGACTCAAGAGCTATATATCCCACCTGGAGAAAGACTTGGTAACAATGTCATCAAAGTCAAAGATCTTGTTAAATCATTTGATGACAAGCTTCTTGTAGATGGTCTTGAGATGGATGTATATCCAGGTTCGATTGTTGGTATCATCGGTGCTAACGGAGCTGGTAAATCTACATTCTTTAAGATGCTAACTGGTAAAGAAACTCCAGATTCTGGCGAAATCAAGATTGGTGAAACTGTAAATCTAGCTTATGTAGATCAATCACGTGATGCTCTAGATGACAACAAAACAGTTTGGGAAGAAATCGCTGATGGTTTAGATGTAATTACAGTTGGTAAATTCACTATTCCATCACGCCAATATGTAGGTAGATTTAACTTTAAAGGTGCAGATCAGCAGAAATATATTTCTCAACTATCAGGTGGTGAGAGAAACCGTGTTCATCTTGCGAAGCTACTTAGAAGTGGTGGTAATGTTATTCTACTAGATGAACCGACAAACGATCTTGATGTCGAGACTTTAAGAGCGCTTGAGGAAGCTATATTAGCTTTCCCAGGTTGTATTATGGTTATTTCGCATGATAGATGGTTCTTAAACCGTATTGCTACACACATGCTTGCTTTTGAGGGTAATAGTGAAGTAGTTTGGTTTGAAGGTAACTACGATGCTTATATCGAAGACAAAAAGCGTCGTCTTGGTGATAAATATGATGCTATCACTAAGATTAAATATAAGCGAATTTCGGTTGATTAATATTTATCTAATTCATTATTTATCTCAATCATATTAAAGCTAGGGTCATAGAAAAAAGCTTGCTTTGTATTTGTTTCTTTACTAAATTCTTCACTTATTATTTTAATGTCTAAAGACTTTAGTTTTGCTAGAAATTCTGTGTAATCTATAGTGGTAAGAGCTATTGCAAAATGTGTTTGAGCAGTGTGATTTATAGGGTCATTAAAAGGTCTAGTCATTGTTTCTGATAGTATTAAATGTAAATAAAAATCTCCAGCTCTGTACCACAAACCTTTAGATTTAAAATTTGGTCTATATATTTTTTCAAAACCAAGGATATTAGAGTAAAATTTTTCAGAATTTTCTAAATTCTTAATGATTAGAGCAATGTGGCTAAGTTTAATTTTTTTTGTAAACATAAAAAATATAATAATTTATTTATCTGAGCATTTTATATTATACTGAGTTGATAAACCATTAAAGGCAAAAACTTATGATAAAAAAAATATTACTTTGTATATGTTTTTTTCTCTTCCTACTAAACTATAGCTTTGCTGATACAGATAGTAGTAATGATCCGATAAATGCTCCTTCTAATACTCCAAAATTAGAAAGTAAAGGTTTTTTAAATGACTATATAGTGACTCCAATTACTGATGTAGCTTTATTGGCAACAGCTCCAATTGGTTCTTTTGTTGGTTTGTTTGAAGGAGCTTCAAAGTCTCAAGCTATCTTATACAATGGCGAGCATCATTCTGGAGATAGTGACATAGTTAATATCTTTGTAGCTCCATTTGCAGCAATAGGCTTTGCATTAGGAGGAGCGATTTATATGACTGTCAAATTACCTGCAGATCTGATAGAGGGTAACTCAAATAAATAGAGATAAAATCTATCGGTCTAGATTATTTACAATTTTTTTAGACATTGACTCTATAGAATCTCTTACAACATCAGAGAGTATTTCATCTTTTTCAAAGATTCTTTGACCCTCTACACCATAAAACTCAATATTACTAATATCCATCCCTATAGCATCAGCTAATGCTAAAGATGGCGCGACTCCAACACTATGTGAGGATAGAAAACCACCGAAGCTAAGTATGTCTTTTGCTTTGAAGTAAAACTCTGTACCTGGTGTGACTTTGGCATATACAGCATCTATAAGGATAATTTTGTCATATCCACTATCTAGAAATGTTAGTAGATTTAAACCTGGTCTATCAGCACTTTCGACAGTTATATTTTGGATATTTTTTTCTCTTACAACTTCAGCTAGTTTATCGGCTACAAACCAACCAAATTGATCATCTGCAAAAGGTGATCCTATACCAAGAATTAGAGTTTTTTGCTTCATTTTTTACCTTTTATGATAAATAAAATTCTGTAGGGGTAGCACATTATGCTGTCCAGTAAGGTATTATTTTATTTTTCTTTTTGAGTATACATTTACAAACTTAAACACAAAAAATACAGAGAAAATAGCTACTAAGCTTAAGCCAATAGTAGATGAATAATCATCAACAAAGTCTGTAACTAGATTAATTGTAGCTATATTTGTATTTAATAAACCTAACAATTCAACTAATGCAACGATATAAGCAGCAGCTATCACAACACATAGTATTATAATGTTATAACGATAAAATCTCTGCTCTTTTGAGTTAAAGCTTAGAACTTTTGACATTAATCCAGCATCTATAGAGTCAACTATAATCATCCCTAGAGCAAATGAGATAGGTAGCAACATAATATACCAAATAGATAAACCATTTAGTACATTAGCAGCAGCCATGCTCAATAGAGCTATCTCAGTCGCGGTATCAAAGCCTAAACCAAATAGAAAGCCTACAAAATACATTTTATATGGTCTATCTATAACTTTAATTATAGGTCTAAAAAGTTTTGCCAATACAGAATTTGATGTATGATCGTGAGCGATACTAGTTTTATTTTTGAGCATTTTCTTTAGAGAGAGAAGACTCATAGTTCCTGTTAGTAGCAAAAATACAGCCGATACAATAGTTCCAAAAAATGCACCAATATCCAAAGCACTAGTTTTCTCAATACTTGCAAAACTAAAGCCGATAACTATAAGTAGAGTAAGCAAGAAGACAATTGTAGAGTGACCTAAAGCAAAAAATAAACCAGTTTTGAAACTCGCTCTATTTTGAGTTATTAGTTGCCTTGTTACATTATCTATAGCTACTATATGGTCTGCATCAAAGCCATGTCTAAGACCTAGCATAAAGGCAATGCCAATCATACTAAGCATTTTGAGATCTTGGGTTGCTAGGAATAATAGTAACGCTAAGATTAGTACAGAGAAAATAGTTATATTTTTTCTCATATTAGTTCCTTAAATTATGAACATAGTTAATATTTCGCTACTTATTTTAACTAATTTTGTTTCTTAAATTAGAAATTTATAGCTAAATTAAAAAAATATGTGTAATAGGACGATTGATTGTGTTTAATCTCTATCAATATTCAAAGTTAAGAAATGTGCAGAACATGAGATACATGGATCATAGTTACGAATAACCATCTCAGCATGTAGTCTTATATCATCTTCTGGCTTATCTAAACCAAAGTTTTCTAAAGCTATACGCAGATCAGCCTCAATACAAGGTAAGTTTTGTGATGTAGGCGCTGATATTCTTATTTTCTCAGCTAAACCTTGATCATTAACCTTGATATGATCTATCTGAATACCACGCGGAGCTTCTACAGCACCCCAAGCATCGGCAGCTTTGACAGTATAGTCAACACATGGAGTATCTGTATATGAGTAGTTTTCACATACTTGTAACGCTCTTTCTATCGCCCAGTAGCCCTCGATAGCTCTAGCAACTACAGAATGGAACATATTTTTACTTGGCCATTTAACACCAGTAGCATGTGCCATTTCTTGGATATGCTTAGGTAGTTTGTCGAAGTTTAGGTTGATTCTTGGCAGAGGACCTAAAAGTATTGGCTGACCATCAACAGTTGTAGAGTGTAGCGCTGTAGATTGTGGAGCATGGAACTCTCTGAAATGATCATCATACTCACTAATATGGAATTTCTCACCATCACTAGTAATCACATCATCACCAAATACAGGATATTCAGTAGGATGTGATAAGCTAACCATCTTAAACGGAATAGTAGTATCTGGGAATGATAGTGTAGATACCCACTCAACCACATCTTTAGCTTCTTTCAGGGCATCTTTTAGCTTAGGAATCAGTGCATGTACTTCTTTAACTAAAGGAGCTTTGTAGAAACCACCAACTTTCATACCGTTAGGGTGAACAGATCTACCACCTAGAAGCTTAAGAATATCATTACCTAAATGTTGTAGTTTAACACCACGAACAACCTCTTTAGGAAAATCTTTTGCCATCTCAATAGCCGATCTATAACCTAAGAAGTCAGGAGCCGCTAATAAGTGTACATGTAAATAATGTGACTCAATCCACTCTCCCAAAAACATCAATAGACGCATATCATCTATCCATTGAGTTCTAGTAATATCAAATGCAGTCTCATAAGCTCTAGAGAAGCCTGCTTGATATGCTAGAGGGCAGATACCGCAGATACGAGCTACAGCATCGATAATTGCATTTGGTTCTCTACCTTCGAGGAATTTTTCAAAATAACGCGGTGGTTCATAGATTCTTAGCTCACACTTATCTATTTTGCCATCTTTAATTCTTAAATCTAAAGCACCTTCACCTTCAACACGAGCTAAAATAGGCACTTCAATAACTGTTTCTCTACTCATGATTATACTCCAGCCTTTTTAAATACTTCATCTTGGCTACTGATAAATCTATATTTATCTTGGATTTGTTTGTCTGATAAACCAAGTTCTTTTAATCTAGTTGTCATTGCATCTAGATTGGCATATTTTGATGCACCAAAGCAACCATAACAACCACGTCCAAGTTTTGGACAGATTGCACCGCAACCATCTGCTGTTACAGGACCCAAGCATGGCTCATCTTTTGCAACCATTACACAAGTAACGCCAGCATGCTTACAAGTCGTACAAACTGGATCAACAACTTTCTCAGGCTCTACACCAAATAGTAGCTGGCGGATAGCTTTGAGTATTTGCTCCGTAGTTATAGGACAACCAGAGATTTCAAAATCAACATTTACATACTCTTTGATAGCTTTTGCTGTAGATAAATCTTCTTTGATAATTACATCTGTATCTTGAGGATATACAGCTTTTTGCCATTCTAGGAGCTCGGCAGCATTTGTATAGTTTCTCAGAGCTTGAATACCACCAGCCACGGCACAAGCACCGATAGCCACTACATACTTTGCTTTTTCTCTAATTTTTTGTAAGCGTGGAATATCATGATGAGTGTTTACACTACCTTCGATAAATGCAATATCAACATCAGCAAACTCATCTAGAGGACCAGCTTCTGCAAAGTGAACAATATCAACCATTTCAGCTAATGTAAGTAATGATACAGCATCATTGATTAGAGCTAGTTGGCAACCATCACATGAGCTGAACTTATGCACGGCAATTTTTGGTCTAGGAGCTAAATTTTTTAATTTATCTTGAGCTGACATAACTATACTCCTTTTATTTCTAATAGTTTTTTAACAGCTGGATAAGCATATACAGCACCATCTTTACAGACAAACTCTTTGCCCATTTGGCAATGACCGCAATGTCCGATAGCACACTTCATGCTACGCTCTAAGCTGACAAAAATTTGCTCTTCTGGCACACCAACCTTAGCAAACTCTTTAGCAACATTTTTCATCATAATCTCAGGACCAACAGTCATAACTACAGTATTTTTGTGATCAATATCAAGATCTGGGATCGCTGCAGTTACAAAACCATCGTACCATTTCCATGGACCATGAGGTTCACCAGCTGTAGCTGCTAAAAGTACTTCTGTATTTGGTTGGTTATTCCAACGAGTGTATTTATCTTGATAAATAAGGCCAGAAGTATCGCGAATACCTTGTACTACATAGACTTTGCCATAAGCATCTCTATCTTTTAGGATTTCTTCTGTTGCAGCAACTAGAGGAGCATTACCAAGACCACCTGTCATAATTACAACATCTTTTCCTTTAGCTTGTTCTACAGGCCAAGAGCTACCAAACGGACCTCTAACACCTATAGTTTCACCAGTTTTTAGTTTGTCCATACCCTTAGTTATACGACCAACTACTTGGATTGTATGCTCAAAGATATCATCAGCAAAATTTCTATCATTAACAATAGAAATAGCTACTTCACCAACACCATATAAGTACAGCATATTAAACTGACCAGGGTGAAACTTATAATTTTTGCGTAACTCTTCATCTACAAAGCGTAAACGTAGGGTAAAAATATCATCAGCATCTTGGATAAATTCAACTATCTCTGCTTCATGTGGTAAATAAGCATCTTGTGGGTATATCATAATTATTTCTCCTCACAAATAGCGTTAATTTCTTCTGTAACATCAATTTTTACAGGGCACCATGTGATACAACGACCACAACCAACACAACCTTTAGTTTTGAACTGTTCTCTCCAAGTACCAAACTTGTGTGTTAGCCATTGACGGTATCTATGTTTTGGTTCTTCACGGTATAGCTCGCCATGAGTATAGCTATGATCTAATCCAAAACATGAATCCCATTCACGAGTATGTTCACTCTCTTTACCATCTAAACTCGGCTCTTCTTTTTCTGTATGGCAGAAACAGGTAGGACATGATTGAGTACAGCTACCACAAGATAGGCAACGAGCTGCTACATCATCCCATTGCGGATGGTCATAAGAGCTTGTTAGAGCTTTTTCTACTTGATCTATTGGTGGTAGAGTTTTCTCTTGCATAGCATATACTGCTTTTACTTTTTGTTCAGCTTGATATGTTTGTGCACCTGTTGCAGGATCTAGTTGTAGAGCTAATATTGTTTGTCTACCTTTATCACTACCTGTCTCGATTACAAAACCATGATCAATCTCTGTCATCGCTAGATCAAAACCTTTATCAGCTTCTGGCTTATCACCTAGAGCTATACAAAAACAGTTACTGTGAGCTGTAGTACAATTAGCGGCTACGATAAACATAGCTTCTCTTCTAGCTTTATAACGAACATCTTGATAAGCATTTTCAACAAACACTCTATCTTGAATCTCAATAGCTCTTAGATCGCAAGGTCTAACACCTAGTACAGCATACTTTTTGTTGTTCAAACTTTGATTGAATGCTAATCTGCCATTCTCATCACGAGAGACTTTCCATAGAGTTTCTTTCTCTTCAAAAAGCATTGGTTTAACAGACTGAACAGGTACACTCCAGCCAAAAGCTTTTTTTGCATCTGTTTTGATGACTTCATATTTTGCTGGTTCTTGTATATCTACATATCCCCATGGCAACTCGCTTGCATTGTTTATATTGTCATAAACAATAGATTTATCTCTAACTGCCGGCGCCATAACTTCATAGCCTTGCCCTGAGAAGTAAGAAATCATTCTATCTAGGTCATCATGTTTTAAGAAATAAAACTGACTCATATTACTCTCCTTAACATATTCTTGGTAATTGCTCACCACTTAACCAATCCACACGTCTTTTGCCACCAAAAGTGGTTTTCATAAAGACTTGAGATTGCTCGCTTTTTCTTACGGTTGCTATCACTTGGGCATTTTCTCCTAATGGATGACCCCTTAAGCAGTCTAAAACCTTTTGAGTCTGACTAGGCTTACAAGCGATTAAAATTTTGCCTTCATTGGCGATATATAATGGATCTAAACCAAGAAGCTCACATGCTGATTGAACCTCAGTCGATACCGGAAGATTTGCTTCATCTATCTCGATAGCTACATTGTATTGATTAGCCCATTCATTTAGGGTTGCACCAACTCCACCACGAGTAGGATCACGCATTGTTTTTATTTGACATTTATTGTCATAAATTGCATCAACTAAGCTGTCTAAAGATGTTGCATCACTCACTATTTGACATTCAAAGTCAAGACCTGCTCGTTGTGACATTACAGCTACACCATGATCCCCAAGAGTGCCATTGATGATAATCTCATCACCATCTTCAAGAGTATCTCTAGTGACAAAATCATCACGGATAACTCCAACTCCAGTTGTATTGATAAAGATACCATCTCCTTTACCTTTCTCGACAACTTTAGTATCTCCAGTTACTATTTGGACATTAGCTTTTTTGGCAGCTTTAGCCATAGAGTCTAGGATTACTTTTAAATCTCTAAGAGGTAGACCCTCTTCCAAAATAAGTCCTACAGATATATATAGTGGTTTAGCTCCACCAACTACTAGATCATTAACTGTACCATGAATTGCAAGGCTGCCAATATTACCACCACTGAAAAAATACGGTGTAATTACATAACTATCTGTTGTCATGGCAATTTTGCCATTTATTTGCGGTAGTATAGCTTGATCTTCTGCTTGAGCTAAATACTGACTATCAAAGCTTTTTTTAATCATCTGCTCGATTAAATGGTGCATAGCCTTACCACCAGCACCCATTGCTAGGTCGACTACACCATTTTTGATATTTAATTTCACAGCCATTTTAGTCTCCGTATTGATAATGTGCTGCACAAGCACCTTCAGATGAAACCATACATGCTCCCATCGGTTGCTCAGGAGTACAAACCACACCAAATAATTTGCAATCTTTTGGCTCTTTTAAGCCTCTTAGAATATCAGGACAAGCACATTGCTTATGCTCTAGCCCTTGCACCTCGGGTATTTGATAGTATTTTTCAGCATTAAACTTTGCATATTCATCTTTTATCTCTAAAGCACTATTTGGGATATATCCAAGTCCACGCCATTCAAAAGTATCTCTGATAGTTAGATATTGAGATATTAAATCTTGAGCAAGTTGATTACCATTTGGTACTACAGCCCTTGTGTATTGATTTTCTACACCTATTTTGTCAGCGTTAATCATCTTGATAAGCATAAGTATAGATTGTAGTACATCCAAAGGCTCGAAACCTGCTACAACCATTGGTTTTTGATATTCTTTGGTTACTTTATCATAAGCGTTACTACCAATGATTACACTAACGTGAGATGGACCTAAAAAGCCATCAATCTTAACATCCTCAGATAAGATTGCTTGCATAGCTACTGGTGTAAGTACATGGTTACAAAATATTAGAAAATTATCCAACTTCTTAGCAATAGCTAGTTGTATAGCCACAGCAGTTGGGGGAGTAGTTGTCTCAAACCCGATAGCAAAGAATATAATCTTTTTATTAGGATTTTCTTCAGCAAGTTTTAGAGCATCTTCCACTGAGTAAATCATACGCACATCAGCACCGCGTGCTTTAGCTTTGGTTAGACTATCTTGATGAGATCCTGGTACGCGAATCATATCTGCATAGCTACAGAAGATTACATCTTTTTGAGATGCTAAAAATATTGCTTGATCGACTCTTTTGATAGGTAGCACACATACAGGACAGCCTGGACCATGTATCATTTTGACATTTTCTGGCAAAAGACTAGGAATACCATAGCGATGCAGGGCATGCGTATGTCCACCGCAAAATTCCATTAGATTATATTGTCTATTAGGGTCAACTTCTTTAGCGATTTGTTGTAAAAGACTTTTTGCAACTTTCGGGGCCCTAAATTCTTGTATGTAATCCATTACATTACCCCTTTTATATTATACTTTTTAGATCCTCTAGAGTCTGCTGAGCCATTTCTTTGTCTAGTTTACTTAATGCAAAACCAACATGGATTATGACAAAATCACCTATAAGAACTTCATCTCTTAGTAGTGCTAGAGATATATTTTTTTTTACACCGCCAACATTAACAATTGCTTGATTATCTTCTCTGATTTCTACAATTTCTGCGGGTATTGCTAAGCACATTTTACTCACCTTTTTTATATTTTTTGGCACCAAGCCAAGCTTGTCCAAGGCTTACACCACCATCATTTAGAGGAACTTTCTCTGATATATAAATATTGAAATCCATTTCTTTAAGTTGACGGTAAGTCTTTGTTAGTAGTAGCTTATTTTGGAAACAACCGCCACTAAGTATTATGTTCTTAATATTTCGAGGTTGGGCTGAGTTACTAATCCACTGCGCTAGAGCATAAGCCAAAGTGCCGTGCCATAAGTTACTAGCAACACTTATATTATCGCATTTTATTATGCTTTTTAGTAGTTTTTTTAAATTTAAATTAGTTTTAAATGATACTGATTTGGTATCATATTGAATGTTTGGAATATCAGCTAAAGACTCTAATTCTATAGCGGCTTGAGCCTCGTAAGTGTTGATGTTGCAAATATTTAATAAGCCAGAAACAGCATCAAAGAGTCTACCCATACTTGTAGTTTTACCTTTAGGTAAAGAGTCATTTTGTAAAAGCTTGATTAGACTTTCAGCTTGCGGAAACTCTTTGAGATGATTTGGTATCTCAAGATCATATTTATGGCATACTGCAAGAGCCATTCGCCAAGGCTCTTTTGCTACCTTGTCACCACCAATATATTCGATAGGATCTAGTTCACCAATTCGATTAAACTCTAAATTATCAATATCACAATGATAAAGCTCGCTACCTCTAGCTATACCATCTTCTCCTAAACCAAAACCGTCTAGTACCAAACCTATAGCATGACCTTGTAAATTATGCTCAGCAATTACAGCTGCTAGGTGGGCTTGATGATGTTGAATCTGATAAATTGGTAGATCAAACTTTTGCGCAAAATGCGTAGTATAAATATCAGGATGTAAATCACAAGCAATACCATCAAATTTAAGCCCAAACATATTTTGGAAATGTTCTAAAGATTGCTCAAAAAATTCTATATTAGCTTGGCTATCCATATCGCCTATGTGTTGCGATACAAAGGCTTGATTATCTTTGATAAAACAAAAAGTATTCTTTAAAAATGTACCAGTAGCTAGTATATTTGGTAGGATTTCTGATAGTTGGATTGATTGTGGTACAAGGCCTCGAGATCTTCTAATCGGTAGATTTTTATCTATAACAGTATGAAAGACACTATCATCACTTTTTATTGCAATATCACGATTATCTGTAACTATTAGATCAGCAATATCTTTGAGCTTTTCTAGGGCTTCATTATTATTAGCAATGATGCTTTCACCAGAGATATTTGCACTAGTAACTATCAAAGCTAAATTGTAAGCTTCATCAAGCCAGCTAGAGCTAGTAGGTTGGTCTAGTAGATGATAAAAAAGGATATAATCAGTCCCTGTTGTGGGTAGCATAAAACCAAGCTGATTTATACGTGGTGCAATAGATGAGCTGATATTGCTAATAGAATGTCTTTTAACTAAAACAATAGGTCTAATAGTAGTATTTAATAACTCATCTTGTTGTGGAGTAACTTCTGCAAAATGCTCTTGTATGCTTTGAGTATTTAAAGCCATTAAAGCAAATGGTTTATTTGGGCGATTTTTTCTTCTACGGAGTTCTGCGACTGCTTGAGTATTTGTAGCATCTACGACTAACTTAAAACCATTTTGACTTTTTATAGCGATGATTTTACCAGCCCTGATAGCCAGAGATATTTCTGCAAAAGAGTGTGATAATTTTGGTCCACATTTAGAGCATGCAACAGTTTGAGCGTGATAATGCCTATCTAATGGGTTTGTGTAGCTATCGTGACAGCCATCACAGAGTGGAAAATCTTTATATGTGGTTTTATCTCTATCATAGGGTAGACTTTCTATCGTACTAAAACGCGGACCACAATGAGTACAGCTAGTATATGGATATAGATAATAGCGACTTTGTGGGTTAAAAATATCATCTAAACATAGGTCACAAATAGCTGTGTCAGCAGGAATTTTAGTTGCAGAGCTACCCTGTTGAGTTTCTAGAATGCTGAAATCTGTAAATTCACTTTCAGTTTGATAAATAGTTTTTTGGATAGTTTCTATACTAGCTAGAGGAGGCAGTTTTGCCTGCATATCATTTATGAAACTATCTACGGTAGATTCATCACATTGCAGAATTATCTCAACACCATTAGGAGTATTTTGCACCGAGCCGCACAAATCTAAATCTTTTGCAAGGCAATAGATAAAAGGGCGGAATCCAACCCCTTGGACTATACCATTGACGAGAATTTTTGTTAAGATCTTTTGCATTTTTTCCTTTTATATCACCAGCTATATTTTTAAAAATTTGTTGTAGTGACGGCACAGTGTGCTGTCTTGTCAAACAGCTGACAGATCAATGATCTGTCACTACATAAAAAAAATTGTCATACTACGGCTCCGACCGAAGTATCCATTGTCAAAGTATAGATTTTCTCCATGGCTTTTGGATTCTATGGTCAAGCCATAGAATGACACTATTTCTTTTAAACCCACTCCGTCATTCCCACGCAGGTGTGAATCTATAAACTATTCAAGAGATTCCCGCCTTCGCGGGAATGACATCCCTTAATTATGAATTCTTATAACTCTCAATATACTCTAATACAACTTCGTGATGATCTTTCGTTTTAAACTTATCAAACACATGGTTGATCTTGCCATCTTTGTCGATAAAGAAGCTAATTCTATGGATGCCATCATATACTTTGCCCATAAACTTCTTCTCACCCCAAACACCAAATTGTTCAGCAACTTTGTGATCTTCATCACTTATAAGTTGTATTGTTAGACTATCTCTTTCTTCAAATTTCTTGAGGCGTTTTGGAGCATCTGGACTGATACCAAGAACTACAGTGTCAAGCTTAGCTAGTTTGTCACTAATGCTACTTAGACCGATAGATTGAGTAGTACAACCTGGAGTCATCGCTTTTGGGTAGAAGTAAACTAAGACATTTTTTTTACCTTTAAAGTCGCTTAATGATACTTCTTCGTTATTTTGATTTTCTAATTTAAAGTTTGGAGCTAATTGTCCTTGTTCTAGTGTTTTCATGTACATCTCCTTTATGTATTTATTTCAAACCTCTCAACCAATCCAACCAGCTATCAAAACCAGCACCAGTTTTTACGGATAGCTCAAATATTTTCACATCAGAACGAATTTTTTTGATATTTGCGATACATTCTTGGATATCAAAATCTACATAAGGAGATAGATCAATCTTATTGATAACAACTACATCAGCATAATAAAACATATCAGGATATTTAAGTGGTTTATCAGCTCCTTCAGTCGTTGAGATAACAGCTACACGATGCTTCTCACCAAGATCAAACATTGCTGGACATATTAAGTTACCAACATTCTCAATCATCACAAAACCATCTTTGATTTCACCTAAGTGTTCAAAAGCATGACCAACCATGTGAGCATCTAGATGGCAAGCTTTACCAGTATTTATCTGATAAGCTTTTGCACCAGCTTTACGGATTCTCTCAGCATCTAGATCTGTATGCTGATCACCCTCAACAACTACAATAGGGTGATTACCATCAAGCTCTTTGATAGTTCTCTCAAGTAGAGATGTCTTACCAGAACCAGGACTTGAGACAAAGTTTAGGGCAATATTATTATCCTTAGCTAGTACATCTCTATTTTGCTCGGCATATTGATCATTTGCTTCTAAGATTGCTTTTTCTAACTTTACAGCATCGCCTTCATGACCATGATGATGGTGATGATGATTGCTATCTGTTCCACATCCGCAAGTTGTACACATAATTTACTCCTTAATTAAAAACTATAGATTCTACGAGCATATCTTTACCTTTGAGAATATCTTTCTCAAAACTACCACAGTTTGGGCATTGCTCATATAATCTGGTTAATTCAAATTCATGTTCACAAGCTTTGCATTTTGCTATAGCTTGCTCATGTATTATTTCTAGCCTTGCTTGTTCTAAGACACTATCTTTTGCAGCTACTGGGAACCAAAACTCAAAAGATTTAACATCCACACCAGCTAAATTACCGATTTTGACAACTACTTTAGATACTTTTTTAGAGTTATTCTCAGCTGCTTTCTTAGCGATATTTATGACACTTTGACACAATGAAAACTCGTGCATTAGGACAAATCCAAAACTACGTGACTATACTTATATTATACCAAAATATAAGCTGTAAGTATCTGCTGACCTAAGGAGGATTAATTTTTGTTGAATTATAAATTATACCGTTTTAGTATAGTTTCGATGCCTTGAGCTAAACTTTTGCAGTAGCTCTTCTTTGGATTAAAGAGTTTATAATCATGGCTATAAGAGTGATTATCGCACCAGCTGTTAGTATATATGCCGGAGCTAAATTATTATTTGAGAATTTGATAGTGCTGATTACAATCATAGGTGTCAGACCACCAAAGACTGCAAATCCTAGATTATATGCAAAACCTATGCCAGTATAGCGAACATCTTGCTTAAACAAATCAATCAACATCGCAGGTATATTGCCCCAACAAAGAGCTACCAAAATAGCACTAAGAACTATAGCAATAAAATAGAAATTTTGATGTGATGTGTATGTAGTATAAATGACAAAGCTAAAAGCACAGGTAGCCAATATACTAATTAACAAAATCAAATTTCTACTAACTTTATCAGCAAATAGACCAACAGCTACACAAAGAATAGAAATAATAATCACACCAAGACTATTAATCCATGTGAAGTTATCTAAGTGAAGATTTAGAATAGTACTAAAATATGCCGGTAGTAACAAAAATAGTGTCACAAAACAAAGAGCTCCAAATGACACAATAATTGTTGAATAGATCAAGTTCCAGCGATGAGTTAGAAGCATCTTTGTAATCGGTAGAGAAAACTCTTCATTCACAAAAGGATTAAACTCTTTGATATCAATAAGCTGACGTCTAAGATAGTATGCAACAAGCCCAAACAGACCACCTAATATAAAAGGTATGCGCCAACCATAGGTAAGCATACTCTGACTTGTGAAGAACTCCAATAGCAAACTTTCAACTATAAATCCTATAGCAACACCAAGTATCAAGAATCCAAAAATCACCGCAGTCATAAAACCACGCTTCTCAGGAACAGCTTCGCCAACATAAGTGATAGCACCGGGTATCTCGCCACCAACTGATATTCCTTGAGCTATTCTGCAAAGTACTAATAATATAGGTGCCATAATCCCAATACTACTGTAAGTAGGCAGTATACCAATCAAAAATGTTGATAATGCCATAATCAAAATAGAGATTGTAAAAGTTTTTTTCCTGCCATATTTATCACCAAAATGACCAAAGATAATACCACCAAAAGGTCTAGCGAGATAGCCAACAGCATAAGCACTGAATGCGATTAATAAAGATGTAATTGCTGATTGAATAGGAAAGAAAAGCTTAGAAATATAACTAGCAAGTAGAGCGTAGATAATAAAATCATAAAACTCAAGCATACCGCCTAAACTTGATAGTAATAGTGCTTTACGTTGATTTTTTTGTAACATATTGTTTTCGGTGTTAAGAAATAATTATTTAGTTGCTTAGTATATAACGTTTCTAATCTTATTTCATTTAGGTTGATAGTAACTTCTTTATAAAAATAGATATTTCTAAAATGCTCTATATAACTAAATCGAAGACTTGAAGAAAAGTAGGTAGAAAAATAGTTAAGATATATTTCTGTTTAAGAGTTAACTTTTAAAAGTTCAACTTGGAAAGAAAGTAGCTGATTTGGTCCAATAGCAGCATTACCACTAGTGCCATAAGCTGTGTCTGGAGCACAGTATACTATAGCTTTTTCGCCAACTTTCATTTGAGGAATAGCATCTTGCCAACACTTAACTACGCCTGATAGCGGGAAAGTAGCAGGTGTGCCTCTATCGTATGAGCTATCGAACTGGTCACCAATTAGATTACCTTCTTGGATAGTTTTTATAGCAGCTTCTTTATCATCTGCATAAGCTTGAGTAGGAGTAGTTCCTCTGTAGTTAACAGTTACTGAATCACTTTTAGTAGGTTGAGCACCATCTCCTTGTTTTAGAACTTGGATATATACACCCTTGCTACCATCGACCTCTTTGATACCGTCAACTTTAGCTATAGCTTGTTGGAAGTCATTAGCTAATTTAAGGTTGTTTGTAGCTGCCTCAATTTGAGCTTTTTGCATCTTTTCCATCATTTCTTTTTGGAATGCTTGCATGATTTGCTGAGCCTTAGCTTCAGGTATTTCAGACTTTTGACCAGCAAGCGCACTTTGCAGACCTTTGTCGAAGTTTGCTTGATCGATAGTTATTTTTCCTTTGCTTAGTTGCTCACCTACGCCTCTACCTATCAGGTAGCTGACTTTGCTCATATCTACGCCATTTGACTCAGCTTTTGCACTACTTGCAGTAGTAGTTGGTGCATCAGCAGCAAATACAGCTGTTGATAAAAGTATCGATGAGATAGCAATTGTTAGTTTTTTCATTTTTATTCCTTTGATTTGTATTATCAGTTAAGATTTTAAAGTATTGTTAAACAAATTTGAATATGATTGGTATTGTTAGTTACTATTTCATTCTAGCTAAGATATTATCTTTTACTATTAATTGATGGTGTAGAGCGGCGGCTATATGTAGTACTACTAGCACTAATAAAACTGATGCAAAGATATAATGATAACTAAAAATTTTGCTACCTAATTCAAAGTTTGGAGTTATGATCTCTGGAAATGGTATTACAAAGAATATCTTCCATGGATAACCCATTAGCATCGAGCCAACTACTCCCGAAAAAGCCATACCAAATGTTGAAATATATAAACCAAGATGCACTATTTTAGCTATGATTAATTGTAGTAATGGTAGTGGTGGATTATACGGTGGTTTGATACTAAAAAACCTAGCAACAACCAAAAGAGGTATCACAAAGAAAATTACTAAACCAAAAGATTTATGCAAGGTCATAATCCATCTTGAATCAAATAGATCATAAGCATAACCGAAGCCCAAAATAAGCTGAGCTATTATCAAAAAAGCCAATAAGCTATGTAGAACTCTAACAGGTAGACTGTATTTCATAATCATAGATAAGTTAATAGAGTGTTTTTTGATTGTATAGTATTTACAAACTTTTGAGAAATATTTTAATCTGGAGTATGCCAAATCTTTCTAAATTCTTTGATGATTTGATCATGACGTAATAGAAAATCTTCAGTATCATATTTTTCATCGTATTTCTGGGTTTTAACAACTCTTTTGTCTTCATTGAGGATGATTTTATTGGTGATACTAAATACTATATCTGCGATAGGTTTGATGATTTTACCAGTCAAAAATTTACGATAATTTACTAAATATAGTTTTGTTTGATGCTCATTAATAGGTACAAAATAAACACAAATTTTAAGTTTATCAGCATTATTAAGTAACCAAAAGTTAGGAAAGATGTACTTTAGCATTAAGCGTTGGTTTTTTAGTGCTTCTATATATTCATTGCTTATATTTAGTTTTATATCTTGGGGGATTTTGTATCCTCTGCCGATAGATCTCTTATGTACAGTAGCTAAGTGAGTATAATCAAGTTGGTTCTCGATACAGTGGCGTATATTGTTATCCCATGTGTCAGTCAAAAGAGAGTACTTACCAGCAAAATCACTATATAGGTTTTGTGCAAATTCAAAAGCGTAGCTATTATCTAGTTCTTCATCAAAAACATTTATCCAAATCATGTCAGCGACAATTTTTGTTGGATAGCTTTTAACTTGTAGTTTTGGGATAGCGCCTTGAGTTTCTGGTGTGTATATACAGTTGCCTTGTGTGTCAAACCTAAAGCCATGAAAGGGACAAGCTATAGCTCCGTCACATACTTTGCCTAAACTCAATTCTACACCACGATGAGGACAGCGATTTTCCATAGCTATTATTTTCTCAGCATCTTTCCATAAAACAAGATTTTTACCGAGTCTTTCTAGTTTGATAGGTTTGGATTTGATTTCTTTGATATGAGCTATAGCATACCAAGCTTTGGGAATGTTATTTATCATTGAGCACAAAAATTAGTTTTTGCATGAGTAGAATTATACCTCAAGCTATTAGATAATTAATACTATTGAAATCTTTTAGATACTATAAATATGAGTGCAAACCAAAATAATCAAGAGATAGTCGGAGGGTTAATTCTCTTTGCTGCAGCTTTTGTTGCAATACTTATAAATAACTCACCATTATCTATCTACTATGGAATGCTTGAGACAATCAATGTCAAATTAGGAATTGAAAACCTCGTTATCGACAAAAACTTGATGCATTGGATTAATGATGGTTTGATGGCCATATATTTTTTATATATTGGTTTAGAAATCAAAAGAGAGATAATCTCAGGGGCATTATCAAAGCCTTCTAATATTATAATACCGGCTATAGCAGCTCTTGCAGGACTGGCAGTTCCAAGCTTGATATATTTATCGATCAACTATGATGCTAATATCACAGGTTGGGCAATACCTTCTGCAACAGATATAGCATTTACTTTAGGTATATTAGCTTTACTTGGTTCAAGAATCCCAGCAAAGCTAAAGCTATTGGTTGTTACAATCGCTATTTTTGATGATATAGCTGCAATAGTAATTATTGCGATATTTTATACCAAGTCACTATCGTTACTTTCACTATCTTTAGGAACGCTTTTTATATTGGCAATGATTATTTGTAATAGAGTGTTTAAAGTTAATAGAAGCTCTGTATATGTAGTTCTCGGTTTCTTTGCTTGGTTTTGTACTATTAAGTCTGGAGTACATGCAACTTTGGCAGGTTTTACAACAGCTCTGTGTATTCCATTTAGAGAGAATGACAAAGATTCTCCAGCTAATTTTATGGAAGAGTCTCTTCATCCTTGGGTTATCTATTTTATATTGCCTGTATTTGCATTTGCTAATGCAGGTATCAATTTCTCAGGGATGAGTATTTCTATAATATTTGAGCCAATTACATTAGGTATTATATTGGGATTATTTGTTGGTAAACAGTTGGGTATTTTCTCAATATTAGCGATTTCAAAGAAGCTAAAATTATTTAAGTTAGGAGAGTCTTTTTCGAGTTCTCAGATATATGGTATAAGTCTTTTATGCGGTATAGGTTTTACCATGAGTTTATTTATAGGTACACTTGCTTTTGATGATAATTATACTCTTAGTGCAATCAAAGTAGGTGTGATAGTAGGTTCTTTACTCTCAGGAATTTGTGGTTATATAGTTCTAAGGTTTATAGCTAGAAACCCTCACTGATCTAACTGTATAAGTATTTTTAATATATAATGAAATTATGATGATTCAGCTCTAGTTGATTAAATGTTTGAAAGAGACTCAAAAAAAAATCAATCTACAAAATTCTGCTTAATGAGTTGGAACTCATACAAAATTGACTATAAAGATACAGAAACATTCAAAGCCTATATCAGGCACACATACTTTAATCACAATATTGATATCTTTTGTCTACAAGAGGCGGTACATCAACATGATACTAAATTTCCTATCGACAAATTTGATATAAACTTTGCATCTAATATTGTGTTGCGTTCACATAACTATGGGGTAGCTACAGTTAGTCATTTCCCAGTGATAAAAAATGTCAAAATACTTACAACTCATCGAGAGTCTGTAATAAATACTCACAAAGCCTCTTTGATTACACATTTAAATATAGATGGCACAAAAGTTGTTGTTGTGAATATTCATGCAATCAATTTCAAAAGTAATAAAGTTTATGAATATGAATTTGAGAAAATAAAAGAATATATCTCTCCAGAGAAGTATAAGCATCCTATTATAATCGCAGGGGATTTTAATACTTGGAATAGAAGACGAGTAAAGTTAATCAAAGATTTCTGTAGAGAATTTAGTTTTAAAGTGGCTTTTATAGATGAGCCTCAATTAGTCAAATCTTTTCAGAGCAATCATTTAGATTTTGTATTATATAGAGGTCTAAATCTTGAAAAAGCATCTGTTTTAGATTGCAAAAAAATATCAGATCATAATCCGATTATTGCAGAGTTTTGTATCAAATAAATATTTGATTAACCACCATAAGACTTAGTTTTATCGTTGATGATGTCATAGCAAAGATCAGTCAACTCAGCGACAGAGTAATCTTTTGGATCAATAGGTTTTCCAAAAGACATTCTAGCGATACCAGGTTTCACAAAGTCACCTTTTTTACGTCCAAAATATACTCCAAAGTTATGAGCAACAGGTATTATTGGAACATTTGATACTTTGGCTAATTTCATTGCAGAACGATGAAACTTAGGATACTCGCCAACAGGAACCCTTGTACCTTCTGGGAAGATTATAATACTTAAGTTTTTGTTTTCTATTCTATCTTTGCCATCTTCAAGTACTTTTTTGATTGCAGAAAGACCTTTTGATCTATCTACACCAATAGCTTCAGCAAATATGTTTGTCTTACCAAATATTGGTTTTTCTAGTAATTCTTGTTTCATTACAAAACAGCAATCATGTACAAGACCATAAAATACAAAAGTCTCCAACATTGATTGGTGCTTAGAAACATAAATACAAGGATAGTCTGGGATATTTTCTTTGCCCTCAACTTTTACATATATTTGCAATATAACCAAAGTTCCTAGACGATACAAACAAGACCATATCCAACAGACAAATAATCTAACTTTTAATGATGCTCCTAATACCCCAACAGTATTCATTAGCAAACAAGAAAATAGTAGAACTATATATCCGTAAACCTTGAAAACCTGCATTCTTGCTAGTAATAGTAGATGAAGAATTTTTTTCATCTGATTGACCTCTTATTTAACCTTTAAACTCTTTTGTTTTTTCCGTTATTACCTTATGACAGTAAGTAGTTAGAGTCTTCGAGTCAAAATCTCTAGGATCTATGCGTTTACCAAAATCCATTCTAGCAATACCAGGCTTAATTACTTGTCCCCATTTTTTAGGGAAAAATCTCCCAAAATTATGAGCAACAGGAATAATATAAGTATTTGCATCAGCTGCTAGTTTCATTGCAGAACGTTGAAACTCTGGATATTCGCCAATATTAACTCGCGTACCTTCTGGAAAAATTACAACATTGATTCCATCTGCTAGACTTTGTTTACCATCTGTAACAACTTTTTTTAATGACTCTCTTGGCTTATCTCTATCTATAGCGATACTGCCCAGGTTTTTCATCGCCGTACCAAAGATTGGAGCATCAAAAAGCTCTTTTTTCATAATAAAATGACATTTACCAATTAAACCATAAAACATAAATGTCTCTAGCATTGATTGGTGTTTAGATACATATATACAAGGATAATCTTTATCGATGTTTATACGACCACTCACACGAATATACACTTGTAAGAAAACAAGCATTCCTATCCAATACAGATAAGTCCAAACTTTACAAACAGCCATTCTCCAAGCAATAGGAAGATTAAAAAAAGCGAATATATTTATAAGGACACTACAACCACCAATAACAGCAAATGAGTAGAGTTGGAAAGCAGTCATCCTAGCCCACATTAGAATATTCCAAATCTTTTTAAAAAAAGATTTCATTTAAAGACTCTCCATAAATTTTTAGTAGTTTTATTTAACTATCAGTTTGTACAAAAGCTCAAAATTATTAGTGTCATTATACACTTTTTACAAATAGCTGCCGACAAAAAAATAAGCTTATGAAGAAAATAAGATAAGATTCTTAGATAAAAATGAAAGATTATTTTTCTAAATATTTTAACTTATCTGGAACAGATGCCCAGTTATCAGCATCTTCACAAGGATCACATTTTTCGACGATATTTGGCCAAATACTAGCTAACTCTCTGTTAAGATCAAGCATTTGCTCTTGGCTCTCTGTAAGATCATCACTAGATTTGATAGCATCGACAGGACACTCAGGCTCACAAAGAGCACAGTCGATACATTCGTCTGGGTTTATTACTAACATGTTAGGACCTTCATAGAAACAGTCAACAGGACATACTTCTACACAGTCACCATATTTACATTTGATACAATTTTCAGTAACTACAAATGGCATTTTACTAAATCCTTTCGTTATTTTACTTTTTTAGAAGAAACCCACAAATTATAGCATAGATATGAAAAAGGTAAATATTAATCTATTTTGTTGATTATGTGTGACAAAGCCTAAATTTTTCATACATCTATAACATAAAATAAAAGAGCTAAAATTAGAAATATCTATTAACAAGTGGTACTATTAGCATAAGATTTATAATAATGTTTTGGTTAAAAATGAAAGCTGAACTTGACCCAAGAAAATTAATCGCTGCGACAACAATATCTGTAGCGGTTTTGTTTTTTGTAACATATCTTGTATCTATTGCAGATGGTAATAATACTTTATGTAATCCATTTATTTCTGGTTGTTCTGATATTACGCATGCTGGATTTACATCGTATGAGAAGTATATGCTCAAAGCTATACTAATACCGACTGCTACGCTTATGGCAGTGATTTTCTTTTTTATCACACAGCTACTTGTTCAAATAAGTGATAATAAAAAATCAATAATTAAGCAAGGTAAAGTTATGCTTTTCTTAGCATCTGTTGGTTGTATTGGCTTAATAATTGGGACTTCAGTAATTGATGGTCAGCAGACTCTTATGAAAGTTCATCTAAAGGGTGTTGCTGTGTTCTTTGTGCTAATGAGTATTTGTCAGGTTTGGTATACAATTATCGAATATAAGTATTCAGATCGACTAAACAAAGTGCCACTTATTTTGCGTAGATTTGCCATTTTGATAACGGCAGCTTTTTCGATATGGTCAGTATTTATGGATCAGACAACAGTTAATCATAATATTGTTGAATGGTGGGGGGTTTATGCTCTTATTTTCTGGTTCTGGACATTTTCTATTACTAAAATTAAGTAGGCCTTTACTGCACATTTTTTGTCTTTTGGTTCGTGATTCTCTAAACTTATTACTATCGTATCGTTAAATTAATTGGTATCTTTTATGTCTATAGCATCATTGTTTAGTAATCCTAGCCTTAATCAATATATAAATGATAATTCAGTAAAACTAGATAAAACTGCACAGGAGCTCTTTGATAAAGCAGCAAATGATGAGTTAAGTCACATGCTTAGCTCACCTAATCAGTTACAGCTTATTAGTCTCTTTATCAAAATGATTAATGCAAAAAATGTCTTAGAAATCGGTGTTTTTAGAGGTTTTTCAACATTGATTATGGCTCAAGCATTACCCTATGAAGGTAAACTAGAAGCCTGTGATATTAGTTATGAATATATCAAGCCATACAAACACTTTTGGCAAGAAGCAAACGTTGAGCATAAAATTAATCTTAATATTGCACCAGCTTTAGAAACTTTAGAAAGGTTTGAAAAGCAAGCTAAGAAGTTTGACTTTGTATATATAGATGCGGATAAGCCAAACTATATTAACTACTATGAAAAAGCTTTAAAATTGGTAAACTCAGGTGGAATTATCGCAATAGATAATGTGCTTTGGTCAGGTAGAGTTGCAGATGAGTACAATAATGAGCAAAACACCTTGGTTATAAGAGAGTTAAATAAATTAATTCATAATGATAATACAGTGGAAGCTTGTATTATCCCTATAGGAGATGGTATCAACCTGGTTAGGAAGCTTTGATTTTTATGCTAGATAAAAATTTTGCTTACGGCTTTTTTAGAGGCATCCAAAGCTTGTTGTGTTGATTGACCCTTAGCTAAAACTACTCCCATGCGACGCTTACCATGGATTTCTTTTTTGCCAAAAATTCTAATATCTATATTTGAGTCAGATAGAGCAGTATCAATCCCTAATATGCTTGGATCTGTAGATTCTCCTTCAAGTAATATAGCCGCTGATGCTGAGGGTTGAAGAGTTTGTATTTGCGGTATCGGTAACCCTAATATTGCACGCAGATGTAATTCAAATTCATTAATGTTTTGTGATATGAGTGTTACCATGCCTGTATCGTGAGGACGAGGAGAGACTTCATTAAAAAATACTTCATCACCCTTTATAAATAACTCAACGCCAAAAACCCCATATCCCCCTAGCGCATCTGTGATCTCTTTGGCTATCTTTTGAGATTTCGCTAGAGCTATATTCGACATTGCATGAGGTTGCCAAGAGAATCTATAGTCACCATCTTTCTGGATATGTCCGATAGGATCACAAAATGAAGTACCATCTTTATGTCTAACAGTTAGAAGTGTAATCTCATAATCAAAATCTATAAATTGCTCTACAATTACACCTTTAGCATGACCTCGAGAGCCACTTTGGGCATAATCCCAAGCTTTCTGAACTTCGCTACGTTCTTTGACTATAGATTGTCCTTTGCCCGAGGAGCTCATCACAGGTTTAATCACAAATGGTAGTCCAATAACCTCAACAGCATCAAGATATTCTTTTTGACTATTAGCAAAAGCAAATTTAGATGTCGCTAGACCAAGCTCATTAGCTGCTAGAGATCTTATACCTTGGCGATCCATAGTGAGCTTTGTAGCTTTAGCACATGGGACAATATTGAAGTTATGAGCCTCTAACTTTACTAGGCTATCAGTATTTATAGCCTCAATCTCAGGAACTATATAAGTTGGTTTTTTTGCTAATATTAGTTGTTCAAGAGCATCAGCATTTAGCATATCTATAACATAGCTCTCATGAGCTACTTGCATAGCTGGCGCATTCTCGTAACGATCTGCAGCTATAGTGTGTATGCCAAGTCTCTGAGCTGCTATGATAAATTCTTTGCCAAGCTCGCCTGAGCCAAGTAGCATGATTTTAATGTTAGAAAGATTCATATTGATAAATATATTGTGAGAATTATTCTTAAAAGATATTTTATCAGAAAGGAGAAGGTTAAATTAAGGTTTTATGATAGTTTAGTGACTACTTGATATTGTATACTTCTTTCATTGCGTGAGCAAAACTGTAAGAATCTTTGCCTGTAGTCATAATTCCCTTATTGCTTGCACCACCAAACTTATCTTGCTCTGCTTGCCATACAAAAGCACCTATATCTTGATGTTCTTTAGCAAATTTTGTAGCAGAAACTATCGGAGCATTTGGACCATTTGTTTCAGATTCCCATCCAATTACAGGATAGTTATTAACCCATTCACCACTAGCAAGATCATAACCCATTACAAATTTTGTTTTAGTATTGTTGCCTGCAGTAAGCAATCTAGTTACTATATCATAAGCTGTATTAGGATTCATTTTTGAGGAATTATAGTTTTGAACAAATATTGAATCAAAACACTCATGACCACCACACGCATCTGCTTTGAGCATGCTATCAAACCTTTTATTACCACTTGCAGCCCAGTATAGATCTTTACCATCTGTTTGAGGTGCTGCTGTTATGAAAAACCCTCTAGGGAATTTATCAGCTTGTTTATTTGCAGCTTCTCTAATTGCTGTGATTAACTTAGTTATTTTAGGGTATGTTTGAACACCATCAACCAAAACAACATCTGCATCTGATATTCCTGTACTAGCACCCTCTAAATCAAAATCAACACCATTTATATGATTTTCAGCAGCAAAAGATACAATATCTTCAGCTATTTTATTTATAGATTGATCTGATGAAAGATCTGGTGTCCATGTGCTTTCATGAGCGATACCACCAAATGACATAATAACTAAAGGAGCGTCTTTTTTAGTATAGTCATAGTCCCAAGTACATCCACTTGCGCATATTGTAGCATCATCAAACATACCAACACTTGTATTGATGACTTTACCAAAGGCTAATAGAGCAATGTTATAACCATTTTCGCCCATATTATCTATAGAAGTTATTTTATGATTCCAGTCCGCACCCCAAGAAGCTGTGTATCCTCCAATGACTTTTTCAGGCCAAGCACCAGCAATTTCATAGCTAATAGTGTTATCACCTTGAACCTTACCATCAACTATAGTTATGCTATTTGCATTATAGTTAGTGCCATTAATTTCATAGCTTTCAGGTTTTATAGTAAATTCACCTTTTGAAGGAATACTTGTTGTATTTGAGCCACTATCCAAGTTTATAGAATCACCGTACTTATCTCCATTAGAAGATATTCTTTCTGCTGTTACAGTTTTACTAGGAGAAGCATCTTCAGGGAATTTAACATTGAAACTAACATTAGCAGGTTTAACATCTTCTGCTTGGAAGCTTACATTTAGGTTTATCTCTTTAGTTTCTTCACTAACTACTACAGGGTTAGGAGTAATAGTTTTAGCAACATAGTTTTTTGAACCATCAGAGCTTAAAATACTACTAACTGAAACATCATAAGAACCTTTAGCCACTGTTATAGGCGTTGGGTTATTAGGGTTTATAGTATATGTTTGAGAACCAATTTTAATATCAACCTTATCTATAGCTTGAGGTAGACCTGTAGTTTTGATATTCACTTGAGCCTGTACTATAGCTTCACATAGTACCCAAGCTGAGCTATCAGCAGGAGAAGCACTAGTCCAATAATCATTTAGAAGTTGATATATAGAACCATCAAATTTAACAAAAGCACCTTTACTATAACCACCCCAGAAGCCACCTTGACCATTAGGGATAAAATCTTTAACATCTTTTGGAATAGTGTCACACTTGCCAGGTACTGGAGCTGGTTGCTTTGTATATGTTAAATTTATAGAGCTAGAATCTTTTGTCATAGCAAAAAAGTTTGGAGAAATAGACCCATTAGTTGCACTAATAGTGTAATTGATAGTTTGACTATCTGAGTATGGTAATGTTACCTGATTATTTGTGACAGCATAAGACTTACCATTCGCTGAGAATTCAATTTTTGCATTAGCAGGTAAACTATCTCCAGATAGTTTTACAGAGATTGTTTTTTCTGTAGTAGGTTCTGGCGATGGACCAGGATCTTTGCATCCTTCTGTCCAAGCCTGTTGCCAAGCAGTACCTTTGCCTGGCTCATAAGCCCAAGCAGCTGAAGAAGAGCACCATCCCGGTATATCACATACATAGCAAGATTCCGCATTTTTTACTTCTTGACCCTTAGAATAACTAGTACCAGCGTTATACTCTACAGCAGCATAGCTTGTAGCTCCGCATGCTGTTAATAAAGCGCTTATTAATAGCTTTTTATAGTTCATATAATTGCTCCGAATCTAAAATTTTATATAAAAATGAATTGCTGTTATAGTATATAACCTATTAGGAAATAGTAAATTATCAGAAAATAACAAGCACCTGTTAATTTTTACCAACTAATAAAGACAATTTAAAGAAATATACAAAAGGATTTATTTAGAAAAAACTATATTGTGGTCACTATCTACATCAACAACTATTTTATCTTCTGCTTTAAACTCTCCATCTAGTAGTTTAAGTGCTAGAGGATTTTCTAAGTTGCTTTGGATAGCTCGTTTAAGTGGTCTAGCACCAAATACAGGATCAAAACCAGCATCAGCTAATTTATCCATAGCTTTAGCAGTTACTTCTAAACCTATATTTAGATCTCTTAGACGTTTTTCTAAGCGCTTAATCTGTATCTTAGCTATTTCAGTTATCATCTCTTTGTTTAGAGGTTCAAACACAATAGCATCATCAATCCTATTTACAAACTCAGGTCTGAAGTGGCTAAGTACCATTTCCATTACAGCATCTTTGACTGTGTCATAGTCTTGACCTTGCATTTCTTGGATTCTATGCGAACCAAGGTTAGAAGTCATAACTATTACAGTATTCTTAAAGTCAACTGTTCTGCCTTGACCATCAGTTAGTCGCCCATCATCTAATACTTGTAGCAAGATGTTAAATACATCTGCGTGAGCTTTTTCAACCTCATCTAATAAGATTACAGAATAAGGTTTTCTTCTAACATGTTCAGTCAGATAACCGCCTTGCTCATAACCCACATATCCTGGAGGAGCACCTATCAATCTAGCTACAGAGTGTTTCTCCATAAACTCAGACATATCTACTCTAAGCATTGCATCCTCATCATCAAATAAGAATTCTGCTAATGCTTTTGTAAGCTCAGTTTTACCTACACCTGTTGGACCTAAGAACATAAATGAACCTATAGGTCTATTTGGATCTGATAATCCGGAGCGAGATCTTCTCACAGCATTTGATACTGCTTTTATAGCCTGATCTTGGCCAATTACTCTCTTATGTAGGAAGCTTTCCATGTTTAGAAGCTTATCTTTTTCTCCTTCCATCATCTTAGAAACAGGTATGCCAGTAGCTTTAGAAACTACATCAGCTATTTCATTTTCTGTAACAGATGTTCTTACAAGTTTATTTTCAGAGGGTTCTGCTTCAGTATTTTCAATTTGTTTAATTTGAGCTTCAAGTTCTGGAATTTTACCATATTGTAGTTCAGCCATTTTGCTCAAATCACCAGCTCTTTGGTATTTCTCCAGCTCAAACTTAGCTTTCTCCAACTCTTCTTTTAGCTTACTTGTACCTTGCATTTTAAGCTTCTCAGCTTTCCAAAGTTCCTCAAAGCCTTGATACTCAGATTCTAAGCCTTTGATTTCAGCCTCTAATATTTCTAAACGCTTCTTGGTAGCATCATCTTTTTCTTTTTTTAACTGCTCACGTTGCATTTTTAGCTGAATAATTCTACGGTACAAGCTCTCCATTTTTTCAGGTTTAGAGTCTATTTCCATACGAATTTGGCTAGCTGCTTCATCCACTAAATCAATAGCTTTATCAGGTAGTTGTCTATCTGTGATATATCTATGTGATAATGTAGCAGCACTCACAATAGCAGAGTCTGTAATGTTTACACCATGGTGCAACTCGTATCTTTCTTTCAGACCTCTAAGTATAGCAATAGTATCTTCAACAGTTGGTTCATCAACTAGCACTTTTTGGAATCTTCTTTCAAGTGCGGGATCTTTTTCAACATACTCACGATATTCATCTAAAGTTGTTGCACCAACACACTTTAGCTCACCTCTAGCTAGAGCTGGTTTAAGCATGTTACCAGCATCCATAGAGCCTTCTGCTTTACCAGCACCTACCATAGTATGTAATTCATCTATAAATAGAATCACATTACCTTCTTGTTTTGATAATTCTTTTAAAACAGATTTTAATCTCTCTTCAAAATCTCCTCTAAACTTAGCACCAGCTAATAATGAACCCATATCTAAAGATAATACTTTTTTGCCTTTGACCCCTTCTGGTACTTCATCATTAACTATTCGTTGAGCTAAGCCTTCTACAATAGCAGTTTTACCAACACCTGGCTCACCTATAAGCACAGGGTTGTTCTTAGTTCTTCTTTGTAATACTTGTATAGTTCTACGGATCTCACTATCTCTACCTATAATTGGATCAATCTTTCCTTTTCTCGCTAAATCTGTCAGATCCACTGTATATTTATCCAATGCGCCTTTCATATCTTCTTGATTTTGACTACTCACTTTCTCTCCTCCGCGATAATCATTGACTGCTTTTGTCAGTTTTTCTTTTGTAATACTAAACTTGTTATATAGTCCAGTTAAACTTTTGTCTTCTAAAGAGGCTAACAAGAAAACTTCACTTGAAATAAACTCATCGCCATTTTTATTAGCAAGCTCTTGCATCTTATGTAATGTAGCTATCAAATCTCTAGATGGAGCTACTTGAGGATTACCTTCTCCTGATAGTACTGCAACGCCATCCACCATATCATTTACAGCTTTTGCAAAGTTTTGTATATTAACACCACAAACACTAAGAATTGATGCAACAACACTATCATTTTGCTCCAAAAGAGCTTTTAGCATGTGTGCTGATGTAAACTCAGTAGCTTTTTGCTGAAAAGCATAAGATTGAGCCTCTGCTAATGCTTCCTGTAGTTTTATTGTAAATTTATTTATATCCATTATTTCCCCCTAAGAAATAGTATCTGTTATATATTTAAGGATACTTTGCTATTTTTCAAGTAATAAATTAAGCTTATTGGAAAAAAAATATAGATAAGTTTTAATATGTTTTATTGGTGTTTTTGTTTTACATTTTTAACGAATAATAAATAGTACTTGTAGCTTGTTATCAAGAGTTCTAAAATACAGTTCTAAATATTTTATTAACTTATAAAATGAATATATTACAAAACACTTTTACTGGTTGGAGTAAAAGAGAGGTTAGCTGGCTAATTAGCTGTATAGTATTAACTATTATTGCCGCATTTATTAGTGGAAGTAGTGCATTTATACTCATATTCTCTGTTATTAGTATTACAAATTTAATATTAGCAGCTAAGGGAAAAGTTTTTAATTATGTTTTAGGGTTTATAGCAGCGGTTATGTACGCTGTGATCTCATATCAAAACCAAGTTTATGGTCAATTACTTCTTGCGGTACTTTTTTTGTGTCCAATACAGTTTTATGGTTGGTATAACTGGACTAGACCCAAAAACACAACTAAAGAAAAACATATAAAAATCAAAAAATTAACGAGATTACAGTTTATAAGTATTTTGGCTTTTATAGCTGTGGTATCTACTATATATGGGTACTTTGTTTTACATCTATATTTTGGTCAAAATGTGGGGTTGGTCGCAGATGCTATTGTTGAAGTTACTTCAATTATAGCTTTTATACTTACAGTATTGTTATTTAAAGAGTTTTGGATACTCTGGTTGGCTGTAGATGTTTTGACAATTTCAATTTGGGTTGATGGGATTTTGGATTCAGCAATTACTATTGCAATTATTCCTGTTATTATTACCAAAATTGTAGCATTAATAAATGCTATCTATGGCTATATAACTTGGAGAAAGAATTATAATTTACAAAAGCAAAGTAGTCTTTAATTATTTTTAGTTGCGGCTTTCATTTCTTTAACGAAACATTCAAGTTCACTAAGCATTATCTCTTTATTTGAGAGATTGTTTTGAATTATTTTTACTGTTGCAGAACCTGAAATTGCACCAGCAGCACCTGCTTTGATAGCTTGTTGTACTTGCTCAGGTTTAGAGATACCAAAACCTAAGATTGGCTTGGGTGCATTATATTCTCTAAGTTTAGCTAACACATCTTCTACGGGCATATTTGCTGCAGTTTCTGCACCTGTTACGCCAACTCTTGAGAGCAAGTAAGTATAACCACTTCCAAGTTCAGAAATTTGTTTAAGAGTAGTCTCATTAGCATCAGGCGGAGCAATAAATATCTGAGAAATACCCACTCTTTTAGCAATATCACGAAACTCTTTAGATTCATGAGCTGGTAGATCAGCTATAAGTATAGAATCAACACCTGCAGCTAAACATTTTTGATAAAAATTCTCTATACCATTTGCATAAACTAAATTAGCATAAAGCAATAAGCCAATGGGGGTATGAGGGTATTTTACTCTTATTTTTGTGAGGATATCAAAATAATCTTTAGGAGTTACGCCACTCTCTAGGGCACGAATATTTGCTTCTTGAATTGTTGGTCCATCTGCTAAAGGATCAGAAAAAGGTATACCCAACTCAAGAGCATCGGCACCTGAGCTAACTAGAGTGTCGATAATCTCAAGAGATAGTTCTTTATTCGGGTCGCCAATTGTTACAAAAGGTATAAAAGCACCTTCACTTCTTTTCTCTAAACTTGCAAAAAGGGTTGTGTATCTATCCATTACTAAATCTCTCCCTTTTCTTTTAAAATGTCATGTACTGTAAAAATATCTTTATCACCACGCCCAGATAAATTAACAACCAAAAGTTGCTCTTTTTCAGGATTGTCATAAGCAAGTTTAAGAGCATATGCTAAGGCGTGAGATGATTCTAGAGCCGGGATAATTCCCTCTTTCTTACAAAGCAATTTAAAAGCATCTAACGCTTCATTATCAGTAGCAGATGCATATTCAGCACGACCTATTGCTAGTAAATGGGCGTGCTGTGGACCAACAGAGGGGAAATCTAGACCTGCTGATATAGAGTACGACTCTTCAATTTGTCCGTCAGCATTTTGCATTAATGGCGCTTTCATACCAAAAAATATACCAGTTTTACCATGCTTGAGAGGCGCTCCATGTTCACCAGTTTCAATACCTTTACCAGCAGGCTCTACACCTATCAGTTGTACACTAGTTTCATCAATAAAGTCAGCAAACATACCAATAGCATTTGAACCACCACCAACACAGGCAATCACAGCATCAGGTAATTTACCTTCTTTAGCGAGAATTTGTTGTTTAGTTTCTTCACCGATCATTCTTTGAAATTCCCTAACAATTGTTGGAAAAGGGTGAGGTCCTGCTGCAGTTCCTAATAAATAATGAGCTTTGTTATAGTTTGCTGACCAATCTCTTAGTGCCTCGTTACAAGCATCTTTAAGCGTTGCTGAACCGCTATGTACAGGTATGACTTCAGCACCCATTAATTTCATTCTAAAGACATTAGGGCTTTGGCGCTCAACATCCTTAGCACCCATATATACTCTACATTTTAGATCAAGTAGTGCGCAAGCCAAAGCAGTAGCAACACCATGTTGACCAGCTCCAGTTTCTGCAATTATCTCTTTTTTACCCATTCTCTTGGCTAATAGAGCTTGACCAAGTACTTGATTGGTTTTGTGAGCACCACCGTGTAGTAGATCTTCACGTTTTAGATATAATTTAGTTTTTGTGTTTTTGACTATATTTCTAGTTTTTGTCAAAGCAGTTGGACGACCTGCATATTCTTGTAAAAGTTCTTTAAACTCTTGTTTAAAACTTTCATCAGCCTGTGCTTTTATAAATTCATGCTCTAGTTGATCAAGAGCAGGCACAAGTATTTGTGGTACAAATTGACCACCATACTCACCAAAATAAGCATTTAGTTTTGACATTTAAATACTATAATTAAATTTTAATGCTTATATTATCGCTAATATTTGTTGCAAAGGCTAGAGTAGAAAGATGCTGATATCAATATTATTTTAAATTGTAAATTTTAGAAAATTTATCATCCAAATAATCAATATAGTATTTAGCGTTTAGATATTCTCCACACATATCATGGATAATTTCATCAGCAGGTTTTAGACTGCCAAATTGGTGTATATGCTTAGTTAAGAAGCTCAGTATTAGTTCTAGTTTATTTTCTCTAATTGCAGCATTTACATCAAATTCTTTATTCATGTAGTAAAAAATCTGTGAAGCATACGCACTACCAAGAGCATAAGTTGGGAAATAGCCAAACAATCCAGCAGACCAGTGAACATCCTGTAATATCCCATCAGAGAAATTATTTGGAATTATGCCTAAGTATTTTTGATATTTATCATTCCATAGCTTTGGCAACTCGCTAACATCGAGATTTTTTTCAAAGATTTCTTTTTCTATTTCAAAGCGTACTAGTATATGTAGGGAGTATGTTAATTCATCTGCTTCTACACGAATTAGGCTAGGGCTAACTTTGTTAATAGCTCTATAGAAGTCTTCTTCATTAGCACTAGTCAAGTTTTCAGCAAATAAGTTTTGTAATTCACTAAAATTACTATCCCAAAATGCTTTATTTTTACCGACTAAGTTTTCATAAAATCGTGACTGTGATTCGTGTATGCCTAAGCTAACACCAGTGCCTAATATAGTATCATAAATATTATCACCGATATTTTGCTCATACATGGCATGACCAGTTTCATGGATAGTACCAAATAATGAAGAAGTAAAAAGATCCTCAATATAGCGTGTTGTCATTCTAACATCATATTTATTGAAGTTTAGAGTAAATGGATGAGCACTTTCTTTTAGAATACCGCTATCAAAGTTAAATCCTAGTTGCTTAGCTATTTTGTGAGAATACTCTTTTTGCTTATCAATATTATATGGTTTATCAATGCAGCTAGTATTAACTTGCTTAGCATCTTTTATCTTTTCTAGAAGAGGTACTATTCTTTCTTTTAGATTGTCAAAGAAAGGTTCTAATTTTGCAACAGTCATACCCTCTTCATAATCATCAAGAAGCACATCATAGGGGTGCTCATTATAGCTAATTCTTTCGACATACTTTTTTTGATACTTTATAATCTCTTCTAAATATGGAGCAAATACTTCAAAGTCATTATCTTTACGAGCTTTTGTCCAAATATTTTGAGCTTGTGATAGTAGTTTGTTGTATGCGACATACTCATCTTTTGGTATTTTGCTTAGTCTATCTTTTTGCTTTGTTGTTAGATACACAATCCTTTTGTTAGTCTCATCAAGTGCTGACAAGTTGTTATTTAGGTACTTTAAGCTTTTAGTTATTTCTTCACTATTAGTTATTTCATAGATTTTTTCACTGAAAAAACCAATAACTTCAGATGTGGTGTTGATTGAATTTTTGGGAGCTTCTGTTTCTAAGTCCCAGTGCATTAGAGAAATTACGTGATTATATTTCTTCTTTTGAGATAGGTTGTCCTTGAGTATCTGGAGCTGACTTTTGATTTCGCTCATTTTTTTCCTTCGCCTGCTGTTTTCTTTCATTAGAAATAGTACGTCTTAATAGAGTATCATATATTGGTTTTTGATGATGAATATATGTCAGCATCGACGCACTAAAGCAAGTTATCATCAGAGGAAGTAAAAGGTGGAAGTTCCAAGTCATTTCCATTACTAGTACAATACCAGTCAGTGGCGCACCTACTGTTGCAGTAAATAAGGCACTCATCCCAGCTACAGCAAAGACACCGGCATCAATATTATACTCAGGGAAAAGCTGAGCTATAGATAGACCATAGGCTAGACCAAAAACAGTCCCAAGAGCAATCATCGGTGCAAATATACCACCTGTAACACCCGTCCCATATGAGAAAATTACACCGGCAAAACGTAGAGCAAATAAAACTAAAAGCATTTTGATAGATAGGTTGTAGTCTAAAGCATTTGCTATAACTATGTATCCACCGCCCACAGCATTTGGAGAAAGTACAACACCGACACCAAATACTATACAAACAGTTATAACTAGAGTCCAGTATCTTCTCTTAGATCCATCTGAAAAGAAGTTTGCGACTTTGATAATTGATTTGTTAAATAGTAGTCCAAAGTAACCAAAGATAATACCCAACACCATAAATAACCAAAGAGTATTTTGTGGAACTGCACTAAATGTCTCGACACGTATTGCAGGGGGATTGCCCATAATAGCTCTAGAAACAATAGTACTCATTATACAAGCTACAAGAACACATTTTATTGCTGAAACACTAAACCTAAATTTCCTATTCATTTCTTCGATTACAAAGACAATCCCAGAAAGAGGTGTGTTAAATGCAGCAGCTAAACCAGCACCAGCACCAGCAGATATTACAGCGTTTGCATACTTTTTGGTAAGTTTAAATCTATCTACAAAGAACTGCGCTAATGCAGCTGCCATGTGTATTGAAGGACCCTCTTTACCTAAACTTAAACCAGAGCCTAAAGAGAAAAGGCCACTTACAAATTTTACAGGAACTACTCTTTTACGTAATTTTCGACATCCTTTTAGCGCTCCTTCTACTTCTTGGATACCACTACCACCAGCTTCTTTGGCAAACTTTCTAACTATAAGTATTGATATCACTACCATAGTTATAGTTAACGAAACAGACATTATGATTTCGATAAATAGATTACCACCACTTAAAGAAAACAACATCTTTTTAAGTTCACTAATAGAGTCTAGGATTAATTGGAAAAATGTTGCAAATAGGCCTACTAATGTTCCTATAACAGCGCCAGATAATACTAACACCCATATATGGCGATTGTTTTTATAATATGTGTCTAGTACTTTATTACTCATGATAATACAGTAATACTGGGTCAGTTCAGAATTAACACAAATTATACATATTTGAAAGTTTTTAAAAAGAAAAAGTTGACCAAAAATCGATAAATACTTATCTAGGTTATATTTTTGGTTATAGCATTTGCTATATTTATAGAATCTTTCTCGTCACCGAGAGTTCCGACTCGAATTTTTATCTCAGTAGAGCGGTTACTTAGACTAGTCAGATTAATAGTTACATCATTGCCATTCTGAGATGCTTTGACTTCAGCTGTTTTATCTTTATATGATTGGCTAAGTAGAGAAAACTGTTTATCCATTTGCATAGTTTTGATAGTTGCATTGTATACAGAGCGGATATCTTTGGGTACCTCAATTATATAATCACCATTTACATAATATACAGCACCACCAGCAACAACTGCTGCTCCTATTAAAATTGCAGTGGCAACACAACTATTCAGAGATATCAGCATGATAACTGATAAAATGATAAAGTGAGCTTTTTTGAACATTACTAAGAAGCTTTATATACGTTAGCCTGAATTTGATCCATAAGTTTTGATGACATCGCTTGATCACCAAAAGTTCCAAACTTGATAGTTACTTTAGATATTTTATCAGTAAGACTATCTATCTTGATACTAAAGCTTGTACTATCTATCTTAGTAGCACCCTCGATATCGGCAGATTTTTTAGTTTTATCAATATCTTTTGACACCAGAACGAAGTCGTTGTTATCATTAACTGCCTTAAGAGCTGCCTTATATACAGCAATGTAGTTACCTTCTATATTCATAGAATAGTTACCTTCTACATAGGCAACAGTACCACCACCAACAGCAACAGCAGCTACAATACAACTGTTCAATGTTAGTGCAGAGGCAGATATTGTTGTTGCAATAAGAAGTTTTTTAAAGATAGTCATTTTAGTTAACCTTTAAATTATAGATTTTTTTGGATTTGTCCCATTAGTGTAGCTGACATTGCTTGATCACCAAATGTACCAAATTTGATGGTTACTTTTGATGCGTTTTTAGTAATTTCACGTATTTCAATATAGAAATCAGTAGAGCCTACTTTAGTTTTACCTTTGATATCAGTTTTAGTTGGAGCTACATTTTTCTTAGTAATCGCTAAGTTGTCATTTTCACTAATAGCTTTAAGAGTTGCATTAGTAACATCTTTTATACTACCGTCTAAATTCATTGAATACTTACCATCAACATAAGCAACAGTACCAGCACCTACTGCACCAGCTACAACTAACCAACAACTACTTAGTGATAATGCTGATGTTGCAAGTAAAGTGGCAGTTAATATTTTTTTTAGTTTCATAATTTGATCCTCATATTAAATATGTTATAACAAGCATAAGTGATAATATATCTGCTTTTAGACATAGTCAATTATTTCTTTATCTTACTAATAGCTTAACACTAGTTATGTGTATTATTTATAGATCACCAGTTTTTTTATTCAAAAATACAAGTTATTATAATCTTTAAAAACTTATCTTTAATAGAACCATGATTCATCTTCTTGATTTTTGTACAATGGTTATTAATCTTTTGTGTACCTTTTTATTAGCAGGGCTATATATTATTGGTTGGCCTGTGGGTATAGTTGGCTTGATTATGAGTGCGGGATTGTTTTCAATAAGTGGCTTATATGCTGATGCTATATTGCAGATGATTCTTTTGTTTAGCTTTGGATACGGTTGGTATAGTTGGCAACCCAACTTTAGTCACAAAAAGATAGTTGTTCATAGACTTAAAATCATTGGTTGGTTAAAAGTTCTAGTAAGTATTGGTGTGTTTGGTTTGGTGGTTTCTCAGCTACTTATAAATTATACAGACTCAACAACGCCATATATGGATGGTTTTACAAGTGTGGCATCACTTGTTTGTGTTTTTTTAGCGAGCAGGAAAATAATAGATAACTGGATGATATGGATGGTTGTTGATTCCACTTATGTACTGTTATATATGTATAAAGATTTACCATTTGCAGCTATTACTACATTTATATATCTAATTGTGGCAATATACGGCTATATTCATTGGAAAAAATTAATGTATATATAAATGATATTAGATGCACATGTCCACACAGATAAATATTCATCAGAGGATTTAAACAAGGTAGTTAAAGAGTGTCGAACCTATGATATAAAGCTCTTATCTGTTGCAATGTGTGTTCCATCATATATTTCGATAAAAGCCCTGAGCGATAACTATGATTTTATTATTCCATCATTTGGTATTCATCCATGGAAGGCGGATATATATGTACATGATCTTATGTCTTTAGATAAATACTTGTTTGAGAGTAAATATATAGGAGAGATTGGTTTAGATAAGAGGTTTTTGGATTATGCGGCTCCATTTGATGATCAGCAGCAAGTATTTGAGTATATAGTCTCGCACTCAGCTGTAGATAATAAATTACTAAACTTACATACAAGTGGAGCAGAGCTAGAGGTTTTGCAAACTTTAGAGAGATATAAGCGATATAGGTTTATTGTCCACTGGTATGCAGGAGATCTTGATGTGTTGGATAAATATTTGGCATTAGGTGGCCATTTCTCAATAGGTGTTGAGATTCTATTTAGCGAACATATTAGAGATATAACTAGACGAATACCTTTGGATAGAATCTTAATAGAGACAGATAATCCCTCATCATACTCTTGGCTATTGGGTAAGGAGCAAAATGATGGTATGCCAACTTTACTATTTAAGGTGATTAATAAAGTTTGTGAGGTTAAGCAAATTTCAGTAAGTGAGTTTTTAAAAACTTTACAAGATAATCAGGAAAATATTTTACTTTAGCTAAATCTTGATTTGCTTAGTTATTTTTTTTGGTAGATACTTTAGTTAATAAGGTATAAGAGTTATAGGTTTATCATGCCATTGTATCCAGAAATAGAGCCATATAATCAAGAGTTTTTAAAAGTTTCAGATATCCATACAATATACTTTGAAGAGTGTGGCAATCCTAACGGTAAACCTGCACTATTTATTCATGGTGGTCCGGGAGGAGGTATTCAACCAAGTTATAGGCAATACTTTAACCCAGATAAGTATAGGGTAATATTGGTTGACCAGCGCGGATGCGGTAAAAGTACACCTTTTGCAGAGCTAAGAGAGAATACAACTCAAAATTTAATTGAGGATTTTGAAAAAATTCGTAAAAAATTGAATATTGATAAGTGGATGCTTTTTGGCGGATCCTGGGGTAGTACTCTAGGGTTGGCTTATGCTCAAGCTTACCCAGAGGTTGTAACAGAGCTTGTTCTAAGAGGTATATTTCTTGGGCGAGAAAAAGAGTTGTCGTGGTTGTATCAGCATGGTGCTAGTATGGTATTTCCTGATATGTGGGAGAAATATATAGAGCCGATTCCTGTAGAGCAAAGAAAAGATTTTATATCAGCATATCATTCAATACTTACAGGTGATGATGAGAAGCTAAAGCAACAAGCTGCTGTAGCGTGGAGTGTTTGGGAGGCATCAACAAGTAAATTATTTGTAGATAAAAAATCTATAGATAGATATGGAGAGGATAAGTTTAGCTTGGCCTTTGCAAGAATTGAATGTCACTATTTTAAAAATAAATTATTTATAGAAGAGGCTCAATTATTGAATGAGGCATATAAGATTAAAGATATTCCTGGTGTGATAGTGCAAGGTCGCTATGATATGGTCTGCCCAGCAGTAAGTGCTTGGGATTTGCATAAAGTTTGGCCGAAGGCAGAGCTAGATATTATAGCAGATGCTGGTCACTCTATCAGCGAACCGGGAATTTTAGAGGCTTTAGTCAGAGCAACAGATAAATTTACAGATTAATTATTAAAATAATAGCATCTTTTTGTTTCTAACTTACCTGCAAGTTAGAACTTCATAAAAAACATCGACTCTGCGTTGCAGAATCAAGTTCTAATTAGTAGTTATAAAATCAACTTTTTTGCTATAAAAAACTTTTATCTAAGATCAGTGCGATGTTAGACTCGATTCTAACACTTAATTAAAAGTGTAATTAAAGAGGTGCATTTGTTATATCTCTAGTGTTAGGCGCATAAACCCCTATGATCACTAGAAAGGATAGAGCTAATGCCGAAAGACTATCCAAGTTTATGATTGGTAGTCTTGGTTCTGATATTGAAAGGTAGCAGAACTGTCATGTCGTTTAAAAAAATGTATCGACGTGGAGTGCTTTAGTTTGTGTATTTATTTCTCAAATTTTATGTTCTCTCGTCTGATATATAGCTGTTAGATGGGAGAGCTAATATGTCAGAAACAATTGTTGCCAAATTTGGTGGCACAAGTGTAGCAAATCAACAAGCTATTAGACAATGCGCTAATATAGTTAATTCAGATAATAGAATAAAGCTGGTGGTTGTAAGTGCTCAGTCAGGCATTACAAATCTACTGATTCAATTAGCAAATAATAAAGATAATTCAAGAATAGAAGAAATTATAGAACAGGTAAAATCTATAGTTAATCCAATATTAGAGTCTATTGATTCAGAATATGTAACTACTTCTGTAAGTAATATGATTGCTGAGCTTAGAATGTTTGCAAATATGGCCACTTATTTTAGTGGTAAGCAACTATCAGATTCTATCTTAGCTTTTGGAGAGATTGTTTCTTCTATTCTGGTTGCTAATATTTTTAATCAAAACGGTATAAATACTTATCATTTAGATTCAAGAGCGATCCTTAAAACGAGTAGTAATTTTGGTTGTGCTAGCCCAGATTTATCGGTTTTAGAAACTAATACTATGGAGCATATTATACCTAAAATAAGGGAGGGTTATGTTTGTGTTCTGGGAGGGTTTATTGGTTCAGATGCTCATGGGAACACTACAACTTTGGGTAGAGGGTGTGGTGATTATTCTGCAGCTTTATACACACAAGCTATAAAAGCGGCTCAACTAAAAATTTATACGGATGTAACAGGTATTTATCAGGCTGATCCAAGAGTTGTTCCTAGTGCTAGCTCTTTAGGCACTTTAGGATTTAGTGAGGCGGCAGAATTAGCTACTTTTGGAGCTAAGGTTGTTCATCCTAAAACATTTTGGCCAGCAATGACTAGTAATTTTGATGTTTATATTGGTTCAACTTTTCAACCAGAACTTGGTGGTACTTTAATCACACAAAAAGCGGATTCTAATAGAAACATCATAGCTGTAGCTGAAAGAAAAGATCAAACTCTATTAACTATAAAAAGCTTTAATATGTTTGGCTCCCAGGGTTTTTTGGTGAAAGTCTTTAGTATTTTAGCTAACCATAATATCGCGGTTGATTTGGTTTCCACTAGTGAGGTAAGTGTCGCAATCACTTTAGATAAACTTGGAAGTCACTCGATGGGTGATGATTTAGTAACTCCAGAGCTTTTAAAAGATTTAGAGTCTATAGGTAATGTGAATATTAAAGTTGAAAATGATTTATCTTTAGTTAGTGTCGTCGGTAGTAATTTACACCAAATAAATGGTGTTAGTGGAGAGCTTTTTAGTAGCCTTAAAGACTACAATATTAGGCTTTTTACTCATGGAGCTAGTGAAAATAGTATATGTATGCTTGTAGCTAGTAAAGATGCGCAAAAAGTCGTTAATAATGTTTACAGTAGTTTTTTCAGCTAGAGGAGAGAGAGATGAGAGTAGCTATAGTTGGTAATGGTAAAACAGGGTCTGCAGTAGCAGGTCTTTTACCACAAGATGAAATATCAGGAATACATGACTCAAAAAATGTATTAACAGTAGAAGCACTACAAAATGTAGATGTAGCTATAGTTTTTGTTAACGCAAAAATATTACAAGAGCTTTTGCCTATATTATTAGAGGCAAATACTCCAGTGATTTGTGGTACAACAGGTTATAACTGGGATCAGGCTTTTATTAATTATATAAATCAAAATCAGAAAACTTGTGTTGTTGCCAATAATTTTAGTTTGTCTATGGTGATTGTGAGAAATATTCTGGCGTCATTAGGTCAGTTAAATCAATTACATGAAAATACTGATTATTCAATTACAGAAAAGCATCATGTACAAAAAGTTGATACTCCTAGTGGTACGGCGGTATCTTGGAGAAATTGGTTAAATATAGGGGATGTATTTATAGAGTCTATTAGAGAGGGAGACATAAAAGGACAACATCAAGTTAAGGTAAATACACCTCATGAAACAATAGAATTTAAACATACAGCTCATGACAGAAGCTTGTTTGCTGAAGGAGCTATATGGGCAGCAAGAGAAGTGCTTCAAAGAGGTATTACCGGATTTGTTTATTTTGATGAGTTAGTAGGAGAGAGATT
This sequence comes from Francisella philomiragia, assembly GCF_018135955.1. Taxonomy (NCBI): domain Bacteria; kingdom Pseudomonadati; phylum Pseudomonadota; class Gammaproteobacteria; order Thiotrichales; family Francisellaceae; genus Francisella; species Francisella philomiragia. The sequence goes on along the minus strand of NZ_CP063138.1, from coordinate 1,843,135 downwards.
ATGTCTATAGATATTAATAATAGATTATATACTGCATTAGTTACCCCGATGTTTGAAGATGGTTCTATTGACTGGGTTAGTTTTGAGAATTTATTAAGGGTTCAAGAATATCAAGGATGCGGGCTTTTAATACTTGGTAGTACAGGTGAGGCTTTAGCTTTAGATTTTGATGAGCAGTGTGAGGTTGTAAGATTTGTAACTAATTTAAATCTTAATGTTCCAATAATGGTTGGAGTTGGCGGTTTTCAGTTGGCTAAACAGCTTCAGTGGATAGAGTTTTGTCAGAAACAAAGAGTAGATTGCTTCTTGGTTGTTACTCCTCTTTATGCAAAGCCTGGGTCAGCTAGTCAGACTAGTTGGTTTAAGGCAGTTTTGGATAAAGCAGAAAGGCCTTGTATGCTTTACAACGTTCCTTCAAGAACTGGAGTAAATTTAGCTGAAGAAGTTTTAACAAGTTTACGAGATCATCCTAATCTTTGGGCATTAAAAGAGGCTTCTGGTGATGTGCGGAGGTGTGCTCGTTATCAGGAGTTAGCTCCAAATCTAACTATATATAGTGGAGAGGATGGATTGTTGCCAGAGCTAGCTGATGTTGGTGCTAAGGGTCTTGTGTCGGTTATATCTAATATATGGCCAGAACAAACAAAAGAGTATGTTAAACAAAGTCTTGCTCATCAAATAGCAATAACAGATAAAGTGATCTGGGAAGTTGCAACGAGATCTTGCTTTAGTGTCACTAACCCGATACCTGTTAAGGCATGGTTAGCATATAGTGGTGTCATTACGACAAACACTTTAAGAGCGCCGCTTTTAGCTAATGAACTTGAGGATTTAAGTTTATTAATAGGAGCTGATAGTTTAGTTAAAGATTGGTTCAGCCATATATAAATAGAAAGCGGAGAGAAGTTTATAATGAATTGGAAAAATATTATTGAAGAATTAGAGGCCGGAAGACTAAGAGCGGCGATACAGTTAGAAAATGGTGAGTGGATTGCAAATCAAGATGTTAAAAAAGGTATATTAGCAGCTTTTAAAGCTGGGCATAATGTTGAGCTCTCAGGATCCTATTCTGGATTCGTTGATAAAGATAATTTACCAGTCAGAAATTTTAGTGTAGATGATGGCGTTAGGCTAGTACCTGGAGGTTCGTCGGTTAGAGCAGGAGCTTATGTGGCACCATCTGTTATTATTATGCCCCCAGCTTATATTAATATAGGAGCATATGTTGACTCTGGGACTATGGTTGATAGTCATGCTTTGGTTGGATCATGTGCTCAGATTGGTAAGAATGTACATTTATCGGCAGGAGTTCAAATAGGTGGTGTTTTAGAGCCGATAGGGATGAATCCTGTGGTTATTGAGGATGATGTGTTTGTTGGTGCAGGTGCTGTTATCGTTGAGGGTATTGTAGTTGGAAAAGGTGCTGTTATAGCGCCATCTGTTGTTTTATCAAAAGGTGTAGCTGTTTATGATGCTGTGAGTGATAAGGTTTTACTCAAAGGCTCAAAAATTCCAGAAAATGCAGTAATCATTCCAGGTAGTAGACCAATTAGAACTAGTTGGGCTCAAGAAAATGGTCTTCAAGCTTATTGTCCAATCATTATTAAATATAGAGATGAGAAAAGTGACGCTTCATTAACACTAGAAGAGATATTGAGGTAGTTTAATGAATATAGAAGTACATAGAAGTAACCTAGATAGTCTATGTAAAGAAAATGAAGCTCCTTTCTTTTATTATGACCTAGATATGTTAGAGAAGCATGCAAAAGAGTTACAGAAGTTACCAGTAAAGTTATGGTATGCACTAAAAGCAAATCCTCTATCTAAAATAATTAAAGTCTTCGATGAGCAAAATATAAATTTTGATGTCGCTAGTATTGGAGAATTAGATCAAGTTTTATCCCAAGGAGTAGATCCTAAGAATATTCTGCATACAGGTCCAGCTAAGTCATATTCTCAACTAGAATATTTTCTAGCTCAAGGCGTTAGAATTTTTGTAATCGAGAGCATAAATCAATTTAAAGATTTATCAGACCTTGTAGAAAAAAATAATATAAATGTTGAGGTTCTTTTGAGAATACAGCTTGTATGGAATGATCAAGAAAGTAATGTTCTTGGAGGAGGAGGTTGCGTAACTCCTTTTGGATTATCAATAAATGATTGGAAAGACCTTTTTGATAGTGCTCCAGATATTTCTAATAATATGTCTATAATTGGAATGCATTGTTTTCAATGGGGAAATATTCTTTGCTTAGATAAACTATCTCAAATATGGAAGACAATAACGAAATCTTTGTTAGATTTAGGTGAAGCTATTAATGTTTCTTTAAAAATTATAGATTTAGGAGGTGGTATAGGTGTTCCTTACAACTCTAGTCAAAAAGCGGTGTCAATCAATGATTTAATATCTTGTTTTAATAATCTTAAAAAAGAGTTTCCTGACATAGAGTATTGGTTAGAGCTTGGTAGATATGCTGTTGCAGAAAGTGGAGTCTATATAACTAAAGTTGTGGATAGAAAATCAGTAAATAATATTAATTTACTCGTAACTGATGGTGGCGCTCAACATTTAGTCAGACCAGCATTAACTGGAGAAAGCTTTCCAATAGAGTTACTCAGAGAAGAATCTTGTAGCGAGACTAATGACTTTCAAATCCATGGACCTTTATGTACAAGCTTGGATAGGGCTGGCATTGCAAGCTTGCCAAAAGATATAGGGCTAAATGATTATTTAATATTTAAGCAAACTGGTGCATATGGTTTTACAGAGAGTATGCCATTCTTCTTATGCCATAATTTACCAGCGGAGATAATTTTTTATAAAGGGCATCTTCAAACTGTTAGGCAGAGTAAAAAGGCATCTAGCTGGTTAGTATAAAAAATATAAGGTCAAATAATGCTAAAAATTAGTAATAAAGTAAAAAGTATTGAGGTATCAGCTACAGTTGTAATGTCTGAATTAGCAGCAGAGTTAAAGCAGCAGGGAAGAGATGTGATATCTCTTTCTATAGGAGAGCCAGGGTTTTTCTCACCGGATTGTGTCAAACAGGCTGCTAAAAGAGCTATAGATAATAATATTACTAAGTATCCTCCAATAGATGGAATTTCTGAATTAAAAGAAGCCATAGTTAAGAGATATAAAAGAGATTATGGTTTAAGTTTTAATAAAAATCAGATTTGTGTGACAAGTGGCACTAAGCAAAGTATACATAATATTTTTACATGTATTTTTGATGATGGGGATGAAGCTATATATTTTGCACCGTATTGGGTATGTTATCCAGAACAATTAAAATTAGCTGGGGCAAAATCAGTTATAGTAAAAACCCATGCTGAAAATAATTTCCAATTAGATATTAAAGAAATTGAAAAAGCTATAACATCTAAAACAAAAGCTATTATTCTAAACTCCCCTAACAACCCTACAGGTGTTGTTTATTCAGAAGAAACATTGGCATATTTTGCACAGTTAATCAGGAAATATCCAAATATATGGATTATCTCAGATGAAATATATGATCAAACTTTATTTGATGATGTAGCTATTTCTTTATTACAGATTGCTCCCGATTTATCTAGTAGATTTATCATAGCAAGTGGAATGTCCAAGGGTTATGCTATGGCAGGTTGGAGAGTTGGCTACGTTATAGCTCCAGAAATCTTAAAAAATGCTATAGCAAAACTACAATCTCAGACTACTGGAGGAGCTTGTTCAATATCTCAGATGGCATCTATAGAGGCTTTAGCTTTAGATAATAAGTATTTAGAGAGATATACATCTGCTTATAAAGAAAGAGTAATGTATGTTTATGAGTATTTAGATAATATGGAAGGAGTTGAGGTGGTAAGACCATCGGGGACTTTCTATCTTTTTCCAAAAATACAGAAGTTGTTACAAAAGACTAAATTCAAAAACGATATAGAATTTTGCTTAGCTTTATTAAAAGACCAAGCTTTAGCTATAACACCTGGAAGTTTCTTTGGCTTAGAAAGCTATATAAGAATATGCTGTGCTGATGATTTAAATATTTTGGCAGGAGCTATGACAAGACTTACCACATTTATTGAAAGTGCAATAGATAGATAAAAAAGTATTATTTTTTTAGATAAGTAGGATATTTGTTTTTTTGTTATAAAACAGGGTGAATGTGCTGTAAAGTGGCAAAAAGGCTATATAAACGGTGCTTTTAGGTATTGAAAAAGGTGTTGAAATAAAAAAGTTGTAAAAAGTTTAAAATTTTTAAAAAAAGGTGTTGCATTTTGATTGGAGGATGCGTATTATATGTCTTCACCGGCTGACGAGTGATGTTAACGGTGAGAGGCTAAGGCTTCAAAGATATTTAAGAGATATATTATATACAAACACTTTGTTAAAGAATTTGAGTATCAGTAGTTAGAGTCAGAATTTGAGAATTAAACTGAAGAGTTTGATCCTGGCTCAGATTGAACGCTGGTGGCATGCTTAACACATGCAAGTCGAACGGTAACAGGTCTTCGGATGCTGACGAGTGGCGGACGGGTGAGTAACGCGTAGGAATCTGCCCATTTGAGGGGGATACCAGTTGGAAACGACTGTTAATACCGCATAATATCTGTGGATTAAAGGTGGCTTAGGCTGCCGCAGATGGATGAGCCTGCGTTGGATTAGCTAGTTGGTGGGGTAAGGGCCTACCAAGGCTACGATCCATAGCTGATTTGAGAGGATGATCAGCCACATTGGGACTGAGACACGGCCCAAACTCCTACGGGAGGCAGCAGTGGGGAATATTGGACAATGGGGGAAACCCTGATCCAGCAATGCCATGTGTGTGAAGAAGGCTCTAGGGTTGTAAAGCACTTTAGTTGGGGAGGAAAGCCTATGAGTTAATAGCTTGTAGGAAGGACGTTACCCAAAGAATAAGGACCGGCTAACTCCGTGCCAGCAGCCGCGGTAATACGGGGGGTCCGAGCGTTAATCGGAATTACTGGGCGTAAAGGGTCTGTAGGTGGTTTGTTAAGTCAGATGTGAAAGCCCAGGGCTCAACCTTGGAACTGCATTTGATACTGGCAAACTAGAGTATGGTAGAGGAATGGGGAATTTCTGGTGTAGCGGTGAAATGCGTAGAGATCAGAAGGAACACCAATGGCGAAGGCAACATTCTGGACCAATACTGACACTGAGGGACGAAAGCGTGGGGATCAAACAGGATTAGATACCCTGGTAGTCCACGCTGTAAACGATGAGTACTAGCTGTTGGATTCGGTGTAAAGGATCTAGTGGCGCAGCTAACGCGTTAAGTACTCCGCCTGGGGACTACGGCCGCAAGGCTAAAACTCAAAGGAATTGACGGGGACCCGCACAAGCGGTGGAGCATGTGGTTTAATTCGATGCAACGCGAAGAACCTTACCTGGTCTTGACATCCTGCGAACTTTCTAGAGATAGATTGGTGCCTTCGGGAACGCAGTGACAGGTGCTGCACGGCTGTCGTCAGCTCGTGTTGTGAAATGTTGGGTTAAGTCCCGCAACGAGCGCAACCCCTATTGATAGTTACCATCATTAAGTTGGGTACTCTATTGAGACTGCCGCTGACAAGGCGGAGGAAGGTGGGGACGACGTCAAGTCATCATGGCCCTTACGACCAGGGCTACACACGTGCTACAATGGGTATTACAGAGGGCTGCGAAGGTGCGAGCTGGAGCGAAACTCAGAAAGGTACTCTTAGTCCGGATTGCAGTCTGCAACTCGACTGCATGAAGTCGGAATCGCTAGTAATCGCAGGTCAGAATACTGCGGTGAATACGTTCCCGGGTCTTGTACACACCGCCCGTCACACCATGGGAGTGGGTTGCTCCAGAAGTAGATAGCTTAACGAATGGGCGTTTACCACGGAGTGATTCATGACTGGGGTGAAGTCGTAACAAGGTAGCCGTAGGGGAACCTGCGGCTGGATCACCTCCTTAACGGAAATACGAAAAAATAGAAATAAGCTCTAATTACATATTCAAGTGATTTGGCATAGTGTTTGTAGATAATATATTTTAGTGTAAATAGAATACGGGTCTGTAGCTCAGTTGGTTAGAGCGCACCCCTGATAAGGGTGAGGTCGGTAGTTCGAGTCTACTCAGACCCACCAGTAATTTTGGGGCCATAGCTCAGCTGGGAGAGCACCTGCTTTGCACGCAGGGGGTCAGCGGTTCGATCCCGCTTGGCTCCACCATATTTATTTACACGAAGATAGAGATATTTAACAATTTAGTATAGAAATAGACTTAAGAAAATAAGTGCAAGCGGTGGATGCCTTGGCATTCAGAGGCGATGAAGGACGTGTTAATCTGCGATAAGCTTCGGGGAGCTGGTAAATAAGCTTTGATCCGGAGATTTCCGAATGGGGGAACCCACCTAACACAAGTTAGGTACTCACTCGATATAGAGTGTAGAGCGAACGAGGGGAACTGAAACATCTAAGTACCCTTAGGAAGAGAAATCAATTGAGATTCCCATAGTAGTGGCGAGCGAAGTGGGAAGAGCCTGGTATGATTTAGCTGTAATTATAGTAGAACAAGTTGGGAAGCTTGACGATAGAGGGTGATAGTCCCGTATACGAAATAATCACAGTGGAACTAAGCATACGAACAAGTAGGACGGGGCACGTGGAACCTTGTCTGAATATGGGGGGACCATCCTCCAAGGCTAAATACTCCTGAATGACCGATAGTGAACTAGTACCGTGAGGGAAAGGTGAAAAGAACCCTTATAAAGGGAGTGAAATAGAATCTGAAACCGCTTGCATACAAGCAGTAGGAGCATTATTTAGTAATGTGACTGCGTACCTTTTGTATAATGGGTCAGCGAGTTACTTTTAGTGGCGAGGATAACTGAATAAGGGATCCGTAGCGAAAGCGAGTTTTAATAGGGCGATAAGTCGCTAGGAGTAGACCCGAAACCGGCGCGATCTATCCATGGCCAGGTTGAAGGTTGGGTAATACCAACTGGAGGACCGAACCCAATACTGTTGCAAAAGTATGGGATGAGCTGTGGATCGGAGTGAAAGGCTAATCAAGCACGGAGATAGCTGGTTCTCCCCGAAAACTATTTAGGTAGTGCCTCGTGTATAACTCATTGGGGTAAAGCACTGTTTCGACAATGGGGGTTTTACGACCTTACTGACTCGATGCAAACTCAGAATACGATGAAGTTCAATCACGGGAGACACACTGCGGGTGCTAAGGTCCGCAGTGGAAAGGGAAACAGCCCAGACCGCCAACTAAGGTCCCCAAGTCATAGCTAAGTGGGAAACGAAGTGGGAAGGCCCAGACAGCCAGGAGGTTGGCTTAGAAGCAGCCACCCTTTAAAGAAAGCGTAATAGCTCACTGGTCGAGTCGGCCTGCACGTAAGATTTAACGGGGCTAAGCTATGCACCGAAGTTGCGGAATATATTTAGTATATTGGTAGGGGAGCGTTCTGTAAGCCGATGAAGGTGTGTTGAGAAGCATGCTGGAGGTGTCAGAAGTGCGAATGCTGACATGAGTAACGTAAAATAAGTGAGATTCTTATTGGCCGAAAACCCAAGGATTCCTACGCAATGTTAATCAACGTAGGGTAAGCCGGCCCCTAAGGCGTAGCTGAAGAGTGAAGTCGATGGGAAACAGGTTAATATTCCTGTGCCGCTTATATGAACGAAGGAGGGACGGAGAAGGTTAGGTAGGCCTGGCGAATGGTTGTCCAGGTGAAAGTATGTAGGTAGAGATGCTAGGCAAATCCGGCATCTTGTTGATCTGAGATACGAGACGAAGTCAAACTTGTTTGACGAAGCTATTGATACCATGCTTCCAGGAAAAGCTTCTAAGTATATTGTATAAGCGACCGTACTGTAAACCGACACTGGTGGGTAGGTAGAGAATACTAAGGCTATGAGATAACTCTGGTGAAGGAACTAGGCAAAATGACACCGTAACTTTGGAAGAAGGTGTGCCCTTGATGGTGATGAGACTTGCTCTCTGAGCTGTTGGGGGTTGCAAATACCAGGTGGCTGCGACTGTTTATCAAAAACACAGCACTCTGCTAAATCGTAAGATGAAGTATAGGGTGTGACGCCTGCCCGGTGCTGGAAGGTTAATTGAAGGGGTTAGCGCAAGCGAAGCTCTGGATCGAAGCCCCAGTAAACGGCGGCCGTAACTATAACGGTCCTAAGGTAGCGAAATTCCTTGTCGGGTAAGTTCCGACCTGCACGAATGGCGTAACGACGGCCACACTGTCTCCACCAGAGACTCAGTGAAATTGAAATCGCTGTGAAGATGCAGTGTACCCGCGGTTAGACGGAAAGACCCCGTGAACCTTTACTATAGCTTTGCACTGGACTTTGAATATTTATGTGTAGGATAGGTGGGAGACTTTGAAGCAGCTACGCCAGTAGTTGTGGAGTCGTCCTTGAAATACCACCCTTGAATATTTGAAGTTCTAACTCAGGAGAGATTCGAGGACAGTGTATGGTGGGTAGTTTGACTGGGGCGGTCTCCTCCTAAAGAGTAACGGAGGAGTACGAAGGTGCACTCGGTACGGTCGGAAATCGTGCCAAGAGTATAAAGGCAAAAGTGCGCTTGACTGCGAGAGTGACGGCTCGAGCAGGTACGAAAGTAGGTCTTAGTGATCCGGTGGTCCCGTATGGAAGGGCCATCGCTCAACGGATAAAAGGTACTCCGGGGATAACAGGCTGATTCCTCCCAAGAGTTCATATCGACGGAGGAGTTTGGCACCTCGATGTCGGCTCATCACATCCTGGGGCTGAAGCAGGTCCCAAGGGTATGGCTGTTCGCCATTTAAAGTGGTACGCGAGCTGGGTTCAGAACGTCGTGAGACAGTTCGGTCCCTATCTGCCGTGGGCGTTAGAGATTTGAGAAGAGTTGCTCCTAGTACGAGAGGACCGGAGTGAACGAACCACTGGTGTTCCGGTTGTTTCGCCAGAAGCATTGCCGGGTAGCTACGTTCGGAAGGGATAACCGCTGAAAGCATCTAAGCGGGAAGCCTCCTTCAAGATTAGATCTCTCTGATGAAAATCAGTAAGGAACGTTGGAGACTACGACGTTGATAGGCTGGGTGTGGAAGTACAGCAATGTATGAAGCTTACCAGTACTAATGATCCGAGAGACTTAAGTCTATTTCTATGCTGAATTGTTAAATATCTTTATAAGATATATTATCCAAAACACAGTTTTGGCGATAATAGCTTGTAGGAACCACCTGATCCCATTCCGAACTCAGAAGTGAAACTACAATACGCCGATGATAGTCTGGCAATGCCCAGGTGAAAGTAGGTAATCGCCATCTTATTACATCAAAGTCTTATCGTGATAAGCAATACAAAAAGCCTCATAGAAATATGGGGCTTTTGTGTTTATATACTTACCAAATTAAAAATCTATTATGGCTATATTAAACAGCAACTTTAATCTATAATCTCCTGATATTTATATTTATCACTTATATCTAACATGACTCTAGCAAAAATGTTTGTGCAAAAAAGAATTCCAACTATGGAATTATCTAAAGAGCAAAGAAAGAAAATTTGGCTAAATAAGTTTATTAAATCATATTTGGTTGTATTTATAGGCTATCTTAGTATGTATATGATTCGTAAGAATTTTAATATAGCTCAGAATGATATGATTCAAGATTATGGTCTTTCTTTTACTGATTTAGGATTGATTGGTTTAGGTTTTTCGATTACTTATGGTCTTGGTAAGACTGTGACAACTTATTACTTTGATGGTAAAAATACTAAGCAAGTATTGCCTTTTATGCTTATATTATCTGCGATATGTATGATAGGCTTTGGTCTAAGCTTAGGGAGTAGTACATATAGTATATTTCTCATGATTGCCTTTTATGCTATGAGTGGTTTTTTTCAAAGTCCTGGAGGCTCTTGTAGTTATTCTACTATCACTAAATGGACGCCTAGAAATAGAAGAGGATTCTTTTTGGGACTGTGGAATATGTCTCATAATATTGGTGGAGCATTAGCTGCGGCTGTAGCACTTTTTGGGGCACATGTAGTATTTGATGGCAATGTGGTTGGTATGTTTATATTTCCATCAGTTCTTTGCTTAATTATCGGTTTTATTGGATTGAGGGTTGGTAATGACTCTCCTGAATCATATGGCCTTGGACCCGTTGAAGAAATATTTGATGAACCTATTAGCGAAGAAGATGCGTATGTTAAAAAAGTACAAATTTCAAAGTGGGAAATTTTTAAGAAATATGTGGTTTTTAATAAGATAATCTGGGTTTTGTGTTTTGCAAATGTCTTTCTATATGTAGTTAGAATTGGTGTGGATCAGTGGTCACCTGTTTACGCTCATGAAGTTTTGGGTTTTACAAAAGAAACTTCGGCATGGAGTTACGCATTATTTGAATCAGGAGCTTTAACTGGAACATTATTATGGGGATTACTATCAGATCTTATTAATGGTAGACGTGGATTGACAGCTATTATTTGTCTTATAGCTACTATTATTTTAATTTTCTTATATCAGTCAGCCACTAATCAGTATGTATATTTAACGGTTATGTTTCTTTTAGGATTTTGTGTGTTTGGGCCACAGCTTCTTATAGGTGTAGCTGCTGTGGGATTTGTTCCAAAACAGGGGATTGCAGTAGCAGATGGTATAAAAGGTACTTTTGCTTACTTGCTAGGCGATAGTTTTGCTAAACTTGGCTTGGGTATGATTGCCGATAAAAAAATTAGTCTATTTGGATTTGATGGTTGGTATGGAACTTTTATAGCATTATATTTAGCTGCGATTGTATGTTTCGTGCTAATGATGTTTGTAGCTGTTGCAGAAGAGAAAAAAATTAAAAGGAATAAAGAGTATTATTCTGGTATATAGCTAGATTGATAAATTCTTTATTTGTTGCTCAACTTGTTTTAAAGATTTTTCTCGTATTTCAGCATTTAAATCAACTCCTTCAGCACAGATCACAGTTATGTCATTTATACCAATAAAATTAAGAATTGTTTTTAAATAGTTTTCTTGGAAATCTAAAGGTTTTGCAGCTCCTTCACTATAGATATTTCCTTTACTAAGAACAAGGATAGCTTTTTTATTTTTTACTAAGCCTTCAGGTCCATTCGCTGTATATAAGAATGTTTTTCTTGCAATCATTATATTATCAATCCAAGATTTTAGTGTCGAAGGGATACTAAAGTTATACATCGGCGATTCAATAACAATAATATCATTTTCAAAAAGCTCTTCTATAAGCTTGTTTGAGGTAGCAAGTCTATCTTGATTATTATTTGCCATGGCATTAATAAAGTCTGGATTTATATGTTCTACAGAATTATCTACAAGATCTCTCTCTGAAACTTTCACCTTGTCAGTGCTTTTAAAATGGCTAATTAAATCATCACCAAATTTTCTTGAAACCGAATTTTCTTCTTTAATACTTGATCTAATATGTAAAATCTTTCTCATATTTATACTCTCTTATGTCATTACTATGATTATAATTTTATATTTCAAATCTAATAAAAAATACAGACTAATTACATATAGTAGAAATTTTTATAAAATTTTTATATCTTTGCTAAAGTTCATAATAGAATCTTTATATCACTTGAAATTATAATTTATCTCCTAAAAATATATGTTTAAAGAGGTTGATATGATTATTGTTTCAGCAATTACAATGATAAGTTTGGCGATATATATGACAGCTACGCTTATATATCCAGAGAAATTTTAGCTTATAGGAGAGTATAGCTATGAGTTATAATTTTATTTTGTTTGTGGTTTTTATATTTACATTAATGATTATTACTAAACCACTAGGAACTTATATATTTAAAGTATTTAATAATGAGAGAACATGGTTTGATTGGTTTGCAAAGCCTTTTCAAAGAGTATATCTACTAATACTTGGGGAGAGCTCAAAAAAAGAACAATCAGCGAAAAGTTATTTTTTTAGTTTACTAAGCTTTTCGATTATGGCGTTTATCTTTGTTTTTGTAGTATTACTTTTGCAAGGCTTATTACCTTTTAATCCACAAGAAATTAAGGGAATGGGTTTTTCTCAAGCATTTAATACCGCAGTAAGTTTTGTTACCAACACTAATTGGCAGAGCTATAGTGGTGAGACAGGTGTTAGTTATTTCTCACAGATGCTTGCCCTTGCTGTCCAGAACTTTGTTTCAGCAGCAGTTGGGTTATGTGTTGCAATAGTCTTGATAAGGTCTGTAGCAAGGCATGAGGCTGTTAAAGTTGGTAACTTTTGGAATGATTTGGGTAAAGCTATATTTTGGATTTTACTGCCAATATCTATCATAATCGCTATTGTATATATATTCCAAGGTATGCCACAAAACATTATGGCATATTTACATGTACATACTTTAGCTGGTAGTGATCAAATCATTGCTCAGGGACCTATAGCATCACAAGAAGCTATTAAGTCCTTAGGTACAAATGGTGGAGGTTTCTTTAATGCAAACTCTGCTCATCCTTATGAGAATCCAACTATAATTACAAACTATATTCAGATGGTTTCAATATTTGCTATAGCTTCGGCATTAACTTATACCTTTGGTAAGTGGGTTGGCAACACCAAGCAAGGTTGGATGATATTTGCAGTAATGTTAGTACTATTTGTGATATCTCTAATGGTTATGACAATATCAGAGCTTCATGGCTTAGATTTTTTACATAGCAAAAATATCCAAGATATCTATGGGCAAGTTGGTCATTTATCAAATATGGAAGGTAAAGAGACTCGCTTTGGGATATTTAACTCAACTTTATATAATACTGTTTCAACGTCTGCTTCAGATGGCGGAGTAAATAGTGTTATGGATAGTTATTCTGCTATAGGTGGCATGATGGCGATGCTGAATATGGCTATTGGAGAAGTTATCTTTGGTGGTATTGGTGCTGGATTTTATGGCTTCTTTATGTTCTTGATGTTAGCTGTATTTATCGGATCATTGATGATAGGTAGAGCACCAAGCTTTTTGGGTAAGCGTATCGAAGCTAATGATATGAAATGGACAATGTTTGCTCTACTTATATCACCATGTTGTGTATTAGTATTTACAGGTTTGGCAGCAGTTATTCCAAGTGTGCATCAAGCATTAACTAATAGTGGTGCGCATGGTTTTTCAGAGATTCTTTATGCTTATATCTCAGGATCTAATAATAATGGTAGTGCTTTTGCCGGCTTAGCAGCAAATACTAGCTACCTAAATATAACTATAGCTTTAAGTATGCTTATCGGACGTTTTGGAGTTATATTTGCTGTAATGATGCTAGCAGGGTCATTAGTTAAGAAAAAACGTAGTTCACAAATGAGTGAAATAAGCTCACTTGATACAACTAGTTTTATTTTCTCGGTCTTAGTGTTTTTCACAATAGTGCTAATAGGTGGTCTAACTATATTCCCAGCTTTAAGCTTAGGACCAATATTAGATCAACTAAATTTAAATTTCTAATCGGTGATAGTTATGAGTACAAAAAAATCTCCTAATTTATTGTCAAAAGAACTTGTAGTTCCGGCTATAAAGAAGTCTTTTACAAAATGTGATCCTCGTCAGATGATCAAAAATCCAGTAATGTTCTGTGTCGAAGTTGTGACTATTTTGTGTACACTTTATCTAGTTTCAGAAATTGTACATAAACAAGATATTGGCTTTACATTACAGGTTGTAATATGGTTATGGTTTACAATATTATTTGCAAACTTTGCTGAAGGCATCGCTGAAGGAAGAGGTAAAGCTCAGGCTGATACTCTAAAAGCTGCAAAATCCAAGCTTTTTGCTCTAAGGGTTGAAAGTGATGGTAATGTCACAAAAGTAGATGCAGAGAGTTTAAAGATTGGTGATACTGTCATTGTTGAAGCAAATACTCTAATTCCTTGTGATGGTGATGTTATTGAAGGTATGGCAACAATTGATGAATCTGCTATTACTGGTGAATCTGAACCTGTTGTTAAAGAAGCCGGCTCTGATAATTCTGCTGTGACTACAGGTACAAAAGTTCTTTCAGATGCTATCAAAGTCAGAGTTACATCTAATCCGGGTGAGAGCTTCTTGGATAAAATGATAGAACTTGTTGAGGGGGCAAAGCGTCTTAAATCTCCAAATGAGATTGCTTTAACTATTTTATTGTCAGGATTAACACTAATCTTTATATTTGCGATTTGCTCTTTATATGGCATGGCAATGTATAGTAATACAGTTTTATCAGCGGTTGTTTTGATTGCACTTTTTGTGACATTGATACCAACTACAATAGCCGGTCTACTGTCAGCTATTGGTATATCTGGTATGGATAGACTTCTAAAATTTAATATTGTTGCTTTATCTGGAAGAGCTGTTGAGTCTTCTGGGAATATTGATTTGTTACTTTTGGATAAAACAGGTACGATAACTTTGGGCAATCGCTTTGCTACGGATTTTATTGCTTTAGGAGCAACATCTCCAGATGAGTTAGCGCATGCTGCTTGGTTAAGTTCACTTGTTGATGAAACACCTGAAGGTAAATCTATAGTTAAGTTAGCAGAACAGCGTTTTGGGTTTAAACAATCCTCTGTAGATATATCTAAAGCTGAAATCATACCTTTCTCAGCATATACAAGAATGAGTGGCATAAATTACCAAAGTCTTGAAGTAAGAAAAGGTGCAATCTCATCAATAGAAAATTATCTTAAAGATAAGCTTGATAAAGGCCTTCTAAAAATGTTTAGAAAAGTAACAGAGCAGATATCAGAGCAAGGTGGGACTCCTCTAGCGGTGGCTCATAAAGATAAGCTTTTGGGTGTAATCCATCTCAAAGATATTATAAAGCCACATATCAAAGAGCGCTTCGAAGAGCTACGTAAAATGGGTGTGCAAACTGTTATGATAACAGGAGATAACCCATTAACAGCCGCTGCGATAGCTGCAGAGGCGGGTGTTGATGATTTCGTTGCTCAAGCATCTCCTCAGGATAAACTAGATTTTATAATCAAAGCACAAAAAGACGGCAAAACAGTTGCAATGTGTGGTGATGGTACTAATGATGCACCAGCTCTTGCACAGGCGGACGTTGGTATCGCTATGGCAACAGGGACGTCTGCAGCTAGAGAAGCTGGTAATATGGTTGATCTAGATTCAGATCCTAAGAAGATAATTGAAATAGTTAAAATTGGTAAACAAATACTTGTAACTAGAGGAGCATTGACAACATTTAGTATAACTAATGATATTGCTAAGTATTTTGTGGTGATTCCAGCACTATTTGTGACAGCATTTCCTAGTCTTGGTGCGCTTAATTTTATGGGGTTACATTCTTCAACAAGTGCAATACTTTCAGCAGTTATATTTAATGCTCTAATCATTATCTTTCTGATACCTATGGCATTGGTGGGCGTGAAGAATGTTGTAGCATCATCACAAACCTTATTACGAAGAAATCTTCTATATTATGGTTTAGGTGGTGTGATAGTACCTTTTATAGCTATTAAGCTGATAGATATGCTTATAACAGCTATGCATATAGTTTAAGCAAGGAGTTAATCTTATGAAAAACTTATTTAAATCTTTTATGGCGATGTTTTTCCTTACCATTGTGCTTGGTTTAGTTTATCCATTTTTTATAATGGCAATTGGATATGGTGTCGCACATAATCAAGCTACAGGATCACAAGTTTATTATAATGGTAATGTAGTTGGTTCAGAGCTGATTGGGCAAACTATGCCAGATAATCTGTTCCAGTCTAGACCATCAGCATCAGGATATAATCCGTTAGCTACGGGTGGTATTAATTATGCAGTTAATAATCAGACACAGTTACAAGATGTTAAAAATAGAATTAAAGACTTACAAGCTAAGTATGGTGTTAAGCCTATTCCAGAAGATTTAGTTTTTGCATCTGGTAGTGGAGTTGATCCAGAGATAAGTCTGCAAGCTGCGCTATATCAATCAGCATATATAGCTCAAAAGAATAATCTTTCTATAGATCAGGTTAATAAACTTATCAAAGAGAATACTAAGGAGCATCTATTTAATGTAGCTACTGTAAATGTTTTACCATTAAATATAGCTCTTTTACAACTGATAGGTAAAAATTCTCAAGGTATATCTAGTCTGATATAATTATGTTCTGTGAATATTCTCAACAACTTTAATAGCATTGCTTAAGGCCTCTATGGATAATCAGCAAAAAGTAGATGCACTACTAAATCTAGCAAATAAAAGTCAAGAATCTAAGAAAGGTAAGCTAAAGATTTTTTTAGGTTATGCCCCTGGTGTTGGTAAAAGCTACGCGATGCTTAATAATGCTAGAGCTCTACAAAAAGATAACAAAGATGTGATAGTTGGGCTTCTTGTTAGTCATGGTAGAGCTGATACGCAAGCGCTATTAGAGGGATTAGAGGTGATGCCACTTAAAAAAGTGACATATAGAGGTAAGGTGTTTGAAGAGCTTGATATAGATGCAATAAAAGCAAGAAAGCCAGATATAGTAATAATCGATGAATTACCACATTCAAATTTGCCGACATCGCGAAATAAAAAAAGATATATTGATATTGAAGAGCTTCTTGACGAAGGCATTTCTGTTTATACTGCGATAAATATTCAGCATAT
Source organism: Francisella philomiragia (assembly GCF_018135955.1). NCBI lineage: Bacteria > Pseudomonadati > Pseudomonadota > Gammaproteobacteria > Thiotrichales > Francisellaceae > Francisella > Francisella philomiragia. The sequence continues at coordinate 1,826,538 of NZ_CP063138.1, read as the reverse complement.
TGCTAGCTTATCTTATGAAGTTACTCAATTAACACAGGCTAATGTGAATGAGATTGTTCCTAATGATTTTATTCAGTCTGCAGATGAGCTTGTTGTTGTAGATGTTAGCCCAGAAGAGCTTATCAAGAGATTAAAACAAGGTAAAGTCTATAAAAGTGATGCAATAAATAGAGCGTTAGAAAGATATTTTCAGTATACGAATTTAACTATATTGAGAGACTATACATTTAGGATGGCAGCAAACCATGTTGGTCAAGATATTCAACAATATAGAAAGTTGTATCAAAATGGCAGTGCGATACCTACATCACCATACGTATTAGTTTGTTGTGGTTATGATGAAGCAACACCTAGTTTACTGCGTAAAGGTAAGCTTTTAGCTACAACATTAAATGCTCGATTAATAGCTATATTTGTCCAAAAACCAAATAAAGTTACAAAGACTAGATTAAACTTTGCCGTTATCAGACGCTATAAGATGTTAGCAAATAGTTTAGGTTATAATATTGAGCATATTCTTGGGGATAGGATTTCTGATACGATACTAGAATATGCAAAGTCTATAGGGGCTACTGATTTAGTTATAGCCAAGTCAATACGTCCTAAGTGGAAAGATAGGTTTTTTGGATCTCTTGTTTATGATGTTGTTCGTAATAACAATACGGGAATGCAAATCCATATTGTTTCGATAAATAAAAAAGAATGTAAGGCCGAAGAGCCACCGCGACATAAAAAGATAAACATAAAAGAGTTAATTCTAGATACTATAAAGTCAGTCTCGATAACTGCGATATCGGGAGTATTTATATTTTTTAGTTTGAATATTGCTGGATTAGTGTCTCAGACATTATGTTTCTTATTAGTTCTCGCTGCGTGTGCGTATAGGTATGGTCTGATACCATCGATATTATCCTCTCTAGTAGGATTATTTTTATATGTATATTTATATCTTGAGCCTAACTTTGTATTTCATATATCTAGTTTAGCGGGAATAATTACATTTGCTTTGTTTATGGCTATCGTTATATTTTCGAGTCATGTAATTCTACGTACAAAAAGAGCATTTACTCTTCTTAAAGAGCGAGAAAATAATATTTCTGTATTATATCGATTTACAAAGATATTTAATGAGAAAAGTTTAGATAAAGATTTACGTCCAATATTTTTAAATGCTTTGGAAGAGTATTTTAAGTGTGATTTTGTATTTTTAAGTGTTTCAAATGGCGAATTAGAATCTTCAGCATTTCCACAACATCCAAATTTTAACCAAAAAGAGTTAGCAGCAGCAAAGTGGAGTTTTAAGTATAAAGATAGTTGCGGTAAGGGGACTAATACTTTCGCAGGGTTAGATTGGGCGGTTGAGCCACTAGTTATAGAGAGTAGAGTTCTTGGTGTAATAGCTGTTTATCTAAGTTCAGAAGAAGCTGTAGAGAGGATAGTCACAGATAGTGTAATTCTAAGTAGCATGCTATCTCATATATCGCACTTACTACTTAAAAGAAATCTTGAAAAGGAAGAGAAAAAGTCTCTAGTTCTAGATGAGCAGCGAAGACTACAAAAATCGATGCTATCTTCTGTTTCTCATGATTTAAAGACTCCTCTAGCATCTATAATGGGTGCCTTAAGTAGTGTTAAATCATTTAAAGAATCTTTTACTCAAGAGCAACAAGATGAAATGATTGACTTAGCTTTGACAGAGTCTAAAAGATTAGATAACTATATAGACAATATAATCCAGATGTTAAAAGTCGACTCAGGAAAACTCTCTTTGAGTATAAGAGATATTGATAGTAATGATTTCCTTGCAGAAATTGAACAGGTTTGTAAAAGAGTTTATAGCAAGCAGAAATTCAAATTTATAGTCCCACGTGAATCATTTAAAATACAGTTGGATCCTATCCTATTCCAGCAGGTTATTCTTAATTTGATTGATAATGCGGTTAAATTTACAGCTGATTTTGATAAAGAAGTAATGGTTTCTCTTGTAAGAAAGGGTAACGAAGCTTGTCTTTTTGAAGTAAAAGATCAAGGTCTTGGCTTAAAAGAGGTAGATATGGAGAAGATATTTACAATTTTTCATAGAATTGAAAAAAGAGATAGCTATACCCATGGTAACGGTTTAGGTTTGGCTATATGTAAAGGGATTGTTGCTGCACATAATGGTAAAATACGTGTTTATAGTGATGGCGAGGGTAAAGGAAGTGTTTTTAAAGTTACATTACCTTTGCAATTAAACTTAAACAATAAGTAAATATAGATAGTTTAAATATGATAAAAAAAATACTAATAGTAGAAGATGAACCTCAAATTAAAAAGCTTTTAGAAAAAACTTTTTTGGTACTAGGGTATGATGTTGAGAGTGCACCAACAGCTTCAATAGCGACTAGCCTGCTAGGACAATATCATCCTGATGTTGTTATTCTCGATCTTGGACTTCCTGATCAAGATGGGCAAGATTGGCTTAAGGCTGTAAGAGTTAGTAGTGACGTACCTATTATTGTAGTCTCAGCAAGAAATGATACAGAAGAGGTTGTCAAAGCTTTAGAAAATGGTGCCAATGATTACGTTAAAAAGCCTTTTGATATGCCTGAGCTAATTGCTCGAGTTAGAAGACAGTTGATTGCTGTTATTAAAAAAGATCTTGAAATCGCTAATGTATATAGCTTTGATAATCTCATAGTCGACTTAAATGATCATAAAGTTATTTTGGATAACCAAGAAATTCACTTATCAAAAAAAGAATTTTCGATTTTGGGCTATTTAGTTAAACACTCAGGCAAGTTGGTAATGCAGAATACTCTTTTGCATGAGGTTTGGGGAGATTGCTATGGAGACGGGGCTCAGTATCTAAGAGTGTATATTGGACAGTTAAGAAAGAAGCTTTCTGCCTGTAAAAAGCAACCATTAATTGTTACAGAAAATGCCATAGGTTATCGCTTTATACCAGCTGACTAGAAAGTATACTTATAGTTTATAAGCTCATCTTTTTTTGGTCCAGATATTTTCCATACTAGACTAATCTCACTCTCTAAATTGTAAAGTTGGGCTGAATATAAATCATCAACACATACATGAGCCTGCTCACTTTGCCATAAGTTATCATCTATATGTATTAAATCAAAAAGTTTGACAAGATTATTATAGCCAAATCGAGCATGAGATAAACTTATGCGCTGTGAATTTATCTTTTGCCAGATATATTCGTTAGAAATATTTATAGGTTTGTTTGATCTATCAAGTATAAAATAACCCTGCTCTTTGAAGTATATACAATTATCTTTTTGATGAGTTATGACAGTGCCATATCCATGACCATTCCAGCCTGTTTGAGAGTTTTTGCCGCTCTTCGACTCATACTTAAAGTACTGTATATTAAGTAGCTTAGAGAATAGTTCCATAGTGTTAACAAATTTAGTTTTTATGACTGTGATTATATGAAAAAATAGTTGGATAAGTCAGCATTATTTGCTTAGTTGTTAAAATAGAGTTATTATTCTAGCGATTAATAGAAAATATACTGAATATATGAATTCCAAATCGATTGGCTCAATTTTATTGATAATAGGCACTACAATTGGTGCAGGGATGTTATCTTTACCTCTGATAGTTGCATCATGTGGCTTCACTATGGCAATAGTTCTTCTAATGCTATCATGGAGTGTGATGTATATTACAGCACTTAAGCTTTTGAGAGTTTGTGCAGAGTATCCTCTTGGAGTTAATTTCACAACAATGATGCAGTCAAGAGTATCTAAAGGGTATCTGATATTTTTTACGGTAATTTATTTGTTATTGCTTTATTCATTAATGTCAGCATATACAACACAAGGCTCATCATTAGTAGCTACAATCGGAAGTCTTGAAGGTTCTTCGAAATTTGACGTAGCATTATCGGCTATTATTTTTACGCTAATATTTGGTGCTTTAATGTTTAGCTATAGAGTGAGTGACTATGCAAATAGGGCTTTTGTAATACTTAAGTTTGTGTTTTTTGCAGTAGCTGTCGTTATTATGTTGCTGTATATAAATACGAGTTATTTAAGTAGAGCACCTCTTAGTTTTTCGGCATTTATATTCGCATGGCCAACACTTTTACCATCTTTTGGTTTTCATAATATAATTCCTGTTATTTATGAGTATCAAAAAGGAGATATTAAAAGTCTAAAAAAAAGTATACTTATAGGCAGTTTATGTGTTTTGATTATATATGTAATTTGGATTTTATTGGCTTTGGCTCTTATTCCTCAGCAAGGTTTGCATAGTTACCAAACATTATTTATGTCTAATAATAATACTCCTATGGGACTTGCTTCAGAAATTAGACAAGTCTCGGGCTCTGATTTTCTAGAAACAGGTCTAAATGCATTTATCCATATAGCTATTATTACATCTTTTATTGGTGTTGGAATTTCTTTAATGCATTATATTCGTGATTTATTCTCTCGTTATAATAAGAAAATAACTAATTTAGCATTAGGTCTTGTTTGTTTCATTCCGCCTTTAGTATTTACTGTTTTCTACCCTAGAGGGTTTATACTTGCGTTACAGTATGCTGCAATATTTGCTGTGATAATATTTGTTTATACGCCAGCATTTTTAAGTAGAAAGGCAGATCTTAAGGTGTATTATTCAAATATCTATGTGATATCAATGGGAAGCATAGTAATATTTTTTCAAATTTTTAATCTGTGTTTCGATATCAATCCATTTACTGGTTTTTAAATAGTCGATGATAATTTAAGCTAGAACATATATAATGTATGATTAGCATTTTTATAAGTATAAGATTATAGAGTTATGAGATTCGTAGATGAAGTAGTGATTAAGCTTCAAGCCGGTAAGGGTGGTAATGGTTGTGTGAGCTTCCGTAGAGAAAAATATGTTCCTCGTGGTGGACCGGATGGTGGCGATGGCGGTCATGGAGGTAGTATTTATCTCAAGGCAGATGAGAATGTAAACACTTTGATTGATTATCGTTACAAAAGAGAATACTACGCTGAAAATGGACGCCCAGGAGAGGGACGTAACTGTTATGGTAAAGCTGGTGAGGATATGTATCTAATAGTACCTGTTGGTACTAGTGTATTTGATCTTGAAACGAACAAAAAAATTGGTGAAGTTTTAAATAATGGTGAAACTCTTAAGCTAGTTTCAGGAGGTAAGAGAGGGATAGGTAATACCCACTTCAAGAGTAGTACAAATCAAGCTCCACGAAAGTTTACTTTAGGTGAGGAAGGTGAATACAAAGAAGTTCGCCTAGAACTAAATTTGTTAGCAGATATTGCATTGTTAGGTTTGCCGAATGCTGGTAAATCAACACTTATTCGTTCGGTATCTGAAGCTACACCAAAAGTTGCTGACTATCCATTTACAACTATGTATCCTCATCTAGGAGTGGTTAAGGTTGGTGTCGATAGTTTTGTGATGGCGGATATCCCAGGTGTGATTGAAGGCGCTGCTGAAGGAGCTGGGCTTGGCCTTAGATTTTTGAAGCACTTAACTCGAGCAAGATGCGTATTGCATGTAGTAGATATTTGTCCATTTAATGAGTCAGATCCCGTAGAGAACTATTTTGCAGTTGAGAAAGAGCTTAAAAAATATAGTGAAGAACTATATGATAAGCCTAGATTTTTAGTTATTAATAAGATTGATTTGCTGGCTGATGAAGTAGAAGAAAAGTGCCAAGAGTTTGTCAAACAGATAGGCTATGAAGGTAATTATTATATGATATCGGCAGCTATGAAAAAAGGAACAGAAGAATTAGCTAAAAAGCTTAATGAGTTTTTACATAAGCAAGAGTAAATGATAGATGAAAATAAAGAATCTAATATTTGGTTCACCAATTCCTAATGCAAAGCAACAAGAACAAAAAATAGGTTTATTTGCCGGATTTGCAATATTATCATCAAATGCTTTATCTTCAGTTTCTTATGCAACGGGAGAAGTTTTTATAGTTTTAGCTACAGCAGGTGCTGTAGCTGTTTCACAGTACTCTATAGGAGTATCAGTGATGGTTATACTATTGATGCTATTGATGGGTTTCTCTTATGCTCAAGTCATAAGAGCGCATCCAGAAGGTGGGGGATCTTATTCAATAGTAAAAGCACATTTTAGTGAAAGATTGGTTTTACTAACTTCAGCATCATTGATTATTGATTATATACTTACTGTGGCAGTTTCGGTTTCGACGGCAGCAGTAGCTATTAGTTCAGCATTTCCAGGATTAGAAAATTATAGTACTAAGTTAGCATTATGTTTCTTAGTCTTTTTGATGATTATGAATTTAAGAGGGGTAAAATCTACAGCAAAAATTTTTGTGTGGCCAACATATATGTTTATCGTGTCAATAATTGTGATGATAATAGTGGGCATATATCAGTATAATCATGGCACTCTAGAGACTTTTAGCTATAAAGAAGACTATCTTAATCAAATGCAAGCATCGATGGGTGTGTTGACAATAACACTAGTTCTTAGAGCTTTTTCTTCGGGAAGTTCAGCTTTGACTGGTATAGAGTCTTATGCCAATGGTGTTTCTGCTTATAAGTCACCAGGACTATCTAAGGCTATTGTTGGACTATTACTGATGGTTTTCTTATCTATCGTGATGTTTGCGGGAGTTACCTTTATTGCTGCAAAGACACAGATACTTCCTAATTTCTCTGAAAGCGTTCTATCTCAAGTGGCTCACCAAGTTTTAGGAAATGGATTTTTTTATTACTTTTTACAAGCATCAACATGTTTGATTTTGCTTATGGCTGCTAATACATGCTTTACAGGGTTTCCTATTCTTGCTGCAATTATGAGTAAAGATAATTATCTACCTGAACAGCTTCAGCGTCTAGGTGATAGATTTGCTTTTAGAAATGGTATTCTTATTTTGACAGTTTTATCAGCTATTTTAGTTATTATTTTTGATGCTAAAGTTAGTAGATTAATCCCTTTATATGCATTTGGTGTTTTTATTGCGTTTACTCTTTGCCAAGCAGGTTTAGTTAAATACTGGTATAAAAATAAGCGTATTTATAAGAGTTGGGGCTTAAGAGCCTTTATTAATGCTTTTGGCTGTGTAGCAACCTTTGTTGTGTTGATTACTATTATTGAGAGTAAATTCTTTGAGGGTGTCTGGATTGTAATAATTGCTATATTGATAATAATGTATGGTTTATATTCAATTAAAATGCACTACATTAAAAGAGAACATAATCTAGCTTTAAGTATTGATGAGGCTGTTGTAAATGCGTGTATACATGAGAATTTAAAACCAAAAATAGTTATACTAATCTCCCGTATTCACCGTGGTACAATAGATGCGTTGACATTGGCGAGAAATATCTCTGATGATATAACACCAGTATTTGTTTCAGCAAATGAGAAGAAAATAGAAAAAATAAAAACTGAATGGAAGAATCTTGCATTCAAAGAAAAGCTTCTTGTGATGCGACCGGTTTATAATTCATTTATCACACCTGTATTACAGATTTTGCACAAGAATGACTTAAGAGATCCTGAAAAAGGATATTCTGTAGTAATAATTCCTGAGGTTGTAAATACAAAGTGGTGGCACTTCTTATTACATAACCAAAATTCGCGCATGGTTAAGCTAGCTATTGCCGCAATGGATAAAAAAGATAATAAGACAGCTACTAGAGTGGTTATCTCTGTACCGTATAAGGCAGAATAACGAATGTTGAGATTTTTTGGAAATTTCTGGCATATATCTGATTTTTTCTGGAAAAGTAAGTACGGTAAAATAGCTTTAGCGATAGTAGCTTTGTTGCTAGTACTTGAAGGCTTGGGGGTTGCTCTAAGTGTTTACTTAAACTCATGGAATGTTGGGTTCTATAACTCAATTCAAGAGTATAATAAAGCATTGTTGATACACCAATTAATTATCTTCATAGTCTTGATATCATTGATGATGTTTAACTTCTTTCTATCATATTTAGTTAAGCAGTTCTTTGTTATTTTTATCCGTAAACCAATGACTGATTTTTATACTAAAAATTGGCTGTACTCAAGATCATACTATAGAAGTAAACAGGTTGATAATCCAGAAGAAAGGATTGATGAAGATGTTACAAGATTTATTACCGATTCACAATCATTATTTTTGGGAATTACAAGAAGTATTTTTAGTTTTTTCTCATTTGCGGTAGTTTTGTGGGGATTATCAGGAGACTATACTTTCAATATTTTAGGTGTAGATATTACCATCTATGGCTATCTTTTTTGGGTGGCTTTTTTATTAGGTCTTTTGAATATTGTTGTAGTATTTTGGGTGGGCAGACCCTTGAAAAAGCTAGTGTATCAAAAACAGAAGTTACAAGCTAACTTTAGATACCACTTATCTACCATTAGAAACAATCGACTCTCAGTTAGAGATTACAATGCTGAAAGATATGAATATGCTCGTTCTAGAAGGAATTTCAAAGCAATTGTAACTAACTTCTATAGTTTAATGTTCCGTAATGCAAAAATAGATGTTGTAAATACGCTATTTAGTCAAGTCTATGCAATTATCGGTACGATCTTGTCATTACCCAGATACTTTGCAAAACAGATAAGCTTTGGTCAGATGATGCAGGTAAACTCAGCAGTAATGCAAGTGATATTTCCTATGGTTTATTTGACCTATGTATATGAGACCTTAGCTAGCCTAAGAGCTAGTATGTCACGACTTACAGAGTTAAAGCATGAAATATCCTCAGAAAAAACAAATTCTGATGAGATAGATATGCTTAATTGCGAAGAAAGTATTTTAGAAGTAAATAGTTTTTCGTTGCAAAAATCACAAAACTCACCATTCTTGTTGGATAACATATGTTTTAGGCTAAAGAGTCAAGAAAGATTGCTTATAAGTGGCCATTCGGGCATTGGTAAAAGTACTCTGTTAAGAGCTATTGCAGGGGTGGGGTGTGGTAGTCATGAAGGAGATATTATCTTTGCCAAGAAGTGTCTCAAGATTTGTTTATTGCCTCAGAAACCTTATTACCCTGAAGATGATTTTAAGCGAGCTATTTTTTATCCAATACAGTCGGGAATACCTTCGGATGATAAGTTTATCGAGATTCTTGAGTTACTAAATGTCGGCTACTTAGCAAAATACATAAATACAATAAATGATTGGCGAAATTTTCTATCGTCTGGTGAGCAGCAAAAGCTTAATTTCTGTAGGATTTTTGTTAAAGAGTATGATTTACTATTACTTGATGAGGCAACTTCAAATATTGATATAAATTCTGAAAGAAAAATATATCAAATTCTACAAGAAAAAGGATTTACATATATCTCAACAAGTCATAGTGAGAGAGTTAGAGAATACCATGATAGCTTTTTAGATTTTTCTAATGATTGATCAAAAGATGAACAATAATACTAGCGAAATAACCTATGGCAATAACCCAAGTCCACTTGAGGTGCCCCATAAAAGTATATTTACCTTTGGATTTACCCATCACGGCAACACCAGCTGCTGAGCCTATAGCTAGTAAGCTACCACCAACCCCAGCAGTTAGAGTTATTAGTAACCATTGAGCATGTTCCATTGTTGGATTCATGCTAAGGACAGCAAACATAACAGGGATGTTATCAATAATTGCTGAAAGTATACCAATAATTGTATTTGCTTGAGTATGTGCAGAGAAAAGGCTTGGTGCAATTGATTGCATATCTGTATAGATATATTGAGATGCTAAACCAAGATAGCCTAAAGCTGCTAGTCCTTGTACAGAAACTAATATTCCATAGAAAAACAACAGTGTATCCCACTCTGCTTCTTTGACTTTATCAAAGATATCAAAAGCATGAGGAGGCATTTTGTGTTTTTTAGGATTCCTATTCTCATAAGCAATTTTCAGTCCGTAGATATAGTTGTATATCATTACATATCCGAAGCCAGTCATCATTCCTAGTGATGGTGGTAAGTGAAGTAAATGCTCAAATGATACAGCAGTAGCAATCGTTAAGATAAATAGCAAAATAACTGGAACAGCGCCACGTTTAAGCTCTACCTTTTCCTCTATTATCGATTGAGATTCCATTTTTGGTATAAAAAAGCTCATAATAATAGCTGGTACTAAGAAATTCACTAATGATGGTACAAATATAGCAAAGAATTCTGTGAATTTTACAACTCCAGTTTGCCAGACCATCAGCGTAGTAATATCTCCAAATGGAGAAAATGCACCGCCTGCATTTGCTGCAACTACAATATTAACACAAGCCATAGTAATAAACTTTTTATTGTCTTTGCCAATAGATATTACAACGGTACTCATCACTAGAGCAGTTGTTAGGTTATCAGCAACTGCCGATAAGAAAAAAGCTATAATACCTGTAAGCCAAAATGTTGCTAGATATCCAAAGCCAGCTCTTAGTAGTGTACTTTTTAGCTTAGCAAAGACATTTCGATCTTCCATTAGATTGATATATGCCATTGCGACTAATAAGAATAGTAAAAGCTCACCATACTCAGTCATAATATGGTCAAAGTTTGAATGTACAATATTGTCCGCGCCAACTGATTTGCCAACTATTGCTACTAATGTCCATATAATACCTGCTGCGAGGATTACAGGTTTGGACTTATTGAGTTTAGTGAAGTCTTCGGTCATAACAAATAAATAAGCAATTACAAAAACCACAACAGCAGCAATCGCTAGTGGTTGGTCAACAGCATGAACACTCACCGCACTTAGAGATTTAGCCCCTTCAGCAAATGATAATATAGGTAACATGCTTGTAAATATTACAAGTAGGAGTTTTTTAAACATTATATTTAAATAAAAATTATCGATGGCGCTATTATAACATTGTCAGCTAGAGAGTTAAGAAAATAAACTAAGCTTTTAGCTTTGGTAGTACTACTATACTAAATGGGTAACATATTTATATTAATCTGATATAATAACCCGCTACTTACATATAAAATACAAGGGGTGTTTCTATGTGGAAATATTCTCCAATTAAAACTATTCTTATTCTAGGACCTATGGTTTTTGCTTTTGCATTAGCTATGGATGTCTATATGCCTGTTCTACCAGATATGCGAGAGGCTTTTAATACAACTCAGCAAATGGTGCAAGTCACGTTATCTTTGTTTTTGGTTGTTACTGGAGTTGGTCAGCTTATTCTAGGACCATTATCAGATCAATTTGGTAGATTCAAAATTATTTTAATATCATCTATTATATTTTTGATAGGGTCGGTTTTATGTGCAATCTCTCAAGATATTGAGTTTTTGATATTTTCGAGAGTTGTTCAGGCTGTGGGGTGCTGTGGTCTATCAGTATGTGCTTTTGCAATTATTAGAGATGCATTCTTCGGTAAAACAAGTTCGATGATATACAGCTTTATTAATGCGATAATCTCTGTTTCACCAATAGTAGGGCCATTAATTGGAGTGCAGTTAGCGATACATTTTCCATGGTATTCAGCTTTTATATTTCTGACTATATTGGCTTTTGTTTCATTTTTGATAATCGTATTTTTTGTTAAAGAAAGCTTACCTGTTGAAAGACGCAAAAAGATGACTTTGAGTGTTTTTGCGAGATATTTACATGTGTTAAAGTCTTTACAGTTTTGGGCGTATTCGCTAGCAGCTGTATCAGGGATGGTTTCGTTTTTTATATTATTTTCAATGACTCCATACATTATTAACTATTTGGGTTACCCTATTTCAGAGATATACATTGTATTTGGTTCAGCAGGGGTGGCATTTTTGATAGGTTCAATATTTGCTGGAGTTATTGTTAATGCACTGGGTGTCTATAACACTGCCTTTCTTGGTGTGGTGTGTGTATTTATTGCAGGTGTTTTGTCATTTAGTATATATGAAATATGGGGATTAAGTTTATGGGGCTTTTTTGCTCCGTGTTTCTTAGCGACATTTGGTTGTGCCCTTACCGCAGGTACTGGCGCTAGTGGTAGCATGGAGCCATTCTATGAAATGGCGGGTGTTGCAGCAGCATTATTTGGAACTATGGAGTTTGCTATTAGTGGAACTATAGGCAGTATAGCGATGTTATTCCCAGCAACTAGCTCTTTACCAATAGCAATTACAATGATTATTATTTCTATTATTGCGGCTTCATTGTTAATTCTAGTCAAAATCACACAGACAAAAGAATAGCTAATATTTATAAATCTTAGAAGTTACTTATGCTAAAAATATTAAAAACTATATTTAGTACAGTTAAATCGATATCGAGCTCTTACTGGAGTTGGTATATGGATTCGTGGAGAAGAGTTGCCCCAATAAGATACTTTGGATTTTTCTTATGATATTGATAATAATATACGAAGTTTTCTTTAAATCTTAACTTAATAATGCTCGTGAAGCATAGTCTTATGAACGGTGGTTAGTTTCTGTTAATATGCATATATGGATGACAGCTATGCGCATATGGATATTTTTATCTATTTTGAAATAAATTAGAATCACTGGTATTGAGTCATCATAACCTTAATTATTGCCTTTTGAATAAATATAGATGTTCTTATAGATCAAAGGCAAAAGTTAGATACTCTAATTTCAAGAATTGATTTTATAAGAAACCAAAGGATAAACTATGAAAAAAACATCACTTGTTGTAGTGGCGCTATTTACGTCAACATTAGCCTTAGCAACACCATTCACTTTGAATATTGATAATCAATCTGAAGCACAGGGGTTGCAACTTCATTCATCTACTGATGGGGATAAGAACCTTGAAAAAGGCATCAATACTTTTAATCTTGATACTCAAAATCAGTATGAGATCCGTATTCCAAATGTTCAGATAATAGGATCATTGAAGCAAGATGCAAGCTTTTTTACTATGCAGAGTGTTCCAATGAATCCACAATATTATCAAAATTTGAATGTTGAAATCTCATCTCCAAATGGTTCATACAAAACTGTAACACCAAAGCAAGCTAATGGCATATGTAGTATTGATACTCAAGGGCAGGGCATTACTTGTAGAATATCGAAAGTAGCACCAAGCGAGCTTAATATTACCCTCACAGGAGGTAAAGCTCCTGAGCCAATAGCTGAGTATACTTACGATGCGGGTGTTTGGGATGGTTCAAAAATATATCAAGTCAAATATAATCCAACTTTGTACCCTAAAGTAATATATTCGGTAGATGGAGGAAAGAACTATATGTCATATGTAGCTTGTTGGTATGCAGATGCTTCAAATACTCCAGGAAATGGTGATCCTTGGAGAGAGTACGATCCATCAAAAAATGTTTGCTCGTAAAATCTCCATGATTAAAACTATACTCTAAAGCTATCTAGACACTATTTATTTCATAAATTTCTTATCATTAAGGCGAACTTCATATCATCAGATGTGACATTATCAAATCTAACTTTAGCTTGATAGCCACTACCTTTTGCCTCTTCCATAGGATTACCATCTTTGTCTAGCATATTGTCTAGTATTATCTCACGACTACCAGATGGCAACATAAGTTCAATACTATCGCCGATTTTCATTTTGTTACGGACATTGATATCAGCATAGCCAGTATGTTCATCGAAGTTTGTTACTTCACCAACAAACTGTTGAGTAGAACTACGTGAGTCTGAGTTTTCATACTTTTGATACTCATCATGAACATGGCGACGATAGAACCCCTCGGTATAACCTCTGTGAGCTAGACCTTCAAGTTTATCCATAAGCGTTATGTCAAAAGGTTTGCCTGCAAGAACATCTTTGATAGCCTGATCATATAGCTGAGCAGTTCTAGCAGCATAGAAAAATGATTTTGTACGACCCTCTATCTTAAAGCAATCAACACCCATCTTCATCATTGCTTCTACATGCTGTATAGCTCTTAGGTCTTTTGAATTCATAATATAAGTACCATGCTCATCTTCAAACATTGGGTTATATTGTCCTGGCTCTTTGTCATTCTCTATAAGCACTACTTTATCGGAAGGTGTACCTATACCAAGAGTTGACTTGACTTCAACAGGCTCGAAATCTCCCCACTCGTTTTGTTTTGCCTCAGCAACTTTGTAGTTATTGCGACAAGCATTATTACATACACCTTGGTTAGGATCTCTATGACTGTAGTATCCTGATAGTAGACATCTACCTGAGTAAGCCATACATAATGAGCCATGAACAAATGTTTCAATTTCCATATCTGGAACATGCTCTTTGATCTCTGCGATTTCTTTTAGAGATAGTTCTCTTGATAATACAACGCGTGTAATACCAAATTTTTGCCAAAATCTAACAGTTTCATAGTTCACTGCATTGGCTTGAACTGATAAATGTATCTCTTGGTCTGGGAAGTTCTCTCTAACTAGCATAATCATGCCAGGGTCTGACATAATCATTGCATCAGGTTTAAGAGCAAGTACAGGAGCTATATCTTTGATGTAAGTTTTGATTTTAGCATTATGTGGAGCTATATTATTAGCTAGCATTATCTTCTTGCCTTGTGCATGAGCTTCAGTAATTGCTGTCTCAAGAGTCTCTAATTTTGAGAACTCATTATTTCTAGCCCTTAGGCTATAGCGAGGTTGTCCAATATATACTGCATCAGCCCCATAAGCAAAAGCATAGCGCATAGCTTTTAGGGTGCCTGCCGGTGACAATAGTTCAGGTCTTTTCATGTATTTTTATCCTTTGACTTAATATTTACTAAGCTTTTTTTCTTAGAAAGCGAATGATTCAACTCTATATTTTAACTTTTTATTTTTTGTCTATAAAGATTTATTTTGATACAAAGAATTGTTGAATTAATTCTAATTTACAAAAAAATAAGATGGTAAGATTCAGTCAAAGTCTGGTATTTTGGAGATTTAGATATATCTAAATTAGCAGCCTATAAATTATAATCCAAAAGGTCGGTAAGACTGCTAATATAATATAAGATATTATTAGTCCATCATAACCATACTTTGTTAAAAAAGCTCCAAGACCACTAAAGGCAAATGCTGCTAAGTTTTGTAATAATCCTAATGCTGATGCTGCTGTTCCTCGCCTATGAGGATGTAAAGATAGTGCTTCACTACTTATGTTAGGAGCTCCAATCCCAGAGCCTATTGTGAAAATGAAAAATGGTATTGCTAATAGCCACCCAGAGAGAGGTAAGTTGATTATTTTAGTAACTAAAACAATAGTCAAAGATGTTATGAATAAACAAATAGGAAGTATAATTCTATTTTCAAATTTAACTCCTTTTCTCAACATGAGTTTAGAAATTATTCCACCTAATATAAATGCAATCGATATCGGAATAAAAAATAAACTAAACTCCCCTGTCGCAAAATGAAGTTTTGTCAACAAGAAGGGAACTTGAGACAGGTATACATATACAGATATATATATCGAAGTACTAGCTAAAGTTAAGATGATAAATTTAAAATCTTTCAATAAGTGTCTGTATTGATTTAGTACAGCTAAAATAATATGCTGTTGAGTAATGCTATGCTCTTTTACATCATGGATACTTTTCGGAGGGGTAGGTAGCTTTATAGTTATTAAAAATAATACTGCAGCTATTACTATTAAAAAAATAAAAATCCCATACCATGTTGATAATGTTAAAATTGTACCGCCAAATACTGGTGCTATAGCTGGCATTGAACCAATGAGGATATATCCTGTACCAATAATATGTGCAGCATGCTTTTCAAAATAACTAAATGCTAGAACTTGCCATAGACACAATGCACTTGCTGCACTTAATCCTTGAGTCAGTCGAGCTATAAGGAAGGTTGAAATATTAGGTGATAAGATGGCTATAAGATTAGCAACAATATACAAGATAAGCCCAAATGCTAGAACCTTTGATGTTTTGATGTGATCAGATAATGCACCATATATCGGAATACCAATAGCGAGACCTAGCATGTAAAAGCTAATAGTCAAACTCATACTTGCTTTTGTTGTCGAAAAAATGTGCTGTAATATTGGCATTGCTGGTAAATAAATATTAGCCGTTAAGATTGATAAAAAAGCTAATGTGTAAATAAGAGTTTTAATATTTTTGCTCATGTGAGATTCCTGAAAAGAGTTTGGATATTAGACTTAGTCACTATTAAAATTTATTGTTCACTATTTGTTTATAAGTTTTGAGGCTTTTAAGTTTTAAGCTTTGCTATTGTAGATCTGGTACAGAGTGTGAGAATCTTCAAGAACTCTATAGTTTAGTATTTTCTGATTTTTTATTTCATATATTGATACAATGTAAGTTTCAAAGATTTGGTTGTTATGTGAGAATATAACCTTTAGTTTCCCATATTCGTAAACAAGATTTGTATTTTCACTTGCGGTTAAATCTATAGATGTTTTATTAAACTGACTAACATCTTTTTTGATGTTTTTGAAGTGTTCAATAATGGCTTGTTTGCCAAGGTGTGAGCCACTCCAGGCACCATTGATACTATCGGAATGCCACTCTGCATTATCATCAATTAGGTTTAGTGCTGCATCTAGGTTGCCATTTTGCTGATACTCAATAAAGTTTTGAATTATCTCAAGGTTTGTTTTAGTCATTTTAAATACCTCTAGGTTTATGGTGTGTTGAGAGTTTAAATTAGATTCTTAAATATATAAATTGAATAATTTTCATCATTATGTTAACTTTTGGTTAACACTGGTTTTTTTTAATTACTTTGTCTATGCAGTATACGTTACATCAACTCAGAGTATTTGCAGCAGTGGTTGAAAATAAGAGTTTAAGAAAAGCAGCAGAACAGCTTTTTATTACACCACCAGCGGTGACTAAACAACTTCAAAATTTAGAAGATATTATAGATTTAGAGCTCTTCGAAAGAAAAAGTAATAGTTTAAATTTGAACAATGAAGGAGAGCGTTTCTATGATCTAGTCAAGCCTATACTTGAAAAAATAGATCAGGTTAATAGATTAGAGTTACCAATTTTGAGGAATAGAAAGTCAAAGATTAGAATAGGTCTGTTACCAATATTTGAAAAAAGTATCTTTGATGCAATAAATAGATGTATAGATAATGAAACTATATTTGAATATGATTTAAAAGTTTGTAAAAAAACTCGATTAATAGAGAAGCTTGAGAATAATGATATAGATGTTGTATTGGCAGTAATGAGCGATGAAGAGGTACATGACCTTAAGAATAAAGGTTATAATGTCAAGTTATACAATAGAATTGATTTTGAAATGTATGTTTCAAAAAAGTTATTAAAGCGTTATGGTGGTTTAGAGACAGTTTTTAGAAATTCAGTTTTAATTTTAGAAAGTAAATATCGAGATAAATTTCGTTTATCAAATGTAATAAGCTTTGATTGTTGTTTAAGTGTTTATAATGCAATTATACAAGGAGTTGGTTATGGTTTTTTACCAACATTTCTCGTTAAGTCTCAAGAGGGTAAAGATTTAGTTAATATGGATACAGAGTTATCGTTAGCTAGTCTTTATAGTTACTATGTTTATCAAACAAAAGAGTCTGCAAAGGTTGATACTATTAAAAATCTCTTTCAAGTATCTTAATAATATTAAATGGCAAAAATTAGCAAGGTTCCTTTTACCGTGGTATTATGATATTATCTTTTTTCTAAATAGTAGATGAAATTTACTTCTTAATATTAAATATTAATAGGGGCTAATATGAATTTTGAGCTTGCTAGAGAGAATATGGTAAAGCAACAAGTCCTCACGGAAGGTCTTTCTTTAGATGGTGTTGCAAAGATTATGACAGATATCCCTAGAGAGATTTTTCTACCCAAAGAATATCAATCTTTAGCTTATTGTGATACTAATCTTGTGATAGATGATAGAGAGCTTAGAAGCCCTATGTTTACAGCTAGGTTAATAGAAGCTTTAGCTATGAGAAAAACTGATAATGTATTAAAGCTTGGTTTGGAAACTGGGTATCCAGTAGCTTTGATAGCCAAATTGTGTAACAGTGTAGAGCTTGTTGACTACGACGAAGAAAGACTGGCTATGGCTAGACGCAATTTAGCAAAAGTAGATGTTTATAATGTTGAATTTAATAGTGCTGAGCACCTTACAAATATTATAAAAAATGCTAAAAAATATAACTGCATATATATATCAAATGTTGTAGAAGAAAATGAAGTAGATGAATCTTTACTAGATCTTCTTGAAGTTGGTGGTAGATTGGTTTTTGTTGTCAGAACTGATGTGTGTGACAAAGCTTATCTCATAACTAAAGCAGTAAAAGAAACATATCAGAAGAATTTTCTCTTTAATGTTTACAATAGATAAAAAAATATGAAGAAACTAGCACTATATATTTTGGGTTTTTTGGGGGTTTTTATGGCATTTGCCAACGAGGATACTCCTGTGCCAGAATACAAATATGCCGGAAGACCTCTTGGTACAGATATAACGCAGAATCCATATAGTGTAGAAAAACAGTATGCGAAAGCTGATGAGATTAAAGTAGATAACAAATTCTATGATCTTAAAAAAGCTGATGAAGTCGCGATGGTTGGTAATACTGAAGATAAATTCTACAGCTTAGTTGATATTTATAAGTTAGCAGCTGAACATAACGCAGATTACCAAGCAGCTAGATCAACATTTGCAGCTAATGTTGAAACAGTGCCTGCAGCATTGGGTGCATTATTACCGCAGATTGATTTTAACTATAATCTTAGACGCGATCTGTATAATCAGTTCGGTGGTAGGGTTAATGATACGTCAAATAATGTTAATTTCAGTGGTTCTCAAGTACTTTTTGATTGGAGTAAATGGAAGACATATACTCAAGCTACATACTTGCAAAAATCTTATGCTATGATTTATGCAAAGGCAGAGCAGACTCTTATAGTTGATACTGTAACAGCATATTTTGAGCTTCTCAGAGCAGAGCAGGCACTACAGTTTCAATTTGCAAACGAAGCATGGAACAAGAAGTTATATCTAACACAGAAATATCAATATAATTCTGGTATGGTTTCCTATGCAGATTTTAAGACCACAGATGCTCAGTATCGTCAAGCGATTGCTGATAGAGTTAGTGCCCAAAGGAACTTTATCAACGCAAAAGCAGTAATGGCTAAACTTATTGGTAAACGCATAAGCTCTATATTATATATTTCAAAAGATACTGAATTTGGCAATCCTGTACCAGATGATATCAACTACTGGTTAAATACTGCTGAGAAGTATAATCTTGATATTGCACAGAAACGATTTGAGTATCAAGCAGCACAAGAGGGTGTGGGTATTGAGTGGGGTAATTTTTTCCCTAAGGTTAATTTAACTGGCGGTATAATGATGTCACGAAATGCTTTGTCTGGTAACCAACAACAGATCGCAAAAATTCCTACTAAGTATGATGTTGCCAATGTCGGTGGTGAGGCTAATTGGAACATATTAAGAGGTGGTTCTGATTATGCGAAGCTTAAACAAGCTAGTTATAATAATCAAGCAGCTAATTATGCGCTACTTCAAACACAGCGAGAGGTTTATGCTGGAACTGTAGAAGCTTATCAGACTGTTGTACTGGATGCTGTGAGGATTGATGCCTTCAGGAAGTCAGTATATGCTGGTATTGCTTCTGTAAAAGCGATATTAGATGGCTTTGAGGCTGGTACTCAGACTATTGTAGACTTACTTAACCGTCAGGCAATACTTGTACAGGCTCAGCTTTCATTTGCAGATGCTATATTTAACTATGTTGAGGATTATGTTAGATTGAAGCAGTTGCAGGGTGGCTTGACTTATAAAGATGTTGAGTACATAAACAATATTCTTGGTAAAACAGATATAATCTCGCAGATTGCAACGGAGTAATTACTTCAATGTCTCAAGTTTCAGCTTTTATTTTAGATTTTGAAAAATACAAAGCTGAGGATCTTAGAAATTATCTTTCTTCTAAAAAAAATATAGATTTGTTAAAACTAACTAATAAGCAGAAAATATTTTCCCAGTTTATTCGCTATTTTGTATTAGAGAGATTTTATGATATTGCTACTCCAATATTTGAATATAAGCATGGTAAGCCATATCTAAAGAGTCACAAGTTTTATTTCAATATAAGTCATACTAAGAATAAAGCTATAATAGTTTTTGCAAATCACGATATAGGTGTTGATGCTGAGGAGATATCTTCAAAGAGAAATGTTCTTTTGATAGCAGAGCGATACTTTACTAATCAAGAGTATCAAAGTTTAAAAAATAGCGAAGACACATATAATCAGTTTTATAAGTTATGGACATTAAAAGAAGCTCAAGTAAAAAGAAGCTCTCTAGGTATTGCTAGAGGGCTGTCTGATGCGAACTTCATTAAGCGAAATACACGATGGATAAGTAATAATTATCCAGAAGATTTTTTCACATTTAATTATCAAGAATTAATAATTTCAATTTGTTGTCAAAACATCGCTAATCAGAAAATAGATTTATACGAAATTCAAAATTTTGAATTTATAGGAATAAACATTACTAGGGGGTAATCAATTATGGCGTTACATGCCAAAAATGATATGAAACATAAGTTGTATAAAGAATCATTACCAAAATTTGAAATTCCCAAAAAATCAAATGATGCTTTCGAAGCATATCAACAAATCAAAGATGAGCTAATGCTCGATGGTAATTCAAAGCAGAATTTAGCGACATTTTGTCAAACAGAAGTTGATGATTTCATTCATAGGCTTATGGATGATTGCATTGATAAGAATATGATTGATAAAGATGAGTATCCTCAAACTGCTGAAATAGAGTCACGATGTGTCAACATACTAGCAAACCTATGGAACTCTTCAGCAGAAAATGCAATCGGCTGTTCAACTACTGGCTCATCTGAAGCAGCTATGCTTGGCGGTATGGCAATGAAGTGGCGCTGGCGTGATAAGATGAAGGCACAAGGTAAAGATTATACAAAACCTAATCTTGTTACAGGACCTGTGCAAGTCTGCTGGCATAAATTCGCTAGATATTGGGATATTGAGCTTAGAGAGATTCCAATGTCAAATGAAAGTTTAATAATGACTCCAGAAACTATGCTTAAGTACTGTGATGAAAATACAATTGGAGTTGTGCCGACTTTAGGGGTTACCTTTACAGGTCAGTACGAGCCTGTTGAGGCAGTTTGTGAAGCACTTGATAAATTTGAGAGAGATACTGGTATTGATATTCCAGTGCATGTGGATGCTGCTTCTGGAGGATTTTTAGCACCATTTGTAGAGCCTGAACTTAGGTGGGATTTTAGATTACCAAGAGTTAAGTCAATTAATTCATCAGGACATAAGTTTGGGTTATCGCCATTAGGAGTGGGTTGGGTTGTTTGGGCAGATAAGAAATACTTACCTCAAGATTTGATTTTTAATGTTAATTATCTTGGTGGCGATATGCCGACATTTGCTTTAAATTTCTCTCGACCTGGTGGTCAGATAGTTGCCCAATATTATAACTTTGTTAAGCTTGGTTTTGAAGGGTATAAGAAAGTTCATAAGCTTAGTTATGATGTTGCAAAATATATTGCTAAAGAAATTAAGGGTATGGGTATCTTTGATATTATTCATGCTGGTAAAGGTGGTATCCCAGCAGTGAGCTGGTCACTTAAGGCAGGCAAAAGTTATGATTTGTTTGATATCTCTGAAAAAATTCGTGCTAGAGGTTGGCAGATAGCTGCTTATTCGATGCCAAAAGATAGACAAGACTTGGTAGTTATGCGAGTGCTTGTTAGGAGAGGCTTTAGCTTTGATTTAGCAGAGCTTATGATTAGGGATCTAAAAAATGTTATTAACTCTTTAGATAATAAATCTAAAGATATCGAAAGAGGTGGTTTTTCGCATTAGTAGTATTAGATGATTTTGATTAATTTATCATGATAAATATTGCTATAATATGTTTGTTAATTAATTTGGTATAAAGAGTAGTTGGTAGTTTTATGTGTGGAGTTATAGGAGTCGCTGGACCGAATCAGGTTAGTTATCCATTATTTTATGGTTTAAGTCTTTTGCAACATAGAGGTCAAGATGCGGCAGGTATCGCGACTATGGATCAAGGACATTTTTTTATTCGCAAAAATACAGGGCTTGTAAGTGATGTGTTTACAGATGAAAAGCTAGAAAAGTCAAAAGGTAATATGGGTATAGGGCATGTCAGATATCCAACTGCTGGAAGCTTAGGAGCTGCAGACAGTCAGCCTTTTTATGTAAATAATCCTCACGGTATAGTCTTTGCTCATAATGGTAATTTGACAAATGTTGCTGAGCTTGCACAGATGTTACATGATATCGAAAGACGTCATCTAAACACAACTTCTGATTCAGAGCTGCTTTTGAATTTTTTTGCATGTGGTATGAATAAATCAAAAGGTTGTCCAACACCTGAAGCTGTCTATAAAGCATGTGAGTTTGTTTTTGAACATGCTAAGGGTGGTTATGCTTGTACTGCGATGATAGCAAATTTTGGACTAGTGGCTTTTAGAGATCCGTATGGTATACGACCTTTGATACTAGGTGTTAAGGAATATGACAATGGCGAAAAAGCCTATATGGTGGCTAGTGAGAGTGTTTCTTTAGATATATCGGGATTTAAGATACTAAGAGATGTTGAGCCTGGAGAAGTGATAATTATCACTGAGGATAGACAAGTTCACTCTAAGATATGTGCAAAAAATCCAGTTTTAGCGCCTTGTCTATTTGAATATGTATACTTTGCACGTCCTGATAGTATTATGAATGGCGTAAGCGTATATCAAGCTAGAGTTGATGCTGGTAAAGTGTTAAGTCAACGAATCAAAGAAACATGGAAAGATAAAGAGATTGATATTGTAATCCCCGTGCCGGAGACAGGTAGAGCATCAGCCCAAGAGATAGCAACAGCATTAGGTGTTGAGTACCGTGAAGGGTTTGTTAAAAACCGCTATGTGGGTAGAACATTTATCATGCCTGAAAATGTTGATAGAAAGAACTTTGTAAGAAGAAAGTTAAATCCAATACCAGCAGAATTTAAGGATAAGAATGTTTTGCTAGTTGATGACTCAATAGTTAGAGGTACAACATCTAAGCGTATTATTGAGATGGTCAGAGATTTGGGTGCGAAATCTGTATATCTTGCTTCTGTATCACCAGCTGTTTGTTATCCAAATGTATATGGTATTGATATGCCTGTTAAATCAGACTTGGTTGCACATGGTAAAACGTTAGAAGAAATTCGTGAGTGGATTGGAGTTGATGGATTGATTTATTTACCATTAGAAGATCTAAAGCAAATAGTTCAAAAGCAAAATCCTAAAATCACAGAGTTTGAAGATAGTGTTTTCTCTGGTAATTATATTACAGGTGATGTTGACGAAGCTTATTTGAATGAGCTAGAAAGACATAGAAAAGAGTTAAAAGAGTTAGAAAAGAAATATAAAGGGTTTGATAGCTAATGATTAGGATTTTTGAAGGGTTAAGTGCATTATCTCCATTTAAAAGAGAAAAGATTTCAGCAGATGCTAAAAAAATATCTAATAAAGTTGAGTCTGTATCTGCTCAATATATTCATGTTGTAGAGCTTGAGTCAGAGTTAAGTAATGAGCAAGAAAAAATAATTAAATCTTTACTTAACTACAATATAGAGTATGGTTCAACAGAGCCGAAGGGTCATACTTTTATTACGGCTCCAAGAGCAGGCACGATCTCTCCTTGGTCATCAAAGGCTACTGATATTATCCGTAATACTGGTATCAGTGCTGTTAAGAGAGTAGAAAGAGCTGTTCTTTTTGGTATTGAGGGACAAGTTTCTGATAGTGAGCTAAGAGCTATAGAAAATTTAGTACATGATCGTATGGTTGAGGAAGTCTTTTCTTGTAAAGAAGATCTGCATGGGTTGTTTAGCGTAACAGCACCAAAAGAGCTAGAGACTGTTAATGTACTAGAAAATGGTGCTCAGGCTATCAAAGATGCGGATAAGAAGCTTGGATTAGCTTTAAGTGAGCAAGAGATTGATTATCTAGCTGATGAGTATACAAAGCTTGGTAGAAACCCTACTGATACAGAGCTATATATGTTTGCTCAAGCAAACTCAGAGCATTGTAGACATAAGATTTTTAATGCCAAATGGACTATAGATGGTCAAGAGCAAGATAAGTCATTGTTTAAAATGATTCGTAACACTACTGAGAAATCTCCGAAAGGTGTACTTTCTGCATATAAAGATAATGCAGCTGTGATAGAGGGTGCAACTGCTCAAAGATTCTATTCAAATACGCAAACTGGTGTTTATAGTTTCAATCAAGAGGAAGTTGATATCCTGATGAAAGTTGAGACTCATAATCACCCAACTGCTATAGCTCCATTTAGTGGTTCAGCTACTGGTGTTGGCGGAGAGATTCGTGATGAGGGAGCTACTGGGTTGGGAGCTAAACCAAAAGCTGGTTTGACAGGTTTTACGGTATCAAACTTAAATATCCCAAATTTTGAACAAGCTTGGGAGACTAGCAAGTATGGTAAACCACATCATATAGTTACACCACTTCAAATTATGTTAGAGGCTCCAATAGGTGGAGCTCATTATTCAAATGAGTTTGGTCGACCAAATCTAAATGGTTATTTCCGTACTTTTGAGCAAGAGGTTAACACATCTGCTGGTAAAGAGATGTTTGGCTATCACAAGCCAATTATGATTGCTGGTGGTATGGGTAACATCAAAAGAATGCATGTTGAGAAAGGCGATATCAAAGTTGGTGCTAAGTTAATCTGTCTTGGTGGACCTGCGATGCGCATTGGTCTAGGTGGTGGGGCTGCGTCATCCGTTGTATCTTCTGATACTAACTCAGAGCTAGATTTTGCATCTGTTCAGCGTGATAATGCTGAGATGGAGCGTCGTTGCCAGGAGGTTATCGATAGATGTTGGCAAATGGGTGAGCATAACCCAATTACATTTATCCATGATGTTGGTGCAGGTGGTATTTCAAATGCGTTTCCTGAGCTTGTGAAAGATGGTAATGTCGGTGGTCATTTTGAGCTTAGAAAAGTAAATGTCGGTGAAGAAGGGCTTTCTCCATTAGAAATATGGTCAAATGAGTCACAAGAAAGATATGTATTATCAGTTGATCCTGAGTCATTAGAGCTTTTTGAACAACTTTGTAACAGAGAAAGATGTCCATTTGCAGTAGTTGGTGAGGCAATATCTGAGAAGCATATTACGTTAAATGATGAGTATTTCGATAATAAGCCGGTTGATTTACCAATGGGGCTATTATTTGGTAATACACCACAAATGCATATTGATGTAAAAACTGTTAAAGTTGAGCAAGATGCTTTTGATACGAGTACTATCAAGCTTGATGATGCGATTGAAAGAGTGCTAAAAGTACCGGCTGTAGCTTCTAAATCTTTCTTAATCACAATTGGCGATAGAAGTATTACAGGTATGGTTGCACGCGATCAAATGGTTGGTCCATGGCAAGTGCCTGTGGCTGACTGTGCTGTGACAACTGCTACAGTCGATAGTCAAGCAGGCGAGGCTATGGCAATGGGCGAGAGAACTCCTGTTGCTGCTATTAATGCGGCTGCTTCTGGTAGATTAGCAATTGCTGAGACTGTAACAAACCTTCTAGCTGCGGATATTGAAAAATTAAGTGATATTCGCCTATCTGCAAATTGGATGGTTGCTGCAAATCAGGGTGACGAAAACCAAAAGTTATATGAGACTGTAAAAGCTGTTGGTATGCAATTTGCGCCAGCGTTGGGTATTGCAATACCAGTTGGTAAAGACTCAATGTCAATGAAAACCCAGTGGTTAGATAAATCGGGGTCAGATAATGGTCAAGCTAAATCAGTAACATCGCCATTGTCTTTAGTGATTTCAGGTTTCTCGCCTGTTACTAATGCACGTAAGACTCTTACACCAGTTTTAGTTGATGATAATGATACAACTTTATTACACATTGATCTATCAAATGGTGCCGGTAGACTTGGAGCTTCTTGTTTAGCCCAAGCTTATAACCAAGTTGGCAATATTGCACCAGATGTTGAAGCGACTAAGGTGAAAGTGTTATTTGAAAATATCACTAAACTAAAAGCTGAAAATAAAATCTTAGCATATCATGATGTATCTGATGGTGGTGTATTTGCAACTTTAGCAGAGATGTCATTCGCTGGGCGTAAAGGTTTAGATATTAAGCTAGAGACTCAAGATATATTAGCAAAACTCTTTGCTGAAGAAGTTGGGGTTGTTATCCAAGTTAAAAATAGTGATGTAGTACTAGTTGACAAGATGTTTAAAGATACTGAAATTCACCTGTGTGCAATAGCTAAGCTAAACTCTAGCGATGAGTTAAATATCTTTGCAAATGGTGAGAAAGTATACTCAAATACGCGTGTAAATTTACAAAGATGGTGGGCTGAGACTTCATATCAAATCCAATCAATCCGTGATAATAACGAATGTGCTAAACAAGAGTTTGATAGTATTTTAAATACTGATGATAAAGGTATCCATGTTGAGGCGACATTTGATCTTGAAGAAGATATTACAGCTAAGTTTGTCAATGTTGAGAAACCAAAAGTTGCAATCTTAAGAGAGCAAGGTGTCAACGGTCAAGTTGAGATGGCAGCAGCATTTACTACGGCTGGTTTTGAGGCTCATGATGTGCATATGTCAGATTTGCATGCTGGGCGTGTAACTTTGGCAGATTTCAAAGTATTGGTGGCTTGTGGTGGTTTCTCATATGGTGATGTTCTAGGTGCTGGCGGCGGCTGGGCAAAGAATATCCTCTTTACCGAGAAGCTAAGAGATGAGTTTAGTAGATTCTTTGGTCGTAATGATACTCTAGCACTAGGCGTGTGTAATGGTTGCCAAATGCTTGCTCAGCTTAAATCACTAATCAAAGGCGCTGAAAACTGGCCGATATTTATCAAGAATAAATCAGAGCAGTTTGAGGCAAGAGTATCTATGGTTGAGATTCAAGAGTCTGATTCTATTTGGTTTGCGGATATGGCAGGCACAAAAGCACCAATTGCTGTAGCTCATGGAGAGGGTCGTCCATTATTTGAAAATGACAACCAGCAACAAGCTATGCTAGCAAGCGCTCAAGTAGCTCTTAAATATATCGATGGGCAAGATCAAACTACAGAGATATATCCATACAATCCAAATGGTGCAATAGATGGTCTAACAGCTGTGACAGCTCTAGATGGTCGTGTCCTTGCGATGATGCCGCATCCTGAGCGTGTCTATAGAGCGATCACAAACTCGCATATCCCAGCAGAGTATGATGAGTATTCTGTATGGATGAGAATGTTTAGAAATGCTAGGAAGTGGGTTGGGTAGAGTACTTTTATGAATAATAATAAGATTATATTAGAGGGCTGTATAAAGGTATTCAAAGAGTCAAATGAATTGAGTTTCTCGGACAGTCAAATATTTGAGCTATTTAGTTTGTCACAAGTTCATAAAGATAATGACTTAACATTTGAGAATATAGAACATTCTATTGTTGATGGCTCAAATGATGGTGGAATTGACTCACTTATGATATTTATTGATGATGAGTACATTGAGAATATTGAAGATCTAGATAATTTTTCATTTAAAAGTAAAACAAGAACAAGGTTTGTAATATCTCAGTGTAAAAAAGAGTCTTCTTTTAAAGAATCATCTATAGATAAAATCATTACTACAATTCCAGAACTATTTGACTTAGAAAAAAATGAAACAGCTTTACTTACTAGATTTAATGCGAGCTTAGTTTCTCAGACTATTTTATTAGCTGATGCTTGGCAGAAAACAGCTATTGCCGGAGGGTCTATATCTATTGATTACCATTATATAACTAACGCAACCTCAGTAGAAATTAATAATGTTTTTGAAGAAAAGAAAGAACAGCTAAAAAGAATAACATCCAAGATATTTTCAACAAAGCTTGTTGATTTTAAATGCTATAGCTGTAAAGAATTATTAGAGTTTTACCAAAAGCAAAAATCTAACAGACTATCTATAGAGTTTAAAGATAGGCCTTTATCTATTAGTTATGGAAATGATGGGATTGGTTACATTGGTGTAGTTGAGCTTGCGAAGTACAAGCAGTTTTTAACTTCAGATAACGATGAAATTAGAGATGATCTATTTGAAAATAATATTCGACATTTTCAAGGATCTGTAGATGTTAATAAGAAGATTAAAAATACCATTGAGACTAAAGCAGATCAAGATTTTTGGTGGTTGAATAATGGTGTAACAATTGTTGCGGAAGATCCTAAAGAATTAAATAAACAATTATCTATAGAAAATGTTCAAATCGTAAATGGTTTACAAACATCTTATTCAATATATAACGCTCATAATGGAGATACTTCAGATGATAGGTCAGTTCTTGTTAAAGTCATCATAGTAAATGATAATAAAGAGGTTACAGATAACATAATTGCATCAACAAACAGCCAGAACCCTGTGTCTGCAGTTTTATTACGAGCAACAGAA
Source organism: Francisella philomiragia (assembly GCF_018135955.1). Lineage (NCBI taxonomy): Bacteria > Pseudomonadati > Pseudomonadota > Gammaproteobacteria > Thiotrichales > Francisellaceae > Francisella > Francisella philomiragia. Next base: position 1,798,157 of record NZ_CP063138.1, on the reverse strand, counting down.
CAAATACAAAGAGAGTTAGAATTGTATTTTTTAAATGAGGGTTACTATTATGATAGAAGAAAAAACTATTATAAGAATCTAGGAAAGCCAGCCACTAAAATATTTAGTATACAAAGTTTAGCTCAGTCAGTACAAACATTGATTTTTGAAGAGCCTCATAGTGCAAGAGCAACACCAACATCTTTGCTTAAAAAAGATCAAACATATAATAGGATATTTGATAATCATCGCGAATATAAGAGTTATTTAAATTGTTGTTTAGTGAATAGAAAAGTTCATAATTTTTGGTTAAAGCATGGTAATCTTGATGAAAAATCAAAGGTTTCAAATTTTAAATTTCATTTGAGTCTTCTTATGGTAAGAAAAATATTTGGATTTAGTAGTTTAATGGCTGATAGTATTACAAATTTAAATCTTTTAGACCTGAATGAAAGTCTTTTTTCAGAAACGGTAAAAGATCTTTCAAGAGTTATTGATGATTATTTGGCCGCAGATGAAAAAAGAAATTTAATTAATATAGCAAAGACCGGTGGGTTTACTAGTCACATGTTATCTAGTGTTTCATAGGAGTCAGCTATATTGCGATTAGTATTTTAAAATCTGAGATTTTAATTCCCCTTCACAAGAGAAGGGGTGGGTTGCGAGAGCAACTTGGGGTAGTTAAAATGACAAAGTTACCATACAATCCAAAGTTAAAGCAACGAGCAAGAGAGCTTAGAAAAGCTGGAGGTTTATCAGAAGTTTTATTTTGGAATATGGTGAAATCAAAAAAGTTCTTAGGTCTGAATTTTCATAGGCAAAAAATTATAGGTAATTATATTGTTGATTTCTATTGTCCAGCTTATCGCTTAGTTATAGAAATTGATGGTTCTAGTCATAATGATAAAGAAGAGTACGATAGTATTAGAGATGAATACTTAAATAGCTTGGATTTAAAGGTAATTCATATATTAGATAAGGATATTAAAACTAATCTTGAAGGTGTGATGATGTGGTTAGAAGAGCTTGTGTCAAAACTACCCCGTCAGTCTGCGACTGCCACCCCTTCATAAATGAAGGGGAATCTTTTCACCTTAGTTTACTATTCAACAATATGCTAAAATACTAATAGAGTATTTTAAATTGCTCGTTTTTTACTGAAGATATTGAAGTTAACCCAGAAGAGGGTATGGTTTGGTAAGTGGTATTTGCAGAGGTAGATTTTAATAACCTACTTCTTAGATTACGCGGTCAAGCCTGACGGAATGACATACCATTTTAATATAGTTATACCTCTTCACTAATAACGATGGGGTGTTGTTATGATTACAATCAAAAATGATAATTTATTAGTAGAGATTAGTGAGCTAGGTGCCGAAGTTCGCGCTGTTATCAATACTACAACCAATCATGAATATATGTGGTCTGGTGATGGTCGCGTATGGGCTGGAGTGTCACCGGTACTATTTCCAGTAGTTGGGAAATCTCATGGTAATAAGATCAAATACCAAGGTAAAGAATATCCTATGGGAAATCATGGTCTTGCTCGTCATACTGTATTTGATATTGTTTTACATAGTGAAAATAGTGTTATTTTAGCTATGGAGACTACCAAAGAGGACTATCCTTTTAGACTAAGATTTGAAGTCACATACACTCTTGAAGCTAATAAACTTCTCACAGAGTATAATATTATAAACCTAGAGGATAGTGTTGCATCATGTGGCTTTGGAGCTCATCCAGCATTTGCTTGTCCTTTTGATAACAAGCATAAATTTAGTGATTATGAGATTACATTCTCTGAGCAAAAATTAGATTTTCATCCTATTACACTAGAGGCTTTTTATACTGGTGAAACCAAGCATTTCAAACTATCTAAAATTGAACTAGATAATCATACTTTTGATAATGATGCTCTTGTGTATAGTGGTTTCACAGATAAAAGAGTCAGATTAGTTGAGAAAGGTTCAAATCGTTATATTGAAGTGACTTTTGATGGCTTTGAATATCTTGGCTTATGGTCAAAACCTAAGGCTAATGCTCCGTATGTATGTATTGAGCCGTGGTGTGGCAGAAGTGATACACTAGGTATGGATGTTGATATTGAGTATCGTATAGGTAATGTTGAGATAGAACCTAAACAGATTTTTTCTCGCGCATATACTATAGAATTTGGGTATTAGTTATATTATTCAAAATATGATAAAAGTTTATACTTTTTGAATTCGTAAGATTAATTACTGTGAGTAATAGACTCTAGTATATCTAAGTATGTATCTATAAGAATAAATCCTTCATTATCCGTTGTTACATTTTTTTGTCCAAAAGGCTTAAGAAAACCTTCCGGAGCCATATCTCTGCTGATACTTTTTGTGGCAGCAAATTTCATCACGCTATTACTTATTTCTTCTTCACTGGTATTAGCATGTTTAGGTTTATATGACATTTGCATTTCTTTTTGGACAGAGCCTATATCTTTGCAAGTGACTTCATCAGTTACTAACTTTAGATATACAGACTCTGCGGGAGTTGTTGATACAAACAGGATATTTACACAGTTTTCATATTTATGACTATTTATCTGTATTTCAGGTATGAGCTTGTAAGCAAGTAGTTTTTCATTAACAGCGCCATATCTATCACCATTATCCAAAAGCATCTCTTGACCTAGCGTGATTCTAGCTGGTAAGAGTAGGGTGCTGTTAGGATACACCTTGTCAGTCAGATATACATCACCAAAGAAATTTACATAATAAGTCTCATAATATTGTTCTAATATTTTATCTTTGCTGTTTTTTACAGTTACAAAGTACTGACACTTTGTGTTGTCATTATTGCAAGACTCAATATCTATATCAATAAAAATAGATTTGTTTGCTTTTAGGGCTGTTCTTTTGTAGTGGTACTGAGTATTAGGTTGCATAGATATGTAATCACTACCGTTAATTATAGTCGTAGAACAGCCAGCCAATAATGCTATTGAAATTAAAGCAAAGAGTATTTTTTTCATATATTTTTACTTTGTGATAGACATAAGTATATTTTTGTAGACAATTGGTTTTTCTGAATTAAAAGTCTCTTTTAAAGTATCTTTGACTAGCCCAATTTTTTTACAGTATGTTTCTGTACTTTGAGTTTTTTCAACCTGTCCTTTATATTTTACAGTTGAGTTAGCTTCTAGCTCAATACAGTTCTCATAATCTTTACCGTTAATAGTCAGTTTAGGAATTTCTTTTTTAAATTCATAAGTATTTGAGAACTTACTGTTACCTATTGTTATATCTTCTTTTCTAATCTTGTTAAATTCTATATTAGCTGGTAAAAGTAGTGTTTCTTTATCAGAATTAGGGTATTGAATATATACATCGCCGTTATTTTTCGTTATATAACTATATACATACTTTGATTGAGATACTTCTTTACCCGATGGTTCTTTAATTTCGCTGAAATACTGACATGATGTCTTATCATCGCTACAGTTCTTTATTGTTGTTTGAACTAAGAAGTTATCTTTATCATCAGCATCAACACGTTCGAAATTATATGTTGTACCAACATCTGTTGAAATATAGTCACTACCTTTTAATACTGAGCTATAGCCCGTAGATGCTAGAGTCATAATTGCGATTGATGTGAATATAAGCTTTTTCATGCTATCTCCTTTTACTAGGTAATCTATTTTGACCTGTATATTAAAAACAATAAGTATTTTTTAGTCATAATCTTTAGATAGTATTATAGCAAATGAGCTGAAAAAAATTAGTAAAATCGTTGGAGAGTAATATTTATAAAAATGTTGACAATATGGCTCCATTTGAGAGAATTAAAATATATTTATGTTGAATCAAATAAATCATTGTATATAGTCGCTTCTTGTTTTTAGCCATATGTTTTTGTGTCTGATGTGTCGAGGGTGCTTATACATGTTTATCGAATAGGATAGTAAGATGATAAAAAGGTATGACGTAGCAGAAATCTCAAAGATTTGGGCAGATGAAAATAAATATGCAAAAATGCTTGAGGTTGAGTTAGCAATTCTTGAAGCTTTAGAGGACAAAATGGTTCCTAAAGGTACGGCAGCTGAGATTCGTGCTAAAGCAGAGATTAGACCTGATAGAGTTGATGAAATCGAGAAAGTTACCAAGCATGATATTATAGCTTTTTGTACTTCAATTGCTGAGCAATTCACAGCTGAAACTGGTAAGTTTTTTCATTTTGGTGTTACATCTTCAGATATTATCGATTCAGCTCTTAGCTTACAGATCCGTGAGTCAATGGAGTATGTTGTTAGAGACTTAGAGTCTTTATGTGATTCATTATTAGCAAAAGCTCAAGAAACAAAAGAAATCATTACTATGGGTAGAAGTCATGGTATGTTTGCAGAACCTATGAGCTTCGGTCAGAAGTTTTTGGGTGCTTATGTTGAGTTTAAACGTAGACTAAAAGATCTTAAAGAATTCCAAAAAGATGGTTTGACAGTACAGTTCTCAGGGGCGGTAGGTAACTACTGTATTTTAACTACAGAAGATGAGAAAAAGGCAGCTGATATTTTAGGTTTACCAGTTGAAGAAGTATCAACTCAGGTTATCCCAAGAGATAGAATTGCTAAACTAATTTCTATTCATGGGCTTATTGCTTCTGCCATTGAGAGATTAGCAGTTGAGATTAGACATTTGCATAGAAGTGATGTTTTCGAAGTGTATGAAGGTTTCTCTAAAGGTCAAAAAGGCTCTTCAACTATGCCACATAAGAAAAACCCAATTTCTACTGAAAACTTAACAGGTATGGCAAGGATGTTAAGATCTCATGTATCTATAGCATTAGAGAATTGTGTACTATGGCATGAAAGAGATATTTCTCATTCTTCTGCAGAGCGTTTTTACTTACCAGATAACTTCGGTATTATGGTTTATGCGCTACGTAGAATGAAAAATACTATCGATAACCTTGTTGTTCAAAAAGATATTATCGAAGATCGAGTAAGAAGTACAAGTGCATATTTATCAAGTTTCTATCTACATTTCTTAGTAGCAAATACACCATTTATGCGTGAGGATTGTTACAAAATTGTTCAGCAAGTAGCTTTTGATCTTAAGCAAGGTGAGTCATTCTCGAAAAACTTGCAAAAAGTAATGCAAGATGAGCATAGTATCATTTTAGATGTTCCAGAAATGGATTTTGAGGGTATCAAGAAAACTTATCTAAAAGAAATTGATCATGTTTTTGCAAGGTCAATCAAAGTTTAGAAATGGTTTAAATCAGTTTCCATTTATCTCTTCATTATAAATATATATCTTTGCTAGATACATGTAGTATCATTACATAAAATTAATATCCTAGTGTAGACATTATTTAAAACAATATTATACTAAAGCAGTATAGTTGTTATTATGTCGTATTTTATTTTTATGTTGTATAAACAAATTAAATCAGTATTGAAAATTCCTAGACATACCGTATATACGCTTATTATATACAGTTTACTATTAGGTTTTTTATCACTAACAATTCCTGTATCAGTTCAAACATTAGTTAATCTTGTTGGCGTTAGTTTGTCTATTAGGCCAGTTATATCATTGATAACTATTCTGTTTATTCTATTAACAGCAGCTTTTTTTGTGAGGATTTTTCAACTAAAGCTTGTTGAAGATATCCAAAGGAAAATCTTTGTAGATGTCGTGTTAAGAGTTATAACTGCTATCTATCGAGTTGATTTTAACAAGTTAGATAAGATAAATGTTCGCGAGAAAATTAACAGGGCTTTTGAACTTAAGTTTTTGCAAAAGTCGGTATCAGTTATTTTTATAATTCTTCTAGATATATTCTTGCAGACTCTTTTTTGTGTAATTATTTTAGCGTTTTATCATCCATTATTTTTAGTGTTTGATATTTTATTGGTTGCTTGTATCATATTGTCAATATTTGTGCCGATGAACGCTGGGTATAAAGCTGGACTTAAAGAGTCGAGCAATATTTATGATATTGTTGACTCTCTTGAAGAGAAAACAGCGGAGTTTTTATCATTTAAACAACGCCCTCTAAATAATTCTATGAAAAAGGTCGATACTAAATTATGTAACTATTTAGATGCTAGATCTAATTTCTTTGGTGTAGTCTTGAGACAACATGTATACATAGGTTTGACATATATATTCATAAATATTCTATTATTAGGTATCGGTAGTTATCTGATCATAAATGGTCAGTTATCTATTGGCCAGTTGATTGCTGCAGAGCTTTTGGTCAATATAGTTTTACTTGGATTACTGAAATTTAGTCAATATTTATATGATTGTTATGGTTTTCTTGTGGCGGTGCGTAAGATTCTAGATTTATTGGAGATTTCTCAAGAAGATAAAGTGCGTGCAGAGCATAAAGAAGCTAAGCTAGCTGATAATGTTGTATCATTGGATGTTATATTAGCCGACGATGAGCAAAAGTATACTTTTGATTACACTCAAAATCAGTTTTATGAACTTTGTTTATCAATAAATAGTGCGCAAAAGCTTCTAGATTCTTTCTTTGATGATAATTCTCTTGGAGTAATAAAATTAAATGGTGTCTGTCTGACAAACTACTCTAAGCAAGAGATTAGTGACAAAATCCATATTGCTAGTGGTATAGAGGTCATTGCAGGTACTGTGCTTGACAATTTATGTGAGGGTGATTTCTCTCAAGAGAGGCTTGAGTATCTAAGTGAATTATTAGATATCTTTGGTATTACGTTTCTTGAAAAGTATTTTGAAAAAGAAATTGATTCACAAACTATCAAATACAATTTAGAGTTTAATACAATGGTAGTATTAAAGATGAATTTAATAAGAGCTATTTTAAAACAGCCTAAGCTATTAATACTAATTGATTCGTATGGCTTAACAAACAGGAATGGTCATATGGCAATTACACATATGCTACGTAAAATAGCAACACCAACGTTAATTATATCTATTCAGTAAGTGGGGATTTAATGATGCAACTAAAATCATCAGAAATGCTTAGAAAAGACCCTAGCTTTAAAAAGATTATATTCTTGGTTTTATTGAGCATTATTGTTATAGGTGTTGTCTTGGGTATGATTCCGTGGCAACAAACTATCGATGGCTATGGCGATGTTACAACTTTATCACCATCTGAGCGTCAGCAAAATATATCTGCTCCTATTGGAGGTAGACTAGGTAAATGGTATGTATTTGAAGGTGATGCTGTTAAAAAAGGGGATCCTATCGTTGAGGTGCTTGATCTTGATCCTGAGGTTGTCTCTCGTTTAGAGGAAGAAAAGGCAGCGATTGAGCTAGGTATCAAGTCAGTTAAACTAGCAATAAAAAATACACAAAATAATATCGAAAGACATAAGTATCTAGTAGATAAAGGAGCGAGTACTCAAAGAATATATGAGCAGGCTCAGATGGAGATGGTAAATTATACTCAAGAACTATCAAAACTTAATGTTGATCTAGCAAAAGTAAAAGTACAAATAGCACGTCAACAAAGCCGTTTAGTCAAAGCTCCTACTGATGGTGTGATAATGGATCGTATCCATGGTATGGGAGGGGTAATAGTCAAAGATACAGATGTATTAGCAGTTATAGTTCCAGAGAGTAAGTCTAGAATAGTTGAATTATGGGTTAATAGTATGGATGTACCTATGGTCAAGGTTGGCGATAAGGTAATGCTACAATTTGAAGGATGGCCTGCTATACAGTTTAGTGGTTGGCCTCAGGTAGCAATCGGTACTTTCGAAGGCGAGGTTATATTTATCTCTCCACAAAATAATGCCCAAGGACAGTTTAAGATATTTGTTAAACAAAGTGGTAGTAGGGATTGGCCATCTCCTGATGTGTTAAGACTAGGTACCAAAGTACATGGTTGGGTATTGCTTAATGATGTTAGTTTAGGTTATGAGCTATGGCGTAGATATAATGGTTTCCCGATAAATCTAAACAGTAGCCAGCTACATATAGGTATCAAAAAGAGTGAATCAGTGATTAAACCTGTAACGATAAAAGAGCAAGTACAGAATCAGCCATCAAATATAAAATAGCAATAGCTACACCTTTCTTTATGTTTATGAGTATTCTATAATTTATGGGTATTTGTTTCTAATGATTTATTTGGGTGTTTAAATGGATAAAAAACTAGTAAAACATATTGCTAAGCTATCTTGTTTTGATTTGAATGAGCAGCAGTTAGAGCAGTATACTCAAGACCTTACAAATATTTGTAAGATTCTTGATGCCATCAAAGATTTTGATGCTAATGGAGTTACACCGATGGTTTCTCCAATTAGTGTTGATTTTAAATTTCGTGAAGATATTCCTCAAGATCAAGATAATCGAGCAAGTTTTGATAAATTTGCTTGTGAAGTAGTTGATGATTATTTTATGGTGCCACAGGTTGTTAAATAGGGTGAGCAATGTCATATATTAAAAAATTGAGAGCTAGGCTAGATAGTGGCGAAGTCACAGCGGTTGAACTAACTAAGCAATATCTAGCAAAAATAAAAGACCAAGATAAAAGTATAAACTCTGTAATAACACTATGTGAAGCAGAGGCGCTAAAAGAAGCAGAAAATGCTGACGCTATTATTTCTGCAGGTAAGCAAAGTTTGTTGACTGGTATACCTATTTTGCATAAAGATCTTTTTTGTACAAAAGGTATCAAAACAACAGCAGCTTCTAAGATGCTAGATAACTTTGTAGCTCCATATGATTCAACAGTTACAAAAAACTGTAAAGATCAAGGTATGGTAACTCTTGGTAAGTTAAATATGGATGAGTTCGCTATGGGCTCAACTAATGAGCATAGCTATTACGGAGCTGTTAGTAATCCTTGGGACTTGGATAGAGTACCAGGTGGATCTTCAGGTGGTTCAGCAGCTGCAGTTGCTGCAGGCTTTGCTCCTGTTAGTACAGGTTCAGATACTGGTGGATCTGTGAGACAGCCTGCGAGTTTTTGTGGTCTAACAGCTATGAAGCCAACTTATGGAAGTACTTCAAGATTTGGTATGGTAGCCTTTGCATCATCTTTTGACCAAGCAGGTATCTTTGGACATTATGCAGAAGATGTGGCTATTATGTTAGATGCTATCTCTGGAGAGTGTCAGTATGATTCTACGTGTGTTGGTGTCAAAGAAAATCATTTTACACAAGATTTAGAGAAAGATATCTCAGGTAAAGTAATTGGTGTTGATGAAAGTCTAATCAAAGACCTACCAGCACAAATACAAGAAGCTGTGTCAAAAACTCTTGATAATTTCAAAAAGCTAGGAGCTGAAATAAAGTCAGTTAAAGTTCCTGATTTAAAAGAGGCTCTTTCAACTTACTATATCATAACACCAGCAGAAGCAGCTGCTAACCTGGCTAGATATGATGGTATTAGATATGGCTATCGTAATCCAGAAGCTAGAGACTTAGATGAGCTATACAGAAAATCTCGTACTGATGGTTTTGGTGAAGAGGTTAAGCGTAGAATCATGATAGGTAACTATGTGTTAGCATCAAGTCAGTATGACTCTTATTATAATAAGGCTCAGCAGCTACGTAAGGTAATGACTGATCAAATTAATCAAATATTTGAGCAAGTTGATGTTATATTCATGCCTGCAGCTCCAAGTGAAGCTTTCAAAAAAGGCGATAAGTTAGATCCTGTTTCGGCATATCTATCAGATATTTATACTATACCTGCTAATATATCAGGTCTACCAGCGATAGCTTTTCCGATTGGTTTTGCTAATGATTTACCTGTTGGTGGTCAATTCATGGCGAAGGCATTTAATGATAATGTTTTGACACAAATGGTCACGCAATATCAAAATAGTTATGGTATTGAAGAATTTATTTTAGAACAAGCGAGGATTTAATAGTGAATTGGGAAATGGTGATAGGGCTAGAGGTCCATATTCAGTTAAGTACTAAATCTAAGCTGTTTTCGACTTCTGCAACAAAATATGGGCAGCATCAAAATACTCAGGCTGCATTTTTAGATTTAGGTTTGCCAGGAACTTTGCCTGTAGTAAATAAAGAAGCTATTCGTAAAGCTGTTATATTTGGTTTAGCTGTAGATGCTAAAATATCAAAAGATAGTTTCTTCGCACGTAAGAATTACTTTTATCCAGATTTACCAAAAGGCTACCAGATTAGTCAATCTAATAATCCAATAGTCCAAGAGGGTAAGCTAGAGATTGAAACTTCTAGTGGAGCTAAAACTATCAGAATTGAGCGAGCTCATCTAGAAGAAGATGCTGGTAAATCAGTTCATGGTTATGTCGCTGGTGAGACAGGGTTAGATTATAACCGTGCAGGTACACCACTTTTAGAAATTGTTACATATCCTGATTTTAGGTCATCTGAAGAAGTAGTTTCTTATCTTAAAAAGCTTCATCAGCTAGTCAAGCATTTGGGTATATGTGATGGTAATATGCAAGAAGGCTCGTTTAGATGTGATGTCAACTTGTCAATTAGACCACAAGGTCAAGATAAGTTTGGTACTCGTGCAGAACTTAAAAACATAAACTCGTTTAGATTTATTGATAAAGCGATTGAGTATGAATATGCTCGTCAAATAGCTGTGCTAGAGTCTGGTGGAGAGGTTGTTCAAGAAACTCGTCTATATGATGCGGATGCAAATGAAACACGCTCAATGCGTGCAAAAGAGGATGCTTTTGATTATCGTTATTTCCCAGATCCAGATTTATTACCATTGGTAATAACTGATGAATATATCGAAAGTATCAAAAAGCAGATGCCACTCAAGCCAGAAGAGCGTGAAGCAGTCTATCGTGAGCATTTAGCTGATCAAGAAGTTGAGTTTTTATTATCAAATCTTGAAATAGCAGATTATTATGATCAAGTAGCAGCTGTGATAGGCTATAAGCCAGCGTATAACTGGATAACAGTCGATTTAATATCAACTCTTAATAGAGCGGAAAAAGAATTCTCAGTAGATATAATCCCAGCAGAGATTCTATTAGAGATTATTGATAATGTCCAAAAAGATGTTATCTCACAAGCGAATGCTAAAAAAGTCATAGCAGAATATATTGAGTCAGCAACATCTGTTGCTAATATCATCGAGAAACTAGGTTTGAAACAAGTATCAGATGAGAGCGCAATAAGAGAACTAGTTCAAGGTATAATTGTAGCTAATCCTCAACAGGCTGCTGACTTTAAGGCTGGTAAGATTAAGCTTATGAGCTTCTTTGTTGGTCAAGCTATGAAGGCAAGTAAAGGTAAGGCGAATCCTAAGCAGGTTAATCAAATAGTTCAAGAAGAGCTTAATAAATAAAATAGGAAAATCAAATGAATACAAATAAATTTTACTATCATCTTATGAAGCTAAATGTTTTAAGTAGTAGCTACGTTGATGATGCTTATAAAGTTGCTTGGAAAGGAAATGTATACCCATTTTTTCATGATAGCAAGTATGAGTTTCATTATGAGGTTGCAAAGTACTTTGACAGAGCTGATGAGAAAACTATAGATAAGCTTTGCTCTTTATTAGATGATTATATTGATGAGAAAACAGATTTTTCTAATTTCGAAGAAAAGGTTGAAAAGATAGTTGGTAAAGGTAATGTATTTTATGTTATTGATTATATTTTTAAGTCAGGCCAATACCAGCAACTTTTGGAAAATGTTAAATTGAATAAAATGCACTTTAGCCAACATTTTATTGATCGTTTTGTCGCTGGTGGCTATTTCGATTAAGTTTTCTACCTATATATTTATTCCTAAATACTCGTTAGCGATATATTCAAATAGTGCTTTATGCACTTGATAGGTTGGATGGACACCATCCCAGAATATATATTCTTGAGGATTATCACATAATTTACCAGTTTCAGCAGCTAAAATCGCACTAGTAATATCTGGATTCAGAGGAATTTTATTCATATCTAGCTCTCCTGATGAAATATTCTCAGATTCTTGAAGTAGGATAGTCTTGGGATTGCCTCTTAATAGGTTTTCATAAAACTCTTTTGAGTTTAGACCATCTGGATTATAAGAGAAATAACCACCACTCCAGCAACTTTGGTTGGTTTTGCTTGGGCTTATCGAAGTGTGATATTTTTTGTTGAAATTATCAGTATCATTAACAAGCATCTCAAATATTGGATTCATATCTACAAACTCTATATTAGTCTGGTCTTCAGCAAACTGTTTTAGAATTTGGTTATGTAGCGAAGATACTTCTTTTAAGAGGTTTTGGTTGCCTATATTTTTTGACTCTGGTGTTAAACCTAGATTAGGTAGTCCTATAACTAGAGTTTTTTGTGCTTTTACAGTTTTGATAGCTGCTATAATCTTGTCAGTAACCTCGCTAGCAATATTCTTGAGTAAGTTAGGATCTTGATTGGCTGATATTGTTAAATAGTCATTTGCACCAATAAAAAATATTGCTAGATTTTTATTGGTATCGTGAGCTCCATTATCGAGAGAATATGCTTGAAGTTCAGTGTCTATCGTATAGGGTAAGCCAAGATCTGTCCAAGATGGTTCAAAGACAGCGGTAGCTCCTCCAACAGCATAATTACTGATTGGGATTTTATTTTCTAGAATTCCACTTAACATTGTTGTCCAAACTGAGCCATTAGAAAACATACCTCTATAATAAGGAGTTGATCTTGGAATAATTCCATTTGTATAACCATATAAGTTGCCTGTATCGCTTAGGCTATCTCCAAATATAAGTATTCTTTCTATGTCTTTGAGTTTTGAGTCTTGCGGGTTTGTGAATTTCGGACAGGTAGAGATTGTAAATATAGGTATACGATATTTTAGTGTTGTTGTGTAGCTATGCCAACTATAGTCAAAATCATTATTTTGATGCTCTATAGCTATATCACCATTCAAATTATCAAAATTCGCACTATTAATAGTCCAACCATTTTTTAGATTAAATTGTATTGAACCATTATATTGTAAATTCTCAGAATGGAAGTTTATATCTATAGTTGAGTTATAATCTACAAACTTATCATTGGTATACTGTCCAACATTGATATACTGATTTGCATCTAATACTTGATTGTTTATGGCATTTCCAGTGCTATTTCCTGGAGATATGCTGAATGATATTGGGACTGAACAGTTATTCTCTATAATAATTTGTGATCTTGCATCAGCATAACATAATTCAGTTAAGGAAGTGGTTAACGTCAAAAAAACCAGACTAAGCTTTCTCATGTATACAAAAAATAAACTAAATAATAGTAATACTTTAGCTTAGCATTAACTCAGTGACTACATGTATACAGCAATGTCTATAGTGAAAGTATTCATATGCTTGTCGTTATATAACTTTTGATATGAATACTCTGGACCTATTAAGACATTGTTGTCAAAATATGCGCGTTGAGTTGATAAAACTAGCTGGTTTTTGATTCCAGATGGAGATTGACCAAATAGCAGTGGAGATGCTGGTAATGACATCGGTATATTAGCAGAATTATATGTTTGCCCATATGATACACCAAAGTTTGTATTTCTGCCGCCTAGCTGTAATGAATAGTTTGCTGCAGCATACCAGCCTCCAGCTAAGACATTTTGATTACTACCATTAAAGTCTTTTCTATTTGTAGTACTTGCCCAACCTGTTCCTAGGTTTAAAAAACCACCACCTATAGTGTAAGTTAGGTTACCATTAATGTTGAAGCTGCCTATATTATCAGTTGAAGAATTTTGATTCTCCAAAAACTTGCTAAAAGAAGCATTACCAGCTCCTGCAATATTAAAGACATATCCTGTATTAAAGCCAACAGCTAGGCTCTCAGTCCAACTCTCAGCGTAGAATAGTCCAGTTGAAAAATTTAGATGATTATCATCAGATCCAAAGACAGCTATATTGGCATTTAGAATGTCATCTTTATAGTTTAATGATATGTTGGTTGTTCTACCCGGTGCCAGAAATCCTGTTGTACCACCAGTCCATGGTCCACCACCACCAAAAGCACCTACTGATAGTTTACTTCTTCCAGCAGTTACAAATAATGGCGATGTATCTAGATTACCAAATATGACAAAAGCATTGCCTAAGCCAAAGTTATTAAGCTCACTAGTGCTGATATCAAATTGAGCGGTCACGTAGTGTCCTACATTGGCTAGAAAATATAATGTAGAAGATGTCAGAGAAATATTTTGACCATTAGCATTTAGAGTATAGCCATTTGAGATTCCCTCACTACCAGACCATACTTGAGCATCGACTTCTATTTTTCCGCCTAAAAATATAGCATAGTCATCAAATTTGTTGCGTTGTCCGATTACCGTAGATGAGAATAAACTGCCTGATATCATTCCTATAGGTATACTATTATTACCTGAGTAGGCTCCTAAAAATGTTACTTGTCCTCTGGTTGTAATAGCTGGGGCATTTCCGACATTAATAGCACCATCATGAGTAAAGATACCGCCTGCTAGGGTATTTCTTAAATCTATGATTGAATTATTTGTATTTATACTTGTGCTGATTTCGTAAGCATTTGTACTATTTTCAAATATTAGGCTTATATCATTAGGGTTTTGATCGGTTATTTTTGAGTCATATGTTGTTAATCGATTGGAGTCTAGTGAGTTTTCTTCCATATCACTAATATCAGCTTGTAATTTACGTATCTGCTGCTGTAGTTCAATGATAGCTTCTTCATTTAAGCTAAGCTCTTGAGCATTAGTGTTTGAAAAAGCTGTGCTGTAAGATAATAAAATAACTATACATATAATTATAGGCGCTGTAATTTTAGAATTCATAAGAATGTTATTGTATTAGAAGTAACAAATTAGAACTTAGATAATATCATCATGATAATGATAATCAATATCATTTATAGCAAATGAATAAATTAGATTATCTATCCAATATAATAGGCTTAGCACTCTCGCTAGGGAATAGTTTTTGTAATAATAGTAATGCTATTAAATACCCTGGTATGGAAATAATACCTCCTAGTGTGAAAAGCATTGAGTAACCAATATTCGCAGCTAAGAAACCACTAAGTGACATTCCTAGTATATAGATTAGAAGTTCAGCACATACTAAAACTGTAAAGTCAGTGCCTGCTTGATCTTTTGAGCTAAATTTCATGAATATAGTATATAGAACTATCATCTCCATAAGTCGAGAAGCCATATTTAATAATACAATTCCAAAGATAAATATTTGATTATCAATGCCATAAAAACTTATAAATCCTAGAGAGAAATAGCAAAAGCCTCTGATTAATGCCAATATTGTTAAAAGAATAGTTTCTTTATAAAAGTTAAAGAGATAACTAATAACAGCTGCACCACAAACACCTATTAATGCGCTACCAGTTCCCATAACTATGCCTATCGTTGTTAGCGGAATATGAGAATCTACCAAAAATGATGATTGCATTCCCATAACCAAACCTTCACAGGCTCTGTAGCTCAAACACATAAGTAACAATATTCTGGTTTCTTTTCTACTAAAGAAAGACTTTAGAGATGGTATGTGGTGCCGGTATTCTTCGTTTTGATGATTTTCATTTATAAGAAACATATAGGCACAAATGCATAAACTTATCAAAGTCATATATAGAGTAATTTGATGCCAGCCTAAAATTTTGTATAGCGCAATTAGAGATGCTCCACCAATCATGCTACCTAGAGTAGTGCCAATTACTCTACAAAAGTTGCTCCACTGTAAGCTTTTAGCTTTTGTTTGTTCTATTGAAAATCCATCAATTGCTATATCTTGAGTTGCTGCAATGGAGGACAATAAAAACGCAAATAAGAAAATATAGTTGCTATAGTCTTTTGGAGTGTAAATAGAGAATATTAAAAATAGACTTATGGTCAAAAATTGCATTACAATAAACCAGCTTTTTCTTCGGCCTATTTTTTTGATATATAACCTATCTACATAAGGAGCCCATAGGAATTTGATAACCCATGGTAATAGTAAGATACTAAAAAGGCCTATTTTTTCTAAAGAGACTCCTTCAGAACGTAGAATCGTTGGTAATCCAAAAGTACAGAAATATAGTGATATAGCTTGTGCTAAATAAAGAATGGTTATATCAAGTTGTTTTTTCATATCAAGTTATCTTCTATTAGAATTTGTTGAGCTTTTTCCCATGCTGAGCATGTATTACCAACAGCAATACAGCTAAAGGGCATACCCTTAGCCATTGCTGGAGCATTAATCTTTCTGATCATAATAGGATCATTTGTGACACGAATCATACCTAGGCACCATTTAGCAAGTTCAGGTTTAGACTCTTTAAACCATTTTGCTTGTTTTAATCGTGCTTTATGCTCAAACTGATACTGTTCAGAAAAAGTACTAATTACTAAGAATTTTTGTTGTTTCTTTAGTATTTGAGAACATTTATCTAACCAGCTAAGTACATCTTTATAGCTTGGGGAGCTACCAAAATGCATTTTAACTATTGGCCATTTTGAAATATCGCAGTCTATCATAATGTTTCACCTTCTATAAAAGAGCTCTTTGAACAACTAAATAGATATGCTTGTTTTTCAGGTAAGGCTATCTCACCATGATTTGAATATCCGATTTTAGGAGCGATTTTTTGAAAAGGGATCACTCTAACATCAGGTTCAAAGATAACTTTGTTAGCACCAAGCATATCAAAGCAATATTTGCTAAGAGCTTCTACAAGTAATTTAGAATATCCTTTGCCTATAGCTTCTTCAGGGCCAATTAGCAGGTGCCATCCATATTCATTATCATCAGTGGAAAAATAATTAGCGATACGATCAGTCTGAGTGTTATAAATTTCAGCATAGGCGATTTCTGAATTATCTATCGATAATATAAGTAATTTTTGGTTAGGCTTTGAAAGCATATTGCAAAAATGTTTTTTTAGCTCTGACTTTGATTTATTCAGGCTCCAGAATTTTGCTACGTGAGGTTTATTCATCCATGAGTGAATAATATCTAAATCATGTTCTAAGTCAAATGCTCTAAAAGATACTCTATTATGCTTGAATAAATATTTATCTACATTTCTAGTGCTTTGGGCAAGATAAAGAGGATTATCAAGTTGACCTGTAGATATTACCTTAGGTCTTGCTGAATAATCACTATATCCAACTTCAAAAATTCTTAGCCTATTCAGACATAGTTTTGTAAAAGTTGGTTTATATAGATCAAAACGTTCAAAACGAGATTTTAACTCAGGATTGCTTGTCTGATATTTTTGTATACATTCATCTAATTTTTGATAGAAGTAAAGTTCGGGGTAGTTTAGTTTGTCTGCTAGTATTGAAGAGATATATCTATAGTGAACAACAAATAATCCTGTATGAATAAATTGCAGAAGATAATCATCTTCAACTTGAGGAATGGCGTTTTTTACCTGTTGTGGAAGCGATCTTAGTTCAGCAACAGGATTTTTGCATATATTTATATCATCGACAAAATCTTTCATAGCCAGACCAACAGGGAGATTGTCCTCTATAATTAATATGCTATTTTCTCCATGAGGAGAGAAAACCATGCCATATTTGTATAAGAAATGTAGTAGAGCAGGGACAGTATTTTCAAAAAACATTTCTAGCCATTTATCAATATCTAAAGATGATTCTTTGATCATTTCACAAATGATACTTTTATCATTAGCATCAACATAAGTTAAAGCAGCCATTGTTATAGCCTGTTCAGTACTTTTAAGTTTAGTGTGAATACTTTCTCTCCAGATTGCACCTAACTGCTCTGTAAAGTAGTATGGTACCTGAGGAACTTCTGACTGATAAGGATGATGGCAGTAGGCACTAGCTAACTCTCCTAGAAGAATAAAATTACATTTAGCTAAAAACTCATCTTTTTGGACTATATTTTTAACCCATTGTGTAAGCATTGGGGCATTAATTGTTTGATCTTTGGGTAGGCCTCTATAAACCGCGGTATTTAGTATATTTAGAGGTAGCTTTATACTGTGTTTTTCAGGATGAGAAATATTAGACATAGTTCTTATTGATTGCATAGCTAAGTATTGATCGGTAGACTTACCAAGAAATATAATATCTTTATCAGCTATATATTTCGTGAACTGTTGCATTACAGCATTTTTCCACTGCCATGGATGAACAGGTAAAATATAAAAATCACTAGGCTTTTTACCGTTCATCTTTATAGTTTTATTGAAACTGAGTAAGGTTTCTGAGTTAATTTCTTTATTAGTAATTTGTAGATAATCAGTACTTGCTATAGATGAAAAAGTTACTAAATCTTTGTTTACGGCAATCCACACTAAATTGATGATTTTTTGCATTTCTGGAGCGTAGTTTGCATAGTCTGATGCATTAAAGCCAATGCGACCCTTATTAATCACAAACCAGGGGTGACCAGTCATGTTTCCTTCTATGTAGGCATATGGAAGTTTGTAGATGTCCTTTGCTGAGATATTGTCTTTTTGTAAGATAGCGATATCTGCAAATATCGTATTATTTAGCTCTTTTATGAGGTGTGCCGTTGTGACAGAGTCAATATTTGTTATAGGTAGTGTATCAATGATAAGTCTTATAGCATCATCAGCAGGTTTTGTACTATTACTCTCATGTCTTGTTACAGAATCCTTTTCAATAGTTAAATTACCGTATATTCTTTGTACAGCCTTAAATTTGTAATATAGGTTGGAGTTTATTTCTAAAGTATATACTTCTTGATCTATATCTTTTTGTAGTGGCTTAAAAATTCCTTCATAACTAAATTCTGAAATTATCTTTTCCAATAGTCTTGTGCTAGCTATCTTGTAGTAGTTTATTTCCTTTTTCATATAAATAGTCTCCTGTAATTTATGCGACTTTAATATTTGCTCTTTGTGTTAAGTATTTTCTTGGAACACCAAATGTTGAGAAAATCGTTCGAGAAGATACTTTGTATATCTCTTTGTTGAGAAGAGTATTTACTATCACAGCATTTCTATAACCCCCTAATCCTAAATCAGGAGTACCTACACCATGAGAGTTGATCTCAGCATTTTGGACAAAAATGTTTAAAGACGTATTTTGCGTGATTATTTTATAATCACGAGATATTTTGAGATTATTGCTATCATCTCGTTGAATTAGTGTTTCTATATTTTTGAGGGCATTATTTATATTTGCTTTATATCCGGTTGCTGCAATAACTCTATCTGTTGCGATTGAGAACTCTTGATTTTGCTGACTATGATAAAAAGAGCAGAGAAGTTTATCTTGTGAGTTATCAATATTTAGGCATTCACAGTTTGCAATCAATTCAGCATTGTTTTTATTTTCTATAGATTGTTCATAAAGGACATCATAGATATCTGATATTGTTTCAGCACTAATTCCTTTATAGAGTAAATCTTGTTCACTTAGAAGTTTAGGCTTTTCTAAATTAGGTAGGTTATAAAAATACTCAATATAATCAGGTGAGAAGTGTTCTAGACCAAGTTTAGAGTACTCCATTGGGAAAAAGCCTTTACTTCTAGTTAGCCAGCTAATTTTTGTAGAATCATCTTTTGACTTCATCAAATCTAAAAATATCTCTCCAGCACTTTGACCAGAACCTATCAGCGTTATGTGCTGATCTTTTAGAGCTAGATCTTTTATATTCAGATATTCACTACTATGGTGAATGTTCGCTTTATTCTTAAGTTTACTTGGCAAATATGCAGATGTACCTAACCCAAGTACAATGTTCTTTGTTAAGTATTGTTGCTCTAGATTATCTTTATCTTTTACTGTGATGCACCAAGTCTCGTTCAGGGAATCTATCTGATGCTCTATATTTATAACTTCATAGCCAAATTTACAAGAATTACACTTTTGTGATACCCATAAGCAATAGTCGTTATATTCTTGTCTAGGTATAAAGAAATTTTCTTTGAAGTAAAATTTATACATACGGTTTTTTTGATGTAAGTAATTTAGAAAAGTAAACTCACTAGTTGGATCAGCCATAGTTACTAAGTCAGCTAAGAATGGTACTTGTAATGTTGTCCAGTTCATCATCAACCCAGGGTGCCAAGAGAAATTATCTTTTTTATCAAAGAAAAGGCAGTTGATAGGTTTATCGTTTAATAATGCCGCTAGTCCAAGATTAAAAGGACCAATTCCTATGCCAATAATGTCATAGATTTTCATATAACCTCCTTAAAAGGATTATTTGTATTTACATAAATAGATTGATTAGTTAAAGGAGCCTGTAGTTCATCAAGCCCACAAAGTCTTGTGCGTAGATTAGCCTTTAGAGGTAATTGATCTATATTTAGAATCTTTTTGATAAATTTATCGCAGGTTTTATACTTTTCTAGGAAGCTTTCTAAGAAATCTATAGTTATTTTTATTAAATCTTGTTCGCTAATATAGCCAGTATTTGTAACGGCTTCTATTACAGAAAAAAGTTGATTCACAACGAAATAGTAGCAAAAATGATGATCTATAAAGTCCTCAGATTCTTCACATAGACTACTGATATTTCCAAAACTAGCTTTTTTGAGTTCTGGATGGTCTTTTATATAATAATATCCTTGGCTATCACGATAGTAGCTTTCAACTGGTAGTCCATGCTCTAGTTTGACTAGCAAGTTCTGTTGATGAGCTTCTAGAGCAATACCATATTTTGAGTACAGCCATAGTATAGGGGTAATAGCCACTGTTAAGTAAGTCTCAAACCAATAGATAGTAGCTTCATAAGTAGAGATATTATTGTGTACGCTGAAGTACTGAATTAATGAGCCAATACGCGTAGCTTCATTAAATGGGTTGGGTTCAGTTAGACTTGCAATACATGCAATATCATCTTGAGGATTAAAGTTGGCATTGCGTATAATGCAGATACTCGGATCAAAAACCTTATTATTAACTTTTATTGCACAATAAGCAGGATCTGTAATTAGCTTAAAGAATGGGAACTCATTATTTAAGATAGTCTGTAAATGATTTGTATATAGTTTATGAACCGTCAAACTTCTGTTACATTCTTTGGCCAAATTCGTTCTTACTGAATTTGTTATGGCGATATTTAGCGAGAATTTCAGCATAATGTTGGCTTGTGGAGAGTACACAGTTCTAACAGAGGTTGTTGGATAAAACCAAGGGCCTGTTATGCCAATATCTATTATCTTTTTTTGAGCTTTATACTTTTGGATTTCATCATGTTTTGCCAAGTATTTTGCTTGCCAAGGATGTACAGCAAATAATTGGTAATCTTTATCAGATTTATAGTATATACTCTCATGTTTTAGGAAGTCTGAAAAAATCTCATCTGTATTTTTTTCAAGTAATGATTGTGATTCTAAAATATCTTTACTTATATACATATAATAAAGCTGAAATTTGCCATTTGTTTCTGGAGAGTATTGTACGAACTCTTCCTTAGAAAAGCCTTCTCTACTCTTAGGATCTGGTTGTAATCGATGACCTCTTATTAAGTTTTGCTCATTTGTGATAAATGAGTTTTCATATCCAAAGGCATCATCAATTTTGTGTTTTCTGTAATGTAATATCTGAGCAATATTTGTTGCGGAGTTGGTTATCCTCTCTAATAACTCATCGAAGGCGATTACATTAGAGCTTTCTAACTCCTTGCTAATTAAAAATACAGCCTCAAGAGGATCGAGCTTTATTTTTTCATCTTGTTTTACTAAATAGCATGGTAACTCCCATATTGGTGATTTCAATATTGGAGAAATTTTTACATTAGTTTCAAAACTAGAATCTATAGATTTCAAAAAGATATTAAACCTATAACCACCATCATTGTTTCGGGATAATTCATAATTGTTAAACTCACGGTAGTAACAATTTAAAAAATTTTTTAGAGTTATTCTATTTGCGTACTTATTCATTGTTGGCTTGCCTCTATTTGATTTTTGACTAAGTTGCCATAGTGTTTTATTTGCTTGAGACAGGCACTTATCAGTTCTGATGTTATCATTGGATTAACTAAGGTGATTTTTAAGTAAATATTCTTATTTATTTTTGTCTGAGCTATAGCAAATTTGCCACTATGAAATATAAGCTTATGAATCTCTCTATTAATCAAATTTAGAGTGTTAGAATTCAAATTTTTATCATAATACCTAAAAACAATTGTATTTAGATGATTGTTTAAGTGTTGTTGCTCTTCAAAGGCTAGTTGTAGGCTATTATCTTCTTCTATAGTTGTAATTGTTATATTTGTAATCTCAATAATATGATCAATCCATTTTGCAAATAATTCAGTACCACTATTTTGCAATGAGATAAATATCTTTAAAGCATCAAACCTACGAGTTGTTTGTATCGATTTATCTACTAAATTTATACTATCAAAGCCATCTTCATCAGGGTTTAAGTAATCAGCATGGTAGCTCAGAAGCTTGAATGCTTGTCTATCTTTACAGAAAAAAGCCCCACAACTTACAGGTTGGAAAAATAGCTTATGAAAATCAATAGTTACAGAATCAACAAGTTCAAGACCTACTAGTCGATCTTTGTGTTTATTTGAAAGTATTAGAGCTCCACCAACAGCGGCATCTGCATGAAGCCAGATGTTATGTTTATTTGCTATTTCTGCTATTGACTTGATATTATCAATACAGCCAAAGTCAGTATCTCCAATAGTTGTAACTATACATATCGGAATTAAGTCTTGTACTTTCAGAGAGTCTATTCTTGAGGCTAAATTTTTAACATCTAATTTAAGATTCTCATCTGTTTTTATTAGTTCGATTGAGTTTTTACCTAGTCCCAATATTGATAGAGATTTGTGCACAGAGAAGTGCGTTTTTTCTGTGCATAAGATACGAAATTTGTTAGCAATATTTGGCAAACCTAAATCTGCTATTTTATGATTTAGAACATTTTCACAATAATGATCTCTTGCTAAAAGTAGTCCCATTAGGTTTGATTGAGTTCCACCACTTGTAAATATACCATCTGAGCATGGATTATCTTTGTAAATTAAAGAGCTAAACCAGTTAATAACAGCTTGTTCAATATATGTGGCAATAGGGCTTTGATCCCATGAATCCATAGATTGATTTAGAGCTGAGATAAATATTTCAGCAACTAATGAGGGTAACATTACAGGGCAATGTAAATGAGCCATGGAAGTTGGAGAATTAACATTCAGCGAATGTTTAAAAAACTCGCTAAGCTGATTCTGAATTATACTCTCTAACTTTTTAGGTTCTTTATCTATCTTATATTGAGCAGTTAATCCTCCTAGTTGCCTTGCCTCTTGCCCACTAAAAATGTTAGAGTTCTTTAAGTTAGCTGTGATTATTTCTAACGTATCTTTTATACTTTGTTTATATGCATTAGTACTTTCTATAGAGCTGTTTAGAAAGTAGTTATCAAGATTTAGACTCATATATTCTCCTTAATCGAGTCTTCTAATATTTGAACTACTTCATTGATTTGTTCAATAGTTATTGTTAAAGGAGGTAATAGTCTAATAGTTCCTCCAAAGCGACCTCCTAACTCAACTATCAATCCCATATCAAAACAAGTTTTTTTGATTGCTAGAGCTTTTTTTCCATCAGCAGGTAAGCTACCGATTGAGTCCGGCTTTGAAGATATATCAACTATTTCCATACCAATCATCAAGCCCGAACCGCGAACATCACCAATAATGTTATATTTGTTTTTTAGGCTATGGAGTTTGTCGAGTAGATAATTACCTTTTTTACTTACTTGTTCTAGGAAGTCAGTATTGTTTACTCTTTTTAGAACAACGCTTCCTGCAACCATTGCAAGCACGTTACCACGAAATGTTCCTGTATGAGCACCAGGCTTCCAAGTATCTAAATAACTTTTGTATAGTATTACAGATATTGGCAATCCTCCACCAAGTGCTTTAGATAGAACAATTACATCTGGATCAATACCAGCTTTTTCAAAAGCATATAAGTATCCCGTTCTGCCAATACCACACTGAACTTCATCAACAATTAGAGGTATATCTAGCTCTTTAGTTAGCTCTCTTATTGCCTTTAACCATTTTACAGGAGCTGGGATTACACCTCCTTCACCTTGGACGGGTTCCAGTATGATTGCGGCTGGTTTTTTTATACCACTTTCAGGATCTTTTAATAAGCGAGAGATCATTTGAATATTTATGTCTATGCTTTGTTCATCTTTTAGACCAAAAGGGCAACGATATGAATAAGGATAAGGTAGGAAATGTACATAGGGAGTAAGTCCGGCAATATCTTGTTTTGGTTCTAAATTACCCATAAGAGAAAGTGTTCCATGAGTCATACCATGATAGGCACCATGAAAAGCAATTATATTTTCTCTACCTGTTGCCGTTTTGCATAGTTTGATTGCTGCTTCAACTGCATCAGAACCACTTGGGCTACAAAATTGAACTTTTGTTTTGCCATGATAAGACTGGGGTAGAGTATTTAGTAGCTCTTCCATAAAGCTATGTTTTTCTTCTGTAAGTAAGTCTAATGTATGTATCGGAACCCCTTTGTTTAGAGTTTGTGATATGGCATTTGTAATTTCAGGATCATTGTGTCCAAGAGCAATAGTTCCAGCTCCTGCTAGGCAATCTATATATTTTTTATTCTCAATGTCTGTTAAATAAACACCTTGAGCTTTTTTTATAACTAAAGGATTTTTTCTAGGATAGCTTCTAGCATTAGACTCCCAAGTTGCTTGATTTTCTAACATCGTTTGTTGTGATTGTAAATTCATATTTTATCTCTGCTGTTTATTTATTGATAATGATTATCATTTACATTATATTTAAATGCAACATGAATCAGCAAAAAAATTATGAAAAAACAAATCAGTGTAGCAAAATTTGGTGGAACTAGTGTCGCAACTATCGCAGCTATATATAAATGCGTTGACATAGTCAAAAACAATAAAGATATAAAAGTTGTTGTTGTCAGTGCGCAAGCTGGAGTTACTAATTTATTAGAGAAGCTTATAAAAAGTGATATTTATGGCTATAAAAAAATATTTAAAGACCTTCATCTTATCATAGATCCTATTGTTGAATCTGTTCTGCCAGCAGAGAGTTCTAATGTAGAGAGCCTATTTAGTGAGCTCGAGGAGTTTTGTCAGAGACTATATATAAGTCAAATAAGTCAAATAAGTCAAGAATTAGATTTACGATTACAATCACAGATCTTATCTTTTGGAGAGAGGGTTTCAGCATATATTTTTAATCATGTTTTGAGGGAGCAAGGCATAAATTGTGAGCATATAGATGCTCGAAAAATTATTAAAGCCGATGGTGGTTATATTGAGGCTAAGCCTTTATTAGAAAACATAAAAAATCAGGCGAGGAAATATCTTTCTGATTCGGAAAAGATATATGTCATGGGCGGCTTTATTGGTTCAAATTTAGATAATGAAACAATATTGTTAGGCCGAGGAGGGAGTGATTATTCAGCTGCATTGATTGCTGAGGCTATAAATGCAAATATGCTGTATATTTGGACAGATGTTGCGGGTATACATCAAGCTGATCCAAGATTGATACCTAAATCTCGAGTAATAAGACAGATAAATTTTGAAGAGGCTATTGAACTGATAAGCTTTGGTGCAAAGGTTTTACATCCTGATACACTTTGGCCTGTAATAAGATGTGGAACAAAAGTATTTGTCGGGTCAACATTTGATCCTAATAAAGGAGGAACTTATATTGTAGATAATCAAGAGTTAGTTAATAGAGATGGAGTGAGAGCTATTACAGAAAAGCATGAACAAATTCTGATGAAAATAAAACTTCAAGATAGAGATATATCAGATGTGGCTCCTGATATTTTTTCTCTGCTAAAAAAATATGGAGTAACGCCAGTTATAGTTAGTTTGAGTGACAAAGAATTCTCATTTGTTATTAATAGACTTGATAAATTTATAGAAAATTCTGTAATTAGTGATTTAACTGTCTTACATCTTGATTGTTTTGAATTTGAGCGTAATTTATCTTTAACCGCCTTAATTGGAAATGGTTTAGATAAGATACCTCAGTTGTTTAAGGACCTTTCGGATAGGCTGGGCATCTCAAGTAGTAAGTTAGTTGGTTATGGAGCTAAAGGTAATAGCTTATATTTTCTAACAGAGAGCGATAATACTCTCTTGCAAAGAGTGTATGATGAAATTTTCAAAAATTAGAAGTCACTTTTTTAAGCAAGATTTACATTTAATATATATATTTAGACTGTGGTCAACCATTTCAGCTCCAAGAGATTCAACTATTTTTTTCTGCATGGCTTCGATTTCTTCACTATAAAATTCTTGTATTTTGTTACATGAGACACAGATAATATGATCGTGGTGATCTCCTTGGTTTAGCTCATACATAACTTGATCAGAGTCTAGCTTAAGTCGGCTTATTATTCCTGCTGATTCAAACTGATTAAGCACTCTATAAACTGTAGCTATGCCTGTACTACTTCCTTGAGATTTAAGCTTAGAAAAAACATCATCAGGACTAAGATGTCTGTCTTTATTTTCTTCAAAAAGTTTAAGTATTTCAACTCGTGGTTGAGTAATCTTAAAGCCATATTGTTTTAGATCAAAGTTATTTGAGTTCATCTTATGTTGTTTATAAATTTTTTATAAAATTCTAATATTAAAGATTATGTGAAAAGCTTGACTAAGTAAAGCCTTTAGAGGCTATAGTGTTTTACGATTTTAGGTTTTTGTAGTTCTAATAATTATTTTATAGTATCTATAAGCTTTTAAATTTCTTATGACTTTGTACTTAAACTCTAATTGTGCTATCATTAACGAACTAATTATTTTTATCAATCTTTTTCTATGAGCGCTAATGTTTATGCAGAATTTGCACCAATATTGATATTCCTTATTATAGCTTTTGGTTTGGGAGCAGCATTTGCAATGATCGGTAAAATTTTATCGATGATTGTTGGAGCTAATAACCCGAATGCAACAAAAGGTGAGACTTTTGAGTGTGGATTTCCAACCTTCGGAGATGCTAGAGAAAAGTTAGATGTCCGTTTTTACTTAATAGCGGTACTGTTTTTGGTATTTGATTTGGAGTTGGCGTTCATTATTCCTTGGGGTATAAATTTAAAGGCTAGTGCTGGAATGCCTGCTATTTCAAATCATGCTTTTTTTGCGATGATTATATTTTTGGTGGTACTATTCTTGGGCTTGATATATGCCTGGAAAAAAGGAGCTTTAGAGTGGGAATAGGTAACGAGAATAAAGGTTTTATAACTGCAAGTGCTGATGCACTTATAAATTGGGTGCGCACTGGTTCATTGTGGCCTGTAACTACAGGTTTGGCTTGTTGTGCGGTTGAGATGATGCATGCTGGTGCTGCTAGGTATGACTTAGATAGATTTGGTATTGTTTTTAGACCATCTCCTAGGCAGTCAGATGTTCTTATCGTTGCTGGTACACTTTGTAATAAGATGGCTCCAGCACTACGTCAAGTCTATGATCAGATGCCAGATCCTAAGTGGGTGATTTCTATGGGTTCGTGTGCAAATGGTGGTGGATACTATCACTACTCTTACTCTGTGGTGAGAGGGTGTGACAGAATAGTCCCTGTGGATATATACGTTCCAGGGTGTCCTCCGACTGCAGAAGCTTTAGTTTATGGGATAATACAACTGCAGAACAAAATTATTAGAAAAGATACTATAGCGAGGAAGTGATCGTGAGTGCTAGGTTACAAGATCATTTTAATAATGTAGAAAAAATATTGAACGGTTTTGGTGTTGAGTGTTATGTTGCATATGGTGAGATTAATATTTCTATTAAAGATCAGCGTGACATACATCTTGTGCTAAAAAAACTTAAGAAAGAGTATCACTTCAAGCAACTTACTGATATTACGGCTGTTGATTATTTGACTTATGGTCAGTCTGATTGGCAAGTGGGTAAGGTTGTTTCTCAAACAGGTTTTTCAAGGGGGAGGCAACAGGACTTTAAAACTGCTGATGTTAATAATAGATTTGAGATTATTTATCAGTTGCTAAGTATGGCTAATAATGTTCGAGTTCGTGTCAAATGTAAATTAAAAGATGCTCAGATTATTATGGTTGACTCGGTTGAGGATCTTTGGCCTTCGGCTAATTGGGCTGAGAGAGAGGTTTATGATATGTTTGGGATCTATTTTAATAATCACCCAGACTTACGTAGAGTGCTTACTGACTATGGATTTGTGGGGCATCCTTTGAGAAAAGATTTTCCTCAGACAGGTTATGTGGAGATGCGTTATGATGAAAATCTTGGTAAGGTTGTTTATGAGCCTGTAGAGATCGATGATAGGGTCAATGCACCAAGAGTAATTCGCAATCAATAAAATTATGGGTTTGTAACAATGGCAGAGTATAAAAACTATACACTAAATTTTGGTCCAGTCCATCCTGCTGCGCATGGTGTTCTTAGGCTTATTTTAGAGCTAGATGGAGAGACGGTTGTTAGGGCTGATCCGCATGTTGGCTTACTTCATAGAGGAACAGAAAAACTTGCTGAATTTAAACCATATAATCAAAGTATTGGCTATATGGATAGATTGGATTATGTCTCGATGATGTGTAATGAGCATGCTTACGTGATGGCGATCGAGAAGCTTTTGGAACTTGAGGTTCCTGAAAGGGCTCAGTACATTCGTGTGATGTTTGCTGAAATGACAAGGATTCTTAATCATTTGCTTTGGGTTGCTGCGTGTGGTATCGACTTAGGTGCTATGACAGTATTTTTGTATGCTTTTAGGGTTAGAGAAGACTTATTTGACTGTTATGAAGCTGTTTCTGGTGCTCGTATGCATGCTGCGTATTTTAGACCAGGAGGCGTTGCTAGAGATTTACCAACACAAATGCCACAATATAAGCAAACTAGATTTACAAGCAAAAGAAAAACCAAAAAAATCAATGCTAACAGACAAGGTAGTATGTTGGACTTTTTAGATTCTTTTGTTGTTGATTTTGATAAATCTCTAGGTGAGATAGATACACTTTTAACAGATAACAGGCTTTGGAAGCAAAGAACTGTGGATATTGGTGTTGTTACAGCAGAAAGAGCGGTTGAGCTTGGCTTCACTGGACCAATGTTGAGAGGTAGTGGTGTGGCTTGGGATCTTAGAAAATCTCAACCTTATGAGGTTTATGATAAGCTTGATTTTGATATTCCTGTTGGTGCTAATGGCGATTGTTATGATAGATATCTTGTCAGAATGGCAGAAATGCGCGAATCAAATAAGCTAATTAAACAATGTGTTGATTGGTTGCGAGCTAATCCAGGGCCTGTCCTTTCGGATAATCACAAAGTAGCACCTCCAAAAAGAAATGCGATGAAAAATAATATGGAAGAGCTTATTCATCATTTTAAGCTTTTTTCTGAAGGTTATTGTACTCCTGAGGGAGAGGTTTATGTTGGTACGGAGCATCCTAAAGGTGAGTTTGGTGTATATATTAAGTCTGATGGAGCAAATAAGCCTTATAGACTTAAGATGAAAGCACCGGGATTTACTCACATAAGTGCTATGGATGAGTTGTTGTCAGGACATATGTTAGCAGATACTCCAGCGATTATCTCTACAATAGATGTTGTGTTTGGTGATGTAGATAGATAGAGGAAAAAGATGTCTTTAGTAGATTTGATATCGCCACAAGCGAAAGAAGATATAGACAGGGTTTTGAGTAAATTTCCAACGGATCAGCGTAGATCTGCGATTTTGGAAGGGTTGCATATTTTACAAGATCAAAATGGTGGCTACTTAACTGATGATTTACAAACAGCTCTTGCTGAATATTTACAAGTTAGTAAGGTTGATGTTTATGAGGTTGCTACGTTTTACTGTATGTATGAACTGAAGCCCGTGGGTAGACATAAGTTGAATTTATGTACGAATGTTTCGTGTATGTTAAATGGCGCGTATGATATATTGGCGCATATTGAGAAAAAACTAGGAATCAAACCTGGAGAGACTACGAAAGATGGTCGCATAACTCTAAAAGAAGTTGAATGCCAGGGAGCTTGTTGTGGCTCGCCTATGCTTGAGGTTGATAAGATTTTTTATGAAAATCTAACTATAGAAAAAGTGAATCAAATAATTGATTCTTTGGAGTAGTTATATATGGCAAATGAAGTTTGTTTTCGTACCCTGCATTTAGATAAGCCGTACAGCTTGGAGTCTTACTTATCTGTGGGAGGTTATTCTTATTGGAATAAAATTTTAACAGAGAAGATTCCGCCTGAGCAAATTATTGAAGAGCTCAAGATATCAGGGCTTAGAGGTCGTGGTGGGGCTGGGTTCCCTACTGGTCTTAAGTGGAGCTTTATGCCGCGTAATACTCCAGGTCAGAAGTATGTGGTTTGTAACTCTGATGAAGGGGAGCCAGGTACTTGTAAAGATAGAGAAATAATGCGTAATAATCCACATCAATTAATAGAGGGTATGGCTATTGCCGGATATGTGGTAGGCGCTACGGCTGGTTATAATTATACACGAGGAGAGTTTTACGAACCTATTGCAAGGTTTGAAGATGCCTTGATAGAGGCTTATCAAGCAGGATTGTTGGGATCAAATATTAAATCTTCAGGCATTTCATTTGATTTGTATTCTGCAATTGGTGCAGGGGCATATATCTGTGGTGAAGAGACAGCATTGCTTAATTCGTTGGAGGGCAAAAAGGGTCGCCCAAGATTTAAGCCACCTTTTCCTGCTTTCAAAGGTCTTTATGGTAGACCAACCAACATAAATAACACTGAGACTTACGCATCGGCACCAGTAATTTTACAGCATGGTGGGCAGTGGTTTAAAAATCTTGGAACTGAAAAAAGTGGCGGTACTAAGCTTTTTTGTATTTCTGGTCATGTTAAGCATCAAAAAGTCATGGAAATAGGTTTAGGTACTCCTTTCAAAGATGTTTTAGAGATGTGTGGTGGTGTTCGTAATGGCCATAAGCTAAAGGCTGTGATACCAGGTGGAAGCTCTTCTAAGATTCTTACTGGTGAAGAGATGCTTAAGGTTACTATGGACTATGAGTCTATAGCTGAAGCGGGTTCTATGCTAGGATCTGGCGCAGTAGTTGTTTTAGATGAAACAACTTGCATGGTTAAAACATTGGCTAGATTAGCAGATTTCTATTATGAGGAATCTTGTGGTCAGTGTACTCCTTGCAGAGAAGGTACTGGCTGGTTAGCGCGTACATTGCATAGAATTGTTGCTGGTGAAGGAAAACCCGAAGATATCGATACTCTAGTTAGAGTAGCAACAAATATAGAAGGTAACACTATTTGTGGTCTTGGAGATGCTGCAGCATGGCCAGTCCAAAGTTATATAAATAAATTCAGAGAAGAATTTGTCTATATGATTGAGAATGGTGGTAAGAGTATTGTGGATCAATAGTTGATTGAGGTAGTTCAGTGTCAGACAATAAAGAATCCAAAAAAATAAGTATAGAGATTGATGGTAAAAGCTATGAAGCTTTGCCAAATCAATCAATAATAGAAGTGGCAGATGCTAATGGTATCTATATTCCTAGATTTTGCTATCATAAAAAGCTATCTGTAGCTGCTAATTGTAGGATGTGCTTAGTTGATGTGGAAGGTGCAAGACGTGCCTCCCCTGCATGTGCTACTCCCATTATGGATGGCATGAAGGTCAAAACTCGTTCGGAGAAGGCTTTACAGATGCAAAAAGACGTAATGGAGTTTTTATTGATAAATCATCCATTAGATTGTCCGATCTGTGATCAGGGTGGAGAGTGTGAGCTTCAAGATATTGCTATGGGATATGGTAATACGACTTCTGAGTACCTTGAGACAAAAAGAGCTGTTGAAGATCCTGAGCTAGGATCTTTGGTTGCTACCGATATGACTAGATGTATTTTATGTACACGCTGTGTTCGTTTTGGTGAGGAAGTAGCCGGCGTCAAAGAATTAGGTGTTATGGGGAGAGGAGATCATTCTGCTATCAGCACATATATTTCAGGAGATATGGTCGACTCAGAAATTTCAGGCAATATTATTGATCTTTGTCCTGTCGGTGCTTTGACATCTAAGCCTTTTAGATTCAAAGCAAGAGCATGGGAACTAAAACAGTTCCCTACGGTATCGTCAGGCGATGCTTTGGCTACAGATATTAATGCACATGTCTATCAAAATAAAATTGTCAGAACTGTTCCTAGAGAGAACGAAATAACTGGTACGTGGATAGCTGATAGAGATAGGTTTGAATACTCTGGATTATATAGCCCAGAAAGAATTGAAAAGCCAATGATTAAAAAGTCTGGTGGTTGGGTCGAAGTATCTTGGGAAGAGGCGCTTGATTTTGTTAAGGTAGCAATTGAGAAAACCAAAGAAAAAGACGGTGCTGATGCTATATCAGCTATTGTATCAGAGTCAGCAACATCCGAAGAGATGTATTTAATGAAAAAGCTCTTAGCTAGTGTTGGATCAACTAATATTGATGGTAGAGTAAGACAGTATGCTGATATACCGGGGATAAGTGCTGGTAAAGGCTTTAATTGTTCATTAGATGATATTCGTGAAAGTGATTTTATTTTGGTTTTTGGATCAAATATTAGAAAAGAGTATCCATTAGTTAATATTGCGGTTAAAGATGCCGCAGAAAAAAATAATGCTAAAGTAGTAGCTTGGAATATTTGTGATTATGATTTTAACTATGATGTTAAACAAGTCAAACTAGCT
This sequence comes from Francisella philomiragia, assembly GCF_018135955.1. Taxonomy (NCBI): domain Bacteria; kingdom Pseudomonadati; phylum Pseudomonadota; class Gammaproteobacteria; order Thiotrichales; family Francisellaceae; genus Francisella; species Francisella philomiragia. The sequence continues at coordinate 1,765,590 of NZ_CP063138.1, read as the reverse complement.
GCTGATAATATTCAATATATTGCATTATCTTTATTAAAAGCGATCTTTGTAAGAGCAAATTTGCCATATGGTGACTTGGATGAAATTTTGAGAAAAGTTGATCCAGCAGCGGAAGTTAGAGAAACTGCAGATAGAATTGTTGCATCAGATAGTCCAAAAATCATTGTTGGCCAAGATATTGTTAACAGTAGTGGCTTTGAAACAGTATTTAGTATTTTGGAAATATTAGAAAAAGTTATTGGTGTAAAAGGTGGTGTGCTGGCTAGTGATGTTAATTCGGTGGCAGCTGAGAGAATATTTAGCTCTTCTAAATCTAAATTTAGTACATATAAATGTTTGAATGGTCAAACAGCTACTAAGCTTTTATTTACTGCTCATACTGAGTTATCTAAAGATTGTTTATATGGTGAGCAGAAGCTAAGAGAGGCTCTTGATAATATCGATATCGTTGTTAGCTTTACTGCATTTGCAGATAAGTTTACAAAAGATGTCTCAGATATTATTTTGCCTGTAGCTACTCACTATGAAACAAGCGGAAGTTTCGTTGATTTATTTGGCAATACTAAAGAGTTTAAGCAAGTAGTAAAACCATATGCTGATAATAAAGAGCTATGGCGTGTATTAAGAGTTGTTGGGAATCTGTTGGGATTAGAAGGTTTTGAGTATAATTCAATATCAGAAGTTACTAATGATACTTATGCTCATAGAGCTAGAGTTGGTATTAATCATGTAGTGCAAATTCTTAATGCAAATCTAGATTATCAAAAAGATATTGCATTTGTTGCATCAAATTCTATGTATAGTACTAGTAGCTTACTCAGAAGGGCAGAACCTTTACAGAAAACTCATGATGCCAAGCGTTTCTCTGGAGTTAGGATTTCACAAGAAATAGCTGATGAAATCGGTCTGAAAGCTGAGGTCGGTATCGTTAAAATCTACGATATTGACAATGAAATAACACCTGAAGTATCAGTTGATTCTAGTTTGCAGGCTAAGAATATTATGATTCCAAGATCGTTGTATAAATCATTTTTGTCAGGCGATAGTGTGAATATTAAGCTGGTGAGGGAGGTTAAGTAATATGTTAGAGTATATATTATGGACAGCGCTTTATGTGTTGTTAATTGTTATTCCTCTTATACTTGTAGTTGCTTATTATACATATGCTGAGCGTAAAGTTATTGGCTATATGCAAGATAGAATAGGTCCAAATAGAGTAGGATCATTTGGCTTACTACAGCCGATATTTGATGCTCTAAAACTTTTTCTTAAAGAGATTATTGTCCCGACAAATTCAAATAGGTATTTGTTTTTCATAGCTCCGATATTAGCATTCGCTCCTGCTTATGCTGCTTGGGCAGTTATTCCTTTTTCAAAAGGTGTAGTATTGTCAGATATGAATTTAGGGCTTCTATATATATTAGCAATGACATCCTTTTCAGTATATGGGATTGTAATTGCAGGATGGGCATCTAACAGTAAATATTCTTTGTTTGGTGCTCTTAGAGCGGGTGCGCAGGTTGTATCTTATGAATTAGCTATGGGATTTGCAATCGTTGGAGTTGTAATTGCAGCTGGTTCTATGGGCATAACTGGGATTATTGAATCTCAGGCTGGAGGTCTGTGGCATTGGTACTTTATACCTTTGTTCCCGCTATTCGTAGTGTACTTCATAGCAGGTATTGCTGAGACCAATAGAGCACCTTTTGATGTGGTTGAAGGTGAGTCAGAAATTATTGCTGGTCACCATATTGAGTATACAGGATCTAGATTTGCACTATTCTTTTTAGCAGAGTATGCAAATATGATTTTAATTAGTATTTTAACTTCAATTATGTTCTTAGGTGGTTGGTGCTCACCGTTTGAGGCGACTCCCTTAGAAGCCGTATTTAACTTTGTTCCTGGTGTTGTATGGTTGTTTGCTAAGACTGGTATATTTATGTTTATGTTTTTGTGGGTGCGTGCGACATTCCCTAGATATAGATATGACCAAATCATGCGTCTAGGTTGGAAAATATTTATACCTTTAACATTTGTTTGGGTTGTAGTAGTAGCTTGTATGGTTAGGTTTGGCGTAGGACCTTGGTGGTAAAAAGGATAATATTATGAGAAATATAACAAGTTTTTTTAAAACCTTTCTACTTTGGGAACTTCTAAAAGGGATGAAGGTCACAGGTAAGCACTTTTTCACACGTAAGGTTACTGTGCAATATCCTGATGAGAAAACTCCTATATCTAATAGATTTAGAGGGTTGCATGCCTTAAGACGTTATGAGAATGGTGAGGAAAGATGTATTGCTTGTAAGCTATGTGAAGTTGTATGTCCAGCATTAGCAATCACAATTAACTCTACTGAAAGAGAAGATGGATCACGTAGAACATCTAGTTATGAAATAGATTTATTTAAGTGTATTTTTTGTGGTTATTGTGAAGAGTCTTGTCCAGTGGACTCTATTGTTGAAACCAATATTCTTGAGTATCACTTTGAAGAGCGTGGTGAAAATATTATGACAAAAGCTAAGCTTTTAGCTATTGGTGATAAATATGAGGCACAGATAGCAGCAGATAGATTACAAGATAAGGATTTTAGGTAGAGAAATGGTAGTAACAGATATTTTATTTTACATATTTGCATCACTGGCTATTATTTCTGCTTTAGTGTTAGTTTTGGCGAATAATCCAGTAAATTCTGTAATAGCAATGATTTTTACATTCGTATTTACAGCAGCTGTGTGGATAATTTTTCAACAAGTATACTTAGCATTGTTGCTTATAGTTGTATATGTTGGTGCAGTTTTAGTAATGTTCTTGTTCGTAGTATTTATGCTGGATCTACATGTTGAGAAGCAAGGTAGAGTCGGAAGATTCTTCTATGCTTTTGCAGCTATAATAGTTTGTGCAATATTTGCTACAGTGATTAGCTATGCTGCTACTAAAGTATTCGCGGGAGACTCTATGCAGGGCGGTGTTGGTGGACTTAAAATCATAGGTCTAACAATGTTTGATAATAGCAATTTATATGTGTTTGAATTAGTTGATTTCATTTTATTAGCAGCAATGACAGCAGCAATTACATTAACATTGAGATCTAAGCGTAAAGGTAACAAGTCTGTGAATCCTGCGCAACAGGTCAAAGTTAGAGCAAAAGATCGTCTAACTATGGTTAAGATACCAAGTAATAGAGAGGGCGCTAGAGATGAATAGTATTTCAGTTTCAGTTACGAATGGTTTGATTTTTAGTACATTGTTATTCGTAATAAGTGTTGCGGGCATAATTATTAATAGAAGAAATATTCTTATACTTTTGATGTCGATAGAATTGATGCTTCTAGCAGTTAATACTAACTTTCTGATATTTGCTAATATGCACCATCAAGCGATGGGTGGCGTTTTTGTTTTCTTTATAATGGCTGTGGCAGCAGCGGAAACAGCAATTGGTTTGGCAATTGTTGTGGCAATATTTAGAAAACGTAAAACTATTGATTTAAGTAAACTCAATACACTAAGAGGTTAAGAGCAAGCTATGATAATAAATACTCAAGTAGCAGCTGTACTAATAGCAGTCATAGTGTTATCACCATTGCTTGGTGCTCTGATTGCTGGATTTGGTGGCAAGTCTGTAAAGAATGCTGGTGTTAACTTTTTTACAATTTCTTTATGTGGTCTTTCTTTTGTCCTTAGTGTAATTTTAGCCTATGGTGTTTTTGCTGGATCAGAAGTTTATTCTGTAAGTTATTATCAGTGGGCTCCGATTTCAGATAAGTTTACATTTGATGTTGGTTTTACTGTTAATAAGATAACTGTATACATGATGTTGATAGTAACTTTTGTATCAACATTAGTACATGTTTACTCTATTGGTTACATGAAAGGTGAAGAAGGCTATGCAAGATTTTTTGCATATATTTCAGGATTTACCTTTGCAATGCTCTGCCTAGTTATGGGCAATAACTTCTTATTGCTATTTTTTGGATGGGAAGGTGTTGGTTTATTTTCATACCTATTAATTGGCTTTTATTTTAATAGAGATAAGGCTAACGTTGCTAGCTTGAGAGCGTTCATCGTAAATAGGATTGGTGACTTAGGCTTTTTGTTAGGTATTGGGGCGGTTATTTTATACACTGGATCTGTTGACTACACAACGGTGTTTGCAGCTTTATCAAATATTGATAATACTCAAACTATTCACTTCTTAGGTATGAGCTTTAGCCCTGTTACACTGATGTGTTCGCTATTATTTATTGGTGCGATGGGTAAATCCGCACAGTTTCCTTTACACTCATGGCTAGAAGGATCGATGGAAGGTCCGACACCTATTTCGGCACTAATCCATGCTGCAACAATGGTTACAGCGGGTGTATTTATGGTTGCTAGACTTTCTCCAATGTTTGTACTATCACCTGCAGCACTAAGTTTTGTACTTATTATTGGTGCAATTACATGTTTGTTTATGGGCTTGATTGCGATAGTACAGACAGATATAAAAAGAGTAATTGCATATTGTACACTTTCTCAGCTTGGATACATGATGGTAGCTCAGGGCGCAGGAGCATTTTCTATTGGGATGTTCCATCTGATGACGCATGCTATGTTTAAAGCATTATTATTCTTGGCGGCTGGTTCTGTAATAGTTGCAATGCATCACGAGCAAGATATTCGTAGAATGGGTGGCTTGAGAAAGTATATGCCTGTTACATATTTATGTATGCTTATAGGTGCTTGGGCACTTGCAGCATTACCGCCATTCTCAGGTTTCTTTTCAAAGGATTTAATTATTGAAGCGGCGCAGTCTACGACTGTATATGGTCACCAGTTTGCATACTACATGGTATTAGCATGTGCATTTGTGACATCTTTCTATATTTTTAGAATGTTTTTCTTGGTATTCCATGGTAAAGAGAGAATGTCAGAAGAAGAGAGGTCTCATATCAAAGAGTCGCCGTTTAGTATACTAATTCCATTAGTATTATTAGCTATACCTTCAGTATTTGTTGGAGAGTATTTCTTCACAAGTATTTTATCGCAAAATCATGGTTTATTTGGTGATACTATAACTTCATATATTCAGGCAGGACTAGGTGGAGAATCTGTTACAGCTCATCTTGCTAGTGAACCTGCTACAGTTAGTTCTATAGCATTCATAAAACATTCAATATCAACAGTACCATTCTGGTTAGCTTTCAGTGCTTTAGTTTTGGCTTATATTTTGTATATATGGTTGCCAGTTATACCAAGAGTTCTTGCAAATGCTAAGTCTGGGTTTGGTATTGTTTATCATATTTTAGTTAAGAAATACTTTATTGATACTCTTTATGATGTTGTATTTGTTAATATCTTCTTGGCTATTAGTACTTTCCTATGGAAAGCAGTAGATATCTTTATCATAGATAAAACTATTGTACATGGCACATCTAGTCTGATCTATCATACTGGTGATAGTTTTAGAAAAATTCAACGTGGATATCTGTTTGACTATGCTTTTGTAATGATGGTCGGTGTGTTGTTATTTATGATTTTGCTAATATCAGTATAGGTAGAGGGTAAACTAGTATTATGAATTTAGGTAATTACTTATTAAGTTTAATAATTTGGCTTCCAATAGTTGGTGGCTTTGTTGTATTAGCGACAAGAACAAAAGAGTTGCATGGTGATGCTGCACGTTGGGTAGCTTTAGTATTTAGCTGTTTAACTCTGGCTTTATGCATACCTTTGGTAGCATCTTTTGATTATAGTAGTTCTGCGATGCAGTTCCAAGAATCAGCAAAATGGTTCAAGGTATTTGGCATGCATGATATTTATTATGGTCTAGGCGTTGATGGGTTTTCAGTTTTATTTATTGTTTTAACAAGTTTTGCTACTTTAGTTATTGTTCTAGCAGCTTGGACTTCTATCAAAACAAAAGTTAGACAATACATGGCAATATTTTTGATTACTTGTGGTCTGACAAATGGTGTTTTCTGTGCAACAGACTCTATACTTTACTATGTTTTTTGGGAAGCATTATTAATTCCAACTTGCTTGGGTATAGGTATTTGGGGTGGTAAGAACAAAGCGTATGCAGCTGTTAAATATTTTATGTATACTTTCTTTGGTTCAGTATTTTTACTAGCTGCGATTTTATATATTCAAACAAGAGTGGCAGCATCTCCAGCTGACTTACTAGTAAGTGCAGATACATATTCAATCCAAAACTTTATCGCATGGGCTGCTCAATCAAATGGTTTGGCAGACTCTGTTAAGTTTACACTTACTGCTCAATGGCTAATATTTGGTGCTTTCTTCTTAGCTTTTGCAGTTAAAATTCCGATGTGGCCATTCCATTCATGGTTGCCAGATGCTCACTCAGAGGCACCAGCTGGAGGTTCTGTTATACTTGCAGCACTTATGCTTAAGCTAGGTGCTTATGGTTTCTTAAGATTCGCAATACCGATGCTACCTGAAGTTACAGCATCATTAGAGTACGTACTGATAATTATGTCTTTGATAGCTATTGTCTATGTTGGTGTGGTTGCAGTTGCTCAGACTGATGTCAAAAGACTGATAGCATATTCATCAATTTCTCATATGGGTCTTGTTACATTAGGTTTATTCTCTATTTTCATACTTAAGAGTGCCGATCCTGTACTTGGTACAACTAATGCGCAATTAGCACTACAGGGTGCTGTATTTCAGATGATTGCTCATGCGTTTTCTTCTGGTGGTATGTTTATTGGTATTGGCTATCTATATTTAAGAATGCATACAAGAGAAATATCAGATTTCTCAGGTGTGGCTAAGACTATGCCAATATTCGCAATGTTTTTCTTACTTTTCTGTATGGCTAATGTAGGTTTACCAGGCACTAGTGGCTTTGTCGGTGAGTTTATGATTTTGTTGGCTGTATTTCAGTACTCTCCATTAATAGCATTAATTGCTGGTTTAACTTTGGTTATAGCGCCAATTTATACTCTATGGATGTATAAGAGGGTGTTTTTTGGAGAAGTGGTATCTACGCAAGTAGCGAACCTGACTGATTTGAATAAGATGGAGCTATTTGTATTTATATTGTTAGCGGTACCAACTTTATTGTTTGGTTTTTATCCAGAGCCGATACTGCATCTTTCAGAAGCTGCTTCGGCTAATATTGTTGGTTTATCTCTATAGGGTGGTGTTTTGATTATGAGTTTATCAATTCTTTATATATTGCCAGAAATACTATTAGCACTAGGTGTGATAGTTGTAATGTTTTCTGGGCTTTTTTTACACGGTAAAATTAGGAATATTAACTACATATTCTTTCAAGTATTTACGCTACTTGCTCTTGTTGCTACTTTTGCTAAAGAATACTTAATCCAAAATAGTAGCTCTGTTTTTGAGGGGCAAGTTGTATTCAGTGGTTTTGCTTATACGTTACAGTTAGTGATACTTGTATTGGCAGTATTCGTGGCGCTATATTCAAGAGAGTATGTAAAAGATAGAAAAATATCAGATGGTGATTTTTATACACTTTTGATGCTGTGTGTTTTAGGTGCGATGGTTCTTACAGCTGCACATAGTTTGGTTACAATCTATATTGGTTTAGAGTTATTGTCATTACCAATGTATGCACTAATAGCAATTTATAGAGATTCTAGTACAGGCCTTGAAGCTGCTATTAAATATTTCGTATTAGGAGCTATTGCTTCAGCTTTATTGTTATTTGGTATGTCATTTGTATATGGTATGACAGGTCAACTTGATATTACTGATATTGCAACTGCACTTTCACAAGGAAATTTCACAGGCTTAGAGCAGCAGTTCTTACTTGTATGTTTAGTTATGATGATAGCAACTTTCTTATTCAAGTTAGGAGCTTTCCCATTTCATATGTGGTTGCCGGATGTTTATCAGGGCGCGCCAAATGCCGTTGCCAATATTGTTGCGACTATTCCAAAAGTAGCAGCATTTGCTATGCTTGTTAATATTTTATTTGTAGGCTTTCCATCGCTTAAAGATTCTTGGATATACTTATTCAGAGTTATAGGTATATTGTCGATATTCTTTGGTAGTTTAGTGGCTTTATCGCAAACAAACGTTAAGAGACTTTTGGGTTATTCTACAGTATCGCAAATAGGTTTTGTTTTGTTAGCTACTACACTTAATCCGCAAGGTTATGCCTTAACAGCAGCTAGCTTCTATGTAATAGTTTATGTTTTTACTACTCTAGCAGCATTTGGGGTATTAACTACAATCTCTGTTGGCGGTTATGAAGTTCAAGATCTTAAAGATCTAAAAGGTTTCAATACAAAAGACTCTTGGTTAGCATTTATACTGCTGATAGTTTTGTTCTCTATGGCAGGGATTCCTCCATTCGGTGGTTTCATAGCAAAATTATTTGTTATTATGGGCTTAATTAATGATGGCAGTTATGTATTGGCATGTTTTGTGCTATTTATGGCTGTTGTGGCATCATTCTATTATGTAAGAGTTATTAGAACTATGTATTTTGATGAGCCAGAGAATAATGAGACAGTTAAGCCTCCAATGACATCTCTTATAGCACTAAGTATCAACGGTTTAGTTCTTTTATTCTTAGGTATTATGCCAATGCTTCTTCTTGGGGTTCTTACTCAAGTTACTAACGTTATTTAAGTTTCAATAGTTTATTGCCTATTCTTGTCATAACTTTTATACTTTTATGTAAAGATAATTTAATACTATTTTTCTATGAAAGAAATTTTAGGTCCAATTAATGATGTAATCAAAAACTCGAAAGATAATATTATTAATAAAAGTTTAAAAAAACTTGATGTGGTGAGTAGAGAAGAGTTTGAAATACAGAAAAAAATTCTTTTGAAAACACGTCAAAAATTAGAGCAGATCGAAGCTAAGTTGGATAAATTAATAGCTGAGAAAGAGTGAGATGTCTTTAGCAATTCTAAAAAGTCGAGCTCAATTGGGTATTGAAGCACCGCTTGTCTCGATAGAAGTTCATTTGTCAAATGGTCTGCCTGGCTTATCAATAGTAGGCTTACCAGAGGCAGCTGTCAAAGAGAGCAAAGATCGTGTTAGAAGTGCTATCATAAACTCGGGATTTAATTTTCCAAATAAACGTATCACAATTAATCTTGCCCCTGCAGATTTACCTAAGAGTAGTGGAAGATTTGATTTGCCTATAGCATTAGGTATTTTATATGCATCGGGACAAATAAATATTGTTAGAGATGTTGAAGATTTCGAGTTTGCTGGAGAGTTGTCTCTAGGTGGTGAGCTTAGGAAAATTTCTAGTGCGATACCGATGGCTATTAAGTGTGTTGCGAATAACAAAAAACTTGTGATACCTATTCATAATGAAAAAGAGATTGCTTTAGTTGAAGATGTTTGTGCTTATTCTTTTGAGACTCTAAAAGAAATCGTAGATTTTTTATCTGGCGATGATAAAGCTTCGGTAGAGCAATTACAAGAAATTGACTTTGAGAGATTGTATTCTGATTTAGAAGATGTAAAAGGACAATATCAGGCTAGACGCGCTTTGGAAATTGCAGCAGCAGGTGGTCATAATATTCTTTTAGTTGGTCCACCTGGTACTGGTAAGACCATGCTTGCTAGTAGGCTTAATTCTATTTTGCCACCATTAGACAAGAAAGAAGCCCTTTCATCGGCGATGATTGCTTCAATTAAAGGTGAGTCAGGGATAGCGGAAAGTTTTTATAAAAGACCATTTCGTCATCCTCACCATACTTCTTCAGGTGTTTCTTTGGTCGGAGGTGGTTGTCAATTCCAACAAATAATGCTAAATTCCATTAAATGATGCTAATGAGAGTATAAATGAGCGCTTTTCCAAAAATTGTTGATAACAGACTATTAGCACCAAATAAAAAAATAGCTCTTATGCTTGCAAAGAGGTCTTTGCCTGAATTGGTTTGTAATGATGTTAATCTAGAAGGAATAAGTTTTACTTTAGCAGAGGTGCAAACACTACTTGATGGAATCACTGTAGGTGGACATAGACTTCATGATCAAGAAATAACTCTTAATCAGTCGAAGACATGGAAAAAACTTTTTTCTGATATTGATGATGATAGATTTGAGTTAACTAAAGAATATGTAGTTTCTCTGCATGATTTAGCTGGTAAGGACGAAGTGCTAGATTGTGGTTGTTTTAGACATGGTGGTGTAACTATTGCTGGTACTGATTACTTACCACCAAAAGCTCATGAGCTAAATAATTGTTTTGAATTTATGATAGAGCAAGCAAGAGAAATAAATGACATTTACAATCAATCTATATTCATTTTTCTTGAGATGATAAGATACAAATTTTTTAATATTGCTAATAGAAGAATGGGTACGTTCATTATGAATGGTAATTTGTTGCAACATGGTTATCCTGTAATTAGTGTTCCAGCTAAGAGAAAATTAGAGTTTAACCAGAAAATATTGAATTTTTATGAATCTCATGATTACGCTGAAATGACAGCTTTTATGCTTAGTTGTATAGACAACAAAGTAATAGAAATAATGAGTTACTGATATGTTTCCGACTGAACAAATTAAGAAGAATTTAAAGAAGCAACAGTTTTAGGAAGTATTAATATTATTATATTTAATAGGAATATTTATGAGTGAGTACGAAATTATAGTAAAAAAGATAGTTATCCATAAGATAGATAAAAAACAGAACTCTAATGATGCTAATCATCAATTAAGTGATATCTATTCAAATGATGAAGTTATTAAACAATTAGTTCCTTCGTTATATAAAAGCTTCGCAAGAAAAAATTCAAAAAAATCACGATTTGAAATAGCTGAAGAAAATGATAAAGATAATAAAAAAGAAACCTCTTTATTCTATAAGTTTTTAAATAAGATTGATATAAATTCATACTGTTTAATAGAGATCTCTAAGAGATTAACTGAAAAGTTAACTGATCAAATAAAAAATGTTAATTTTGCTAAAGGTGGACATATTTTATTTACAGAGTTTGAAGATGTGCACAATCATATCGCTATTTTTATATTACGAGAAGAAGATGGCTTTGATTTGACTTTAATAGAAGATGAAAAAGGTAATAAGAAGTTCACAGGTAGAGAAAAGCCTAATTTTTCATATGATAACTTTGCAATGGGTTCTTGCATAAACTTATCAAAGATAAAAGATCAAGAATATAGGTATATATCTACTTTTAGTGGTAAAAATGAAACATCTAACTATTTTTATAATTGGATTGGAATTAATGAGGAAGATAAAAAAGCCGAAAAAAGAGATGCTCAGCATTTGATATACATATTACAAAATATACCTCTTCCTAATCCTAATGAGACGTCTGTTGAATTTCAAAAAAAAGCCCATGACTTCTTAAATGACAGAAGTGGGTCTGTTGATTTAAGAGATTTAAGTAAACATCTGTTTAATAATGAAGATACAATATCAGAATATGCTAGAAAAGAATCAATAGATATTAGTGGTGAGTTTAGTATTAGTAAAACAGATCTAAATAAAATATATAAAATTTCAGCAAAGTATAAAGGTTTAGTACTATCTGGAAGTAGAGGTTCATTTAATAAGTTAGACCAGAAAATTCAGGCATCTAATATGGACGAAGATAAAATATATATCGAAAATGATATAATTAAGATAAAATCTCAAGGATTAGTTGACAAAGTTTTGAAATTGCTTGAAATAAGCAAAGATTAAAATGAGTAATAATGTCGAAAAGTTAATTAAATTAGCGAAAGAACTTAAAAAATATAATGATTGTTCTAGCGAACCCCTAGAGTTTATAGTATCTAATGAAAACTCAGAAGAATTTAATATAAGTGTATTGTCACAACTACGAATTGAACAGATTCAATCAAGAGATGGTAAAAAAATCATACTTGATTCAAACCCGAGTATAAAGATATATAAAACTTTAGATGAAGCATATAATAAGCTTTTAAATATAAGTAAGCCAGAAAACATTTTAATTTTGGAGAATCAATTTATCTATTCAAGCGAATCTTGTAATAATGAAGAATCAAATCGTTTTTTCACAAATATCTTTAGCATTCCAAAGCTAACAAAACTTTTTGATGAAAAAATATCCATGAGAAGATCTGAAAAAGAGTTCTTTTTCTTGTCAAATACTTTAGGTTGTGTAGATATTGGCTTTACAAATCATGGTAAAGAGTTTTGCCTAAATAACACTAACTTAGATTTATATTCCATACTGGTAGATAAATTTAATAATAATGAATATATCAATTATTTTAAAGATAATTTCATAAGATTTACTGATGTAAAAACCTTATCAAGTGCTGAAAAGTTTTTTGTTGGTCTTCTGTATTCTGAACAAATCTTAAAAAAGACAGATAGAGAATTTGCGATATTTCAAAATAGACACAATTTTGAAAACCTGAATTCTGAAATAAATACTAAAGTTGATAAGTATATTAGCTCAATAGTTGAATCATCTAATGACACTCTTAAAAGATCACTCACTTCAGCAATTCAGTTACTTGGTTTTTTATTTTTAATAACTAAATTTAATGATGATGCTTTTATATTATTTTTTGCCATAATTACTTCTATAGCCTGGACTTTTTTCTCAACTTACTCAGCGTTTAATAAAAAGTTTTTACTAAAAGCATATAGTGATAATATTGAAGAAATCTTAAATAAAATATCTAGCCTTCTAAAAGAAACAGAAATAGAACCAATAACAGGCATATATAAGAGTAAAATTAAAAGTTATATAAAAAAAGCAGTGTGTGAAATAAACTTATTTATATTTGGAAATATATTTTTCAACATTTTAATTATTACGCTATGTATTTATATTATAAAGCCAATACAATATGTTTTATCAATTTGGCATCTTATATATTAAATCTTACTATTCAATAATCTGTAATCACTATATAATTAATGCGATTAGTTAAATTTCTTTGAACTTATAAAATAAAGCAGGGGTACTGTAAAGATTAATAGAGTAATGTCCGTAGATAATATAATAAAAGATGCTTTTACCTTTTTAGAAGGTAAAGAATTAGAAGAAAGAAAAATTTTTGGGCAATACTATACGCCATCTAATATAGCCGTGTATATGGCTAAACAAATAACTAATCCTAAGAAAACTAAAGTCACAATACTTGATGCGGGTGCTGGCTCAGGTATCTTAGCATTGGAGTCTATAAGAAGAGTCATAGGTTTTGGTGTCAAGTTTATAAATTTAATATTATATGAGGTTGATGCAGAGGCAATAACTTTCTTAGAAAATTTAGTACTAAAGTTGAAGCAAGAGCTTATAGTCAGAGAAGTTATATTGGAGTATAAAATTTTAGATAATGATTTTGTTACTTCAAGACCAGATAAAGAAAATTTATCTATAGATATAGCAATAGTTAATCCCCCATATTTTAAATATAATGTAAAGAACTCTAAATATGCAAAAGCTGTTTCTGATTTATATAAAGGAGATCCTAACATATATGCATCTTTTATGGCTATTATTTCTAATATGTTATCTTTGAATGGCCAGATGGTTAGTATTACTCCAAGAAGCTTTACAAATGGTCTATATTACAAAGGTTTTAGAGATTTTATTTTCTCAAAACTTTCATTAGAGTTTATTCATGTATTTAATAAAAGAAAAGGATTGTTTAAAGATAAATCCAAAGAAGTATTGCAGGAAAATGTCATTTGTAAGTTTCTTAGAAAAGAAGAACAAACAAATGTTATATGTGTAGCCTCATCTGCAGTTAATTTTAGAGAAGTTCTTATTGCAAGATATAATGCTAGTCTTTTGTTTAATGTTGTTAATGGATATAAAATGCTATTAATACCAGAAAATGATATTCAAGGAATAGTATTAAATAGAATTGCAAAGATGCAGAGTTTTTTTGAAGATAATTATGTCATATCAACTGGGCCTGTTGTTGAGTATAGGTCTAAAGCAAATATAGTCAAAACAAATAATGCTGAAAATACCATACCCTTGTTTAAAGCACATAATATTATCGAAGGCACTGTTAGCTGGAGTGGTAAGCATAGTAAGGATTTGAGATATCTTATTGATGAAAATAGCATGAAACCACTAATAGGTAATCAAAGGTATCTTTTTGTAAGAAGATTTTCAACAAAAGAAGATAGAAGAAGGTTGATAGCAGGTATTTACATTCCAGATAATAGTCAAAAGTTTTTAGCTATAGATAATAAAGTTAATTATATAAGTTCAAAGCATGAGGAACTATCTATAGAGGAATTATATGGCTTAAATGTGATTTTTAACTCTACACTTTTTGATAATTATTTTAGATGTATATCTGGAAATACTCAGGTAAATGCTACAGAAATAAGACTTATGAAATTCCCAACTAGAGAGAAAATAGTAGAGATTGGAAAGATATTTTTACTCAAGGTCAATGACAATGCTGATACTAATCAAATGGTTGATCAAATTATTAATGAAGTGCTAGAAATATAATGGGTTTCGATTATGAATTTAGAAGAAAAAAGAGAAGATAAATTAAATCAAGCAAAAGAAATACTAAAAAAAATGGGACTACCAAAGGCTCAATACAATGATAGATCTGCTTGGGTCTTTTTGGCATTAGCCAATATTAAACCAGATAGTAATTGGAATGAAGTTAATAACCCTCTACTTCCTACAGTAGAAATTATGGAGTTTATAAGACTTCACTATGGTAAGGACTATAAACCAAATTCACGTGAGACTATAAGAAGACAGACATTGCATCAGTTTGAACAGGCAAGGTTAATAGATAGAAATAGAGATAACCCTTTAAGGGCAACAAATAGTAAAGATAATAATTATTCTATTAATCCTCTAATATTAGAAATCTTAAAGTTGTATCCCAATGATGGTTGGGAGAAAAAACTAGATGAATATAAAGGTAATTTAACAAATCTAATAGACCAGTATGCTAAAGAAGTTGAGAAAAACAAGATTCCTATAACATTGCTTGATGGAACAGAAATTAAACTATCTCCTGGTAAACACAATCAGTTACATGCAGATATAATTCATGAATTTTGTCCTCGCTTTATAGGTAAGGGAGGTAAGGTACTGTACATTGGAGATACAGCTAGTAGTAGGGAAGAGGGGGGTAAATTGATGGTGCTGGAGGATGAGTATTTACTTTCTTTGGGAGTTCCTCCAATGGCTCATGAGAAATTACCAGATATTGTTGTTTACGATGAAAAGAGGGAGTGGCTTTTTTTGATAGAGGCTGTTACAAGCCATGGACCTATGTCACCTAAGCGTTGTATTGAATTAGAGGAAGCTTTTAAGAACTGTAAAGTAGGTTTAGTTTATGTTACTGCATTTCCAGATAGGACAGAGTTTAGAAAAAATGCTGCAGATATAGCATGGGAAACTGAAGTTTGGATAGCAGATAACCCAAGCCATATGATACATTTTAATGGTGATAGGTTTTTAGGACCACATGAGAAAGAATAATATTTAGGCGAGAATTAAATGAGTAAAGATCAAATAATTGTAGAAGAGCTAAAGAAATTGTATATCCTCAATGAAAGCATCAGCTTTGTATTGTCTATCAAATTTAAAACTCTATAATAAATAAAATATCACTTTATATGATTAACTGCTTCATTAAATACTTTATGAGATATTTTGTATGAGTAATTGCTCTTAACAGGGAATACTGCCCCCCAGATATCATAATCGATATATGTAGATGTTCCGTAAGCATATGTTACAAATATTTGAAGAGTGGGAAACATGCGGTGGTTTGATTTAGTTATTATAGTACATGATTTAGCCGTACCACTCTTTATCTCACCAATGGTAAATATATCAGCGTTCCCTATATTATAGGTGAGTTCCATACGATAATCACAATCTGATAATATTGCAGTGACATTATCATCAAATATAACCTCAACCATAGGGTATATGTTATCTGTAATATGTTGATTTCCAATTCTTAATATGTACGAATGTATGCTGTATCCTTCATTAAACCATGATTCTTTAGTATGGCTTGCTTCAGTTTTTATTAATGTATGTACTATAGGTGGAAAACAAGGCTGAGTACTTTTATCTAAAATAAATTTTGGTATATCTAAACCATATTCAGTAAGACAATCTACACTCTTATATTTTACTCTAGTATTTATATCAAAACTTGCTTTAATTATACTATCTATGTTGGCAGTATTATTCATGAATCCAATGTTTGTTGTATTCGATGGTGAAATTGAGTTTTTTATTGAATATTTAGCCTGAATAGATGTATAACTAAGCATTATTGTAAAAATTGATATCAATAGTTTTTTGATAGTATTCATAGAAATATTCAACTCCTTTTAAGATGATGAAGCTCTTAATTTTAAATAATGATCATAAGTTATTTTATATGCTCTTTCGAAATTGGCAAATATAGAAAGCTCATATGGTGAATCATTAGTTTGCCTTAATTATCAGTTGTGTCAGATTACTATAAAGCCAATATTATCATTATATGTAATAGCTTGACTATCTGACCTAAATGTTAATGTATTACCTGCTATTTTATCTAGTTTGGTAATGAGTTAAAGTATCTCCTCTTTCTAATATACGACTAACACTTGCTTTATTCTCCTTGATTCTAATGAAATCTAGCTTATTAATTCCATCTAAGTTGAAATCTTCGAGTGTATATCAATTTCATTATTTGCTTCGGAGTATTGGCTATTCAATATTTCTTCTAAGTTTGTATCCATATTTTCACGTTTCTGAATAGGAAGATCTTTTCTGTCTTCTAACTCTTCACCAATTTTTGATAGATTTTCAAATATATCTTCCCACGTTTTTTCTTTTTCCATAATTATCTCTGTAAAAGTTGTTTTTACCATTTTAACAAATCAAAGTTAATAAAATACTTATAATTTTAAATTCCAATGAATTGTGCTAATGTCTTTATTATAGATGTTTCAATCTTTATTTATGTTAAATGAAGCAATTAAAGAATAAGAGGGAATTAGATTTTTTACCGGACGATAAGAAGTATAGAGTTATATGGACTGTCGAGGGCCTTTTAAAAAGTGGTCGATCAGCGCCAAATATAGCACTTATTTTTAGATATTTAAATAAAGGTAAAATATACGGATTTGAGACACACGTGGTTTCATATAGATATATGTGTATTTGCATAGCTGGTCAGGTGTATAGAGGCAGAGAGCCTGTCGAAATTCCTTTGCTTACCAAGGATGGCAAATTAGAAAAATTTTCATTTTATGATGGTGAAACTTATTACGTAGAGGAGGCCTCCTTTCACATTGATTATAATGATCCTGTGAGACATTATTCTACAAGCTTAGCTGAGAGTAAAAAATATATTCTTCCGTTAGAAATGTTAAGACCCTCGGTAAAAAGACACTTTTTTCCTAAAGAAGGTTCTCAGGCAAGTCAAATAACTCAGCTGATTAGTAATGATGGTAAGATTATATACGTTCCAACTTTTGAAGTTTTTCAGAAAATGTTGGTACCACAGAATAAAGAAATACAGAGAAAAATCTTAGTATCCCATATTGATGAAATAACCAAAGAATACTTAGTTTTAGAGAACTGTTTGAAAACAGATGATAATATTTATAAAGTACAATTTAAGAAAAAACGTGAAGGATTAAAAGAAGCATCTAAACATTTTATCGCTTGTATGCGTTTTGATAAGCAAACAGAAAGACTTGTAAATAATATATTTGCATATGTGCAAAGCAATTATGATGGTAATACCTCGATTATGCCAGAAGTAGAACCATATACTGATATGGATATCACAGCAAGAGGTATATGGCTAGATGAGAATGTTTTTTTAGTGTTGAATATAAAAGCAATACACTTAGGTGAAAAAATTAAACTAAGTGAGATACATGATGATTATACAAATAATCCTTCTGGTAATTTAAGTAAATCGTTCAATAGACAGATGAATATTCATGAGAATGATCTGCCATATGATAACTTAAATGATCCTGGAGCAAATGCAGGATTACAAAAAGTTATAAGTAATGTGATTGTCCAAACAAATATAAGTATTTTAAACTCTTTTTTGGAAAAAAAATCTAAGGGAAATGTAGATAAAAGTTTTTTAGATGAAAATGATCCTGTAGCAGTAAGTTTTGGGGATGAAAGTAATGCTTGCGGTAGTAGGAATACAGCAAGATGCTTTGATTACGAAGTTAGTAATGCTGATTTGGATGGAGGGTTGGTTTTTATATATGAAACATTATTGAGGCTTCAAAGAGCATCTTATATTGACAATGTTAATTGCTTGAGTGATAGGTTTGAAGTAAAACATGGTTTTTATCTGAATACTTTTCCTAAAAAACTGTTACCAAATAGAAAAAATAGTTGGCTACTCAAGGATGATGGTAACTTAAGAAGGTACTTGCTAGCTAGGGTGACTCTCAATAGTGGTAAAGATGTTGTATTATTTGAGATAGAAAAGAGAAAATCTAATGAGGCATTTTGTGGTATCATTTTTGCTGAACTCCCAGATTTGTTTAGAAAGCTAAATATATTTTTAGAGTTTGTTACAAAATTTAGTGGTAGGTTTAGAGAGAGAGTGCATGGTAGGTTAGTTGATAAAGAAATTCCTATAAATGGAAGTTATATATTTTCTCACTCATTTAAAGATGGTCGTTTAGGCGATATCCTCATCTCAAAGCTAAAACGTTATGAAAATGAGTAAATTCTTTTCTATTCAAAGGTATGTAGTAATTCTCATGTTGTACTTTTAGGAAATACTTGTTTTGCTTTTTAGTTATTATTTTATTGGTTATATATGTGTATTTAGGTAGTGATAATTTATGAAAATACTCCATACATAGAGAAATAGTTTGTAATCTTTGTTTTAAAGAAGGGTCTTTGTTTTTTAATATTTTAACTAGCTGTAGTTTTAAGTATGCCTTAGATTTGCGAGTTTTTACTAAGTTAGCTTTTGGTATATCAATCATTCCATATTTAATAAACCTTTTTTTATATAGGTAGTTTATAAATCCTGTTATAGATGCTTTATAGCCAGGATACATAAAAATAAAAGAGCTGATGGCTACTTCATTGAAAGTTTCTAGGTTAAATAAGATGTGGACATGAATAAGCGTATTAGCAGGAGTAAGAGCTAATCTAACGCTAGTGGTTGATGTTTTAGGTTTGTTTAGAAGATATAAATAATAGTTCATGAAAGTTTTTGATAGTAAGGAGTCAGAATTTTTATGCTTTTTTAGATAAAGTCTTATTGTCTTTAAACTTTGGTATGCTTTTTTATCTATAGATGATTTTTCTATTGCCTTCTTCTCTTGTAAGAAACTAAAAATAATATTGCTATAGTTTTTTTCTTGTATGAGATATTCAAATAGAATATCCCTATAAGAAGGGAAGTTGTTGTTTTTGATATAAAGTTTATCTATTAATTTAAAGTGCTCTAAGAAGTGTTGCATATTAATACTAGAAAAATGAGGATCTCTATATTGTGCTAGCCAGTAGCAAAATTCTCTAAAAATATTCTCTGTGTATATTAGAGATATCCCATTAGAGTTTAATTTATTCTTTATGGCATTTAGAGAAGAGCATTTTTTACAATAGTTTCCAGAGCCAGCGGGAATTAATATGTTACACTTTTTGCAATGTCTATATATTTCTATTGAGCATATTTTGCATATGGGTTGTTTGCTTGCGCTATATTTATAAACAGGTCTCCTGTATTTACAATGGAAACATATCTTTTTTACTATCATAACATGTCCAATATTTCTGTCATCATATCATCAACTATATGTTCAGGAGTTGGACATGACTGATTTTTAATAAAAGCTTTTACTTTTCTAGGTTTACCCGAATGGTTTAATTTTCTTACTATGTGTTCAATAATTGGACAGCTTACGGTTTGTTGGATAAACATAGTTTTTGTTATTTTACTTTTCTTTAAAGTGGAGATTAATTCGTTTAATGTCATTAAACATATTTTTGTTAAAATATTAAGGATTAAATACCGTTCTTCAATACTTTTTCTTTCAAAAGGAAAGTGTGATAAATCTATTTTTTCAGAAATAGACATTTCCTTTAAGAAATTATTAAATGATTTTGGTCTAGAGATGGATCTTTGTATAAATGTTATAAGAGTTCTTAATAACAAAAGTTGCTCGTTATAAGTATTAGTATTTAATAAAAAAGGGGTAGCAGCATTATCTAAATTTTCTTGAAAATTAAAAAGAGAGTTTTTTACTCTTACTTTCTTTGAATTAGCTAAATCATATCCACAATGCTGACAATGTCGTGTACTCGTAGCATAATATTTTATTAAGTGTGGAGAAAAAGGAAAATTACATTTGGGGCATGCTTGTGAAAGTAGTATTTTATGCTTTGAGCAAGATATTGACCATGCAAACCTCCATCCTCTTTTCATATAAAAACTATTTTCTTTTATGCATTCGCTACAAAAAAAATAGCCATTAGTTTTTACTCTGTTTCGTGACCCTAAAGGAATAATCCATGATTGATATATTGTTTTCTTAGTATCAGATTTAAAAGGTTTTAGGGTTGCCATATAAAGCTTTTTGATACTAATGTTGGACGTTTTTGATAATATTGAGAGTTGTGTAATAGAAATGCTCATGTCTATATCTATAGACCAGCATCTCCAGTTATTCCATAATGCGCCAGTAAAGCTAATAGGGTCTGAACCATTTGCTATAGAGTTTCTAATTATCCAAGAACTTAATACCTCATCATCATATAAAGGTAATACTATGGGCCATCTATTTTCTTTTTCTAAGTCCATGAGTTTTTTTAACCCATTTATGTTTCTTAATGGTATCAACAGTTATTGATTCAACATTAGTTTCAAGAGCTGTAATGCAACACTCTATTAATAATTTATGTAAATCACCAAGATTACCTTCAGATATTGTATACAATAAAGTTGCTTTTTCTTTTGATGCTAGATTAGATGCTTCCTTGAGAGGTAGTTTCATTTCAAAGGACTTCAGTAATGATCTAAAGTCTTTATCTAAGTCCCATTTGGGTAAAGTTACAATATCAAATCTGCTTGCATGTTGCGGGTCTGAGTGCAAAACTAAGGCTGCATCTTTAGTACCAATGCCGATAATTGGAATAAGTAATTCATTTCCTAAATTTTTGATAGCATTCATTACAGCTCTTTGCTTAGCAGCTGTTCCACTTAGAAGATTGTGTATTTCATCAATAATAAGCATTTTAACGTTACATAACTTCATTAGATGAATGAGTTGGTATCTAAGTTTAGCTGTTGTATCAGTAGGTCTAAAAGGAGTCCAAAATGTATCAAGTATAGACATATAAAGTCCTTTTTCATCAGCTGTCGCTGGAGATTGAGCAATGACTAAAGTTTTATTTGCTATAGACATTCCTTCTTCATCTTCTGATGTATAGTTAGGGTGCAGTGAATGGAAATAGTTAATTAAGGATGTTTTTCCTATATTTGACTCACCAATAAGTAGTAAGTTTTGCATTCTTGGTTGCTTAGGTCTTCTTAAAAGGCTATTAAGCAGTTTTACTATATCTATAGTTTTAGGGTAGTTAATCCAAACAGGTCTGTAGAGATAGTCTATTCTTTTATCGGTGCTTTCATCTATAATCTTCTTTGTTTCTTCATCCAAATGTAAATATTCTGACATCGCTCAAATTTCTCTAATCAAAAGCTTCAACATCATCATCCCATAAATCATCTTTATGGTTTGTGCTATTAGTAATAGGGGTCTTGTTTATGGTTAGTTGTTCTTTTATATTATCCTTTCTTTGCTTCTGTCTTCTTATCTTTCTTGATGCTGAGGCACTTGCTTTCACATGGTGTTGCATTTCTTCTAGAGCTAGTAATACATTTGAAGAGGTTATTTTAGCTCTTTGAGTTTTTAGAGTACTCTTTACAGATTTATATTCAAATAGACTAATAGGAGGTATGGATTGATCTGCTAAAGGAATTTTAAAATATTGTTTTAGTTGCGGTTCAAAAAACCAGATATATGAAATATCTCTAGGATCTCTTCTAAAAATGAATTTTTCTTTTTGTTTGCTTTGCTGAGAAACATAATTAATCCAAGGGCGTAAACAGTTATCGTAGTAGTTTAATCCATCTATATTAACCCCAGCTCTTTGAATTGTTCTATTGAATATTGGTAAGAAATCTATTAATAAGGTATCTTGATTGTTCGGTTTTGTAGGATAACCACAACCGGTATGTTCGCTTGTCCCAAATATTCCATCTTCCCATTTTTGTAATGGAGACATCCCTAAAGAACTATGCTTCTTTTGATGGTATACCTTGGTTATAAATAATAATAACCACTTTTCAAACTCCTTGAATGTCATGCACGCATTTTTATCTGAGTCATAATTACCTCTTTCAGAGATATTGGAAAATGTAGTTCCTGGCAATGAGTGAACTTTTTTTACTATAGTTCCAATAAGTCTTTCTATATGCCCACCAAAATTTGGTTTTCCGACAGGTCTAAATTCAATGTTAATACCGTAAGATAAACAAGATTTTCTTAGTGAATCAGATCTGAAATCAGCACCATTATCGACATGAATAGTATTCATTATTCCCCATACAGGCCAATCAGCATCAACTTCATATTGTAGCAGTAGCTTATCTTTAGGTAACATTGAGCATGTAAGACATAAAGCTACTGATGCTTCGCTTGGAGGTTCTAATGATAGGTAGTAACCAGTTATCATTCTGCTGTATACATCTATAGCAAGAGTTATCCATGGTCTTCCTATTGGTAACCTATTTTCATCATCAACTAAAATTATATCCATAAGAGTGTGATCTATCTGGACTACTGATAGTGGATTTGTTGCATGAGGAAAGCTTCCAGCTGCAGGTGAATATATATTCCTTGCTATATCTTTGTTGCCTTGTCTCTTTAATCTTTCTTCATTATTTATTTTTGCAACTCTTGATCTAATAGTATTTTTACTCGGAGGCGTTATGTTCTTGTTGTAACATTCTATATGAATAAGCTCTATAATTCTTTGTACACAGGGCTTTTGCCTGGTCAAATAATGTTCTTGAATATTTTTTTCTATGATCGAATCGGCTATCTGAGAGATACGGCTAGAGCCAGTTTTACTTCCAGGTTTTTGTTTTAAAAGACTTGTGATAGCTCCAGTGTTTCGGTAATTACGTAACCATCTATATATGGTTGTAAAATGAATATTGTTTTTTTCTGCTACAGTTTCTATATCATCTTTCGTTGTTGATACTCCAAGTAAAGGTTTAATTATTTCAAAGCGTCTTTCTATTTCTTGCCATTGTTTATCTGTATATGAAGAAATATCTTGTTCATTATTACTTATTTCATTTTTGTCTAAAATATTTTTTACTTCACTAACCAATATTGATTTAGCTTTTCCTGTTTTAGTATTTACTCCAACAACTGTTTCAAAATCAATTGTTTGAGTTATTCTAAAAATATCATTTTTAACTTTTACATATTGATTCGGTTTTATTACTATTTTACTTCTATCTATAGTGTGCTGGCTCATTACTATTCTCTTCTGTTTTAGACCATATGATTGTATTACGGTTTATTGGTAAATTCATGTTACAACTAATCTGATGTTTAGCTATTAGACTAAGTATATGACCAAGAGCAATACCTTTTTGTTCTCTAGTAACATATAGATATTCTAGGATTTCATCAATAGGTAGGTGTCCACTTGCTGATAAATGTTCTAGAATTCTAATTTCTTCTTCGAGAGGGTATTCAATATATTTTCTACTATTAATTAGCTTTATATTGTCCAAATACTGTGAGCGAATCTTGCCTTCATCATATATTTTAAAAGTGTATCCATTTTCTCTAGCATATTTAGTTGCTAGTTTAAATTTTTCTCGTAATTTATCCCAGTTTGATTTTATAAACTTTCTAGGTTTAACTTCTACAATGTATGAAGAGGGTAAACTAGTATCTGCAGAGAAATCTACTTTGAAATCTGGAGTGTATGAAGCTTTTCTATTATTAAAATTTTTATATTCAAATGTTATGGGTTGTTCAGTCAAATCTAATACAAGAGGGTTGAATTCCATAAGAGTAATGAAATCTCTTTCTAGAGTAGACTCAAAACAAATTGTTTTCTCTAATCTAAAAGGATAATTTCCTGAAACACTTGAATAAGTATAGTGTATATCTCTATAATTAGATTTTATTTTCATAATGTTTTTTTATATGTTATCAGTTAGCGATAATTCTTGGATAATTAGCATATTCTTTCATAGGTTATCATTAATTGTTGGAATTGTGGCTAACAAATGCATTGGTTTATATAGAAGTATATTAGCATTAGTTTCTGGAATTGTCAGTGGTAGCAACCCTATGCCCGGTGAAATATCTTTAGCTCATAATGGCGTGTTATTCCTTGATGAGTTACCAGAGTTTGACCGTAAGGTTCTAGAAGTTTTAAGAGAACCTCTTGAGACGGGAGTTGTAAATATCTCTAGAGCAAAGTGTCAGGTAGAGTATCCAGCTAACTTTCAATTGATAGCTGCTATGAATCCTTGTCCGTGTGGGTATTTAGGATCGCAGTATAAAGAGTGCCCAGATTCAATTCAATCAATTAAAAGGTATCAAAGTAAGCTTTCAGGACCTCTTTTAGACAGAATTGATTTACAAGTTGAGGTTCTTGAGCTAGCAAAAGAGGATCTAACAAATCAAGAATTAAGAGGTGAAAAAAGTAGTATAATTAGGGAGCGAGTTAAAAAAGCGAGAGATATCCAGATCACTAGGCAAGGTAAAATAAATTCAATGCTAACAAGTAAAGAGTTAGACGAGGTTTGTGACCTTGATGAAGAAAGTAAAAAAATGCTAGCACTAGCTATAGAAAAGCTTGGACTATCTGCCAGAGGGTACTATAAAATACTCAAAGTTGCTCGAACAATAGCTGATTTAAGCGGATGCAAGAAAATTGAAAAACTAGCAATTCAAGAAGCTATAGGTTACAGAAAAATGGACAAGTTTTTTAAATAGTCCTTCATAATAAATTTAAAGGTATGTTAAGTATGAGAGAGTTGTTTTTAGATGCATTTAAGCATGAGAAATTAGAAAAACCACCGATATGGATAATGCGTCAAGCTGGTAGATATTTACCAGAATATCGTGCAGTAAGATCAAAGTTTGAGAACTTTATGGATATGTGTCGCAATGCAGATGCTTGTTGTGAGGTGGCACTACACCCGCTAGAAAGATATGATCTTGATGCTGCAATTGTATTTTCAGATATTTTAACTATTCCTGAAGCAATGGGTATGGATCTGAAATTTATCAAGGGAGTTGGCCCTGTATTTTCTGATCCTATTGAGTCAGAAAAGGATTTAAATAGGTTAAAGTCAGCAGAAGATAGTGTTGGCGATTTGGAGTATGTTTATAATGCGGTTAGAACTACGAAGGCTGCTATAAATGTACCCCTTATAGGCTTTACTGGAAGTCCATGGACACTTGCTGCATATATGGTTGAGGGATCTGGCTCAAAACAATTCAGTAAACTAAGAAAAATGATGTATGCAAATCCTCAATTGATGCACGCACTTCTTCAAAGGTTGGCTGACATAACAGTGATTTATCTACTTGAGCAAGTCAAAGCTGGTGCTAGTTCTTTAATGATTTTCGATACTTGGGGAGGAATTCTACCTTTAGAGCAGTATAAGGAATTTTCATTAAAGTATATGGAGTATATTGCTAAAAATGTGAAGCAGAAATCCGATGTTCCTGTGGTTTTCTTCACAAAGGGTGGCTCAAACTTTTTTGAGGAGTTGAAAGATAAATCATGTGATGGAGTTGGTGTTGATTGGAATGTAACTCTAGATCAAGCTCGCCATAGAGTAGGCGTAGGTAAAGTTCTGCAAGGTAATTTTGATCCAGCATTTTTGTATGGCACATCTGATAGTATTAGAAACACAGTTAAGAAAAACATGGAATTTATTCAGTCTGATAAGCTAAACAACTATATTGTTAATTTAGGTCATGGCATTTACCCAGATATTAATCCTGATAATGTTAAAATTATGGTAGATGCAATAAGAGAATTCAGTGTTTAAAAAAACAAACTGTCATAAAGCTTGACATCTGTTAAAATGTTGTTATTATATATTGTCATAGACGCGGGGTGGAGCAGCTTGGTAGCTCGTCGGGCTCATAACCCGAAGGTCGTAGGTTCAAATCCTGCCCCCGCTACCAAAAGTTTTTATTTTATAAAGGCCCTTCAAGGGCCTTTTTGCTATCTAGAGGGTATGCAAAATCTAAGGGGTGAAAATGTTACTAGATGATTTGTATGAAATAGTAGAACCCATCACAGCTGATTTAGGCTATATTTTATGGGGAATAGAGGTCGTGGGTGCTGGCAAGCTTACTATACGTATTTTCATTGACCATGAGAATGGTGTTTCGGTTGATGATTGTCAGGTTGTAAGTAAAGAGGTGAGTGCAATTTTTGATGTGGAAGATCCTATCTCAGATAAGTATGTTCTAGAAGTGTCTTCCCCAGGGATGAATCGCCAAATTTTTAATATTATTCAGGCGCAAGCTTTGGTAGGATTTAATGTTAAGGCAGTTACCTTGACGCCAGTTGAGTCTCAAACAAAATTTAAAGGTGTGCTTGAGAGAGTTGAAGGCAATAACGTTATTCTAAAGCTTGATGATGGCAGAGAAGTCAGTTTTGATTTTGATGAGCTTAAGAAATTTAGAGTTTCGCCAGATTTTAGTTAGATAGAGGGATTAGGTATGAGCAAAGAATTATTGTTAGTATTAGAAACTGTAGCAAACGAGAAAGATATTTCAAAAGACCTTTTGTTCGAAGCTATGGAAGAGGCGTTAGCTATTATAACTAAAAAAGAGCTTGACGAGCATATGAATATCGAAGTTAAAATCGATAGGGTTACAGGTGACTTTAAAGCAGATAGAGTTTGGCATATTGTGTCAGAAGATGAGGATTTGATTGATTATTCTAAAGAACTCTATGAGGATGTCGCGCAAGAAAAGGGCTACAATGTCAAAGCTGGCGATGTGATCCGTGAATCTGTAGAAGTCAAAGAGTATGGGCGTATCGCTGCTACTATGGCAAAACAGATCTTAATGAAAAAGATTAAAAATTTCGAAAGAGAAAAGACGGCTAGATTTTATCAAAGTAAGATTGGAGATATTGTTTACGGAGAGGTAAAAAGAGCAACTTACGAGATTTTGGTTATTGATCTTGGTAATAATGCTGAAGGTATCCTACCAAAGAAAGATTTGATTTCTAGAGAGAGATTTCGTGTTGGTGATAAGATCAGATCATGTGTTGAGAGTGTTGAGGTTGATGAGTTTGGTAAGCCAAGCACGGTCATGCTTAGTCGCGCTAGTAATATGATGCTTAAAGCTTTATTTAAATTAGAAGTTCCTGAAGTTGAAGAGGAGCTTATAAATGTTGTAAATGTTGTTCGTGAACCTGGTTTTAGATCAAAAGTTACTGTTAAGAGCAATGATCAGAGGATAGATCCATGCGGTGCTTGTGTGGGTGTTAGAGGATCAAGAATACACTCTATTATGAGCGAGCTAAATGGTGAGAAAGTCGATGTTATTCTATGGGATGAAGATATGGTTCAATATGCGATCAACTCTTTATCACCAGTTGATTCTGAAGATATCTTAGAAGTAAATGTTGATGAAGAAACTAATTCAATGGATATAGTTGTTAAACAAGAAAGTTTATCAAAAGCTATTGGTAAGAATGGAGTTAATGTCAGATTAGCTAGTGCTTTAATCGGTTGGAAGATAAATGTTTTATCTGATACTGAGCAAGAAGAAAAGCAGATGTCTATAGTTGAGAAATTTGTTGAAGCATTAGATATCGATCATGATTTTGCTTTGGTGCTAATAGAAGAGGGTATTGAAACGTTAGAGGATTTAGCATATTTAGATAGAGATGAGCTTTTGGAAATTGAAGGCTTTGATGAAGAGATTGTAGATGAGCTTCAAGAAAGAGCAAAGGCCGTGATTTTATCTCAAGCATTAGGCGGTAAAAAGCCAGCTGAAGATTTACTTAATATGCAAGGTATGAATCAGGAGTTAGCGGATAAGCTTGCTCAAAATAATATAGTGACAATGGAAAATCTGGCGGAACTATCTGTGGATGAGTTGCTTGACATTGTTGCTATTGATGAAAAACAAGCAACAGATTTGATAATGCAAGCAAGAGCCCCTTGGTTTGAATAGAAAGTACGAATCAAAATAGTACAAAGGAGAGGGAAATGGCAGAGATTACGGTTGGCCAACTGGCACAACAAACAAATAAAGAAGTAAGCACATTACTAAAACAACTTAAGTCTTTTGGTATAGAAAAAAGTAGCGAAAAAGATACTTTAACTCCGGAAGAAATGAAAACTCTTTTAGATAAGATTAATAGTGCTAAAAATACTGTTACTAGAAAAAAAGTAACTTCTCTTAAACTTGATGGTAAGCATAAGATAAATGTTTCGGTCAAGAAAAAAAGACGAGTTGCAAAAAAAGTAGAAGAACAATCCCCAGCTAAAGTAGAAGAGTCTATAGTTGAAAAGCCACAAGCAGCAGTTGATGTTAAAGATAATAAAGCTGTTGAAAGTGTAGAGAGAAATTCTGTTAATCTTGTACAACCTCAGCAAGAAAAGCCTGTTACTAAACCAGTTATAAAAGATAATGGTTTTAAGATAACTGCTATGCCTGAAGTCAAAATTCAAGAAAATAATTCTCAGGATGAAGAAAAGTCATCTGAAGATAAATCTACAGAATCTAAAAATAATAAGAAAAAGTCTCCGAAGAAAGTCTTCACTGAAAGTGGTAACAACACTAATACTAAATATAAAAGAGAAGAAGAAGAGAAGAAGTCCAAAGCTAAAAAGGCTAGTGGTAAAGGCTTCAAAAAAGCTAATCCAAGACAATTGTCACAACTTGCGGGTGATTTGGAATCATTTGATGAGTTTGGTAGTAAGAAAGGTAAGTTAAAAGCACCTAAGGTTAAAAAACAAGAGTTTACAATGCCTGTCGAAAGTGCTGTTAAAACAATTGAAATACGTGAAGGTATTACAGTTAGTGATTTGGCTAATAGAATGGCAGTCAAAGGCGCTGAGATTGTTAAAGTATTATTTAATATGGGTGTAATGGCTACAATTAACCAATCATTAGATCAAGACACAGCGGTTTTGATTGTTGAGGAAATGGGGCATAAATATACATTACATAATGAAAATGCTCTTGAAGAAGCTGTGACTACTGTTGATAGAAGTTTACATAAGAAAATATCTCGTGCGCCTGTTGTAACTATTATGGGTCACGTAGATCATGGTAAGACTTCCCTATTAGACTATATACGTAAAGCAAGGGTTGTAGCAGGAGAAGCAGGTGGTATAACACAGCATATCGGTGCATACTCTGTTAAAACAAGTAAAGGAGCTATTACTTTTCTAGATACTCCTGGTCATGAAGCTTTCACATCAATGCGTGCTCGTGGTGCTAAAAGTACAGATATCGTAATCCTTGTGGTTGCAGCAGATGACGGGGTTATGCCTCAGACTGAGGAAGCTATTCAGCATGCTAAAGCAGCAGGTGTTCCAATCGTTGTGGCTGTCAACAAAATTGATAAGCCAGATGCCGATCCTGATAAGGTTGTCGGTGAGTTAGCTCAACGTAATGTTATTCCAGAATCTTGGGGTGGGGATGTTATGTTTGCTAATGTTTCTGCTAAAACTGGTGAAGGCGTTGCAGAGTTG
Source organism: Francisella philomiragia (assembly GCF_018135955.1). Classification (NCBI taxonomy): domain Bacteria; kingdom Pseudomonadati; phylum Pseudomonadota; class Gammaproteobacteria; order Thiotrichales; family Francisellaceae; genus Francisella; species Francisella philomiragia. Next base: position 1,735,869 of record NZ_CP063138.1, on the reverse strand, counting down.
TTAGATGCTGTGTTATTGCAATCTGAAGTTCTAGAGCTAGAAGCATTTGCTGAAGGTTTAGCTGAAGGGGTTGTTATTGAATCTCGTCTAGAAAAAGGACGTGGTCCAGTTGCAACAGTACTAGTTCAGAATGGTAGTCTTAAACAGGGTGATAATATCTTGTGTGGTACTGAGTATGGTAGAGTCAGAGCAATGCATGATGATCTAGGTAAACAGATTAAAGTAGCAGGGCCAGCAACTCCAGTTGAAATACTAGGTTTATCAGGTGTTCCAGCAGCTGGTGATGATATGGTTGTTATTGAGAATGAGAAAAAAGCTAAAGAGTTAGCAGCTCAAAGATCTCAAAGACAAAAAGAAGCTAAGATAGCACAAGAACAGTCTCTTAAACTTTCTAATATGTTTAGCAACATGGGCAAAGAAGGTGAGCAACAAACTCTTAAAATTATTCTTAAGGGTGATGTACAAGGTTCAGTTGAAGCAATTAGAGAGTCATTACTTAAGCTTTCCACTGATGAGGTAAAGGTTGATATAATTGCAAGTGGTATCGGAGCTATTACTTCTTCTGATGTAACCTTAGCGGTTGCTTCGACAGCAGTAATTATTGGCTTTAATGTTAGGGCAGATAGTGCAGCTAAGAAACTTGCGGAAGTTGATGGTGTGGAGCTTCGCTACTATAATATTATTTACGATCTGATAGATGATGTTAAAAAAGCAATGACTGGTCTATTATCTCCTGATATGAAAGAGCAAATTATCGGTATAGCTGAAGTTAGGGAGGTCTACAGATCTTCTAAGTTCGGTTCGATCGCAGGCTGTATGGTTGTTGAAGGAGCTGTAAAGCGTACAAATCCTATTCGTGTATTACGTGATAACGTTGTGATATATGAAGGCACACTTGAGTCCTTAAAGAGATTTAAAGATGACGCAAGTGAAGTCAAAAAAGGTATGGAGTGTGGCATAGGTGTCAAAAACTATAATGATGTGCGTGAAGGTGACCAAATAGAAGTGTTTGAAGTTATTGAAGTTGCTAAGGAGCTATAATTATGGCAGCAGAAGGTAGAGTGCAACGAGTAGCAAGTGAGCTTCAAAAGGTGATATCTTTGCTACTACGTACAAAAATAAAAGATAGTAAGCTTGCTACTGCAACTATTACTGAGGTTGAGCTTTCTAAAGATCTATCTTATGCAAAAGTATATTACACATGCTTAGATATTCAAGAAGCTCAATATATCTCTAAAGCCTTTGAAAAATCAAAGGGTTTTTTTAGATCATCTATAGCTAAATCATTAAATCTTAGAATAGTTCCAAATCTTAAGTTTATTTATGATAAGTCTCTTGATTATGGGATGGAAATGGAAGGAAAAATCCAACAGGCTCTAGAAGCTGATTCTAAGATAATCAAGCAAGATGATAATTCGTTACAAGAAAACTATAAAGATAGTGATAAAGAAACTAAAGTTGAAAAATTAAGGTAGGTAGCTTATGAGCAAACTTACTATTATTCGTGGTTTTAATGATATTCTTCCTCAAGAGAGCTGTAAGTGGCAGTTTTTAGAGTCAAAAATAAAATCAATTCTAGATAAGTATAATTATGATGAAGTAAGGCTACCCATCTTAGAAAAGAGTGAACTATTTCATAGAAGCGTAGGAGAAACATCGGATATAGTTTCTAAAGAAACTTATGATTTTGTAGATAGAAGTGGAGAAAGTTTAACGCTCAGGCCTGAAGGAACGGCTGGCTGTGTGCGAATGGTAATTGAAAATAGTTTAGCTAATAGAGGACAAACACAAAAGCTTTGGTATTCTGGTCCTATGTTTCGCTATGAGAGACCTCAAAAAGGTAGGTATAGACAATTTTATCAACTTGGTGTTGAAGCTTATGGTTATGATAATATTGCAATAGACCTAGAAATTCTTACTATTAGCTGGAACTTATTTAGAGAACTAGGTATTTCTGAATGTCTAAAATTAGAGTTAAATAGTCTCGGATCAAGTTCTAACAGACAAGAATACACGAAGGCATTGTTAGAGTATCTAAAACCATATCATGCTCAGCTTGATGAAGATTCAATCAAAAGATTAGACAAAAACCCTCTGAGAATACTTGACTCTAAGAATGAACAAACTCAGCAGGTATTAGCCAATGCACCTAAACTCATTGATTTTATTGATGAAGATTCATTGGCGAGATTTGAGCAGACATGTGAGTATCTTGATAACTTAGGAGTTAACTATCAGGTTAATCAAAAGTTAGTTAGAGGTTTGGATTATTATAGTGGACTAGTTTTTGAGTGGGTCACAGATCGGTTAGGAGCTCAAGCAGCAGTATGTGCTGGCGGTCGTTATGATAATTTAATAGAAAGCTTAGGTGGTCAAAAAGCCGGAGCTATTGGTTTTGCTATTGGCTTAGAGCGTCTATTACTTTTGCTTGAGAGTGAAGGTAAGCTTCCAATTGAAGATGATAAAAGTGATGTTTTTTTCATATTAGATAATAATCAGCTACATAGATCGTTACTATTAGTTGAAAATGTTCGTCAAGAATTACCGGCATTAAAAATAGATATGGATTTGAAATTTGGTAGCTTTAAATCACAGTTCAAAAAGGCAGATAAATCAGATGCTAAAATAGCTGTAATAATTGGTCAAGATGAATTATTGCAACAGGCTGTTGGTGTAAAATATTTACAACAAGATAAGCAACAAGAACAAATTCCTTTGAATAAATTAATAAATTTTCTAGAAAAAATAGCTATATGAAGTTACATGATATAAAAGGTTATGCTTGGATAGTTGTAGGTCTGAGCTCATTTTTACTGATTGATAAATATATAATGAATGTTTCTCCTAGTCTGATAGCAAATGAGTTGATGACTAGTTTTTCGATAAATGCTACTGAAATGAGCGCTATGGTGTCATTATTTTTATGGTCAGTAGTGTTTTGTCAGTTTTTTGTAGCTGGGCCAATTATAGATAAGCTGGGATTTAGAAAGGTCAGTTTTTTTTCACTAATTCTTTCTGCAATAGGATTGATACTGTTTGTTCTTTCCGCAGACATTCATAGCTTTGCGCTCGGTTGTATTTCTCGATTAATGATTGGAATCGGTGCTTCATTTGCCACGGTTGGTTATATTAAAGCTGCTGCAGTTTGGTTTGATCCACGTAAATTTGCTTTTGTTTGTAGTTTTTTAATGACTGCTGCAATGCTGGGGGCTTTGCTTGGACAAGTTCCACTTGTGTATCTTATTGAAATTACAGGGTCATGGCATAGAGCATTAATTGGTTATGCTTGTTTTAGTATTGTAATGGCCTTATTATATTTGGCTTTAGTAAGAGATTATAATCCTGAGGCATCATTTGCAAATGGTTCAAAAGGAAATACTGGAACTCTTGCAGGTATAAAAAAGGTACTTATGAACAAGAACAATTGGTATCTTACTTTATATACAGGACTAACCTTTACAACGATAGATGTTTTTGGCGGTATTTGGGGTAATAATTACTTTAGAGAGTTGTATGGTATTCCAGCAAAAGAAGCTTCATTTATTGTATCAATGATGTTTCTTGGACTTGCCATAGGCTCTCCAGTAATAGGTAAGCTATCTGAAAAATTTGATAATAGAGTTAAAATTATGATAATTTTTCATATAATTGCTACAATTTGTTTGGCTTTGGTTTTACAATTTAAGCTTACGCCTGGAGTTTCAGGAGCACTATTGTTTATATTTGGGTTTTGTTTAGGAGTATATATGCTTGCTTTTGCGATAGGTAATCGTATAAATCCAATAGTTGTGGCTGCTACTGTAGCTGCGCTGATTAATACTGGTGAACCATTGCTTGGGGCGTTATTTGATCCTTTGATAGGGCATTTGCTTGATCTAACATGGACTGGTCAATATATAGATGTTCATAATCAGATTACGAATGTAGCCGCAGAAGGAGCTCATAGATATTTTCACATAAGTGCTTACCATAATGCTTTCTTAATTTTAGTGTTTAGCATGATTGTATCCTTTTTTCTACTTGTTTTAGTTAAAGATAAAGAAGTTGAATAATGAATTTAGATGATATTTATCTCCAAAAGGTTCGCGAGCTTGATTTGAAGGTTGATTCTTTGCAGCTTGAAGCCATCAGAGGTTTGCAAGAAATAATAGATCAGATATTAGTAAATAAAAAAACAAAATTTGGCTTTCTTAAAAGGTCACTATATCCATCTGTAAAGGGATTGTATATGTGGGGAGGTGTCGGTAGAGGGAAGACTTTTATTATGGATATTTTCTATAATAATCTACCGATAGAGCAGAAAAGAAGACAGCATTTTTCACACTTCATGAAAGGTATTCATTCTGAATTAAGGAAGTACCAAGGTTATAAGAATCCTATATCAAGAGTGGCCTATGATATGGCAAAAGATATGCGAGTTATTTGTTTTGATGAGTTTTTTGTCGAAGATATAGCTGATGCTATGATTTTGGGAAATGTTTTTACGGAATTGTTTAAGCTTGGTGTGACACTGGTTGCAACTTCAAATATTGAGCCAGAAAATTTGTATAAGAGAGGCTTGCAGAGAGAGTTGTTTTTACCAGCGATTGATGTTTTGATTAAAAATGTAAATGTTTTAAATTTAGATTCTGGGGTTGATTATAGATTTCGTTTGCCAAATGAGTATTTAAATTATATCTATCCATATAACGAGCAGAACCGTAAAAATTTTTTTGATAAATTTTTCCTTAGAAATCATCACTTTGATAAAGATATTAATATAGAAGTTTTGGGCAGAGAGATTTTTGCTATGCTTGTAAGCCATAAAGATATATGTTTCGATTTTAGAGTCATTTGTGGTGATGGGCGTAGTTCTTATGACTATATTGATATTTGTAGTAAGTATGAACAAATTTTTATATATAATCTGACAGGATTTGATCAATATAATGAAGATATGGCAAGAAGGTTTATTGCTTTGATTGATGAGTTTTATGATCAAAATAAGAAAGTTGTAATTTTGGCTAATAATGATTTTACAGAGTTGTATGAAGGTGAGCGCTTGAAATTTGAATTTCAGCGAACAATAAGCCGACTTAATGATATGCAGAATTCTAGTTTTGGTGTTTTAAATGAATAAAGTTCAATTGATTGAAGTTACTGATGATGTTATAGAGCAAAGAATCGATAACTTTTTGATAAGTAAGTTTTCACGACTACCAAAATCATTAATTTACCGTTGGATTCGTAAAGGTGAACTACGAGTTAATAAAAAAAGGGTTAAGCAAACAACTCGCGTAAGTGCGGGAGATATTGTTAGAGTGCCACCATTTAGTCTAGAAGAAAATTTAGAGATAGCAAAAGTATCGAAATCTCATTTGGACTTTTTGGAACAACGAATTTTATACGAGACGGATGATTATATCGTTGTTGATAAACCATCAGGTATGGCTGTCCATGGTGGTTCCGGAGTTAATTCAGGTCTGGTGGAGCGTTTAAGACAACTACGTCCTAAAGTAAGGCGTTTAGATTTGGTGCATAGACTTGATAAAGAAACATCAGGCTGTGTGCTACTAGCCAAAAAGCATAGCTCATTAGTATATTTCTTTGATATTTTTAAAGAGCGTAAAGTAAATAAGATTTATTATGCTTTAGTTCACGGTCATTGGGATGAAAAGGTAGATGCGATTGACTTACCATTAAGTCGTACAGAAACTAAAGATGGCCAACGAATAGTTAAAGTTGACAAGCGAGAAGGAAAAAGAGCTCTTACAAGAATATTGGCAGTGCAAAAAATAGGTGATTACAGCTTACTAGAAATCAAGTTAGAAACCGGTAGAACACATCAGATTAGAGTTCATACAAGAGCAATGGGGCATCCGATTGTTGCTGATAAGAAATATGGTTATATGATTGATGATGAAAAACTACTTGCTAAAGGAGTTGATAAATTATTACTTCATGCTGGTAAATTAGAGTTTTATGATGAGAAGCAGCAGAAGCTGATATCTATTGAAGCAAAATTAGATTCAAGGTTTGATGAGTTTGTTAAAACAGAATAGTTTTGTTTTAATCTTTACTGTCTTTTATCATTAATAACACTATTAGTGATGCTACCAAGCTTATTACAAGGGTCGTAAATGCAAAATGGTAAGAACTTAAATCAAAATATTTAATATCGTTAGGACTTGTGTGTTGTGAAACAATTTCTCCGGCTTTATTTAAGTATTTCCCAGTCCACGACCAATCTAAGAAATAGCCGATTAAAGGATCGAATATCGCTCCTAATATAGGCTCTCCGGTATTAATAAACGCCGCTACTGTTGCAGTTATGACTATTGGATTTATACGATTTCCTATGGCAAATGAGAGCATGTATATTCCAAGACATAATCCAAAAATAAAAAGTAGAATTGCTGAGAGTGTTGCACTTGTTTTAGTAAGTAAAACAAAGCTTAAAGCAATAGAGCCTATTATGTGAAAGAAAATCATTACTCCTTTTCGACTATCAAGGATTTCTGATAGTTTTCCTATGATTGGTGAGCCTATTGCCATGCCAATAAATATCATTGATATAATACTGGCAGCTTCTTCACGTGATAGGTGATAGGCTTCTCTAAAGTAAGCATTACCCCAGAATCCAGCAAAGGCATCTACTGCTGTAAAACTTAAACCAACATAGAAAGTCAAAAGCCAGTTGTTTTTATTTTTGACGACTTCTTTAAGTGCTTCTAGAGTTTTTAGCTGATTGCTTGGTGAGCTAGCTTCCGGTTGTTTTGGATTGAAGTCGCGTACAACTATATAATAAAGTACACCAATCAATAAGCTAGCTACCGCAAACAAGAGCATAGCCATTTTCCAATCACCACATAAAGTTATCAAATATGCTAATGGAGCTTGTGCACAAAGTGCTCCTATCATAGCAGCAGTTGCTAAAAAACTAGCAGCAAAAGCAAATTTACGAGGCTCAAACCAAACTGAAACAGCCTTAAGATAAGAGATGGTAGCGAAAGAGACGCCCATGCCTGTAATAATTCTAGCTATATAAGCCATACTCAAACTACCGAGATTACAGGCAACGACAAATAGAATAACTCCCATCGCAGAAATAGTTATGGATATAGGACTAATTAGTCTAAAACCAAATTTATCTATAATAGGGCCAGCAAGAAATAGCTGACAAATAATTATTGACCAGAAAAATGCCGAGCCTAAAGCTCCTGTTTGGGTAGCATTAGTGTGGAAGCTAGACATCATATCATCGGTAATCAGGCTAGGGAATACTTGCATAATATACTTATCAAAAAGCAAGAAAGAACTGAGAATAATAATTATCCATGCATATCCGCGAATGTTGTGAATTTTTTGTTCCATACGGCGTTTGTTTTGTTATAGCTTAAGAGTATAATTTTAAGTTTCTGAAATATATAAATCAAGCCTAAAGCTTTTCTTTGTTTAATATAAGCATTTTTGATATTATAGGCTCAACAAATTTACTTATATTAATATTAGATATGTTGGCAAATATTAGAATTGATGAAAAGAAGTTTATATTGATGCAATTTCTTTTAGGCTTTGTGGGTTATGTTATTGTGCTCATGGTCTATGGATATACTTATGCTAATTCATTTGCACTTGGAGCATTAACAATGTTTTTAGCTAATTTTGTATTTTTTTTTAGATTATTTGTCGAAAAACAGTTTAATCCAGGGATTGAGATAGTTATTTTTTATTTGAGCGAACTCCTGAAATTAAGCATTGTTGCATTGATTACAATACTGCTTGCAGTTTATGTCAAACCAAAATTATTTTCTTACATTTTCGGATTACTTTTGTTACAATTAGTCGTGTGTTTTGTGCCTATTTTGTTTAAAAGGGTAAGATAGGTGTATTTTAGGGTTGTAAATACTAATTTATTTAAATTATTGGTGGAATAAGTAATGGCAAATACAGAGGCGGGTTCTCAAGTAGCTACAGAATACGTTCAGCATCACTTACATCATTGGCAAATAAGCCTAGGTGAGGGTTCTTTTTGGCAGCTAAATGTAGATTCACTGTTAGTCAGTGGGGTTTTAGGTATAGTATTTATCTTGGCTATGTTTATGGCTGCAAGACGAGCTAATGCAGGCGTTCCTGGCAAGTTTCAAAATATGATCGAAGCAGTGTGGGAGTGGATGGATGGTATGGTTGCAGAAAATTACCATCATAAAAGAGACTTTGTTACACCGCTAGCTTTGACAATCTTTGTTTGGGTTGTGCTTATGAATTTGATGGATTTACTCCCTGTAGATCTTTTTGGCTGGATAATTAGTTTCTTTACTAATAGTCATGAAGTGTATTTTAGAGTTGTGCCTACAGCAGATCCAAATGTTACTTTTGCGATGTCTATTGCAGTGTTTTTCTTGGTGATTTTTTATAATCTCAAGGCTAAGGGTTTTGGTTTGCTGAAAGAAATTTTAAGCTCTCCTTTTGGGATATGGTTATTCCCTTTAAATATATTCTTTAGGCTTGTAGATGAGATAGTTAAACCGGTTTCATTGTCGCTACGTTTGTTTGGTAATATTTTTGCAGGAGAGCTTATATTTATTCTGATAGCATTATTACCATGGTGGTTCCAGTGGACACTTGGTGGTATATGGGCAATATTCCACATACTTATAGTTTTAATACAAGCTTTTGTATTTATGATGCTAACTGTAGTTTATCTAAATATGGCTCAGGAAGCTCACTAAGTTTTAAATCAACCTAAATAAAAATAAATAAAACAGGAGAAATAAAAAATGGATATGTCTTTACAAGTTTTGGGTAACTTAAATGGTTTAACAGCAATAGCAGTTGCTTTACTGATATCACTACCTGCTTTAGGTACGGCTATAGGTTTTGGTGTGTTGGGTGGCAAGTACTTGGAAGGTGTAGCACGTCAGCCAGAATTAGGCGGTATGTTATTAGGTCGTATGTTTATCGTGGCTGCTTTCGTAGATGCGTTTGCTGCTATTTCAATTGCTATTGGTTTCTTAGTATTGTACGCGAATCCTCTAGCTATTCCAGGTCTAGCGGATGCTGCTCAGAAAGTTATTGGTGCATAATAAAGTAATATAAAATCATAATTTTATTATCTAAAGGATAAGTAGATGGATATTAATATAACTCTAATTGGGCAGATGATAACATTTGCAATCTTTGTTGGATTTACAATGAAGTTTGTATGGCCTCCACTGCGCAAAGCTTTAGACGAGCGTAGAGAAAAGATTGCTGAAGGTTTGGCGTCTGCTGATAGGGCATCTCGAGAGTTAGAAGTTGCAAAAAGACAGTCTGCAGAAATCTTGCGTGAAGCTAAGGCAAAAGCTACTGAGATAGTTGAGAATGCTTATGTTAGGGCTCATAAGGTTGATGAGCAAGCAAAAGAAGAGGCTATCGCTGCGGCTGATAAGATTAAGAGTATGGCTATGGCTGAGATTGAGCAAGAAAAAGTGAAAGCAAAAGAAGAGCTTAAGCATGAAGTTGTTAGTTTGGCGATTGCAGCAGCTAGTAAGATAATATCAGCAAATGTTGATGAGCAGTCTAGCAAGAAAATTTTGAAAGACTTTGTAGAGAAAGTATAAATTTGGATGAGAAGGTAGGTAAATGACAAATCTAAGTGTGATTGCTAAACCGTATGCCAAAGCTGCATTTGAGTTTGCAAATGAATATAATCTACTTCAAGAATGGTCTAAGCAACTAAAATCGTTTGCCGAGTTGGTTCAAGATGACGCTATCGCTGCTATTATTTCTAGTCCTGAAATCTCTCAAATAGAGATTATAAATACAGTAAAAGATCAGCTTGATGAGAAGTTTTTCAACTTTGTTGCACTAGTAGCGGAAAATAAAAAGTTATCTATACTGTCTGAAATTTCATTCCAGTTTGAAAATATAAGAAACGTTCATAATAATATAAAAGTGGCAGATGTTACATTAGCTTATGCTATTGATAAAAACACATTGGCTAATTTGAAGACTAAGTTAGAAGAAAAATTCAGTTGTTCAATAGATATGAATGTGATTATTGATCCTGTCATACTAGGTGGAGCGGTAATTAAGGTTGGTGATACAGTAATAGATGATTCTGTATCTGGTCGTATAGAGACATTAAAAAGTATTTTGTTATCATAAATTATAGGAAGTGAGCTTATGCAATTAAGTCCATCAGAAATAAGTGGTTTAATAAAGAAAAGAATTGAAAAGTTCGATAATTCAGTTGAACTTAAATCAGAGGGTAGTATCGTTAGCGTTGCTGATGGTATTGTTACTATATATGGTTTAGATGATGTAACTGCTGGTGAGATGATCAAGTTGCCAGGAGATGTATATGGTCTAGCGTTAAACTTAAATACTGACTCTGTTGGAGCAGTTGTTTTAGGTGATTACGAGCATATTAAAGAAGGCGATAAAGCATATTGTACAGGCAGGATTTTAGAAGTTCCTGTCGGCGAAGCTTTACTAGGTAGAGTTGTTGATGCTTTAGGTAATCCAATTGATGGAAAGGGTGAGATCGAAACAGCTCATTCTTCACCAATAGAAAAGATAGCTCCAGGTGTGATTTGGAGAAAATCAGTAGATCAAGCTTTACAAACTGGGATTAAGTCAATTGATTCGATGGTTCCAATTGGTAGAGGTCAAAGAGAGTTAATTATTGGTGATAGACAAATTGGTAAGACAGCCATAGCTATTGATGCAATTATCAATCAAAAAGGTACTGGAGTTAAATGTATCTATGTTGCTATTGGTCAAAAAGCATCATCAATTGCTAATATTGTAAGACAACTTGAAGAGCACGGCGCTATGGAGCATACAATTATTGTTGCAGCTACAGCTTCTGATTCTGCTGCTTTGCAATATATAGCACCTTATGCCGGTTGTTCTATGGGTGAATATTTTAGAGATCGTGGTGAAGATGCACTAATTGTGTACGATGACTTAACTAAACAAGCATGGGCATATAGACAGATTTCTTTATTATTAAGAAGACCTCCAGGGCGTGAAGCTTATCCTGGTGATGTATTCTATCTTCACTCAAGACTTCTCGAAAGAGCTGCAAGAGTAAATGAAGAGTATGTAGAGAGATTTACTAATGGTGAAGTCAAAGGTAAGACAGGTTCTTTGACTGCTCTGCCTATTATTGAGACACAGGCTGGCGATATTTCTGCATTTGTACCAACAAACGTAATTTCAATTACTGATGGTCAGATATTTTTAGAGACAGATTTATTTAACTCGGGTCTAAGACCAGCTATTAACCCTGGTAACTCAGTATCACGTGTTGGTGGAGCTGCGCAAACTAAGATTATCAAGAAACTAGGTGGTGGTATCCGTTTGGCACTAGCGCAGTTTAGAGAGTTAGAAGCATTCTCGCAGTTTGCGTCGGATTTAGATGAAGCTACTAGGTCGCAGTTAAATAGAGGTCAAAGAGTTACAGAACTTCTGAAACAAAAGCAGTTCTCGACATTGTCAATTGCTTTGATGGCATTATCATTGTATGCAGCGGATAATGGCTATCTAGATAGCTTAGAAGTTTCAGAAGTTATTCCTTTTGAATCAGCATTACATGCGCTTGCAGAAAATAAATATGCAGAAGTTGTTGCTGAGATTAATGAAACTGGCAAGTATGATGCTGAGATTGCAGAGAAGTTAAAAACAATTGTTGAAGATTGTAAAGCAAATCAAGCTTGGTAATAGGAGTATAGACTATGTCTAATGCTAGAGAGATACGTTCTAAAGTACAGAGTGTTAAGAACACCCAAAAAATCACTGGTGCTATGGAATTAGTTGCAGCTAGTAAGATGAGGGGTGCGATAGTCAAAATGAATAATGTACGCCCTTATGTTGAAAGTGCAAATACTATTATCAAAAACGTTACAATGGCAAGTATTGATTATCCAAATCCATATCTTTTCGATAGAGAAGTTAAAAGGGTTGGGTATATAGTCACATCTACAGATAGAGGCCTTTGTGGAGGTCTTAATATCAACTTATTTAAGCACGTTCTTAAAGATATCAAAAAGAATCTTGATGATAGAGTTGAGGTAGATGTCTGCGCAATTGGCTCTAAAGCGGCAACATTTTTTGCAAAACTTAAAGATGTTAACGTAGTTGCTACAGCACATTACAATGATAAAGATAATGAAGGTAGTATTAGAGCTATTCGTGGTGCACTTAAAGTTATGTTAGATAGGTTTACAAATGGTGAGATTGATAGACTTTATATGAGTAGTAATCAATTTGTTAGTACAATCAAACAAAAACCAAAATTGCAAACATTGTTACCTATCCAAGACATTTTTTCAAAAGAAGAGCTAAAAACTAACAAAGAGCAGGCTTCTAAGGGTCATTGGGACTATATTTATGAAAGAGATATTGAAGAAGTTTTAAATGCTTTATGTATTAGATATATTGAAGCTCAGGTAAGAGGGGCAATATTAGAGAATGCAGCATGTGAGCAAGCTGCTCGTATGATGGCGATGAAAAATGCAACTGATAATGCAAGTGATATAATCGATCAGTTGAAACTAGATTACAACAAAGTCAGACAAGCTATGATTACACAAGAGCTTGCAGAAATTTGTTCAGGTGCGGCAGCAGTTTAGGAGAAATAAATGAGTACAGGTAAAATTATTCAAGTAATTGGTGCTGTTATTGATGTAGAGTTTTCTAGAGATAACACTCCAAAAGTATATGATGCATTAAATGTAAAAGAAGCAAATTTAGTATTAGAAGTACAGCAACAAATCGGCGATGGTGTTGTAAGAACTATTGCTATGGGCTCTAGTGATGGTCTAAGACGAGGAATGGTTGTGGAGAATACAAACGCACCAATTTCCGTACCAGTAGGGCATGGTACTTTGGGTCGTATTATGAATGTACTAGGTGAACCTATTGATGAGGCGGGGCCTATTCAGTATACAGAAACTAGATCTATTCATCAGGCACCTCCTGCATATGATGAGTTAGCATTAAGTACAGAAATATTAGAGACAGGTATCAAAGTAGTTGATCTTATTTGTCCATTTGCGAAAGGTGGTAAAGTAGGTCTATTTGGTGGTGCTGGTGTTGGTAAGACTGTAACAATGATGGAGCTTATTAACAACATTGCAAAAGAACACAGTGGATACTCAGTATTTGCAGGTGTTGGTGAAAGAACTCGTGAAGGAAATGATTTCTATTATGAGATGAAAGATTCAAATGTACTAGATAAAGTGGCTCTAGTATATGGCCAAATGAATGAGCCACCAGGAAACAGATTAAGAGTAGCACTTAGTGGTTTAACGATAGCAGAAGGCTTCCGTGATGAGAAGCGTGATGTATTAATGTTTATCGATAATATTTATCGTTATACATTGGCCGGTACAGAAGTTTCAGCATTATTAGGTCGTATGCCATCAGCAGTAGGTTATCAGCCAACACTAGCTGCAGAGATGGGTGCCTTACAAGAGCGTATTACATCTACTAAAACTGGTTCTATTACTTCAGTCCAGGCTGTTTATGTACCAGCAGATGATTTGACAGATCCATCACCAGCGACTACATTCTCTCACTTAGATGCAACGATTGTATTATCTCGTCAAATTGCTGAGTTGGGTATTTATCCTGCGGTTGATCCATTAGATTCTACATCTAGACAGTTAGATCCACTAGTTGTTGGACATGATCACTATGAGACAGCTCGTGCTGTTCAGAAGGTGCTTCAAAGATATAAAGAGTTGAAAGATATTATTGCTATTCTTGGTATGGATGAGCTCTCTGATGAAGATAAAAGAACAGTTGATAGAGCTCGTAAGATTCAAAGATTCTTATCCCAGCCATTTCATGTTGCAGAAGTGTTTACTGGTAATCCTGGTAAGTTTGTATCACTTAAAGACACTGTAGCTAGCTTCAAAGCAATAGTTAATGGTGAGTATGATCATTTACCAGAGCAAGCTTTTTATATGGTTGGTTCAATACAAGAAGCAATCGAGAAGGCAAAAACTCTATAATTGGGTGTAGATATGACAAAAAAATACCTAAAAGTTGATGTGGTTAGTCCCCTAGGTTCAGTTTTTAAAGGCGAGGCTGATATTGTAAGTCTACGTGGATCTGCTGGAGAGATGGGTATAGCATATGGACATACAGAGCTTCTATCCACTCTACCAGCTGGTGTGGTCAATGTTAGAAAAGATGAACATACTGATGTACTATACGTCTCAGGTGGTATTGTAGAAGTTACTCCTACTCGTGTTACAATTATGGTAGATGATATGGAGAGAGCAGAAAACTTAAATCAAGCAGAGGCTGAAAAAGCTAGAGCTAGAGCTCAGGAAGCTCTTAAGAATCCAGATGCTTCAAAACTTGATATAGAAGCTGCGAGCAAAAGACTTAGTGAGGCTGATGCTCGTCTTAAAGCTCTTAATTCTTCTAAAGGCTTGTATTACTCAAAAGAAGACTAGCAACTCTATTAATTTTCAAAAAGTTTAAATCCGATTTACATTTGCTTATAAATTTATTGTAATGATTTATGAAAAAATGACTATTTCTAACATATTTATATAGAATTATTTATAATTATAATACTAGTATTTATATTGTTTAATAATGAAAAAAGTTTTTACTTTAATTGTACTTTGTTTGTCGATAATACCTACATATATAATCGCCCAATCATCCAACGATGTTGAAGTTCAAAAAAGCAGCTCTTTAGAGCATCTGCTTCCTAAGAGAATTATAGCTGGATTCTTAGATGTTAGAACTCCTGGTTCAACATCTAGAGTTGATATTGAGCAGGCAAAGAATGATGGATATAATGTTATTGTTATAGCTTATGGCGAGGTTTATAATACAGATATTGGACTTTATACTTCTAGCCCTACATCTATACAAACAATCATTGATAAAGTAAGACAAGCTAAAAAAAATGGTATGGAAGTCTTGCTAGCTGTTGGAGGCATTCCAAATACATTTCATCCTGGACTAAATAAGACAGATGTATCTCCAAAAGTTTTTGGCAAAGATATGTCAGATACACAGATCTATTCCTTAGCAAATAATATAGTCAATTTTTTGCATAAAAATAGTATTGATGGAATTGTTTATAGTTTTAGGAAATTCACATCAGCAGATTTTATTAATCAACTTTCTTTGGATATCAAAAAAATTGACCCAAATATTATCATAGTTGCAGAGCCTCAGGTAAATGATTATAAATTAGTAACAACGGGTAAGAGTAATGACTATGATAAAGTAATTCAAAATGGGTATATAGATTATTTATTTATCCAAGAGTATGATACATATCCAGAATATGAGCCTGGTTTTATAGCAGATAGTTATTCAAAAATTGTCAATGATTTGAATATTCCTGTTCATACTAAGATTTTAATTGGTGAACCAACAAATGCAATTTCAGGAGGTACAAATACAGTATATCATCCTGAGGGCAATGCAACTTTATCATTAACGACTGAACAGGCAGTAGAGCTTATGTTACCTCAGTTTGAGAAACTTAAGTTTAAACCGAGATTTGCGGGAGTAACAGGCTGGTCTTTAAATACTGATTATGCCGCTGACTTATATGGGGATTCATCTCATAGTTCTGGTTCCTTTGCTAAAAATCTTAGAGCATGTATTTATGATAATGTATGTGTTCAAGTTGATAATAAAATAAAAGGCCCTGTCATTGCGGGATTTTTGCCTTTATGGGGAAAGAGTAGCTCTTATAATATTTCAGGTAGGCAAATAAATACAACTCCAGTTGATATATCAATGCCAGAAAATAAAGAATATTGTGATAAAAATCCTGATGTATGCAAATACAATGTAATAGTCGCGGCATATGCTAGGTATACCAATAGTAAAGGATTTGAGTTGTCATTTAATGATGAGAATGGTAGCTCGAATAAGTTATATGATCCTGATGAGCTTAAAGAATTTATTGGATATATGAAGTCAAAAGGAAAACATGTTTTAATTTCTTTTGGAGGAAAGTCATCGCACATCGATTGGCAAACTGTAAACTTTGATAGTTTAATTCATATTGTAAAAGATTTTGGTTTCAATGGTATAAATTTTGATTTGCCAAAAACAGCAGTGCCAAAGGATGAGAAGCAAGCTCAAATTGCCGCTTTAAAAATAAATAGATTGATAATGACTCTTAGACACAGCGATAAGAACTTTTGGCTAACATTTTCTCCTGAGTGGGATTATATAGTAGCCCCTTTAGCTAAGAATAATAAGGACAATATGTACGTTAGTCATGGCTATGTTGAGTTATTAGATAATATTGGTATGAGTAAGATAAATTATATTTTTCTTAATACTTTTTCTGAAAGACCAGCTGATGCAATTTTAGGTTTATACAAGGATCAAAAGGGTGAATTTATAAAAATATCTCCTTTAGATGGCTATGATAAATTTTTGGCTTCGCTTGCATGGGCTCTGACAACACCTCAAGGATTTGAAGCAAATCATCCGAAGTATGAAGTTGATAGGCCTATTAAAATTCCAGCTAATAAACTCGTATTTGTTGTTCCAGCGACTAAGGGCGCGGTTCATGGAGGAGATACTTATGTTTTATCAAGTTCGGAGATAAAGCAAATACTTTCATTAATGAAAGAAAATAAAGCATCCTTTGCTGGATTTGCTCTTTGGAGTATGGATTTTGATGCTACAAATATTAAGTCGGGAGATTTAAGTGATGGTTATCAGCATTTACCTTGGAGCTCTACTAATAATATAGCAAATATCGAACTACCTCCAGTAGCTTCAATTGTGAATGATAGTGATAGATACCTGAAAAAAGTAAATGATTCTCATAAACCGCAAAAATATATTATGGATACAGGAATTGTTAGATATCCGTATCAGATAGGCACTTATGGATCAGACACTGTTGTAAGTTTTGCAGGCAAGATGTATAAATGTAAGTCTATGCTAGAGGTCAAGCTGTGTAATGATGAAGCATATATTCCCAATGGCTTATACGGGGATCTTGCATGGGAAGAGATTAAGCCACAAAGCACAAAAAAATATTCTGAAAGTAAGAAATTTAAATTGAAAGAAGGTGAGGTAGCTACTTATCCAAGAGGTATAGGGAGCTATAAGGTGGGCCAAATTGTGCTTGCTGATGGAAGAGAGTTCGAGTGTCAGAAAGAAGAGTATTGTAATAAATCTTCTTATAGCCCTATTAAAGAAAAAGGTTTTGTGGCATGGAGTAATATTACAAATGATATTTCTCACTTTGTGAACAAAGAGCAAGATGTTAAACCTAGTGGCGCTGATTATATCTACCCTTATGGTATAGAGGATTATAAAGGGGGCACGGTTGTGGCTGTTAATAAGGACTTATATAGATGTAATATCGGCCCTGAGTCAAGCTTGTGTACCATGAGCGCATATAGGCCAACGGGTAAATATGGTACAGATGCTTGGACAAAAATGAATAATAAATAATTTTCAGTGAGTAGTTTTTATTTGACCGAGTCTATAAGTTCCTTAAGTTCACCCGACTCATTCATCTCCATGATTATATCGCAACCGCCTATTAGTTCACCTTTTACCCATAGTTGAGGGAAAGTAGGCCAATCAGCATATTTAGGTAAAATAGCACGAATATCTGGATTTTCTAGAATATTAACGAACGCAAAGGGCTTTCCACATGCTCTAATTGCAGAAGCTGCATGGGCTGAGAACCCACACTGAGGCAAATTTGGAGAGCCTTTCATGTATAGGATAATATCATTTTCCTTTAGTTGCTTTTCTATTCTATCAACAACTTTTTGTTCTTCTTGTGTATACATATTTATTTCCTTTTTATTTGATTAAACAACTAAGTTTAGAAATTTTATCTAAAAAATGATAGCATATTATACTAAACGGGTATAGTACCGAGATGCTATAATAATTAATTCAACTAGTTCAGGGAGAATAATGAGATGAAATTTGAATTACCAAAACTACCTTATGCATTTGATGCATTAGAGCCTACTATTTCAAAAGAAACGATTGAGTATCATTATGGTAAGCACCATCAAGCTTATGTAACTAATCTAAACAATCTGATTGAAGGTACAGAGCATGCTGGTAAAAATTTAGAAGAAATAATAAAAACTTCTTCAGGCGGTATATTTAATAATGCTGCTCAAGTGTATAATCACACATTTTATTGGAATTGCCTGTCACCAGTTAAAACTGAACCATCAAGCGAGTTAAAAGCAGCGATTATTGAAACTTTTGGTTCAATAGATAACTTTAAGGATCAATTCTCGAAAGCGGCTGTAGCTACATTTGGATCTGGTTGGGCTTGGCTGGTAAAAAATACCGAAGGCAAACTTGAGATTGTTACTACTAGTAATGCAGGCTGTCCTTTGACGGATAACAAAAAACCTTTACTTACATTTGATGTTTGGGAGCATGCTTATTATATTGATTATCGTAATGCAAGACCTAAATATGTTGAGTCTTTATGGGATATAGTAAATTGGAAATTTGTTTCTGAGCAGTTTAAGAAATAGGTTGTATCAAGTGAATAAAAATAAAATACCACTATATTCTTTTATTGTTGGAGTATTGTCTATAGTATTTGTTTTAGTGGTGATTATACTATTTCCAAGTCTTCAAATAACTGCTGTTACAAAAAATATTGTACTAGCAGTTCTTTTGTTTCCGTGGATAATTTTTATTATTTCTCTATTATTTGTTAGAAAAAAATAAATAAATCTTTGAGTATCTATTGGATATTTGCCATTAGTTTAATTCTTTGTCTAAAAATGTAGATGATAGTAGATATAAGTATTCCTATTATAAAGCTTGCTATGAAAAGTCCTTCCCATTTATAGTGGCTTTGTACATATCCAGCAAATGGTCCTACAAGGACTCTTCCTAGTGAATCAATTGAACTAAGGACAGCAAATTGTGTTGCTGAAAATTTTATATTTACAAGACTCATAATCATCGCTACAAGTATTGCTGTACCCATTGCTCCACAAAAATACTCGACAGCAACAGAGCTTACCATTAGATAGTAGTTTTTACCAACAATTGCTAGTAACACATACATTAGATTTGCTGATGCCATAATAATACTAAAGAAGAGAAAACTTTTGTAAATACCTATTTTTCTTGCGATTAGTCCACCTACGATAAGACCTATTAAAGTTGCTGCTAATGAAAAAGCTTTGTACGAAACTGCTATTGTGGTTTTATCAAATCCTAAGTCAGCAAAAAAGACTGTATTAAGTGAAAATGCGATCGCATCTGCAAGTTTATATCCAATTATTATCAATAATATTATAATTGCAGTTTTGATTCCCTGTCGTTTAAAAAACTCAATAAAAGGCTGTGTGAAGGCTTCTTTAAAACTTTTTGGAGTTTTGGCCGATGAAGGTTCTTTTAGAAATAAACAATATAATGGGCAGATTATGAAAAATGCAAGAATTGTTATTAGTGCTAGGCTCCAACTGTTAGATATAAGTTTTTGAGTAGAAACTATATCAATATTAGTAAATAAGACATTGCTACCATAGTATTCAGTAAGTTTAGGTGTACATATCTCTATAGGTTCAGCACCGCCACTATAATAATCAGCAAATATTAGTACTAACGAGCCTGTTACAAGCATTGCAATACGATAGCCCATAACCGCTATAGCATTACCAAGAGCCTTCTCTCTCTCATTAAGAACCTCAGTCTGATATGCATTTATGGCGATGTCTTGTGTTGCAGATGTAAAGCATATTAAAAAGCCGATAAAAGCGATCATAAATGGTTGAGCTGCGGGAGATAATTGACTCATAAGAGCTATTAGAACAATTAGGCTTATCTGTGTTGTAAGTATCCAACCTTTGCGTCTACCAATCCCTAAAATATTAATTTTATCAAGGAATGGAGCCCATAGGTATTTAAATGTATATGGTATTGCTATAAGTGTTAAAAAACTTATATTTTGAATATTGATACCACTATCTTTATACCAAAGCAGTAATGATGATGCTGTAAGCATCAGAGGTAATCCAGAGGCATAACCTAAAATTAGCATAGTAAACATTTTAGGCTGTTTAAATGGTGTAACCAATTTGTCACTAAATGTGAGAGAGTTATTCATTATCTATAGAATAGAAATTTTTTGATAAAAGAATCGTAGTTTAATTAAAGAAAAAAGTAAATAAAATAAGAAAGCAGTTTTGATTAAATTATAGATCTCTACTTGTTGCGCCAGTATATAACTGTCTCGGACGACCAATTTTTTGTGCTGGATCATTCACCATTTCGATCCATTGAGATATCCAGCCAGAAGTTCTAGCAAGAGCAAATATTGCTGTAAACATACTTTCTGGAATACCCATAGCTTTTAATATGATTCCAGAGTAAAAATCTACGTTAGGGAAAAGCTTTCTCTCAATGAAGTAGCTGTCCTGAAGAGCAATTTCTTCTAGTTTCTTTGCGATTGCAAGAAGAGGATTGTCACTATGACCAAGCTTAGCAAGAATTTCTTCACAATTTTTCTTCATTGCAGTTGCTCTTGGATCAGTGTTTTTATAAACTCTATGGCCGAATCCCATTAGTCTAAATGGATCATCTTTATCTTTAGCTTTCTCTATAAACTTATCGATATTATCAACACTACCAATTTTTGATAGCATTTTTAAAACAGCTTCGTTAGCGCCACCATGAGCAGGACCCCAAAGTGCTGTAATACCTGCTATGATAGCTGCATAAGGAGAGTTACCTGTTGAGCCAGAAAGTCTAACTGTAGATGTCGAGGCATTTTGCTCGTGATCAGCATGAAGCATGAAAATAGTATCCATAGCTTTAACGTGTAGCTCATCAGGCTTAAAGCTTTCATCCTCTGCAAACATCATGTATATAAAGTTTTCAGCATAACCATACTCTTTTTTAGGTTCTAGGAATTTTTTACCTTGGTTATGTCTGTAAGCCATAGCTGCAATAGTTGCAATCTTAGCAACTATATTTTTAGCAACTTCATCTTGTGCTTCAGTTTGACCCTTGTGAATATGTTCAGCAGCCAAAACATTGACACCGGCAATTAATCCAGACATTGGATGAGTGTGTTGTGGCATAGCAGAAATAGCTGCTTTAACATGCTCACATACTGGCATCTTAGCTATAATCTCTTCTCTAAAATCTTTGATCTGAGAATCTGTTCCTAATTCACCATAAATCAAAGCATAGCAAAGATTTCTGTAATTTGATTTCTGCGTCCATTGTTCGATTGGATAGCCTCTATGTAAAAGAATACCTTTGCCACCGTCGATATACGTGATTTTAGATTCACATGCAGCTGTCGACATAAAGCCAGGGTCATAAGTAAAGACACCATGCTTTACTAGAGATGATACATCTATGCAGTCATTACCTAGACTAGGAGAGTAGACTGGTAATTCTATTTCAATATTTTTATCTGCATACTTAAGAGTTGCATATTTACTCATTAATAGGCCTCCAAGTGAGTTGATCAAAAAATACAATGCAAAAGGTTTGCAATAAAAAGATACCTTTTCTAAAAAAAACATATTTATTTAGGTATCATTACAGGGGAATAATAAGCTAAAGATTTCTGTTTTGCAAATAAAAAAGTCATAAGATATCAATGATGTGAATATTGTTTATTTTGCTTAATAGTTTGTTGCATTTAATTATCTAGTAAAATAGAATCAAAAATTTGTTTAAGTATTTGAATTTGTTTTACTAAAAATATATTATTTAAGAGTTGTTGTATAACATTGGTTTACATCCGATTTACTGATATACATAAATTGCTTCGGAGGAATGTCGAGCATGAAAAAAATTACTAATGTTGATTTGATGTCAATTAAATCTTATAAGTTTCCTATTACTGCTATTAGCTCTATACTGCATCGTATATCTGGTGTGGTATTGATTTTTGCAATACCTCTGGCGGTTGTTGGTATGAATTATACACTTGCAGGTCCGGATGGCTATCAGCAAACTGTTGCTGTTTTGACTAGAGGATGGTGCAGTATATTCTTTTGGCTGTTTTTATCATCTATAACCTATCATGTTTATGCAGGTGTCAGACATATGATTATGGATATGGGTTTTGGTGAAAGTATGAAAGCAGCTAAGATTACTTCGTTGCTTGTTATTATTTTAGGTGTTTTATCTGCTATTTTATGGGGGTGCTACTTATGGCTGTAATTTCATTAACTTCTTCTGGAATTAAAGACTTCTTTGTTCAAAGAGTAACAGCTGTGATTATTGCTGTTTACTTTGGTTATCTGATTTTGGAAACTTTGTGTTTATCTCATGCTGGAACACTTAATTATGACAGTTGGAGAGGATTGTTCACAGATAGTATGTTTTTTAGAGTCGCTACACTGATGGCTTATCTAGCCATGTTTTTCCATGCTTGGGTTGGCATTTGGATTATTTGTGGTGACTATATTAAGTATGCTTGGGCATCAGCTCTTGTTATGCTGAGCTTTGTGCTAATTTATGTGTTCTGCTTTTTTTGGTTATTCGCAGTTTTATTTTTCTACTAAGAGGTTATTTTTATGAGTATAGCTACGCAAGAGTTTGATGCTATTGTAATTGGTGCTGGAGGTGCTGGTCTGAGAGCATCTTTTCAGTTGTCGCAATCAGGTTTCAAAACAGCTGTTGTGTCTAAAGTTTTTCCTACTAGATCGCATACGGTTGCAGCCCAAGGGGGTATTGCAGCGGCTCTAGGGAATGTTGAGTTCAATGACGGGTTGCCTTCAGATGACTGGAAGTGGCATATGTATGATACTGTTAAAGGTTCTGACTATATTGGTGATCAAGATGCAATCGAATATATGTGTGAACATGCTCCACAGTCAATCATTGAGTTAGAGCATATGGGTATGCCTTTTTCAAGACTAAAAAACGGTAAGATATATCAGCGAGCATTTGGTGGTATGTCTAGAAATTATGATCCTGCTAATCAGGCAGAAAGAACTTGTGCTGCGGCTGATAGAACTGGGCATGCGCTTTTACACACCTTATATCAGGGCAATCTTTCTCATAAAACTGATTTTTATACGGAATGGTTTGCTGTTGACTTGGTCAAAGCTGATGATGGAAGTATAGCCGGTGTAATAGCTCTTAGCATAGAAACAGGAGAAACTGTTTTCTTGAAAGCAAAAATTACTATATTGGCTACTGGTGGAGCAGGTCGTATATACGAATCTAGTACTAATGCCTATATCAACACAGGTGATGGTATGGGTCTTGCTTTAAGAGCAGGTTTGCCACTTCAGGACATGGAGTTTTGGCAATTTCACCCTACTGGTATTGCTGGAGCTGGGGTTTTGGTTACTGAGGGATGTCGAGGTGAAGGTGGAGTGTTACGTAACAAAGATGGCGAGAGATTTATGGAGAGATATGCTCCTAATGCAAAAGATCTTGCTTGTCGTGATGTTGTGTCGCGTGCATCGCAACAAGAAATTATGGAAGGTCGTGGTGATACTTTCTCTGGGACAAGTTGTGTATGGCTAGACTTGACTCACCTTGGTGAAGAAGTTATTGATGAAAGATTGCCTACAGTTAGAGAGTTAGGTAGAACTTTTGCTGGTATAGATCCTGTTGAGAAGCCTATACCAGTTGTACCTACATGTCATTACCAAATGGGTGGAATACCAACTAATAAGCATGGTCAGGTAATCACTCAGGTGAATGGTGAAGATAAGGTTATTGGTGGCTTATATGCCGTTGGTGAATGTGCTTCTGTATCAGTACATGGCGCAAATAGACTTGGTAGTAACTCTTTATTAGATTTGGTTGTATTTGGTAGAGCTGCAGGTATGCATGCTGAGCAGAGTTTGAAAGAAGGTATGCCTTCGAAAGAAGTTTCGCAAGAGAGTATTGAAAAAGCAACTGCTAGAATCACTAAGTGGGATACTTCTGAGCAAAGAGGTTGTCAAGAAAAAATAGCGGTGCTTAGAAAAGAGCTTCAGCAGACTATGCAACAATACTTCTCAGTATTTAGGCAAGAAAGTACAATGAAAGAAGGTCTTGATAAGTTATTCAGAATTAGAGAAAGACTTGATAATGCTGTTTTGGAAGATAATTCTAGAATTTTCAATATGATGAGAATAGAGGCTTTGGAACTAGATAATCTTGTATTGACTGCGATAGCTACGGCGAAGTTAGCACTTGAAAGAAAAGAGTCTAGAGGTGCGCATTCGAGAGTAGATTATCCTGAAAGAGATGATAAGAACTGGATGAAGCATACGTTGTATTTCTTAGATGGTGATAAAACATCACAACGTGATGTAAATATGTCTCCTACTAAGGTTAAAGCTTTCCAACCAGCAGAACGTAAGTATTAATACGAGGATTTGATAAATGGATGTAAGATTTAAGATTTATAGATATAATCCAGAAGTAGATAAAAAGCCATATTATGATGAGTATACTGTCACAGTAGAAAATGAGGGAGTTAAAGTCTTGACTGCTTTGGAACTTATCAAAGAACAGGACCCTACATTGGCTATGAGAAGATCTTGTAGAGAAGGTGTCTGCGGTTCTGATGGTATGAATATTAATGGTAAAAACCGCTTGGCTTGTATTACCTCAATTGGAGAGTTAAAGCAACCAATCAAAGTTAATCCTCTACCGGGCTTACCAGTTGTTAGAGACTTGATTGTAGATATGAAGCAGTTTTATAAAAACTATGAAAAGGTTAAACCATATCTTATAAATGATGAAGAGCCTCCTGTCAAGGAAAGGTTGCAGTCTCCTGAAGATAGAGCTAAATTAGATGGTCTTTATGAGTGTATTCTATGTGCATGTTGTACAACATCATGTCCATCATTTTGGTGGAATCCAGATAAGTTCATAGGGCCTTCAGGTTTGTTACAGGCATATAGATTTATTGCGGATTCAAGAGATACTGCTACGGAACAAAGACTTGAAGATTTAAAAGATCCGTTTAGTCTATTTAGATGTAGAACTATTATGAACTGTGTTTCTGTGTGTCCTAAAGGTCTTAATCCTACAGAAGCTATCGGTAAGATCAGATCTGCACTATTAAAGAAAAATGTGTAAAATTTAAAACCTGACATTTAGGTATTTATATGAAAAAAAAACAACCGGATTTTAGTCAGTGGTTGGAAACAACCCAGCTCTTCGGAGGTAATTTAGAATATCTTGAATCAATATATGATGATTATATTATGGGCAACTATGAGGATATTGATCCAAAATGGTTGTCCTTTTTTGATTCTATAGCTAGCTCAACAGATACTGTGCATCGCGACTTGGTTGATGAGTTCAAATTTTTGGCTAAAAATAGATCTGCTGCTACAACAGTTATCAGTAGTGAAGGTGATGTGAGCTTGAAGGCAAAGGCTCTAGTAAAAGCTTATCGATCTCATGGGTATAAATCAGCAAATATTGATCCATTAGGGCTGATGAAGTATCAAAGAGACTCTGATCTAGAATTGTCTGCACATGGCCTATCAGAAAAAGATTTGTCTGAGAAAGTTAATCTTGGAGAATTTACTGATAATAAAGCTATTACTCTGAAAGAAATAATAGATAAAGCTAAAGCAATTTATGAATCTAGTGTAGGTTATGAGTATAGGTACATTGGTAATAAAGAAGAGAAGTTATGGCTTCAAGATAAGATAGAAAAAAATCTATCCACACAGCAGTCAGATAAGAAATGGATTTTACAGCAGTTGGTTGCGGCTGAGGGGTTAGAAAAGTATTTAGCTTTGAGATATGTGGGCCAGAAGAGGTTTGGTCTTGAAGGTGGTGAATCTTTAATTCCTTCTCTTCAACACGTTATAGAAAAAGCAGTATCTAGACATTCAACAAGATTTATTCAATTAGGTATGGCTCATAGAGGTCGCTTAAATGTTCTTGTGAACGTTATGGGTAAAAATCCTAAGGATCTATTTGAAGAATTTGAAGGTAAGAGAAGCGAAAAGAGCTTGTCTGGCGACGTCAAATACCATATGGGATATTCAAATTATAGATGTATTGATGGTAAAGAAGCAAAAATCGCACTAGCGTTTAACCCATCGCATCTCGAAACAGTAGATCCAGTTGTCGAAGGTGCAGCTAAAGCTATACAAGATAAATTAGATGGTAATGTTTATAATAAAGTACTACCTATATTGATACATGGTGACTCAGCTTTTTGTGGACAAGGTATCGTAATGGAAACTTTTGGCTTTTCACTTACAGAAGCTTATGGAACAGGAGGAACAGTTCATCTTGTGGTAAATAACCAAGTTGGTTTTACTACTAGCAGTACATTTGGAGTCAATAGAAGTAGCAACTACTCAACTGATATTGCAAAAATGGTAGATGCACCAATCTTTCATGTAAATTGTGATGATCCTGAAGCTGTACTTAAGGTTGCTGATATAGCCCTTGAATACCGCATGAAGTTTAACAAGGATGTAGTTATTGATTTGGTTTGTTATCGTAGAAATGGACATAATGAAACTGATGAACCATCTGGAACTCAACCACAGATGTATGAAGTGATTAAAAAGCTTCCTTCAACACTAAAACTATATAGTGAAAAACTTATTAGAGAAGGTGTCGTCGATAGTAACCTTGTTGCACAATTAAATGCTAATTATCGTAGTAAACTAGATAATGGTCAAGTCACTATAGATATTCTTGATAGAAAGGCTGTAAAAGACAAACTTAATGTTTGTGACTGGTTGCCTTATATTGGTAAGCAAGAGACTAAATATACTTATCATGCAATACCTGAAAATAAACTCAAAGATTTGGCTTTGAAAATGAGTGAAGTACCGGAAGAGGTTAGTGCTCAGATGCAGGTCAAAAAAGCGATAACAGATAGAGTCAAGATGGCGAATGGAGAGCTTCCATTAAATTGGGGATTTGCGGAATCTCTTGCTTATGCAACATTGCTTGATGAAGGTTATTCGGTAAGGCTATCTGGAGAAGATAGTGGTAGAGGAACATTCTCTCATCGTCATGCTGTTGTTAAAAATATGGATACTAGTTCGCAGTTAAAAGAGTATGTACCACTTCAGCATATTAATGAAAAAGCTCGATTTGATGTGATCGATTCTACGTTATCTGAATATGGTGTTTTAGGATTCGAATATGGTTATAGTTGTTATAGTCCAGATTCTCTAGTAATTTGGGAAGCTCAATTTGGTGACTTTGTAAATACAGCTCAAGTAGTTATTGATCAGTTTTTGGTAGCTGCTGAAGAAAAGTGGGGTATTTTGTCAGGGTTGACACTATTTTTGCCTCATGGTCAAGAAGGCGCTGGTGCTGAGCATTCTTCAGCACGCTTAGAGAGATTCTTACAATCATGTGCAAATAAAAATATGCAAGTTTGTACACCTACTACTCCAGCACAAATCTATCACTTGCTAAGACGTCAAGTTATTAGACCGCTTAGAAAGCCATTGATCGTAATGACACCTAAGAGTTTATTAAGAAACCCTATGGCTGTGTCTACACTAGAAGAGCTCTCTAAAGGTAAGTTTGAATCTATTATAGATGATGCAAGTGCTAATAAAGAGAAAGTCAAAAAACTTATACTTTGTAATGGTAAGGTTTATTATGATCTAATTGCTAAAAAGCAAGATACTCATGAGGATATCGCTGTAGTTAGACTTGAAGAGTTGTATCCGTTCCCGCAAGAGGAACTTGCAGATATTTTTGCTAAGTATAAGCATGCCGATAAGGTAGTATGGCTACAAGAAGAGCCTCAAAATAAGGGAGCTTGGTATAATATTAGACACTTCATAGAAAAACTAGTATTAAAAAACCAAGAGTTGCTGTGTGTTGCAAGAGAGAGATCATCAACTCCTGCAGTAGGGTATCATGCACTATATGTTAAACAGCAAGAAGAAATTATTAATAGAGCTTTAGAAATATAAAATTTAAGTTATTACTAGGAGTAAGAAATGGTTGAATTAAAAGTACCTATGTTTCCAGAGTCTGTTGCAGATGGCACTCTAGCTCAGTGGAATAAAAGTGAAGGCGATTTTGTTGAAGAAGGTGATATAATCGCTGAAATAGAAACTGATAAAGTAGTTATGGAAGTTCCAGCTACTGCAAGTGGTGTTCTTAAAGGAATTAAAAAGCAAGAAGGTGATATAGTTCTATCTGAAGAATTTTTAGCAAATATTGATACTAATGCTTCAACTTCTGAGCCAAAACAAGAGGTCGTTGTAGAAGCTTCTTCACAAGCTTTGGGTAAAGAAATAGATGTTAAAGCACCTGTTTTCCCTGAGTCTGTTGCAGATGGTACGATTTCTGAGTGGCATAAGCAGGAAGGCGATGTTGTAGCAGAGGGCGATGTCTTAGCTGAGATTGAAACAGATAAGGTTGTTATGGAAGTCCCTGCAACATCCAACGGTGTTTTATCAAAAATATTAAAGCCTGCAGGTGAAACAGTTCTTTCATCAGAGTTAATAGCAAAAGTTATAGAGGGTGCTGTGGCATCTGCAGCACCTAAGTCAGATGCAAAAATACAGACTGAAGATAAAGGCAATGATCCTCATCTAGTTCCTTCTGCACGTAAAGCTTTTAATGCAAGTGGATTAGATTCTGCTGCAAGTATTGAAGGTACTGGTAAGAAAGGACGTATAACTTCTGAAGATGTTAAAAAGGCGGTATCTAGTAGCAAGCCACAACAGCCTGCTATAGTCGCTAACCAAGGTCCAAGATACGAAAAAAGAGTTAAGATGACTCGTTTACGTCAGACTATTGCAAATAGATTAGTTGAGGTTCAGCATACTAATGCTATCTTGACGACGTTTAACGAGGTTGATATGAGTGCAGTTATGGCGCTTAGAAATAAATATAAAGATATATTCCTTAAAGAGCATGATACAAAGCTTGGTTTTATGTCTTTCTTTATTAAAGCAGCAACTGAAGCACTTAAAAAGTTCCCAGATGTTAATGCTTCTATTGATGGTGATGAGATTGTTTATCATAACTACTTTGATATTGGTATAGCTGTTGGTACAGATAGAGGCTTAGTGGTACCTGTTTTAAGAGATACAGATGGTAAATCTTTGGCAGAGCTTGAAGCAGATGTGCTTGATAAAGCAATCAAAGGTCGCGATGGTAAATTAAGTCTAGAAGATATGCAAGGTGGTACGTTTACAATTACTAATGGTGGTACTTATGGGTCTATGCTATCCACACCGATTATTAATTCACCACAAAGTGCGATCTTGGGTATGCACAATATTGTTGAAAGACCTGTAGTAGTAAACGGCGAGATCAAAATCCGTCCAATAATGTATTTGGCATTATCTTATGATCATAGAATTATCGATGGTGGTACATCAGTAAGATTCTTGAAGATGATTAAAGAATTGTTAGAAGATCCAAATAGAATCCTTCTACAAGTATAATTATTTTTCTTTCACTTTATTCTAAAGGTTTATTTCGATGAATTTAGATTTTATAAAAGACAGAATTGTGGCTGTACCTGACTTTCCAAAACCAGGTATAGTGTTTAGAGATATCACTCCATTATTAGCAGACCCTCAAGGGTTGAAAATGACTGCAAAAGCTATGGCTGAAGAGTTGAAATCGAAGGGTATAAAGCCAACAGTTATTGCTGGTACTGAAAGTAGAGGATTTATCTTTGGAGTAGCACTTGCAGAAGTCTTAGGTTTAGGATTTGTGCCTGTTAGAAAGCCAGGCAAACTTCCTAGAGAAACTTATAAAGTGAGCTATCAGTTAGAGTATGGCAGTGATAGTTTAGAGATTCATAAAGATGCTTTTAAGCCTACAGATAAAGTTCTAGTTGTTGATGATTTATTAGCAACTGGTGGTACAGCAAAAGCAACAGTACAACTTATCGAAAAAACTCAAGCAAGTGTTGCAGGTCTTATATTTGTAATAGAGCTTGGTGATCTAAATGGTAGAAAAGTTCTTGAAGGATATAATGTCTCGACATTGGTGAAATACTAAAGGATAAATATGGCTAAGTATTTTGGTACAGATGGTATTCGTGGTGAAGTAGGTAAATCTGTAATAAAAGCAGAATTTATGCAAAAGCTTGGTAATGCAGTTGGCACGTTAATAAATGATAATGGTTATCCTGGATTTGTTATCATTGGACAAGATACGCGTAGTTCGGGAAAATTCCTAAAATTTGCTTTGGTATCTGGATTAAATGCTGCAGGTATTGATGTGATTGATTTAGGTGTAGTCCCGACACCTATTGTAGCTTTTATGACAGTCAAATACAAAGCAGCAGCTGGATTCGTAATTACAGCATCACATAATAAGTTTACTGATAATGGTGTTAAGCTTTTTTCGTCAAGTGGGTTTAAATTAGATGATGCTTTAGAAGAAGAAGTGGAAGCTAAAATTGATTCGGATTTTATTTATCAGACAGAGTGCAAGTTCGGTAATTATAAGGTTGCTGAAAATTTTATAGATGAGTATATTGATAACTTATTTGATAGATTTGGATCTTTGGTCAATTATAAAGGTAAAGTTGTCATAGACTGTGCTAATGGTGCTGCCTCGAATCATTTTGAAGCATTGCTTGATAGATTCTGTATCGATTATATTTCTGTGGCTTCTAATCCAGATGGTTTAAATATAAATGTTGATTGTGGGGCGACTTGCACCTCAAATATCAAAAAAGCAGTTATAGAGCATAATGCTGATCTGGGGATTTCTCTAGATGGAGATGCAGATAGAATTATTATAGTTGATGAGAATGCTCAAGAAATTGATGGCGATGGAATATTAAATATTATTGCTCAATATAGTAATATTTGTGGTGGTACTACTGGTATTGTAGGTACACAGATGACAAATATGAGTTATGAAAATCATTATAAGTCAAATAATATACCATTTATTCGTTCTAAAGTTGGTGATAGATATGTTTTAGAAGATTTGGTTAAGCATGGTTATAAAATAGGTGGAGAGTCATCAGGGCATGTCATTAATTTAAATTTTGGAACTACAGGTGATGGTTTGTCGACAGCTATTCAGTTGTTAGCGATTTTCTCGCAAAGTGATAAACCTGTATCAGCTTTTAAATTACCTGGTGAATTAATGCAACAGACTATGATCAATGTTCCACTTAATTTTAAAGTAACATCTGATCATTTAGCTAAGCTAGCTGGTGATGTTGCTAAAGCGGAAGAGCGATTAGGTAGTCGAGGGCGTGTACTGTTGAGACCCTCAGGAACTGAGCCAGTTCTGAGAGTTATGGTCGAAGCAGATACTAAAGATTTAGCTACAAAAGAAGCAGAGTATTTGGTTGAGAAAGTAAAACAAAAATTGGTGTAGATATGCAAAAATTAATAATGGGAAATTGGAAAATGAATGGCAGCTCTGCAAGCATAAAAGAGCTTTGCAAGGGTATTTCTGAAGTCAATTACAATAGTGAGAAAGTTGCTGTGGCTGTTTTCCCTTCAAGTGTATATGTTAAAGAGGTACTTGCACAGCTTCCTAAGGAAATTGGTGTAGGTCTGCAGAATATTACTTTTTATGATAATGGTGCATATACTGGAGAGTTATCTGCAGAGATGTTACATGATGTTGGTTGTAATTATCTACTTATAGGACATTCTGAAAGAAGATCTTTATTTGGTGAGACTAATCAAGATGTTTTCAAAAAGCTTAATAAAATTATAGATACATCTGTTGTGCCAGTTGTATGTATAGGAGAGTCTTTAGAAGACAGACAAGGTGGAAGGTTAGAAAAAGTACTAACAACACAATTAAGTTTAATATTGGAAAATTTGTCTATTGAGCAACTTGCTAGGGTTGTAATAGCTTACGAACCTGTTTGGGCTATAGGTACAGGAGTTGTAGCATCATTAGAGCAAGTACAAGAAACACATCAATTTATTCGTTCGCTTGTAGCTAAAGTAGATGAAAATCTTGCTAAAAATATGAAAATAGTGTATGGTGGTAGCCTAAAAGCTGAAAATGCTAAAGATATATTAAGTTTACCAGATGTTGATGGTGGCTTGATTGGTGGAGCATCTTTGAAAGCTTCTGAGTTTAACGAAATAATAAATCAAGCAAATAAAATATGTACGGAATAATTTTAACTATAGATATTATTGCAGCTATCGCTATTGTAGCTCTAGTGTTGCTACAACAAGGTAAAGGCGCTAATATGGGTGTCTCTTTTGGTGCGGGTGCTTCTAATACTGTTTTTGGTAGTAAGGGAGTGGCTTCGTTCTTGTTTAAAATGACAGTGTTCTTTACTGCAGTGTTTTTTGTATGTTGTCTTACTTTAGGATATTTAGGTAAAAGTCAAAATACAACCGCTAGTGTAAGTTCAGTTAGTACAGATAACTCTATAGCTAGCCAATATGATCAATATCAAAAAGAGATAGATCAAAGTTCTACTAGTACGAAGAAATAAAGTACTCTATTTAGCACCGGTGGTGGAATTGGTAGACACGCCATCTTGAGGGGGTGGTGTCCGTAGGACGTGCGAGTTCAAATCTCGCTCGGTGCACCAAAATCTAGAATTCTTTAAAATACAATTTTCTGATAATATAAAAAATACATATTGTTTTTTAATTTTTTGTATATGAGTCAAACCTTTGAAAAAGTTGTTGATAAGAATGTAATAGAAGGGACAAGATACTTCATATCTTTAGTTGATTTGGGGTCATACACAGCAGTAAAAAATTATTACTCGGTCGAAATTAGTACAGTTCGAAATAAATTAGAGCTTCTGGAAAGTTATTTAGGAGTTAAACTAACAACGCCAAGTCGTAATAAAATAGATATAACAGATGATGGTAAAAAATATTATTTATCGTGTAATAAGTTATATACAGACCTACAAAATACTATATTATCTAGTAAATATAAGGGTATAGATAAACTAAAATATATTCGTCTCTTTGGGACAAGAGCTTTTGTAGAGTATATTTTGCCTAAAATTCATCAAATAGATGATAAAGGTGAATACACATTTACATCTGATACCTATTTACTTAATCAAACAATAAGCTATTTATATCAGTTGTGTAATTATGATGTTGCTCTTATAGCAGCTAAAGATCTAGAAAAAATAGATCAGGATAATTGGATAGTTTGTTCAACCATCGATTCAGTTAATTTACCATCAAAGATTTATGTAAATCAAGAATTGATAAATCAATATGATTTAATCAATAATCCAGAAAATGTTTTCCATTTACCTTTTATTTTACGTAAAGATCATACAGCATTTAGTCTTAATGTTAGGATTAAAGGTAAGGATATAAGTAAGACAATTGAGAATATAAAATATCTTGTCGAGGATGATAATTATAAGGTTATGCTTATTGAAAATGGGCTCGGTGCAGGTGTTTTATTAGATAATTATTCGCAAATTTCTAAATCAAACATAATCGCCTTAGATAATATTATAAGTGAAACTTTCCATCAGAAAGTTGCGGTAATAGTCTCAAAATATGTTTCTGGTAAAACAAAACTTATTAAGTTTCTCCGAAAACAAGTAGACAGTTATATAAAAACTGTTTTGAAGATATAGTTTTCTTGAGATAAGATTTGGCTTTTGTATTATTAATTGTTTAAGTAATATCTCATTAAGATTGTCTATTAAATATTTTTTTTTGTTGATAACATAACAGTAGTGTATTAAAAATATCTAACTAATTGAATTATCAATGAGTAAAAATCCTAAAGAAGTTGTAGATAAAAATATAATAGAAGGTACAAGATATTTTATATCTTTAGTTGAGTTGGGGTCTTATGCAGCAGTTAAGAGTTACTATTCAGTTGAAGTTAATACTATTAGGAATAAGCTCGAATTATTGGAAAGCTATCTAGGCGTCAAATTAATCCAATCAGGTAGCAATAAAGTCGAAATAACAAAATATGGTAAAAAATACTATGCATCGTGTCATAGGCTGTACATAGATTTAGAAAATAGTATTCTTTCTAGTAAATATAAGGGTGTTGATAAGCTGAAGTATATACGTATTTTTGGTACTAGAACATTTGTCAATTATATTTCGCCAAATATCCATGATATAGATACTAAGGATGATTATACTTTCACTTTTGATAGTTATTTATTGTATCAAGCTAATAGCTATATTTATCAACTAAATAATTATGATATAGCTCTTATAGCATCTAAAGATCTTGAGAAAATAGATCAAGACCACTGGATGATTTGTGCAACTATAGATTCGGTAAATTTACCATCTAAGATTTATGTTAATCAGGAGCTATTAGATAAGTATGATTTAAGCACAAACCCCTTGAGAGTTTTTGAGCTTCCTTTTATTATGCGGAGAGATCAGTCATCTTTTAGTTTAAACATTACAGTAAATGGTAAAGATTTAAGTAAACGTATTAGAAAGATAAAGTATCTTGTTGAGGATGATCTGCATAAAGTATCTTTGATTGAAAAAGGTTTAGGGGCTGGTGTTTTGTTGGATAATTATGCACAGATATCAAATTCGCCTATTGTTGCTATAGATGGAATTACAACAGAAACATTTCATGATAAACAAGTAATAATACTATCAAAACATGTTGGAAATAGAACGAAGTTAATAGAGTTTCTTCGAAAACATGCTAAAAATTATGTGAGCACTGTTTTGGGCCAATAATAGTTGGTGCTCATATCATTGATATTATAAGTTCATAGTGGTAATTTAAAACCATCTCTAAAAAAAATAGGTCAAAAAATGAGAAAAGTTCTAATAGCTAAGATGATTTTATTAATCGTAATATCTACGTCAGTTATTTACGCAGATGATATACCATCATCAACAGCAGTTCCCATTGGTAAGGTTGTTGCAAATATATACTCTCAAGGATACCCTAGCATCAATAAAATTGAGTTTGATGATGGAGTATATAAAGCAAAAGTCATCAATGATGCTGGCAAAGAAGAGTATTTGTATATAGATCCGAATACAGGTAAAGTTCCTTTGCCCAAAAATGGCTCAAAAGAAATTAATATGAGCAAAGCTATAGCAGCAATACCTAATGATAGATGTAAAACTATTACAAGCGTTGAAGACAAAAGTGATGTTTATGAGGTTGAATGTGTAGATAGTTCTAATAAAGAAGTTAAAGTATATGTTGATGCTATTAGTGGTAAGATATCTCAAATTGAATATGATGATTAAATAAATGTATTTATACAGTCATTTAAGAATAAGTAGCCCTTATCTGTAGGCTTGACGTTATCTTTATTCACTTTGAGTAGACCTCTGTCTATTGCTACCTGTAAATTGTTTTGTATAGTATCTTTGGATAAAAAAGTTTGCCTTTCAAATAGATCAAAGCTGAAACCATCTCGTAAGCGAAGGGTGTTGAGCATAAACTCATAGACTAAATCATCCTGACTGACAATATTTGAATCTTTTATAAAGTTATCTGCCTGTGAATATATTTTGGGATGTTTGTGTTTCCAAGTTCTTTTAATCTCTTTGGTTTGAAGATTTGTAATCTTGCTATGAGCTCCAGCACCAATACCAATGTAGTCACCGAAGTTCCAATAGTTTGAGTTATGAATAGATCTTAAATTATCTTTTGCATAAGCTGAGATCTCATATTGATAGTATCCAGCTTGTTGGAGTAATTTTTTACCAGTGATTTCAATTTGCTCTAAAGTTTCTTCATCTGGTAACTTTGGAGGTTTTGCTGCAAAAAGTGTGTTTGGTTCTATGGTTAGCTGATACCAAGATATATGTGTCGGTTGCATTGCTATGGCTTGAGAAATGTCAAAAATACCATCCTCAAAGCTTTGATTGGGAAGCCCGTGCATTATATCAATATTGAAATTTGAGATTCTTGAATTCTTAATCTCTTCGATCGTTGTGTAAACATTGTCACAATTATGAATTCTACCTAATAACTGTAGCTTTTCATTTTGAAAGCTTTGTACACCAACTGAGATACGGTTTATACCAATATTTGCATAGTCTGAAATAGATCCACGTTCGACAGTACCAGGATTCATTTCAAGAGTTATTTCGCAATTGGGATTAAGCTTTGAATTATCTTTTATGTGTTGTAAAACTCTACCAAGATAATCCGCTTTGAAAAGTGAAGGTGTCCCACCTCCTATGAAAATACTTATAACTTCTCTATCTTGTAGATCAGTTAGATGAGTATCAAAGTCGGCAATTAGTTTTTTGTAATAATCCTGTGAGAGATATGTATCATCTTTGATTGCATGGGAGTTAAAATCACAGTAAGGGCATTTACGTACACACCAAGGAAAGTGTATATATATTCCTATTTGCTTGTTTATATTAAACATCTTATGCCTTAAAGATGAGAAATTTACTAACGACAAAAGTATATACTGCGACTAATCCCATCGTTATAAATAGTGCAAGTAAATATTGTATATGTAGAAGATGAAGCAACACATAATATATGCCTTCATTGAGAGCTAAACCTATCATGACATTAATGAAAAATTGTGTGGCAGCCTTTTTATGTGATTGAGTTGTTGTGGAGAATGTCAAAAATCTATGTCCAAAATAGCTGACATTAAAAGCAATAAGAAACGCAAAAAAATTTGCGACCATAGGCTTAAAAATATCAAGTTCAACAAGCAACCATACAATAACAAAGTTAGTTATTGATGCTAATATACCTATAATTATGAAATAAGATAGTTGTTTTTTTAACATTAGTTTGTGGAGTTTTATAGTAGTTGTTTATATTATAGCTATTAAAGAGAATTTTATAAGGGAAAGTTAGATGGAAATAATTAAATATCAATTGGGAATTGTTGAAGGCTTACCATCATCTGCTTTATATATGATGTTTAGTATCAATAAAGAGAATGATGTTAAGTTTGGATTAAAGGTATTACAAAAGTTTGTCGATGGTAAGAGTGTAGTTGCTGGATTTGGTAAAGATCTTTTGCAAATGTTTGATCTTCCTAGTGATGATAATTTCAAAAGAGCTAAATTTAATAATGAAAGAATGCCAGATAATGATGGTTATGACTTGGTACTTTGGCTAAGAGGAGATGATCGAGGAGAGCTATTTCATAATGCACTAAACATCAGAAAAGCATTGCAAGATTTCTTTACTATAGAAAAAATAGTGTCTAGTTATACCTATCATGGCAAGTATGATTTATCAGGATTTGAAGATGGTATTGAGAATCCTAAGGGTGAAGAGGTTGTTCCAGCATCAGTAATACCAGAAGGTAAGTTAGAGGGGTCGAGTTTTTGGGTTCTTCAACAATGGTTACATGACTTTGATTGGTTAAATAATGCAAGTCAATCAGCTAAAGAAGAGTGTATAGGTAGGTCTTTGGATGATTCTCATCAATTTAAGGATTTGAAAGACTTCGCTCATGTTAAGAGATCTGCCAAAGAAAACTTTGATCCAGAAGCAGAGTTGCTAAGAAGATCAATGCCTTGGTCAGATGATAATCTAAATGGAGGGTTTATGTTCTCTGCGTTTGCATTATCATTTAGATCATTTAATTTACAGATGGGTAATATGCTCGGTGGTAGTGATGGTATTGTTGACGGAGTCTTTAAATTTTCTAAGATTATTGAGACAAGCTATTTGTGGTGCCCACCTTTCAAAAAAGGTAGGCTTGATATTTCATTATTAAAGTGATGCAAAATAGCTGAAAGATTATATTTTATATACAAATACTCATTAACAGGTTAAAATATACGCGTGTTATGCAAAAATTAATTAGTATCTACGGAGGTTAAAGCATGTCTGATATTAAAAATATCACTAAGCTACAGATAGAGGAAAAAGGAAAGAAATACTCTCTGTATAGCTTAAAGAAACTTTCTCAAGAGCTTGGTAAAGATGTAACTCGTCTTCCTTACTCTATCAGAGTATTACTTGAAAACCAACTAAGAAATATAGATGGATATAAAGTAAAAGAAGATGATATGCATAAGGTTTTAGATTGGGATGCTAAAGCTAGCTCAAGACCTGAAATTCCACATATGCCAGCTAGAGTAGTGATGCAAGACTTCACAGGTGTGCCAGCTGTAGTTGATTTGGCAGCGATGAGAAAAGCTATCAAAGATGCTGGTGGCGATGCTGACAAGATTAATCCTCTTGTAGATACAGCTATGGTAATTGACCACTCTGTACAAGTTGATTACTATGGAACAAAAACAGCTTTAGCACAAAACGTTGCTAAAGAATTTGAAAGAAATGGTGAAAGATATAGTTTACTTAAGTGGGCTCAGAAAGCATTTGATGATTTCATAGTTGTACCACCAGGAATGGGTATTATTCACCAAGTAAACCTTGAGTATCTTGCAAAGGGCGCATTAGTAAAAAATATTGATGGTGAAGATGTTATTTACCCAGATACATTAGTGGGTACAGATTCACATACTACTATGATCAACGGTGTTGGTGTAGTAGGTTGGGGTGTAGGCGGTATTGAAGCTGAAGCTGTTATGCTTGGCCAACCATATTACATGGTTTTACCAGATGTGGTAGGTGTTAAGCTTACTGGTAAACTAAAAACTGGTGTTACAGCAACAGATTTAGTACTTGAGATTACTGAAGTACTTAGAAAGCACGGTGTTGTTGGTAAATTCGTTGAGTACTATGGTGAAGGCTTAGAGAGTTTATCTCTACCAGATAGAGCGACTATCGCAAACATGGCTCCAGAGTATGGTGCTACTATTGGTTTCTTCCCTGTTGATGAAGTTACATTAGACTTCTTTAACAATACAAACCGTAGCGAACTTGTTGATGCTGCGCGTGATATGTATAAAGAGCAATTGTTATTTAGAGAAAATCCAGCAGAAGAACCTGAATACTCTAGTATTGTAGAAATTAATTTATCAGAAGTTGAATCTAACCTTGCTGGTCCTAAGCGTCCGCAAGATAGAGTAGCTTTCCATGATATGAAAAAATCATTTGAAGAAGCCTTAGTTCACGAGCAAGGTTTGCATGGCTATGGTTTGACTGAAGAAGAGCTTCATAAATCAGCAGAAGTTAAAGGCATCGGTGAAAGAATTACTCATGGTTCGCTAGCTATTGCTGCAATTACATCGTGTACTAACACTTCTAACCCTTCATTATTAATCGGTGCAGGGTTGTTGGCTAAGAAAGCAAATGAAAAAGGTCTTAAAGTAAAGCCATTTGTTAAGACATCTTTAGCACCAGGCTCTCAAGTTGTTACTCAATACCTTGAAAAAGCTAATTTATTGCCAGAGCTTGAGAACTTGGGCTTTAACCTTGTTGGTTACGGTTGTACTACTTGTATTGGTAACTCAGGTCCTCTAGATGAGCCTGTAGTAGATGCGATTAATGAAGCGGATTTAGTTGTAGCTTCTGTAAGTTCTGGTAACCGTAACTTTGAAGGTCGTATTAATCCACATGTTAAAGCTAACTATCTAGCTTCTCCTATTCATGTTGTTGCTTACGCTTTAGCTGGTACAGTTGACTTTGATCCAGTTGAAGATGCTATTGGAACAGATATTGAAGGTAATAATGTTTACTTAGCAGATATTTGGCCAAGTACAGAAGAGATCGCTGCGATTCAATCTGATGTAATCAACTCTGCAATGTTTGAAAAAGCTTATGCTACAGTACTTGATGGAACAGCTGATTGGCAAAAACTTGATGCTCCTGAAGGTAAGCTTTATGAGTTCGATAGTTCTTCGACTTATATCCAATGTCCAAACTTCTTTGAGAAGTTTGCAGAGGGTAATGATGATTTAGATATCAAAGGGGCTAGAACTCTACTTATGTTAGGTGATTCTGTAACTACAGACCATATTTCGCCTGCTGGTGCAATTCCAGAAGAGTATCCTGCTGGACAATATCTAAAATCTCATGGTGTTGAGAAAAAAGACTTTAACTCTTATGGTTCACGTCGTGGAAATCATGAAGTTATGATGAGAGGTACTTTTGCAAATATTCGTATTCGTAATTTACTTCTTGATGGCGTAGAAGGTGGATATACTAAGTATCATCTTGATGGCTCTCAACAGTATGTATTTGACGCTGCTATGAAATATAAGGAAAAAGATATTCCTTTAGTAATTTTGGCTGGTAAAGAGTATGGTACTGGCTCATCACGTGACTGGGCTGCTAAAGGTACATTCTTGTTAGGTGTTAAGGCTGTTATAGCTGAGAGCTATGAAAGAATTCATAGATCTAACCTTGTAGGTATGGGTGTATTACCTCTCGAGTACGTCGATGGTCAAAATGCTAAAACTCTTGGTTTAGATGGTTCAGAAATGTTTAATATCAAGAATTTAAACAATATCAAGCCTCGCCAAAGAGTAATTGTAGAAGCAGTGCATCCAAAAACAGCACATACTACAACATTTGAAGCATTGGCTCGTCTAGATGCAGATGTTGATGTTGATTACTTGAAGAATGGTGGTATTTTACAAACAGTTCTTAAAGATATCATGAAACAAAAAAAAAAATCTAGTTCAGTAAATACTGATACTAATACTTGTTCTGGAGATTCTTCAGAGTCTTCTTGCCCATTTTCAAAGATGGCTAATTTCTTTAAAAAACTATTCAAATAATTAATCTCTGAAAATTATTTAGTTCTCTATTTTTTTTATTCTTTAATAGTGATAAAGTTTCATTATCACTATTAATTTTATTTTTATTATATGATAAGAAAACTACTAACTCTTTGTGTGCAAAAAAAAGCATCAGATTTGCATCTATCATCTGGGTGTAAAGCCAAGTATAGAATCGATGGCGACTTGATTGATATCGAAACATCTCCTGTATTAAATGATAAGATGATTTCACAAATGCTCTTGGAGATTATGACAGATGATCAAAAAGATGAGCTTATAGAAACTTATGAATGTGATTTTTCGATCGATGATAAAGATAATGATGCAAGATTCAGGGTTAATGCTTTTTTTCATAATCGTGGCTATGGTGCGGTATTTCGTCGTTTAGAAAATACGATCCCTACTCTAGATCAGTTTGGGGCACCGCGTATACTTAAAGACGTACAAGCTAAGCAAGGAGGATTAATTCTTGTTACAGGACCTACAGGTTCGGGTAAAAGTAGTACCTTGGCTGCATTGGTTAATGAGATAAATCAAAAAGAAGACTCTCATATTTTGACTATTGAAGATCCTGTTGAATTTGTGCATACAAGTCAAAGAGCTCTAGTTAATCAACGTGAAGTCAAAAGAGATACTAGAAGCTTTAATGCCGCTTTGAAATCAGCACTAAGGGAAGATCCCGATTGTATCCTTGTTGGGGAGATGCGTGATTTAGAAACTATACGTTTGGCTCTTGAGGCAGCTGAAACTGGTCACTTGGTACTAGGAACATTACATACAATGTCAGCAATCAAAACAGTGGATAGGGTAATATCGGTATTTCCACCAGCTGAGCAGGAATTAGTCCGTAATATGTTAGCAGAATCATTGCAAATAGTTATATCTCAGCGTCTACTTAAGCGAAAAGGTGGAGGTCGTGTTGCTGCATATGAAGTTCTTATATCTAATACAGGTATCAGAAATATGATAAAAGAAAATAAGCTTTCTCAAATCTACACAGCACTACAAACTGGAACAGCAAAAGGTATGGCTACTATGGAGCAAAGTATTGAGAATCTTCTTAAAGCCGGAACAATAACTCCTGAAGAAGCAGCTAAATATATAATAGTAAGATAAAATATTCTTTTGGATAGGATTTATACCAATCCCAACACAAACTCATACATTCTCGCTTTGTATTCCACATCTATTTTATAGCTTTCAATATTTGCTAATAGCCTAGATTATCTACACATTGGAAACTTAAATTAGGCATAAACTACCTTGCGATATTAATATGAATTTATATTGGAATCGGTACTAGAGATTTGTTTGATTTGATTTGCCAGCATATAGGCACTAGTAAATGCTGATTCAACACGCCCCTTTATACACCAGTCACCACATGCAGATATATTTTGGTTTGTATCAATAAAGTAACCAGATGTATTTTGTTTACCTATATTTGCACAACGCCAAGCATGCAGTGTTCTATAGTCTGGCTTATTTAGATCTACAGTTAATACTTCTTTGGCTCTATCAAAAATTGTTTCTAGGATTTGTTCTCGATCGTAATCAATATATTGATTAGCCCATTTATTTGCAGAGTGTATAACTAAGCAGTTAGGAGTATTGCGATCAGGTTTTGAGCTGTTGAGAGATATCCAACTAATTATCTCGTCATGTACTAGAGCAGCATCAAAATTCAGATTAATCTCTTTATCATAGCCAAGCATTAGTGAAAAGCAGCTATCCATTTTTATTGAGCTAATATGGTTATAGAAAGAAGTATTTTGAGGTAGTAAATCTTTAAGTTGGTCTGATGGGATGGCAAAGATAATCCAGTCAAAGCATCCTAGAAATTGGTTGTTATCATCTTTAACAATCCAGAGTCTGTCTTCTTTAGTGATTGAGCCAACCCTTGTGTTTAGAGAGATATCTAGACCTTGAGCTAAGTATTGCGCTACAGCATTCATTCTAGGAGAGCCAACATAATGTTTATATTCATTATCCCAAGATTTTTGATTTATTATTTCAGAGTTTTTGATTTCAACAAAATTAGCTTGCCAATTTTTTATTATACCTTGATCTATCATTGGCTTAAGGAACTCTTTAAATTCAAAGGATTTAGCAGTAAAATATTGAGCTCCATGATCAAAATAGTAAGGGTCAGCATATCTTGTTGACATTCTGCCACTAACTCCACGAGATTTCTCAAAAATAGTTATTTCTACCGAATCTTTTAGAATATTTGCAGCGGTCAATCCAGCAAGACCAGCACCGATTATTGCTACCTTCATATAAGAATCCAAGAAATTGTTAGTGAAACGACAACACATAGTGTTATTGGTAGTCTTATATATTTGAAATATTTTGTACTAATAAGATTTAATTTTAAGAAGTAGTAATCGACTTTAAGTAATACTAGAAATTCTGCTATAAGT
The DNA here is from genome assembly GCF_018135955.1 of Francisella philomiragia. NCBI lineage: Bacteria > Pseudomonadati > Pseudomonadota > Gammaproteobacteria > Thiotrichales > Francisellaceae > Francisella > Francisella philomiragia. Next base: position 1,692,983 of record NZ_CP063138.1, on the reverse strand, counting down.
AATAATATAAAATTTTTGGGATCTAAGTTTAGATATCCAAACCAAATAATTATTGCATTTAAATTGCTAGTAAGCTGTATAAATATTTTTGTAGAGCTGGGTTCTAAATTAATTTGTCTGCCCCAATGGGTTCCAGCTATAAATGATGCAATAACCACTCCATATAGTGAGATAGCTTTAATTATATTGCCAAATATTAAAAAGTCGTTATAACCAAGTATTAGACAGAGTGAGAAGAAAACAAAAGGTATTAAGCCAAAATATGCGAGATAAATATCTAGATTTTTATAGCTTTTCAAATTAGTTCTCCTAGTAACTTAGTTTTTCTTTGGTCTTTCCTCTGAAGATATAATAAGCATAGCTGGTGTATAGCAACAGTAATGGGATCATAATTACAGCTGGAATTAGCGTAAATAGTAGTGTGGTATCACTAGCTTGTGCTTGAGTGTATGTAATGTGATAAGGGATAATATATGGAAATATTAGCGCCAACATACTTGTATATGTAAAGACAAATATTGCTACAGCCGACCAGTATGGTAAAGCATGATTTTTAGCATCTATCACTTTGATAAGAACTAAGAAACTTATAATGGTAAGTACAAAAAGTGCACCAAGAACAGTCATTTTATAGAAGCTATCTAAAGGTAGTTTGGTATATATAGGAGTAATTGCTCCAATAATTAACATTAATATCGCAAGTACTATACTACATGATTTAGCTAGTCTTTTAGCTTTATCAAAAAGCTCTCCTTCAGTCTTAAGTATAAGGCGAGTTGCACCAAGTAAACTATAACCAAATACCAAAGCAATACCAGTAAGTATAGAAAAGCCAGCACCATAAAAAGTACTATGCGGGAAACCTACTATCAATTCTCCAACTATGTAGCCTTGCAGAAAAGTAGCCGTCAATGAAGATATAAAGAAAAGCTTATCCCAGTTTTTGATACCTTTATGAGATTTTAGTCTAAACTCAAAGCAAATACCTCTGAAGAGTATCATAACTACCAAAAGTATCGCAGATAAGTAAATCTTAGGGAATATGTAAGCAAATGCGATAGGAAACATCCCATAAAAGCACGCTAAAGCAAAAACTAGCCATGTTTGGTTACCATCCCAAGTCGGTAGTAATATACTCACTGCGATATCTTTTTGATGATCATCAAAAAATGGAAATAGTGACCCCATGCCTAGAGCAAATCCATCTAATACAATATACAGTAGTAGAGCAAAAGCAATTATAAATAACCAAATTAATCCTAAGTCCATAATTATTCCTCCTCGCCTGTAGTCTTCTCAACTGATTGGAAGTATGAGTAAGGCATTCTTTCTTCACCACCAGTACTTGGACCACCATTTATAATTCTAAATAAGTATCTAAAATAGAAGAATCCAAATATAACGAAGTAAACAATGATTATTGCTGCTAATGAGCTAAACACTTGCCAGAAGTTAATGTCACTGACAGAATATTCAGTCCTTAGTATGTTATATACAGTCCAAGGTTGTCTTCCGAATTCTGCAGTGAACCATCCGGTAATGATAGCAACAAAACCTAGTGGTGTAGTTAATGTACAAAGTCTTAGGAACCATTTTGAAGTTTGCAGTTTTTTTCTAGCTAAGAGTATAGTTCCTACCACACCCATAAGTATCATCAGTGTACCAATACCTACCATGATTCTAAAACTGTAGAATACCACAGCAACTACTGGTCTATCTTTCTCCGGAACAGATTTTAGACCTATTAATTCTCCATCTAATTCATGAGTATTTATCAAAGAAGCAAGCTTAGGAATCTCTATAGAGAATAAGTTCTTTTCTTGTGATTCGCTTGGATATGCAAAGACTACAAAAGGAGCACCTTTTTGCGTATCCCAAACCCCTTCTATAGCTGCTGTTTTGAGTGGTTGATGTTCATGTACTTCTCTACCGACATCATCGCCTACTGCAAGCTGGCCTACACTCAGGATTAAAATCGAAACTATTGAAAATTTGATGCATGTCTTAGCAAAGCTATGATGTTTATCTTTGATAATGTAATATGCACTAACACCTAATATGACCATTAGAGTACTTAGATATGCCGCCATAAGCATATGGATATATCTTGGAATCACAGAAGGATTAAAAATGACATGATACCAACTATAAACTTCAAACTTACCATTGATATAGTTAACGCCATCAGGAGTTTGCATCCAAGAATTAGCTGATAATATCCAAAAAGCTGATAACGTCACACCAGCAAATATCGTGAAATTAGCTAGAAAATGAACATATTTGTTAATTCTACCCCAACCAAAAATCATAATACCTAGTGCTCCAGCCTCTATGAAGAAAGCTGTAAGGACTTCGTAGGTGAATAGTGATCCAAGTACAGGACCTACTTTTTCGGCGAATCCAGCCCAGTTGGCACCGAACTGGAATTCCATGACAATTCCTGATACAACGCCCATACCAAATGTGAGGGCAAATACTTTGGTCCAAAATTTAACAATAGATAAATATTTATCATTTTTGGTAATTAGCCATAGCGCTTCAAAGATCATCAGGAATGTTGATAATCCTATACTAAAGGCTGGAAACAAAATATGAAAGCTCACTGTAAAGGCGAACTGTATTCTTGATAGTATTTCGACCCAGTACATAGAAGAACCTCTGTGTTTTTATTGTTGTCAAAACTAGCTAGATTATATCTTGCTAGTAGCTTTTATTATGATTTTTAGCTGTAAGGCTAATATACTTAGAATCTCACAATAGCTTGATATTCTCAAGTAACGATAATCTAGATTAAGAAATTGTAATGTTACTTAGCCATATTTTGTAAATATAATAATAGATATAATCTAAGATTTGAGGATATCTTATGAAAATATTAATAGCAGGTGGATCTGGGTTTGTAGGTAGAGAGCTATCAAAGCAATTGAGCTCTAAACATAGATTGACTCTACTTACTAGATCGCAAAAGTCTAAAATTGGATATTATGATGACTTATTAACTTGGTCTGAGCTTGATGAGATTGAGATATCTGAGTTTGATATTGTTATAAACTTGTGTGGGTATAATATTGGTCAGAAGCGTTGGAGTAACTCAGTCAAAAACAAAATTATATCCAGTCGTATTGAACCGACTACTAGATTAGTTGAGTTAATAGGTAATAAGAATATTTGGCTAATTAATGCTAGTGCAATTGGATATTATAATTTCTCTGATATACCACAAGATGAAGATAAGCATGATAGAAAGTTTGATAATTTAACTTTTGGCCAACAGGTTGTTGATAGTTGGGAGAAGTGTTTGATAGAGTCTCAACTAACTAGATATACAATTATGCGCTTTGGAGTGGTTATTGGTAATGGCGGTGTCCTCGAAAAAATGATTCTGCCTGCTAAATTTGGCTTTTTGACAATGTTTGGTAAAGGACATAATTATATGACTTGGATAAGTGTCCATGATTTATCGAGAGCCGTTGAGTTTATTATAGACAATAAGTTAGATAAAAAAGAAGTCTATAATCTGACATCGCCTGAAGCTTGCCAGCATAGACAGTTGATAGAGCTTCTAGGTAAGTATCTAGCTAAAAAACGTATAATTAAGATTCCAAGCGTAATGGTTAAGCTAATGTTTGGTCAGATGGGTGACGAGCTTTTATTATCTAGCCAAAATATAAAACCAACAAAGTTACAAAGCAAAGGTTTTGAGTTTGATGATCCTGAGATCTCAAAGGCTCTAGAAAGATATATTTAATCCTCTTGTTTATGCTCAATAGGGATTTTCACTGTAACAGTTATACCTTTGCCATCAGTATTATTCTGTGCAAATATCTTACCATCATGGAGTCTTACGATTTCAGAAACTATTGCTAATCCAAGTCCACTTCCTTCTTCACCTGTACCTGTTTCTCGATAGAATCTATCAAAAATACGTTCGATATTTTCAGGAGGTACACCTATACCATTATCTTTAATTTCAACAACGATATTATCATCCTTTTGGAAAGAGTGTATCTCAACGAGTCCACCATCGGGAGTATATTTAATAGCATTAGATATCAAGTTTTTGAACATTATTCCTAATAGATATTCATTACTATAACAATATAACTGCTCTTGTGAAGGGTAGAAGGCAATCTCTATATTTTTTTCGATGGCTTTAATGGCATTGTCAGCAATAAATGTCTCAAGAACAGTATTTATCATAAGTTTTTTACCAAATGTAATTTGTTCATTTGGCTGGATTCTACTTAATGTTAATAATTGATCAATAATATGAGAGTATCTATTTGTTGAGCTTTTGATTCTCTCTAGCTTTTGTTTGATTTCATTTATATCATCAGAAGCAAGTGCTATTTCTACCAAGGTTTTGACTCCAGCAATTGGAGTTTTAAGTTCATGCGCAGCATCCCCTGAGAATCGTTTTTCTCTTTCTAAAGTTGCATGGAATTTTTCTATTAAGGAGTTGATTTGTTCAACGATAGATTTTATCTCAAAAGGTATGATATCTTCATTAAGTTTTTCATTTTTGCGAGGATTAATCTTTGCTACACGTTTGTTTATCCTTTCTAATGGATCGAGAGCTGTTTTTAATATATAGTAAATAAATCCAATAAGAATTATATAAATTGATGCTAGAAGTATTGCAAATTTAAAGATAATTTGACGAGAGAGTTTATCTTTATCTGCATTATTTACAAATACGGTTATTACATCGCCATTGTCAGTTCTTAGCGTATAAGTATACCAATGTTTTTGAGCACCATCATTATCAGTATAAATCCACTCAAAGCCTGTTGTAGAAGTAATCCCATCATAGTTTTTATGAAATGATGGTAGATTTGATGTTTTTAAAAGTAACTTCTTATGCTTTCTGTCATAAACAATAAAGCCAACGCTTTCATTATAGTTTTTAATATTTAAAAATGACGATGATATTTTATTAACGATCATATCTGTAGTATTTTCATCATCTTCTAAAGGATATATCTTTAGGACAGTTTCAATAACTTGAGCAGCTGTCTTAAGTTGATAGTTAAAAAGAGAGTTATTCTGATGCTTAACTTGATAGAAACTAAAAATAGATATAACAAGCATAAAAATAGCAAAGAAACTTGCGAAAGAAACTACAAGAAAACTTAAAATAGAGCTTTCTTTTTTATTCTTAAAAAACATGCTAAACAGAAATTTAAACATTTAGTAAAATAATTATAATCAATTTTGAATTTTATTATTAGTTTTATAATTGTTATAATCGAATATTATTTATAGATAATAGCGATATGGTTTTATTGGATAGCATAAATAAAGTAGTTGAGCCTTTTTATACTAAGTATTATGAGGCAGCTACTCTATATTTCTACACTAAGGAAGATTTGAAGTTTGACTTAGTCATTACATGTCCTCATGCAGAGTTAGGTAAAGACTTTATTGAGTTAGACTTTCCTGCTATTGGACAGCTTATTAAACTTAATAAAGAAGAGTTGGACGACTTTTTAGCAATAGAATGTGATTTTGGTACACATGAGCTTGCTCAAGCGATAGCACAAAGACTGTATTCTGAGTATGGGCTATATACCCTTATCGCTGAGCCTTCTTTTCCTCGCTCTATACTTGATGCAGGAAGACTATATCCAAACTGTATAAGAAATATTATAGATTATGATCAGCATATTGAGCTAAAACAAGAGCTAATGAAGCTGTTTGATAAGTATATGCAGAAATTATGTCATATAGTAGCTGTTGCCAAGACCTACAATGCAGTTGCAATAGATTTACATACGATGTCTAGCTATTCGCCAAATGTAGTACAAGAAAGGTATTCAGAGGCTGTTATAGAAACCCCAGAGACATTAAAAAGATATATAGAGCTATATAAAAATGCTCACAAAGAGGGTGAAAAAAGAGTTACAGAACTCTTTACGGGAGATGCTCGCAATGGGATATTTGCCTCCAAAGACTTGATTGAATCTCTATCTCATGAATTAAAGCAAATTGGTATTGATGTAGAGTATGACAAGCCGTATATATTAGCGGAGCATTTGGTGGCACATTATCTTGTGTGTGAGCTTGAGGCAGTTTGTATCGATATACCAAAAGATCTGCTGTCTAAAACAACAACTGCTGATGGGCATTATGATATAGCTAATTTGGAACTAGATCGACATAAATTAGCATCGATGGCGGACGCATTTGCTAAAGCTGTAGCGTATAAGCGGCAGAAACAACTAATAGGAGCTTAAAATATGGCAATAAAAAAGACAAATGCTGTCTCTGAGAGAATATGGGGTAAAAAAGCTATTCATATACCTAATACAACAGATATATATGGCGCAGATTTAGTAAGTTCATTTGTAAATAAATATGTTACACGTACATTATGTTTGCTTGCAAAAGATCACAAAATTATCCTACCTAAAAAGACAGAGAGTGAAGTTGAGAAAATTGTTAGTTATTTTAATAATATTGGTCTTACGTATATAACTATGGATAACTTTATATTCTTAGATAAGTTGATGGAGCATTATAGATTATCTACTATAGTTATGAACTATGCTGATCAGATTCCTGAGTTTAGTGATTCTGAATATACACATATTGTGCCATTTACAGCAGCTACTGCAATCGAATTGATCGGAATCAAGCACAATAAAAACTATGGATTATCAGAAGCATTATCACAGTTTTTGAATGATAAATCATTCCTTAGACAAATGTTACACGATAAGGGAATATTGGTTCCTAGTGTTAATATTGTATCTACTATTAGTGATGATGATTATGTGAAAAGAGCGTTAGAAATATATCGTGATTATGAGAACAACGGTATCTATGAATGTGCTGTAATTATGCCTCGAGCTTGTTCTGGGTATGGTATCCATAGATTTGAAAGCGAGAAAGAATTAAGAGATATCCTAAAGCTTATGCATAGAGTCGAAGTGTTTATGATTGACCCGTGGCTTGATAATTTAGGTTCTCCAGCATTCCAAGTGAGTATTGCAGACAAAAAAGAGGATGATGTTTGCTTGGGGCTAAGTGATCAAATGCTTGATGGTCAGACACATCTAGGTAATAAATATAAGTCAAAGTTTAGTGAAGAACCAGCTGTTATAGAACTTTGTGATCAAATGACAGAAATTCTTCGTGATATGGGTGCTAGAGGGGTGGTAGGTGTTGATCTTCTTATTCGTGAAATTAATGGTCAAATAGTTCCTTATGTACTAGAAGTTAATGCTAGACAAACAGGTGCGATATATGCTGGCTTCTTGGCTTATGAATTACGCAGTGGTGAGCATAAGCCTTGGGTTGGACATAATAATGTACTTGTCCCTAAAGGTTCTACTATAGATGATTATTATCAGTATCTTAAAGATAATGGTATTGACTATACTTATGGTGATAGTGAAGGTGTAATTATAACTTGTATTGGCAATCTTGATTTAAATAACAAAGTTATGATTTTGGTGCTTGCTGATACTGATGAACGTCTTAATGAGATTCTTAACATAGCAACATCTTTTGAATAAATATCTTTATTATCTCTATATCTTATTTATAATCTTAACTATCTTTTACAAAATTTGGTGATAGCTTTGAATAAAATACCAATAGGGGTTAGCAGCTGTTTAGTAGGCAATAATGTTCGATATAATGGAGGTAATTGTCATAAATCATATATTACTGGCATATATGCTGAGTATTTTGATTATAAGATAGTATGTCCTGAGGTTGCTGCAGGTTTAGGTGTTCCAAGACCTACTTTGTTTTTAGTTGAAGATATTCAGAAAAGTATTTTATCCGTAAAAACTAATAAGACTAATAATGATGTTACAGATAAAATACAGAAAGCTGTCGATATGCTTATATCAAAGCTTGATAATGTTTATGGCTTTATCTTGAAGGCAAAATCCCCAAGTTGTGGAGTTGAGACAGCACGAGTTTTTGACGAAAATCATGGTTATACAGGCATAAAAGCAGATGGTCTTTTTGTTAGAGCATTGAGAGAGTATGATCCTCTTTTGCCGATTGAAGATGATGGTAAATTGACAGATAGAACATTACGAGATCACTTCCTCCGTAAGGTATTTTGTTACCATAGTCTTAAAACTGAGTTTATGGCTTGTTCTAATATTACTCAAATGATGGAATACCATTCTAAGCATAAAGTGTTATTGCGTATGCACAATAACAAAGTCAAGAAAGAACTTGGTAATATGCTCTCAGAAGCAGGCAATAAAGTTAATATTGAGACTATTAAATACAGGTATATAGAACTTTTTATGCAAGCAATAGCTAAGCCAGCTAAAAGAGGGGCTCACTATATGGCGCTTCAGAATGTTCTTAGAGAAATAAATAAAAAAATTTCCAAGGCGCAAAGACAGTATTTACAGGAATTACTCAATAAATATCGTGATTGTAAGATTTCTTGGGAAGTACCTGTTAGTGTAATAAGAATGTATCTAATAGAGTTAGATATACCCTATCTAGAGAAGCAGAGCTACTTAAACCCGTATCCAGAAAATTTAAATTATATAGAAGATTAAAGAGCTATTATATTAGTGATTAAGATCAGCATCTATTTCTTTAGGAATAATCATAGCGATTGGAAGACAAGCTAATAAAAATACTATTACCATATCAAGAGCATTTTGATAACTTGTAATTGTGTATATTGAAGTTGAGTCTCCAATAAGTGTCCCAAAATGAGTAAGTATATATCCTACTAATGGTAGTAATATGATAGGTATAAAATTATTTATCATATTTACACCAGCTGTTGCAGAACCAGCGGTCCCTTTTGGAGATATTATTTTAGCTATACCAAATGTAACCGCTTGAGGTCCAGCTGCAGCACCAAGTAAGAAGTATAACAGAGTGAATACTGATAAATTCATAGGGATATACAGAATGATAGCTAAAATAACAGCAAGAGATACTATGCTCAGAATCAGCATACGACGATATCTATTTGTTAGCGAAGCTACAATCGCTGCTATTGTGAAGCCTACCGCAGCACCAATAAATAATACACCATTGATATGAGACGCAGTTTCTTGGTCAAGACCAAATTTAGCTTGGATTAGACCAACACCCCACAAAGAGCCTAGAACATTAATTGGTATAAATAATACAGCCCCAATTATGCTTGCTGACCAAAATTTTGTATTGCAGAAGATTTTAAAAACTTTAGCGATAGTTTCATTAAAGTTAGCTTCACTTAAGTGAGTAAATTTCTGAACATGTTTTGGATTATCACGAATAAATAGAACTATTAGAAGTAATATTCCAACACCAATATATGTAAACACAGAATTACCTTCTTTCCATCCTAATTCGGAAACTAAGCTAGATAACATGGTATCAGTGACTAAACCACCTAAGATTCCAACAACAGTAGCAAAACCTATAAATGTTGAAAAAAGTCTTTCTGGTAGCCACATTGCAGCCATTTTAGCGGCACCAATAAATCCAAAAGCAGAGCCTATACCCATAAATATTCTACCAATATAAGCAATTTCATAATCATTTGTCGCAGAAAATAAGTAGTTACCAAGAACACAGAATGCTGTAGCAATACTAATTACTACTTTACGATTATACTTGTCTAAAAGCACACCTGCGGGAATTTGCATTATCGTATAAGATATAAAGTATGCTGAGGATAACATTCCAAGTTGTGTGTGGCTGATACCAAAATCACGAATTAAGTCATCTCCCATTACACCGGGAGCTGCTCTAATAAAAAAGTCATAACTATAATTAAGAGTCGCGATTAAACATATTACCCATGCTAAAGTAGCCAGTAGTTTGGTTTGAGGAAGGTGACTTTTGCTCATTTTGGAAATTTTATAAATTTGAACATAATTTTTAGTCTATCAAAAAAAATATAAATTTACTAATAACAAAAGATGTTATTAAGTAATTATTCTGAAAGATTGTCGATGATTTTTTGTTGTTCAGATTCAGTTTTCACAGCAATAGATTTATCACTAGCGATATACATATATACCACAGGAAGTACAAATAGAGAGAAAATTGCTCCTATTACCAGTCCACTAGAAATAACTACACCTATACAGTTTCTACTGATAGCACCGGCACCTGAGGATGTTACTAATGGGATGACACCCACAACCATTGCTGATACTGTCATCAAAATAGGTCTTAGACGCTGTGATGATGATGTTACAATAGCATCATATTTATTCATTCGTTCATGTTTTTGTAAATGATTGGCAAACTCAACAACCATGATACCTTGTTTTGATATTAGACCAATCAATGTTACAAGCCCTAGTTGGGTATATATATTAAGTGATGCCCATCCAGCACCCATATACTGACCAACATATAAAGGTATTAGTGCACCAGATATAGCCATTGGTATAGTAACTAAGATTACTAGAGAATCTCTAAAGCTCTCAAATTGGGCAGATAATGCTAAGAAAATAAGTACAATTGCAAATGCAAAAGCTACCATCATAGTATTACCATTCTCAATATATTGACGAGCAGAGCCCGAGAAGTTAAACGAGAATCCTTCCGGCAGCTCACTTCTAACTACATTTTTAACATAATCAATAGCTTGACCTTGAGTTACTCCTGGAGCCATAACTGCTGAAATTGTTGATGCATTGAGCTGTTGGAATGTATTTAAAGTGAGAGGTTGGCCCTCAGTTTTGAAAGATACTAGTGCAGATAAAGGAAGTTCTGAATTAAACAAATCACTAGCTTCATCTGAACGGATGTATATATTACCTAACTGCTCTTGAGTTAACATTTCATTACGAGCTAATTGAGGGATTACTTGGAAGCTATATCCCTTTAAGAAGAAATAGTTAATATATCCTCCAGCATAAGAGTAACCTAATGTTTTGGCAATATCTGACATGGTAATACCCAATATCCCAGCTTTTTCACGATCAATACTAATATCAACAACAGGGTTATCAAATTTAAGATCGCTTTGAGCGAATACAAATAATCCGCTTTTCATCATCTTATCTATTACTTTGTTGGTAATTTCATTAATAGCTTCATAGTCATTAACACTTTGAATAACTAAAGATAATGGAGCTCCTCTAGGTATCCCTGGTAGAGCTGGAGTCTGATATGTGTAGGTTTGAATACCTGGTAGTTCTGTAACTTTAGCTTGAGCTATCTGAGCAGCTTTTTGTTGAGATATTTCTCTTTTATCCCATGGTTGCATAATAAAGCCACCGAAGATTATATTTGAGCCCATTACACCATTAAGAATAAAAGTATCTTGCTTACCAGGTACTTCATCTAGCGTGCTAGCTAATTTTGTACCAAAAGTTTCTAGATAATTGATATTTGCAGAAGATGGCGCTTGTCCCATAATTCCTAAGAAGCCCATGTCCTCATTGGGAGCTAGTTCTGATTTAATTCCTTTGCCCATTATAAAACAGCTGGCTAGTACAATAAGCCCTACAATAGCTATTGCTGGTTTGATATCCAAGACAAACTCTAAAGTTGCTTTATACTTTGCAGTTAAAGCTGTAAAAAGTTTATCAATGAATTTAACTAGTTTTGTGCTCATCATTTCTCTATTTAGGATTTTAGAGCATAGCATCGGTGAGAGTGTATAGGCAACTATACCAGATATTACAACTGCACCAGCAAGTGAATATGCAAACTCGGTAAATAGTTGCCCTGTGAAGCCACCCATCATACCGATAGGAGCATATACTACAACCAAAGTTAGTGTCATTAATATGACAGGGTTAGCTATCTCTCTAGCTCCCTTGATAGCAGCTGCAAAAGGCTCCATTCCTTCTTCAATATGTCTATAGATATTTTCTAGTACAACGATAGCGTCATCAACTACAAGACCGATTGCAAGAATCATTGATAGAAGGGTTAGAAGATTGATTGAAAAGCCCATAAGCGACATTAAAAAGAATGATCCAATAATCGAAAGGGGAATTGCAACAACTGGAACTATAATCGCTCTAAATGATCCTAAAAATAAAAACATTACTACAGATACAATTATCACAGCTTCGAATAATGTGTGTAGAACTTCTTCAATAGAAACTTCAATATATGTAGTACTGTTGTATGCAATATTGACATCTAGACCATTTGGTAAAGCAGCTTTAATATTTGGTAGCTCTTCAACTAGTCTATCAACCACATCTAGAGGGTTTTCCTCAGGGGAGACTACAGCACCTGCTAGGACAGCATTTTTGCCATCAAAATATACTGAAGAATCGTAGTCTTGAGCCCCAAGCTCAACTTTCGCAACATCCTTGAGTCGTACTACCTGCTTATCACTTTTTTTGATAATTAAGTTTCTATACTCTTGAGCTGTAGACATACTTGTTTCAGGATTAAGTGTATAGTTTAAGTATGGTCCTTGTATTTGACCACCTGCTGAAACTAAACTGTTTGAACCTATCGCTGTTGCTAATTCTGTAGGAGTAATTCCATACTCTGCCATGCGCGTTTTATTTGGATATATACGCATTGCATAAGGCTTATTACCCCAAACATCAACAGATGAGAGTCCTCCTTGAGCAAGAAGTTTAGGTGTCAGCTCAGAGTTAATATATGCAGATATCTCAGAAGTATTCATGGTCTTACTTGTGAAAGCTAGAATCAATGAAGGGAAGTTATCTGCAGGATTTAATTTAATAGCAGGAGAATAAGCATCTTGAGGAAGTTGGTTAAGTACAGAGTTTACATTCTGGACTACTTCTGAAAGTACATCATTAGTATTTTGACCAAGCTTTACATATACCGTAATTGTACTTGTACCTAGTGCTGATGATGATGTCATATAATCAATACCTTTAGAGGAGCCTACAGCTGCCTCTATCGGTCTAGTTACAAAAGCTTGGATTGTGGCAGGGTTTGCACCTGGATATGCTGTTGTAACTGTAATAGTAGCACTATCTATATATGGATATTGTCTAACTTGTAATTGAAAAAATGAACCAACTCCTACAACAATAATCATAAAGCTTATTGAAAGAGATAGAACAGGTCTTCGAATAAAGAGATCAATTAAACGCATTACTGGATTCCCTGATTATATATGTTATTGTCAATCTTTACACTATTGTTCAGTATTGCATCCATTCCTTTACGCACTTTGTTTTGTCCTGACGTAATAATTGTAGTACCAGGCTCCAAGCCTTTAACAAGAGCTAAGTTATTTCTAGTTTCTAAGACTTCAACATTAGCTTGACCTACTTTGTATAATGTTTTGTCAGTATTAACAGTTTTCATACCACCATCAGCAGTTGACGTATACGATGCCATAACAGGTTTACCATCTTTCATAACAGGTTCAAGTGTAAATACTGACTGACCATACAGGCTATATGAAACAGCATTTCTAGGAATTACAATAGAGTCTTTCTTAACAGGTAGACTAACATGAACGGTTAAAAACATTCCTGGGACGATTTTGTGGTGTGAGTTTTGGTATGTTGCCTGAACAGTTATGGATCTATTTGAATTATTAATAAAAGAGTTTATAGCTGTTATTTTCGCAGTAAATGTTTCTCCTGGGTATGAGTCAGAATAGAAGTTAATTTCTTGTCCAACGCTAATCATACTAACTTTGTTTTGTGGTACAGGGAATGTGACAAATATAGGATCAATTTTGGTAAGTGTAGCAGCATTATCACCGTTGTTGAAATATTGACCTAAGCTTATGTTTCTAATACCTATCTTGCCGTCGAATGGTGCTCTAATCTCTTTGAAGCCAATTTGAGATTCTATATTTTGAACTTGTGCTAATGCTGATAAGTAATCAGCGTTAGCCTTGTCAGCAGATTCTTTTGAGGTTGCTCTTTGTTCTACAAGTTTGTTATAACGATCTTTTGTGATTTTAGCAAGTTTAAGATTTGATAGTGCTTCCTCTAGGCTTGCTTTTAATTGGCTAGTATCTAGTTTAAATAGAAGATCTCCTTTTTTAACTTCTTGACCACTTTTGAAGTTAATTTCACTCACGATCCCACCAGATTGAGAAGATATCTCTGTAGATTGAATAGCTTGCGCTTCACCAATAGTGTTTATAACTTGTTTCCAATCAGTTTTTTCCACAACTGAAGATGTTACCGCGACAGGTTGAGGCACATATGAAGCCATACCTTTTTTTATCATACTTTGTATAAATTCAGCAAAACCAAAAATAGCTCCAAAAAGTACCAATGTTGCTACCACAACTGCTATTGAGGCGGTACGTTTGTTTTTAAGTAAAGAAAGCTTCGTCTTAATGTAGTTGATTTGGAAAATAAAGTAGACAATTGCTAGTGATATTCCGAGCTTACCTAGTATAAGCCAAGCTACAACAATAGTCGCCAGTACAAAAATCGAGTAGTTTTTCTTACTAGAGTTAATTTTCTCTTTAAGGTCTAAAAAAGTTTTTTTAAAATCCACTGTTATATCCCATTATTTTTTAAATATTCTTACAAATAAACTGACACAATTCATGACTAATAAGCAAATGAAAAATATTAAACTATATACAGCCAAACTAATACCAGAGATTTCTTCAGCAATACTAGTACAACTACTGACGGTTCCTGTTAATGATTTTGTAGCATCAATTAGGAAAGGGTTGCTAATAGCGCCACAGCCTGTAGGGTCATCAGATATTGTTGAGGAGAAGTACTGTAAATAAGCTTGATCAGCAGCTATATAGCAGCCTATAGCAATAATCAAGATAATTACTGTTTGCACTATTGTACTGAATCCTTTTGAACTATTTTTGATCAGTCCTAGAATGCTGAACATCATTGTACAAAGTACACATAGCTGCTGTATCAGGCACATTGGACATGGTTTCCATCCTAAGCCAACTATTGTAAATACGACCGTTATTAAGGCAAAAAAACAAACAATAATGTTAAGTAAAAAAATATGTCTAAATATAAATCTCATTATTAAATTTTCTAAATTCAAAGAAATTTTTGTAATTGTATCATAGATTTAATTGCTTTTTTATAATATCCATATAAAGGGTCTCAATGGCGTTTGCTAAATTTTCTTTTGGTACTGTTGTTATTAATGTCTCGATATTTGTTGTATTTATAATATTTAGAGCACTTTTAAATTGTTTGATGATCGTATGAGAGAATCTTGAATTATCTATTTCTGAATATTTTTCAAAAATGTCTATAGCGTTTTGTTGTAGCTTTTTATCTCTTAAGAGATTTGCTCTTTTTATTATTTTAAGAGCAGTTTCTGCATTGATACTCTTAAATTCAATAATTTTTCTTACAGCTGAGGTGGCAATTAGAAGTTTGAGTTGCTTATTAGTTAGTAATAACTCTAGTTTTAAGTTGTTTATTGTATCATCTTCTAGGTTTAACAAGCATAGACATATTTTCTCTTCATTTGATGAATTTAGGTATGTTTTATTTCTGAAGAAATTCTTATTTGGGATTGCATTTAAAGATTTTTTAATACTTGGGAATATTATTCTTAATGAGTCAAACTCATCTAATGTCTCAAAAAAAAATTTTGGATTTCTAAGTGCTTTTATAAATTCTATGTGCAAGCGCTCTTTAGTCAGATAGTTTAGCTCTCCTGATTTAATAATTGATTTGATTATGTTTATTGTTTGATCAGCAATTGAAAAATTAAAAGCACTAAGTTGGACTTTGAAGCGAGCTAATCTAACTACACGTAAAGGATCTTCAATAAAGGCTTCTGATGTGTGTCGAAGTATTCTATTTTTAATATCATTTTGACCATTAAAAGGGTCGATTATATTATTGTTTTTATCTATTGCCATAGAGTTGATGGTCAAGTCTCTACGTTTTAAGTCTTCTTCTAAGGTGATATTGCTTGAAAAATTAACTTCAAAACCATGATAGCCTTTAGCTATTTTTTTTTCTGATCTAGCTAAGGCATACTCTTCTTTAGTTTCTGGGTGTAAAAAGACTGGAAAACTAGATAGTATTTTTGTGAAGCCAGCTTTGATCATTTGAGTTTCTGTAGCACCAACCACCACCCAGTCTCTGTCTTTTGGTGCTATACCAAGCAGTATATCCCTAACAGCGCCACCAACTAAATAAAATTCCATAGCCAAATAAACATCTTTCTGTTTGCTTTATGTTAACAGAAAAAAGTGTATAATTATTTGTTATTCGCGTTGGTTTTTTAACGGCTTTTTATATTTTATGGCAAATTTAATTGACAAAATTGATCTTAAATCCCAAAGTTCCGGCAATCTAAGTGGAGAAATGGTGAATAAAGAAAAGGTGGGGACTCTTTATAAAAGATTGCTGCTTCAGGTTAAGCACTTATGGTATTTTCTAGTTATCGCAGCAATAGGAAGTGTATTTTTTTCAGCTGCAGATGCTTCGATGATATATCTGATCAATCCGATATTGAATTATGGTTTTGGCCCTGGTGGCGATATTACTAAGCAAAGTGCTAGCATACTTATGCTTATGGGTGTTGGTATGGTTGGCTTACTAGCTTTGAGGTCTGTCGGGTCATTTTTGTCTCAATACTTTATAGGGTCTTTGGGGCAAAAGGTTGTTTATAAGTTTAGAAAAGATATCTATAAGAGATTTATGAATCTGCCTGCTAGCTTCTTTGATAAGCATTCTTCAGGTCAGATTATCTCAAGGCTTCTATATAATGTTGATCAAGTTACAGAGGCTACTTCAACTGCTATTATTACAGTTGTACAAGATGGTACTTTTGTTATAGGTTTAATAATAGTGATGGTGGTATCAAGTTGGCAGTTGTCATTATTTCTGATAATTATAGGACCATTTTTGGGATTATTTATCTCCATAATAAACAAGAAATTTAGATCTTTAAGTAGAAATACTCAATCATCAATGGGGAATGTGACTCATATTGCTGAAGAAACCATAAGGAATTATAAAGAAATTAGAATCTTTGGAGCGCAACAAAAACAGCAGAATAAGTTTTTCAAAAATCTTGATTATACTTACTCTCAGCAAATTAGAACAATTGCATTAGATGCTCTTACGTCTCCTGTTATACAGATTATTGCTTCACTAGTTCTTGCTTTTTCATTATTTACAATAGCAATTTTTGGGACTAATGAGGGTGGTAGCTCATCTTGGTTAACTGCTGGCTCTTTTGCATCATTTTTCGCTGCTGCTGCTGCCATTCTAAAACCAATTAAGAATCTTACTAAGGTTAACGTAGTTATACAAAAGGCAGTAGCCGCTACAGAGGATATATTCTATATTTTAGATTATCCATCTGAAAAAGAGACGGGCAAGAAAGAGATTGAGAAAGTTAGTGGCAAAGTAACGATAAAAGATGTTAGTTTTGCATTTGCAGATCATAAGGTTCTTAATGGAGTAAGTACAGAGATTGAAGCTGGAGAAACAGTTGCTTTTGTTGGTAAATCAGGGAGTGGTAAAACAACGCTTACGAGTATTATTTCGAGATTTTATACTCAACAGCAAGGTCAAATATTATTGGATAATATTGATATAAGAGATTTGACTTTAGAAAACTTAAGATCGCATCTATCTATGGTTTCGCAAAATGTTCACTTATTTGATGATACTGTATTTAATAATATAGCATTTGGACTTTCAAGAGATGTTTCTGAAGAAGAGGTCGTAGATGCTCTTAAAAGAGCTAATGCTTATGAGTTTGTTCAAGAGCTTTCTGATGGTATTCATACTAATATTGGTAATAATGGTTCTAAATTGTCAGGCGGTCAACGTCAGAGATTATCTATTGCTAGAGCTCTATTGAAAAATGCTCCAGTGCTAATATTTGATGAGGCAACAAGTGCGCTTGATAATGAGTCCGAAAGAGTGGTTCAACAAGCATTAGAAAGCTTGACTAAATCTTGTACTACTATAGTTATTGCTCATAGATTAAGCACAGTAGAGAATGCTGATAAGATTGTAGTAATGGATGATGGCAAAATAGTTGAAAGTGGTAAGCACGAAGAGCTTCTGGCGAAAGGTGGACTTTATACTAGGCTATATCAATCAGGACTTCAGTAATACTAATGATAGATAACATTTGGTATAAACCTCAGCTAGGGATACTTAGTTATATTTTAAGTCCTATCGCTTTTATTTTCTCAAAAATTGCTCATAATCGTAAAATTAGGCTGCAGAATAATCAATATAAGTCAAAAATTCCTGTAATTATAGTAGGTAATATTTCCGTTGGTGGAACAGGTAAAACTCCTGTAGTGAGGATGTTTGCTAATCAATACCTAGAGCAAGGTAAGAAGCCAGTTATAATCAGTCGTGGCTATGGCGCTAAGGCAGAAAAATATCCTTTTGAAGTCGACTCAAAGACACCTGCAAGTGTATGTGGTGATGAACCGGCAATGTTATTTGATGCATTAGGCGGTAAGGTGCCAATAGTAATATCTCCACACAGGGTTGATTCTGTTAAATATATTGAAAAGAATTATCCTGATGCCGATGTTATTATATCCGATGATGGTTTGCAGCATTATAAACTAGCTAGAACTAAAGAGGTGGTAGTAGTCGATGCTAGTAGGATGTTTGGTAATGGATTATGTCTACCAGCTGGACCTCTCAGAGAACCGGTAGAAAGACTAAAATCAGTGGATCAAATAATCGCTATAGGTAATCTTGATAACCAAAACTATAGTGAGTTATTAAATTATAATTCTAATATTGTCAGAGCTAAAATCAAGGCGATAAAATTTGTAAATCTTGTAACAAAACAAAGCATACCTATAGATAGTTTCTATGGTAAATCAATAGATGCTGTTGCTGGTATTGGTAACCCTGATAAATTTTTTAGCTCGCTGGATGAGCTTGGAGTGAATATCTACCATGAGCATATCTTCAGAGATCATCATAAATATACGCCTAAGGATTTTGAGCATTTTGATCCTGAACAGATAGTTATTATGACTTATAAGGATGCCATTAAATGTAAAGATTTTGCCAAGAGTAATTGGTGGTATCTTGATATAGCCTTAGAGTTTTGTTGATTATTCTGTTAAGCTGAAAATTTGCCACTAGAATGGAAGTCTAGAGTATAAATCAGTTTGATATACCAAAGCATATATATTACTATTAACCTGATAAAAAAGTAGCTACAAAATCTATGAAAAAAATTGTTTTAGTTGATGGGTCATCGTATCTTTTTAGGGCATATCATGCCTTACCAAACCTTACTAATAGTCAAGGTGAGCCAACAGGGGCTATTATAGGTGTGATTAATATGCTTAAGAAATTGCCTGCTATGTATAATACCGAGTATGTTGCAGTAGTCTTTGACCCTAAAGGTAAGAACTTTCGACATGAGATGTATCCTGAATACAAAGCAAATCGTAAAGCGATGGATGATGAGTTAAGGGTGCAAATCCAGCCATTACATCAAATTATCGAGAATATGGGCTTTCCATTGATAATAAAAGATGGTGTTGAAGCAGATGATGTAATAGGGACATTGGCAAGAGATCTTGAGCAACAAGGTTATGATGTCATTATATCTACTGGCGATAAAGATATGGCACAGTTAGTTACGGATAATGTGGTTCTTTATGATTCTATGAAAAACGTAACTATTGATATAGCAGGGGTGTTGGAAAAATATCAAATTAGACCAGATCAAATTATAGATTATTTAGCCTTGATGGGAGATTCTTCAGATAATATCCCTGGTATACCTAAGGTTGGACCTAAGACTGCAATTAAGTGGTTACAAGAGTATCAAGACATTGAAGGTATAATTGCTAATCAGGATAAAATAACAGGAAAGGTAGGTGAAAACTTACGCAATAATATCGAGCTACTCAAATTATCTTATAAATTAGCGACTATAAAGTGCGATGTGGAGCTTAATCTATCTATAGAAGACTTAAAGTGTAAAAATGCAAATAAAGAGTATCTATATGAGGTATTTACACGTTATGAATTTAAATCTTTACTTAAAGATTTAAGTATTCAATCTTCAGTAAAATTAACAAAACCGCAAGCTGATAATATAGATATTGACTATAAGATAGTTGCGACAAAAGAACAACTTGATGATTTGGTCAAAGAGTTAAAAAATAGCAGTAGTTTTGCTTTTGATACAGAAACAGATTCACTGAATACTTATGAAGCTAATCTTGTTGGTTTATCATTTTGTGCAAAAGAGGGTCGAGCTTATTATATTCCTTTGCAGCATAGATACCTTGGAGTTCCACAGCAATTAGAACTAGAGATTGTTTTAGATAGTTTAAAACCTATTTTCGTAGATTCTCAAAAGTCTAAAGTTGCTCACAATTTTAAATTTGATGAAAAAGTTTTGTCAAAATATGGAGTTAAGATAGTTAATCAAGTTAATGATACTATGATTATGGCATATGTGCTAAAAAGTAGTGGTAAACATGATATGGATAGCTTATCAAAAGAGCATTTAGGTATTGAGCCAATCGCATATACGACATTAGCTGGAACTGGTCGTAATCAATTGACATTAGATCAAATAGATATAGAAAAAGTGGCTAAATATGCTGCTGAAGATGCTGATATTACATTTAGACTTTATAATCATTTCTTGAAAATGCAAAAGGATGATGAAGTCTTATATAGTCTATATTCTAATGTTGAAATGCCATTGACTATTATTCTTAATAATATGGAAAAAATTGGTGTTAAGATAGATGCTGCTAAACTTATAGAGCAGAGTGCTAATCTTGAAGATTCTATCAAAGAGCTTGAGATTAAGTGTTATGATCTTGCTGGTCAAGAATTCAATTTATCTTCTCCAGTGCAGTTAAGAGAAATTTTGTTTGATAAAATGGGTCTTCCTCCTGTTAAAAAGACAGCTAAAGGTCAGGCTTCAACATCTGAAGAAGTTCTGGTTCAATTAGCCGAAGAGTATGAAATAGCAGCCTTAATAATGAAGTATCGCCACTTATCAAAGCTAAAAAATACTTATACAGATAAATTGCCGAAAATGCTTGATGTGAATGGCCGAGTTCATACTTCGTACAACCAAACAGGAACTGTAACTGGTAGATTGTCTTCATCAGATCCAAATTTACAAAATATTCCTATTAAAAGTCCCGAAGGGCGTAAGATAAGACAAGCATTTATCGCAGAACAAGAATTTTGTGTAGTTGCTGCAGACTATTCCCAAATTGAATTAAGAATTATGGCGCATTTGTCAAAGGATAAAAATCTTTTGAAAGCTTTTAATCAAGGTTTAGATATTCATAGCGCTACTGCGGCTGAGGTTTTAGGTATAAGTCTTGATATGGTTACTAGTGAACAAAGAAGAAGGGCTAAAGCAATAAACTTTGGACTTATTTATGGAATGAGTGCTTTTGGATTAGCTAAACAATTAGAAATACCACGAGGAGAAGCTCAGGAGTATATCGATGTTTATTTTAATCGTTACCCAAGTGTAAAAGAGTACATGACAACAGCCAAAGAATTTGCAAAGCAAAATGGTTATGTTGAAACTATCTTAGGAAGAAGATTATACCTGCCAGATATTAGCTCTAAAAATGTAATCCAAAGAAATGCTGCTGAAAGAGCGGCAATTAATGCTCCAATGCAAGGTACGGCTGCAGATATCATCAAAAAAGCTATGATAGATGTTAACACAATGATTTTGCGAGAGTATAATGATGATATAAAAATGGTTATGCAAGTTCATGATGAGCTGGTGTTTGAAGTTAGAAAAGCCAGGCTTAATGAAATAACTACAAAAATAAAAAATATAATGGAGACATCTGTAAAACTAGATGTTCCTCTAGAGGTAAATGTCGACTCGGGTGAGAGTTGGGATCAAGCACATTAGGTATATTAATTATAGGGTGTTTTATGTTGCTAGTAATGGATGTGGGAAATTCTCACATACACATTGGTGTTTTTGAGGGTGAGAATATAATTTCTCAGATTAGATATGCAACTTCATCAGTAGATTCGACGTCGGATCAGATTGGAGTGTTTCTTAGACAAGCATTAAGAGAGAACTCAGTTGATTTAAGTAAGATCAAAGGGTGTGCGATATCTTCAGTAGTTCCTCATTTGAATTATTCTTTAGGTTCTGCTGTTATAAAATATTTTGGTATGAAGCCATTTTTTATTAGTATGGAAACAACTGATCTTGATATGACAGCTGTTGAGGCTCATCAAGTTGGGGCTGATAGGATAGCTAGTTGTATCGGCGCTATAGCAGATTATCCGAATAAGGATTTATTAATTATAGACTTAGGTACGGCAACAACATTTGATTTGGTGACTAAAGATAAGAAATATCTGAGTGGCTCAATTATGCCGGGAATTAAACTTTCTTTGAATGCTTTGTGTCAAGGAGCTTCACAGTTATCGTCAATAACTATTGTCAAGCCAGAAGTTGCTATAGGTTATGATACGAAAACTAATATTCGCTCAGGCTTATATTATGGTCATTTAGGAGCTTTAAGAGAGCTTAAAACTAGAAGTTTAAAAGAATTTGGGGCACCTGTTTACACTATAGCAACAGGTGGATTTGCTGGGTTGTTTAAAGATGAGGGAATCTTTGATGAGATATCCCCAGATTTAATTCTGCGCGGGATTAGAATTGCATTCCTAGAGAATAACAAAAAAGGTGTTTAGTGATATGTTAAAGAATAAAAAAGCGGTCATTTTATTATTTGATTCATTTGGTATAGGGCAAGCACCTGATGCTGCTGATTTTGGCGATGAGGGATCAGATACTTTGGGTCATATTGTTGATTACTTTACTAATAATGGTATGAGTATTAAATTACCAAATTTAGCAAAAAAAGGGTTGTTGAAAGCTGCTGAATACAATAGATGTAAAGAATTTAGTCAACAAGTTGGTCATGTGGATGTTATTGAAAATGCAAAGTATGGCTATTGTGCTGAGGTTAGCAAAGGTAAGGATACACCAAGTGGTCACTGGGAGCTAGCTGGTGTGCCTGTTATGTTTGATTGGTATTATTTCACAAATAAAGGTGATCAGGGCTATTTTGACAAAGAGTTTATTGATAAATGGGTTGAAAGAGCTGGACTTACAGATGGTTTTATAGATGCTGGGCACGCATCAGGAACAGAAGTTCTAAAAGAGCATGGTTGTGAGAGTTGTGTTACTAAGAAGCCTATTGTTTATACATCTGCAGATAGTGTTTTTCAGGTAGCTGCTCATGAAGATTATTATGGTTTAGATAAATTATTGAATATCTGCAAAATAGCTAGAGAAATTCTTGATGAGATGGGAATGAAAGTTGGTAGGGTTATTGCTCGTCCATTTATTGGGGAGTCTGCCGATGAATATACTCGTACTGGTAATCGTAAAGACTTTTCAATATTGCCACCAGCGCCAACATTACTTGATAAGTTAACTAATCAAGGTGGTAAAGTTGTTTCAATAGGTAAAATCGCTGATATTTATGCTAATCAAGGTATATCTAAGAAAGTAAAAGCAACTGGGTTAGAAGAGTTATTCGATGATACGATTAGAGAGTATGAATCAGCAAAAGAAAATACATTGGTGTTTACAAACTTTGTTGACTTAGATTCAAGCTATGGTCATCGTAGAGATCCTAAAGGATATGGTAAGGCATTAGAGTATTTAGATTCAAGGATCCCTGACTTAGATGCTAAGTTAGATGAAGATACTATTGTTATACTGGCAGCAGACCATGGTTGTGATCCAACTGCACCAGGGTCAGATCATACAAGAGAATGTGTGCCGTTTTTATTATGGGGCAAAAATATCGAAGCAGAGTTCATTGGAGCAAGAGATACGTTTGCGGATATTGGTCAAACAATTGCCGATTATATGGGTATAGAGCCTCTAGACTATGGTAAGTCAATATTTGGAGCTAATAATGACAACTAAACAGAAGATAGTATCATTAATGGACTTGACTCAGTTAGGTGAGAGTGACACTGACGCTGATATCGTTAAGCTATGCGCAAAAGCTAAAAATTCTTTGGGTGAAGTTGCTGCAATATGTGTTTATAAACAATTTGTCCCTGTAGTTAAAAAAACTTTAGGTAGTAATTTCAAAGTTGCAACTGTAATTAATTTTCCTAAGGGGAATAGCTCAGTTGAAGAAGTTATCTCAGAAGCTAAAGAAGCTATATCATTAGGAGCAGATGAGATTGATTTAGTAATTGATTATAATGAATATATCCAAAAAGGTCATTCACAAAAATCATGTGATATGATCGAGAAAGTCAAAAATGTATGCCAAGATCGTGTCTTGAAAGTCATAATTGAATCTGGCGAATTGAATGAAGATAACTTAATCAGTAAAGCAAGCCATGATGCGATAGTAAATGGAGCTAATTTTGTCAAAACATCTACAGGCAAAACTCCAAACGGAGCGAGCCTAGAAGCAGCTAAAGTGATTTTAGAGACGATAAAAAACTCTGGGTATCAAGCTGGTTTTAAAGCTTCTGGTGGTATTAGAGATGAAGCTCAGGCCTTAGGATATATTAAACTAGCGGAAGAGATTATGTCTAATAATTATGTAGTAGCAGATACTTTTAGATTCGGAGTTAGTGGTTTGCTCGATAATCTTTTAAATGGAGAAATTAGTAGTGGCTACTAGGATATTGTTTTTTATATTGGGTATTATTGTTGTTTTTATATTGGCATATATATGGAGTAGTGATAGAAAAAAAATCAGATACAAAAATTTAGTAGTTATTTTGGTCGTACAAATAGCTCTTGGTTTTTTTATGCTCGAATCTCAGATAGGTATAAAAGTTGTTGGTTTTATTGCTGATGGTTTTGAGAATTTACTTAATTATGCTCATGAAGGGTCAGCATTTATTTTTGGTGATCTTACTGATATGTCTAAAAATGGTTTCATCTTCTTTTTCAATGTGGGAATGCCTATTGTTCTAGTATCTTCACTGATTGGTATTTTACAATACTTTAAAATACTACCTCTTGTCATTAAGGGCATAGGTTGGATTCTATCAAAAGTTACAGGTATGGGTAAGTTAGAATCATTTAATGCGGTTAGCTCACTAGCAGTTGGACAATCAGAGAATTTTATTAATTACAAAAAAATTATTGGCCACCTTCCTTCAAATGTATTGTATACAATGTCTGCAACGGCAATGTCTACAGTATCTTTAGCAGTTGCAGGTGCTTATATGTCATTATTAGACCCTAAGTATGTATGTGTTGCGCTGGTAATGAATATGTTTGGTACTTTCTTTGTGTTAAACATTATTAATCCCTATGAAGCTTCCGAAGAGTTTAGTTATGATAAATTGCATGAAGAATTTGAAGAAGAGAAGCAAGGCTTCTTTGAGATGCTTGCCGAGTACATATTAGATGGTTTTAAGGTTGCAGTTATTGTTTCAGCAATGCTTATTGGTTTTATTGCTTTAATCGCGATGTTAAATGCGATATTTAGTAGTCTATTTGGTCTAAGTTTTCAGGATTTGTTGGGCTATTTGTTTTATCCTATGGCTTGGATACTTAATATTAATGGTGATGAGTTGCACGCTGCAGGGCAATTAATGGGTACGAAAATGGTAACTAATGAGTTCGTGGCAATGCAGATGATGAGTACTCAATCACAGCAGTTTACAGAACATACTAAAGCGGTTATATCAGTATTTTTGGTTTCCTTTGCAAATTTTAGTTCTATTGGGATAATAATAGGAGCGATTCAAGCACTAAGTAAAGAAGCATCAGTTAAAGTCTCGAAGTTTAGCCTAAAAATTCTTTATGGGGCAGTGTTGGTGAGTTTTTTATCAGCATGTGTAGTTGGATTAATAGTATAAAGGTAACGTTGTGATCTCAAGAATTTTATTCTTCGTTCTTGGAGTGGGAGTCGTTTTTTTATTAGCTTTTATTTGTAGCTCAGATAGAAAAGCTATTAAATATCGCTCTTTATTTATAATAATGACTGTACAACTAGTGATGTGTGTGATTCTGTTAGAAACGCGCTTTGGTATTGTCATTATGAATGGTTTTGCCAATGTTTTTGATTTTTTAATCGATAAATCTCAAGTAGGTGTAAGATTTGTTTTTGGCAATATTGATACTAATGAGAATAATGGTTTTGTTTTATTCTTAAATGTTTTGATGCCAATAGTTTTTATTTCTGCGCTTATTGGGATATTACAGTACCTTAAGATTTTACCTTTAGTCATTAGAGGCGTTGGATTTTTATTATCCAAGGTTAGTGGCATGGGTAAGTTAGAATCATTTAATGCTGTAAGTTCAATATCACTTGGTCAAGCAGAGAATTTCTTAGCATATAAAAATATTATTGGGCATCTATCACCAAATGTTTTGTATACAATGGCAGCTACGGCAATGTCGACAGTATCTTTGTCGATATTAGGATCATATATGACTATGATAGATGCAAAATATGTATGTGTAGCAATTATTATGAATATGCTAAGCACTTTTTTTGTACTGCATATTATAAATCCTTATGATTACAAAAAAGAATCTAGTTATGAAGAATTAGAAGTTGATTATGATACAGACAGTAAAAGAGCTTTTTTTGTAGTATTAGGTGAATACATTCTCGATGGTTTTAAAATAGCTGTTGTAGTTGCGGCAATTTTA
The DNA here is from genome assembly GCF_018135955.1 of Francisella philomiragia. Classification (NCBI taxonomy): domain Bacteria; kingdom Pseudomonadati; phylum Pseudomonadota; class Gammaproteobacteria; order Thiotrichales; family Francisellaceae; genus Francisella; species Francisella philomiragia. Next base: position 1,666,460 of record NZ_CP063138.1, on the reverse strand, counting down.
ATTGGTTTTATGGCTCTAATAGCAACACTAAATTCAGTTTTTGAAAGTATATTAGGTATTTCATTCCAAAACTTACTAGGTTATTTGTTTTATCCATTTGCATGGGTTCTACATATTCCTGCAAGTGAGCTTTTATTTGCTGGAAAGGTGATGGGTACAAAACTAGTGTCAAATGAGTTTGTGGCGATGTTGATGGTTAAAGATAATATGGTTAATTTATCATTACATACTCAAGCGGTTATTTCTGTATTTCTAGTATCTTTTGCAAACTTTAGTTCGATTGGAATAGTTGTTGGTACAATATATTCTTTGAATAAAAAATCTGGAGAGATAGTTGGGGCTTTTGGTTTAAAAATGTTGTATGGAGCTACTCTAGTCAGCTTTCTATCAGCAGTGATTGTTGGATTGTTTATATAAAAAGATATGTCAAAATTTATAGTTATAGAAGGTCTTGATGGTGCTGGCAAAAGTACAGCTATTGGTTTTATTAAGAAATATTTAGATTCTAAATCTTTAGCAGCAGTATATACACGTGAACCAGGTGGTACTAAAGTGGCTGAAGAATTAAGAAGTATAGTTCTACATAATGATTATGATGAAGAGATTCATCCGGATAGTGAGCTACTGATGATTTATGCTGGAAGAATACAGCATTATAGAAATCTTATAGCCCCAGCTCTAACTAAGGGAGTTAATGTTGTATCAGATAGGTTCTATTGGTCTAGCATTGCTTATCAAGGAGGAGGCCGAGAGCTTGGTTTTGATAAGTTAAATGTTCTTAATGAGACATTCTTAAAAGATTGTCAGCCTGATTTAATAATATATTTAGATATTGATCCTGCTATTGGATTGGCTAGAGCAGGTAAAGTAGGCTCTCCTGATAGAATTGAGAAAGCTGGTTTAGCATTCTTTGATAGAACAAGAGCTGCTTTCAAAAGCTTAGTAGCAGTAAATCATAATGCATATGAAATTGATGCTTCTCAGTCTATAGATGTTATCGAAAAAGAAATCTACGCCATCTTAGATAAATATTTTTAGTTTTAAATAAAAATATTTCTAGTAAAATCTCTGTTAGTTTTATTTATGTAAGAAAATATAAGTTATGAATGATATTTTAAAAGAAATTGCAAAAAGAAGAACTTTTGCAATTATTTCTCACCCAGATGCTGGTAAAACAACTATTACTGAAAAAATGCTTTTATTTGGAAATGCTATTAAAACAGCAGGAACAGTAAAAGCTAAAAAAAGTGGCGTTCATGCAACATCTGACTGGATGGAGATGGAAAAAGAAAGAGGGATCTCAATTACGACATCAGTCATGCAGTTTCCATACAATGGTAAAGTTGTAAATTTACTTGATACACCAGGACATGAGGATTTTTCGGAGGATACTTATCGTACATTAACGGCAGTAGATTCTGCTTTGATGGTTGTAGATGCTGTTAAAGGTATAGAGGATCGAACAATCAAGCTTATGAATGTTTGTCGTCTTCGAGATACACCGATAGTAACATTTATGAATAAGTTTGACCGAGATACAAGAGATCCTTTGGAGCTTCTTGATGAGGTTGAAGATATTATGAAAATTAAGTGTGCACCGATGAATTGGCCAATAGGTATGGGTAAATTTTTTAAAGGTGTATATGACTTATATAATGATGAAGTTACCATTTTTGAAGGTGGGCATGGTCATGAAATTCACCCTTACAAGAAAGTTAAAGGTCTAGCTAATGCCAAAGATCAAATTGGCGCAGATCTGTTTGATGATTTAGAAATGGAAATAGATTTGGTTCGTGGTGCTAGTCATGAATTTGATCAAGAAGCTTTTTTAAAGGGAGAGTTAACACCGGTTTATTTTGGTACAGCATTGGCAAATTTTGGTGTGAAAGAGATGATGGATGGCTTTACAACTTATGCACCAGAACCTCAGCCACGTGAGACAAATGAAAGGCTTGTAAATACAGATGAGAATAAGTTAACAGGCTTTGTCTTTAAGATACAAGCAAATATGGATGATAAGCACCGTGATAGAATAGCCTTTTTTAGAATTTGTTCTGGAAAGTATGAGAAAGGCATGAAAATCTATCATGAGCGAACTGGTAAAATGATGCAGGTTTCGAAAGCTTTAACATTTATGGCCGGCGAACGTGAGCAAGTTGAAGAGGGTTATGCTGGAGATATTATTGGTTTGCATAACCATGGTAGTATACAGATAGGTGATAGTTTTACTCAAGGAGAGAAGCTTAAATTTAAAGGTATCCCAAACTTTGCGCCTGAAATTTTTAAGAGGGTTAAACTGAATGATCCTCTTAAGATGAAAGCTTTACAAAAAGGGTTGGTACAACTTTCCGAAGAGGGAGCGACGCAAGTCTTCAAACCAATGATTTCTAATGACTTGGTTTTAGGGGCGGTAGGTGTATTGCAGTTTGACGTGGTTGCACAGCGTCTTGCTTCTGAATATAACGTTAAGTGTTCTTATGAAGGTGTTAATGTTTCTTTGGCTCGCTGGATCTTTTGTGATGATGAGAAAAAACTTAATGAGTTTAAGAAAAAATATGAAGTTAATTTGTCATACGATGGTGCTGGGTATCTTACATATCTTGCTCCAACGGGAGTTAACTTGCAGTTAGCTCAAGATAAAAATCCTGATATTATATTTAGTGCTACAAGAGAGCATTAGAATCATATACTTTTTAAGTAGAAAAAATGTGCTATAATTTTCAAGTATTTATTCATTATTTTATTAGGGTGCTAGATGTTTAAGGGTATCAATAGGGTTATTGCTGTTGGATGTGCATTAGCTATGGCAGTGCCAGTTTTTGCTATGGAAATATATACAGTCAAGTCAAATGACTATCTATATAAGATAGCCAAAAGTCATTCAATAAATGGTGTAAGTACTTCGGAATTAACAGATGCAATCAAGGGTATAAATAAATCAGAGATTCCAGGGATTGTCGATAATAGAATTAAAGTTGGTGATAAACTAGCGATTCCTACTACAAAAGGCGAAGTAGAGGACGGTCTAACGTTAACAAGAAACCAGATGATTCAAGGCTCGTATAATCAACCTTCTTCTGTGTCAACTACGCCTAAGCTTGGCGATCAAACAATGGTTTCAAGCGATTCTGAGTCTGATAGTTCATCAGCTCCAAATGTATTAAGTGAAGATAAAATTCCGACTTTGATCCCTGGAGAAGAAAATACTCAGCAATCATATAAGAGTAATTTAGATAGCCAAATAAATCCAACAGATATTCAAGAAAATGAATCTTATGAGGAAAGTTCGTTCTCGTTTTTAGGGTCTTTATTTAAATTTATAGTTTATGTTATAGTTTTAGCAGTAGTTATTATTGTTGGTAGAAGATTTTGGGAAACAAGAAGTACAAAAAAAGAGCAGGAGCTTGAAATCATATCAAGAAAGAAACGTGATCATTTGATGTCACGTATTTCTCCTGTTGTGTCAGGTAATGAATTTTATAGCTCTCGAAAATCTCATAATAGCCCTCAGGAAGAATTCGACTTTTTCAATAGTTCTAACAAGGCTAGTTCTAGTGCTCAAACTGGAGTTAATCTAGAGGATTCTGAGAATAATAATCAAGATAATTTAGACATTAATGAAGGTGATGAGTTCGCTGAAATTGCAAATGATTTATACACGGATAGGGATAATAATATTGTAGTTAAAACAGAACGAGGAGTTGTGTTTGAAACTAGTACTGATGAATCGCTTTTAAGTAATAGTGGTGATTCAGAAATTCAAGAGATAGATGCTAAAGAACAAGCCGAGCAAGAGCTGCAATATGTAAATGAGCTTGTTGAGCAATTTTTAGACAGTGAGAAGTATGTTGAAGCAAGCATAACAATTCAAGATTCTTTAGAGAAGAACCCTAATAATATTGATTTACGTTATAAACTTTTAGAGGTTTATGCTCAAGCAGGCGACGAGATTGCTTTTGAAGGAGAAGTTCACTTTATCAAATCTAAAAATATTGTGAGTATGTTTGATCCTTTACACCAAAAAATAGCAAAGCTTAGAGATAAGTATTTTGAGTAGTCAAATTTTATAATAATTTTTCTAGAGTATAGTGATGTTTTTTAAAAAAAAGAAAGAAACTCAATCATCTTCTGAGATAGAAAGAGTTCAGGAACAAGATAATAAAAAAGGACTATTTTCAAGACTTCAGTCAGGTCTATCAAAGACAGCAAGTAAGTTTGGAAGCGGATTAAGCACCATTCTTATGGGTCAAAAGGTGGTCGATGATGAGCTTTTAGAAGATATCGAAATGCAACTTTTAACCTCTGATGTTGGTGTTGAAGCAACTGATGAAATTGTTGAGTATTTACGCGGGAAAGTTGCGAGAAATGAACTTCAAACAGCAGATAAACTTAATGAAATAATACAAGATAAACTGACAGAAATTATTTTGCCGTGTCAGAAACCATTACAGATTAACCATGAAAATACTCCTTATGTAATACTTATTGTCGGTGTAAATGGCGTAGGTAAAACAACAACTATAGGTAAGCTTACCAAAAAACTACAGTCTGAAGGTAAATCAGTTATATTAGCAGCTGGAGATACTTTTAGGGCTGCTGCAGTTGAGCAGCTTCGAGAATGGGGTGATAGGAATAATACGCAAGTTGTCTATCAAAAAGAAGGAGCTGATAGCGCATCAGTTATTTATGATGCTATAAGCTCTGCAAAATCTAGAGGTATCGACGTAGTAATAGCAGATACTGCAGGACGATTGCATAATAAAGATAATCTGATGCAAGAGCTAAAAAAAGTTGTTAAGGTAATTAAAAAAGTCGATGATTCTGCACCTCATGAAACAATGCTTGTTGTAGATGCTACAACTGGTGGTAATGCTCTTAGTCAAGCTGAGGCATTTAATGAGATTGTTAACCTAACGGGTATAACAATCACTAAACTTGATGGTACTGCAAAGGGCGGTATAGTCTTCTCAATAGCTAAGAAAATGGGATTACCACTTAGATTTATCGGTGTTGGTGAGAAGATTGATGATCTGCAAGTATTTAATGCAAAAAACTTCACAAAAGCATTATTTAGCTCTAATTCACAACAGTAATAAGTTTAGTTATTGAAACTTCACATTAGTAGAATATTTTTTGTTAAAATATTGTCTATCTAGTTATATAAAATATTGATTCTAATGTCTAATAAAGACTTTCTTTCAGGGTTAAATCCCCAACAAAAAAAAGCGACCTTGCTAGAGGATCGTAATTCTTTGATACTTGCTGGAGCCGGTAGTGGCAAAACAAAAGTTTTAACTTCTCGTATAGCCTATCTTTGTCGTGATAAAGGAGTATCTGTAGAAAATATTCTAGCTGTAACATTTACAAACAAAGCCGCTAAAGAAATCCAGCATCGAGTTGAGAAAATGCTTGGTATTTCAACTTTTGGTATGTGGATAGGTACTTTTCACGGTATTGCTCATAGATTATTACGTAAGCATGCTCATGAGTTGGGCCTAGATAAGAACTTTAGGATTCTTGATCAAGATGAGCAAGCTCAATTAATCAAAAAAGTAATTAAGAGTTTGGATCTTGATGATAAAAAATATCCACCAAAATTATTGCAAAACTTTATTAATAAACAAAAAGATAAGGCTGTTCGTAGTAACAAATTAACAAAGCAGTATGATATTAATTATGCTCATATTTATACTGCTTATGAAGAGAGGTTGCTGTTAGATAATGCTTTAGATTTTGCCGACTTACTTTTGTATTTATATGAATTGTTTTCTCTTAACCAACAGCTTAGAGAATACTATCAGAGTTTATTCAAGTATATTTTGATAGACGAGTTTCAGGATACTAACCAAGTCCAATATATGTGGTTGAAGTTACTTGTTACAGATAATAACTACATGATGGCTGTTGGTGATGATGATCAGTCAATATATGGTTGGCGCGGAGCCGTTGTTGATAATATTCACAAATATGTCGCAGATCTAAATGATGTTGAAATCATAAAATTAGAGCAAAATTATCGTTCAACGAAGAATATTCTTAAAGTAGCCAATTCTGTAATCAAAAATAATGATAATAGAATGTCAAAAGAATTATGGTCTGCTGCTGAAGATGGCGAAAAAGTTGAAGTATATTGTGCAGTTAATGAGCGTGATGAAGCGAAATATATTATAGATAAAATTCGCCAGTTACATGATGTTGGAGTCGATTACTCTGATATAGCAATTTTATATCGCTCAAACTACTTGTCGCGTGTCCTTGAGGAGAGTTGTATTTATGCAAGTATACCTTATAGGATTTATGGAGGTTTTCGTTTCTTTGATCGAGCTGAAGTTAAGGATGCCTTAGCATATTTAAGATTAGCTGTTACAAGTAATGATAACTTAGCATTTGAGAGAATTATTAATACTCCAACACGAGGAATTGGCAATAAAACTTTAGATACAATTCGTAATTTCTCACAGATTAATAATGTGTCATATTGGCAAGCCACTATAGATATTATCCAGAAAGAAATTGTAACAAAAAGAACCGCGTCTCTTCTGTTAAAGTTTATAGAAAGTATAAATGCTATTTCATCACAAATAAAAGACTTAAGTCTAGATAAGCTTCTTGAAACTGTAATCAATGAAAGTGGTTTGTTGGCATCATATCAAGAAAAAGATACTGAAAAAGATCGTCAAAAAATTGATAACTTAAAAGAGTTAATAAGTGCAGCTAAAGATTTTGAACCGCAGATAGAGTTACTTGATGATAATACTGATATACTACAAGATTTTTTGTCTTTTGCAGTACTAGAAGCTGGTGAGATGCAGGCTGATGAAAATGCAGATAGTGTTCAGTTAATGACAATACATGCGTCAAAAGGTTTAGAGTTTCGCTATGTTTTCTTAGTAGCAGCAGAAGAAGGAGTATTTCCTCCTAGCTCGATTATTAATGCTGAAGAGGCATATACTAGTTCAGAATCTAAAAAAATCCAAGAAAAGCTAGCTGAAGAGAGACGTTTATTTTATGTTGCTGTTACAAGAGCTATGAAGGCTCTAACCATTAGCTATGCTCAAGTGCGTAATATCTTTGGTAGAAGTAGTTTCCAAGTCAAATCACGCTTTCTGATGGAAATAGACTCTGAACATATTAATGAGGGTAAACTAACTGTAGGATCTCAAAATAAACCAAAGTTAAAGCAAAAATCAAATTTTGGTTTATCTCCTTTTGACTTTCTTAAGTCAAATGATACAAAAGGTAATAAGTTCAAAAAGGGAGATAAGGTGTTCCATAAAGTCTTTGGTAAGGGGATTTTTGTCAAAGCACAATCTCAAGGCTCAAAAGAGTTTTATACTGTAGACTTTGGTGTAGATGTCGGTCAGAAGATTTTATTGGCGGATATTGCTAATCTTGTTAAGGTCTAAAAAATATACAATCCTAGTATGTATAATTATTGAGTTTTAAAAATTAATAGTTTAGATTGAAATAATTAACATTTTTTATATTAGGTTATGTTCAAGAAGACATTAATACTCTCATCTTTGATTAGTGTGCTTATATTAGCTAGTTGCTCGAATGATTCGGATAAAAATACTGATCCTTACGCTGGACAATTAACAAAGGATAATAATCAACTTGTTGTAAATATAGGCTCTGATATGCCATCAATTGATCCACAGCAATCTTCTGATAATAGTTCAAGTAGAGTAATTGAGGATATCTTTGAAGGTTTGGTTGATTATAATCAAAAATCAGAGGTTATTCCAACGGGAGCATCTAGTTGGAAGATATCTAAAGATGGTAAGACTTATATATTTTATCTGAGAAAAAATGCTAAGTGGACTAATGGTGATCCTGTGACAGCTGATGACTATGTCTACTCATACAGAAGATCTGTAACACCAGAGACTTTAACACGTGCTTATGCTTCATATTTTAATCCAATTGTAAATGCTGTAGCTATTCAGGCTGGCAAAAAGTCTCCAGAGACACTCGGAGTAAAAGCTCTAGATAAATATACCCTACAGATCAAACTCACAGAACCTAATCCAACATTTTTAGATTCTCTTACTATATATGCATTTTTCCCTGTCAACAAAAAGGCAATAGAAAAGTATGGTGACTCTTGGGCGGCAAAGCCTGATACAATCATAAGTAATGGTGCATATAAACTAACAAAATGGATACACAATGGTTATGCTTTGGCAGAGAAGTCTTCTAATTACTGGGATGCTAAAAATGTAAGGATTGATTCTGTAAAATATCTAATGATCAATGATGTTGCTAGTGATTTAGAGAATTACAAAGCCGGAGGAGAAAGTCTTACCTATAATACACTACCTGCTAATACAGTAGAGTGGTATAAAGAAAACTTTACAAATAATCAATTTCAGCCAGCACCGATGCTTTCTCAAGCTTACTTTATATTTAATATGAGAGATCCTAAGTTTCAAGATATTAGAGTACGTAAGGCTTTAAGTATGGTTATCGATAGAAAAGGTATCGCCGAAGGTGTTAAAAAAGGTTTGGTTATTCCTTCTTATTTGGTTATACCAGAGGATATAGCTGGAGGTAGATACAAGGATCTAGCAAAAGATATTCCAGATTATGACTGGATAAATGAACCTATAGAGCAAAGAATAAAACAAGCAAGAGAACTTCTCAAAGAAGCTGGTTATTCAAAAAAACATCCACTTGAGTTTACTGTTAATTTCAATACTTCTGATGTTAACCGTTTAATGGCGCAAATTCTACAAGGCTCGTGGCAACAAGATTTTGGAGATTTAGTCAAAGTTAGTATCTTCAATGAAGATTGGAAAGTATATCTTGATAGCTTAAAAAATGGTAATTTTGATGTTGCTAGAATGGCTTGGATTGCAGATTTTAACCAGCCGAATACTTATACTGAAATGTATACATGTGATAGTGACAATAACCGTGGACACTATTGTGATAAAGAAGCTGATGAAATCTATAACAAGTCGCTAACTACTAACTCTATGGATGATTTTTATAAGCTACAGAAAGAGTTGATAATCAAACAAACTGCAGGGTACCCAACTATACCATTGTTTACTCAGCCTGCTATACAGCTTGTACAACCGTATGTAAAAGGTTTTAAACCAAAAGAAAATGTCATGGGTAGATATAGAGCCAAGCAGCTTTCGATTAGGCAGTCAGAAGTATAAGTTTTCTAACAGGGTAGAAATATTATGATGAAATTTATTTTAAAAAGAATACTAGGAGCAATTCCAACAGTATTCTTTGTTATTACAATTACATTTTTGTTGGTGCATCTAACACCAGGTGATCCATTCTCTTCGGATAGAGCAATGAGTCAACAAGTCCTAGATAAACTACATCATCAGTATGGTATGGATTTACCTTTATGGCAACAGTATTTAAATTATCTGAAAAATTTAATATTTCATTTTGACTTTGGCTTATCATATAAAAATATTGGCGCATCTGTTAATGAGCTGATATTTCCAGCAGATGGAGATAGTGGCTTTTGGTTATCTGTGAAATTTGGAACTATAGTTCTAATTGTGACTACTATATTTGGTTTAACCTTAGGTACTATTGCTGGACTAAAGCAAGATGGTATCTTGGATAGAATTGTAAGTATTTTTTCTGTTACTTTTATTGCTATACCAACAGTGATTACAGCTCCAGTTTTGGTGCTTATATTTGCCGTAGAGCTACATTGGTTGCCACCAGGTCAATGGGGTATGGATTTCAGGCACTTAGTGCTACCAGTTATAGCTTTGAGTTTGCCGTTTATTTGTATACTAGCTCAAATTCAGCGAAATAGTATTGTAGAAACGCTTAACTCTCCATTTATTCGTACAGCTTATGCGAAAGGACTATCAAAAACTAGAATAGTGCTAGTGCATGCTATCAAACCATCTTTGATGCCATCTATCTCATTTTTAGGTCCAGCTGCAGCAGGTATTCTGACGGGTACTATTATTATTGAGAAAGTATTTGCATTACCAGGTATGGGTACGCAGATGGTAAACGCAGCAACAAATAGAGATTATTCTATAGTGTTAGCTTTAACTATTATTTATAGTATTTTAGTTGTAGTTTTTAATTTGATTGTAGATATTTTATATGGATTTATAGATCCTAAAGCGAGGGTCAAATAATGGCAAATAAAAAACAAAGCCTTTTTCAAGATGCATTTATAAGATTCAAAAAAGACAAAGTGGCAGTATTTTCACTGTTTGTGATAGTAGCTATTTTAGTTGCATGCTTTATTGTACCGTGGTTTTATCCAGATAATTATTTTTCTCATATAGATTTGTATAGTACAACTCAGGCACCATCTTTTGAGCATTTTTTTGGCACTGATGCTATTGGTAGAGATGTGTTTGTTAGAGTACTTGTTGGTGGGCAAATTTCTTTTGAGGTTGCAATAGTTGCTACTATTGTATCAGTCGTAATTGGTACATTATGGGGTGCTTTTGCGGGCTTCATTGGAGGTAAAATAGATGGCTTTATGATGAGAATTGTAGATGCTTTGTATGCGTTACCATTTTTATTTTTTGCAATATTGCTAGTCACATTATTTGGTAGAAACTTCATACTTATATTTGTTGCAATCGGTGTGGTATCTTGGTTGGATGTGGCTAGAGTTGTGCGTGGGCAAACTATTGCACTTAGACATAAAGAGTTTGTCGAAGCGGCTAAAGTTAGTGGTCTTACTAACCGTAAGATTGTCACTAAGCATATTATCAGAAACCTCATTGGAATTATTATTGTATATATCACTTTGACAATTCCTACAGTACTTATGCTATCAGCTTTTTTAAGTTTCCTAGGGCTTGGTGTACAACCACCAATGACAGATTGGGGAGAGATGATAAGTGATGGAGCATCATATATAACTATGGGATATTGGTGGTTGTTAGTTTATCCAGCTGCATTTTTGACTATAACACTTCTAGCTCTAAATTTCGTTGGTAATGCAATGAGACAAGCACTAGATCCAAAGAGTAAGAGGTAGATAATGAAAGATTTAGCACTTCAGATTAAAGATTTAAATGTCGGATTTAAGACTGATGATGGCATATTTTCTGCTGTCAGAGATATCAGCTTTGATCTTAAAAAAGGCCATACTCTTGGTATAGTGGGCGAATCTGGTTCCGGTAAGAGTCAAACGGTATTGTCACTTATGGGATTACTGGCAGGTAATGCTGTTGTATCAGGACAAGCTTTGTTTCATGACCAAAATCTTATAAATATGCCTGTTAAGAATTTAAATAAAATTCGTGGTGATAAAATATCAATGATCTTTCAGGATCCAATGACTTCTTTAAATCCGTACTTAACTATTCACAAGCAGCTTTTAGAGCCTTTAACAATACATAAAGGTATGTCTTATAAAGATGCGACTAAAAAAGTTTTAGAAATATTGGATGCCGTTCAAATTCCAGATGCGAAGAATAGACTTAAACTATATCCGCATGAGTTTTCTGGAGGTATGCGTCAGAGAGTTGTAATTGCTATGGCACTACTTTGCTCACCTGAAATACTAATTGCTGATGAGCCTACTACAGCTCTAGACGTTACAGTTCAAGGTCAGATTTTACAGTTATTATCAGATTTACAAAAAGAGTTTCATATGTCTATGTTGTTTATCACTCATGATTTGGGTGTGGTAGCTGAGATTTGTCATGATGTAATGGTTATGTATTGTGGCAATATTATGGAGCAGGGCACAGTAGATAGTATCTTTGTAAATGCACAGCACCCGTATACAAAAGGTCTGTTAAATACAATGCCTAGTATTACAAGGGATGTTGATATATTGCAGACTATTCCTGGTGAAACACTAAATATTTATAATATGCCAAAAGGTTGTCCATTTGTTACAAGGTGTGATGTTGCTATAGATATATGTAGAGATACTAAGCCGGAATTGACTTCATATCTAGATCAGCGTACAGCTTGTCATCTTGTTAAGGAGTATAAATAGATGAATGTTCTAGAAGTCAAAAATCTAACCGTAGAATTTCCTATTAAAAAATCAATCACAGGTAAAGTTACTCAAAAAGTTACCGCTGTAAGGGATGTCAGTTTCGATGTAAAAGAAGGCGAGATTATTGGTATAGTTGGAGAGTCTGGATGTGGTAAGTCATCACTTCTAAGAGCCTTGATTGGGCTTAATGAGATTACTACTGGAGAGGTTGTTTGGAAAGGTGAGCACCCTCTACACAAGTACAAATCACATAAACAATGGTTAAGTGTGAGAAGAGATATTCAGATGATTTTTCAAGATCCTTTTGCTTGTCTTAATCCAAGAATGGTGGTTAGAAATATTATTGCAGAGCCTTTGATTAATTTTAATAAGAATTTGAGTAAAAAAGAAGTTGATGAAAAAGTTCTTAAAATGATGAAAAAAGTTGGTTTGAATGAATCGCAGATGTATCGTTATCCACACGAGTTTTCTGGAGGTCAGTGCCAAAGGATAGGTATCGCGAGAGCATTAATTTGTGAACCAAAGCTACTTGTTTGTGATGAACCAGTTAGCGCATTAGATGTATCAATACAGGCACAAGTTGTAAATCTTTTAAAAGAACTACAAAAAGACTTTAAACTTACGATATTATTTGTTGCACACGACTTGAGTATAGTCAAACATATTTCTGATAGATTGTTTGTGATGTATCTTGGTAGTTTAGTTGAGGTATCTCCTAAACAAAATATTTACAGAAATCCTGTGCATCCGTATACAAAAATCCTTCTGAATGCTATTCCTATCGCAGATCCAAAATTAGCTAGACAACGAACTGTTGAGATAGAAAAAGCAGAGCTTCCATCTCCTCTTAATCCACCTAAAGGTTGTGCATTTCATACAAGATGTAAGATAGCTACAGATATCTGTAAGAAAGAGCGTCCAAATTTAAGATCAGTTAAGGATGATGTTTATGTGGCTTGTCATAATATCTAAACTCTAAGAGTTGTTTCTGATTTTTTTGACCATATTTATCATGATAATAAATGCTAAAGCTAGCACAATACCAAAAGCAATCGTTATACTTGTATTTGCATTTATGTTAAAGTGATCACCGCTATCAATAGCTAGTCCAGCACTAAGTTGTCCTATCTCTATTACTAACGTTATAAGCATGTTCGTGATAGCAATTCCAACCGCAGCGAAACTTGGCGGACATATTTTATTAAAGTAGTACCATACTAGAACTTGTGATGCTGAAAAAGTTCCAAATAAGAATGCTATACTAATTGCATAATTTTTGAATAATTGTGCGTTAATTAGGATAGATACTAATAAAATCCCAGCTATTGAAATAGTTATAATTTTTTTACCGCTAAATTTATTACATAGATGTGTCATTATGGGAGAAAAGATAATCCATCCAACAAAAATGGCGGTTATCATAGTTGTTGAATATATGCTATCAAAACCATAAGACTGTTTGAAATATAGTACTCCATATTGCGATGTTAAAATCACTGTAGGCGTATATAGTAGTCCTGCCCACATTGCATTTTTCCAGATTAAACTATTTTTTATTAGTTGCTTACCTCTTTTTAGTATTTCACTAAATTTGGGCATAAGAGCAGAAGAATATTTTTCATCCGGAATTATAAGCTGAAAAAATATAGCTAACGGTAAAGCTATTACACCAGAATAGATAAAAATATTTATCCAAGAAGTGTCATAGTGAGAGATAATTACACTTATGTTTTGAGAAAATGCTGCTGCAAGAGTACCTAAAGATATAACAAGACTTGTGATAATCGGGAAATACTTTGACTCAAAATTCTCTAAGGTAAGTTTTAGAACACCTATAAATGCAAATGAAGACCCCAGCCCAACTAGCAGTCTACCGAATAATGCTAACTCATATCCTCCTGAGACAAAAATAATATTACCAATCCCACAAAGAATCGTAGCACCAATTAGTACTTTTTTACTACCATACCTATCAAGTAATATTCCTGCGGGTATTTGCATCAGTAGATATGTAATATTATAGCTAGACACTAAGAAAGAAAATCCAATATGAGTTGAGATATTGAAGTGTTCAACTATTTGTTCTTGATACGCACCTGTAAGTATTCTCAAGAAAAATTCATAGCAATAAAAACTTATTCCGACTATTAGTACCAATGATAATTTGAGCTTTTGCATTGAAATCAGATTTAAAAAACTATAATTTCAATTTATCTTTTTGCTATATAAATGTCTAATTAACTTTTTTTAACATACTTTAATTTGATCGCTGTTATGATAATATTAAATTTTTAAGAAGGAGGTTGTTATCTATGAAAGTTAGGATAGTTTTCACTCTATTGTTCTTAAGTTTTTTTATGGGTTATTCTGATAACATGCTTAATCCAAAAACAGGTAAGTATTACATAACAGCAAATGATGCTTTTTATCGACCAAGTACTGAGCGCGGTAATGAGGTGATAGATAGAGATAATGCTTCAGAGTTTCTTTCAGGTGTCTCAGATAATGCTATCGAACTTACTGATAGTCTTGTTTTTGATGCATATACTAGCTCTACTAATTTGGTAGCTCAAGGATCTATGGGAGATCTTAAAGATACTAAGTTCTATACACAAGAAACCAAGCTTGTTAAAAAAATGTGGGATGATAAGTTTGAGGTTTATGGTGGTACAGTGTTAGGAGCTAATCCTTATCAATTAAATAATGTTAACTCAGCTTATGATACAGGATCTAGAATAGCTGCTTTTGCAAGTAGCCGGACCGGAGCTAAATATAATGTATCCGATAATTTTGGATTACTTTTAGAGGGTCAATATAATCTAACAGGTGAAATGGCTAGTAATACGGATATGTTTACAGGGTTTGATGGTGCTCAGTATAGAGGTTCAAAAATGTTAAAGACCGGTTTTGAGTGGAATTTTTAAGTTAGTTTTTTTAGTGGATTCAAGTAGAGTATTTAGTTTGGTTTAAGTAGATATTATTTTATTTACATATAAGGGCTTTTGGAGCATAATTTTGATACATTAGTTCTATATGTTTCAAATTATGCAAAAAATTACAAGAGCCGGTTTTACAATATGGTTTATATGTGCGTTTTTCTATGCGCTTGAATTTATAATTCGAGCTTCAGGGAATTCACTTTACAATGATTTTTCCACAGATCCATATAATCTAACAGCTGAACAAATTAGCGTACTAAGTTCGGCATTTTACTGGGCGTATGTTGCTTCACAACTTCCAGCTGGTATTTTGCTTGATAAATTTGGTGTCAAAAAGATTATGGCAATAAGTACTTTGATATTCTCTATAGGAGTTCTTATTGCAACTATGGCTACATCTCCAGAGTATCTTATTTTATATAGAGTATTAGCTGGTATTGGCGGTGGTTTTGCTTTTTTATCTGCACTAAAAGCGATAGCTATATGGCTTCCTAAAAGAACTTTTCCTCTATTCACGGGAGCAACTCAGATGCTTATGTATGGTGCAGGTACTTTTACGGGTTTACCATTAGTAATTCTAGCAAACCATTTTAGTATTCAAGTGATAATGTCTGGGATTCTTGTTGTTTCAATAATTATGTTCTTAAGTGTATTATTTTTCATACCATTTAAAGAACCTCATAATCAGACAGATACTGATGAATTAGCTGACACTCATACTAAGATTGAAGATATTCCGATAGTTTTTAAGATAAAGCAAATTTTACTAAATGGATTTTTCTGTTTCACAATTTATGGTACGACAGCTATTTTTGCAGATTTATGGAGTTATAGATTCTTAAGTTTGGATGGATATCCTGAGCATTACGCTGGTTTAGCATCATCTATGATATTTATTGGGATTGCAATTTTTAGCCCTTTATGGGGAGTGATAGCAACATTGTTAAACAAACAAAAAGCCTTACTTACTTGGGCTTCAATTTTTGGTTTATTTATCGTTATAGCGGTTGTATATTTGCATGTTAATCCAATAATTATGTGTATACTGTGTGTGTTATGGGGTGGTATGCAGGCAGCTCATGTTCTTAATTTTACAATTTTGCGCCAACACATTAGTCCAATGTATATAGCTACTGGTATTGCTGCAGTTAATCTATTTATACCTTTAAGTGGTGCTGTACTTCAGCCATTTGTTGGATATATGGTTTCATTTTTTGAAAACTATGGTTTTGGACAGTTAGAAGCTTTTAAATATTCGTTATTCATTTTGCCTATATTAATGTTTTTATCTGTATTATTGTCTCTTTTTATTAAAGAGAAAAAAGCTTAGAATATCTTTTTAGAAGTTTATTATTTTTTATAAGGGAATTTTCATGTCCAAGCAATTTATATTAGCAATAGATCAAGGTACTACTAGTTCACGAGCAATAATTTTTGATAAAAAAGGCAATATCAAAAAAATAGCACAAAAAGAATTTACACAGATTTATCCAAAAAGTGGTTGGGTAGAGCATGATCCAATGGAAATATGGGCATCACAAAGCAGTATTGTTAGAGAAGCTCTTGAGTATGCTAGAGTTTCTCCTAGAGATATTGCAGCGATTGGTATCACTAACCAAAGAGAAACGACGGTAGTTTGGGATAAAAATACAGGTCAACCAGTATATAATGCTATAGTATGGCAGTGTCGTAGAACATCGCATATTTGTGATGAAATTAACAAGAATGAAGATCTTAAAAAACATATCCGTAAAAACACAGGTCTTATTGTTGATGCGTATTTCTCTGCTACAAAAATCAAATGGATTTTAGACAATGTTGACGGAGCTAGAGAAAAAGCAGAAAAAGGAGATTTACTTTTTGGAACAATTGATACTTGGTTAATCTGGAATTTAACTAAGGGTGAAGTTCACGCTACTGACTTTTCAAATGCTTCAAGAACAATGTTGTTCAATATCAATACACTTGAATGGGACAAAAAAATTCTAGAGTATTTAGATATTCCAGTATCAATATTGCCAGAGGTTAGATCTTCGAGTGGTGATTTTGGACATACACACCCTAGCACTCTAGGAGGTGCACGAATTCCAATAGCAGGAGTTGCTGGAGATCAGCAGTCAGCATTGTTTGGACACTGCTGTTTTGAAGAAGGAATGGCAAAAAATACTTATGGTACGGGATGCTTTGCTCTAATGAATGTGGGTGACAAGCCTGTATTTTCTGATGCTGGTTTACTGACTACAATCGCTTGGGCTGAGGATGGTAAACCAACTTATGCTTTAGAGGGGAGTGTCTTTATTGCAGGAGCAGTTATCCAATGGATTAGAGATGGTCTAGGTCTTGTACGTTCTGCAGAGGATAGTGAGTACTATGCAACAAAAATAGACTCAACTGATGGTGTGTACTTGGTGCCGGCATTTGTTGGACTTGGTACGCCATATTGGGATATGTATGCTCGTGGGACTATTGTTGGTATCACTCGAGATACTAGACGTGAGCATATTATTAGAGCAGCTCTTGAGGCTATAGCTTATCAAGCAAAGGATGTTTTAGATTGTATGAAAGAAGATACCGGTCTTGATTTGGCAGGTCTTCGTGTCGATGGTGGCGCAGTGCAAAATAATTTCTTGATGCAATTCCAATCAGATATCTTACAATCAGAAATTTCTAAGCCTAAAATTAATGAGATTACAGGTTTAGGTGCGGTATTCTTGGCAGGTCTAGCTGTAGGGTTCTGGAAAGATAAAGAAGAACTTAAGACTATTCTTACAACAGAAAAAACTTTTGAGCCGAAAAAAGATCCTGAAACTGTAGCGTATGATTACAAAGGCTGGAAAAAAGCAGTTCAAAGAAGTATGGCTTGGGCTGAATAATATTTTATTGGCTAGATTTAAGGTAGCTCGACAAGAGAGCAAATAGTTTTTAAATACAAAGATTTTAAATATAAATGAAAAAAGAATACGACATAATAATAATAGGTGGTGGTGCAACTGGTTTTGGTTGTGCTATTGAAGCGGTTTCAAGAGGCTATAAAACTCTACTTTTAGAGGCTTATGATTTTGGTAAAGGTACATCTTCAAAATCGACTAAGTTGATACATGGTGGTTTAAGGTACCTAGAGAATTTTGATTTTGCTCTAGTAAAGGAGGGTTTGGAAGAGAGATTTTCATTCTTGCATAATGCCCCACATTTAACTCATAAACAATCTTATCTGATCCCAACGCGTAGCTATTTTGAGACAGTTAAATATACAATTGGTGTTAAGTTGTATGAGTTTTTATCAGGTAAATATAAAATTGGCAAAAGCTATAATCTTAATAAACAACAAACATTAGCAGTGTTGCCAAATATCGATGATTCAAAACTTAAGAAGAGCTTAGTGTATTACGATGGTCAATTTGATGATACTAGGCTTTTGATTTCTTTGATGAAAACTTTTGAAGCTAAAGGTGGTGTCGCTCTTAACTATCATAAAGTAGAAAAAATATTTAGCTCAACAGATTCAAAATTGGATACTGTAAAAGTTGTAGATACTTTATCGGGGGAACAAAAAGAATTTACAGCTAAACACATTGTTAATGCTACTGGTACTTTTACTGATAAAACTATAGATATAGCGAATCAGCAAGATTCTCATAAATATGTATCGGTTGCTCAAGGAACGCATATTGTTTTTGATAGAGAAAAGTTTCCTACCGAGCATGCAATCTTGATTCCAGAAACTGAGGATGGTCGAGTATTGTTTTTTTTACCTTGGCATAATCATCTAATAGTAGGTACAACAGATATAAAGAAAGAGGCTCCAAGTATTGAACCACGAGCAGAAAAATCTGAGATTGACTTTATCCTAGAGACATTTAATCAGTATGCAAAAACAAAAGCTACTATTAAGGATATTAAGTCTGTATATTGTGGTCAAAGGCCTCTAGTATCGCCAAAGAATGCTAAAAATACAGCAAAAATCTCACGTAAACATGAAATTGTAGAGTCAAAGGATGGCTTAATAAGTGTTGTTGGTGGTAAATGGACAATCTTTAGAAGAATGGGGCAAGATGTTTTAGATTTCATTGAAACCAAAAAAATCGCTCAAAAAATATCCAAAACTTCTGATGAGTTACTTGTTGATGCTATTGAGCCAAAAGATGCATACCCTTTAAAAGTTTATGGCAAAAATGCTGAAGATATCAAAACCATTCAAAAAGAGTTAGATAATCATAAGTTGCTACATAGTGATTTACCATACTATCAGGCGGAAGTGATTTATCATGTGAGAGCTGAAAAGGCTAAAAGTGTCGAAGATGTATTGGCACGTCGTACTAGGGCGGCGTTTTTAGATATCAAAGCTAGTATTACTGCAGCTCCAGTAGTAGCAGAGCTTATGGCAAAAGAGCTTGGTAAAGATCAATCATGGCAAGATCAACAAGTTACTAGCTTTAAAGAGTTTGCTAAAAACTTTGATGTGGATGAGTTGTATAAATAAGGGTTTTTGATGTGGCACTATTTAAAATTGATAAATCTTTAGAGTATATAAAAGAGAAGCCTTTTCGATTAGAAAAAGAGATCCAGCTATTAACAGAAGATAACATTCAAATTGTTTTTGGCTTAGAGCTTGTTAAGTCAGAGTTTGCCCTTAATAACTTTAGGATAGACTCTCTCGCATTTGATAGAGACACAAAGTCTTTTGTGATTATCGAATACAAGAGAGACAAGAATTTTAGTGTCATTGATCAGGGTTATGCTTATTTATCTTTAATGTTGAATAATAAAGCAGACTTTATTTTAGAGTATAACGAGGGTTCAGAGCAGTCATTAAATAGGAAAGATGTTGATTGGTCTCAGTCAAGAGTTATATTTATATCTCAAGCTTTTACAAATTATCAGAGAGAAGCAATAAACTTTAAAGACTTACCTATAGAGCTATGGGAAGTTAAAAGATATGAAAATAAAACTATTTCATATGAGCAGATCCGTAAAACGGATTCACAAGAGAGTATAAAAACAATATCTAAAAAAGATAATGCTATAGATAGTGTTAGTAAAGAAATTAAAGTTTACTCTGAAGAAGATCTTGTGTCTAAAGCTTCTGATGAAATAAAAGAGCTTTATATGCAACTTAAGGTTGCTGTTTTAAATTTTGGAGATATCGATATTAAACCAAATAAGCATTATATTGCTTTTGTTGGTGTTAAAAATATTATTGATGTGCAAGTTCAGAAAAAAGCATTAAAAATATGGATAAACCTACCAATAGGGAGTTTGGATGATCCTAAGAAAATTGCTAGAGATATGTCAAATATAGGACACTTAGGTAATGGGGATTATGAGATTCAAATAGGTTTTGATAATGATTTCGAGTATGTTTTGAGTTTGATTAAACAATCGGTAAGAAAAAACGGTAAATAGCTGGGGTAATTATGTTAGAAGCATGTATAGCAGAAGTAATAGGTACAATGTTACTTATCCTTTTAGGTAATGGTGTTGTAGCAGGAGTGGTTTTAAATAAAACTAAATCTCATAATGGGGGTTGGATTGTTATAACATTGGCTTGGGGATTAGCAGTGTTTATAGGAGTGTTGGTTGCAGGCCCAATTAGTGGTGCTCACATGAATCCGGCGGTTACGATAGCTCTTGCTCTAGCTGGCAAATTTTCATGGTCTTGGGTGGCTCCATATATCGTTAGTCAAATTATTGGAGCTATGCTTGGGCAGTTACTTGTTTGGACTATGTACTATCCTCATTATTCAGCCACTGATAATACAGACTTGAAGCTGGCGACACATTGTACTTCTCCGGCTATCAAACAATTGCCGTCTAATTTTGCTAGTGAAGTTATTGGTACTTTTGTTTTAGTTTTAGCAATATTGGCGATGCATGGAGTAGTTGTCCAGGTTGGCGATCCAGCAATTGCGACAGCATATCCGATAGATATGGGTGCTTTAGGTGGTATACCAGTTGCATTTGTTGTGGTTGTGATTGGTTTGTCATTAGGTGGAACGACTGGTTATGCTATAAATCCTGCTAGAGATTTTGGTCCAAGATTATTTCATTCTATTATGCCAATACAAGGAAAAGGTTCTTCTCAATGGGGCTATGCATGGGTGCCGATACTTGGTCCTATTTTAGGGAGTGTCATTGCTACAGGTTTATATCTGTTCCTGAAGACAAAAGGAGTTTTCTAATAAAATGTGTGAGATGATTTATCTACCACTACTAGCTGATGATCTTTTGAGGCTGTTTATTTCAGTTATGCTATTCTTGTGTTGCGTGATTTTAAGCTATATCTTTGCAAAAAGAAAACCTTGGGATGTGGCGTTTTGGATATGTTTTTCAGTATCTTTATTTGGGATGGGTAGTTATGGATATGTTGCTCATCACATTTATCTAGAAAATACTTTCTCTTACGATGGTTTTATTTCTGGTGCTGCGTTTATTACAGTGTGTGGACTTTTGTTTTCAAGAAAGAGATACATTGATTTTAATGATAATGTTTTTAGCAGAGATGCTCTAATATTGTTTGCAACTTTTTTTGTATTCGCTTTTATATATATATTTACAATAAAATATAATTTTGACTGTGTTGCAGCATTTGGACATTTTTTTATAGATGCTTTGCAGATAGTTATCTATCCATTATTGTTATTATTTACAATATCGGCATTTTTATACAGGTTTTCTATATGTTTATCCGCTTTTGCTATAAGTATGGCATTATTTATTGTGGAGAATGGTGTATTTATCCTAAACGCTATGACAGGGGTTGTGAAACATGAAGTAGCTATCGAAGAGATTTCGTTTGCTTCAGTATCAATAGTGCTTAGTTGTATAGCAGTTTTTATGCTTACTAGAGCAAAAAGAATATATATGGAGAGTAAAAAAAATGTTTGAACAAATTAATATTGGAAGTTCTTTTTGGATCAATTTACTTATTTCAATTTTAATTTTAGTCATAGGTTTTTGGATATCTAAATATATCAAAAAACTAGTTTATCGTCTGCTTGAAGACTACGATAAAACAGTATCGCAATTTTTATCTAGTGTTGTTTATACTATCTTTTTAGTTTTAGTTGTAGTAATCGCACTAGCGAAACTTGGAGTGCCTATATCGCCTGTGACAGGAGTTTTGACAGGGATTGTTTTTGGTATTTCTATGTCTCTTAAAACTTCCTATAATATTATCGCATCTGGTATTATGCTTGCATTTAGTAAGCCTTTTGAAATAGGTGAAAAGGTGGATTTAGGTGGTGTCAAAGGTCGGATTAAGTCAATTGGATTTTTGTATACAAAACTTGATGATGAAAACGATAATGAAATTGTTGTACCAAATAATTTAATTCTTTCTAGAGTTATTACAAGATTCTCTGAATCAGAAAATAAGTAATGCAAAAAAGTTTTCTTAATTCCGAAAATTATTTATATACGCCAAATGGTCAAAAAATAATTCTCAATAATCAGCAAATAAAAGCGATTAGTCATATAAAAAAATTCCTTAAGAGTAAAGATACTTATTTTCTACTCTCAGGATATGCAGGTACAGGTAAGACTACTGTTGTTAAGAAGATCTTGGATGAGTATCCTAAGAGAGCAATAGTTTCAGCACCAACCCGTAAGGCAAATGCTGTTATTTCACAATCAACTTCTGCACCTGGGTATACGATTCACTCTTTGCTTGGATTGCAACCTGATATAAATCTTGTTGATTTTAACCCTAATGAACCTGTTTTTGGGCAAATTAATAAAGCTACTATCAAAAACTATGATTTGATAGTAATAGATGAAGCAAGCATGATAAATAAATCATTATTTGAACTTATTGATGCTGAAATTACTAAGTCATTATCATCTAAGGTTATATTCTTGGGAGATAAAGCACAAATACCTCCTGTAGGAGATCAAGAAAGTCCAATTTTTCAGTTAGAGAATAACTATGAACTTACGCAACTTATGCGTCAATCTGATGATAATCCTATAGCAGAGCTAAGTCAGCAACTTAGAAATGTCGGGGAAGAGTTACCAATCTTTTTGGATAAAAAAGAAAGTATGCTGAACAAAGATGGCGAAGGTGTGTTATTCGTTAATTCAAGTGATCAATTTAGAGATGAGATTAAAAAAGTTTTTGGTTCCTCTTATGCAAAAGCTGATTTAAATTATGCAAAATTAATAGCTTGGCGTAATAGAACGGTTATGCAGTCAAACAGGATAATTAGGAATTTGGTTTTTGGAGAAAATGCTAATTTAATAGAAAAAGGGGATGTCCTAATAGGTTATAGAGCGATAAAAGCTAGTACTAAAGAATCTTTTTTGATAAATAATTGTGTAGATTATAAGGTGGTGGAGGTTTCAGATAGGCAAAAAAATATAAATGGACTGTTTGGATATACGGTAAGAGTACATGAGAAAGCAAAGATTTATAGAGGCTTTGATGAGAAAAGTATTTTTATAATAGATTCAGATAGTAGTGAAAACCTCAACGAGTATGCTGAGATTCACGATAATTTATTAAAAATTGCTAGAGGCGATAGATTGTGGTCAACTTACTATGAGTTTCGCAAAAATAACTTATTAATGATTGATATCGAAAGGTATTCTGATGGTGGCTTAAGAGCAAAAAGCAATGTAATAAAGAAGGATTTAGATTATGGCTTTGCTGTTACAGCTCATAAAGCACAAGGATCAACTTATAAAAAAGTATTCATACTTTTAAAAGATATTGTATTAAACAAGAACTATACGGAGAGAAACCAAATATTATATGTAGCTATGACAAGAGCACAAAAAACATGTATAGTTTTATAAAAAAGGTTATAATGGCTTTACATTTATATTTACACATAGTAATATAAACTTAGTTTTTTGTTAGATAAGTTGTTTCTGCAAAGCAAAGTGCAAATTATCATAAAAAAGCTTGATTTTTAGTCAAATAAACTTTATAGTTATCTAAAAGTTTTAGGGGAGGGATTCCCGAGCGGCCAAAGGGATCAGACTGTAAATCTGACGGCTCAGCCTTCGCAGGTTCGAATCCTGCTCCCTCCACCATGCGGGTGTAGTTCAATGGTAGAACTTCGGCCTTCCAAGCCGATAGCGTGGGTTCGATTCCCATCACCCGCTCCACCTAAAATAAATTATAAAATAAGCATTATTAATAAGCTCGCATGGCTCAGTTGGTAGAGCACTCCCTTGGTAAGGGAGAGGTCACCAGTTCAAGTCTGGTTGTGAGCACCATATTTAATTTATTGTTTTTTGTTGAAAAAAAATGGAGCATAGAAATGGCTAAAGAAAAATTTGAACGTTCGAAGCCGCACGTAAACGTAGGTACAATTGGTCACGTTGACCATGGTAAGACTACTCTTACTGCTGCTATCACTAAAGTTATGGCTGAAAAGAACGGTGGTTCAGCTCGTAAGTTTGATGAGATCGATAATGCGCCTGAAGAAAAGGCACGTGGTATTACTATTAATACTTCTCACGTAGAGTATGAGTCTCCAAATAGACATTATGCTCACGTTGACTGTCCAGGACACGCGGACTACGTTAAAAACATGATTACTGGTGCTGCTCAAATGGATGGCGCTATCCTAGTATGTTCTGCTGCGGATGGTCCTATGCCACAAACTCGTGAGCACATCTTACTTTCTCGTCAAGTTGGCGTACCGTATATAGTTGTTTTCTTGAACAAGTGTGACATGGTGGATGACGAAGAGTTACTAGAGTTGGTAGAGATGGAAGTTCGTGAGCTTCTTGATCAGTATGATTTCCCTGGTGATGATACTCCAGTTATTATGGGTTCTGCTCTTAAAGCTATCGAAGGTGAAGAGCAGTATGTTGAGAAGATTGTTGAGCTAGTTGCTGCTATGGATGATTATATTCCAGCTCCTGAGCGTGATACTGCTAAGCCATTCATTCTTCCAATTGAAGATGTGTTCTCAATCTCTGGTCGTGGTACAGTTGTGACTGGTCGTATTGAGCGTGGTGTGATCAATGTTGGTGATGAAGTTGAAGTTGTTGGTATTCGTCCAACTCAAAAAACTACAGTAACTGGTGTTGAAATGTTCCGTAAGCTTCTTGACAAAGGGGAAGCTGGTGATAACGTAGGTATCCTAGTTCGTGGTCTTAAGAGAGATGATGTTGAGCGTGGTCAAGTACTATGTAAGCCAGGTTCAATTAAGCCACATACTAAGTTTGAAGCTGAAGTATATGTTCTTTCTAAAGAAGAAGGTGGTAGACATACTCCATTCTTCAAAGGATATAGACCGCAGTTCTACTTCCGTACTACAGATATTACTGGTGCTGTTGAGTTGCCAGAAGGTGTTGAAATGGTAATGCCTGGTGATAACATTAAGATGACTATCACTTTAATCAACCCAATCGCTATGGATGAAGGTCTACGTTTTGCTATCCGTGAAGGTGGTAGAACGGTTGGTGCTGGTGTTGTTGCTAAAATTATCGAATAATAGATAGTTTAACAAAAAATATAGGTCAGTAGTTCAATTGGTAGAGCAGCGGTCTCCAAAACCGCAAGTTGGGGGTTCGAGTCCCTCCTGGCCTGCCACATAATTAAGGCGGTGTTGTGACTTTTGCAACATCGCCTTTTTTATTTCTTGATATTATTTATTTGGTGTGATATTTTATTGGCTACGTTTATAATTTCTCTATGTAAATACTTTTTTAAGAAAGGGATATCTTGTGAAAAAAAATCAAGGTTTAAATAAAGTGTGGGTCAGTGGTGCTACAAAGACTAGCGAAATCAAGAAGATTTCTAAGTCAAGTAGCTTGTTGTTGTGGGTAGTTTCAGCAGCAATTATAGTCTTTGGTGTTGCGGTCACTATGTACTCTGATGTGCTTGGTGGGAGTTATAGCTCCTATAATACATCTTTAGCTGTTATTGTGGTCTTGGTGGCTTTAGTTGTTGCAAGATTTACGAATCAAGGGCGTCGCTTCTGGGCATTTTTTCAGGCGTCTAAACTTGAGTTGGCAAAGGTTGTATGGCCTACACGCAAGGAGACGATGACGATATCGGCTATGGTCATAGTGGTTGTTATAATTTTTGCACTAATAATATCTTTATTTGGTGTTATATTTGAGAGTTTTATTCAGTATTTTCTGGGTTAATAAAGGGATATAAATATGCTTTGGTATGTTGTGCAAGTGCACTCAGGTTATGAGAAAAGAGTGAAAACTCAGCTAGAAGAAAATATAGAAATAGCAGGCTTAAAAGGAAACTTTGGTAGAATACTTGTTCCAACTGAGAATGTTGTTGAAATGAAGGGTGGTCAAAAACGTAAGAGTGAAAGAAAGTACTTTCCAGGATATGTTTTGATTGAGGCTAATTTAACTACGGAAGCGTGGGATATCATAAAGGCTGTACCTAGAGTGCTAACTGTTGTTGGTTCACGAGGTAAGCCAATTCCATTAAGTAAGGCTGAGGTGGAGAGGATATTAGGATTTGTAGAGGGAAGTACTTCTACGGTTGAACCTAGATTGAGAAAAACTTATCATGTTGGAGAAGTTGTTAGAGTTCTTGAAGGGCCTTTCAACGATTTTACTGGTGTTATTGAAGAAGTTAACTATGAAAAATCAAGATTAAGAGTGGCGGTATCTATATTTGGTAGATCTACTCCTGTTGAGCTTGAGTTTTCACAGGTTGAAAAAGAATCTTAGTAATGATTTACTAGGATGTGGGGAGCTTATATCTTTATATAAGTGCTATTAACCTAAATTTGGAGAAAAATAAATGGCTAAGAAAAAAATAGAAGCTATTATTAAGTTGCAAGTAGCAGCAGGGAAGGCGAATCCTAGTCCACCAATTGGTCCTGCATTGGGTCAGCACGGTGTTAATATTATGGGATTCTGTAAGGAATTTAACGCTAAGACACAAGGTATGGAGCCTGGTATGCCAATACCTGTTGAAATATCAGTGTATAGTGATCGTAGTTTTACTTTTGAAATGAAGACTCCTCCAGCTTCTTATTTAATTAAGAAGGCTATCAAGGTTAAGTCTGGTTCATCAAATCCTTCAAAAGATTTTATTGGTACTATTACTCGTGAGCAATTAGAAGAGATTGCTAAGGTTAAAGATCCTGATTTAACAGCTGCAGATATTGATGCTGCTGTAAGAATTATTGCGGGTTCTGCACGTAGTATGGGTGTAAAAGTAGAAGGGGTTGAGTAATGGCTAAAATTTCAAAAAGAATGAAAGAAATCTCAGCTAAGATTGATGCTGAGAAAAAGTATCCTGTATCAGAAGCTTTTGATATTTTAAGAGATGTTTCATCTGTTAAATTTGTTGAATCAGTAGATGTATCTGTTGCTTTGGGAGTTGATCCGCGTAAATCTGATCAGGTTGTAAGAGGAGCATCTGTTCTTCCTAATGGTACTGGTAAAACTGTTAGAGTAGCAGTTTTTGCTAAAGGTCCTGCTGCTGATGCTGCTAAAGAAGCTGGTGCTGATGTGGTTGGTATGGAAGATTTAGCTGATGAAGTTAAAAAAGGTAATATGGACTTTGATGTTGTTATCGCTTCACCAGATTCAATGAGAGTTGTTGGACAGCTTGGTCAAATACTTGGTCCTAAAGGTCTTATGCCGAACCCTAAGGTTGGTACTGTGACTATGGATGTTGCTAAAGCAGTTAGAGATGCTAAAGCGGGTCAAGTTAGATATAGAGTCGATAAAGCAGGTATAATTCATACTACTATTGGTAAGGTAAACTTTACTAGTGATGCTTTAAAACAGAATTTAGAGCAGCTATTGACTGATCTTAAAAAAGCAAAGCCATCAGTATCAAAAGGTATATATTTGAAGAAAGTTTCTGTATCTAGTACAATGGGTCCAGGAATAAGTGTTGACTTTTCGGATTTAAATATATAATATACTGCTTTGCAATTTCTTTGGGTTGTATGAAAATGCAACGATCAAAGACCGTAGGAGTCGAGCTTGCTTGGCTTAATATTTATCCTACGCAGACGATGTTGACAACCTTTTTTGGTCTAAATATCGTGTTAATTAAATAAAGTGTGGACAATAAATAAGGAGTCGATATGGCACTTAGAATAGAGGATAAAAAAGCAATTGTTGCTGAAGTTGCTGAACAAGTGTCCTCAGCATTGTCTGCAGCAGTAGCAGACTACCGTGGTTTGACTGTTAATGAAATGACTTCATTAAGAAAGCAAGCTCGTGAGTCTGGAGTTTATTTAAGAGTTGTGCGTAACAACTTAGCACGTTTAGCAATTAAAGGAACTGATTTTGAGTGTCTTGGTGATGCTCTTAAAGGTCCTCTTGTTCTTGCTCTTTCTAAGGATGAGCCAGGTGCAGCAGCTAAGCTATTTAAAAGCTTCCAAAAAGATCATAATGCTTTTGAAGTGAAAAATTTAGCTATGTCTGGTGAACTGTTTGGTCCTGAAAAGTTAGATGACTTTGCTAAGCTTCCTACTAGGGAAGAGGCACTTGCTACATTACTTAATGTTATGCAAGCACCAGTTACTAAGTTTGTTCGTACTCTTAATGAGATTCCGTCTCAGGCGGTACGAGTATTTGCTGCTGTTGGAGAT
Organism: Francisella philomiragia; assembly: GCF_018135955.1. Taxonomy (NCBI): domain Bacteria; kingdom Pseudomonadati; phylum Pseudomonadota; class Gammaproteobacteria; order Thiotrichales; family Francisellaceae; genus Francisella; species Francisella philomiragia. The sequence continues at coordinate 1,638,012 of NZ_CP063138.1, read as the reverse complement.
AGTAAATAATTGCACTGGCTTATAGAAAAGCTAAAAAAGAATTAATTGTTAAATAAATAGGAGTTATAAAAATGTCTATAACAAAAGAAGATATCCTAAATGCTGTTGCTGAAATGAGTGTAATGGATGTATGTGATTTAGTTAAAATGATGGAAGAAAAATTTGGTGTATCTGCTGCTGCTGCTGTTGCTGTTGCTGCTGCTCCAGCTGCTGCTGCTGAAGCTGCTGAAGAGAAAACTGAATTTGACGTTGTTTTAGTTGATGCTGGTTCAAATAAAATTGCTGCTATTAAAGCGGTAAGAGGCGCTACTGGTCTTGGTCTTAAAGAAGCTAAAGATGCTGTTGAAGGTACTCCTTTCACAGTTAAAGAAGCTGCATCTAAAGATGAAGCTGAAGCTCTTAAAAAGCAACTTGAAGAAGCTGGCGCTAAAGTTGAGCTTAAATAATAAAATTCTAAATTATAATTTTTAGAAATTTATGACTAGTGGTCAGTTTTGGCCCCTAGTCTTTCTAGTATTGAAAGATACATAGATATTGGTGCAAATATAGTCATATTTGCTTTTTATTTTGTGTAAACAAAATCTTAGGGATGTTTTTGATGTCTTACTCATACGCTGAGAAAAAAAGAATTCGCAAAGAGTTTGGGGTTCTTCCTCATATCTTAGATGTGCCATATTTACTTTCCATTCAAACAGAGTCTTATAGAAAATTTTTAAATGCAGATGATGCAAAAGGTAGACTTCACTCTGGTCTTGAATTAGTGCTTAAGCAATCTTTTCCTGTAGAAAGTAAAAATGGGCAATATGAACTTCATTATGTCGATTATCAAATTGGTGAACCTACTTTTGATGAAACAGAGTGTCAGGTACGTGGTGCTACATACGATGCTCCATTAAATGTGAAGTTGAGATTGGTTGTATATAACAAAGAAGCCCTTCCTAGCGAAAAAGTGGTGGAGGATATTAGAGAAGAATATGTCTATATGGGCGATATTCCTCTTATGACAACTAATGGTACTTTTATAATTAATGGTACAGAAAGAGTAGTTGTATCACAGTTACATAGATCACCTGGTGTATTCTTTAGTAAGGATGATTCAGAGGAAGGTGCGTTTTCGGCACGTATTATTCCTTACAGAGGTTCATGGCTTGATTTTGAGTTTGACTCAAAAGGTATTATATGGGCTAGAATCGACAGAAAAAGAAAATTTTGCGCTACAGTAATTTTAAAAGCTCTTGGATATACGCAAGAGGAAATATTAAATAGATTCTCTGATAGTAAGACAATTAGTTTTAATAATAAAGGTTTTGCACTTAAGCTTGATGATCTTTCTAGTATGAAAGGTGAAGTGCTTAAGTTTGATATTATTGATGAAAAAGATAATACAATTGTTAAGAAAAATAAAAAATTAACATCTAGAGATATTAAGAAAATCAAAGATGCAGGAGTTGATTCTGTAGCGATTGATTTTGATTTAGTTAGTACTCTTAGAGTGGCAAAAGATATCGTTAATGAAGCTACAGGTGAAGTGATAGCTTATGCTAATGACGATGTTACAGAAAATTTATTAGAAGCATGTGTAGAAGCGGGCATGCTTGAATTGGAAGTTATTGATTTTATAACTACCGAAAGAGGTAGATATATATCAGATACCCTGAAATATGATCTTACTAAAAATACAGATGAAGCACTTGTAGAAATATATAAGGTTCTTAGACCTGGTGATCCTCCAGCAGCAGCTTCTGTAAAAGCGCTATTTGAGGGACTATTCTTCATTGAAAGTAGATATAGCTTATCTGATATAGGTAGAATGAAGCTAAATGCAAGATTAGGTTCTGATAATGTATCTAAAGATATTTATACTTTAGAAAATAGTGATATTGTAGGTGTTATCGAAGAGCTTATTAATATCCGTGATGGTAAAGGCAAGGTCGATGATATCGATCATTTAGGTAATAGACGTGTTCGTTCTGTTGGTGAGATGGTTGAGAACCAGTTTAGAATTGGTCTTTATAGAGTAGAAAAAGGTATCCGTGAGAGTATGTCTTTGGTACATAAAGATAAGCTTATGCCTAAAGATATTGTTAACTCTAAACCAATTACAGCAGCAATCAAAGAATTCTTTACATCGGGTGCTTTATCTCAGTTTATGGATCAAGATAATCCACTCTCTGAAGTAACTCATAAAAGAAGAATTTCAGCACTGGGTCCAGGTGGTTTATCGCGTGATAGAGCAGGCTTTGAAGTTCGCGATGTTCACGCAACTCACTATGGTAGACTATGTCCTATTGAGACTCCAGAGGGTCCAAACATTGGTCTGATTAACTCATTGGCAAGTTATGCACGAGTTAATGATTATGGCTTTTTAGAAGCACCATATAGAAAAGTAGTTAATGGTAAAGTAACTAATGAAATTGAATATTTATCAGCTATTGATGAAGACCATTATGTGATTGCCCAAGCATCGACTAAACTTGATAAAAATAACCACTTTGTAGAAGATCTTATTCAGTGTCGTTCTGGCGGTGAGGCAATATTTACTGAGTCAAGTAGAGTTCAGTATATGGATGTTTCTGCTAAACAGATGGTTTCAGCAGCTGCAGCATTAATACCATTCTTAGAGCATGATGATGCTAACAGGGTATTGATGGGTGCAAACATGCAACGTCAAGCTGTACCAACGCTTAAATCTGAAAAGCCTCTAGTGGGTACTGGTATGGAGAAGATTGTTGCGAGAGACTCTGGTAACTGTATTATCGCAAGAAATGCTGGTGAGATAGCAGAAGTTGATTCTAATAGAATAGTTGTTAAAGTTGATACTGAAAAATCTAAAACAAGCAAGTTAGTTGATATTTATAGCCTGACTAAGTTTAAGCGTTCAAATAAGAATACTTGTATCAATCAACGTCCAATAGTTAATGTTGGTGATAAGATTGAAGCGGGTGATATTTTGGCTGACGGTTTTGCAACTGATTTTGGTGAGTTATCACTTGGCCATAATCTTATGGTTGCTTTCATGCCGTGGAATGGTTATAACTTTGAGGATTCAATTTTACTTTCTGAGAGAATAGTAAAAGATGATAAGTACACTAGTATCCATATTGAAGAGTTTACATGTGTGGCTCGTGATACTAAATTAGGTCCTGAAGAAGTAACAGCAGATATTCCAAATGTAAGTGAGTCAAGTCTTGCTAAGCTTGATGAGTCAGGTATTGTCCATATCGGTGCAAATGTTGAATCAGGTGATATTCTTGTAGCAAAAATTACTCCAAAAGCTGAGCAGCAGTTAACTCCTGAAGAAAGACTTCTTAGAGCAATCTTTAATGAAAAAGCATCAAATGTTGCTGATAGTTCATTAAGAATGCCTAGTGGTACTTCAGGTACTGTAATTAATGTTCAGGTTTTTGAAAATGATAAAGGTGGCAAGAGTAAAAGAGCTCTTAAAATTGAGAAAGAACTAATTGATAAAGCGCGTAAAGATTTCGATGAAGAATTTGCTGTGATTGAATCTGTAGTTAAATCATCTATCGAGACAGATGTGATTGGAGCTAAGATACAAAAGGCAAAAGGACTTAAGAAAGGTGCTGTTCTTACAAAAGAATTTTTAGCAACTTTACCTTTTTCTAAATGGCTGGAAATTTCTTTTGAAGATGAAAAACTTGAGCAAAAAGTACAGAATGCTAGAGAGTATTACGAAGAAGCAAAAATAGCTGTAGATGCTAGATTTGAAGCTAAGAAAAAATCTATCATGCAAAGTAATGAGTTATCTCCTGGTGTACTTAAGACTGTTAAAGTTTTTGTCGCTATTAAAAAGCGTATTCAGCCAGGTGATAAGATGGCTGGACGTCATGGTAACAAAGGTGTGGTTTCACGAGTGTTACCAGTAGAGGATATGCCATATATGGAAGATGGTACTCCTGTAGATGTCTGTTTGAATCCACTAGGTATTCCTTCGCGTATGAATATCGGTCAGATTCTAGAGGCTCATTTAGGGTTAGCTTCTTATGGCTTAGGCAAGAAAATAGAGCAAACTCTAGAAAAAACAAGAAAAGCAGCAGAGTTAAGAAAAACTTTAGAAGAAGTCTATAATAGTGTAGGTGACAAGAAAGTTGATCTTAAAGCTTTAAATGATGAAGAGATATTGAATCTTTGTGAAAATCTAAAAGGAGGAGTGCCAATTGCTACCCCTGTATTTGATGGTGCAAAAGAAGAAGATATCAAATCATTGCTAAAAATAGGTGGCTTTGCAACTAATGGTCAGATGAAACTATTTGATGGTCGTACCGGTAAACCATTTGATAGGCATGTAACGGTTGGTTATATGTATATGCTTAAGTTAGACCATTTAGTAGATGATAAAATGCATGCTAGATCAACTGGATCTTATAGCTTAGTTACGCAACAACCATTAGGTGGTAAAGCGCAATTTGGTGGTCAAAGATTCGGTGAGATGGAAGTTTGGGCGTTACAAGCATATGGTGCTGCTTATACTCTAAGAGAGATGTTAACCGTTAAGTCAGATGACATAACTGGTAGATCTAAGATGTATAAGAATATAGTTGATGGTAAGTTAACTATGAATGTAGATGTTCCAGAATCATTCAATGTTTTAAGAAATGAAGTTAGAGCATTGGGTATAGATATGGATTTTGACTATTCATCTGAGGAAGAATAAGCATCTTAATTTGAAGCTACTTATTTTTTGTTATTTAAAATAAAAGTATAGGAGAATTACCTGTGAATAACGGTATCCTACATCAAAACTACAATAGTAAAAAGTTTGATATTATTAAAATATCTTTAGCATCTCCAGAGGTCATTCGTTCATGGTCTCATGGTGAAGTTAAAAAACCAGAAACTATAAATTATAGAACATTCAAACCAGAGAGAGATGGATTATTCTGTGCTAAAATCTTTGGTCCAATAAAAGACTACGAGTGTTTGTGTGGTAAGTATAAAAGACTTAAGCATCGTGGCGTAGTATGTGAGCGTTGTGGTGTTGAGGTAGAGCAGGCCAAAGTACGTAGAGAAAGAATGGGTCATATAGATTTAGTGTGTCCAGTAGTACATATATGGTATCTAAAATCTTTGCCTTCTAGAATAGGTCTGTTTCTTGATATGCCATTAAAGAATGTTGAGAAGGTTCTATACTTTGAATCTTACATAGTTACAGATCCAGGCATGACTCCACTAGAGAAAAAACAGCTTCTTACTGATGATGAGTATGCTGAAGCTCTAGAGAACTATGGTTATGAGTTTGAAGCATCTATGGGTGCAGAAGCTATAAGAGACTTATTAGCAGATACCGATCTTGAAACTGAAATAGAGTCTCTACAAGCCGAATATGAAGAGAGTAAATCTACAGCTAAAAAAGAAAAAGCTATTAAGAGATTAAGACTTCTTGAAACTTTCCAAGCATCTGGAAATAAACCTGAGTGGATGGTAATGACTGTATTACCAGTTTTACCGCCAGATTTAAGACCATTAGTTCCAATTGAAGGTGGTAGATTTGCAACTTCTGATCTTAATGATTTGTATCGTAGAGTAATTAATAGAAACAATAGACTTAAAAAACTATTGGATTTAAATGCTCCAGATATTATTGTTAGAAATGAAAAGAGAATGTTACAGGAAGCTGTAGATGCGTTACTAGATAACGGTAGACGTGGTAGGGCTGTAACAGGTTCAAATAAGCGTCCACTTAAGTCTCTTGCTGATATGATAAAAGGTAAGCAAGGACGTTTCCGTCAGAACTTACTTGGTAAACGTGTAGACTATTCTGGCCGTTCTGTAATTACGGTTGGTCCATCTCTAAGATTGCATGAGTGTGGTTTACCTAAAAAGATGGCATTAGAGCTATTTAAGCCTTTTGTATACTCTAAGTTAAGATTAGGTGGTTATGCAACAACTATCAAACAAGCTAAGAGAATGGTTGAGCTTGAAGAAGCTGTTGTATGGGATATTTTAGAAGTTGTTATTAATGAGCATCCTGTATTACTAAACCGTGCTCCAACACTTCATAGACTTGGTATTCAGGCATTCGAACCTAAGCTAATCGAAGGTAAAGCAATACAGCTACATCCTTTGGTTTGTGCGGCATTTAATGCCGATTTCGATGGTGACCAAATGGCTGTACACGTACCATTAACTGTAGAGTCTCAATTAGAAGCTAGAGTATTAATGATGTCTACAAACAACATCTTATCTCCAGCATCTGGTCAGCCGATTATCACTCCTACTCAAGATATTGTACTAGGTTTGTACTACATTACTAGAGAAAAAGAAGGCGCTCGTGGTGAAGGTAAATTATTTTCAAACTATGATGACGTTAGTAGAGCATATAACTCTGGCACTATAGATATCCATGCTAAAATTAAGCTTAGAATAGATAGACAAGTTTTTGATACTAAAGGCAATACTTATAATGAGAAGGGGGTTATAAATACTACTGTTGGTAGAGCACTACTTCTTAATATATTGCCAGAAGGTTTGTCATTCTCATTATTAAATAAAGTACTTGTTAAGAAAGAAATTTCTAAGATTATTAATCAAGCATTTAGAGTGCTAGGTGGTAAGGCGACTGTAGTTTTAGCAGATAAACTGATGTATGCAGGTTTTAAATATTCGACATTATCAGGCGTTTCTGTAGGTGTTGATGATATGACAATACCTGAAAATAAAGAAGCTAAAGTAGAAGAAGCAGAAAAAGAAATTAAGCATATTACGGAGCAGTATCAGTCTTCATTAATTACAGAGAATGAAAGATATAATAATATCATCAATATTTGGAGCAAAACCTCGGATGAGGTTGGTGCTTCGATGATGGATGCGATTTCAAAAGATACTGTAATGGTAAATGGTGAGAATAAAGAAATCGAATCATTTAACTCTGTATATATGATGGCAAAATCAGGTGCTAGAGGTTCTTATAACCAGATGAGACAGCTTGCAGGTATGCGTGGTCTAATGGCTAAGCCAGATGGAACGATGATTGAAACTGCTATTACTGCAAACTTTAGAGAAGGCTTGTCAGTATTGCAGTACTTTACATCTACTCACGGAGCTCGTAAAGGTCTAGCAGATACAGCATTGAAGACAGCTAATGCTGGTTACCTAACTCGTAGACTTGTGGATGTTGCCCAAGATTTAGTTGTTATCGAAGAAGATTGTGGTACTGATGATGGTTTAATGTTCTCAGCTATTGTTGAAGATGGCGAAGTTAAAGTTCCTCTAGTAGAGAGAGCTTTAGGTAGAACATTAGCTGCTGATGTTGTGACTGAAAAGGGAGTTGTTCTATTAGAAGCTGGTACTCTACTTGATGAAAATCTTGTTGAGATACTTGACGATAATGGTATTGACATGATCAAGGTTAGATCTCCAATTACATGTAAAACTCGTAGAGGCTTATGTGCTAAATGTTATGGTCGTGACCTTGCTCGTGAAAGAAAAGTCAATGTCGGTGAGTCTGTTGGTGTAATTGCTGCTCAGTCAATTGGTGAGCCAGGTACACAGCTTACGATGAGAACATTCCATACTGGTGGTGCGGCATCATTAGGTATTACAGTATCTGATATTAAAGTTAAGACTGCTGGTAAGATTAAGTTCAAAAACATAAGAACAGTTACAAATAAAGATGGTCAAAATATAGTTATATCAAGAGCTGGTGAAATTATAGTTTCTGATACTATGGGCCGTGTTAGAGAGCAACATAAAATCCCTATGGGTGCGGTTGTTCCTTTAGCAAGTGGCAAGGGTGTTGAGATTGGCGATGTTATAGCTACTTGGGATCCGCATGCTCAACCATTGATTACTGATGTTGCTGGTAAAGTAGTTTTAGAGGATGTTATTGATGGTATTACATCAAAGCATACATATGATGATTTAACTGGTCAGCAAACTATTGAGATAACTTCAATATCTCAAAGAACAACCTCTAAGAACTTAAAGCCAGTTGTTAAAGTTGTTGATGAAAAAGGCAATGAGCTTAAATCAATTTCATTAGCTGTAGGTGCTGTATTGAACGTTACTGATGATTCAGTATTAGAGGTTGGTGATGTTGTTGCTAAGATTCCTTTAGAAGGATCTAAGAATAAGGATATTACAGGTGGTCTTCCACGAGTTGCTGAACTTTTTGAGGCTAGACGACCTAAAGATGCTGCAATATTATCGCCTTGCGATGGTATGGTTAGATTGGGTAATAGAGATACTAAAGAAAAGCAAAGGATTGAAATCTTGGATAAGAGCGGTCATATTGCTGAAGAGATACTATTGCCTAAATCTAGACATCTAGTAGTTTTTGATGGTGAACAGGTATCTAAAGGCGACGTGTTAGCCGATGGTCCTACTGATCCACATGATCTTCTTAAGTATAAAGGTTTAGAAGCGTTTGCTGACTATATATTGATTGAAGCTCAGTCTGTATATCGTATGCAAGGTGTTGTAATTAACGATAAGCATATTGAAACGATCGTTAGACAGATGTTAAGAAAAGCAACAATTCTTGATGAAGGTGATAGTAAGTTTGTCAAAGATGAAAGTATTGAATTAGTAAGAATACTTGAAGAAAATGATAGGCTAGCTAAAGAAGGTAAGAGATTGGTTGAGTATGAGCTTACTCTAATGGGTATCACTAGATCATCTTTATCTACGGAGTCATTCTTGTCTGCAGCATCGTTCCAAGAAACGACTAGAGTATTAACTGAGGCTTCGATACATTCTCAAGTTGATCAATTAAGAGGACTTAAAGAAAACGTTCTTATTGGTAGATTAATACCTACAGGTACAGGTTTAGCGGTTAGAAAAGAGTCTAATAAAATTGAGAAGATGAGAGAAGAGCTAGGTGTAGAAGATAATATGATATTCACAGAAGCATCATCATTTAACACTGAAGATACTCTCTTTGAGAATCAGATTGAAAAAGAAGATAAAGATATTAATGATGATATTGAAGAGTCATTAAGAAATGCTTTGGAATCTTTAGATTTCTAATTATTATTTGTATCAAGGTATTGCATATTTATAAATGCAATACCAAAGAGTTTTCTAAAATATCTCTCAAATTAAGTTTTATAATTTCAAAAAAATTAACTATAATATTGTCAATATGTCTTATTTAAGAATGTAGCTAATGTTTAGTACAATTAAAAAACTGTTTTGGCAAATACTATTTGGTTTAGCAATTATTGTAATTGTTTTTTTATCTATATTGAATACTGATAATGTCAGTTTTGATTACATATTTGGTAGTACAACATTGCCTCTTATGGTGCTTTTATCTATTGCTTTTGTGATTGGTTTGGTTGTGGGCTCATTTATAACTAAATTTATTCAGATCACAAAGACTAATGGTGGTGCTGGGGCTGCTAAGAAATAATGCTTGTTTTAGGTATAGAAAGCTCCTGTGATGAAACTGGTTTGGCGATTTATGATTATTCATCTAAAACTCTTGTTGCAGATGTATTGTATAGTCAGATAGATTTGCATAAAAAATATGGTGGAGTAGTTCCAGAACTTGCATCACGTGAACATATTGCAAAATTAAATATTTTGACTAAAGAGCTGCTCAGTAATGCTAACATCAATTTTAATGACTTAAGCTGTATTGCCTATACAGCTATGCCAGGACTGATTGGTGCACTAATGGTGGGGGCAACTTTTGCTAAAACATTAGGATTGATACATAATATTGATACAGTAGCCGTACATCATCTTGAAGGACATTTATTATCCCCTCTTTTAGATCAAAGTAGTGATATAAAATATCCATTCGTTGCATTACTGGTATCTGGTGGGCATACTCAATTATTCGAAGTTAGAGAGTTTGGTGAATACTCTTTACTCGGAGAGTCTATTGATGATGCTGCCGGAGAAGCATTTGATAAAACAGCTAAACTTCTAGGGATGTCATACCCTGGTGGAGTCGAGGTGGCTAATCTTGCTGAAAAAGCTACAGATAAAAAAAAGTATGATCTGCCTAGACCAATGAAAAATAAGCCTAATTTGGATTTTAGTTTTAGTGGTCTAAAGACTGCTGTATTGAATACTTGGTATAGTGAAACAGATCAGTCATATGAAAATAAAGCAAATTTATGTTATGCATTTCAAGAAGCGGCTATAGATGTTTTAGTAACAAAGTGTGAAAAAGCCTTACAGAAGACAGGAAATAAAAGGTTGGTTATATCTGGTGGGGTTAGTGCGAATAAATTGCTACGCTCTAAGTTGGATGTACTGTCTAAGAATAAGGGTTATGAGATATTTTTCCCTCCAATGAAATATTGTACAGATAATGGTGCAATGATTGCTCTTGCTGGCGCTTATAGATATGCCAATAGTTTTAAGGATTCTAATTTAGAAATCAATGTTAAAGCTAGAGCTCAAATTTAAACGCGCTTAAATAGCTATCAAAAAAATCAGATACGTGTTATCATAGCATTGTAGTTAATTTTCCCGTATCCACATCAAGTGGGTTAAATTCAAAAAAAGGTTAAAGGTTCTAAATGAATAATAATAATGAAATAATACATCAAACCATAGAAAAACAAGGCAGTATAGTTTGGAAGAGTGTCTTCGGACTTCTGTTACTTCCAATAGTTGCTCTGATTGCTGTACCTTGGTATGCAATGACTTATGGTTTTTCAACTGCGGATTATGTGGCTTTAGTTGTATTTTATATTCTAACAGGTGTTGGTATTACAATGGGCTATCATAGACTTTGGTCACATAAAACTTATAAAGCTAATAAGATAGTAAGTTATGCTCTTATGGTTTTTGGGACAGCAGCTTTACAGAATAGTATAATTCAGTGGGCTTCAGATCATAGAAAGCACCATAAAGATGTTGATGATCCTGTAAAAGATCCGTATGCAGCTACAAGAGGTTTTTGGTTCTCTCATTTTGGCTGGCTGTTAAGACATAGTAGTCCAGATGTACAAGAAATTAGAGGTGTCAATGATCTTCTAAAAGATAAGGCTGTGGTCTTCCAACATAATCATTATACTGTGTTAGCTATTTTAGCATGTTTTGGATTGCCTACATTAATAGGATTTATATTTGGATTCTTAACCGGCGGTACGTTAACTGCTGCTTGGCAGAGCGCCTTAGGTTTTTTAATTTTAGGTGGTCTGCTTAGAGTTATTTTAGTACATCATGCAACTTTTTGTATTAACTCTTTGGCTCATACTATAGGCAAAAGACCATATTCTACAAAAAATACAGCTAGAGATAGTTGGATAACTGCTATAGTGACTGGTGGAGAAGGCTATCATAACTATCATCATGCGTTTGCTGGTGATTATAGAAATGGTATCAGATGGTTTGATCTAGATCCATCTAAGTGGTTTATTGCAGGTTTAGCAAAAATAGGCTGGTGTTATGATCTTAAAACTACGCCTAAGCATTTGATTGAAATTGCGAAAGCTAAGGTCAAGTTAGATGAGGCGCTAACTAAGAAGAATAAATCGTTTGATTTGGGTATTGAGGAATTGTACTCTAAGTTAGTTACAAATGTTAAAAACATGTATAGTGCTAAGCAAGAATATCTAAAAGCTAAGAAAGAAAATGTATTATCTAAAGCTGATATCAAAGAGATAAAATCTAAATATAAAGATTTAAAAATCGAATTTATTCAAGCGAAGAAAAAATATAACAAAGCTAGTACTATAGCATAATCTAATAAATATTTCTTAAGTATTCTCTTTCAAAAACTTTCCCTCTAATATTTTATAAATATAACTTTAAAATTTATGTATCAAAGGTTGTAGGTTGTTTAGTAAATTTGTTCTTATGCACATAATAATTTAAGTGATAATTGACTAAATGACTCATATCTAAGCTTTTACCAGATTCTGTAGTCAAGCCCTGACACAATGTAATGTAATGTAATATTGCCTTGATACTGTCCAAAAAAAGAGTGTCTATATTCTATTATCGAACTTTGTAACCTAAAATATGATTAACTTTATAGAAACTGGTAAGGGATATTTAGATTTGTTGCTTTCAAGAACTACTCTTTAGATATAAATGTTTAGTGATTAACGAACTATTAAATTATCTAATTTAGTTAGAGTCATCTAACTCAGAAGTTTCATGAGCACCTCTAAAAGTTTATCTTAAAAGTCTCTAATAGAGCCAATTATATTTCCTAATATAAGTCTTTTTCTTATTACCTTGTATTTTCGATTAGATTGAAAAATAGATACTAGAAATGCCGGAGTATAGTGGCATATGAGTTTATATAATTATTCTCAATATTGTATAAATAATATATGATTAGCTATAAACTCTTAATAAAAAGACAATCACTTTCACATTCACAAAGTATTGTCATATTATTGTAATAGATTCTAATAATATAGGTGGTTGATTTTATTGAAATATAGAGAATATAAATAAGAAATTAGATTTTAGCAGCAGATTTAAGATTATCAGCCTTATCTATTTTTTCCCAAGTAAACTCTGGTAACTCGCGACCAAAATGACCATAGTTAGAAGTTTTGCGATAAATAGGTCTAAGTAGATCAAGATTTTCGATAATTTTACCAACTCTAAGATCAAAAGTTTCTGAGACTAGTTTTTCAATTTTGCTATCAGAAATTTTACCTGTACCAAAGGTGTTGACCATCAAAGAAACAGGCTTTGCTACACCAATAGCATAAGCAACTTGAACTTCACATTTATCAGCTAGCCCAGCAGCAACAATATTCTTAGCGATATATCTACCCATATATGCGCCAGAGCGATCAACTTTTGAAGGATCTTTTCCAGAGAATGCACCTCCACCATGATGAGCAGCTCCACCATAAGTATCAACAATAATTTTTCTACCTGTAAGACCACAATCTCCTTGAGGACCGCCTATTAAGAACACACCCGTTGGATTAATGTGATACTTCGTGTCTTTTGTGATTAGTTCAGCAGGGATTACTTCTTTCACAATCTCTTCGATAACAGCATCGTGTAAATCTTTTTGAGATATTGATTCATTATGCTGAGTAGATAAAACAATTGTATCAATGAACTTAGGTTTATCATTTTCGTATGCTAAAGTTACTTGAGCTTTTGCATCTGGTCTTAACCATGCAAGTTTGCCTGATTTTCTATGTTCTGCTTGTTTTCTCATTAGTAAATGAGAGTAGTAAATCGCAGAAGGCATCAAAGTTGGTGTTTCATTGGTGGCGAAACCGAACATTAGTCCTTGATCACCTGCACCAAGATCTTCTAGCGAGCCACGATCAACACCTTGGGCAATGTCACTAGATTGTTTACCAATAGCATTGATTACAGAGCAAGTTCTGCCATCAATACCTTTGTTTGCATTATCGTATCCAGTTTCAACGATTACTTTTCTGACTAGCTCCTCAATATCAATCCAAGCAGAAGTTGTAATTTCGCCAGCAACTAGAGCCATACCAGTTTTTACTAAAGTTTCACATGCAACACGAGCGTTTTTATCTTGTTTTAAAATTTCATCTAAGATTGCATCTGATATTTGATCAGCTAGTTTGTCTGGATGTCCTTCTGAAACCGACTCAGATGTGAATAAATAATTTTTTGACATTTTGTTCTCCCTTTTAGTATTGCTAAAAGGTCTCTAGAAAATTTTGAATAAAAATTTAGTAGAAACGCTTTAGCTTATTATTTAGTGTCGCAAGCAAGTTGTTTGTTAAATTCAGCGACTTCGGGTATTATATATTATGTTTATGTAAAGTCAACTATTGACATTTTAGTCAAGAGACTTTAAAGTATTGCTATTAAATTTTTGCATAATTTTTGCTAGGTTTATGGCTGCTAAGCTTAGCTAATAAATTTTAATAATTAAAAAATTAAAATATAAAACCGGAGAATAAATAAATGGTAGTAATTCGTATGGCACGTGGTGGTGCTAAAAAGCGTCCTTTCTATAGAATCGTAGTTGCTGATAAAAGAAGTCCAAGAGATGGTAGATTTATCGAGAAACTAGGTTTCTTTAATCCTTTAGCTAAAGGTGGTGAAGAAAGATTAAAGCTTGATGTAGCTAAAGCTGAAGCTTGGCTTGCTAAAGGTGCTCAACCATCTGATAGAGTAGCTAGCTTAATCAAAGAAGCTAAAAAAGTTGCTTAATTCGTATTTATAGAATCAAATTATTTTTCTTTTATGTCACAAGATTTTGTGGAAATAGCTAAAATTGGTGCTACATATAAGCTTGATGGCGAGCTTAACTTGTATCCTTTAGCAAGTTCAATAGAAACACTTTTGAGTTATGGCGACTGGTATATCCAGTTACCGGCTAATAGTGCTTGGCAACCACTTAAAGATGAGAGTGTCTTAAGACGAGCTGATAAGCTGTATATTAAGCTTGCTAGTGTTAATGATGTAGAAACTGCAAAGAAGTATGTTAACTCTCTAATTGGAGTGCCAAAAGAAGCATTGCCAAAGGTTGGTGACGACGAAGCTTATTTTACAGATTTAATTGCATGTACGATTGTAAATACAGCTAATGATTCATTTGGTAAAGTAATTGGGATTATTGAAACTGGTGCTAATGAAGTTTTAGTTTGTAAGAAAGACTCTGATGAATATCTTATTCCTTATGTTAAGCAATATATTGTTAGTGAAGATCTTGATTTAAAAAAAATAGTTGTTGATTGGGAATACGATTATTAGTCAATTGCTTTGTGATTCAATATTTGTGTTTGTTTGTCTTAAGTACTAAAATTAGAGCTGTTTTAATTCTAGATTTAGAAAAATGAAATTTGGCATAATATCTATATTTCCTGAAATGTTTAAGGCGATAAATGATTTTGGGATTACTGCTAGGGCGATAAAAGACTCTAAGGTATCTATAAAATGCTTTAATCCTCGAGATTATACAACTGATAAGCATGCAACGGTAGATGATACCAGCTTTGGTGGTGGAGCCGGTATGGTTATGAAATATGAACCATTATCACAGGCAATCAAAGATGCAAAAAGTACTTTAGGTTATAATACAAAAGTAGTATACTTGTCACCTCAGGGTAGTGTGTTTAATCATAATAAGGCTCTTGAGCTTTTAGAAAATGATTCATTGATACTGCTTTGTGGTAGATATGAAGGGGTTGATGAGCGCTTGATTCAAGATTATGTTGATGAAGAGATTTCAGTCGGTGATTTTGTATTAAGTGGTGGTGAGCTCCCTGCTATGTTAGTTATGGATAGTCTGATAAGGCTATTGCCAGAGGTGTTGGGTAACAAGGATTCCATGATTGAGGATTCTTTTTATGATGGTCTTTTGGACTACCCGCATTATACAAAGCCAGCTGTTTTGCCTGATGGTAATGCGGTCCCAAGTGTTTTGTTATCTGGTAATCATAAGGAAATAGCAAAATGGAGGCGTAAACAGAAGTTGATAAGAACTTATGAGCGTCGTAAAGATTTAATTGAGTGCCTATGCCTATCTGAAGAAGATAAGCAAATTATAAATGATTATAAAATAGATATGGTAAGCACAAAAGGAGAGAAAAATGAAAAATAAATTTGTTGAATTAGTAGAAAAGTCACAAATCAGAACAGATCTTCCAGAATTTAATCCAGGTGATTCGATCACTGTTAACCTATGGATTAAAGAAGGCGATAAGCAAAGAATTCAGGCTTTCAAAGGTTTCGTTCTTAGAAAAAGAAACAGAGGTCTTCACTCTGCTTTCACAGTAAGAAAAATGTCTTCAGGTATGGGTGTAGAAAGAACTTTCCAAACTCACTCACCTCTAATTGACAGTATCACTGTTGAGAAGAGAGCAGATGTACGTAGAGCTAAGCTATACTACATGAGAGGTCTTACTGGTAAGGCTGCTAGAATTAAAGAAAAAGTATAATTCTAGGAAAATCAAAAAGTGTCTACAGCTGTTGATGCTTTTCTTGATAATCTTTGGCTTGAGCACGGTTTAAGCCAAAACACTATTTCATCTTATCGCACAGATCTAAAGTTCTTACAAAGTTACTTCTCACAAGTAGAATTGATTAATCTTGATTTTGAGCAACTATATGCTTTTATATCTTATCGTTCTAAGAATGGCTATAGTAGCCGATCTAATGCGCGTATGATATCTACATTACGTAAGTTCTATAATTGGCTTATATCGACAGGACAAGCTACTACTAATCCGACTACAAAATTAACTTTACCGAAGTTAGCTAAAAGGTTGCCTAAAGATATGACAGAAGTTGATGTCGAAAGGCTACTTCAAGCGCCTGATTTAACAGATGATATTGGTATTCGTGATAAGGCAATGCTAGAGCTTATGTATGCTACCGGTTTGAGAGTTAGTGAGTTGGTTGGGCTAAATACTCATGATATAGATTTGAATGTCGGGGTAATACAAGTCATGGGTAAAGGCTCGAAAGAGCGAATTGTGCCGATAGGAGAGTATGCTCTTGAATATTTACATAAGTATTTTGAAGAGTCGCGCGAGTCGTTAGCTAAAAATTTTAAAGAGGAAGCTGTTTTTATTAGCAAACATTCAAAGAGAATAACTCGTCAATCTTTTTGGCATCGTATTAAGAGCTATGCGCTTATTGCGGGCATAAACACAGATATATCGCCACATACTCTAAGACATGCTTTTGCAACACATTTGCTCAATCATGGTGCAGATCTTAGATCGGTTCAGTTATTATTAGGTCATAGTAATGTATCAACAACAACTATTTATACACATATATCTCAAAATCGCTTACAAGAAATATACCAAAAACATCATCCAAGAGGTTAAAACTATTAGAGCTAGCGTTATTTGCTTAACTTAGAAGGTATATTTAAAAGTGATATTAAAACTTAAAAGTATAGTAAAAGCTAAACCAGGAAAAAGGTTTTATTTATTGCACAGATATTATCGTAAAAAATTATCTAATCCTCTAGTTTTATTAATGTTTTTAATAATTTCAATTGTGGCTTTGATACTTGGTCTAATTATGCTATTTACTCCTGGACCAGGATTATTTTTTATAGGATTAGCTTTATTACCATTTATTGCAATAAGTAAAAAACTTGCAAGATCACTTGATAAGTTAGAGATATATTTGCGTAGAAAAATAAATAAGAAGATATAGAAGTTTATTTAATTAAGTTTTCCTATCTAAGATATCATCAAGTTAATGAAACATAAAAGTATTATTGATATAATTAAAGGCAGTCCTTGAATTGTTTCCCTCTAAAAATATGGAGTAAAAATGAATATTCGTAGCGTTGATTACTATGCAGATAATGCAGCTGAAGAGTTTACAAAGTCTTTGAAAGAAACTGGTTTTGCAGTTTTAAAGACTCATCCTATTGACTGGAATCTTATCCAAACTGTTTATAATGAGTGGCAAGATTTTTTAAAGTCAGGTGATGCTGATAAATATTTATTTGATGTTGAAAACCAAGATGGATATTTTCCAAAAGATGTCTCTGAAGTTGCAAAGGGTGAAACAGTAAAAGACATTAAGCACTTCTATCATTTATATTTTCCTAATGGTCGATATCCTCAGGAAGTAAGTAGTGCAGCTAGAGAAATGTTTGAAAAAATGATGAAGCTTGGTGAGACACTTCTTGAATGGATAGATGAGCATATGGATCCAGCTGTTGCTAGTAAGCTACCACAACGATTAAGAGATACTGTTTCTTATGAAAGTACGTTGTTAAGAATATTACATTATCCTGCTATGAAAGGTGATGAAGAGTCAGGTGCAGTAAGAGCTGCAGCCCATGAAGATATCAACTTAATTACATTGTTGCCAATAGCTTCTTCACCAGGTTTACAAGTTTTATCACCAGTAACTAATCAATGGTATGATGTGCCATGTGATAGTGAGTCTCTAGTTATAAATATCGGTGACATGCTTCAAGAAATGACTAATGGTGAGTATATTGCAACTAAGCATAGAGTTGTAAAGCCAGAAGGTGAAATAGAGAATCTTGATCGAGTTTCAACACCGTGCTTTATACATCCTAAGCCAGAAGTATATCTATCTGAAAAATATCCTCAAGCTGGAATATTTCTAGAAGAAAGATTGAAAGAATTAGGTCTAAAATAAACGTATATATGACACAAGAACAAGTTATTTCTTATTATGAGAGTCAAGCTCATGAAGATGAGGTAAGAAGTATTCTTGAAAAAGCTAAGCAAATAATAGATGCTCAATCATCATTAAAAAATCATGCCATAGTTCTTGATATTGATGAAACTTCATTGAATCATTATTATCCTTTTAAAGAAGTAGGCTTTCCTCAACAGGAGAATCATCAAATTTGGGATGAACTACTTGCAAAAACTAGTGCTTATCCAATCAAGGCTACTTTAGACTTCTATCTTTACTGTCTTGCTAAAGGACTTAAAATATTTTTCATAAGCGCGCGTTTTGCTAAGCATCTTGAAGCGACAAAACAGGCATTACATAATGCTGGTTATGTAGGTTTTGAAGATGTATTTGTTTTTCCAAATAACTTGACAGAATATGATTCCAAGGGCTTTAAAAATTTTAAGGCAGAGAGAAGGGCTTATATTGAATCTTTGGGGTATAAGATACTTATCTCAATAGGAGATCAATCATCTGATCTAGTAGGAGGTTATGCTCTTTATACCTTTCAGCTACCTAATTATTTATACGGGGAAAATTCAGTTTTTTAGTAAACTGATTTGGATTTGAATATTAGATAATTGCCTATAAATATTAAAATTGCACAAGCTATGAGAAGTAGAATACTTATACTTTGATCAAATAGCATAAAGGCAAATAAAGGCCCCCAAATAATATAAGTAATATTTAGTGACATTGCTAAAGTTACATTTGAGTACTTAAATGCTTGCATATATGCTAGATCTGCAATATAGCCAATAACACCAATAGCAGCTATAAGTAATAGCACATAAATACTAACTGTATTGATTATAATCCAAGTGAATGGTAAGAATATTATAATTGTAGAGATCTTACGTAGAAAAAGTAATGTATTTGCCGAGACATCAGCATTCAAAACCATTTTATAGATAACACCTTCTAGTCCCCAAAAAATAGCTGCTAAAATTGCAAAGCTAAGACCTATAATGCTATTTACCTGATCAAATAATTCACTATAGGCTGTTAGGGTAATACCAATTAAAACAATTGTAAATCCTAATATTTTCAGAGGAGTTAAGCTTTCCTTGAGAAAGATTCGCGCGCCTATCATTCCTACAGCAGGATAGCATGATGATATTATGATTGCTGTCCCAGTAGAGATATCTCTTGTCGAAAGCATGTACATAGTCATCGCAAGTCCACCTAGAAGCGGGATACAGCATATACTTATAATTTGCCAAAGCTTTAGATCTTTAACTTTTTTTACAGATGATTTTGATACGACACTGACAGTTGCTGCAACTCCTAAATCATGTATTGAAGTAAGCCACATTGAAACTAAAAAAGTCATTGTAAGAAGTGTGTGAACTTGTCCTGCTAATGTATAGTCAAGACCCCAAAATATTCCAGATAGCGAGCCAAATAGAAAAGCTCGTTTTTTAAAATTCAAACCAAAAAATCCTGAGAATAAGAATAATTTATCTATACATTAGCTAATTGAATGAAATATTACAAGTATAGATGTTTATATAGTTTGAAGTTATCCGCTGATAGGCTCTTTTTGAGGTTCTATTAGTATTTCGTTTATGGCAACATTTTTTGGTTGATTCATCGCAAAAACTATTGTCTCAGCTATTTGTTGTGGCTGTATGAAATTATCTGAATCATCACTAGCATATTTTTTGACAGCCTCACTATCTGTAGACATGTTTTGCAATGGAGTAGCAACATTACCTGGTTGGATGTTGATAATTCTGACATCTTTATCAATTAACTCCAAACGAATGGCTCTAAGTGTATATTCCATAAAAGCCTTTGAACCCGAGTAAATCGCTAGACCTGGAAAGGCTTGCCTAGCAGCATCAGATGTTATGTTTATCAGCATGCCTTTATTTTTGATTAGTGATGGTAGTACAGAGTATAAAAGATTAGTAAATCCTATGACATTAGTATTTATGGTAGTCATCCATTCTTGGTAATTTCTATTCTCTATACATTGATAATACATAACACCTGCGCAGTTAATGACATAATCAAATTCACCAAAATTATCTATACTTTGGTTTATAAAACTCTCTACTTGAGCTAAATTCTGGATGTCTACTGATTGAAAGAATGTAGTATCATCTTGAATATCAATTTCACGACGCGAGCATAAAGATATTTTCATTTGCTTTTCTCGGCATGCATTAGCAATAGCTTTACCCATACCACTAGAGGCACCGACTATTAATACATGTTTATTTGTAAGTAAGCTCATCTTTACCTCCTAGAAAAATATTATTTATATATTCAGCAGTTATTTCTGGATAATTGATATTGATTTCTTTCATGATTCTTTGGTAATTGGTTCTATCATAGTTACATATTGATGAGTCGATATTTAGCTTATCTTTTGCTAAGAATTTTGTTGAGCCATCTATAATAGCATCAAGCCAATTATTATATTCGATAGTTTCATAATTGAAACATTTAGCTAATATGTTTGCGTTAAGAAAATTTTTGTTAGTAATATTAAGGGTGTTGTAGTCTGGCTTAGTCAATATGAGATATTCTACAATCTTAGTTATATGATCTACGGGAGTCATTTCTAAGTTTATATTTTGAGGTATTTTCTTCTGGGTAATTATTTCTTTTAGTAGTAACCAATTCGTATCGGATTTGTTTATATAGCTAGGTGTTTGAGGTGAGATATTTCCTAGTCTTAAAACACTTGCATTAAGACCTTTTTCAATCATTCTATGAACAAGTTTTTCTGCTGCCCACTTTGTTTGTGAGTAGCCAGACTCTAGTGATTCAATCCAATCAATGGAGTTAGATTCATCAAAAATTTTATTCAGATGTAATGGGAATATTCCATTAGTGGATATGTATATTAAATGTTTACTTTTATTCGTAAGACAAAAATCAATACAATGTGCTGTTCCATCAAGATTGCTTGGTTTCAAAGCATTATAAGGTAATAGTAGGTTAACAGACGCTGCTGTATGAATAACAGTATTTATCTCTTTAGATAGTTCTAACCATTTTTTACTATCTAAACCAAAGTTTGTTTTAGTAATATCTCCATTTAAATATACTATTTTTGAGTTTGTTTTAACGTTAAGTTTTTTAAGAGTTTTTTCGACTCTTTGTCTTGCTTGGTTTTTATCTGTAGCTCGTACCAAACAGTAAATTGTTTGTATTTTCTCATTTGATATTAAGTGAGTTAGAAGGTGAGAGCCTAAAAATCCTGTTGCGCCTGTCAATAAGATATTTCCAGTATTTGTTGAGGGTAAATCTTGGCAAATATTTGGTTTTATAGCGGTTGTAAATTTATTAATATCATCCAAGATCTCTTGAGTGATTTTTTGTTTTGTTGAGGATTGATTATTTGTTATTAGATTATAACTATCTTTTAGAGAACTTTTTTCAACAAAATTGCTGATAGTAATATCAAAGCCAAGCTCTTTTAGATTACTTATAAGTAACATTGCAGATAAGGATGATCCGCCAAGCTCAAAAAAACAGCTTGTTAGAGATATATCATCTTCAGATATATTTAAGATATTTGACCATAGTCTTTTATAGTCTTGCAGATTATTGATTGATTGAACTTCTTGAGTTTCAATGATTAAATCATCATGTTTAATGCTATTCCTATCAAGTTTGTTTGAGTATCTGTTAAGAGGTATTTCATCGAGTAGAACAATATATTTAGGGAGCATATAGTGAGCTAGATAAGGAGCAATTTTATCTAGTAGTTTTTTAGATGGTTTATTGTTATCTTTTAGATTCCATCGTTGGCGAAAAGTATCTTGATTCTCTTTAGGAATTTCTAAATATGCAATTAGTGATTCTGACATTCTTGTGGCACCAATTTTATCGACTATACAGTGCATTATGTCAAATTTATCCTTAATAACAGATTCAATAAATGGTAGTGAAAGGGTATAACCTCTTAGTTTGATAATATAATCACATCGACCATATATTGTTATTAACTGTCCATCATCTGATAGCTTGCCAAAATCTCCAGTTTTATAAAGTCGCTTCTTGATTGGACTATTTGCTGCAGTGATAAATCTTTCTGCGTTCAGATCAGGTCTATTGATATATTCATTAGCTAATCCTATAGAGTGGATATAGACTTCTCCTTTTTGGCCATTCTTAACTATTTCTTTATTTTCATCAAGCACAACTGCATCAACTTTGGGTAGTACATGACCAACAGGGACAACGCCATCTTCTTCTAAATATTTATCATTTGGGTGTAATTTATATACTGCAACATCGTGACATTCAGATATGGAATACAGATTATATATATTTGTGGAGCTCATGAATTTTTCTAGTTTGTATTGTAACCAGCTAGAAACTACTTCTCCATTTAACCAGCATGTATCAATATTATTAAATATTTCTATAGCAGTATCTTCAGAGGTTGATAATAAAGTTTCAAGATATGAAGGTGTAAAAAGAATTTCATTGATTTTCTTATTTTTGATATATTTTGCAAGCGCTTTAAAATCATAAAGTATTGTATCTGGAATTATATTAGTTCTTCCGCCTTTTAATAAGGGTCTAAATGCTTCCCAGAGATAATAAATATTACAACCAATCGAACTACCACTATCATATGGTTTGATAGTTTCTCTAATCTTATATGATTCAAGGATTGCTCTATGAGATATTGAAATTCCTTTATTTTTGCCTGTAGTACCTGATGAGTATACTAGCCAAAAATCTTTTTCTGGATCTGTGTTTATATCACTAGGTACTTGAATCTTAGAGTCATTATATTTTGAGATGATATTTATATAATCTATACATTTAACTGATTTAATATTTGGTATTTCATCACATAGGATTAGGTCCGAGTTTGTATCGTTAATAATATCTTTAAGCAAAGGTAAAGGAAATGATTTATCTAACTGTACGCAACTTGCTCCTATACTTGATACTGCCAAAAAGGCAATGATAATCTCATATCGTTTTGAACTGTATATAGAGATTATACTATTCTGATTATAGCCATTTTCTGACAAGTATCTCGCTAGATTTATAATTTGGTTAGCTGTTTGCTGATATGTAAGCTCAATATTTTCATCAGTGATAGCTATATTGTTAGGAGTTTGTTTAGCTTGTATAAAAAAGCAATTACTAAGAGTGTTTGGAATCACTATTTTAAGAGTGTTTATATGGGTATTAATAACTATGTTAAATGATTTGACTGATGAAGATAAGTAAAGAATCAAAAAATGGTTATTTTGTTAATATTTATAGATAATATTGTTATGAACTAAATCTAATTATAAGTTATCAAACTTAGAAAAATTAGTTTACAATAAGATTAGGTAGAAGAAAGTTTTCTTTGAATAATGATAGATAAAAGTGGGTATCGAGCAAATGTAGCGATAGTTTTACTGAATAGACAAGATAGAGTATTTTGGGGTCAAAGAAAGAGTAGAACCTCTTGGCAGTTTCCTCAAGGAGGAGTGGCAATAGGCGAGACACCATTGCAGGCTATGTATAGAGAGTTATACGAAGAAGTTGGTTTACGTCCTCATGATGTTGAAGTAATTGCATCTACTAGAGATTGGTTTAAATATGATATTCCAGATTCACTTGTGAGAAGTCGAGAGCCTGTATGTATAGGACAGAAACAAAAATGGTTTTTATTAAGATTAAAAACTTCAGAAAGTAATATTAACTTAGAAGCCAATGACTCTCCTGAATTTGATAATTGGCGATGGGTTAGTTATTGGTATCCAATAAATCATGTGGTTTATTTCAAGCAAGATGTTTATCGAAAAGCACTGACTTATTTCAAAGAATATATAAATTGATTTTAGTTCGATCTTTTATTTTCAACAAATGCTTTTGACCATAAGTAGGTAAAAATACCTATGTATGCAGCTACTATTACATCTGAGATAAAATGATCTAAGATAATAATTCTACTAACAGCAACGAAGCAACATACAGCTACGGCTATAATCGTGATAAATTTTTTGTCGAAAAAGTTAGCTATCGCAAGTAAGCCAGCAAAAGTTAATGCTGTATGACCA
Source organism: Francisella philomiragia (assembly GCF_018135955.1). Taxonomy (NCBI): domain Bacteria; kingdom Pseudomonadati; phylum Pseudomonadota; class Gammaproteobacteria; order Thiotrichales; family Francisellaceae; genus Francisella; species Francisella philomiragia. The sequence goes on along the minus strand of NZ_CP063138.1, from coordinate 1,613,911 downwards.
GATGGCATAGAATTATAAGCTTTTTTGAAAGAGAAAAAGTGAAAACCATATCTGTTGTCAAAGAGTAACATTTCTGGTCTATACCTTGCTAATATGACTTTGACTATAGTGGTGATTAAAATAGTCATTATCAAGGTTAATGACATAATGTAGAGTTTTTCTGATGGCTTTTTAGTTATGTGTTTATAAATACATATTAGTGTAACAATAGCAGTGATGATGGCCCAAATTTTAGGTGAAAAAATTTGAGAGGTTAGCGCTGCTAGAGTACTAATTGCTGTACCGAAAAAATCACTAGTATGTATAAAATTTGCTACTTTTACATCTAAGAAACTATAGCTAAATACTACGATTATTAATGTTATTATACCGTATAAAAAAGTTCTTTTTGCAAGCTTACAATCAAGGCATTTCATAGTTAAAATTATTCAAAATTACCAAATTAGTTGATAAAGTATAATACTATTACAAATGATTTTAAATACTAAGATGTTCGAGCAAGGTTGGTATAAAAAAGCTAAGCATATAAAAAGTCCTAACTTTAATCAAAGACCTAATGTTAATGATATCAGTCTAGTAGTTATACATTGTATAAGTTTACCAGAAGGTGAGTATGATAATACTAATGTTGAGAAGCTTTTTGCCAACAAGCTTGATTGCCAGCAACATGAGAGCTTTCAAAGTTTAAATGGTGTACAAGTATCTGCACATTTTTATATAAAAAGAAATGGCGAGATAATGCAATTTGTTTCTGCAGATGATAGAGCGTGGCATGCTGGAGTAAGTGAATTTAATGGCCGACAAGGCTGTAATGATTTTTCGATAGGAATAGAATTGCAAGGCACTGATAATAGTGTGTATAATCAACAACAATATAATTCGCTCAATACTTTATTAAGAGATTTACAGCAGAGTTATCGAGAGTTGAGTGATATTGCTGCACATAGTGATATCGCACCGAATAGAAAAACAGACCCTGGTAAATATTTTGATTGGAGAAAGGTAGATTTTAAATCTAAAGGAGATTAGAGAGATGAGTAGAGAACAGCAATTGATAGACTTGTTGTATAAAGAGGTTGTACCAGCTGAAGGATGTACAGAGCCTGTGGCTTTGGCGTATTGTGCTGCAAAAACACGAGATGTGCTAGGACATATACCTGATAGAATAGATGTTTTTGCTTCTGGTAATATGATAAAGAATGTAAAAAGCGTAACTGTGCCAAATAGTGGTGGAATGATTGGTATAGAAGCCTCTGTCGCGATGGGTACAATTGCTGGTAATGCAGCTAAAGAACTTATGGTAATTTCTGGGGTAACTAAAGCAGATCTTCCGAAAGTACAAGAGTATTTACAAAAAGATTGTATAAAAGTATTTAATGCATCCAAGCCTATAAAGCTATATATTCGTATAGAAGCGTATTACAAACAAGACAAGGTTATAGTCGAGTTTAAATATACGCATACAAATATTACTTTAATCAAGAAGAATGATGAAATTATTTATGAAGTTGATGATGCAGATAATAAGAGCAATCTTGTTGATGAAATAATCTCTAAATTCTCGATTAAAGAGATTTACAAAATTGCATCTCATTTAGATACATCTAAAATTAGTGATATGTTAGATAAAATTGTTAAAGATAATTCTAATATATCAAATGAGGGTTTGGTGCATCAATATGGTATCCAGACTGGTAGAAATATTCGTTCAGGTATCGATAATGGCTTTTATGGAGATGATATCCGTAATCGTGCTGCGGCAGCAGCATCAGCTGGTAGTGATGCAAGAATGGGAGGCTCGGCATTACCTGTGATGACAGCCGCTGGTAGTGGTAACATAGGGCTGACTTTATCATTACCACTTATTGAGTTTGCAAAGTCAAAGGGCAAGTCTCAAGAAGAGCTATATCGCGCTTTATTCTTTGCTATTGTTTCAACAGTTTATATCAAATCAAGTATTGGTAGGCTATCAGCTCTATGTGGACCAACATGCGCATCTGCTGGTATTGCTGGTGGTTTAGCAATGATGTTAAACTTATCTGAGGATAAAGTTGAGAAATCTATCATTAATGCTTTAGCAGGAATTATTGGTATTATGTGTGATGGTGCTAATTCATCATGCTCGATTAAGATAGCAAACTCAGTATATGCAGCGTTTGATGCTGTGAATGCTGCAATGCTTGGTAATACGGTAACTCCACATGACGGTATTGTTGGTGATGATGTTGAAGATACAATCAAAAATATTGCAATCTTAGCCACTGGTAAAGGAATGAATGAAACAGATGATGCTATTTTGGGAGTAATGACAGGAAGATTGGCAGATATCTGTAAATAAAAGCAGATTTTAATGACCCTAGGTTGCCGTATCTTTTATCAAAAAATATCTTTTATTTTATAAATTTTTCTAAATGAGAAACTAAATTATCTTTTTACTTTAAAGATATGCAGATAATAGTGGCGATATACACAAAATGATTCCAACTAAAACTATATAGTAAACAGAAATAGTTTTATATTTTGCAAATCTATCTACCTTAAAAACAATATAGGCCGGTATTAAACAACCTATGATGCCAAATATAGGACCACACCATGGAACTAAATAAAAAATAGGTATTTTGAATATAATAGATAACCATGTTAATAGTATTATCAAAATAATAATAGTTGCTTCTATTTGATTTGAAGAGAATTTGTTCTTATCAAAGAATTTTTTTGTGATATTTAATAGTACACCTCGTAATGACTCTCTCATTCCTGTTAAAATGCTCAAGAAAGCTGCTAAAATAGCACAAATATTTATAATTACTCCGAGTATTTGCAAAAATGTATTATGACTATAGATTTTTAAGAGTATTGAAAATACAGATTGGTTGTGATTCTTTGCCAAAATTGCTTGATCTTGAGGAATAATTAAAGCCAAAGAAAGAACATAAAAAGAAACAATTATCAATAATGTAAAAAAAGCTATTTTCATAGTTCTTTGAGCTTTGTATTTTGCTAAATCATTATTCTTAGAGTATTGTTCTCTATATCCCATCACCATGGGACTTAATGATTGTATAAATAATATGGTTGTTAAAGAAAATGGAATCATAATTATTGTTTTAGGTACAGCCTCCCAGCCTTTTGGATAAATACTCAGCTGAGAGAAGTTCCATTCAGGGATAACATATATAGCTGCTATGATAACAGAGCATAGAAGTATAAGAGTTAGTAAAGTAGATGCTTTGAATAGTAGATTTTTACTTTTTGTTCCAATAGCTACTAAAATGATCATTAATATCAAGCTATAAATAGTACTATTATCGAGTCTAATATTTATTATATTAAAGTGATATAGATAATCGCTAAGAGCATTTGCTACTGTCTCAGCATAAACTATAGTCCATATGGACATCATTATAAAATATAAAAAACCAAGAACAATGCTCCATTTTTCACCTAATAGGTCTTTTATGGTTTCACTGTAGCATTTTGACTCCTTGGTATCAAATAGAGTGTTCATATACAGTTTTTGAAATAAAAAAATAGCAGGGTAGGCAAATAATGCAGATATTAAATATATAAATATGCCAGATACTCCAACTGTAACTGGTACCAAAACTATACCAGCCCCTAGAGCCATACCAAAGCTTATTACAAGCCAGCCCCAATCAAAAGAGTCAAAATTTTTTGAGTATAAGATGGACACTTAATCTTCCTTTAAGTTAAGTATTATTTTTAATTATACTCCTTATTTGTAGAGAGAGAAAAATATTATTCAATTTCAGCTTTATCACCATGATTTTCAAGCCAATCTCGACGGTCTTTGGCTCTTTTTTTCGCCAAAAGCATATCTAAAATTTCAGCATCATCATACGTATTAGAGATTGTAAGCTGTAAAAGTCTTCTAGATGATACATCCATAGCTGATTCACGTAATTGGATAGGATTCATCTCGCCAAGACCCTTGAAACGCATAATATTTATCTTACCTGTTAGTTTGGTATTCTCAGCTAAAATCTTTTCTTTTTCGTTTTCATCAAGAGCATAAAAAGTATTCTTACCGATGTCAATTCTAAATAGTGGCGGTTGAGCAATATAAATGTGCCCATACTCGATAAGTTTTCTGAAATGTTTAAGAAACATGGCACATAAAAGAGTTGCAATATGTAGGCCGTCTGAGTCAGCATCAGCAAGGATACAAATCTTGTTGTATCTTAAGCCAGAAATATCATCGCTATCTGGATCAACGCCAATTGCTGTAGCAATGTTATGAACTTCTTGGGAGTTCATAATAGTATCTGCATCAAGCTCCCAACTATTTAGGATTTTACCTTTAAGAGGTAAGACAGCTTGAAAGTTTTTATCACGTGCTTGTTTAGCGGAGCCCCCAGCAGAGTCACCTTCTACTATAAAAAGTTCAGTCGAGTTTACATCAGAACTGATACAATCTGTAAGTTTACCAGGCAAGCGAATCGAAGTATTCATAATACGCTTACGAGTAGTTTTTTTATCAGCGTTAATTCTTTTTTGGGCAATGCTATTAATATTTTCGATGATTTGACGGGCTTCATCAGGATTTTGATTCAGCCATATTGTTAGCAAATCTTTGACAGCTGTGGTTACAAATGAAGTCACATCTTTATTGGAGAGTTTTTCCTTTGTCTGGCCTGTAAATTGAGGATTTGTTATTTTTACGGATATTACGTAATTTAACTTAGCAAATGAGTCGTTTGCTGTAATTTTGACATTCTTTATCCCAAGAGAATTTTTTTCAATATAAGTTTTGATAGCTTCATAAACACCATTTTTAAGACCTGTAACATGTGTGCCATCTTGCGGTGTTGGAATTAGGTTAACATAACTGTTTTTGATACTTTCTAAAGGATCCTCACACCAGCAAAATACAGCATCTAAATAAGAATCACCATTTGAAAAATTATCTATCATAAAAGGCTCAAGCGGAAGAGTCTCAGCTTCTAATTTATGGTCAAGGTAACCTTTTAATCCTGTTTCAAAATGCCAAGAGATTCTTTCTTTTTTTATTTCATTTGAGTATTTAATTGTAAGTGCTTTGCAGAGTATTGCTTTAGCTTCTAAGAGATTTTTAAGAGCTTTAACGTTAACTTTGATATCATCAAAATATTTTTTGTTAGGCCAAAATCTAATTTTAGTACCAGTATTTTTTTTACCAACGCTATCAATGATCTCTAAATCTTTAGTTTTTAGACCATCTTCAAAAGTTATTTGATAAACATTACCATCACGTTTGATTTCTGCTTCAAGTTTGCTTGATAAGGCATTGACAACAGAAACCCCAACTCCGTGAAGACCACCAGAGTGTGTATAGTTTTTGTTGCTGAATTTACCACCTGAATGTAGTTTAGTCATAATAAGCTCGATACCGGACATTTTGTGCTCTGGATGGATATCTACAGGCATACCGCGACCATCATCAGCTACTTCGATACTATTATCATCATATAAGGTGATATTTATTTTACTAGCATATCCAGCTAAAACTTCGTCAACACTATTATCAACAATTTCTTGTATAAGATGGTTTGGGTTTTCGGTATTAGTGTACATACCAGGTCTTTTCTTTACAGGATCTAAACCAGTAAGAACTTCGATAGATTTAGCATTATAGTTTTGCATTTATAAATTTTTAGATATTTGAAATATATTATTTAAAGTAGATTCTATCATATAATCATTTTAATTCGTAAACCTAAGGCATAAAGGTCCTTGATATTTACTTTTTGAGAAAATAGCAACTGTAAGGAAAAAATATTATTAGTCCAATAAGTGGCAGTAGTACAAATGCAAAAGCTAGAGTAAATTCACTGCCAAAATGAATTTGACTAATTACAGCAGTAGTTATTGAAGCAATTCCCATCTGCATAAAACCCATAACTGAAGATGCTGCTCCAGCAGTAGTAGTAAAGTTCTCTAATGCTATTGGTGTTAATAAGGGTACACTGAATGATACACCTATAAATGTCAGAGAAAGAACACCAGTTAAAGCTATAGATAGGGTTAATCCTGTTAATTTGTGGAATGCATAAATAAAGAGCAATCCTGATATTAAAGTACAAAGCATACCAAAATTAACTAAATGCTTATAAGCTATTACACGACTTAGCTTTGAGCATATAATTGATCCTAATACTACGGCAGTAACCATAATTGTAAGTAGATATAAGAAATTAGCTTTTTCAAGCTTTAAAATATTTATAAAAATATCGGGAGCTGTAACTAAACAGGCGTATATCACACTAATATTTATTCCTAATACAAAGGTTGCAAAGAAGAATTGATGATCCTTGAAAAGGGAAAAGTAATTCTTAAAGAAGGATCTCAGGGTTAGTGCATCTATATTTTTTTCTTTTACTGTTTCTGGAAAAAAAACAGTTACTTGAATAAATAAAAATGTAGCAGCGACTAATAATATCCAGAATATCAGGTTAGGACTAAGGAAAACTCCTAGAATAGCACCAAATGCAGGAGCTAAAGCAAAAGCAATATTCATAATAGCAAATATAGCGCCTTGCTCACTAACTTTAAAAGCATCTTTGACGGCAACTGTTGCTATTACACCGCCAGCAGCAGCACCAAATCCCTGAAGTAGTCTTGCATAAATTAGAGTGTCAATATTTGTGCTGAGTAGACATATTATTGAACTAATGATAAAAAAGCCTGAGCCTACTAACATTACAGGCTTACGTCCAAACCTATCTGAAAAAGGACCGTATAAAAGCTGGCTAACTGAATAACCAAGTAGGTAAGATGTTATAGTTAGTTGTACATGAGGATAGTCTGTGCCTAAAATAGTTTTGATTTCTGGTAAAGCAGGAGCATAAATAGTGTCACCAAAAGGTCCCAAAGAGACCATTAGAATCAAAATGAAAATCGATGGACGTATACCTTTATACATTAGTCAGAACCACTCTTACTAAAGTCACCAACTATTATGGTGGCAGTTTTACCTTTTGGTATAGGGGTTGTGTTATTTGATGTTACAACACCTTCAGCTATCGAAGAGTTAGAGTTTTGTGCTTCTGAATTTGTACTGTTGCTCGAACTTGGTGAATTTTGATTAGTTGAGTTCGATATATCTGTATTACCACTAGCATTTGCGACAACCGCTGCAGTTGTCGCTGCTGAGCCAGTACTGTTTTTAGACTTGTCAGAGTCAACTTCTTTGCTAGATAGATCTTTTGGTGTATTTTCCATAGGAGCCGATTTTGGTTGTTCTAGAGGATAAATAACCTTAACGTTTTGACCTCGGTCGACTTTATAGTCACCTAGGATATTTTCATAAATAACTCTATCACTATGAGCATCAACTAAATATGTAGTACCACTATCAGCTTCTACAAGTATACCTTTTTCAGTTGGAACTAATTGTCCTGAAATTCCATAGTCAAAAAAGTCGCTTCTAGGAGTAAGTTTATATCTACCTAAGTAATCTCCATTCAGCGAGTTGAAAAAGTGTAAATAACCTTGATAATCAGCGACTACAATCAATCCTTTATAATATATAGGAGCAGTTATTTTGCGCCACTCTAGTATATTTTGTGTCCAAACTGTATCTCCAGTTTGGATATCGTATGCTTTAAGCTCACTATTAGCTTGTACTGTGAAAATCACACCATTATTAATAGCCATATTATTAATTATAGAAGCTTTTTTTGCCCAAAGCATTTTTCCGGTATCTCTATCTAGAGCAACAATAGCACCTTGATAGGCACCAAATATAAGATAGTTACCATATAACATTGGATTTGATGTGATATCTACCATCTTATCAGCAGGTGAAGAGCCATGGGCAATAGCAATTGGTAAGTTGATAGTTCTATCACCATTGTCTAGAGTAAAGCCTAGTACTGTACCAAAAGCAGACCCTACCATCACAGTGTCATTAAGTATAATAGGAGATGAGTCACTTGGTAGTGTTATCTCAGGAATATTGTTTGTTACATTCCATACTTTTGCACCGTTGGTGACATCAAAAGAAGTCACAGAACCATCGTGAGTATGAGTATATAAATGGTTGCTATATATTGTTGGTTGAGAAAAGATACTACTTGGAGCATCTGTCCGCCATAGTATTTGACCATCTTTTTGATCGACAGCTGTTAAAGTTCCTTTTATAGAACCAAATATTACCGCGTTAGCTATAGTACTTGGTTGAGATGATAGAATGGTGCCAGTATCATGCTTCCAAATTATTTTACCATTTGTAATTGCTAAACCATAAGCCATACCATTTTGATTAGGAACAAATACCATATTATTAGCATATGCAGGTGAGACATTATAGATTGGTAAACCGCCATTACCATTACCCGTAGATCTGCTCCATTTAACTTTCACCTTAGCCTCCTTAGGAGGTTTTTCGGCTAATGGTGTGGGTGGTGGGACATTACTCTCAGAACAACTAGCGACTAATAATGATAGTAGCAAAGGAGTTGTTAATAAAAATAATTTTTTCATGATTATTTAGCGTTATTTATAAGTTGGGTAATTATTTGTTTGAATTCAGCTGAGCTGTTAGGATCTTGTAGAGCTTTATTCCAAGCATCTAATGCTTTATCCTTATCTTTTTTCTCACTATAAGCTTCGCCTAATAGCATTAGTGGATATGCATTGCTATTTAGAGAGTTAATGCTTTGAAGAATAGAGATAGCTTTATCAGGGTTGTTACTTGATATATAAAGCTTAGCAAGCCTAACTTTTGTAATATCTGTCAAGGTATCATTAGGATTGCTTTGGACACTCTGTTGCAATACATCAATAGCTTTAGGTAGGTTGGATAAATTAATATTAAAACTCTTGGTATCTAAATCAGTAGGAGCCATATATAAATCAGCTAATTGCCAACTAGCAAATATGCCAAAGCTAGTATTTGGGTAGTCTTTTGTTACCTCTTCAAATTTTGATATTTTTATACTTGTCGGAGATTTAGGATTTTCATTTGCAATTAGTGCTCTTTGGTAAATGTCTGATGCTTCAAACATGCGTTTTTCATTATCAGAGTTATAAAACTGTAAAATTATAGTGCAAATGATAGCTACAACTATTATACCTACTATCGTATATAGGGCTTGACTTTGTTTTTTAGATAAATTTTTCATGGTTATTGACGTCTACAAATTAAATTTGTTTATAGTAAACTTACAACATCTTAACATAAAAGTTGCCAACGTTCTAAGTTTATTAGTTAGATTTAGAATGTAATGTTTCGGTCTTTTATGCTAAAATATGATTTTGTTTTTCTGAGTTTAATCAGTAATTATTACGTTTAAAAATTATTTGAATATGGCATTAATATCTTTAGCAATTGATTATAAAAAATCCCCAATAGAAGTTCGTAGTGAGTTTGCACTTTCAGGGCTTGATGTGTCGATGTTATATAAGTCAATACTAGCTATAGATAATGTTGTTCATGCTGTGATTTTGTCAACATGTAATCGGACTGAAGTATATCTTGAAATAACAGATTTAAGAGTTGTAGATGATATTTTGGCTTGGTGGCAAAGTTATGTTAGAAATCCAGAATTTAAAATAAGAGATTACTTTAAATTACGTCAAGGTACCGAAGTAATCATGCATTTGATGAAACTAGCATGTGGTTTGGAATCTATGGTTTTAGGAGAACCTCAGATATTAGGTCAGGTTAAAGATTCATATACTCTTAGTAAAAAAAATCATGCTATAGGTAAGGAATTAGATAGAGTCTTCCAGAAGGTTTTTGCTACAGCTAAAAAGGTTCGTAGTGAAACTAGAATCGGTCACTGTCCTGTATCAGTAGCATTTTCAGCAATTACTTTAGCTAAAAAGCAGTTGGACAATATTTCTACCAAAAATGTGCTTATAGTAGGTGCTGGTCAAACAGGGGAGCTTTTATTTCGCCATGTGACAGCTCTTAATCCTAAACATATTATGTTAGCTAATAGAACAATAGAAAAAGCTGAAAAAATTACATCTACCTTTAATAATGCTAGTGCATATTATTTATCAGATTTACCTAAACTGATTAAAAAAGCGGATATTATAATTGCAGCAGTTAATGTTACTGAGTACATAGTCAAATGTGAAGATGTAGGAGAAAAGCCAAGAGTTTTTATTGATATTTCTATACCACAGGCATTAGATCCTAAATTAGGAGATCTAGAACAGAATGCTTATTATTGTGTTGATGACATTAATACAGTTATAGAAGGCAATAAGGATAAAAGGAAACATGAGAGCTCAAGAGCTCAAAAAATTATTGTAAAATCACTAGAAGATTATCTAGAAAAAGAAAAAGCAATTATTTCAAATAGTGCTATTAAGGAACTATTTCAAAAAGCGGATGGCTTAGTGGATTTATCATTAGAAAAAAGCTTAGCGAAAATAAGAAATGGTAAAGATCCTGAAGAAGTGCTTAAAAGATTTGCTTATGAGATTAAAAAGAAAGTATTACACTATCCTGTGGTCGGTATGAAAGAGGCTTCTAAGCAGGGTAGAAGTGATTGTTTAGTATGTATGAAACGAATGTTTGGTTTAAATGTGGAAAAATAAATGAAAGATTCTATTAAAGCAAAACTGCAAAGTTTGATAGAAAGACATGAAGAAGTCAGTGCATTATTAGGTGAAGCTAATGTTATTTCTGATCAGAATAAGTTTAGAGACTTATCAAAAGAATATTCTCATCTTGAGCCTATTGTTATGGCATTTAAAGAATACACTCAAGCTCTTGAAGATAAAGAGGCCGCCTATGAAATGCTCAATGAGAAAGATGCAGAGCTAGTTGAAATGGCAAAAGAAGAATTAAAATCAGCTAATGAGTCAATTGAGAGACTTGAAGATGAATTACAGATACTTCTTTTACCACGTGATCCAAATGATGATGCTAATATTTTCTTAGAGATTCGTGCTGGAACTGGTGGTGATGAAGCATCAATATTCTCCGGTGATTTGTTTAAGATGTATTCAAAATACGCTGAGCAAAGAGGCTGGAAAATTGAGGTCGTTTCAGCTAGTGAAGGTGAGCATGGTGGTTACAAAGAGATTATCTCAAGGATATATGGCGATGGTGTATATTCACAATTAAAATTTGAATCAGGTGCTCATAGAGTACAAAGAGTACCTGCTACAGAGTCACAAGGTAGAATTCATACTTCAGCATGTACTGTTGCGGTTATGCCTGAAGCAGATGAGGTTGAGGGAATTGATATTAATCCTGCTGATATTAAAGTGGATACTTTTAGAGCATCAGGTGCTGGAGGGCAGCACGTCAATAAAACTGACTCGGCGATTAGAATTACACATATCCCAACAGGTGTGGTTGTTGAATGCCAAGATCAAAGATCACAGCATAAAAATCGTGCAGCTGCAATGTCAATGCTTAAGTCAAAACTTCTACAAGCAGAGATTGATAAGCAACAAAAAGAGCAATCTGATACACGTAAGAATCTAGTAGGTAGTGGTGATAGATCTGAGAGAATTCGAACGTATAACTATCCTCAAGGTAGAGTTACTGACCATCGTATTAACTTAACTCTTTATAAACTTGATGAAGTTATGGAAGGAAGTCTAGATAGTATTATCCAGCCACTAATCTTAGAGCATCAAGCTGATCTTCTAGCAACTATGTCAGATGAGTAATATCTCAATATCTCAAATGTTAGCTTCAGCTGTAGCTAAATTTCCTCAAAGTGACTCATCAATAAAACATGATCTACAAATGATTATTTGCGATGTTTTGGGTGTTGATAAGACTTATCTTTATCTAAATTCTGATAAGCAGTTAGATAATGCCATACTTACAAAAATAAATGGGAAAATTTTACGTCTTTTAGCGGGCGAGCCATTAGCTTATATTCTTGGTTATAAATATTTTTGGAATCAAAAGCTATCTGTAACTAAAGATACTCTTATACCCCGAGCAGATACTGAAGTTATAGTTGCTGCAGTGTTAGATGATATACAAGATAAAAATCCTCAACTAAAAATATTAGATCTTGGTACGGGCTCTGGCGCGATTGCTTTAGCTTTGGCCGATGAGCTACCTAAGAGTCAAGTTGTGGCTGTTGATTTATACTCTAAGACTCTAGATGTTGCTAAAAAAAATGCTCACGCCAATAATATTACTAATGTTAAATTTATGCAAAGTAGTTGGTATGAAAATTTAGATGAGACTAAGTTTGACATCATAGTATCAAATCCACCATATATAGATATTGACGATGCCAATATTGATGATAGTGTTAGAGAGCATGAACCATCAAGAGCTTTATTTGCGGCAGATAATGGCTTAGCAGATATTAGAATAATCATATCCCAAGCAAGTCGTTTTCTAAAACAAGGAGGATATTTGTATATAGAGCATGGCTTCACCCAAGCGAATGATATAGCAAATATATTTTCTCAGTATAGTTTTTGTGACATTCAGACTATTAAAGATTTAAATCATAAAGATAGGTGTACAAAAGCTAGGTTTTGAGGTTATTTATGATAAGGGTGGCCTTCTAATATCGTATAAGCTCTATACAACTGTTCAGCAATAATGATACGTACTAGAGGATGAGGGAAAGTCATTTTTGATATGGATATTTTTTCTTTAGCAATATTTTTAATACTTTGATCTATACCATCTGGACCACCAATTAAAATTACAACATTTGGATTATTAAATTTCCAGTTTTGCATTTTTTCAGATAGTTCTTCTGTTGAAATTATTTTAGAGTTAACATCAAGAATTACTAAGTGATCAGAATCGCTAAGTTTAGTAAGGATAGTTTTAGCTTCTTGTTCCATCCAAAGTTTGGGATTACCAGTTTTAGTTCGTTTAGCTATTGGTAATTCAATCAGTTCAAGCGGGATTGATTTACTTAGGCGCTTTTTGTACTCATCATAACCTTCGCTAACCCATTTTGGTGGTTTTTCTCCTAAAGAGAGTATTCTTATTTTCATAAACTATCTCGTAAAGCATATAAGATTTTCATTTGAAAGTTCTAAGTTAAATTTGTAGTCAGCTACATTGAACTTTTTAATATCACTAATATTTTCTATCCTATTTTCAAGAATGTATCTTGTCATCAAACCGCGCGCTTTTTTTGCATGAATCCCTATAGTCTTATATGTACCGTTTTTATTTTCCTTAAAATCAATATCTAGCCATTTTGCATCTAAAGACTTTTTATCTATTGCTTGGGAATATTCATTAGAAGCAAGATTTATCAAAACTTTATTTTGTTGCTGGCTGAAGTATTCATTTAATTGAGCTGTGACCTTATCTTGCCAATACTTATATAGAACTTCTCCATCAATTTTAATTTTTGTACCCATTTCTAATCTGTAAGCTTGCATTAAATCAAGAGGGCGTATCAGTCCGTATAGTCCAGATAACATCAAAAGATGATTTTGAGCATATTCGATAGTTTCTTTATCTAATGTATCTGCCTCAAGACCTTTGTAAACGTCTCCACTAAATGTGAAAATAGCAGCTTTTGAATTTAACTCGCTATAACTCTTAGGGTTAAAGTTATTATGTTTAGTAAATACTTCTTCAGCTAGTTTAGGACTAATTTTCATTAGCTTTTCAATCTCATCAAGCTCATAGTGTTTAAGGGTATTTATAAGCTTGGTTATTTGATCTTTGAATATTGGTTGTGTAAATTGATACTTTACTGTTGCGGTTTCAAAATTTTGACTTTTAGCAGGCGATATAACTATTATCATAATATTTGTCGAATTTAACTATTTTTGATAATAATACCAATTTATCTTAGATAATGGAATTTGCTTTGTTAGCTTGTAATTTTAGGATATATCTAGTAATATACCTAACGCTGACTTGGTTTCCACGCAATGATAAATTGTGAACCCCGCCAGGTCCGGAAGGAAGCAACGGTAACTTTTGATTCATGTGCCGTGTCAAGGCTAAGTCAGCACTTTTTAGAAAAAGTCAGTATTTTTGATCATAAATTATATATAATGTTTTTACTGTATGAATTGTTTAAACTTTATAAATGCTTAGTACAAAATCAAATATAAAATATCAGGTATTTGTTTACCTTTTGATATTCACTTATTTTTTAATTATAAATCTGTGTCAACCTTTGATGATGGATGATCTTTGGCGTTCAAATGTAAATGCTCTTCATGATGGAACTGTATGGTTTCACATTAGAAGTGACTATTTCTATTGGACTGGTAGAGTTTCGGCACAATTACCAGTTTATATTCTTTTTAACAAAAGTTACCCTTCTTTGATTTATGTTGTAGATATGCTAAATGCACTTGCACTAACAGTGTTGTTTGTTTACTTATATAAATTAATATTTAGAGATCAAGTTAGTATTCTATCTAGAAAATTCATTATATATGCTTGTCTATTTATGGGTTACTTCATAGAAAATACTTTTTTAGGCAATGCAATGTGGAAGACCATAGGCATTCAATATCTTTGGGGCATTAGCTTGCTTGTATGGGTTTTTTATTTTCTTTTCGTAAAGAACAAGCACTCAAAAGTATTAAGTATTATTTTGGGTATTTTTCTTGGTTTATATAATGAAGCATTTTTCATGGTAATTTTTACCATTTGTTTTTACTATATAATTCATCAAATTGTCAAAAAAGATAAACTAAATAAGAATACTTTATATTTTGTTATACCATTTATAATTGCGGGTATTGTGATGATGATAGCACCCGGAAATTTTGCCAGAACTAGTGGTATGCTTGCTGGGCAATCTCTTTTAGGGTATATATTTCATAATTTATTTGATATAACTATAAAGTTTTTTTCAAAATTTGAACTTTCACTACCATTTATTCTTTCTATATTTATGGTTTTTGCTTTTGAAAAGGATATAAAAACTAAGGTTCTTACAATTTTATGCTTAGTATCGATTTCTCTGACAACATTTCTTATTATGTTTGGTTTAGAAATACGAGTTGAAATGCTATACATGCTTATATATTTTTATATCATATGCAAATACTTATTTCGTTCAGGTTTTTCATATTTATTTGATAAGTTATATTTATTTTTTGTTGTCGCTTTATTATTTTTTGTAGTTAAGTTTTTTTATGCTTATCTTCAATTAGGTTATTACAATCATCTTAGAATGGTTGATGTAAGGCATTATCAACAAATACATGAGAAAAATATACTTTTACCAAGTTTTCATCTGATGAGACACACGGGTGTAGTTTATTTTGAGCTTATGGAATATTCAGATGATCCAGAATATATTAAAAGTCAAGGCTGGAACAATGAGCAGTTTGCACAATATTATGGCTTTGATAGTGTCTTTACAAAATAGGATATATCAAAAAAATTATTGATCTAAATCTGTTATGTTAATAGTATAGTTATAGTGATAGTTGTGAATAGTTATCTTTTTATTATTATCACTGTATTTTATCGTTAGAATTTTTTTGCCGTCTTTAGAAGTTAAAATCCTTTCATTTGTTTTTTCTGATACGCTAATGCTTGTATTAGCAAACATCTCTTTGACAATATCGACAGGGGCTTGGCTTATAATAAACTCTGTGAGGCTTTGTTTAACACCAATATTTTGGTTTGGCATTGGCAGGCTACTACTTTGGATATCTTTGCCATTATAATCAAGTTTAAATAAAGAACCTCCCCAAGCTGATAACGCTACCATTATGATATGTTTTGAGTTGGCTTCAATAATCATATTTGTTGTTAGATTTTTTTGTTTGCCATCTTTATCATAATAAGTAGCAGAGACTATTTGCGATATTGTTTTATCAATACCTAGTTGTTGTGGCTGGGGTAGTGTTACAGTTGTATCTGGTGTTATAGCTACCTTTACATCGATTTGCTGTTTTGTTTGCAACAATGAGCAACTGCTTAAAAAGATGAATATAAAAATAGTTGAAAGAATTTTACTTTTCATAACCTTGTACCTTAATTGCTATAGGAGCTAATAAAAATGCTACCGAAATACCTATTAATACAGTTAGACCAAAATATTCAATAGCTGGAGTATTACTTAACGCCAAAAGCCCAAATGATAGTATAGTAGTAATAGCTGATAGTGCCAATGCTAGCATAGTACTACTGAATCTATTATGACTCTCAGCTAAGAATAAAACATAATCCATACTTATTCCTAAAACAAGTATTATCGCAAGGATGCTAAATAATGTCAGAGGAATATTTAGTAATCCAAGAAATGCTATAGATATTAGACATGATAATAATGGTACTACAATATAGACTATAGATTTTCTAAAAGAATATCTAAGAGTTAATCCTAACCATAGTAAGACAAATACAATTGCCATTATGTAAGAAATCATATTACGATAATGACCAAAAATATCACTTATCTGACTTACCTTATCAACAATATAAACATCCTCGATAGAGCTAAATAAATTTTGTAGTTTAGTAATATCAATATCTTTTGAAAGTGCTATTGCCACAGCTTTATAATTATTTGGCTGGTCTCCTAACCACAAAAATCTCATCTGTGCTGAAACAGGTTTATCTAACCATGCAGATAGTTCCAGAGGCTTAAATTTTGTGTTTTTAATTTCATCTATAACTTTTACTTGTTGAGCCTCTGAGAAACCTATTTGTTTAAGGTACTCTTGTGGATATTTGGTATTAATAAAGTTTTGTATAAGATTATAGTTTTGTTGCTGCTGCTCTAAGCTTGGTACATAGTCACTTATGCTAATTAGTGGATTTTTAATATTAGCAAAGTTGCTACGAATAATGCTTGTTACATGATTAGCTTTTGACAGAAGGGTATTATCATTTTTAGCTAATACGATAATATAGCTGAGACCTATATCACTGCCAATTATGTTTTTAAGCTGTTGTTCTTCATCCTTGAGCTCTTTAGGAGTTGATTGTAATATATGAATATCATCATTTGGCTTTATTTTATATATTCCTGCAATAATTATTATCACTAGGGCTAGTAAGATCAGAATAATTTTTTTTGTACTAATATTTTTCCACAGATTTAGATATTTATCCGTAAGCCTTAATAGAGGAATACTCTTATGGCTTTTTGATTTGATATTGATAATATATGGGAAAAAGCATATCACTGTTAGGTATGACACAGCTAAGCCAACGATACCAAAAACTGCTAGTTGATGTAGTCCAGGAAAAGGTGCAATTGCTATAACTAAAAAAGCTATAATAACATTTAAAAGTCCTAATGTTATGCCTTTGAAAATACGATTTAGTCCTGTTTTTGGAGTCCAATTAGCATCAGCTAAAAGCTTTTCAGAATAGTAAAAGAAAGCATAGTCGACAGATATACCGATCAAACTTGCACCGAAAACTAGCGTAAATAAGAAGACACTACCAAATATATAGTGTGTAACAACAAACGCAGCAATAAATCCACAAAGTATTGAAAATAGTGTAAAAAAAAGTGGAATAATTGATCTAAATGTTAGAATTATCAAAATCAAGACGCCTATCATAGAGCCAATACCAATAGTATTTATCTCATGATGAGCATCTTCGGCTCCAGCATTTGCATAAAAGAGCATTCCAGTTTTTAGAACACTAATATGATTTGATTTAATCTGTTTGATAGCATTATTAATGCTTTTGATAATTTCAGTTTGAGTTGTTAATGAAAAGCTTTGTCCTTTAATTTCGGCTTTAATAAGAACATAATAAGTATTGTTTTTTTCAGCTACTAGAAAGCCATTTCTAAGCTTAAGGTTGGAGCTTGGTTTAGGTAAGTTTAAAAGATAGTTTTGATATGTAAAGAAAGGATCATTATTAAGTAAGTTACGATTAACCACTCCTGTTGGGTTATATATATTTGCTAGAGCATTTTGGTACAATCTTTCATAGTTTTTATCAACTAGTAGTTGTTGGTCTTTATCACTAAGTAATTGTAGCCTGTATGGGAAATAAAATTTTGCCCAAGATAATTGCTGGTTTTGATTTATTCCAGTATTTACTGCTGTGAAGTTATTACTTTGTTCTAGTAAATGGCTAAATTTTGCTGCAGCATTTGTAGCTTTAGTCTGATCTTTAGAACTTATTAAGAATACAACATCATTACTTATACGGTCAGAAAACTTATTTGATGCTGAGGTAAGTTCAGGCGATGTTTCTTGGTTTGGTAACAATGCTAGAATGTTTGTATTTAAGTTTAGTCCTTTTGTAATAATAACTATAAATAGGATTATGCTGCTTAGAACAATTACACCCCAAATAATAAGACGGATAAAATATTTATTAATCATAATATTTAGTTTGTTGTAATATCAAAAAGTTGTATTTTGATTATATTGTCTTGGGTATCAGCAACGTCAATATTTGTAATATATCTATTACCTTTTAGAGTTATCTCTTTTATAGCCTTATTAAGAGGGCTAGATTTCGGTGTGAGGGTGATAGTCCAGTTTTGAGTATTACCATCAAAATTGATATTAAAAAATTCTGATATAGTTTTTGTATCACCTTTAAATACAGACATAAAAACACTTGTGAATGTGAACACTACAGGTTGGTCTTCGCTTGTTAGAACCGTAGGAGGATTATCCATAATAGTTTGTGTAAGCTTATTTTTAGACATTTGCATTGTGGTTTTGATTGGTTGTTGCTGTTGCCATAACAGAGATCCATCATTAGTTAGTTTAAATGTTCCTGAAGATTTTAAACTTGAGTTTAAACCTGCAATTTGTCTGATTTGTATAAATTTACCCGAGATATTAGTATCTTTGGTTAATTGCTTTTCAACTGCTTGGAAGTCTAAATTGCTAGTAAGGTCTGAAGCATACAAAGGAGCCATAATAGTTAAAAAAATGCTAATAAAAGTAAATAGTCTCTTCATCTTCTAATAATCTCTTTTATTTTTTGTTGCCATTGCTGAGGTGTTACGAAACAAGTTTCTTTTTTGTTAATATCAACAGCAAGCTGAGTAGTATAACCTTGACATAACTTTATTTTAGTTAAGCTATCTAAAATAGTATAGTTTATTTTTAACCGGTTCTCGAACTCTATTAGATCACAATAAATATCAATATCTTGTCCAAATCTTGCAGATTTAATAAATTTGGCTTTTATATCAACTATAGGCCAAGCGAAACCATCTTTCTTCATAGCTATATAATCATAGCCAATTTCTTTGAGCATACTACATCTAGCCATTTCAAAGTACTTGATATAATTACCATGCCAAACAATTTCGAGCATATCAACATCAAAAAATGGGATAGTCATTTTGTAAACATGTGTGAATAAACTATCTTTAAGCATTTACTTATTCTCCTTGATGCCAAAAATCAAAAAAATTAAACCATTGTTTTGGATACTTTTTACAATATAATTCAAGCATTTTGGTATATTTTTGTGCATACTTTTCTAAATCTTGTTGTTTTGTTTTTCTATTTAAAATAATGCTATTTTGATCAAACTCTTTGAAAATAAAATCAAAGTTATTACGATCTTTTTTTGGACATAGCATAAAGTATGTAGGGCATTTTAGAATGCTTGCTAATATAAATGCACCTTGCGGGAAAAATGCCATATCATCTAAAAATGATAATCTAAGATTTCTCTCTGGTTTAGTTACAGAAGTTCTATCTGCAGGTATAACGATAAATTCACCATTAGCAACACGCTCATATAACTCAATTGCTAGATCTGGAGTAACATCTTGTATACATATCATATTGATCGAGTATTTAGGATTAATCTTTGTCAAAAGTTTGTTAAATGTAGGAGCTTGCTTGCTAAATACTAGAGCATTTATCTTCATACTATTATCAAAGTCTGCCAATGATCTTGCAACATCAAGATTACCAAGATGAGCCGTAAAAATAACACCACCTTTTTGTGATTTGATAGCTTGGTTCATGGTTTTGCGATCTTGTACTGAGAAGTCTACATTATCTATAGTGATCTTATTACTCCAAACAGCTATTTTATCTATAACCATTTCACCAAATGCTAAAAAATGTCTAAAACTATAAAACCATAATTTTGAAGTTTTAATATTTTTATCGAGGTGTTTAATATATTTAAAAGAATAGTTACGTGCATTTTTGTACAATAAAAAATAATAGATCATAACTACTGACATGATTGAGTAGGTGAGTCTACGACCTAATAAACGAAATAAAATAAAAGTAGTTCTAAGTCCAAATAGACCACCGGCTTCTTTTATCTTAGTCCAATGTTTCACCTGATTTTTCTCCATAATAATATTGGTAATCTAATAATCATACCGGTAACTAATTTTGTATGAGTCCAAGATATCCTGACATTATCTCGAAACATTCTAAAATTGGAGTAACCATCTTGAGGGTAAATTACTTTCGTATTTATATAGACTATAGGAAGACCTAGCCAGTACATTCTCACGATTACATCTATATCGAAATCCATCTTCACTGAGAAAGTTTTTTTCTGCATAAGCTTTGTATAAGCCTCTAGTGGATATATACGAAAACCACACATTGATTCTTTGAGATCAAACGATAGAGTTTCTATTGCTACCCAAAAATTTGTAATTTTTCTACCATGAAGTCTACTTTTGGGAATACTATCATCATAGATAGGCATACCAGATATTAGTGCATGAGGGTTTTGCTGCATTGCTTGTATAAATTTAGGGATATCGGTCGAATCATGCTGACCATCAGCATCTATTTGAAGCATATGTGTATAACCTATTTTAAAAGCTAAATTGGCACCATAACTTACAGCAACACCTTTACCTTGATTTTTATCAAGTGATTCTGTCAAAACAATATTATTAAATTCATCAGCAACTTCTCTCATGATTTGTTTAGTGTTATCTTGGCTACCATCATTTATAAGTATGATAGGTAAGTCATATCTAGCGATATTCTTAATGGTGTTAGGTAGTTGCTTTCCATGGTTATAGATTGGTACTACAATACATAAATTACAATCACTACTACTACTCATATTTTATTTTACCCTGAGATGCTACTTGATTATTGACAGAAATTTCAAAAGTAATTGTATTGTTGTTATTTGTGATTTTTATTTCTATATCATCATTAGGTAATATAACTTTTTTGAATTTTACTTGTGGAATATTACCAAAAGAGAGTTTATTAATACCGAATATCTGGCTTGCCAAATTTATAACAAAATCAACTTGAGCAATACCCGGTAAAATGGCCTGCTCTTGAAAGTGACCTTTAAAAAAATCGCACTCGTGGAGTACTTGCGCCGATACTAAAACACAGCAATCATCAATATTTTGTATATTATTTATCTTAAGATGTTTGTTCATAGTTTATTTCGCCATAAATTTTAAATAAAGTCTCCCTAATAAGCTTAAATCTTATCAAACTTATAAGCTCTAACCTATTTAATTGTCATCTAATAATTCAACTAATAGTTCTAGAGTTCTTTTTCCTTGAGAGTTAGTCGGTATTTCAGTTACAAAGCGCCATTGTTTAGGTATAACTACATTTGAGTAATAGTTTAATAGATAGCTCTTTATTTGTTTAATTAAATTTTGTTTACCAAAATTTTGTAATAAGTCTTGTCCAGCTTGATTTAGACATATTATTGCTGCTATATATTCACGATAGCTTTGACGCTTGATACATACACAATCTTGTATTAAGTCATAATCAATTAATATATTTTGCATTTGTGATATTGATAAACGATTACCAGCAATTTTGACAATCTTATCGACTCTACCTTTTAGTTCAAATTTATCGTTGTATAATGCAACGATATCTGACATTAGTTGTTTTTCTTGCTTAAAAAAAGGAGATCTAACAACTAGTTGATCAGACTTTGTAGTAATACAAACATTATCAAAAGGCTTCCATAGTTTATCAATTAACTGTTGTCTATACGCAATAACTCCAGTTTCACTACTGCCATAAGCTTCAAGAATAGGGATGTTGTAACTATTTTGAAATTTAATCGCGATATCGGTATTTAATGCACTAGCTGATGAAATGAGCAAAGAGTTAGTGATAGGACTACTGATACTATCATCAAGGTGAGAAATAATTACAGGAGTCGTTATCAAAATATTGTTATCTTGAAGTAGCTTTTTGTGGATAAGTTCGGGTACAAATAGCCTTTCTGTGTGGATGATTTTTGGGTATAGCAGTGGCCATATTATAGCCCAGCTAAAGCCATATAGGTGCTGGTGTGATACTGTTGTGAGCACATCGATATTCTTAAGATTAAAGCTTTGTATGACACTGTTGATCGCGGAAGACTCTTGTTCAAGATTGTCTATGGTTTTGCTATAGCTTTTATATTCACCAGTAGATCCAGATGTGAAAAATATAGTTTCACAATCTTTTAATGTATATTCATTGATGATTTTTGCTGATAAATTAAGATCATTATCAGTTATTAAAGAGTCGTAATATTTTGCAAGCTTGGCAATTGTGCCAGGTTTGTCATTTGGTATCATTATAGTAGTTTTACCTAAAAACTGACATGCTATCCATGTGCAACAAAATAAGTACATATCATCAATAGATAACGCAACTTTGCAACTATTACTTAGAATGATATCAAGATGATTAGCTAAAGTTTTTATATCATTTAAAAACTCTTTTGCGATAATATTATTTGAATCTTTGATAAATATGATTTCAGAAGGATTTTGTGCATAAAATTCTAGTATTGATTTAAGCGTGCTTTTCAAAATATCTCCTAACAACAATTCTAATTATAATTTCACTAAGCATCATTAATCCTATAAGGATATAACTGATAAAACCGTTATAAAGTGTCCAAAATTGTATCGAACCTAATATAATAATATATGTTGAAATACTGGCATTTATAGCAAAAAACACACACCAAGCTAATGTTGCATACCATGTGTATTTTATTGCATAGTCTGGTAGAGGCTCTTTGCTCATGCGAATTGCAAGTTTTGTAATCAGGCTTTTGTCTTGGAATAATGAATAACAAAAAACACAGAAGAGGCTAACACTTACAAAGACAGGGTATAGTAGCATAACGGTAATATTATCTACAATGATAGCTATACCTGCAAGAAGTATCCCTACAACAGTAATAAGTTTCCAAGTGATGCTAGGATCTTTTTTTAAAATTAGTAATCTTAGTATAAATATTAAGATGACAATTAAGCCAAGATACTTTATCGAGAGTGAATTTAGGCCAATATAGACTATAAATGGATATAGTATAATTATTATCAATATAAAGAATTTAAGTAGAGATTTCATTAAGTGTGTATTTAGTCTTGTGCTAGAGCTGCAATTATAGTGTCAACAACATCCCCAACAGTACGAACAGATTTAAATTCCTCAGGTTTAAACTTGCGACCTGTGAAGTTTTGCAGTTGTACTACTAAATCAACAGCATCAATACTATCTAAATCAAGATCTTCGTATAGTGTTGAATCGAGAGTGACATCATCCTTATCTATTTCAAAAAGATTATTAAGAATATCCTGTAATTGTGCGAAAATTTGTTCTTTAGAAAAGCTCATCAGTATATCCTTAAGATTTATTTTCTTCTACAAATTTAGCCAAAGATGCCACAGATTCAAAGTGTTTTTTGACATCTTCATCAGCAACTTCAAGACTTATATTATAGCGTTTTTTTAACGCAACCCCTATCTCTAAAGCGTCTATTGAATCTAGTCCTAAACCATCTCCAAAAAGTGCTTCATTAGCATCTATTTCATCAGCTGTAATATCTTCAAGATTTAAGACCTCGATGATCATTTCTTTTATTTCTTGTTGCATGTTTTAAAGTACCTATTTTATAAAAAATCTAATTTAGTAGAGAGATTATACTGTAAAAATTTAGTTAGCCTACGAGCAGCTAGAGATGGTATCCCATCTGCCTCATCAATAAAATCTTGAGGATTAACCTTATCTCCAACAACTACTCTAAACAACGGCGTTGTTTCGGCAATGTTATACCATTTGGTATTTTTTGTCAAAGTAACAGGAGAGCATGAGATATGTATCATTCTTATAGGAGCATTTGTTCTAATTGCTAGTTGCGCGGCACCTCGTTTTAGTTTTGGTAACTGGTTGGGACTAGTTCTGGTACCTTCTGGGAACATTAACAAATTTCTACCTTCTGCAAATATTTCATTTAAGCGTGAGAATGTTTGGTCAGGATTGATATTCGGGATATATCCAGCTGTTTCTATTACATGCTTGTAATATGGGTTTTCCCATAAGCTTTGTTTGACAATATTATCGCAAAGCTTGAGTCTAGACACTATTGCAACATAGTCGATTAAAGTAGGATGATTAGCTATGAAAATACAACCTTGATCTTGATATAGTTTTTCAATACCTTCAAATTCAAATCGAATAATTCTAAAATGATGAATAATTCCAATAAAAATCTTAAAACCAATGTTTATAGTGTGTTGAGCATGTATTGTGCGAGCACTTTTATCTTTTATAAATATTCTGACTAGAGGGAAGTATATATAACCTAATATTGCTCCAAAAAAGCTAAATAAAAAGAAACATATTCCTGTAGCAATTCTGCGATAAAATCTATTTAAGTATTTATACATAATTACATCTTCTATATAGATATACTCTTCAAAAATAATGGATTAAGTTCATTACAAGCATACCAGTTTGCAAAAATAATTGCAGAAGGGAGTCGATTAAATTTTTGTAATAATGTTTTGTTGTTATTAATCTCTAATTTTAAGCCCATACTTGACTGTGATAGTGGTTCTCTTGATATGACAAAACTAATTCCATAAGCAAGATTATCTGAGATATTAAGTTCATCAAAGATTTCTGGCACATTATCATCATAACAAGTAAACAAAACATTATCATAGTCTTGTAACTGTGTGATAGCGTCAATTAAACCCATTTCAAAAGTCTCGGTACC
Organism: Francisella philomiragia; assembly: GCF_018135955.1. NCBI lineage: Bacteria > Pseudomonadati > Pseudomonadota > Gammaproteobacteria > Thiotrichales > Francisellaceae > Francisella > Francisella philomiragia. The sequence goes on along the minus strand of NZ_CP063138.1, from coordinate 1,589,049 downwards.
AGCAGCTATTGAGTTAAAAGGTATTTTTAGTTTTTGTTGAATTGATAGAAGTCCAGAAGGTGTATTATGCACAGATTGAGAAAATGCGTTTGGTGAAAGGATTTCTTGATTAGAAATATCTTTAAATATAGATAATGTATTTGCTAGTTCACCATGTTGAGATGCAAATACTACGGCATCTATTTTATACTTATGTAGTTGAGGTATGGATACTGAAAGAGCGATTTTGCTAGATTTACTACATCTTCTTCTCATTGCTGCAGCTATGAGGCTAGTATCGATGTTGATGTCCTGTTTTATCATTTCAAGGTATGATATATCTTTAAAATTTGATATGTCGTTTTTTCCTTGAGCTATGGCTAAAACCGAATCTATATAAAATCTCATCCAATATGCTACTTTATTCTCTTTACTAGAATCTATCATATTGAAGTAAAAAAATGTATATCTATAACCTTTTTAAGTATTAAATACAGTTAACATACACTTAATTGTATTTAAACTAATCCTAATTGTATTTATACTTACAGGAAGTTATTCAAAATTATACAGAATATGAGTGGCAATGAAATCTATCTGAATTCGCTGGGTATAATCAATTGTTTAGGTGATTCTAAACAAGCTGTTTTGCAATCATTGCTTAGTAATCAAACTGGCTTGGTAACTGATAAGAATCTATTGTCGGGTCGCAAGACAATTGTAGGGCAAATAAATGATAAGATTCTCCCAGAAATTCCTCCACGATTAAAAGAATTTGATTGTCGTAATAACCAAATGGCTCTTCATGCCTGTATGCAAATAAATCATGATATAAGTCGAGTAATAGATAAATATGGAGCTGATAGAGTGGCTGTGGTTTGCGGTACTAGTACATCAGGTATAGATAATGGTGAACGAGCTTTAACTAAAAAGTTTATATCAGGTCAATTCCCCAAAGAATTTAGCTACAAGCAAGAAGAAACTGCAGGTCTTAGTGAATTTTTGAGGGAGTATTATAATCTTGAAAATATTGCTTTTACTATCTCAACAGCTTGTTCATCAAGTGGTAAAGCATTTGCCTCAGCTGCTAGATTATTAAAACAGAATTTGTGTGATGCAGTTATTGTTGTTGGTTGCGATACTCTTTGTGAATTAACATTAAATGGCTTTGATTGCTTAGATGCGATATCTCAGAACTTGTGTTTACCTTTTCATAATCAAAGAGATGGTATAAATATAGGTGAAGGCGCTGCAGCCTTTATTATGTCTAGAGATTGCTCAGAAATAGTACTTTTAGGCGTTGGGGAATCATCAGATGGTTATCATATTACAGCACCAGATCCTAGTGGTGAAGGTGCTAAATTAGCTATGATACAGGCGTTGAGCTCTGCAAATCTAGCTCCTGATGATATCGGTTATCTAAATTTGCATGGTACAGCAACCATACTAAATGATAATATGGAAAGTAATGCAGTAAGGGATATATTCAAAGCACCTGTTGCGTGTAGCTCTACTAAATCTTTAACAGGTCATACACTAGGTGCAGCGGCGGCTACAGAGGTAGGGATATGTTGGCTATTATTATCAGATAATTATAATCCTAACAAAAAACTACCAAAGCAATACGATTCAGATAAGGATATTATTTCTGATATTGGTATAATAACTAGTGATATTCGATACCGAAAGCCAAATTTCATGAGTAATTCGTTTGCTTTTGGCGGTAATAACGTAAGTGTAATTATAGGAAAGAAATAGATGCATAATATTGCCGATTTGATACCCCATGAACCACCTATGAGACTTGTTGATGAGTTTATCGCTTTTGAAGACAATACAGTACACTGTAGAACCATTGTGACTAATGGCAATATATTCTTCGATAAGCAATTAGATGGTATACCACACTGGGTAGCGGTTGAAATCATGGCTCAAACGGCTGCTTCCTATGGTAGAGCTAATAAGCTTGCTGCATCTGACGCTAGTACCAATGAACCTCCAGTAGCATTTTTACTCAGTGTGAGAGGTTACAAGACAGATGTTAAAAGATATAAAACTGGTAGTGTTTTAGATATATTTGCTGAATGTATTATTCTTGATAAAGGGACAGGGGTATTTAGTTGCAAAGTATTGTTGGGTCAACAAGAAGTTGCATCACTTACGATCAATGCCTATCAGCCACAAAGTTTTGAAGATGTAAAAAAAGTTATTAGTAGAGAAATATAAAATATGAAAAGAATATTAGTCACAGGTGCGAGTAAAGGAATCGGTAAGGCTATAGCACTGAAACTTGCGGCTGAAAATAGGCATATAACTATACACTATAATACGGACAAAGTTGGTGCTGAAAACGTTCGTGATAGTATTCTTGATAAGGGTTTTCAAGCTGATATTATAAGTTTTGATATCTCTAATAATCAGCAGACAGAACAAGCTATTGGCGAGTATATCGAAAATCATGGTGCATTTTATGGAGTGATTAATAATGCCGGTCTTTGTAGAGATACTGCATTTCCAGCAATGACAAAAGATGATTGGTCAAGAGTTATAGATACTAATCTGGATGGTTTTTATAATGTTTTAAAGCCTTGTATTATGCCAATGATACAGCTTAGAAAAGGTGGCAGGATTATTACTATGGCTTCTGTATCTGGTATCGTGGGTAATCGAGGACAGGTCAATTATAGTGCTGCAAAAGCTGGTATTATTGGAGCAACAAAAGCTTTGGCTGTAGAGTTAGCAAAAAGAAAAATTACAGTAAATTGTATAGCACCAGGTTTGATAGATACAGAAATGACGGATGATATTGAGCATTATGATGAGATTATCAAACATATACCAATGAAAAGAGCAGGTAGTGTAGAAGAGGTGGCAAGCTTAGCAGAGTATCTGATGTCGGATGCTGCAGCTTATATAACAAGACAGGTGATTTCTATTAATGGAGGACTTGCTTAATGCATAGAGTTGTTGTTACTGGTATGTCAGGCGTTACAGCTCTTGGTAGTGATGCTGATACTATTTTTGAATCACTATTAGCTGGAAAAGTCGCAACTAAGAGAATGCCGTGGGATGATATTCAAGGTCTTAATACTAAACTTGCTGCTCCTGTAACAGATTTTAAAATGCCAAATTATTCTCGTAAAAAAATACGTGGTATGGGTATGGTGTCAAAGTTAGCAACCGTAGCAACCTCGCAAGCATTAGCAGATGCTGATTTACTTGATAAGATAGATATATTAACTAGTGGTAGAACAGGCGTTGCTTATGGATCATGCTCTGGCAGCCCACAACCATTGTCTGATCTTTTGATGATTCTTACTGACAAAAAAATTGGTAATGTTAATGCAACAACTTATATCAAAGGTATGAGTCATACTTGTGCAGTTAATATAGCTTTATTCTTTGGATTAACTGGTAGATTAATCCCGACATCTAGTGCATGTACCTCAAGTAGTCAAGCTATAGGATATGCTTATGAAGCTATTAAGTATGGTATGCAGGATGTGATGGTTGCTGGTGGAGCCGAAGAGCTTTGTGTAAGTCAAGTTGCAATATTTGACACATTATTCGCGACAAGTCAGATGAATGATACGCCAAGTCTTGCACCTAAACCTTTTGATAGAGATAGAGATGGCTTAGTCATAGGAGAGGGAAGTGCTACTTTGATATTAGAGTCATTAGAGCATGCTCAACAGCGTGGAGCAAAAATTTATGCGGAGGTTGTAGGTTATGGCACAAATTGTGATGCTGAGCATGTTACGCAGCCAACAGCCGAAAAAATGCAGATTGCTCTTAAACTTGCTTTAGAAGATGCACAGATAACACCTGATATGATAGGTTATGTCAATGCTCATGGTACATCGACAGAGGTTGGAGATATAGCTGAGAGTATTGCTACGCGTGAAGTTTTTGCTAGGGATATTAGTATAAGTTCATTAAAGGGCTATTTTGGTCATACGTTAGGTGCTAGTGGCTCGCTTGAAGCATGGCTAACTATAGAGATGATGAATAGAGGTGTATTTATCCCAAATGTGAATTTACAAAATGTAGATCCAAGGTGTGCTAGCTTAGACTATCTTGTAGATAAACAAAATATAGAGACTGAGTATGTGATGACTAATAACTTTGCTTTTGGCGGAGTTAATACATCTTTGATTTTCAAAAAATTTTAGAATAAAGATTATACTTTAGTCACAAAATTGATATGATATTTAACACAATTTTGTGAAAAGTTATAGGATACATAATATGAAAAAGATATTACTTTCATTGGTTGCTGCAGGCTGTTTTGTTTTACCTTTATCTGTTTATGCTTCGGATGATATTCATGATGTGAGTATCAAGAATGCTATGGAAGTAATGCCTGATAAAGTCAAAAATAAACTTGGCGATTTTAAGTTTTATTTTGGTAAAGATTCTAAGCCATTTGATTATTCAGCTGAAGGAACAATATATACTAGCAAAAGAACTAATGGTACTTTTAAACATTATGAGAAATCTTGTAATTGGGCTTTTTATTCAGCATTAATTGATCTAAAAGAGCAATCACAAGCTGCAGGTGGCAAAGGTGTTGCGGATATTGAATCCAACTGGAAAAATAATCCTACATCAAGTAAAGATACTTATGTTTGTGGTGAGGGTCTCTTAATGTCTGGAGTTGCATTAAAAGGAGTTATTATCAAATAGTATTTTTTTTTAACAGCATAACCTTGATAATGCTTTAATTCCTTGTCTAGGATTTCTCACAAAGGGATTATTTTTATCCCAAGCATATCCCGCTAAGATTGATACAATTTGTTCTTTTATGTTTTTGGTGCTATTTTTATGAAATATTATATCCTGCAAGCTGCCTTCATACCAAGCGCTAACAAATTCTCTAAAAGTATTTATACCTATATACAACTCATCAACAAATTCCTTTTGCCAATCTACATCTATACCCCTTAGATGTCTATCAAGAGCATTTGCTGCTAAGGATGCTGATTTAACGGCAATGGTTATACCTGATGAAAATACAGGGTCTAAAAATTCAGCGGCATTACCAAGCAATGCAAATCTTTCGCCATAAAGTTTAGAAACATTTGATGAGTAACCTTTGATAGTTTGAACATCAGATCTAAGTATTGAGGCGGATGTTAAGTTTGCTAAATATGGCATTTGCTTTATAAAGCTATCTAGATTTTGTATATTGGTATTGTTATCAATGAAGTTCTCTGGCTTTGCAACTACTCCAATAGATGATGTTCCATCAGCAAAAGGTATTAGCCAGTACCAAATATCTCGATGTTTTGGATGAACGCTTATAAGAATTTTATTGCGATCAAAACTTTCATCGACAATATTATCATCTATATGACAGAAATATGATTGTCGCATTGGAAAGTTAGAAGGTTTCTCAAGATTAAGTAATTTTGGTAGCACTCTTCCAAAACCACTAGCATCAAGTACAAAATCAGCTTCTAATTTATATTGTTCTTGAGTTTCAAGATTTCTGATAGTCAGAGTGATATTATCTCTTTCTTCAGCTACATGGGTAACTTCAGTATTATAGAGTATTTTTGCACCTAGACCTTGAGCCTTATCAGCTAAAGCTTTGTCGAAAATCCCTCGTTTAACCTGAAAAGTATCACCATAACCTGCCGTGAATTTTTGATTAAAATTTATAGAAATAGAGTCTGTATTATTATTAAAAGCAGCTCCATTTTTATGCTGAAATATTGCTTGTTGTTTAATTACATCAAGCATACCAGCTTCTTCAAAATACTGCATTGATTGAGGTAAGAGACTTTCACCTATTGAAAATCTTGGGAATATTTGTCTTTCAATGATGATTACATCATAACCTTTTTTGACTAGTATTGCTGCTGCAACCGAGCCAGATGGACCAGCACCAATTATTGCAACCGTCGTCTTTAAATTATTATTAAGCATGCAAGCCTTAAACTTAGATTTACATCTGAATTTTAGCACTATTATGGATTATTAGATACTTTCATTGCTTATTTTTGCTTATAGTTTATGTATAAATGCTAAGAATAAAGTAGGTGTTTTTATTTTCTAACTTGGCAAGTTGAGCAACCAGTTAAATTTGCTACAAACTTGATTCTAGTTGAGAGATATCTCATTATAGCAATTACAATACCTAATCCAATTATGGCAATTGTACTATATATGATTGATTTGACTGGGGTGTTGAATATATTACCAAGTTGATATACAACTACAGCAGAAGTGTAGGCTATAGTCGAACTCCATAATATAGATAATATTGCCCAACCTCGAGTAGATTCTCTGACTGTGGCACCAATCACCGAGATACATGGTATATATAGCAATACAAATAATAGATATGAAAATGCAGCTAGCCCAGAGCTAAATTTACTTGTCATATTACCCATAGCAGAGCTACTCATATTAGCATCTGCCTCATTACTTGTGATTGGGTTTAGATCCATGTTGAAAAGGTTATCCCAAGTTGTATAAATAGCATTTTTGAAGTTATCGGTAATGCTGTAGCTATCAGGAATACCTTGACTATCATCTTGCGTATAAAGAGTATTTAAAGTACCTACGACAACTTCTTTTGCAAGTATACCTGTCATTAAACCAACAGTAGCTTGCCAGTTGTCATCACTAACTCCCATAGGTGCAAATATTGGGGTTATTTGCTTACCTGCATAGCTAAGAGCAGATTCATTCTTAGTGACATTAATACTATTTAGACTACCAATAATAATAGCTATTGGGACAATAACTTTACCAGCTTTAAGTAGGAATGATTTTAAACGATTCCAGCTATAAAGCATAATTGTACTAAAATGTGGTAAGTGATACTTTGGTATATCCAGTACAAAAGGAGTTGCTTCATTTTTTAGGAATGTAAATTTAATAACATATCCAGTCAAAATTGCAGCGATAATTCCTAGTAAATATAATAAAAATATTACAGATGCTCCGTGCTCTGGAAAAAATGCAGTTGCGAATACCGAGAAAATAGCAAGTCTAGCTCCACATGACATAAATGGCGACATCATAATAGTCATTAAACGATCTTCTCGAGTTTCTAATGTTCTAGATGCCATAATTGAAGCAACATTACACCCAAAACCAACAATCATGGGTACAAAAGCTTTGCCAGATAGTCCTATAGATTGCATAAATCTATCGATAACAAAAGCAGCTCTTGACATATATCCAGAGTCTTCAAGTAAAGATAGAAATATAAACAAGAATCCTATTTGTGGAATAAAAGCAAGAACAGTATTAATACCAGTACCTAAACCTTGAGAGAGTATCATAGTCAACTGTTCAGGTAGACCAATAGCATTTGAGTAGTATGCTACACCATCTATAAATACTGATGCTGTAAAGTCATCAAATAAGGGTTGAACAGCAGATCCAAATGTAATTGAGAAAAAGAACATTAGATACATCATCATAAGAAATACAGGTATACCTAAAAATCGATTCATACATACAGAATCTAATATTTGAGTTACATTTCTACGAGATTTTGAAGTTGTATAATTTACAGTTTTTTCAATAATATCATCAACAATACTATAACGAATTTCAGGTATCTTGTGTCCTGAGTTTGTAATTAGATTAGCATGTTCAGTAAGAAGTGAATCAATATCAATATTTGGAGAGTCATGCTCTAATTGAATAGTTCTACCTTCATAGAGCTCTCCTGCTAACCATAAATTTGCTATATTAGATTGGCGTAGTTGTTGTAATTGATTATCTAATGCTAATATATCTTCGGAGTAGTGAGATCTTAAGTCATAGTGAGGAGTTAATTGTGGCTTTACAAGAGCATTTTTAAGCTCATTTATACCAACACCTTTTGATCCTATCACAGGAAAAATATTTATCCCTAAGAGTTTCGACAAGCCATCAAAGTTAATTATGACGCCATTTTTGTTAGCAACATCAACCATGTTGATAGCTAAAATCATAGGTACATTTAGCTCTAATAGTTGAATAGTCAGATACATGCTTCTTTCAAGATTAGATGCATCTAGCACATTTATGATAGCATCGGGCTTTTCTTGAATAACATAGTTAAAAGCTATTTGCTCATCTATAGAGCTATTATCTGATGCGGATAGACTGTATATGCCAGGAATATCAACAATCTCAACTTGTTGATTGTCAACTTTAAAATATCCTACTTTTTTATCTACTGTAACACCAGACCAGTTTCCAACTTTTTGGTTAAGTCCTGTAAGGACATTAAAAATTGTTGTCTTACCACAATTTGGATTACCTACTAAGGCATATCTCATGATTTGATCTCCTCTAGATCTAATAAATCTAGCTCTTTTATACGTATTGAAATATCAGCATTTCTCACGCTGACTTGGCATGGACCACCAAAAATAGCTTTGCGCTTAATCTCAAGAATTTTTCCAGGTAATAGTCCTAAGGATAAAAGTCTATTTCTGTATGCGACAGGACAATTATGGAGATATCCTCTAATTAAATATTGTGTTTTAGTCTTGTATTTTGACATTTACCAATTCCATAAATGATAATTATTATCAATAATTGTGTAGATTATAGTTTCTACATGCTCTTTTTTCAATAAATCTTTTCTTGGTTGTAACAATTAAATATTTTGGTAGTATTTGAGCAGTGTTTTAGCTATGAATAAGAGATATTTTTTTGTGGCACACCCAGAGGGACTCGAACCCCCGCATCCGCCTCCGGAGGGCGACGCTCTATCCAGTTAAGCTATGGGTGCTATATCTACTTATGTATAAAACCAAAGTAAATTTTATCAAAGATATAATTATACACAAAAGCATATACAAGATAAAAAATAACAAAGCCAATATCAACGATGATAGCTTCTATCAGTCCCATATCTAGCATATAAGCAACAAGCGGAATTGTTACAATCAAAAGTCCAGCTTCAAAAAGAATGGCATGTAATACTCTTATAATAACGCCTCTTTTTGAGCGACACATATCTGCTTTACGCTCGATGGCATCAAAAATATAGTTATAAATGAGATTCCATAACATAGCAATTATAGATACTATGATGGCTAGTCCTGCGATATGAAACATATCTTTATGCAAAACAAACATAGCAAATGGGGTAAATATTAATATACCAAAAAATTCAAAACCAATGGTATGAATTAATCGAGCAGTGAAGCTCATACTTTTCTTTAACAAAATAGACCAGCTTATAGAGAAATAATTTTTATGAAGCAATTCTAACAAAAAAAATACAAAAAAATCTTGAAAATGACTTTTTTGGCTCAATATGTAGTTTTGCAAGTACTTAGAATATGTGGATTTTCTAAGTTGCACAAAATTTAAAACATTTTTAAAGAAACAAAATAACAATAATTAACAAAGGAGTAAGATTGTTATGAACATTCGTCCATTACAAGACAGAGTATTAGTACGTCGTGCAGAAGAAGAAACAAAATCTGCAGGTGGAATTATCTTAACTGGTAGTGCTCAAGAAAAGCCAAGTCAAGGTGAGGTTGTAGCTGTTGGGAATGGTAAGAAATTAGACAACGGTTCTACTCAGCCAATGGATGTCAAAGTAGGCGATAAAGTACTATTTGGTAAATATTCAGGCAGTGAAGTAAAAGTAAATGATGAGACTCTTCTGATGATGAGAGAAGATGACATCATGGGTATTATCGGATAATCAAAAAATCTTACAAATTTCAAAGGAGAAATTAAATATGGCTGCAAAACAAGTTTTATTTTCAGATGAAGCTCGTGCAAAAATGCTAGATGGTGTGAATACTCTAGCTAATGCTGTAAAAGTTACTTTAGGTCCTAAAGGTCGTAATGTTGTTTTAGACAAAGCTTATGGTGCACCAACAATCACTAAAGATGGTGTATCTGTTGCTAAAGAGATCGAACTAGAAGATAAGTTTGAGAATATGGGTGCTCAAATAGTTAAAGAAGTAGCATCTAAAACTGCTGATGTAGCAGGTGATGGTACTACTACAGCTACTGTATTAGCTCAAGCGCTACTTACAGAAGGTCTAAAAGCAGTTGCTGCGGGTATGAACCCTATGGATCTAAAAAGAGGTATTGATAAGGCTGCTGCTAAATTAGTAGAAGAGCTAAAAGTACTTTCTAAGCCTTGTTCAGATACTAAATCTATCGAGCAGGTTGGTACAATCTCTGCTAACTCTGACTCTACTGTAGGTAAGCTTATCGCTGAAGCTATGGCAAAAGTTGGTAAAGAAGGTGTAATCACTGTAGAAGAAGGCAAAGGCTTTGAAGATGAGCTTGATGTGGTTGAAGGTATGCAATTTGATAGAGGTTATTTATCTCCATATTTTGCGACAAACCAAGAGAATATGACTACTGATCTAGAGAGCCCATATATATTACTAGTTGATAAGAAAATCTCTAATATCCGTGAATTACTTCCTGTATTAGAAGGTGTTTCTAAGTCTGGTAAAGCTTTACTAATTATTGCTGAAGATGTTGAGAGTGAAGCTTTAGCTACTTTAGTTGTTAACAATATGCGTGGTGTAGTGAAGGTATGTGCTGTCAAAGCTCCTGGTTTTGGTGATAGAAGAAAAGCAATGCTTGAAGATATCGCAATTTTAACAGGTGCTACAGTTATATCTGAAGATCTAGGTATGAAGCTAGAAGAAGCTAATATGGAGCATTTAGGTACAGCTAGTAGAGTACAAGTATCTAAAGATGACACTACTATCATTGATGGTGCTGGTAACAAAGATGCTATTGTTAATAGAGTTAATCAATTAAAAGCAAATGTTGCTGAAGCTACTTCTGATTATGATAAAGAGAAGCTACAAGAAAGATTAGCTAAGCTATCTGGTGGTGTTGCTGTAATTAGAGTTGGTGCTGTTACAGAAGCTGAGATGAAAGAGAAAAAAGATCGTGTGGATGATGCTCTTCATGCAACTCGTGCAGCTGTAGAAGAAGGTATCGTTGCTGGTGGTGGTGTTGCTCTTATCAGAGCGCAAAAAGCACTAGATGGCTTAACTGGTGATAATGATGACCAAAATCATGGTATCGCATTACTTAAAAAAGCAATCGAAGCACCATTAAGACAGATCGTATCAAATGCTGGCGGTGAGTCTTCTGTAGTTGTTAACGAAGTAAAAGCTAAAGAAGGTAACTATGGCTATAATGCTGCTAATGATACTTATGGTGATATGGTTGAGATGGGTATCTTAGATCCTACTAAAGTTACTCGTTCAGCTCTACAACATGCTGCATCAATCGCAGGTCTTATGATCACTACAGAAGCGATGGTTGCTGAAATCAAAGAAGATGCTCCTGCTATGCCTATGGGTGGCATGGGTGGTATGCCAGGCATGATGTAATAAAGTCTTAATATCCAAAAGTATCTCTTGTTGGATATATTTTGGATATCATCTAAAGACTACATTTCAAATTCTTATATATCTTTTATCTAAAAATTAAATTCATCATTAAAAAATAAGCTTCTAGAATATTTATTCTTAATTATGATGTATATAATCATTCTATGAATTATTAACAAGTAATATATTTTATGGGTTCAATCTCAACAGATAATAAAGTTCTTGGATTAAAAGATGTCACTATAATGGCAGTCACTGCTAACTTTGGTATTCGTTGGATACCTGTTGCTGCGGGTTTAGGAGCATCAGCAATATTTTTTTGGATACTTGGTGCTTTGGTATTTTTCTTGCCATTAGTTGTTATAGCTACACAGTTGTCACGTAAGTATCCTGATGAGGGCGGTATGTATGCTTGGACTACTAGAGCTTTGGGTGAAAAATCAGGCTTTATGGTTGCATGGCTTTATTGGATTAATACGATATTTTACTATCCAGCAGTTCTAATATTCTTGGCTACAAATTTTGCTTACTTTATCGGTAAGCCTGAGTTGGTCGAGAATCATTACTATATTACTGTGGTGGTATTAATAGCTTTTTGGTTGATTACGGTAATTAGCTTTTATGGTCTAAAGGCAAATAAATATCTAGTAGATATTGGAGGTATTTTAGGCTCATTTATACCTGCTATTGTGATAATCATTTTAGGGGTGGCAGCATATATAGCCGTAGGGCATAGTGCTACTGATTTTTCTATGGCTAATATAGCTCCTCATGGTAGCTCGTGGGACAATCTTTCTACTTTGACTATTATTATGTTTGCTATGGCGGGTATCGAGATAATTCCTACTTTTGCCAACTCTGTTAGAGATGCTAAGAAAAACCTCTATTATGGCTTGATTTTATCTGCTTTTATATTACTTGGACTATATATACTAGGTACCGTAGCTCTGAATCTGGTAGCATCACCTGATGATATCGGTAAAGCATCTGGTTTGATGACTGCATTTGAGATTATAGGTCATCAATTTCATTGGGCATGGTTTCCTAAACTCATGGCATTTTTATTAACATTTGCTGAATTTGCCGCAGTTAGTATTTGGTTATTAGCACCTGTTATTATGTTTTTTAAATGTACTCCTAAAGGAATTTTGCCGGACTGGTTGCATAAAACTAACAAGCACGATTCTCCAAGAAATGCTTTGATATTTATGGGAGTGTTGGTCACCTTTATAGTCGTATTTACAAACTTGTTGCCATCAGTTGATGCGATGTATCAAATCTTGATCCTTATGGCTACTGTACTTTATTTTATCCCTTATTTATATCTTGTAATCGCTTATATCAAGCTTATGAATCATAAGATAAAATATCTGTTTGCAGTACTAGTTTTTGTATCGACATCATTAGGTATAATATTTAGTTTTCAACCACCAAGCGATATGAATGATGCATATGAGATTGCAATATATGAATCAGAACTAATTTTAGGGCCAATGATTTTTATATTTGTAGGATGGTTTTTGTATAAGTTTAGAAAATAATGGTTAATACTTTCCTACAACCTTGTCGAAAGCTTTTGTTGTCAAAAATCTTTTGAGAGTTGTCATAATCCAAGTTGCTTTTGTTATAAAGTATCTAGGTCTTGGTTTTTTTGCTACAAGAATTTTTTCAACAACTTTGGCTACTTCAATTGCTGGTAGGTTGAAAGGGATAGGTTTGTGATTACCAAGCATTATTCTATAGTATTCTTTATTGTGAGGTGAATTTTCTACTTCAACATTATCGATAGTCTTTAGAGCATTCTCTCTAAATTTACTTGTTACAGGTCCAGTATTTAATAGGCTAATGAAAATATTAGTATCCCTAAGTTCAAGTCGCATAGTATCAGTCATACCTTCTAGTGCATATTTACTAGCTACGTATGATCCGCGAAACCTCATACCAATAAGCCCTAATATTGAACTATGCTGTATTATTTTCCCATAACCTTGTTTACGCATGATTTTTATAGCGTTGTTAGTTAGATTGTGTACGGCAAATACATTGGTTTCAAACTGCTTTTTGATAAATTGCGTATCGATATCTTCTAATGCGCCAACTTGTCCAAATCCAGCATTATTAAATACAGCATCTAATTTGCCACCAGTTTTAGCTAAAATAGCCTCTAAGGCCTGATCAACCTGATGATAATTAGTGACATCTATCAAGTAAGTATCAAAGCCTTCAGCTTTGAGCTTATCTACATCTTCTTGCTTTCTAGCAGAGGCAAAAACTTGATATCCTTTATCTCGAAGATAGATGGCTGTAGCGTAGCCAATGCCACCATGCGAGCAACCTGTTATTAGAATATTTTTTTTGTTATCCATATTTATAAAATCAAACTCACTTCATTGAGTTAGTTTATTTTAAGTCTACTAAATAGTCAAAATAAGAAAAAATTTAAATATTTAAGCTGCTGTAAAAATATTTAAAAAGAGTTGTTTTTATATAATGATATTGTGAACCATTAAAATAAATAATGGTTTACAATTTGTGAAATATAAAACTTAAGGACAGAAGATATGTTTAAAAAAATATTTTTAATAGGAGCTTCTTTGTATGCCTCAGCGTATGCAAACGATATTGAGCTAATTGTTAAATATAAAGATAATCAAAATAAATCTGGAGCTGTATTTAGTGCTAATTCTGTAGGCACTAGTCAAGCCCAAAATTATCAAGTCCTTGAAGAGATTGATTCGAGAACAAAAATTGTAAAAGTAAACGATGGTCAGCCTTTACAGCCAACTACTACAAGTTTAAAGACTCAATCAAGTAGTGCGGCGCAAAAGGCATCAAACAGTAATGCTTATGCAGCTGCTAAAAGTTTTATGGATAGTAATCCAAATGTTGAATATGCTATCCCAAAAAATTCAAAAATGTATGCTTATGATTTAAACAACACACAAGCAGCTAATACAGCGGACTTTCAAAATGACATAATAAGTTGGGGACAACAGTGGGATATGCAGAGCCCTAAAGAAGTCACTGGTGGAATCGATGCATATGGTGCATGGGATTTGGTTTTAGATAAGTCAAAGAGAGTTGATGTTGCTGTAATTGATTCAGGATTAGCATATGCCGCTCCTGAAGATATATCAAAAAAAATAGATAGAGATTATAGTCATTACTATTTCTTTATGAAAAATAGAGAGCTAAGAGTATCTAGTAATATCTATGATAATGGTAGTTTTCATGGGACTCATGTAGCCGGAACAGTAGCTGCAAATGGCCCTAAAGTTAAAGGTGTAGCAGGGGCGATAGATGGTATTAAGATTTTGCCTATTAGAGCTCTAGGAGATGATGGTAGTGGTGATACATACGCTATATTAGAGTCTGTCAAATGGGCGGCTGGAGCACAGGTATATGCAAAAAATAGTAGTGGCCAATATCTAGAGAACAACAAAGCTCCGGTTAAAGTTATTAACTTAAGTCTTGGAATGTCTAGGATTGATCCATATACTGGACAGCCTATAGTCAGTCAAGATGAGTGGAGAGATAACTATATGGGTACACTATGCCCAGCATGGAAAGAAGCTATTCAGACTGCCCATGAAAGGGGTGTAACAGTAGTTATTGCTGCAGGTAATGATGGCAAAAACTTATTTAATGATATACCATCAGGTTGTAGAGATATAAATGCGATAGTTGTTGAATCTACAGGACCAAAAGGCTTGTTAGCACCTTACTCGACATACTATGCTCCTGATGGAATTCTAAAATGGAGAGTAAACAGTCTAGTTGTTAGAGCTCCTGGTGGAGATAGTTATAATTATGGCAAAACAGCACAGATTTACTCTACATTAAATAACTATGAGTATGGCTATATGCAAGGCACATCTATGGCTACACCTCATGTTGCTGGTATCATTGCATTATTGTACGCGAACTTACAAGAGTCACAGTCTCCAGCTCAAGATATAAGCATAGTAAGAAAGGCTCTAGAAGATTCAAAGGATATTTATAGTCCAAATATTGTTAATGCTAAAAACTCATTGAAGAATTTAGGAAATACTAACCAAAAACAAGCAGCTTAGATAATTATCTTAGAAGAAAAGAGTTATTTAAGATTCTTAAGAGCTTCTTTAAGCTCTAAATCTCTAATATTGGCATCAAAAATACATTCTGTTTTTTCTAGTATAAATTTTTGGATTTTCTCAGCATCATTAGCAAAATGAGTAACCAATTCTTTCACAGTTTCTTCTGATATATGATTTCTTTGCGCAAATTCTGCAATATTTTCTATAGTTTTTGACATTGTAACTCCCTTATTAAATAATTTTTTTAATTTTTCCAAATACCTTATTTAGAAACCCTTTTTTTGCTCGTAATTTATTAGCTTTTTTTATTTCATTGAGTCTTTGCATTTGTTCTACAGAATCTTGAATCGACTCTACAGTTGCTAAACTATTATCTTGCTGCTCGCTTTCATCAGAAAAAGTTTCATTATCTACAGTTTCGATAGGATGATTTTGTTCAGAATAAGTATTAGGGTCATTTAAATCAGCATATTTTAAATCAAGACTAGCAGTCTTCGGAGCTTCGGGTTTCATTGAAAATTTATTCTCAGTAATTACATACATATCGTTTTCATTTTTTCTGATGAAACCTTGATCTCTAAGTACTCTACGATATTTGTATATCAGGCTTCTAGAGACTCCAAAACCATCTGCTAACTGAGCAACACTATAGCCTTGCTCAATAGCTTTTAGAATAGCTTTTTTTATAGCGAATTCTTTCTCGTTAGGTATTTTCATATTAAAATATTTGACCCGAAAAATATTTAGTTAATTATAGCTTAGCGATTAAATTTATACAACTTGTCCCGAGGCCCAACCAGAAGCCCAAGCCCACTGAAAATTATATCCACCTAGCCATCCAGTTACATCAATAACTTCACCAATAAAGTATAATCCTTTGACTTTGTTAGCTTCTAAAGTCTTAGATGATAATTCATCACAGCTAACACCACCTAATGTAATTTCTGCGGTACGATAGCCTTCAGTTGTCTGTGGATATATTATCCATTGATGGAGCTGTTGGTGAATTTTATTTATCTGTTCCGCAGATAAATCACATATTCTTTTTTCAAGTAGAGAGCTCTCAAAAAATGCATTAATAAGATTTTTAGGCAGTAATTCTGATAGAGTGTTTTTTAGTGTGACTTTTGAGCCTTGCTCTTTTTTTGAAGTTAAAAAATCAGTAATATTTGCATTTGGAGAAAGGTTGATTTCAACACTCTCCCCTGAGTGCCAATAAGATGATATTTGTAAAATAGCTGGACCACTTAATCCTTTATGTGTAAAAAGTATATTCTCATCAAAACTTGCTCGATTGTTTGAAACTCTACAATAAGTTGATACACCACGTAATTGTCCAAATTTTTGTTGATCTTCTGAGTTGAAAATAAAAGGCACAAGTCCAGCTCTTTGAGGATTAATTTTTAAGCCAAATTTTTTGGCGATTTTATAACCAAATCCAGTTGCACCCATAGTAGGTATAGATAACCCGCCAGTAGCAATCACCAGTGACTGACATATATATTCACCAGCGCTGGTTGTTAGATAAAACATGTTTTCTTTTTTTGTAATGTTATCAATAGTTGTATGCAACTGTATCTTAGCTTGATATTTCTGGCATTCATCTAACAGCATATTAACGATATCTTTAGCTTTGTTATCACAAAAAAGTTGGCCTAGAGTCTTCTCATGATAAGGAATGTTGTACTCACTAACTAGACTAATAAAGTCCCATTGAGTATATCTTGATAGAGCAGATTTCATAAAGTGCTGATTATCAGCTAAGTATCTATCGGCTGCGATATTGTAATTTGTGAAATTACATCTTCCACCACCAGACATTAGAATCTTTTTGCCTATTTTATTGGCATGGTCTAATACTAGTACATCACGAGCTCTTTTGGCTGCCTCTATAGCACACATAAGCCCAGCCGCACCGGCACCGATTATTATTACATCATAATTTTTGATAGACATAAGACTTTAAAGATCCTTTAGTTTATACCAGTATAACCCAACAATTATAAACATTAAAACCAAGTAAATGCTTAGAATATTTGTAATACTGTGAGCATGAACGTAGCTTTGTAAAAATGATGTCAAACTAGTTATTGAGATATTCACAAAATACATAATTGCTGCTGCAGTTCCAGGGATATGGCGAAACATTGAGATACCTTTTCCCATCGATAGTGGAAAGATTGATCCACATGTGAAGTAAACAGCCATGGTAGCAATAATAATCAAAGATATACTATTGTTTATTAGACTAATTATAAAGAAAATAGTAGTAAGGATTATGAATAAATGGATAACTACAAAAAATATTTTACCAACAGAGTAGTGATCTAATAATTTACGCCCAAGTATTGGTGCTGGTAGAAAGGCACAGCCTAAAAATATAGCTAATTTACCAAAGTATGCAGCTGAATATCCCATTACATCTTGAATTAAAAAAGGGCCTAATGTATTGAAACTAATGATAAGTGAATAGGCTATTCCCATTGCTATACAGAGAGTCATAAACTCTCTATTAGTTATCACTTCGGTTATATCTTGTTTGATTTTGGCTGTACTTAGTTTTGATTTTTTACTAAGTGTTTCTGGGATATAGATGAAAACTAATATTGTCAGCAAGGCTACTATGATACTGAAGAAGTAAAATCCAGATTTCCAACCAAAAGCATCTTGTAAGAAGCCTCCAATTATAGGTCCTGCAATAGGTCCTAATCCCCATAGAAATCCCATTGTTGGTCCAAGTTTTAGAAGCTTCTCAGGTGGCAGAATATCTGAAAAAATACCTCGAGTAACAACTCCCATGGATCCCATCAGAAATCCTTGACAAAATCGTGAGCCTAGCAATACATATTCATTTGGTATTAGAGTAGGTAGTAAGCTAACTATAACAAATAGTACACATGATGTTCTAAGTAGAACTTTACGACCTATACCATCAGTAATGATCCCTATTAGGAGATTGCCTATAGCATATCCTATCAGATATATTGATATCACCATTTTTGAAATAGAAGCAGTTGTATTAAGAGAAGTACTAATAGCAGGTAAAGATGGTGCAAATAAATCTATACTCATACCCATTAGTATTGGGAATGAAAGCAATACAAGCATTCTTATTTTATGCTGATAATTATTAGCCGTAAAATTATTTTGTTTAATCAATTTGTTTTCTAAGAAAGAACTTTGAGAGAATGATTTTAGCAGATTTTGCTAGTGATTGAATAGTCACTAGCAGTATATAAGTAATATATTCTTAGATATTAATATCTACCTTGTTGGATCATAGCATTAGCTACTTTTTCAAAACCTGCAAGGTTTGCACCAGCTACTAAGTTGTAGCCAAGACCATATTTCTCAGATGCGAATTTACAAGCATCAAAGATATTAGCCATAATTTGCTCTAACTTAGCTTCTACTTCTTCAGCAGTCCAAGCTATTCTAGCAGAGTTTTGACACATTTCTAAACCAGAAGTAGCAACACCACCAGCGTTAGCAGCTTTACCTGGAGCTAGAATTACACCTTTCTCCATTAGGAATTCGATAGCTTCATTAGTTGTAGGCATGTTAGATGCTTCAACAACATATTTAACACCAGCATCGATAAGCTTTTGAGCATCTTCAACATCGATCTCGTTTTGAGTAGCAGAAGGGATAGCGATATCTCCTTTAACTCCCCAAGGCTTTTGACCAGCATGGAAAGTAGCACCGAATTTCTCTGCATAATCTTGCATAGAAACTTTGCCTTCACGGATTTGTAATAAGAAATCAATTTTTTCTTCTGTTGTGATACCTGCTGGGTCATGTACAAAACCTTTTGAACCAGAGATAGTAACAACTTTACCACCTAATTGAGCAACTTTCTTACATACACCCCAAGATACGTTACCATAACCAGAAACTACAACAGTTTTACCTTGAAGAGTTTCGCCGTCATGTTTAAGCATATTTTGTAAGTAGAAAACTGCACCATAACCTGTAGCTTCAGGACGGATTAAGCTACCGCCTGATTCTAAAGATTTACCAGTTAATACACCGTTTTCAAAAGCACCACGGATTCTTCTGTATTGGCCATACATGTAGCCAATTTCTCTACCACCAACACCAATATCACCTGCAGGAACATCGATATCTGGACCGATATGGCGTTGTAATTCAGTCATGAAGCTTTGGCAGAAATTCATAATTTCTGCATCAGTTTTGCCTTTAGGATCGAAGTCAGAACCACCTTTACCACCACCCATAGGAAGTGTAGTTAAACTGTTTTTAAATATTTGCTCAAAGCCTAAGAATTTAATGATTCCAGAATATACGCTAGGATGGAATCTAATACCACCTTTGTAAGGACCTATTGAACCATTAAATTGATATCTGTAACCTCTATTAACCTGAACATTGCCATCTCTGTCAATCCATGGAACTCTAAATGTAATTCCTCTTTCTGGCTCAACGATTCTTTCTAGAATATTTTCTTCGATGAACTTTGGATTTTTTTCTAATGCTGGCTTAAGAGTAGAAAAAACTTCTTTCACAGCTTGAATGAACTCTTTTTCATGTCCATCTCTTTTTTCTACTTTAGCGATTACGCTATCAATATATTTTTGAGCATCCATTTATGCATCTCCTTTGTGATTTGAAAATTTATTTAGAATATTTCTCATATACGAAGTCGACTCCCTCATGAATTTTCATGATGAATCATATAAGAGAATATCCTACATGTACAAGTTTGCATTTTACCAAATCAGTTTACAACGAACTTGGCTTAATTAACATGATTTTATAATAATATTTTATTAATAAAAATCAAATAATCTAATTTCATATATAAAAATATTTTACAAAAAATTGATTATTGTTTAGTCTAATGAGATAAATAATATTTTTCGTTAAATTAAACCAAAAGGAATAGAGCATGAGTATGTCATTTGGTTATAACTTTATGAGTCGTATTTGGAACCTCTAACAGCAGGAGAATAGTGTATGTATATTTCAAACTTTTATTTCAAAATAAATTATTCATTAATACCAAAAAACCATAAAACATACACTAAGCGAAAACCTCTTATTCTTTAAATTTATTTTATTGATTGAATTTAGGAGGACAAAATGGTTAGTCAAAATCTAAGTATACAAAAAATATCAAAGGCTAAGCAATTAATTGTAGTAACCACATCAAATTGGCAGAGTGTAACGGGGAAGCTTTGGTTTTTTGAAAAAGACAATCAAAATAATTGGTTGGCTAAGAAATTAGCGACTACTGTAGTAGTTGGTAAGAATGGCATAGCTTGGGCAGATAGCATATATCAAAGTCTAGCAGATGCAGACTTAAAAAAAGAAGGCGATAGTAAATCACCAGCAGGTATTTTCGATATTGGTAAAACTTTTGGATTTGCTAATATCTTAGCAGTTGAATATGTACAGCTAAAAACTGGAATCGAATGTGTAGATGATAGTAATTCAAAATACTATAACCAAATAGTTAATAGTGATCTTATTGATGATAAAGATTGGCTATCAGCTGAAAATATGTCAGAGATTGCTATCTATAAATATGGTGTAGAGATTTTGTACAATACTAATCCAGCGATAGCCAAAAAAGGCTCTTGTATTTTTATGCATATCTGGAAGTCTCCGACGACAGGTACAGAAGGATGTACTGCTATGGCAGAGGATGATATTAGAGATATTCAATCTTATTTGGATATGAATAAAAATCCTATATTGGTGCAATTAACTCAAGATATTTATAAACAAGTACAGGATGATTGGCAGTTGCCGATTTTATATTAAAAAGGATAATTAAATGAGTAACTATATAGTTTTTGATAGAGCTAGACTAGCTAATTATATAAAAGAGCATAAACTCACGACACCATGTTATATATACGATAGTACACTTTTGGAAGATACATTTGCTAGTGCAAAAAAAGCATTAGATAAAAATTTCAAAAACGCTGAGATTCATTATGCAATTAAGGCAAATCATCATCTAAAGATAGTAAATATTGCTAAGAAATATGGTATGGGAATTGATTGTGTAAGTGGAGGTGAGATTAAAAGGGCGCTTGAGCAGAATGTAGATCCTCAGCATATTGTTTTTGCAGGAGTTGGCAAAGCTGATTGGGAGATTGAATTGGCTATTGATAATGATATTTTTGCTTTTAATAGCGAGTCTTTAGAAGAGATAGAGGTTATTAGCCAAATAGCATCCTCGAAGAATAAACAGGTAAATATTTGTCTGAGAGTTAATCCAAATATAGATGCACAGACTCATCATTATATAAGTACAGGGCAATTTGATGATAAGTTTGGTATTGCTTTTATTGATGTTCTTAACTGGTTAAAAAATGATTTTCAAAATTTTGGCAATATAAAGATTATAGGACTACATTACCACGTAGGTTCACAGATATTGAATTATCAAGTTTTTCAATCACTAGCTATTACTACAAATGAGCATATAAAATTATTGAAAGAAAATAATATTAGTATTGAGCATATTAATTTTGGTGGTGGTTTGGGGATTGATTATCAAAATCCACATCAGAATCCTATAGTAGACTTTGATAACTATTTTGCTAGATTTAGAGAGTTTTTTGAATATTGTGATGATGTTAAGCTACATTTTGAGCTTGGTAGATCATTGGTCGGGCAGTCAGGCGTGCTTGTATCACAGGTATTATTTAATAAAGTGACTCAAGATACTCATTTTGCGATTATAGATGCAGGTATGACAGAGCTTATTAGACCAGCATTGTATCAAGCGCAACACAAGATTGAGGCTTTGATTGATGAAAGTGTCGATGAAAAGCAACATTATCATATAGTTGGGCCTATCTGTGAATCTAGTGATGTATTTGCAAAATATTATCAGCTTCCTAAAATAAAGCGTGGTGACTTATTAGCTATATATTCAGCAGGAGCTTATGGTAAGGTTTTAGCTAGTGAATATAATCTAAGACCAACTGTTCAAGAGTATTTTATATAAGGTTTATTTAAATTATGCATATATCTAACAAAAAAATTTCGACACTATCGCTAACAATGCTAAATATCTCAGCGATAATTAGTTTAAGTTCGATAGCTTATATGGCAACAATTGGTTTACAAAGTGTTTTCTTTTATCTAATTGCTGCAGTTACATTTCTATTACCAACATCACTTATCTGTGCTGAGCTTAGTAGTATGATAACGCAAAATAATGGCGGTGTATTTAGCTGGGTCAAAGCAGGTCTTGGTGAAAAAGCCGGTGTACTTGCAATGTGGTTGGAGTGGTTTAACAATGTGGTAGGCTTCCCAAGTTCTGTGACAGCATTAATCGCAACATTTTCATATATTGGTTTTAGAGGTTTTGCTGAGAATACTCAAACAAGTGTTACTTTTTGGTTAATAATGGTTGCTGTATTTATCGCTATAAGTTTATTTAACTGCTTACCATTACGAAAAGTTGTTGTGCTAAATATTATTGGTGCAGTATTTGGTATGATAATTCCAGGAATACTGTTAATTTCTGGTGCAGTATATTTCTTAGTTACTGGGCAAAGTAATTTGGAATATCATGGTTTTAGTGATCTTTTACCAGTGTTTTCTGTAGGTACTTATGCTCTTTTAGTTAAGACTTTATCTTCATACTCAGGTATTCAGTCAGTAGCTTTCCATATGACAAATATCGAAAATCCTCAGAAAAATATTCCCAAATCAATACTTATAGCTACTTTGATAATAGTATCATTAACTATTTTAACAACGGTTGGTTTAACTATTATTATTCCTGTACAAGATGTTAATGTTTTAAATGGTCTGATACAGGGCATCTCACAAGTATTAAACATAATAGGCTTAGGTAATGTTAAGCCAGTAGTTGTGGTAATGATAAGTTTGGGTATGTTAGCGGCTCTTAGTACATGGGTGTTAGGGCCTGCTCGTGGTATGCAGACAGCAGCAGAACAGGAGCTTTTCCCAAAAATCATGGCAGGTAAAAATAGATTTGGCATGCCAGTAAATATGTTAGTTATTCAGATTTTGATAGTTTTCGTTTTATCTTCGGTATTCTTAGTGATGCCATCAGTATATGCAGCATTTGCGTTATTGATTGCTATTACATCACAGTTCACTGTAGTTATGTGGATAATGGTTTTTGCCGCGGCGATTAGACTTAGATTTACGCAGCCAGATACTCATCGAGTATTTCATGTAGGTAAGAGAAATTCTAACTGGCTACTTGTAACTATGTCTTTAGTTGCAATATTTATGTGTATGTTAGGCTTTATACTCGGGTTATTTCCACCAAGCTTCTCACATGTTAAGAATGTCTTCCAATATACAATGATTTTAGTTGTAGCGGATATTATAATTATAGCAATTCCGCTAATGTGGATTTGGTTACATAGAAAAAGAATTCTATAAAATTGTGGTAAATTGAAAATATTTTTTATAGAATAACGATTATTATATGGATGTTTAAAATTATTTTAACTAATAACTTTAGCATTTTTATAACCTCCTTAAACTGTTTAAGAGCTTAAGGTAGTAGCAGTTGTTTTGATGTAAGGGTTTAACTACATACAACAGTTGTTAATCACTTGCAGCTGGCTGAGTTGACCGACTCAGTCAGCACTTCAAAACTGAAGCTCGAACAGTAATGAAAGCAAGGCATTGGGCTTTAAAAGCTTTAGTAGATTTTATCAATATTTTTTAGTTTTAGAATACTAAAAAGTCAAATGTTATACTTGACTTTGTTGAATCAGTTATGAAACGTATGCAGTACAATACTTACTGTCTAGACTTGTCAGAAAATTAATTTACTAAAATTTCAGAAGTAGTTTTAATTAAGACTTTTTATTTGATTCAAGATTTAACAAAAACTCTTTTTTATCTAATCCACCAGTATAGCCACCAAGTTTACCGTTGGAGTTGATTACTCGATGACAAGGGATAATTATAGGTAGTAGATTTTTACCATTAGCATTAGCTACAGCTCTAAAAGCAGTTGGTTTACCAATATTTGTAGCTTCTTTACGATAGCTGATTGTTTCTCCATAAGGGATCTTTATCAGCTCATGCCAAACTTGTTTTTGAAAGTCAGTACCAGTTAGTTGTAGAGGGATAGAAAATGTTTTTAATTCTTTGTTAAAGTATTTATCAAGTTGATTTCTAGCTTTGCTAGTTATTTCATTTGTTTTGAATGATATTTTCGCATTATAAATTTTTAATAATTTTTCTATAGCGCAGATATTTGAATCACTAATAAAAAAGCAAGCATATAGGTAATTATCATCAGCAATAGCAATCAGATTGCCAATAGGGGTTTTAATTTCTTCGGTATAAAATACTGTTTTATAATTTTCTTTGTTAATTGTGGCTAAATAAATTTGATGAGTTTCTTTGA
This sequence comes from Francisella philomiragia, assembly GCF_018135955.1. Taxonomy (NCBI): domain Bacteria; kingdom Pseudomonadati; phylum Pseudomonadota; class Gammaproteobacteria; order Thiotrichales; family Francisellaceae; genus Francisella; species Francisella philomiragia. Next base: position 1,564,267 of record NZ_CP063138.1, on the reverse strand, counting down.
GCATAAGTATATTATGTAATTTAGATATATTAGATAATAGCGAAGTAATGGCAAATAGTAAATTTTATAAATTTTTTCCAATAGCAGTACTAATCATTGGCATAATCTCTTTCTTTAGTTTTGGGGGGCAGCAGTATTTATCTCTTGAAGCACTCAAAAATAACTATCAAACAATATTAGACTTTGCTAATCAGCATTTTTTAACTTGTATATTGGTGTTTTCGGTTGCATATATAGTTGTTGTGGCATTATCTATACCAGGGGCTACTATTATGACTTTGTTAGGTGGTTTACTATTTGGTTTGGTATTAGGTTCAATTATTGTTGTATTGGCTGCAACATTGGGAGCAAGTGTAGTTTTCATTGCTGTTAGAACAGCGTTGGGAAATTCGCTAAAAAACAAGGCTAAAGGCAGTATCGAAAAAATGCGACTAGGTTTTGAAAAAGATGTCTTTAACTATTTATTAATACTTAGATTGATACCTATATTTCCATTCTTTATTATAAATATCGCTGCTGGGATGTTTGGTGTTAAATTCAGAGACTTTTTCTGGGCAACACTACTGGGGATAATTCCTGGTAGTGTTGTTTATGTATGGGTTGGTACAAGCTTTGCTTATGTAATTCAGCAAGGAGCAGATATTAACTTAGGCATCATATTAGAGCCTCAATTTATTTTGCCATTAATAGCCTTGGCTATACTGTCAATTATTCCAGTAATTATTAAAAAGAGAAAGTAGCTATGATTAAAACAGATATTTGTATTATAGGTGGTGGTTCAGGTGGACTTTCTGTAGCAGCTGGTGTAGTACAAATGGGTGCAAGCGTAGTTCTTTGTGAAGGTGGTAAGATGGGAGGTGATTGTCTTAATTATGGTTGTGTACCATCTAAGGCAATCATAGAAGCTTCAAGAGTTATTACAAAATTAAATAAGGCTAAAGACTTTGGTATAAATGTAGATAGCATAGATATTGATTACGCCAAGGTACAAGCACATATCAAAGCTACTATAGCAAAAATAGAGCCACATGACTCAGTCGAGCGTTTTGAGAAATTAGGGGTTAAAGTTATCCAAGAATATGCGGAGATAGTTGATCGCTATACAGTCAAAGCTGGTGATAAAATTATCAAGGCTAAATATATTGTTATAGCTACTGGTTCAAGAGCAAGTATTCCTAATATTAAAGGTTTGGATACAATTGATTTTCTAACCAATGAAACAATTTTTGAGCTTAAAGAAAAGCCGCAGCATTTAATGATTATCGGAGGTGGACCTATAGGTGTAGAGCTAGCACAGGCTTATGCTTTGTTGGGTAGCCAAGTTACAATTTTTGAAGCTTCAGATACTATCTTAGGTATGCTTGATAGTGAATGTCGCAAAGTTGTGATTAAGGAGTTTGATCGTCTAGGTATCAACATAATTACAAATGTAAATATCACAGAGATTGAACAGCAAAATCAACAGATAAATGTTTGTTGTGGCGATAAGTACTACGAAGGCTCGCATCTATTAGTTGCAGCTGGGAGACAGCCAAATTTAGCTAAGTTAAATCTAGATAATGTGGGTGTTAGATATACTTCTAGAGGTATAAATGTTGATAAGCGCTTGAGAACAAACTATAAAAATATCTATGCTATAGGCGATGTCACTGGAGGGTATCAGTTCACTCATGTGGCAGGCTATCATGCTGGTATAGTGATCCAAAATATCTTATTCAAGTTACCAGCAAAAGTTGATTATAGTAGCTTACCATGGTCTATATATACTAGCCCTGAAATCGCACATGTCGGTCAAGATATCTCACAGGCTCAAGATCAGGGTGCAAAAATTCTGAAATTGTCATATCAAAATAATGATAGAGCAGTCGCAAGTCTAGCAACTAATGGCTTAGTCAAAGTGGCTGTTAGCCGAAAAGGTTATATATTAGGGGCTACTATTGTTGGTGAAAGCGCTAGTGAGCTAATTGTACAATGGACTTTAGCAATTAAAAACAAATTAAAGATAAAAGATATAGCTTCTCATATTGTGGCATATCCAACTTTGAGTGAACTAAACAAAAGAATTGCTGGAAGTTATTTCACACCGAAGCTATATAGTAACAAAGTTAGACGCTTAGTTAGACTGTTAATGAAAATATTTGGTAAAAGGTTATGATAGAACAAAAAATCAGACCAACTTTTCAGAAAATCTTTGTTGATAATGTCGCTAAGCTTGTAGCGCCTATAATAGTTCCTAACGTGGTTACAATACTATCTTTAATCTGTGGTTTAGTTGCTGCAGTATCATTTTTTATGAATCAATACTTGTGTGTGTTTTTGCTACTGTTATCAGGATATCTAGATATTTTAGATGGCTCAGTTGCGCGTCTACAAAATAGCTCATCATCATTTGGAACTATGTTAGATATATTAAGTGATCGTTTTGTAGAGAGTTTTATTATTATCGTTATTTTTATCAATCAACTTGATATTGCATGGGTTGGTTTATTAATGATGATGTCTATTATTGTTTGTATTAGTAGTTTTTTGCTAGTAGGGATATTCAGTCAAAAAGAGTCTTCTAAAAGCTTTTACTATAGCCCAGGTTTGATTGAAAGAGCCGAAACATTTATCTTTTTTATAGTTATGATTTTATTACCGAGCACAGTATTTGTACTAGGCTTGATTTATACATTGTTAGTTTTATGGACTACGCTGTACCGTTGTTATGAATTTTACTGTTACGAAAAAATTAAGGAGCAATTATAATGAGAAATTTTTTAAACAAAACTTTTGTGGGCTTTATGGCGGGATTAATTAGTGCCTGTGTCTTATATTTTTTGTTTATTTTTATTCGTCAGCATGGAGTTGAGCTTAATGATGAATTTAAATATACGCTTTATCGCTTAATGGTGTGGGGTGGTGTTTGGGCTATATTATTTGCATTACCCATATCCAAAAATACTCTTATCAAAAGCATAGTTATTGGTTTAGCTGTTATATTGTTTAACTTTTTGGTTAAAATGCCATTAGCTGGTCAAGGTTTCTTTGCTATAAATGCTGGCACAGCAGTATTTGTTATGAATATTGTTTTTAATTCTTTATGGGCATTACTTGCTGGTGTTATTTATAGTATTGCGACAATTCAGCAATAGGGTTGGAGAAACTGTTATGAATAGTTTTAGAGATTTGTTGAGTAAAGTATTTACTGCCTATATGGCAGGATTAATCAGTGGATTGGTTATAGAGATTATTTGGATTTTGGTTACAACTCATAGTTTAAGCCTAAATGAAGATCTAAAGCTAGAGTTATACCGTATGATGATATGGGGTGGTGTATGGGCACTACTTCTTGTTTCACCATTTCCAAAGAATATTTGGATAAGAAGTGCTGCTATGGCTTTGATAGTTATACTCTTTAACTATATGATAAGAATGCCTTATTCCGGCGATGGTTTCTTCGCATCAAATGCTGGAAATGATGTGTTTTACGCCAATCTTATATTTAATTGTCCATGGGCTTTGTTGGCTGGATTTATATATACACTTGCTAGTAATAAGTAATATATAAAACTTTTAATAATTTTTAGATAATTTAACCATATCACTTGTTTTTCGCTAATTAATCCCTATATCTAATAGCAGGAAATTTTATAACATTAACTATGTATCCATATTATCTATTTGTTGGATATGTTTGAAAGTATTTGGGAGTTTAAAATATGGCAGATTATTATTCTTTACTAGGAGTTAGTAGAGATGCTTCAGAAGCTGAGTTAAAAAAAGCATATAGAAGATTAGCAAAAAAATATCATCCGGATGTTAACAAAGAAAAAGGGGCTGAGGATAAATTTAAAGAAATTCAAACAGCCTATGATGTCTTGGGTGATAAAGAAAAGAGAAAATTATATGATGAGTATGGAGAAAACTGGGATAAAGTTCAGCAAGGCGGTTTTGGCGGAGCTGGAGGTGGTTTTGGTGGCTTCTCTCAAGGCGGAGGTTCTCAAAGCTTTAACTTCGAGGATTTAGGGGATATTTTTGGTGATCTTTTTGGTGGCGGAGCTGGTGCAAGAGGCTTTGGTGGAGGTCAACCAAGAGCTAGAAAGGGTGAGGATATAAATATCTCTTTACGTTTGAATGTTGAAGATGCTATCAAAGGTGGCTCTAGAACAGTTTCGTATAGCTATCAAGAAGCAGGTGCTAATGGTATGCCAACCATGCAACACAAAAGCGTAGATGTCAAAATACCACCAGCTATGGGTAATGGCAAAAAACTACGTGTCAAAGGTAAAGGTAGTGCAGGCATTGGAGCAAATGCTCCGGCTGGGGATTTGTATATCAAAGTTGAAGTAGTGGATCATAAAAACTATAAAGTTGATGGTAATGATATTTATGAGCATATTAATATAGCACCTTGGGAGGCGGCTCTTGGTACATCACTAGAAATAGATACCCCATATGGTAAGAAAAAAATGAAAGTACCAGAAGGTAGTCAGTCAGGCCGTAAAATGCGTATCAAAGGCAAAGGTCTTGGGGATGGAGATTTTTATATTGTTTATGATGTCAAATTACCACCTGCTGATACTGATGAGAAAAAAGAGTTCTATAAACAAATGCAAGAAAAAATGAATTTTGATCCAAGAGCTTAGACTTGCCTTTTTCTATTTCCTATCTCAATTATAAAATAGCTCACAAGTATTAATGAGCCTCCAATAATCGTTGATAAATATATTTTTTCATCATTGATAAGCTTCCCAAAAATTGTTGCAAAAATAGGCTCAAAAGAGAAGATAACAGCAACTTGAGACATACTTAGGTGTTTTTGATAAGTGTTCTGTAAGTAGTAGCAAGTAATTGTTGAAATTGAGCAAAAAACTATAGCGATTACTAATATATAGTTAAAGTGAAGATACATAAACGATGATACATCTGTTATCAAAGGCATAGGTATACCAAAAGCTACTTGCAGTATTATTAGTAGACGCAAGTCTTTAAAAGCTTCACTGCGATGATCTTTTCTGGTTTCATAGCTAAGATATACTACTGATACAGCATACATCAGAGCACATAATACTGACCAAAGATAACCTATAGTAAAGTTATCAAAGCTTGCGCCAGATAGTGCATATATCCCTAATAATGAAACACCAGAAGCAACTATTCCATAAATTGTTAATCGATCTACCTTAAAAAGACTTCCTATGAAAGGAATCATAATTACACTCAAAGCTGTCAAAAATGCAGAAACACTTGATGAAACGGTGTATAGTCCCTGAGTCTGAAAATAAAAACTCATACCTTCAAGTGAGCCAAATATAGCCCCCACTTTTAGTAAGTATAGTTTATTATGAAACTTAGCTCTTAAAACTAAAGGTAAGAATAATAGGCATGATAATCCAAGTCTAAAAGCTACAAAAAGCCCAGGTGATACATACTCAAGAGAGATCTTAACTAATGGGAATGTTGTTCCCCATAGGATGGTGACTATAAAAAGGGCAAATACGGCCTTTCTTTGTATACTCATGATAATTTAAATATGATGCTAAAATTTAGCAGTAAGTTTGTCTTTATCTGCTATTAAAATCAAGAAGATAATCTTGCAAAAATACTCTTATAATAAGTTATTAATTACTGATTATTTACATTAAATTATCAATATTGGTATAATTTAATGTTATTTGAAAATAATTTTATCGAAAAAGGGTGCCTATGAAACAGGTTTCAAAAGTTAAACAATTTGGCGCTATAGCTATTATAGCTGGTACAGCGATAGGCGCTGGTATGCTTGGTATTCCATTTGCAGTTGCAGCAGTAGGCTTTAACTATGCATTAATGGCATTGTTTCTGGTTTGGATCATCATGTATGCGACAGCTCTATTAATTGTTGAGGCAAATGTTTCACAACCATTAGGTACAGATATGGATTCGATTGCTCATAATATACTAGGCAAGTCTGGTAGAGTAATGAATTTATTATTTTATTTACTATTATTATACTCACTCCTTACAGCTTATATCTTTATGGGTGGTCAGCTCTTTGAAACTTATGTTACTAGCTGGTTTAACTTTGGTAATGATAGCTTTGCAAAGTTTTTATTTACATTTGTCTTTGGCTTTTTTATCTACAAAGGAATTAGAGTTGTATTTAGAGTTAATGAGCTGTTTTTGAGTCTAAAAGTTTTAGCTTTTGTGTTGTTTATATCTTTTGTAGCTCCACAAATACGACCAGCTGTACTAGAGAGTAGAGCTCTAGGTGTTGAGTATGTTTGGTTCTCTATTCCAATACTTGTAACATCTTTTGGATTTCATATTGTGATTCCTGCGATTAGGAACTATTTTGAAAATGATATTGTATTTAAAAGAACAGTAGCTGCTGGGGCATTAGCACCATTAATTGTTTATCTGGTTTGGGTTATGGCAACTTTAGGTACTATAAATCTACATGGTGGTAATGGCTTTATTGATCTTAGTCATTCTGGTAAAACACTAGCAGAAGCTTATGTAAGTTTAGGACAAAGAGCACCATTGATATTTATTAGGCTTTTTGAAAACTTTGCAATTATTACATCTTTTCTTGGAGTTGCATTGGCGTTATTTTCATTTAATCAGGATTTATACGCTCTGAATTCTAGAAAGAAATTAATTACTTTAATTATAACCCTATTGCCTCCACTGTTTTTTGCAATATATTTTGTTAATAGTTTTATAGCTGCTTTGGGTTATGCGAGTATCTTTGTATCTGTACTTTTAATTGTACAACCAGCACTGATGGTTTGGGCTGTAAGAACTAAACAAGGTAATAATAGCATTCTCAGTAAGCTATATTTATCTTTGATATTATTCTGTGGTATGGGTATTATTGCATTGCAATTATTAGTAGCTTTTGGTAGATTACCACATATATGATTTCATTAACTTCTAAATCTTTTACATTTCTATGAAAAAACCTAGTTTTGATTTTAAAAAAAGACCACATGATAGTGGTAGTTATCAATTTGAAAATAACAATAATAACTCTAATATTGAGGAGTTTAACCTTGATAAGCTTAAGCAGTTCCCAGATGAGTTGGTCGAGATATTTAATCTAATACAAGCTGTTCGTTATGATAGAATAATGCTACAAGAAGAATATAATAAGTGTAGACTAAAATTAAATAACGATAGAATGGATCTTGAGTTTGAAATTATAAAAATAAAAAAGCAGTATAATGCTAAGATATCTGCTTTGCAGGAAGAGTATAATTCGGTAAAATCTAATTATAATATTGAACTAGCAAAGATGAGAGAAAGCTAATAATACAAAGTTAGTCGGACAGTCGCACTTTTTATAAGTGAGGAAAGTCCGGGCTTTATAGAGCAAGATGCCAGATAACGTCTGGGAGGCGTGAGCCTACGGAAAGTGCAACAGAAAATAAACCGCCTTTTTTTACAAAAAGGTAAGGGTGAAAAGGTGTGGTAAGAGCACACCGCATTGGTGGTAACACTCAATGGCATTGTAAACCCCATCTAAAGCAAGACCAAATAGCGCTACGAAAATGTTGCTCGCATTGTAGCAGGGTAGGTCGCTTGAGCTTGTTGGTGACAACAGGCCTAGATAAATGACTGTCTATTACAGAACCCGGCTTATAGACTAGCTTTGTATTTTTTTATAAAAAAGTGGGAAATTATGCAAGTTATTGACTCTAAACTTTTGGATAGTGATGGTCAGATAAAAGATGACCTTTTGATATCCGAGCTTAAAAGTTTTTATACTAGCGATAAGTTTGAGATTATAGCAGCAGCGTTAGAACTTCTAAAAAGTAAGAGTGCTGAATCAGTACGTCATCCAACAGGGATAAGCTCGTTTTTATATGCTATCGAGATGGCATATGTTCTTTTCAAGATCAAGGCAGATGAAGAATCAGTATCTGCAGGTATTTTATATGAGCTATATAATTTTGGTGATATATCAGATGAAGATGTAGAGAAAGCAACCAATCAGACAGTGGTTAAGATTTTGCAAGGTACACGCAAAATGTCAGCTATTAGGATGTACCGTTCTGATAATATCTCACTTGAGCAGATTGATACTTTTAGAAAAATGCTTTTGACGATTATAGAAGATGTCAGAATCGTTTTAATTAAAATAGTTGATAAGCTATGTACTATCCGTCATTTAAAGTCTCTAAATACTAACACCCAAAGAGTTATAGCTAGAGAAACACTAGATATCTATGCACCATTGGCAAATAGACTTGGTTTGGGAGCTATTAAATGGGAGCTTGAAGATAGGGCCTTTTTTTTCTTAGAACAGGAAGAATATAAAAAAATAGCCAAAAGTTTAGGTTTTACACGTAAAGAAAGAGAAGAATTTCTTAATCAAGTTATTGAAGAGTTAAAACAAATACTTAGAAAGTATAATTTAGATGCTGGTGTTCAAGGTAGAGTTAAACACATCTATAGTATATACAAAAAGTTTAAAAACAAAGGTTATCAAGATATCAATGATCTTTATGATATTACAGCTGTTAGAGTTATAACAAACAATATAGATGAATGTTATAAAGTATTAGCTGAAGTTAATAACCTATATTCACCGATTCCAGAGGAGTTTAGTGATTATATAGCTAATCCAAAGCCGAACGGTTATAAGTCTATACATACTGTGGTTAGGGTTGGTAAACAAAATATCGAGGTTCAAATTAGAACGCATAAAATGCATGAGGAATCAGAACTTGGTTTTGCCGCGCATTGGCGTTATAAAGAAGGTGTGAAGTTTGATGCACCATATGAAGCAAGAGTGGCATGGTTGAGATCTCTTCTTGAATGGGAAAAAGAAATCAACGACGATGATAGCCAAATTACTAAAGAGCTAAATAGGAGACTTTATGTATTCACTCCTGCTAATGAATTAATAGACTTAGCTGAGGACTCTACAGTCCTAGATTTTGCATATTCTGTACATACTATGGTTGGTCACCGTACAAAAGGCGTAAAACTAAATGGTAAGATAGTACCTCTAACAACTAAACTAAAAACAGGAGATAAGGTCGAGGTTCTAACTGGGAAAGAACCAAATCCAAGCAAAGACTGGGCTTCTGAGAGTTTGGGATATTTAACCTCTGCTAGAAATAGATCTAGGGTAACCAAGTGGTTTAACGAGCAAAATAAAGAAGATAATATTGTTTTAGGAAAAGATAGACTCCTCAAGGAATTAAGAGGCTATGATCTTAAAGAGGTTGACTTTGTAGAAGTTGCCAATAAGTTTAATATGAAAAGTAGTGATAGCTTATTTGTTGCTGTTGAGAACGGTACCGTTCGAATTAATAGCATTGTTAATCATATACTTGATACATATTCAGCTGAAGAAAAGCTTGTCAAAAAGAAGAATCGAGTAACTACAGCCAAAACTAAGACTCCTAAGGTTTTAGTATCTGGATTTAATGGTATGAAGTATGAGATGGCTAAATGTTGTCAGCCTGTTTATCCTGACGAAATTCAAGGATATATGAGTGTTACAAAGGGAGTTGTTATACATACTTCTAGTTGTCCTAATTTAGGTCATTTAAAAGAAAAGAGTCCTGAGAAATTTATAGAAGTTAATTGGGATGAGTAGAGTAGAAGCAAACTTAACTACTTTCCAGCATAGTTTCCTGTATTTTTAGCTTGTTGTAACCAACCATTTTTGATGTAAAAAGTTACTTCATTTGTCGACTTGATTTGATTGCCAGTAGCAGTTTGTCCTGCGATAGTTAACTTATTCTCTCCAGGTGTTGGTCTAGCAATTTTCCATTGATCATCTTCAAATGTTGCAGGCATAACTGTACCATTAACTATAAAAGTTGGCTTGTCATCAGCAGATATGGCAGGATTCGTTGATATAGCTAATTTATCTTCTTTGGTGAAAATATTAGCATCATTTGCTGGAGATGTTATTTGTACACTTAGATCTCCAGTTCCTTGATTTTCATCTAACACTTCTTTGTTCTTTTCAGCTAGACTAGAGTTGTTCAGCTTAGAAATATCGCTTTGCTTAATTTTAACAGGTTGATTTGAGATCATATCTTGGCTAGCTTTAGTATCTACAACTGTAGGTTGACCAACTTCGATAATTTTATAATCAGTATCATCAGAAGGTTTTTCTTCTGAAAATACAACATTACCATTTTCTGATCGCCATGAGTAAATAGTTGGATTAGCTGCTTGGGCAAGAGATATAAAGGTAAAACATGATATAACGTAAAGTAATATGATTTTATGAAAATTGGACATTATTTAAATTCTCAAACTTTTAGCTATCTTCAAGTATATATAAAATTAATAATAATCAAAAGCCCAGATATATTAATTTATCTACCAAGAACCTGACGTCTATAGAATTCTGAGTCACTTGAGGTAATAATTTTATGATCCTTAGTGCTACCTCTAACAGAAATTGTTACCGGTCCTGGATTTGGTCTATTTACTTTCCACACCCCATTTTCGAAGTGAGCAGGGTATGGTATGCCATTTATTATAAATATTGGATGATCTTCAGCTGTCAAAGATGGCTCCAAAATAATTGGTAATTTCTCATTATGGACAAAACGATTTTCACCATTAGCTGGTGAGATTATTTTTACTTTGACTACTTCTGAATTTCTCCCATTTTGTTGCTGATTATCCTGTTGTGTATTATGAGTACTTAAATATAAATTATTTTGTTTTAGCGAAGCAAGTTGTTGTTCCACAGGAGATTTTTGTTGTATTTGATTTTTATGAACTACACCAATTTTCTCATATTCTTGATCAAACATTGGAGCTGTCTGTGAGAATACTACATTGCCTCTAGAGTCTCTCCATGTATATACATTGTCATCTTGGTTGGCGTATAAAATATTAGTGACAATACTCAGTAATAATATTTTGTATATATACTTCAAATAAATCATAAAACAGATATCTTAAAACTTTATATTTACAATTATATATGTTTATACTACATCAATTAAGGATAAATTTAGGTTTCTATTATGATTACATTGGATTATGTGATTTATGATTGTATAGCTAATGCATGTTTACTTGGGTTTGCAGTTTTACTTTATAAGAAAAATAAGTATGCATGGATGTTTGTGTTAGCTAGTCTGATTATAAAGGTTTTTATTTATGGTAAATATGGGATTACAACATCATCTATTTATCTGTCAGCACAGATAGTAACAACTGTAGTAGCTGGGTATATTTGGCTCAAACAATCTAACTATACCAAACCAACTCAAAAAGTAAGATTGCTGGCAATAGTTGCTAGTTTTATTGTCTTGTTATTATGGGTCGGCGTGATGTATAAATATGTCAATCCATATATACTTGATTACGAGTTATTATTTGGCTTTGATTATCTATGCTATATGCTAGTTGTAATAGGAGCTATATTTGTGGCATTTAGATTAGCTATAGGGCTACTATTTTTTTCTGTAGTATTTATTAGCTATGCTGTTAATTATGCAAACTCTGCGATGGTTATTAGCAATGCACCTCAGAATATAAGAGATTTTATTCCATATTATTGGATATCAGCAGTACTTTTGTTCATAGCTGGAATCATCATAGTAGCAGCGTATACAAATGCTAAAAGAAATATTTAGTATAGTTATAAACTATATACATCAAATCTATTTGTTTTACCTTTAAGTTGAGATGTTGGTTTTTTGCCATAAAGAAAATCAGCATTAATAGGTCTCTTTACAACAGCTTTTTTAGTTTTTTTAGATATGATGATATTTTTGAGTAAGTTTGAGTTAGATTCATCATCATTAAAAGCAATGTCGTGTAAGACTTGCATGCCCTGTTTGACTTTAGCGCTTTTGTTACGTGGCGGAAACATTGGGTCTATATATATACAGTCAAAAGAAATATTGGCAGTATTTATATATTCATTAGCATCTATATTAATTAGTTCTATTTGATTGGCAATATCTTTTAAGTTAGGAGTTTGTCTTGCTCTATTGAGTGCATCTGCGAGTAATACGAAAATATAACAATCTTTCTCTAGAGAAATCAATCTATGTCCTCTAGCTGCCAGTGTAAATGTATCTCTGCCTAGACCAGCTGTTGTATCTAAAATATTTAGTTTGTCTTTTGAGCGACCTTCAACAGCTTGTACAACACTACATTTTTTAGTACTAGGGTTTATCCTATTTAGAATTTCGCTACTATTAAAATCTATAAATAGCTCTTTATCTTTGTAATGTAGTTTTAGAATATTATTGTCGACATATAAGTATTTATCATCTTGGCTTGATAAAATATATTCAAACTCAATATCTGTAATATTCTCAATATGAGATATTACTGCTAAGTCGTAGACATTCATGATTTTTTTTTCGCTCGAGGATGTGCTTTATCAAAAACACTTGCAAGTTGTTGGAAATTTAAATGAGTATAAATTTGCGTGCTAGAAATATCAGCATGACCAAGCAAATCTTTTACAGCAAGCAAATCTTTAGATGAATCTAAAACATGAGTAGCAAAAGAGTGACGCAACATATGTGGATGTATGTGTTTGGTTGCATATTTTTCAGCAAAGATTTCAATCCGTTTTTGGATAGATCTATTTGTTAAATGCTCACCATTTTGTGAGATGAAGAGATAGTTACATTTCGGGCTATAAGTATCTCGAATATTTAGCCACCTATTTAGATTTATTAGTGTCTTACTGCCAAAATATACAACCCTCTCTTTATTGCCTTTACCTATGACACGTATACTCTTTTGATTTACATTTATGTCTTTTAGTTCTATTGAAGATAATTCGCTAAGTCTTATTCCACAGCTATACAAAAGATCAAAGCATGCTATATCACGAGTTTCGATATTATTGCTTGGTTTGATATCTAATAAATAGGCTAGCTCATCTGTATTTACAGCTTTAGGTAGTTTTTTACTACTCTTAGGTGCCTTGATACCAGTTGTGGGGTTATTTTTTATTAACTCACTATTTATCAAAAAATTAAAAAAACTTCTTAAAGAACTAAGTTTGCGTTGTAATGTTTTTGAGGAGTTTCCTTGGGCATGAAGCTTTTTGACCCACATTAAAATATCATTGTTTTCAAGTTTTGTTATATCTTTATCAACTATTGAACTATTTAACTGGAGTAAATCTCTGCGATAATTATTTATAGTTTCTTGAGAGTAATTTTTTAGGTAGAGTAAATTATCAAGGAAATTATCAATATGTTCTATATTTGTCATTATCTAAATTACAGAACTACGCACAATATTACTATTACACCAGAAACTAGAGAAATTAGCCATAAGCTTTTGTAGGTTGATATCTTATAGTTAAAGCTCTCGCCAAGACTATTTATCTTAAACGCCATAAGAGCAGGCATAATCATCAACAAGACAGCAATCGATAGGCCAACGCATGTCATAGCATAAATAAATATATTAGGATCCATTTGGTTTATTATTAGTGGAATGGCAAAAGTCAGAATTGTTGCTATTGAGTATCCAATAACCTTCTTTGTTTTATATAACTTATATGTGTCTAAATTAAAGTGAAATAAAGATAAGTTAACACTTAAAAATGATGTCATAATAGCCACATAAGTGAAGATATGTAGTACCGCATCTGTAGTTGGAGTTCTTACTTTATCTCCTAAAGTTTTTAGGATGTCACCAATATTGGCTTTATCAACTGGGATGTGATTAAATATCGAATCCATGAAGCTTACAGGACCGTGTAGTGGTAGTACACCTAAGATAGTAAATACCCATATAATATATAGTATAAGCGGTATGATACTGCCGATAATAACTATGCGTTTCATATCTTTAGCATTTTTGCCAAGATAGTCAGACAAGGCAGGGACTATAATATGAGATGTAAAAGATGTTGTAAAAACAGGAATTGCGATAATCAATGAAACTCCCAAATCAACTGGAGTTACAAAAAGATTTGGAACTTCAATATAACTATTAAATACAACACATAAAATTACTAATACGAGTATTTTTAGGATTATAAAAAATCTATTAGCATAATCGACAAATCTTGTTCCTAAAACTACGATACTTCCAAAAATGACTACAAAGATCAACGATGATGCTTTTTCATCAAGATTAGGGAAGGATGAGGATAATGATGAAGCAGCTGCTGAGATATAAGCTGTACTAATAAAATACATGAGTATTAAAAAAGCTATACTTGCTACTATTCCTCCGCCTTTACCAAGATATCTCTCTGCTATAGTTTTAAAACTACTACCATAAGGCATTGAGCAAGAAATATCTGAGATAACGACAGCAGTGTAGGTCATTATACTCCAGACTAAGAATATGAGAATAGAGCCTATCACAAAACCAAGTTTAGCGGTTATGATAGGGAGTGCTAGTATACCGCCACCTATCATAGTACCTACTATGATCATTATTGATCCTAAAATTTTGATGAAGCTATTCTGTCGATTATTCATATTTATTCTTAACTTAGTGTGCTGGCTGTTGAGATTGGTTTGCTTTTTTTTGCATATATATAGCATCAAAGTTAATTGGTGCTAAATTAAGAGGTAAAAAGCCTCCTTTAATTATCGAAGAATCAATAACTCTTTTTGCGTAAGGGAAAAGAGTATTAGCACAGTAAGTATTAAGTACAGATTCTACTTGTTCTTCACTCATGCCAGTAATTGTAAATATACCTGACTGAGTAACCTCGGCTATGTACGCATTTGCTTGTTTGTTTTTAGTAGTTATTGTGATTGTCAAATCAAGCTCAAAATTTTCATCATTAATTTTTTTTGTATTAATATCAATATTAAAATCTGAGCTAGGATCCCACTGATCTTTAAAACAAGCAGGAGAGTTAACAGTTTCGAATGAAACATCTTTTGTATATACTTTTTGGATTAAAAAAGAAGGTTGATTTTCGTTATTTTGCATTGCTTTTCCTAAGACTTTACAAATTCATATCTAAAAAATTATAGCAAATTGAAAAAGTTTATATAACTAAATTAGAGTTTTTTTAGCTCAAAGAGTATATTTAGAGCCTCGATAGGTGTTATTGAGTTGATATCAATTGTTTCAAGTCGCTCTTTAATATGATTCTTTTGTGGAGTTTTATCAAGTTGGAGATTTTGTTGATGCTGATCAATAGTATCCAATTTATCTTGACCTTTTTCTAAATTAGTTAGATTTTTCTTTGCTGATTCTAAGACATCTTTTGAAATACCAGCTAATTTAGCTACTTGAATACCATAAGATTTTTTAGCGGCACCAGCAACTGACTTGTGCATGAAATAGATATTGTCCTTATATTCTTTAGCTTCAAAATGAATGTTCTTTGTATTTGGATATTGATTAACCAACTCTGTAAGCTCAAAGTAATGCGTGGCAAAAAGGGTCAATGCACCAATTTTTGCAAATTTTTCTGCACAAGCTTTCGCAAGTGATAAGCCATCAAAAGTACTTGTGCCTCTACCAATTTCATCCATGATTACTAGAGACTTTTTAGTTGCATTATTCAGGATATAAGCTGTTTCAGTCATTTCAACCATGAATGTTGATCTGCCACTAGATATGTCGTCTGAGGCACCAATCCGAGTGTATATGGTATCTATATCGCCAATATCTGCATAGCTAGCTGGCACAAATGAGCCTATATATGCTAGAAAGATAAGTTGAGCAACTTGACGCATATAAGTGGACTTACCCCCCATGTTAGGTCCAGTAATTATTTCTAACGTATAAGTGTCTGTACTTAATAGGGTATCATTGGGTATAAAGGGTTCATCAATATTTTGCTCGATTGCTAGATGACGAGCTTCTTTTATATCTAATTTACCAGTTTTATTAAATTTAGGTTGATTTAGGTTTAGTTTGATAGCTCTTTCTGCAAAGTTTGCTAAGACATCTATTTTTGCGATACTTGCTGCAGTCTGCTGGATTTGAGAGTAGTATTCTAGAACTTTATTCAATAGAGTATCGTAGATAAGCTTTTCTCTAGCTAAAGCTTTTTCTTTCGCTGAGAGAATCTTATCCTCAAAAGCTTTTAGCTCGTCAGTAATATAGCGCTCACTAGCTTTTAATGTTTGGCGTCTGATATACTCTGTTGGGACTTTATTAGCATATTGTTTCGAAAGTTCAATGTAATAACCATGTACACGGTTATAACCAACTTTTAGTGTATTAATCCCTGTTTTTTGCTTTTGCAGAGTTTCAAATTTTAATAAAAAATCGTAAGAGTTGTCTTTTAGCCCTCTTAACTCATCAAGTTCCTGGTCGAAACCATGTTTTATGACGCCACCATCGCGAATGGTCATTGGAGGATTATCTACAATAGCTTTGTTTAGTAGTTTTGTCAGCTCATCAATTTGGTGAATGTGATTATTTATATTTATAATCTCAGAGGTGTTTATTTCTTCAAGTAGACTCTTGAGTTTAGGTAGTTGCTCGAGAGAGCTATTAAGAGAGACTAGATCTTTAGGTTTTACTGTTCCTAGAGCAACGCGAGAAATTATCCTTTCAATATCATTTATATAAGACAGAATATCCTGAATTTTTAAGAAATAATGGTGTTGCTTGAAGGATTTTATAACGTTATGACGCAAAGAAATTCTGTTTAGATCCCGAGTAGGATTTTTGAAGTATCTTCTTAGAAGCCTGCTACCTAAACTAGTTTTGCATTTATCTATTATGTTTAGAAGGCTGCTTTTTGAATTATTATCTAGTTCTAAATTATTTCTACTATTAATATCTATATTTAGTATGTTTTGATCTTCATCTAGGAGGATATCTGAGATGTGCTTAGGCGTACTTTTTAGTGTATTTGTTAAATAAGCAAGTATTGATCCGATAACAGTTAGTTGTTCTTTTTTATATAAATTTAGAATGTTATTTGCAAAACTGTTATCAAAAGAATTTAGTATATGCTTTTTTGCTTCAAAATTACTAAAGTACCATTCTTCCAAAACTTTTACTGGTTTGTTGAAAATATTCTTTTCTACAAGACTATTAGAGTTGGTAATTATCTCTTGAGGTGATAGTTTTAATATCTGATTTTTTAGATCAGATGAATTTGTTACCGTATTTATAAGATGAATTTTGCCTTGAGTATAGCTAGTATATGCGATGTTATATTTATTGTTTTTTTCATAGATACTTACGAGAATGCTATCTTGATTACTATCTAAAAAAGCCTCTTCAGAAACTGTAGCTGGAGTTATTATACGTGTAACTTGTCGTTCAACTGGACCTTTTGAGGTACTTGGATCTCCTATTTGCTCACATATTGCAACTGATAATCCTTTTTTGACAATTTTAGCGATGTAGCCTTCTGCAGCGTGATATGGCACACCAGCCATTGGTATTGAATCGCCATTTGATTTTCCTCGAGCAGTGAGGGTTATATCTAGTAGTTCTGCAGCATTTTTTGCATCATCAAAAAAAAGCTCGTAAAAGTCACCCATTCGATAAAACAGTAATATATCTGGATATTGAGATTTAATTTTCAAATATTGCTGTATCATTGGTGTGTGATTTGAAACTTCTTGCATAGTGATTAATATTCTAGATTTTAAAAATTTATGTTTGAGATTATATTATAAATGGATACTATAACAAACCTTCAAAATCATTGGTTGTAGCTTTTTTATTTTGCTAAAATACTTTAGAATATAAAGTAGCTATTTTTATGAATTGATTTGAATTTGAAAGGAGAAAGTAAATGAACTATTTAGACTTTGAGTCAAAGATAAAGGAAATTGAAGACAAGATTACCTCATTATCTCATGTGTATGAGGATGAAAAAACTGAATCTGAAATCAAAAAGCTTGGTAAGAAAAGGCTTGAGCTTATGGAGTCTACTTACTCTAAACTTACAGATTGGCAAGTAGTTCAACTATCTCGCCATCCGGATAGACCTTATTTTAAAGACTTATTATCATTAGTCTTTACGGATTTTCAAGAGCTACATGGTGATAGAGCATTTGGTGATGATTTAGCTGTTATTGGTGGATTGGCTAAACTGAACAACAAACCTGTTATGGTTATAGGACAAGAAAAAGGTCGTGATACTAAGAGTAAAATTAAGCATAATTTTGGTATGATGCATCCCGAAGGCTACCGCAAGGCTCTAAGATTGATGAAATTGGCTGAGAAATTCAATATGCCGATCGTTACTTTTATTGATACTCCTGGCGCGTACCCAGGTATCAAAGCTGAAGAGCGTGGTCAAAGTGAAGCAATAGCAAGAAACTTATTAGAAATGAGTGCGCTTAAAGTTCCTGTAGTTTGTATTGTGATTGGTGAAGGTTGTTCTGGTGGCGCATTAGGTATAGGTGTTGGAGATAGATTACTTATGCTTCAGTATAGTTACTTTGCTACTATTTCTCCAGAAGGGTGTGCTTCAATTCTACACAAGACAGCTGAAAAAGCGTCTGAAGTTACACAAATGATGAATATAACATCTGGACGCCTTAAAGAGTTAGAGATAGTTGATGCAGTTATACCAGAGCCTTTAGGTGGAGCACACAGAGACTATGATACAACAGCTGCTAATATCAGAAAGGCTGTCGCTGCAGAGTTGAAAGTATTATCAGAGATGACAGTTGAGGAGAGAAATGCTAAGAGATATGATAAGCTAATGTCTTTTGGAAGATTCAAAGAAGCGTAATTCTCTCAGTTTCATTCTAAATTTAATTCGATGTTTCTAAAAAAAACAAAATCACAGGCAGGATTTGGTATCGTAGAATCAATGATTGCTGCATTGATTTTGTTATTTGTACTATCATCCGGTTTTATATTATTAAATAGTATTCTCGTAAGTATAACTCTTGAAAATAGAAAGGATGAAATAGCTACTGTTCTTGATGAGAGAGTTAGTGTATATCGTCTAACTGGAGTATTAGATGATTCTAAAACCGATGATGGTATAGAGTTTATCAAAACCGTTGTGCTCGAAAAAGAAAACGATACGAAGCCTCAAGAAAAAGAACAGCCTGTGAATAGATTTAAATCATTAAGTGTTGTTGATATCAAAAAAATGGCAGAGAAAGCCGATAAAAAAGCCAAAAAAGATGCTGCTAATAATGTTGATATTGTATATAGAGTTGTAAATATAGCCGCTATTGATAATCAAATGCAAGTAGCTGATAGGGTTAAAATTATTGAGAGAGATGTAAAAGTTAATGATAGCGAAGAGAGTTAAAAAGTCATTAGGTTTTACATTGCCAGAGCTAATGGTAGCAATGGTTGTGGCAGCTATAGTCATGGGTATGGCAATCGGTATATATATCGATATGAAAAAACAATATATAAGACTCAGCGATAGGCATAGAATAAACTCTGATCAATTATTAATTAAGCAGATTTTCTATAATGCGATTGGACAAGCAGGATTTACAACTAAGTATGGAGATATGTATCAACAACTTGTGGATAACTCAGGGGATAACTTTGGAGATATCTTTGGGAAAATGGGTGTGATTACAATTGGTAAGGCACCAGCGCAAAACTTTGAGAGCTTACCTAAAGGACTAAGTATGTCTACCGAGTTATGCAACGAGCGAATGTCAAATGATGAAGCTTTGAGAAATATGAATATTAATGAAAATATTCATTGTGTGCAGCCTAAAACCGATTTTTTAATGATTCAAAGAAGTAGTTTGGATTCTACTCTAAAGTCAAATTCATCAAATAATATTTTTAAAGTAAATGAATTTCAAAAGAATACTTTGCCTGAGAAAGATCTTTCTATGAATGATTATCTAGTGCTGTGCAATTCGTATGAATGTGATTTAGTTAAAGCTGGTGCTGTTACATACGATTTTGTTTCTACAACTAGGCGAGTAGAAAATAAATTTAAGACCGGTGATTATGTTGGAAAATATATCTTAGAAGTATTCTTCGTCGCAGCTACTAATAAAAAAGATAAACATGGCAATGAAGTATATTCACTTTATGAATATGTAAAGCAAAACGCAGATGATTCACAAATATACGAGTTAATAAGTGATGTAACAGATCTAAAAATTGAGTATGTTATAAATTCAGATATTCAACAAGGAAATGCGAAGATAAATTGGCGATCGCTAGAAAAAGAGCTTGTAAATATAAAAAGTGATTCTACAGCAGCACTTAAAATTTCTTTTAAAGTTGCTGGTCAAGCAACAAGCAAGATTTATCTATTGGGTCAAGATTAGGTGTATATATGAATGAGAAGTTAAACAAAAAAATAACTGGCTCAGCATTATTGATGGCCTTGATATTCTCATTCGTAATTATGGTAATGCTCGGAGGTCTTTTATATACATTTAAGATGGGTATGTTGACTACTAAGAGTATTATCAAAAATAGTAATGATAAAGTATTAGGAGAGTCGTACCTTTCAAAAGCAAAAGATGATATTAATTTTACGAAATCTAGTGAGTTTGAGATTGGCAAAAGTAAGTTTGAAATAACTGTAAATGAAGATGATATATCATCATTTTTTCCAACTATGACAAATGCAGAACTGTTTCAATCACAGGAATATAAAAGTTATGATGTTATATATAAAGCTTTCAATCAAGGTACAAAAGTAGATTTAACAGAGAGAATCATTTACAACGCATTAGCAGCTAATACATATCAAAACTTTGATGGTGATTATACGCCTATAAATGTTCCAATGATAAACCCAGAAGCAATGACTAATTATCAAGAGAGGATTTATCGTTTAAAGAGTGATGGTACTATCGAAGATGCACCAAAAGGTTTTATTGGGTTTGTAGAGAAGCAAAATAAGCAATTAAATATATTCACAGATAAGGCAAAGATAGGAGTAGCAATTCCTGATGGCATGGGAACTGATTATAAGGTTAAGATAGGTTGGAATCTCGAAAAAGGAAAATGGACTCTATACTTGTTATTATATGACACTGATAAGCTATTTACTTCTAGTATAGCCTTAGATGATCTACTTAGTGAAGATGTTAAAGGTTTAGCCAAAGATAATAAAAAAATAGGTGATGAAATTGGAAAGTGGCATGCAGTTATGGCAGGCAATGGTAAGGGCCGCTCATCATCAGGAGCTCAATTTGTCAAAGATAATATTCTTGGCGTAGTTTGGTACTTTGATAATAGTGATGGCGCACCAGAAATTATGCTAGTAAGAAAAGATAGTCAGAAAAAGGGTAATAGACAGATCTTGGAAGTTTATTATTCAGAATATTCTACGACAAATCAGAGCTATGTTCTTAAATTAGCAGAAAAGATTAATTTTAAAGGTGATTTGGATGAAGATAATGTAAAACTTTTGGTACCAGATATGGCAAATAATTTAGAAGCTAATATGGTCTTAATATTTCATCCAAATAACGAAAGTAAAACTATTATGGGGATTAGTGATTTTAATTTTAATGGGGATCACAGGGTTGGCAAGAGTCTAGATACATATATAGATGGTGAGAGTTTTGGTAAACCTGTTATAGTTTCTAAATCTGATGAGTCAATGTATATCATAACGTATGAACCAAATAAACTTCATAGATATGAATATAAGAAAGGCTTTGGTAGTTTTGTTAGCTTAGATTTTGGTTCTAATGGTTTAGAAAAAGAGTTTAATTTTGAAGATAATGATAATCCAAATATTGTAGTAGGACTTCCTAAGAAAAATAAAAACAAACCTAAAAGACTTGGTGGAGATAAAAGTAAGAGTAAGGATACAGAAGAAGATGATAATGGTATTCAACTCGTAATACCTAAGTTTGGTTATCTATTTGTATTTACTCCAGATAAAGCTATGCAACTTAATTATGATTTTGATGTACTTCAAGAGGTTGACTTAGGACCTCAATCTCCTCAGATTCTTGCTGATTTTGATGCTATCAAAAATACAGTTAATAAAATATATATTCAATCGGAAGCATTAGATTTTAAAGCTCAAGAAATAAAAGATGAGTTAGGTGATGAAGCAGAACCTGAAGATAAGTCTGAAGTTAATGATAAGTCAAATAAATCTAGAAATAAATCAAAATCAATAGCTGAAAGAAAGAAAGAGCAAGCAAAGAAAAATAAGAAAGCTGAGGAGGAAGAAATAGAACCTGCCGCTCCAGTTTATTTAGAAAGTAAATATCTCTACCCATTAGGAATTGTTAAGGAAGTTAAAATATGAGTATGTTAAAAAATATAAATACAGAGAAAAGAAATCCAAGAAGCTTTAACCTTGATTCGATGTCAGTCCAAGAGTCTGTGAATCTAATGATAGATGAAGAGTATGGTGTGATTGAAGCATTAAAAGAGCAAAGTCTAAATATTGCTAAGATAGTTGAGGTTACATCACAGGCCTTGAAAAAAGGTGGCAGAATCATATATGTAGGTGCGGGAACAAGTGGTCGATTAGGAATACTCGACGCTGTTGAATGTCCACCAACATTTAGTGTTGATTATAATACTATTATTGGATTAATCGCAGGTGGTGAAAAAGCTTTCATCCAAGCCCAAGAGGGTGCAGAGGATAATCCTGATTTTGGTAAAGCAGATTTGCTAAGAATAAATTTGACAGATAAAGATGTTGTAATAGGTATCGCAGCTAGTGGAAGAACACCTTATGTTATAGGGGCTCTCGAATATGCAAACTCTATCGATGCAACTACTATCGCGATTAGCTGTACTAAGCAAGCTAAGATATCTAGCTATGCTGATTATAATATCGAGGCAGTACCTGGTCCTGAAGTTTTAACTGGGTCAACTAGGCTTAAAGCAGGAACAACACAAAAACTTATTTTAAACATAATATCAACCTTATCTATGGTATCGGTTGGTAAGGTTTATCAAAACTTAATGGTTGATGTTAAACCAACTAATGAAAAATTAGTTGAGCGCTCTAAAAATATCATCTGTGAGGCAACAGGGGTTGATTATGTGACAGCCCAAGATTTTTATATGAAAGCTAATAAGTCTGTAAAAGTCGCGATTGTAATGATATTAAATGATTGTGATTATGAGCAAGCTTTGGCAATATTAAAGAAGAATAATAATTTTATAAAGAGTTAGGATGAGATTATTTATATTGCTTACTATTACATTAATTAGTCTAAATGGGTATTGTGCTGTTTATGAATCATATAGTAACGGAGTCCCAGAGTTTACTAATACTCCGTCAAAAGGAGCAACTAAGTTGAACTTGGCAGATGACGCTATCACTGTAATAAATGCCGATAATATTCCAAAACAAATTGTATGGGGTGGTAACAGACAGCAGCAAGAAGTTTATGCAGATTATCCACAACCATATCAAGATACGCTACAAGCAGCTTTCCCAGAAGAGTTTACAGATAATTACTTTGATTTTTATGGTAGAAACTATCAATATCATAGTTTGATGTCATCAACTATGGGGCAAAGTATGTATGCTGAAAATGGCGCTAATAATAGACGTTTACAAAGTAATTATTAGTCGGTTGAATAATGAGAAAAAATCTTATACTAATTGTTTTTATATCTTGTTTGATTAAGATTTCCTATTCACAAGAAACTATTCAATCTGCCTTTGAAGATGATGGTAGTCTTACTATCAAAGAGTTTCACCATATAGCAAAAAAGCAGCGTAAAGAGCTAGTTAACGGTTTGCATCGGCAGCATCATAGAGTCCAAAAAGAAGGATAGTTGATTTATTTTAGCTCGGTAGATGTGTTTGCAGCTTGTTTGGTTGGGTTATGAGGATAGATCATATTTAGAACTATCTTCAATGTTGAACCTTGCGCTAATATTGATAGTATTACGACTGTATAAGTTATACTGACTATAACATGACCTTCATCAGGTAGTGATAGTGCTAACGCCAAAGATATTCCCCCTCGGACCCCAGACCATGCTACAAGAAGGTTGTCTCTAGCAGATGCTCTAGATAGTTTTTTATCTATAACTGTTATAGGGATTGAGATACTGATTAATCTAGCAAATGTTACAATAAATATACCGGCAGCACCAACCCAGAAAGCACCATGATCGAAAGGTATGCTAGTTAGTTCTAGACCTATCAATATGAATAAAAATGAGTTCAACATATTATCAATAATCATCCAAAATTTATCAATTTTTTCAACCTGATTTGGATGAGTTTTTTTACGATCAGAAAGACTGTTACCGATAACTAGACCTGCAACAACCATGGCAATTGGTCCTGATACGTGTAGACTGTGAGCAATTACATAACCCATACTAGCTATAGCCAATGTTACAAAAATTGATGTCTCAGAATCATCATTTGTTTTTAGGAAGATTAAAGCTACTTTTGCAAATATATACCCAAGCAATATTCCACCACCAGCTTCAATACCAATCTGCTTAGTAATAATCCAAACATAGTTGACACCAGAGCCAGTTATTCCTTGACCGAAGTCTCCTCCACTACCAAAAAACACAATATTTGAAAGTATTACAAATAATACAATACCAGTAGCATCATTAAATAATGATTCACCAACAACACGTGTTTTGAGATGTTTAGGAATTGATTTATTACCAGCAAGGGTACTGATGACAGCTATTGGGTCGGTAGGTGAAATAAGCGCACCAAATACCAAACAGTATCCAAAGCTTATATCAAAACCAACCAATAAGCAGAATCCGTAGATTAGAGTTGCTGTTGTTAGTGCTGATAAAATTAAGCCAATACTAGCAAGTCCAAATATGGCTTTAAGCTCTTTTTTTAGATCGATCATATTGAAGTGCAGAGCATTTGCGAACAATAGGAAAGACAGCATTCCATCTAAGACTGTTTTTTTGAAGTCAAAACTAGATAGAGCAACTACTAAAAAGTTTGATGGACTAAGAAAAGAAGCACATAATGCTGAAAAGGTTATTGATAATATAGTTAGTCCTATTGCCTTCGGTAGTTTCAGAAATTTTGTATTGATGTAACTCATTAATGCAGCTACAACAGTAAGCAAACTAAATAAAAAAAACTCACTCATATTATTCCCCTACAGCCCACAGCTATATTCCCAACTGCAGGCTTTTGATAATTCTTCTAAAATATTGCCATGAATAAAAGCATGGCTATCTAATTTGTTGAAAGGTGTATTATTAAACATAAAGCTATTTGTTTCATTTTCTAGTACTGAAACTTTTTTTATATCTGCTTTTGCTATCTTTTCAAACTCTTGTTGTGTTAAGTGTATACAAGGTTGACATTCAAGACTATGGTAAAACGCTTTAAAAGGTAGATTTTTAGTTAATTCTAAAATATCATCATGATTTAGATCCAATAAAGGGTACTCTAGTGATCTATAGTCATATTTTTCCTCTTCTTCCAGGTTTTTCAAAAGTTGTGAAACTTTTGATAAGTCTTTTCGATGACTCAGAAGTATCGTAGCTTCAGCATCAGGATCAATTTCATCAATTTTGTTTAATAGTGTGATACCTTTTAAGAAGCCAGCACACCAGCTAAATTTCTGAGAAGGAAATTGCTTACGTGCTTTAACTAATTCTTGAAAAGAGTTTTCTGATTTTAGGTGATAAAACTCGATATCTTCATTTTTTAACCACGCGAATACATTACCCAAATAGCTATTCCAATTCTCAGCAGCAAAACCAGTATCTACAGATAGTATACAAAAGTTATTATGCAAATTTTTCTTTGCCCAAAATATAAGAGCCAAAGAATGAATGCTATAGTTAGCTATAATTATATTATCTAACCTCTGCATCATTTTACATTCCTATCAAATCTTTTATTTCTCTAAGTTTGTTTATAGCAAGAGGACGCATTTTCTCTGCACCTTGATTGAGAATATCATCTACAACTTTTGAATTATTGATATAGTAATCATATTTCTCTCGTGCATCTGTTAAATACTCATTTATTTTTTCAAAGAGTATTTGCTTGGCATCTCCCCAACCTAATCCACCAGCTAAGTATTTTTCTTCTAGAGAAGAAACTTCAGTCTTGGTAGCAATACTTTTATATATTGCAAATACAGTACAGTTCTTTGGATCTTTTTTTTCTTCAGGTATTTGAGAGTTTGTGATGATTTTCATAACTTGTTTTCTAAGCTTTTTCTCTGTAGAAAATATAGGTATAGTATTGTCATAACTCTTTGACATTTTACGACCATCTAAACCAAGTATTGTTTGGCTGTCTTCACTAGTTAGGGCTTGAGGCGCTTTTAGTATTTGATTTTTATATATATGGTTAAATCTATTTGCAATATCACGGGCTATTTCTATATGTTGGATTTGATCTTTCCCCACAGGAACTAAATCTGCATCAAACATCATAATATCTGCAGCCATAAGTACAGGGTAGTTAAACAGTCCCATAGTTATGCCTTTATCAGGATCAACATTTTCTTCTTGAATATTTTGGTCTACCAATGCTTTGTATGCATGAGCACGATTCAATAAGCCTTTAGCAGTGGTTGTACTGATAATCCACGTTAGCTCCATAATTTCAGGTATATCTGATTGTCGATAAAAAGAAGCTTTTGTAGGGTCAAGTCCTAATGCTAACCATGAAGAAGCTATTTCATGTATATATTGCTGGCGTAGTTTTTTATCCCAAAGCTTTATTAATGAGTGTTGATCAGCTATGAAGTACATACAATTGTATTCATTACTTTGAGACATTTCTATTGCAGGCTTAATAGCGCCTATATAATTTCCTAGATGTGGTGTGCCAGAAGGAGTTATGCCTGTAAGAACTATTTTTTTAGACATTTTAAAATCAATACTTAGAATAATAATCTCATAATTTTACCATATAAGAAGCTTGTTTGGACTGGCGCATGCAAAATAAAATTGACTAAATCAAAGATCACAATAATAGTATGGTTAGGTCTAAAATTTTAATATAAGAATGAGTCTTGATAACTTTAATTTGATAGAAATGATTGATGTAGCTAGAGAAAGCGTTAGGATATTTTAGAAATTAAAATCAGAGAAAATTTAGTTATGGAATTCACAAACTATATTCAAAGTTCCTGTAGTTGCATTTTGAGTAACATTTATTTCAACAACTTTATCTTTCGTAGTATCCATTTTAGTAGGACATTTTAGAGGTTTAGTATACCATCCAATTATAGGTGATACAGTTACACTTGTTTCAATTGGTGCTGTAGCATTATTATTGTATGTTTTTGTGCCAATCCATCCACTAGAGGTTTCTGACTTACCATTAGCATCAGTAAAAGTTATTCCGTCGAAACCGTAAGCTGTACTGTTATTATTTATCAAAACATCGGCTACTTGGTCAATTGGTCGTTCTTCTCTAATGGTGCTACATTTGTTACTATCTAGCGCACAAGGAGACATATAATAACCAAAGTCACCTTTACCATGATCTGGGTACTTATCAACACTACTATTATACATGCTTGGGACATAATCAACATTTAAGGACCAGCCCATAAAACCAGCAAATTTAGTATCTTCAGGAATATTTCCTAGATTATCATATACTGATTTCATAGCATCATAAGTTTGTAAAGCTGAAGAGTTTGAAGGAGTTTTGCTACCATCAAACTGAGGGAAGTATACTGTAGCAGCTCCACCACCTTGAGCAGCAGTAGGATAGCCTATAACTATTTTAGCTGTTTTCGCTCCAATATAATCTTTAGTAAGTGTGTATGCATCTTGAATAAAATCAGGATTTTGTTCAGGTGCAGTGTTGTAGTTCTGGACGTATATATAATCAACCAAGTTTAAAACTTTATTGGTGGCATTAAATAATGGAGCATAAAATTCATCATTACCGGTTGAGACTAGTTTATCATTATTAATTTGAGGGGCTATTACTATTAGTTTTGAGCTATCAATATCTTTTATATTTGCAATTACATCTTTCAGATATATGCCATTGTTTGTTGTTGTTTGTTCTATTTCGATATCAAAATCGATTCCATCTAAACCATATTTATTCAGGAAATTGACTATATTTTGAGCAAGTCCTTTAGCATCAGTGCCATTAGGATTATAAGTGTTAACGTTCTTTTGTCCGCCAACTGAAACTATTACTTTTAATCCAGCATTTTTTGCTTCTTGGATTTTTTTAGCTGCAAGAGCTTCATAGTCATTTTTAAACGATATATTGTTATTTGCATCTATAGTTGCAAATGCTATAACAGCCTCATTGTAGCCATCTTTAGCAACTTGAGATAAATCTACGCTATCAGCAGAGCCCATAGCGGTAATATCTAAATATCCAGCCATTACTCTATCACTAGAGTTTGTTGAACTAGTATTTGATGCGACAGAGCTGTTCGCGAAAGCTATAGCTGATGATGCTATAAGTAGGCTTGTTATAATTGTTTTCTTTATCATGAAGGTGATTCCTTTTTATTATTCGATGTTAAAAAAATGATTTTGTATTGGAATTATAATCATGAGGAGAGTGTGTTTTATATATACAATATTGCATAGCTATTATGCGTATTTGCAAAAGAAAGTCTCTTATTATTAGATATTCTTAACTAGTTGAAATAATGTAATGGAACTAATCATCGAATACTATCTAAAATTTAGATACGTTTTTATCAAATCTGTAGAAATTTAAAAAAAACAAAAAGTGAAAAGAATTTGGAGCGGGAAACGAGGCTCGAACTCGCGACCCCAACCTTGGCAAGGTTGTGCTCTACCACTGAGCTATTCCCGCATGAAACTATGGCACACCCAAAGGGATTCGAACCCCTAACCGCTCGGTTCGTAGCCGAGTACTCTATCCAGTTGAGCTATGGGTGCAAAAGTTGAAGCATATTATATGCAAAAATTATTAGTTAGTCAAGTTTGTAATGTTATTAATTGTTGCTATTAATTCGTCTTCTAATTCTTTATCGCTTAGATTTGTATTATCTATGATAAAATCAGCAATTTTTTCTCTTTCATTATCGGATATTTGTAGATTGATAAATGCAACGGCTTGTTGTCTATTTTTACCATCGCGTTCCATTAGTCTTCTAATTCTAGTCTCAAGATCTGCTTTGATAACTATTACTTTTCTAAGATAGTCGTAGTGTCTGAAATTATATGGTCCTAATAATGGAATGTCGACAATAGTCATTACAGTGTCTGATTCTTTTACTTGTTTTTTTATCTCTCTATTGATAACGGGGTGTAAATAATCTTCAAGCCATTTTTTAGCCTCTTTAGATTCAGTAATGATTGCTCTGAGCATTGCTCTATTTATTTGCTTATTCATCACTACATCATTGCCAAATTTTTCGGCTATTTTTTTGATTACGGAAGGTTTTTTGGTAATTTCTCTACTTATAGTATCTGCACATACAACATTTAAATTCATTTTTTCTTTTAGAATTTTTGTTGCTGTTGATTTGCCACTAGCTATACCACCAGTTATACCAATTGGATAAGTTTGTATCACGCTCATCTACGCCTTCATCGTAAAAAATTATTTGAGCACTGATTTTAATATTTTTTTCTTAGAAAGTCATATATTTTTTGATTAAAATCCATTTTAAACTTAAAATAATTATATTTTTACTAAAAACATCTATTATTTTGTGTCTATTGAAAATGTAATTCTTGAAAAGATAAAAACTACTAATAAACCTATGTTATTTAGGGATTTTATGCAGATGGCCTTATATTATTCTGAATTTGGTTATTACTCTGGATCTAAAGAAAAAATATCTTCGACTGGAGATTTTATTACGGCAACTTCTCAAACATCACTATTTGCACGTACTTTTGCAAGGCAGTTTGCACTAGTGATTTCAGAGTTGGGTAGAGATTCTAATGTTATAGAATTTGGAGCTGGTAGTGGTAAGTTTGCTATTGACTGTATGCATGAGCTTAATAGCTTAGGTAGTTTACCGGACAAATATATAATAGTTGAATTAAGTAATGATCTAAAATCTAGGCAACAAGAAAATGTAAGGAAAAATATTCCTGAGCATTATGATAGGTTTGAGTGGGTGACAGAGCTTCCAAAGTATAAACTCAAGGCAGTAGTTTTTGCAAATGAAGTCTTAGATGCCATGCCAGTAGATATTTTTAGAGCTCAAAATAATCAACTTATTCAGCAAGGTGTAGGCTTTGTTAATAATAAGTGGAAGCTTGTTGATATGATCGAAAATGATAAGCTTTTTGAGTATGAAGCTAATAGGATATTGCTAGATAATATCAATTTTGAAGATGAGTACGCTAGTGAAATAAATACTTGGATCCGTCCATGGATTAAGTCTTTGTATGATATTTTAGAGAGCGGTATGATATTTTTGTGCGACTATGGTTATCATAGGAGTTTATACTACTCAAAAGAAAGGAGTATGGGAACTTTAGCTTGCTACCATCAGCATAAGACTAATTATGATCCGTTTATCAATATTGGTGAGCAAGATATTACGGCGCATGTTGATTTTACAACTGTTGCGGAGGCTGCAACTGAAGCTGGATTTCAATTAGATGGTTATATGACACAAGCAAATTTTCTCAAAAAAGCTGGTATTGCAGATGTTTTTGATGATGTGTCTAAGAATCTTAAATCTAAAGATCAACTGAGATATACTAATGATATTAAAGAACTTCTGCTTAACGATAAGCTTGCTGAAGTGTTTAAGGTAATTGGCTTTTCTGTTAATTTTGACTACATATTAGATTCATTTGATAATGAGGACAATATTGATTATTTGCTGTAGAGCTTAACCATGGTCAAGAAATTTATATGAATTTATTTTAGTTTAACTAAGAAACAAAAAATATTTGAGCTATAACTTGAATTAGTTATGATTAAACCACCAACTGATTTGTTATATAGTTGATGTTATTTATAGATTAACTTATAATCGAGTGGTTAAGTTTTAATTTCGTTAATATTCGATTAATTCGGAGGATAAAGGATGTCGGATTTCACTAAAGATATTGATGTTTTAGAAACCCAAGAGTGGCTTGAGGCTTTTGAAGATGTCATTAAAAGAGAAGGTGCTGATAGAGCTAAGTTTTTATTTGAACAGTTGCTTAATAAGGGTGCTGAACTTGGTATAGAAAGTGCTTACTCAACAGCAAAAATAAAAAGATATGTAAACTCTATAGATGTTTCTGAACAGCCAAGTTATCCTGGTGATATGGAAATTGAGCAAAGAATCGAAGCTATAAATAGATGGAATTCAGCAGTAATAGTAGCATCAGCTAACAAAAGAGAAGGTTCTATCGGTGGTCATATCGGTACTGGTGCTGGTGCTATGACTCTATATGAAGTTGGTTTTAACCATTTTTGGAAGGCTCCAAATGAAAATCATGCTGGTGATTTGATTTTCTATCAAGGACACCTTTCTCCAATCGTGTACGCTCGTTCGTATCTAGAAGGTAGAATTACTAGGCAGCAACTAGAGAACTTTAGAAGACAAGCTTTTGACAAAGAAAACGCTGTATCTTCATATCCACATCCATATTTGCAACCTACGTATTGGCAGTTCCCAACGGTATCTATGGGTCTAGGTCCTTTGCAGGCGATTTATCAAGCTAGATTTATGAAGTATCTTGAGGCTAGAGGTCTAGCTAAGACTTCTGATCGTCGTGTATGGGCGTTTTGTGGTGATGGTGAGATGGATGAGCCAGAGTCAATTGGTTCTATTACTAGAGCAGGGCGTGAAGGCTTAGATAACCTAATATTTGTAGTTAACTGTAACTTACAGAGATTAGATGGCCTTGTAAATGGTAATGGTAATATTGTTGAAGAATTAGCAGATGTGTTTGCTGGTGCTGGTTGGAATGTTATCAAAGTTTTATGGAGTAGTGATTGGGATAGATTACTACAAGATCAAAAAGGCGGCAAAAAGCTTGCTCAAAGATTAAGTGAACTAAATGATGGTCAATTCCATACAATCAAAGCTCATGGTGGTGCAGAGTGTCGTAGAGTGGTATTTAGTGGCGATGAAGATCTTGAAGCATTAGCTAAAGATATGACAGATGAAGATATTCAAGCGTTACGACGTGGTGGTCATGATCCTATCAAGATTTATGCTGCATATAAGAAAGCTATTGAGCAAGCAAATGGTAAGCCAACACTTATCCTACCTATGACTGTTAAAGGTTATGGTTTAGGTGAGTGGGGTGAATCTAAAAATATTGCACACAACGTCAAAAAACTTGATACAGATGCTCTTGAGCATATCAAAAATAGATTTAATGTTCCTGCTACAAAAGAAGATATCGAAAATTATAAATTAGTTTCTTTACCTGAAGATTCTGCTGAGATGAAGTATCTTCATGCGAAAAGAGCAGCTTTAGGTGGTTATATTCCAGCAAGATTGGAGAATAAAGAGCCATTAGCTATTCCAACTTATCAAGAGTTTGCAAAAAACTTATTAGAAGATAGTGGTGATAGAGAGTTCTCTACTACTACAGCTTTTGTAAGAATACTATCTCACTTAGCAAAAGATAAGAAATTAGGTAAACATATCGTACCAATCACAGTTGATGAATCACGTACTTTTGGTATGGAAGGTCTATTCAGACAGTTGGGTATTTATAACCCTAAAGGTCAGCAGTATGTACCTGAAGATAAAGAGCAAGTAATGTTCTATAAAGAAGCTAAAGATGGTCAGATCCTACAAGAGGGTATAAACGAGCAAGGTGGATTCTGTTCGTGGATAGCCGCAGCTACTTCATACAGTGTGCATAAAGTGCCGATGATTCCTTTCATGATTTACTACTCTATGTTCGGTTTCCAAAGATTTGGAGATCTTGCATGGGCAGCTGGTGACTCTATGGCAAAAGGTTTTGTGATCGGTGGTACTTCTGGTCGCACAACTCTAAATGGTGAAGGTCTACAGCACGAAGATGGTCATAGCCATATCCAAGCTGGTCTAATTCCTAACTGTATTTCTTATGATCCTACTTATGCTTATGAGTTAGCTGTAATTCTTGGCGAAGGTATGAATAGAATGTATGTTAAAGGTGAGCATGTATATTACTATATCACTGTAATGAATGAGAATTATTCTCACAGAGCTATGCCAGCTGGTTGTGAAGAAGGTATCATCAAAGGGTTGTATAAGCTAGAAGATACCAAGCCAGCTGACAAGCATGTGCAGTTATTAGGTTCAGGTTCTATACTAAGAGAAGTTGAGGCTGCTGCTAAGATGCTAAAAGATGAGTATGGTATTACTTCAAATGTTTGGAGTATGACTTCTGCTAATGAGCTTCATAGAGAAGCTAAAAAAGTAGCAAGAGAAAATATGCTTCATCCAGATGCTGAGAGAAAAGAAAGCTACATCGAAAAATGCTTGAAGAATGAGCAAGGCCCTGTGATTGCTTCTACTGATTACATCAAGCTATATACGGATCAGCTAAGAGAATTTATACCACATACTTATGTTAACTTAGGTACTGATGGTTTTGGTAGATCTGATACTCGTGAAGCTCTAAGAAGTTTCTTTGAGGTTGATAGATATCACGTAGTTGTAGCATCATTATATGCTTTACATTTAGATGGTAAAGTCAAGGCTAGCGAAGTTAAAGATGCGATTAAGAAATATAATATAGACCCAGAGCGTGTAGCTCCGCTATATTGCTAATCGGTGAGGAGATATTAATGTCTATAGAGATAGTTAAAGTTCCTGATATCGGGGATTATGATAGTGTAGATGTGATCGAAGTTAATGTTGCTGAAGGTGATGTTATCGCTGAAGAAGATTCTTTGATTACATTAGAAACAGACAAGGCTAGTATGGAGGTTCCATCTCCTATAGCTGGTAAGATTGTTAAGTTGACTGTAAAAGTTGGCGACAAAGTTTCACAAGGTACTGCTATTATGGAAGTTGAGGTTGCAGGTGATGCAACAGCCGCTGAACCTAAGCAAGAAGCTGCTCCAGCGCAACAACAGCAAGCTACAGCAATAGTTGATGTAGAAGTTCCAGATATTGGTGACTATGATAGTGTTGATGTTATCGAAGTGTCTGTAGCTGTTGGTGATGAGATTGCTGAAGAAGATTCTTTGATTACATTAGAAACAGATAAAGCTAGTATGGAAGTACCATCTCCTGTTGCTGGAAAAGTTGTTGAGATTATCACAAAAGTTGGTGATAAGGTTTCGCAAGGTAGCTTGATATTAAAAGTTGAGACTGGAGCAAGTGCTTCAGCAGCTACACAAGCGCCAGCACAGCAAGTTGCACCTGCACAGTCAGCTACTGAAGAAGTTGTAGATGTCAAAGTTCCGGATATTGGTGATTATGATAGTGTTGATGTTATCGAAGTATCAGTGGCTGTTGGTGATGAGATTGCTGAAGAAGATTCTTTGATTACGTTAGAAACTGATAAGGCTAGTATGGAGGTTCCGTCTCCAGTAGCTGGTGAAGTTGTTGAGATTATCACAAAGGTTGGTGATAAAGTTTCGCAAGGTAGCTTAATTCTTAAGGTCAAGACAAAGGGCACAGCTCCTGTAGCGGCACCTAGTCAGCCAGCAAAGCAAGAAGCTCCTAAGCAAGAGTCTCAACCAGCAGTACCTGCTTTAGCGACTCAAACTAATGTTAATGAATATGCTGTAGATAATTCAAAAGCTCATGCTTCACCGGCTGTTAGAAAGCTAGCTAGAGTTTTAAATGTTGATTTGAGTAAGGTCAAAGCTACAGGGCGTAAAGGACGTGTAACAAAAGAAGATTGTTATAACTACATCAAGCACGCTGTAACACAAGTTCAGACTGGTAAAGTTGCTGCTAGTGGTAGTGGTTTAGATCTTCTAGATGATCCAGTGGTAGACTTCGCTAAGTTTGGTGAGATTGAAACTCAACCATTGACTCGTATCAACAAAATTAGTGCAAAGAATTTACATAGAAACTGGGTTAAAATTCCACATGTTACTTTCTATGATGATGCAGATGTTACTGATCTTGAAGAGTTTAGGAAGTCTAAAAAAGCATTTTCTGAGAAAACTGGAGTTAAGATTACGCCATTATCATTCTTGGTCAAAGCTGCTGCTGTAGCACTTCAAGAGTTCCCGAGAATGAATAGTTCGCTATCAAATGATGGTGAAAACTTGATATTGAAGAAATACTACAATATTGGCTTTGCTGCTGATACTCCAGCTGGTCTAATGGTTCCAGTTATCAAGGATGCTGACAAAAAAGGTATTATTGAAATATCAAAAGATATTATGGAATTAGCTGGTAAAGCGCGTGATGGTAAATTAGGTGCCAAAGATATGACTGGGGCTACATTTACTATCTCTAGTATAGGTGTGCTTGGGACTACAGCATTTACACCAATTATTAATATGCCAGAAGTAGCGATTATGGGTGTATCTAAGACTGCTGTTAAGCCAGTGTGGAATGGTAAAGAATTTGAACCTAGAACAATGCTACCTCTGTCTATGTCAGCAGATCATAGAGTAATTGATGGTGCATTAGCTGCTAAGTTCTTAACTAGATATTGTCAGATTTTATCTGATTTACGTGAAATCATAATGTAAACACGGAGTTTTAAAATGAGTGATATTAAAACACAAGTTGTAGTTTTAGGTAGTGGTCCTGGGGGCTATAGTGCAGCTTTTAGAGCAGCTGACTTGGGATTAGAAGTGGTATTAGTTGAGAGATATGCTGAAATTGGTGGTGTATGTCTGAATGTTGGTTGTATTCCATCTAAGGCTATGCTTCATATTGCTAAAGTTATCAATGAAGCGCGTCATCTGGAATCTCTAGGTATCATCGAGATGGGTGGTCTTAAGATCAACAGAGAAAACCTTTTAAAGTATAAAGACGGAGTGATTGGTAAGCTTACTGGCGGTCTAAAAGGCATGGCTCAGATGAGAAAAGTAAAAATCGTACAAGGTTATGGTAAATTTACTTCTGATAAAGAGCTTGCTGTAGAAGCTGCTGATGGTAAAGTTACTAAGATTGCCTTTGATAATTGTATTATTGCAGCAGGATCAAGTGTAATTAATTTACCATTTGTACCTAAAGATGACAGAATCATCGACTCTACTGGTGCTCTAGAGATGAAGGAAATCCCAGAGACTATGCTAGTAGTAGGTGGTGGTATCATTGGTCTTGAGATGGCTCAGGTATATTCTGAATTAGGTACTAAGATTACTGTTGTTGAATTTGCTGATCAGCTTATGAATGGTGTTGACAAAGATTTAGTCAAAGCGTACCAAAAAGTAAATAGCCGTTATGATGTTCGCTTAAAAACAGGTGTAACAGCTATGGAAGCTAAAGAAGATGGTATTTATGTAACTATGGAAGGCGATCATCCTGCTAAGAATGAGAGATTCGATAGAGTACTTATGGCTATCGGTCGTAAGCCAAATGGTAAGATAATTGATGCAGAAAAAGCAGGTGTTAAAGTTGATGAAAGAGGCTTTATTCCTGTAGATAAACAACTTCGTACAAATGTGCCACATATCTTCGCAATTGGAGATATCGTTGGTCAGCCTATGCTTGCTCACAAAGCTGTACCAGAGGGAAGAACAGCTGCCGAAGTTATTTCTGGCCTGAATCATAGTTTTGATCCGTTAGTGATTCCTTCAGTTGCTTATACTGATCCTGAAGTTGCTTGGGTTGGTGAGACAGAGACTTCTGCAAAAGCCAAAGGTATCAAATATGAGAAGGGTGTATTCCCATGGGCTGCTAGTGGTAGATCTCTAAGTATCGATAGATCAGAAGGTATGACGAAGATTCTATTTGATGAGAATCATAAGATTATCGGTGCTTCTATCGTTGGTACTAATGCTGGTGAGCTTATTTCTGAAGCTGCCCTAGCAATCGAGATGGGATGTGATGCTGAAGATATCGCTCTTACGGTACATCCTCATCCAACTTTATCTGAGAGCTTGATGATGGCTACAGAAGTGTTTGAAGGTACTGCGACAGACTTGCCTCCTCAAAAGAAGAAAAAATAGTTCTCTCTAATAAATATTCATCTTAAAAATTTTATCTTACTGTATTTTCATTTTGTTATAATTTCATAAATTATAAAATTTATAAAATATACGAAGTGAATTGGTCAGATATCTTAGCAGAAGAAAAGCAGAAGCCTTATTTTAAGAAAATATTAGAGTTCTTAGCTAATGAGGCATTGGTTGGTAAAACTATTTTTCCTACAAAAGAGAATGTATTTAATGCTTTTAAGTATACTCGGCTCGATAATCTAAAGGTAGTAATTTTGGGGCAAGATCCTTATCATAACTACAATCAAGCACATGGTCTTGCTTTCTCGGTACAACAAGGTGTTGATATCCCACCATCACTGCGTAATATTTATAAAGAATTAGCGCGTAGTATATTAGGATTTGAAATCCCGAGTCATGGTTGTCTTGTTGACTGGGCGAAACAGGGTGTGTTTCTTCTAAATACAACTCTTACTGTAGAAGCCCATAAGGCTAATTCACACAAAGATATTGGATGGGAGATTTTTACAGACACTGTAATACAAAAGATATCTGATAATAAAACAAATGTTGTGTTTATGCTATGGGGCTCTCATGCCCGTAAGAAAAAAAATCTTATAGATACTGCCAAGCATTTAGTTTTGGAATCATCACACCCATCACCATTATCTGTGTATAGGGGCTTTGATGGTTGTGATCACTTTGTGAAAGCTAATCAATATTTAACTTCAAAAAATCTTGATATTATAGATTGGAGATTGTAAGAGAAAATTACTCTAAAAAGTTAATCAACTATTGCAGTTGTTGATAGAGTGCTACCATCTTCTAAAATTAACATTACAGGTATTTTTTGACCTTTTGTGATTTTTTGTTTCAGACCAATCAGCATAACATGTAGTTCTTGATATGAAAGATCGACACTATTGTGAGGGTATATTTCAATAGTTTTGATTTGTTTCATTACACGTTTATTACCAATTGTCACAAAATGATGGAGCTGTGTTTGTCTATCTACAGGTGAATACGCAGCAATTATATCAACAGTTTTATCACCGCTATTTTTGATATGCATTTTTATAGCAGTATTGTTGCTATTGGTTTCTTTTACTTCTGCATGAGTTATACTTAGTTCACAAGACTCTATATTGCATTGATTTTTTGTATTACTAAAGCCAAAAGATACAATCGCTAAAATCGTAGTTATGCTTAAAATAATTTTTTTCATATTTAATTATCCTTGTTTGTTGATAGATAGTTAAGCGCTCTTTCAATTATATACTCTGGTACTTGTTCATGTTCTGAGAAATAGATTTGATCGAGTTTTGTTGCGTTGGTCTTCATTATGTACACTGATGGAATATGGTCTATTTTCAACTCTTTTGTTAAATTGTCATATGTGGAGTTAATATTTTCCAAATTTTGTAGGTACATACTTATATAATTTTTATCAAATCCATTCTTAGCTAAAGTCTCAGATATTATTGTTTTATCTTGGTTATTGGTTAGTATATAAATTGTAACATCTTGATTGCTATTGTGAACTTCAGATAAAATTTTATAATTTTTTATGCAATTGGTCGATTGAAAATCACAGAATTGTATTATTGTATCTTCAGAGTTTAATTTACCAATAGCGGGTAACTTTGAAATTTGACTCGATAAATCATGAAAGTTATGAAAAGCTAGATGTTTATTATACTGTGTGAAGGCATGCATATCACAAACTTCTTCATCTGGAGCGTGCTGTGGTAGAGCATAGCTTGCTGTGATGGAGAGTATAGCTATACTTATTAATAATGCGTATTTTTTTATCATGATATAAATATTTCTTAATTATAGAGTGTTGAAGTTATACCTTAGTCCAAGGACAGCCGTATTGACAATTATTTTTGCGCGGATCATCTCCTTGAGTCCAATAATTTGCCTTATATGTTATGCCTTCAAGTGTTACAGGTTTGTCTTGTTCTGTATATACTTTATTTTTATCCCACGTCCCTTCAGGAGTTGGTCCAGGCTCGGGCTGTTCACTCATATCCTCCCATGCTGCGCTAGAGTATATTCCTAAGGGTTTGTAAGCTTCATTGTTACACCAGCTAGGAACTTTACATTTAAATTCTTTATTATCAGATATTACTATCGTGCCTAACTCGTATGAACCAATGCCTTCAGGGTAAATATAGTTATCTGATGGTGTTGGTTCTGGCTCTGGTTGTGGATCTTCACTGCTTCTAATATCAATGGTCCAAGAATAGTTATCACCACTGTCAAGAGCTGACTTTATCGCATATACTGCATTGGCATTCTTACTGTTAGATGGAGATACTTCATCATCATTTAAATAGCCTATTACAACCTTATCTTTAACAGTAGATTTATCATTGAACTTTCTAGCTAAAGCAAATTGCCATTTCCCAATGTTTTTGTCTGTGATTTTTAAAGCTATTTTATCAATATCTGTATTACCAGATTTAACATTAGTTAAAAGGTTCGTTTTATTATTAAATAATCTAAATACAAGCTTATCTCCAACTTTTAATGATGGTATGTCGTAAATAACGTTACTAGATTTGTTCATTGCCGCTATAGGTGCGAAATCGTAATGCTCTGGCTCCGGTTGTTGACCTTCTTCATGTTTGAAAGTAATATCGCTTACTTTGGCACTTTCTTGGCTATTGATATAGATTATATTTTCATTGTTATGTTGAGGCTCAATTTTATTTTTTGAATTTAATTTACCTGCTTGAACAATGTCTGAAGAGCTGTTAATTTTTTCAGCAAGATCGTATTGCCAGTCATTTTTGTTTTCTTCTGTAATTTCAATAGATTTTGAAACACTCTTACCATCTATGTTTGCTGAGAATAATACTTTGTCACCAATATTTAAAACATACATTGGCATCTCTAAATATTTATTCCAATTTATTTCAACAGGTTGAGAATTTATGATGTCAATGTCGCTACAGCTGTAGAATGCTTCTGCTGAGTCACTTCTTTGCCAGATACTGTATATTACATGGGGACCATTAGATACAGTGTTTGGTATCTCGCATTTGAAACTCTCTACTTTTCCATCAATACCGGTTTGCATAGGTGAATTACCATCTGCACTTGGCTCGTATGTGCATAGATGAACAAGGTTTGCTTTTGTAACCTCTTGACCTGGTTTCCAGCTATTATCTGTAATATATAGAGCTAAATATCCTTTACCAAATCCAAGATCATAAGCTGTTTTATGTGGTGCTGTTACAGAGTATTTCATATCTTTTTGATCTTGGATATTTATTTTCGTTGCATGAGCTTGCCAATCAATAGATGCATCATCTAGGATGCTATATTTTGAGTTTGCGCCACTACAAACTCCTGAGCTAGAAGCTGCTGCTGCATGACTTTCTAAAATATTGGCTGTTTGAGGGTTTTTGAATCGAGCATTTGCGTCACCTTGGGCAACTCCAGACCAATCTGTCCATACTGCTTGTGCGCCAGCTGCGGCAATTGCTTTACATACTGGATCATTTCCCCCATCCCATGATGTAGAATTCATGCAATACATCTGTCTACTTTCAGGGTATGAAAGGGCGCCATGTGCGAATGTTAGGGTTGGTGTTATAGCACTTAGAGTTAAAGCACTAAGTAGTAATTTTTTCTTCATATGAGATTCCTCGTTAAGAGTGGGATAGATTAATATTAAGAATTTTGTGCTACTATTTTATATTAAAAATGGGGTCACCTATTTGTTAGATATTAATAGCCCTTATCAAAAAATGATAAGCATTATTTAATGCAAGCTTTTCTTTATTAGGATTTATTAGATACCTGGATCTTGAGTAGGGCTCTAAAGAGTGCTTTTTGGTATTGGTTATGTTAAAATATTTGCTATATGTTTTATCTTTGTTATAAGCGATAAGTAATGTCTATACCTACTAAAGAATCATCATCTATAAATATAGAAAAAGAACTAAAGCAATCTTACCTTGATTATGCAATGAGTGTAATTATTGGTCGTGCCTTGCCGGATGTGAGGGATGGTTTGAAGCCTGTGCATCGTCGAGTACTTTTTGCGATGAATGAGTTATCTAATTATTATAATAGACCATACAAAAAGTCTGCGAGGGTCGTCGGTGATGTTATCGGTAAATATCATCCTCATGGTGACACGGCAGTGTATGATACTATTGTTAGGATGGCACAGCCATTTTCATTACGTTATACACTAGTTGATGGTCAGGGTAACTTTGGTTCTGTTGATGGTGACTCTCCAGCTGCGATGCGTTATACAGAGATTAGGATGCAAAAGCTTACTCATGAGCTTTTGATAGATATTGACAAAGAAACTGTAGATTTTTCACCAAACTATGACAATACTGAACTTGTCCCAGATGTATTGCCAACTAGAGTTCCAAATCTTTTGATAAATGGTTCTTCAGGTATTGCTGTTGGTATGGCGACAAATATTCCACCACATAATATGACAGAAGTTATCAATGGGACTATGGCCCTTATTGATAACTCACAACTTACGATAGAAGACTTAATTCAATATATTCCAGCTCCTGATTTTCCTACAGGATCTTATATAAATGGTACAGATGGTATTTTAGAGGCTTACAAAACTGGTCGCGGCCGTGTGATCATGCGTGCTAAGGCTGATATCCATGAAGATGAAGCTTCTGGCAAGTCTCAGATTGTGATTACAGAAATACCGTATCAAGTAAACAAAGCTAAGCTTGTTGAAAAAATCGCAGAGCTTGTAAAAGATAAGAAAGTAACAGGTATATCTGAGCTTAGAGATGAGTCTGATAAAGATGGTATTCGTGTCGTAATCGATCTTAAGAGAGATGAGTCTCCAGAAGTCGTTTTAAATACTCTTTATGCGCAAACTCAGCTTCAGTGTAGTTTTGGTATAAATATGGTTGCTCTTAGTGATAATAGACCTAAGTTACTGAATCTCAAAGAAATACTAGAGCAGTTCATTAAACACAGAAAAGAAGTTGTAACTCGTAGAACAATTTTTGAGTTAAGAAAATCAAAGGAGCGTGCACATATATTAGAGGGCTTATTGCTTTCGCTTGCTAATATCGATGAGATGATTGATTTGATTAAAGCATCTCCTTCACCTGCTGAGGCAAAGGAATCTATGCTTGCAAGATCATGGAATGGCTCTATGGTTAAGAGTATGCTTGAGGGAGTTGATGTTAAAATGTACCGTAAAGAAACTTTAGCATCTCATTATGGTATTCAAGTAGATAGTTCTTATAATCTTACAGAAGAGCAGGCTGAGGCAATACTTGCTTTAAGATTGCATAGATTAACAGGGTTAGAACAAGATAAAATTACTAATGAATTTAAAGAACTTATTGAAAGAATTAAATATCTAATAGGTATCTTAAGTGATGTAAGTGAGCTAATTCGTGTTGTAAAAGAAGAGCTTGTTGAGATTAGAGATAATTATGGAGATGAGAGAAAATCTGAGATTATTGTGTCAAGATTAGATCTTACAAGAGAGGATCTAATTACAGAAGAAGATATGGTTGTGACTCTATCAATGGATGGTTATGTCAAAACTCAGCCACTTA
This sequence comes from Francisella philomiragia, assembly GCF_018135955.1. NCBI lineage: Bacteria > Pseudomonadati > Pseudomonadota > Gammaproteobacteria > Thiotrichales > Francisellaceae > Francisella > Francisella philomiragia. The sequence goes on along the minus strand of NZ_CP063138.1, from coordinate 1,521,937 downwards.
GCATGTATAATGCTCAAAAACGTGGCGGTGTTGGTAAGTCTGCAACTAAGACTAAAGAAGAAGATAGTATCTTTAAACTAATGCTTGCTTCAACTCATGACACAATGCTTTGTTTCTCTAGTTTGGGTCGAGTGTATTGGTCGAAAGTATACGATTTCCCTGTGGCAAGTAGAATTTCTAAAGGTCGACCTATTAATAATATTTTACCACTTGATAAGAATGAAAGAATAACCGCTTTAATGCCAATTTCTGAGTTTACGGAAGGCTGGTATGTGTTTATGTCAACTAAGCTTGGCAGGGTTAAAAAAGTTGATTTATCAGAGTTTGCTAGACCTCGTTCTACAGGTAAGATAGCTATAGGTTTAAATGATGGCGATGAGTTATCATATGTAGCTCTTACTGATGGTAATAAGCAGATTATGATGTTCTCGGATGCTGGTAAAGCTATTCGCTTTGATGAGTCAGATGTAAGAGCTATGGGGCGTTCAGCAGCTGGTGTTACAGGTATGCGTTTACACGATAATCAAAAAATAGTCTCTGTAATTGTGACAAATCCAGATGAAGGAGTAGTTTTAGCTGCGACTGAAAATGGTTATGGTAAGCGTACTGCAGTATCAGAATATCGTAAAACTAAACGAGCTAGTCAAGGTGTAATTGCTATATCAACCTCTGAAAGAAATGGTAAAGTTGTTGTTGCGGTTCTTGTCGATAACGATGAAGACATCGTGATGATTACGGATAATGGAACATTAGTTAGAACATCATCCGACCAAGTTAGAGAATGTGGACGTTCTGCTCAGGGAGTTAGACTTATTAATTTAAGAAATAATGAAAAACTTATTAGCTTAAAAGTAGTTAAGCAAGAAGATGAAGAAACGCATGATGATCAGGAGTTAGAGTCTTCTGAAGCGACAGAGCAGAGTGAATAAGTTATATGCTAAAGAAAACGATAACTATATTAGGAGCTACAGGTTCAATTGGAGATAGTACACTAGCTGTAATTAGAGAGAGTAATGACTTTGAGGTCTATGCCTTATCAGCTTTTAGTAATGTAGAAAAATTAGCGAAATTATGTAAAGAGTTTTCACCTAAGTTTGCTGTGGTTCCAGATTTGGTCAAAAAACAACAGTTACAAACTTTAGTATCAGATGTTGCTGTTTTAGTTGGCGAAAATGCCTTAGAAGAAGTTTCTAGTGCTTCAGAAGTGGATATAGTAATGTCTGCTATAGTTGGTATAGCAGGTCTTAAGCCTACTTTTGCTGCAGCTAGAGCAGGCAAGAAAATTTTGCTTGCGAATAAAGAGTCTCTTGTAACAGCTGGACATCTTTTAATTGAAGAAGTTGAGAAAAATAATGCTCAGCTTATACCTGTAGATAGTGAGCATAACGCTATATTTCAATGTATCGATAACTCTAGTAAGAAATATACAAAAGAAATAGACGAAATAGTTTTGACAGCATCCGGAGGACCTTTTAGGGATAAAGAGTTGAGTGAGTTGATAGATGTCACACCTGCTCAAGCATGTGCTCATCCTAACTGGCAAATGGGGCGAAAAATATCGGTTGATTCATCAACAATGGTAAATAAAGCACTAGAAGTTATCGAAGCATATTGGCTTTTTTCTGTTTCAGCTGATAAAATAGGCGTTCTGATTCATCCGCAAAGTGTAATTCACTCTATGGTTAAGTATGTGGATGGTAGCTACATAGCCCAGTTGGGTGTGCCTGATATGAGGACTCCAATAGCTAATTCAATGTACTATCCAAATAGAGGATCAGTTAGTGTTGATAAATTAGATTTTACAAAATATGAGCTTACTTTTAGAGAAGCATGTTTTGAAAGATTTGAGGCTTTAAAAATAGTTTTTGATAATTTAAGTAATAAAAATTATGCAGCGAATATAGTTTTTAATGCTGCAAACGAAGTTTTAGTGGCAGCATTCTTAAATGAAAAAATTAAGTATTTAGATATTATAGAAGTAAATAAAAAAGTAACAAAAGAGTTAATTTTTGAGAATCCAGCAAGTATAGAAGAAGTTTTTGAAATAGATAAAAAAACTCGAGAATATGTGGATTCTATTTTGGGGTAAATTGAGTGTTTTTTTTGAGAAAGAAGTTTGTATTAGCCTCTCTTCTTATGGGTATTGCATTAAATAGCTGGGCAGATAATGACAGTTTTATATTAGACAATGTCTCCATAAAAGGATTAGAAGGTTTACAGAGTGATGTAGTTAAAAGCCGAATTGGTTATAAAAAAGGTAGCTATATTACTCCGGAAGATACAAACCAGATTATTAACAATCTTTATGGTACTGGTTTTTTCAACAGCGTTGACCTGTATCGTAAAGGTAGTAATCTTTTTATTAATGTCAAGGAAAGGCCTATTATTGCTGGCTTTAACTTTACTGGTAATAAAAAACTCAAAAAAGAAGATTTAGAAAAAGTCTTTACTGATGCTGGCATATATGTCGGTAACGTATACAACCCTAATACGATGTTTTTGCTTAAACAATCTTTATTAAATCAATATTCTATGATGGGGTTATATGGCGCTGAAGTTAACGAAAACATTAGAAAACTCCCTAATAATAGAATAGATATTAACATCACTTTTAAAGAGGGTAAGCCTGCAACTATAGACTCTATAAATTTTGTTGGGAATAAGAATTTCGATGATTCTGATCTGGGCAGCAATATGGCTTTCCAAGTTCCATCTATATGGAATCTATGGGGCTTTTTGTCTGCGTTTGATAGTTATTCTCCAGAAGGTATGAATCAATCTGTCCAAGGAGTAACTAATTATTATCTTGATAGAGGATATTTGGATTTCAAGGTTACTTCTAAACAAGCATCAATGTCAAAAGACCGTGAGCACTCATACATTACCCTTGATGTTGCTGAAGGTGAAGTGTACAAGGTAGGAACTGTGACTTTAACAGGTAAGTTTATCTTGCCTAAGTCTGAGTTAGAGTCTTTGATAAAGATCAAGCAAGGAGAAGTTTTTTCTAAAAGTAAGCTTGTTGATACTGTTGAAGGTATAAAAACACTACTAGGTAGTAAAGGTTATGCGTTTGCTACAGTTAACCCTATTCCTACAATTGATAAGAAAAAACGTATAGTATCTTTTAAGTTTGTTGTAGATGCGGGTAAAAAAGTATATGTAAATAGGGTTAACTTTTTTGGTAATAATGTAACTAATGATTACGTATTTCGTAGGCAGTTACAGTACTATGAACAGAGTCAATATAATAAAGAAGCAATAGATAAATCCCAAAGAAGATTAGATCAGTTACCATATGTTGCAGGTGCTGATATGGAGCTTGTACCTGTAGAAGGCTCTGATGATTTGGTAGATGTTAACTACAATATCAAAGAGAGAAACGCAAATTCAATTAGCGGAAGTTTAGGTTTCTCGGATTTATATGGTTTTATGATTGGTGGTAGGCTTAATATGCCTAACGTTTTTGGTACCGGTAATACCTTTAACCTTAATGCACAGTTATCTATTCCATTCCAACAGTTAGATATAAGCTATATTGATCCTTATTTTACTACCTCTGGAATCAGTCAGAGTATTTCAGCTTATATTAATAGATCAAACTTTGCAAAAACGAATGCGGTTGCTGCGTATCGATTAGATACAATCGGTGCAAGGCTAATGTATGGTGTGCCAATATCGACATTTAGTAATGTTTCAGCTGGTATAACATTCGCAAATAATACTATTAATCAGTCACAAGGCTTTGACTCATCTATTGTGCAATGGTTTATACAGCAACAAGGTGGAAGAAATAACTTTAATGAGCCTGCTTTGACTGCTGGTTGGAGTTTTGATAATTCTAATAGATATATGTTTGCAACCGATGGTGGTTCATTTGATATTAATGGTTCAGTTAATATACCAGTTATTAGTAATATTGAAGCTTATAAAATTGAGGTTGGTGGTAAATATAATATTGCAATACCAAATACTGATATGTCAGCTCTAACTATCAGGGGTGGTGTGCAGTATGGTGGTGGGTATGGCGGTACTGATAATTTACCTTTTTATGAAAACTTCTACGGAGGTGGTTGGGGAAGTGTCCGAGGCTTCTTGCAAGGTTCTTTGGGTCCTCGTGATATAAATTTACAAAATGGTCAAGTAGGTAACTCAATTGGTGGTAACCTTAATATCTATAATAACTATGACTTGTTATTTCCTGTACCATTCATAAAAGATAGTTCTAAAATGAGAATAGGTGCATTTGTCGATATTGGTAACACTTACACTACTTATGATTTGAAAGGGGTTGTAGCTCCTCAACCAAAACAAGAGACTACACCTTCGTTTACTAACCTAAAATATTCTGTAGGGGTTGAATTTAGATGGGCATCACCAATGGGTCCTTTAGCAGTTTCTATAGCGCAGCCATTTAATGTTCAGCCTGGTGACGTTACTCAGGTGTTCCAGTTCTCATTAGGTCAAAATTTCTAAAATAGCCTATCTGCTCAAATAATTATTTAATGAAATCTAATACCAAAACGGTTTAACAAGTTTTATAATATTATGTTAGAATCTACTAGTATGTATAAGAAAATTTGAGGGAGTTCTTAAAGATGAAGAAAATTGTTTTATCATTGTGTGTTTTGGCTACTACTGTGACAGGAGTTTATGCAGATACTAAAATAGCTGTAGTTAATCCTGTAGAGATCTTTAATGATTCTGATTTAGGATCGGTTAGTGTAAAGAAAATGGAAAATGACTTGAAACCGGAAGCTGCGAAACTTAAGCAGGAGCAAAATGATATTATGCAACAAATGAGAGCTCTTCAAGAGAATTCAGCTACTATGACAAAAGCTGAACTAGAGAAGAAGCAACAGCAAATTCAACAAGAGCAGCAAAATTTTGCTCAAAAAGCTCAAGTTCTTCAACAAAAAGAGTATACGGCTAAAGATAAGTTATCTAAGAAATTCCAAGCTTCATTCGACAATGCTGTTGCTACAATCGCTAAACAAAAGGGTTATAATATTGTTATGACAACTCAAGCGCTAGCTTATGTAAATAATGTTGATGATATATCAAATCAAGTAATTGAAATTATGAATAAGAACTCTTAATTATTTCAGGGAGTTTTGATATGTATTCTTTAGATTTTTTAGCCTCAAAATTAGATGGTGAAGTCAAGGGTGACAAAAGTATTGAGATAAGTAGGATAGCTACTCTAGAAAAAGCCGGTGTTGGAGATATTTCTTTTTGTACAAATCCTAAATATTTAAAAGCATTATCCGAAACTAAAGCTTCTGCGGTTTTGATCACAGAGGAGGCATTAGACTTTTGCAATACTAATGCGGTAGTGCTATCAAACCCATATATGGCTTTAGCTAAAGTTATGGAGCTTTTTGATAAGTCTCCTCAGCCGGATGGTAAAATACATAGTAAGGCTGTAATAGCCTCAAGTGCAGTTATTGGTGAGAATGTAACTATAGGTGCAAATGCTGTTGTAGGTGAAAATGTTATTATTGGTGATAATGTATTCATTGGCTCGTGTGCAACCATTGATGAAGGTACCAAAGTGGGTAACGACACCCTTATAAAGAGTAATGTATCTATTGCTCATGATGTTCAAATTGGAGCTAATTGTATAATACATCAAAATGCTGTTATTGGTTGTGATGGGTTCGGAAATGCCAGAGATGATGATGGTAGTTGGACTAAAATCCCTCAACTAGGAAGAGTTATAATTGAGGATGATGTTGAAATCGGTTCTGGAACGACTGTCGATAGAGGGGCTATAGATGATACTATTATTAAAAAAGGCGCGCGTATTGATAATTTAGTGCAGATAGCTCATAATGTAATTATTGGTCGTAATACTGCCTTAGCAGGTGTGACGGCGGTCGCAGGAAGTACAACTATAGGAAATAATTGCTTGATAGGAGGGCAGTCCGCGATAACTGGTCATATAAATATTTGTGATAACACAATTATTGGTGGAGCATCTAATATAGGTAAGTCCATTACTGAGCCTGGGATGTATTATGCTGCGTTTGAAGCTAAGCCGAGAATTCAATGGGGACGATTTGTAGCTAAGCTATCTAAGATTGACAGTTTGATAAAAAAAGTAAAACAACTAGAAGATAAATTAAATAAGTAAGGATTATTGCATGAGCCAGTTTGATGAAAAAAATAAGCATATAGATGTAATGGGGATTAGAAAGATTTTACCTCATAGGTATCCTTTTGCTCTTTTAGACAAGATTGTTGATTGGAGTATTGAAGATAGAACGATCGTAGCTCATAAAAATGTAACTATTAATGAAGACTTTTTTAATGGACATTTTCCAGAGTTTCCAGTGATGCCTGGCGTACTAATTGTTGAGGCTATGGCTCAAGCAACAGCTATACTTGGTGAGTTGATGGCCGAGACTTTATTTGCTCATGTTGTTGCCAAAGCTGGTGGTGGAAGAAGAACATTTATGCTAGCAGGTATTGATAAGGTAAGAGTAAAAAGACCAGTTGTTCCAGGTGATGTTCTAGTTATTGAATCACGTATGGTTAAGCAGAAGAATATTATCTGTACAGCTGAGTCTGTAGCTAAAGTTGATGGACAAATAGTTTGTTCAGCTGAATTAATGGCAGCATATAAGGATTATTAATTGTGATACATAGTTTGGCAGTAGTACATGAAAGCGCCAAAATAGCCGAAAGTGCTATAATAGGACCATTCTGTGTTATTGGAGAAAATGCTGTTATAGATGATGGTACAGAGCTTAAGAGCCATGTTACTATTGGTGACAATACAGTAATAGGTAAAAATAACCGAATTTTCCAGTATGCATCAATTGGTGATGACCCTATTGATTATACTTACAGGAAAGGTGACTTTTCTCAAGTTGTTATCGGCGATAATAATATTATTAGAGAGTGTGTCACTATACATGGTGGTACATCAAAAGAGACAGGCATTACAACAGTTGGCAATAATAACCTTATTATGTGTTATGTACACATAGGTCATGATTGTAAGGTTGGAAATAATGTCAGTCTGGTTAATGGTGTGGGTCTTGCTGGTCATGTTCATATTGATGATTTTGCTATTTTGAGTTCAAATGTTGGCATTCATCAGTTTTGTAGGGTTGGTAAGCATGCATTTATAGCTCATGCTGCTCTTGTTGGTAAGGATGTGCCTCCATATTTAATGGTTACAGCAGTAACAGCAGGTGCTACTCCATGTGGTATTAACACAGAAGGTCTTAAACGAAGAGGGTTTACGCCAGAAGAGTTGAAGAAAATTAAAGAGGTTTATAGGGTATTGTACCGCAAAGGCTTAATGATTAAAGAAGCTTTTGAAGTTATCAAGGATATGGTACATGAAGAGCCTGTGCTAGAACCATTCGTTGATGTAATAAGTACTTCACGTAGAGGTATACTGAGATAATGAGAATTGGCATTGTAGCTGGAGAACTTTCAGGGGATCAGTTGGGTGCAACTCTTGTTGAAGCGCTAAAGAAAAAATATCCAAATGCTGAAATTGAAGGCATTGGTGGTCCGAAGATGGAGGCTCAGGGTTTTAAAAGTCTGTATCCTATGGATGCTTTATCGTTAATAGGTTTTCTTGAAATTCTTTCAAAAGGTCTTAGTATATTAAATATACGTAGAAAAATAATTAAGTATTTTAAACATAACAAGCCAGACATATTTATTGGTATCGATGCACCAGATTTTAATCTTACAGTAGAAAAAAAATTAAGAGCAAGTGGTATTAAGACTATACATTATGTAAGTCCTAAAATATGGGTGTGGCGAGAGTATCGTATTAAAAAAATCAGAAAAGCAACAGATAAAATTCTAGCAATTTTGCCTTTTGAAGTTGAGTACTATAAAAATAGACACAATTTTGAGGCAATATATGTAGGTCATCCACTTGCCAAAAATATATCCTTAGAGATTGATAGGTCAAAATATAAAAAGCGTTTAGGTCTCGAAAATGTAGAACTACCAATATTGTCAGTATTGCCAGGAAGTAGAACTACCGAAGTAACTAGGTTGTTACCATTATTTTTAGATGCTATAGAAAAGCTACAGGAGTCCGGATATAAGTTCAAGGCTATTATGCCATTAGCCAAACCATCTCTTAAGCCAATATTTGATCAATATAACTCACAAATTAGGAGTTTGGGAATTGAGGTTCTTGAAACAAATTCTCACGATGTATTGAAAGCTTCAGATTTAAGTTTATTAGCTTCAGGTACGGCAACTTTGGAGGCTATGTTGTCTAAATTACCCATGGTTGTTGGTTACAAGCTATCTAAACTTTCTGCATTCATTGGTAGAATTCTTATACGAGGACATAGTTACTGGGCTTTTCCAAATATTTTGCATAAGAGTGAAATAATAAAAGAGCTAATCCAAGAAGATTGTACGGTAGATAATCTTTTTTATGAATTGAAAAGGTTATTTGATGATAAGCAAAGAAATAGTTATATAGTTCAAGAGTTTAAAAAAATCCATGAGCATATGGTTGTTGATACAGAGGAAAAGATCATAGAAGTATTGGATTCAATTATAGAAAAATCTTAATTTTTATAATCTTTAAATATATAATACATGAGTATAAAAAACACCGCAGGTACTAAATAAATGACATTGATATTAGCTTTAGTTTTAATTTTAGTAGTCTTAATTATAATAGATTTATTTCGTAAAAGTTTGAGAGTTAGGCAGAAAGATATTTTGGCAAATATTGAATATGCAAATAGTCAAGAGCTTGTGAGTCAAGCAAAAAATCCATCGGGTAAGACGTATGTTGAAGATGTTCAACGTGAATATCCATTGTTAAGAGATGGTTTTTTACTTATTTATTTTGAGGGTGTGCAATCTATACAAGTGAAAGATTTGGCAACTTTTTTAAAATACTATGGTATTAAATTTACAGATGAAAATGTTTTTCAGAAAATAAATTATAAAGATGTAATTTTTAGCATATTACCTGATAGTGAAGGGCAAGAATTCTCAGCTGCTAATGAAGGAGAAATTAGGGGAATAATAGCGGTAATGAATTATAGAAAGCTAGCTGACATAGGCTATGATGTTAAAACATGTTATGAGCTTATGCTTGATATACTTGAGGCTTTAGCAAAGTCCTTCAATGGTACTTTGATGAATGAGCATAAGGTTCGACTTACAAAAAAAGATAAACAAAATTATTTAGCAGCTATACTATAATCACTAGACTAAAAGTTTTATTTTATTCCCTAATTGTAAATCAACTGATTTCTTGCTTGTTTCTAATCTTATAAAATATTTTTTGAATTAAGTTTATTCGTGATAAGATGTTTAAATTTCAAGTATTTGAAACAATTTTTATTGGAAGTATATAAATTAGAATTATTTATTTGGTGGGCCCAGTAGGACTCGAACCTACGACCTACGGATTATGAGTCCGGCGCTCTAACCAACTGAGCTATAGGCCCAAAACTATAGACAGAATTATATTTCAAATATGATATTTAGTCAACAGATATTTTACTTAAGTTATGATTATTTATAGATTTTCGATGAGGTTCCGACTATAAGAGGATCAGGAGCAATAGCTACTTCAGGATCTTTGTTATCATAATCTATACTGTTTAATATATATCTGATAGCATTTATCCTTGCGCGTTTCTTATCATCCGATTTAACTATTACCCATGGTGCATAAGGTTTATCTGTATATATAAACATTCTTTCTTTAGCCTCAGTGTAATCATCCCACTTATCTAGAGATGCTTTATCAATAGGGCTAAGCTTCCACTGTTTTAAGGGGTGATTCTCTCTAGCTGCAAATCTATCTTTTTGTTCTTGTTGGCTTACAGAGAACCAAAACTTAATAATTATTGTACCGCTATCAACTAGCATTTTTTCAAGCTGAGGGGCTTGTTCTAGGAATAAGAAATATTCTCTCTCAGTACAGAAGCCCATAACTCGTTCTACACCAGCTCTGTTGTACCAAGATCTATCAAAAAGTATGATATCCCCCCCTGATGGAAGGTGTTCAATATATCTTTGAAAGTACCATTGGTTTCTTTCTCTTTCAGAAGGTTTTTCTAACGCTATCACTTTAGCGCCACGTGGATTTAAGTGCTCCATAACTCTTTTTATTGTACCACCTTTTCCAGCAGCATCTCTTCCTTCGAAAATAATTAGAACTTTTTTGTTATTTTCTTTAACCCATTTTTGAAATTTTAATAATTCTATTTGCAAATGATGTTTTTGTTTTTCATATACCTTGCGAGGAATCTTATGTTTGTATGGAAATATATTCTCGACAAAGAGCTTTTGACGCTCCTCTTGGCTTAAAACTTTCATATAAAAATTAAATAATATTCACCATAGATAATATATTACCATATGGGATGAATATTCGCTAAATAGATTAATTTTTTACAGGTTTTATGTTGAGCTTAAGACTAAATAGTATGTAAAAGATAGAGAAAATTAATATTATCGATATGAAAGGCGTTGGTGTTTTGATTGGGTACATTAAAACAGCTAAAAATGTAGAAATAGATGCAAGCATTGTAAATATAAAAGTAAATGTTTTGATAAATTTACTTTTACTTATATGCTCTGTTCTTGATAGATAGATATATTTTATTGGTATGAATGAAAATATAGAAAGTAGAATTATTACGATTTCATTTATCCATTGGGGCGATTGGAAGCATAACATATACATTGCCATTACATTCCAGTAACTAGGAAAGCCAACAAAAAAATGATCATCAGTTTTAGCGTTAGTTTGACAAAACTGATATGATGATGAAATTGTTATCATTACGACTACAGGGATTAACCATTCTTGTGAGACTATGCCAGAGACATATATCCAAATACAGGGAACAATAGAGTATGTTGTGAAATCTATAATATTATCAAGTAATGCACCATCTAGAGGAGCTAATTTTTTGATATCTACTAGTCTAGCAAGGCTACCATCAATAGAGTCAATAAAGATAGCCATAATTATACTAAACATGGAAAGTTTAATATAATAGTGATGAAGATCTATTTGGTTGGTTACACTAGCTTTGGCAGCTTCTATAGAGAAAATAATAGCGAGTATACCAAATACAGCTCCTAATGAAGTAAATAGGTGTACTAACCAAGCATAAATTTTTTGAATAATTTGCATAGTATTGTTAGTTTTAAAATTTGTTATAAAATAAATAATTACAAAATTGTAACAAAAATAGTTAATAGTTTCTATTAATAACTAAATCAATAAGTTTTTCTAAATTTTGCGTGGAAAGATTCTTTTTGTTTAACTCAGATAGTAATTTTCTAATATCATTTTTTTTATCAAATAAGTATTTGTTTGCACCATCAAGTCCCATTAGTGATACATAAGTAGATTTATTTGCATTAATATCTTTACCGCTAGTTTTACCAAGCTCCTGAGTTGATCTTGTAACATCTAAAATATCGTCTTTAATCTGGAAGCATAAACCAATTAAATCAGAAACTTTTGTTAAGATAGTTTCGAACTCATCATTATTATATTTTGAGACGATATAAGGTAGGACGATACTCGCTCTAAACATTTTTGCAGTTTTGTTTATGTGAAGTATTTCTAAATCTTGTAATTTTAGATTTTGATTTTCACCATCTATATCTAATTGCTGTCCTCCAACCATACCTTCTAAGCCACAGCACTTTGCAAATACATTATTAACCTTTTTCAGTTTATAGATATCATTTATGTCTAAAGTATTGATAATCTCAAATCCCAACGATTGTAAGGCATCTCCTGCTAGTATTGCTGTAGCTTCATTGAATTTTATATGACAAGTAGGTTTGCCTCTTCGTAAGACATCATTATCCATCGCTGGAAGATCATCATGTATTAGAGAGTAAGTGTGTATGCACTCTATAGCAAAAGCAATCTTATGGCAATTTTGAAGGTCTATGTTGAATGCCTCACCTAGGGCATACACAAATTGAGCACGTATCCTTTTTCCACCACTAAAAAAACTGTATTTCATTGCTTCTTTGAGCTTTTTAGAGGGAGATTGTATCTCTGAAAATGCTTTTTCTGAAAAAATATTAAAGCTTTCTAATGAGGTGTTAGTGCTCATAAGAATTTCACTATGTTATTATATTGTTTTTCTAGAACATCACTGTGGGCTTCAAATGTTTTTAGAGAGCCTTCAGACATTTGCTCTAGGTATTCTTTATTATCTAGTAGCTTAATTACATTTTCAGCAAGTTCTGTATGATTTCTTACTCTTATCAGTGCTCTATTACGTATTAGTTCTTTTGAAATCTGACTAAAGTTATAAAGGCTTGTGCCACTTATAATAGGTTTTGCGAGAGCCGCAGGTTCTAATAGATTGTGACCACCGTTATCTATTAGTGTACCACCAACAAATGTAATAGTAGAAATATAGTATAAATGAAGTAACTCTCCCATTGTATCGCCTAAATATACCTGAGTATGATTATAAATCTCGTCAATGCAAGAAGACCTTTTTTGATAAGAGAATCCTTCATTAATAATGAGTTTTTCGACTTTTTGGAAACGTTCCTTATGTCTTGGTACTATTATCAACAGGCAATTTGGATGAGTAATTAATATTTCTCTGTGAGCCGCAAGTATTATCTCTTCTTCACCTTGATGAGTGCTACCTGCGATCCATACCGGTCTACCATTTATACTTTGCTTAATATTTAGCATCTTATCTTCAAGATTTTCAGGAGTTATAAGGTTATATTTTAAGTTACCAGTTACTGTGATTTTTTCTTTATCAACGCCTAATGAACAGAATCTTTTCGCGTCTTTTTCTGTTTGGGCATTTATTTGAGCAATATTTTTGAAAAGAAAGTCTTTACCAAAAGGTATTTTGGTGTAGTTTCTCATTGATCTTCTTGATAAGCGCGCATTTGTTATTATTACAGGAATATTTTCAGCAAAACATTTATTTAGTATATTTGGCCATATCTCAGTTTCAATGATTACAAAAGCTTTAGGGTTAACCTTTACAAAGAAACTATTTACAAATGGTATTGTGTCATAAGGGATATACATGTGATGTACATTTTCATATTTGCTGTAGAGATTTTTGACAACATCGCTACCTGTAGGTGTTGTGGTTGTTATGACAAAATTTTCATTAGGAAAGTTTTTTAATAATTCTCTTACTAACGGTTCTGCTGATACAGTTTCACCAACAGATACAGAATGAATCCAGATGCAATCTTTCAAACGAAGTTTCGTCTGAGCAAATCTTTCACCCCATCTTTGCCTGTAGCTACTATTTTTGAGACTTCTTTTCAGCTTTTTAAGGTATATGAAAGGTACATATATAATAAATAAACTTGAATATATATGTGCAAGAGAAACGTACAGTATTCTTTTTAAATGTTCCACACTTCTACCTAAAAGCTTACTTATCTAGTAATGATTATCAGTTTAATTGTTTTATTTTAGCATATAAGACAAAAATTTATATCATAAGAGATAAAAAAAACACAAGCCCTCTATAATTGATTAATAATTTTGCTAAGTGCTATAGCTCTGTGACTAATTTTATTTTTTTCATCATTTGATAATTCTGCTAAGGTTTTTTGTAATTTAGGTAAGAAAAATACAGGATCGTACCCAAAGCCATACTCACCAGAGCGAATATGGGTGATTTCACCATCTAAGAAGCCATATTCTAGTACTGGGGTAGGATCTTTTTCATTCCTAACGTAAGCTAAAGCACAGACAAAGCGTGCAGTACGATTATCTTTATTTTTTAGATTAGTAAGTAGTTTTTGTATATTTGCATCATCATCGCCATGCTTGCCTGCGTATCTTGCAGAGTAAATACCAGGGTCGCCTGCTAATGAAAATACTTCAAGTCCAGAGTCATCAGCTATTGCAGGTAGTCCTGTATTTTTTGAGCAGTGCCTTGCTTTGATGATAGCATTTTCAATGAAACTAAGACCTGTTTCTTCAGCATCACTAATATTGAATTTTGTTTGAGGGATGATTTTGATATTTTTTTGCTTAAATATCTCAATAAATTCATTGATTTTTCCTTTATTACTTGAAGCTAAGACTATTTCTTTCATTTGTATGTTTTTTTAAGTTTTGTATTTGTCTATATATTAGCAATAATTATTTCAAATGTTATAGTTATATAATTATAGAGTAAAAATATAGAGATATTATTTATGAAAGTATGTTTTATTGGTGGTGGTAATATGGCTGCTGCAATGATCGCTGGAATGGTTAATCATGGCTATGATGGTCAGGATGTTATCGTTTTTGATAGAAATGAAGATAAAAGAGAAAATTTAGTTAGTCGATATGGGATACGGTCTTCGGACTCTTTACTAGAGTCAATCGCTATAGCTGATATTATTATTTTAGCTGTAAAGCCACAAGGTATGATTAGTCTAATCAGGGATATTAGAGATCATACTAGAGATGATCAGACAATAGTTACGGTAGCAGCAGGCATCAAAACTAATGATTATGAGATAATGTTTGCTAAGAATATTTCTTTCGCAAGGACTATTCCTAATACGCCTAGTAGCTTAGGCTACGGTGCTACTGGAATATTTTTTAATAAAAATATTAGTGATGATGATAAGTCAGAAGTTATTAATATTATGAAGACAATGGGAGAGGTCGCTGTAGTTGAAAAAGAAGATGAGATTGATGTTATTGCAGCTATAGCAAGTTCTGGTCCAGCATATTATTTTCAATTTATGGAGCATATGGTCAATGCTGCTGTCAAAAGAGGGTTGGATAAGCAACAAGCTGAAAAGCTTGTTGCTCAAACGTGTCTTGGTGCTGTGCAGATGGCTTTGAAAGGTGACGAGGATATGGCTACTTTAAGAAAAAATGTAACATCTAAAAAAGGTATAACTTTTGAAGCGTTGTATACTTTTGAGAAGTTTGATCTTGGTGGAATTATAGATGATGCTATACAAGCAAATATCACTAGAGCAGGGCAGTTGGCTCAAGAATTTAGTTCGGAAATCTCTTAATTAGTGACCTCTATTTTGGTTGATATTTTGTGTACTTTATAATTTAAAATAAATATTTATTTTATGTATCTTATGCTATATACTTGGTTTGATAAATATTTTTTTATAAGTTTTATAACAGTATAGGTGAGTTTATGAGGCTATTATTGGCTGAAGATGATCTTAATTTAGGCGAAGGCTTGCTAGAAGCATTGCAGAAAGAAGGTCTTATTGTTAACTTGGTTTCTGATGGAGAAGCAGCACAAACTTTTATAGAGTCTGGTTTATATGACATAGTTGTACTTGATATAGGTATGCCAATTAAAACTGGTCTTGAAGTTCTTAGAAATGTTAGAAATAAAGGTATTAAAGTACCAATTATTCTTTTAACAGCTCGAGATGGTTTAGAAGATAGAATTAAAGGCTTAGACTTAGGTGCTGATGATTATCTTACTAAACCTTTTGAACTTAAAGAGTTAGTGGCAAGAATTAAAGCGATATCTCGCAGAATAGATACAAGATCTGGCAAAAGTACTAAAGAAGAAATTAAGTTTGGCGATTACAGCTTTAATCCTAGTTCTGAGACAGTAACTAAAGATGGTGTTATTATTCCAGTATCAAAAAAAGAGCTAGCGCTTTTAGCTATTCTAGTACAAAATGCAGGTCGTGTTGTACCAAAAACACAGCTTTTGGAAGAAGTGTATTCTACTGATAAAGAAATGGACACTAATACTCTAGAAGTACATATGCATAATCTAAGGAAAAAAATCAATATTCCAAACTTTATACAAACAATCAGAGGTGTTGGTTACTTTGTTCAAAAGGATAAAGTAGTTAAGTAATTTCATGGAACTATTGAATTATATCCTAAGTTTAGGTTTCACTTTTTGGCTTTTGTTTTTAACTGTTGCAAGTGGTTTAATCTATTTAATTGATTTGATGTTTTTTCAAAGACCAAGATTAAAACCTTATGCTGAGGAATTAAAAGGTCTATCTAAGAAGCAAAAACGACAGTTTTACAAAGATAATGGCCTTAAAGCTCCTTTAATAGCAGATCAAGCTAGATCTTTGTTTAGTGTATTTTTGGTAGTTTTTTTGCTTAGAACATTTCTTATAGGAAACTTCCTTATTCCTACAGCTTCTATGACACCAACATTACCTGTTGGAGATTTTATATTTGTTAATAAGGCTGCCTATGGTATTCGAGCACCCTTTACTAATGAAACTCTAATAAAAACAGGTGAACCTAAAAGAGGCGACATTTTAGTATTTCATTTTCCGGTTAATCCGAGTGTGGATTTTGTCAAGAGAGTTATTGGGATTCCTGGAGATGTTATCTCCTATAAAAATAAAATGCTGACGATTAATGGTAAAAAACTTGAGTACACAAATTGTGATATGGATGCTGTCAATTATTATAATCAGTCATTAGCTAATGGGAGTGGTGATACAATTTGTACCGAAGATCTTGACGGTGTTAAACATCAAGTTGATTGGATTGAATCTGTGAAAGGTACTGATTTTGGAGATCTTAAAGTCCCCGCGGGACATTATTTTGTAATGGGTGATAATAGAGATAATAGCGAAGATAGTCGTTATTGGGGTTTTGTTCCAGAGAAAGATCTTGTTGGTAAAGCCAAGATTGTATGGATGAGTTGGGATAAAGTTGATAAGAAAGTTCGCTGGAGTGAAATAGGTAAGGTCTTTTAAGTAAATGGTTCCCGAATATTCTCGATTATATAAAATTCTTGGTTATAGCTTCAAAAATTATACTCTATTAGTCAGAGCACTGACTCATCGTAGTAAAACAAAGAAAAACTATGAAAGATTAGAGTTCTTAGGAGATTCTATTTTAGGCTTTGTAATAGCTGAAGTATTGTATATGGAGTTTCCTGATTTGGCAGAAGGTAAGCTTTCACAAATCAGATCTAAGCTAGTTAAAGGAGTAACTTTAGCAAATTTAGCTCTAAATTTTAAATTAGATGAATATATTATCTTAGGTGCTAGTGAACAAGGTGGACATAAGCGAGAGAAAATATTAGAAGATGTGTTTGAGGCTATTATAGGAGCAATTTATTTAGATAGTGATTTTGCTACTGTTAAAAAGGTTATAGTAAATTGGTACAAACCAGTTATATCAACTCTTAATTTAGATGATGTAAAAGTCAAGGATAGTAAGTCTAAATTACAAGAAATTCTATTGCAAAATGGTCTAAGTCTTCCTGAGTATAGTATTGAAACTATCGATGGTAAAGATCATGAACAAGAGTTTACAGTGAAAGCATTATCTAATGATTTAAATATTGAAGTGCGTGCAAAAGGTACATCACGAAAAAAAGCAGAGCAGAAAGCTGCTGAGAAGATGATACAAATACTATCACAACAAGGCTTACATGAAAAAAAATAGATTAAATCTCAATGGTGTAGTTGTCATAAATAAGACTCAAGGTCTTAGTTCGAATAAAGTTTTACAGCAGCTAAAATATCTATTTAATGCTCAAAAAGCCGGTCATACAGGAACGTTAGATCCTATGGCAACAGGGGTTTTGCCTATATGTTTTGGTAGAGCTACTAAGATAGCACAATACCTTTTAGACTCTGATAAGGAATATATTGCGACTATTAAATTAGGTGTTGAAACAGATAGTGGAGACGCTGAGGGCGAAATAATAGCAAAAAATGCTGATATTCCAGAGCTGTCGGTGGAGTATCTAGAAACAGTTTTAGCAAAATTTCGTGGAGATATTGTGCAAATACCTCCAATGTATTCAGCTCTTAAACATAATGGACAACCTCTTTATAAGCTAGCAAGAGAAGGCAAGGCTATCGAGGTAAAGCCGCGTAATATCAATATATATGAATTAGAACTACTAGAGTTCAATACAGATTCATTAAAAATAAGAGTTAAATGTTCAAAGGGAACATATATTCGTAGCTTAGCAATAGATATTGGTAAAGCTTTGGGTTGTGGTGGACACTTGATCGCTCTGCAAAGAACTCAAAGTGGGCCTTTTAGAATTGAAACAGCTCTTGATTTAGATAACTTAAAAGATTTAAGTTTTGAACAAAAACTTGCTAGTATAGCTAGTGTAGAGAGTGTATTTATTGATAAACCAATATACTCTTTAGTAGAAGAAGAAAAAGATGATTTATACAAAAGAGGACTTTTTGCTGACAAATCTCATCTTGATGGAACGGTCAGGATATACGATGATGAGAAGTTTGTTGCTATAGCAGAGTTTGATAAAGGTAAGTTAATAAGTAAAAAATTTTTTGACCAGGATATATTCATAAGTGAGTAAATATAATATACATAATGATCCTAATAAGGATCTTGAAGCACAAAAGTACGAGAATCCGATTCCAAGTAGAGAAGTAATCCTAAATTATATAAGAGATACTAATATTCCTGTTAGTATAGAAAACATAGCAAATGCTTTAGAGATATTTAAAAAAAATCTTTTTGATGGTCTTGTAAACCGTTTGGGTGCAATGGTTAGAGATGGCCAGTTAGAAAAAGATAGATCATACTATAGTCTGCCTGAAATAGCACCGATATATATCACATCTAAAGTGACAGCTGATAGAGATTCTCGCTTAGAGCTATTTAGTCATACTTTAAATACTAAGGTTGGGATTGTATCTCATCAGGTAAAAATGGTAATGGTTGGTGATGAAGTAACTGCAAAGGTACTAGGACTTAATAAACGTGGTCGTATAGATGCAGAGATTCAAACAATAGTTTCAAGAGCACAAAAAACTATCACAGGATATTACTACAAGAGCTTTGATTGCGATTTTATTAAGCCGGTAAGTAAGAGCATGACAAGTGATATAGTGCTATTACCTCCAAAGCAAAAAATAGAACATAACTCTTTAATCGAAGCTGAGATTATTGTTTATCCTAGTATAAATAGTGTAGCTGTTGCTAAATTTAAACAAGAGGTCGAAGCAGTATCTCCTGTTAAAGAAGCAATGATGATGGCAACGCAGAAATATGATTTAATTGAGCAGTGGAGTAAAAAAACTTTACGCTATTTAGATGATATTTCTGATGATGTAATTGTTGGTAATAGAGTTGATTTACGTAATGAGAACTTTGTAACTATTGATGGTGAAGATGCCAAAGATTTTGATGATGCTGTCTATGCGTATAAGACTAAAAGTGGTAGCTGGAAGTTATATGTTGCAATTGCAGATGTATCAAACTACGTTGAGAAAGATTCTAGTTTAGATTTAGATGCTAAGCGTCGTTCGACTTCTGTTTATTTCCCTGGGTATGTTATTCCAATGCTACCAGAGAAGTTATCAAATGGATTGTGTTCGTTGAAGCCTAATGAAGATAGATATTCTTTAGTTTGTGAGATGAATATTAGTAAAGAGGGTAAGCTATCTAGATATAAGTTCTATTCTGCTGTCATAAACTCAAAGGCGCGTTTAACTTATACAGAAGTCGCAAAGCTTATAGAGAAGAAACAAAACACAATAGTTGAAAAAACTCCTGAATTGGTGCCTAATATCTTTGATTTGTATGAGTTATATAAAGTACTTCATCAAGCTAGGCAAGAGCGAGGTGCTATAGACTTTGATACAGTTGAAACACAAATAATATTAAATGATCATAATCATATTGAATCAATAGTGCCAAGACATCGTAATGATGCGCACAGGCTTATAGAAGAATGTATGCTTGTAGCAAACGTTGCAGCAGCTAAATTCACCATTAAGCATAAAAAAACATCGCCATTTAGAGTTCATAGTGAGCCTAAAGAAGATAGGATGGAAACTCTCAAGAAGTATCTTGCCAAACATGGTATACATCTTGCTTATGGTAAAAATGGCAAAGTTACACCAAAAGCTTTAGCAGAAATGCTAGATAGTATAAAAGATCGTCCTGACTATGATGATATCCAGATGATGACTTTACGTAGTATGAATCAAGCAGTGTACAGTATAAATAATGATGGACACTTTGGGTTAGCATATAGTGAGTATACACATTTCACATCACCAATTCGTAGATATCCGGATTTAGTGGTACACAGAATAATCAAATCAATTATTGGTGAATATGAGCATGGTGGAGCTGATTATAAACCTTCTGAATTAGCAAATATTTGTGAGAATGCTTCTGATCAAGAGCGAAATGCTGATGGTGCATCAAAACAAGTTGAGAACTGGTTGAAATGTTATTTCATGCAAGATTATATTGGTCATGTTCTAGAGGCTCAAATCAAGCATGTAAATGGCTTAGGTTTATTTGCTGAGTTAAAGGATATGTATATAGAAGGATTGATACATGTTTCGGCCATTCCAGGGGATTATTATATTTATGATGAAGCAAAAGATATATTAATTGGTAAGAGAACTCATAAGGTTTATAAGATAGGTCAAGATATAACTGTAAGAGTCGTAAGAGCAGATCTTGATAGAATTCATATAGACTTTGAGTTATATGATCCGCGTAAACCTTTTGTTGAGGGTAGCTCAAATAAGTCATTTGGTAAAAAGGCTAAAAAACCAGCTAAAAAGGCTAAAAAGAATAAATCAAGACGTAAAAGAAAAAGTAAAACAAAAGTAAAAGTAACCGAATAAATTTGTTCGGAAATATTTATCTAAGCCGTTTTTTTAGGTTCTTTAAATCCCCATACTATTTTGAATTTCTTCAAAACACAAAGAATCATATATGTAATATCAATCTGCCATGCTTTGAGATTATTTCTAACAGAGTAAGCAAATTTATGGTGATTATTATGCCAACCCTCACCAAACGTAACTAATGCTATAAACCAGTTATTGCGACTATTATCTGAAGTTTCATAATCTTTTTTGCCAAAAATATGACAGATTGAATTAACACTAAACGTAGTGTGATATAACAACACTGTGCTTAAAATACCACCCCAAAATACAAATGCTAAACCTGATGTTTGTAGGTTAGGGTAGAAGTGATTAATTACGCTACCGATAGCAAAGAGACCTATCAGATATAATGCAAATGAAACATGAGCATACTTATCTAACCATACTAGCTCAGGATATTCTACCCAGTCTTTAGTAAACTTAGGATCAACATGATCACTTCTAGATTCAAAAACCCAGCCAACATGTGATTGGAAGATCCCATTCTTAGGAGAGTGTAAATCTGTATCTTTATCAGAATGGATATGATGATATCTATGATGACCTGACCACCAAAGCGGCCCTTTTTGGGATGCCCAAGTTCCAACTAATGCTAAAATAAATTGAAATACTCTAGAAGTCTGAAAAGCTTTGTGTGCAAAGTAACGATGGTAACCAGCTGTTAATGCGAATGTCCGAGCTGAGAACGTAATAAGAAATACAACTAGTGCAGTAATATTATAATTTACAAAAAATATTGCTAAGCAAGCAATATGCATAATAGCAAAGGCTATTATAGTGACTTTATTTGATTGAGTTTCCATGGTTTCTCCAGTTCTAAATCATCTTTTTAGCAATTTTAAAGTAAAGCTTGTAAGGTAAAGCTGCAATAAGTTTTAGAATTATAGTGAATTTTTTTGTAAAGTGAACCTCAAATTTATTTGACTCTAAACCTTTGATAATGCTAAGTGCAGCTTCTTCAGGTTGAAGTAGAGCTGGCATTTTAAAATTATTCTTGTCAGTAAGTTTAGTTTTAACAAAGCTTGGATTTATTAGACGGATATCAAGCTCAGTATTTTCTGCTTTTAGGCTCTCAACTAGATTTATAACACCAGCCTTAGTAGCAGCATAAGGTTGTGATCTAGGTAAACCGATATAGCCAGCGACACTGGCTGTAATAGCTAGCTGACATTTGGGATTTTTTTTGAGATAAGGTAGTGTAAATCTTATTAGGTAAAAAACAGCAGTTAGGTTAGTTTGAATAGTTTTATTAAGATTTGAAATTGCAATGTCAGCAATTAATGAAGGTTCATAGAATGCGGGCAAATATATAATATAATCAGGATTGTAGCTAAGAGCTATATCACTTCCTTTTTTGAAGCTCTCAAAATCTGCCACATCAAGATCAACAGTATGAGCAGTATTTTTTAGACTTGCAGATATGCTTTGTAGTTTGTCTAGTGAACGAGCTGATATTATAAAATTGGCTTGTATTGAATTATCAAGTTTCTTAAGTAATGCATTACCAATACCATCTGTTGCGCCAATTAACCATATAGTTTTACCTGCAAATTTTTGCATAGTTATTCTCCAGATTTTTCTTTATGCATAAATAGCGTTAATGAACCAACTGTTAGTCCAAATTTTTTGAATGTATTTTTGTTTATAAGTACACCATCGTTCATTAAGTACATCCAATCATCAAAGCTAATTTTGTATTTTTTGTCGCCAACTGGGATATTCATTTGATATTGCCAGTTCATAGCGTTGCCTTCAACATAGATTTTAGCAGTACCAATTACGTCGCCTGTTGTGCCTTCATAGTAGTTATCAGAAATTTTCTTGATTGTCCAAATACGATGATCTTTTTGGCCGTCATAGTAAACCATGTGCTCGTCAAATGTGCCGACATCGCCATTCCAATTAGCAGTTCCAGAGAAGTCAAATTGCTTAGTTACTTTGCCTTTATAGTCTTGAATAATACCTGTGCCAACAATTTTGCCTTGTAAATACTGTTGCAGGTCAAGTTTTGGACCCTCTCCTTTGTAGCTTGATATATCAGCTGAGCATCCAAATAATCCTAATGCCATAATAATTACTCCTATTCTAGATATTAATTTTTTCATAAGCCCCTCAATTGTTTCGATAATTTCTGATATGACGAGTTATCGCCAAGCCATATTTCAAAAAAATATTTTGAAAGTTCTTTGTCTGGTATTTCACCAATCAAGCCATTGTCTGAATAGATATAACCTTTACCATCTTCATCCATATAACCGTAAAGGTTTGTACCGTTTTGGACATCGGGAATTAACTGATCAAAGGTATCTCTATACTCTTTATAATTTGCCTTAACTTGTTGTGGATGTTGGTATGATATTTCTTTAACAGTATGCTTAGAGATAGTTTTCCCATCCATACTTCTAAGGTAATGAATTTTTAGTAGAAAAGGTTTATCCCAACTAAAATGTCCATTTTGAGTGTAAAGCTCGGCATCATAAACATCAAAAAACCATTTAGTGAAATGAATTTTACCAACTTGTTGGACTTGATGTGATTTTATTTGTTGTAAAGTTAACTCTTCAGCGTAAGTGAACAAAGGAAAACTAATAATGATAGCTATTAGTAGTCTTTTAAGCATGGACAATCTCCAACTGTACAACATCAATACGCCCATGAGTAAATGCAGCACTACAAGAATTTAAGTAGAAACGCCACATTCTCTGAAAACGCTTGTCAAAACCTAGTTTTATTAACTCAGGCTCTACATTTACAAAATTCCTGTCCCATTCATCAAGTGTTTTAGCATAATCTTTTGCAAAAGATTCAGTACCTACACATTTAAGCCCAACCTTATCCAGTTCCAGATTAATTTGTCCCATAGATGGTAAGAAGCCACCGGGAAAAATAAAGGTTCTAATCATATCAGTACCTTTAGCATAATCCGCAAAAAGCGCATCATCAATGACAATGGCTTGAATAACAATCTTACCATCTTCTTTAAGCAGTGATTTAAGCTTAGAAAAATATGTGTTCCAATATTCTCTACCCACTGCTTCGATCATCTCGATTGAAACAATATAGTCATATTTGCCAGTTTGGATACGGTAATCTTCGATAACTATATCAGCTTTTTTCCCAGCTAGTCGCTTCGTAGCATAGTCGTGTTGTTCTGTCGATAGGGTGATGCCTTTGAGTGTGTAGTCACCACTATTTAGGGCTGTTTCAGCAAACCCACCCCAGCCGCAACCAACTTCAATGATTGAGCCATTTTTTTTATCAAATTTATCAATTATGTTTTTGTATTTATTGATTTGCGCCTGTTCTAATGTTTCAGTTTGATTTTTGTACATCGCAGATGAATAGGTCATAGTTTTATCTAACCACAAACTATAAAAGTCATTACCCAAGTCGTAATGATCGTAAATGTTTTTCTTACTCTGTTTGATGCTATTGCGTTTAGTAAGATAGCCAAGTTTTTGTAATAATTTAAAAAGAAAATTTGGCTTCATGTATTGACCAAATGCTTCTTCATTAACTAAGCCTAGTAGAATCAGAGATTTAAGATCTGATGTTTCCCAGTAACCATCTCTATAATCAGCAGCAAATCCAATGTCTGATTTTAATTGTAAGTTTACTACTGTGCGCCAATCTTTTAGTTTTAGATCGGCTGTTGGACCTTGTTTTTCGCCTTTTGTATAAATAGTTTCGTTTTCTGGAGTTGTTAAATATAACTCACCACATTCTAATTTGTTAAGTGATTCTAATAAATTTTTTCTAACGGTTTTTTCAAACATTTCAAAAGGCAAAGGTTAATTATTTTATATGTAAATATTAGCAAATAAATATTGAGGTAATATTGCTGGAATATTAAATTTTGTTAATAAATTTATAAGTAAGCTTTATATTCCAGATATGGGTAAAATATTGCCGGGAATCTAACTATTTGGACTTATAATATTAGCTACACTAACTCGAATATCTTTTTGCTCAGGTTTTGGGATATATTTTATACGTTTAAATACGATTTTTAGAGCTTGCCAGTGAATCAGATAAATAACTTTAAAGGTTAGAAGTGGAGATCTAAAAAATTCTTTGACTAAGTTTGTACTTGATAAGGGTTTGATTTGACCATTAATTGCTGTGCCAAGTTGGAGCTGATTATTATCATAGTAATTGATGATAATTTGATTTTTTGCATTATTATCAAAATCAAGTGCGAAGTTGAATTTATAAAAGCCTTGTCTTGGATAAAAAGGTGATACATGAAATATTTTTTCTGCTTTGAACCATGTTTTATCTGTAATTTCGTTGCCATTGTCGTGGCAAATATAGCTATGAGTTTCTTTGAATGTGTTGTTGACTTCTGCTATCACAGTTATAAGTTTTTTTTCACTATAGCAAAGCCAAAAGCTAACGGGGTTAAATAGGTATCCTAGAACTCTAGGCATAGTCATCAATTTGATTTCATCATATTTAAGGTTGTACTGGTCTAATAAATTAGTTGCCCATTTTAGACTACTTGAACCATCTTTTAGACCATGATCTTTATCATAGAAAGAATATAAATTAGGTTTATTGATACTAAAAAAACTAGTCTTACTTTGCTTAAGATTAAGCATATCCAAAATAATATAATATGATTTATATCTGAAAGAATTTTGCTTTGGATGATGCCTCTTATGAAAAACTTTTGAGCTTAAGATAAAGTTTTTTACCATGGAGTTTTGATTCCTAATTTATTCGCAACATTTACTGCACTAAGTATACCATCTTCATGGAAACCATAGCGTAGATAAGCTCCACAATAGTATGTGTTGTTAAGTCCTTGGATTTTATCAAAGTCTTTTTGAGCTTGAATGGCTTTTTTATCAAAAACAGGATGATCAAAAGTATGTTCATTAATTATCTTTTGAGGATCAGGTTTTTGATCTGGATTAACTGTAACAAAATAGTTTATATCAGTATCTAAGGGTTGAAGATTATTCATCCAGTAGCTAAGTGAAATTACATCGCGCCTGTCTTTAGTTTCAGCACTTAGATAATTCCAGCTTGACCATGCAGTTTTGCGTTTTGGCATAATGCTAGCATCTGTGTGTAATATTACTGAGTTTGGTTGGTATTTTATGGCAGATATAAGCTTTTTTTCATCACTATTAGCATCACCTAATAGTTCGAAAACTTCATTGGAATGGCATGCAAAAATAACCTTATCATATTCTATGGTGTTATTGTTGATATCAGTTATCAAAGTTTTATGGGTTCTAGTTACATTGGTAGCTTGGGGTGCAAATTTAACATTAGCAGATTTTAGTTGAGTTATGATTTTGTCAACATATACTTTGCTACCGCCCTTGACTGTGTACCACTGGACTGGTTTGGTAGTTGTAAGTAGCCCATGATTATCAAAAAATCGAATAAAACTAAGGGCAGGGAAGTCATACATCTTCTCTAATGGAGTGCTCCAAATACATGCTCCCATTGCTAGTAGATAATAATCTTTGAAGCAGTTACCAACATTTATAGATTCTAGATATTCAGCAAGGCTTATATTTTCATCAAGAGTGTTGTTTTCAATATGCTGTCTTGAGATCTTATTAAATTTTATAATATCTTTTATCATTTTATAGTAACTTGGTCTGAAAATATTAGACCATTGAGCAAATAAACTTTTGATACTGCTAGATCCATACTCAAACTTACCGTTTTTGATAGATACACCAAAAGACATATTGCTCTCAGCTACTGGAACATCTAAATGTTTGAACAATCTCGATAAGTGATAATACGTATCGTAGTTAAAGACAATAAAACCAGTATCTACAGGAGTGCTATTAACTTCTAATGTACGAGCATGACCACCGTAATAATTATTTTTTTCATAAAGAGTAATGTCGTATTTTTCTTTGAGAAGATAACTGATGGCAAGTCCGGATATGCCACTTCCTATTACTGCTACTTTTTCCATATATTTAAATTGATTGTAAGAATTTTAGTTAATTATAAGGGTAATTTTTAAACTTTTAAAAACATAGTTAAAAATTGTTAATCTAGTAAGTTATAGTAAGTTGATGATATTAAAATTAAGATTTAAATACCATTAGCAGCCATATAGACAACTCGTTTATAATTTAAAGCAACATAGTCTATACACATCTTATATTGTTCTTTATTATTTATTATTCTATTAGCTATTGAAACTGCTTGGCTAGCAACACTTACACCACTTGGGATAAATCCGAATGGTCTAGGCGAAGCATCTATTCTTTTACTGCATTTAACACTTTCATTAAATGCTTTAGTTATAAGCTCTGCGACTTGATTATTTATTTCCCATTTTCTTGATTGATCACCAAAAATCATTATTAAAAGTTTTCTAATCTCATCTTTCTCATTATTTGTTAAAGTAGCAACCGACACTTATACTACCCTCTTATCTTAACTTGTTTTATTAAGTTTATATAATCTTTATATTTTGGATCATAATTTATTAATACGGCAAAATCTAAGTCTTTAGAATAGACATTATTAAAAATATAATTACTATCTCTATAACCATATATTTTTACATTAGGATTATCTGACTTTATAAACTTTCCTCTAATCATTATTTTTTCAAAGTCGTTAGTAGGGTTATCAACAGAGGAGTTAAAAGAAGCATTTAAGAAATTATATACAGAGTCTTTTGCATCAAATTTTTTAAGCTCATCTAGACTTATTGTTCCATAATAAATATTGTCTCCTTTTTTATCACTCATAACAGCCGCATAAGCACCGCCATCTAAAACAACTAATCTTTGCATGTCTTTTGGTAAGGGAATATCTATTTTATTGTTTATTGATAAAATCATAGGATTACTAGCAAAACTAACAGTTGGTGACAAGACAGTAAAAAATAAAGCAATTATTTTAAATGCTTTCAATTTAAAATGACCATGTGTTGATAACTTATGAAATTGATGATACTTTATGAAGAGTCTAATGTTAAGCTAATTTAATAATTCATCTTTATTTAATAGAAATGACCACTCTAGATTTACGTAATAATTATTCTATGAAAATTCGATTATTGTCACAACGTAAGCTAGTCACTAATGTAATGGTAGCGAGATTTCTATAATTAAACCATGAGGATTGTTGTTAGTAGCAGTGATATCGCCATTATGGAGTTGGATGATTTTTCTTACTAGGGAAAGTCCTAAGCCATTACCTATTTGGCTACGACTTTTTTCTTCACGAAAGAATCTTTCAAAAATCTTATCAATATTTTCTTCATTTACACCAATCCCTTGATCGGTAAATGTGATGTTATATTTTGAGTTCTGAATTTTTGTCGAAATCGTTATTTCAGTATCATTTTTTGAGTATTTATAGCTGTTGTCTAGGATATTTGTAATACTTTGGAAAATAAGATTTTTATCGATATTTAAATTTTTTGAAATAACAGAGATATCTAATTTGATATTTTTTTGTTCAAACATCGGCTCATAGAGTTCAATAGCATCATCGATAATTTTTTTTACATCTGAATTTTTTTTGAGTAAGTTTTCACGACCATGTTCAAGCCGATTAAGTCTTAGGATACTATTAAAGATATCAAGTAATTGATTACACTCTGCCAATGCCTCAGCTGTGTCATCATTTGGGCAAGTTTGCTCAAGGCTTTCAAGCTTGTTTTTTAAACGAGTTAGAGGAGTCTTTAGATCGTGAGCAATATTATTTGAAACACTTTTGATATCTATTAAAAGCTCGTCGATATTAGCTAGCAGGATGTTGAGTATATTTGCCAAATTACTAAGATCATCCCAGCTTGTATCGGATTTGATTCTTTGACTAAAGTCACGAGTGTTAACAATCGAAGCAGCTGAGCTAGCTATAAAATTGATTTTCTTAACAACAAAAACACTGATCAAATAACTAATGATAACAACGCTTGCTGTACAGAAAATACCAATGCTTAGAGGGATTATATGCTCAGTAACTCTATTACCAAGCGCTGAGAAAATTATATAAATCCAAGATACTATACTTAAACCTAAAAGTATTGTAAAAAGCACTGCCATTTTAAAGCTTGAGCTAATTATATACCTACGTTGAATAGTATCGTTGAATTTATTCTTGGATGACATATCCAAAGCCTCGTATAGTTTTTATAGGATCTGGTAGACCATTCTCAGTGAGCTTGTTGCGTAGGCGAGAGATATGTACCTCAACTACATTTGTTTGAGGATCAAAGTCATAGTCCCATACTTCTTTAAGTATCATTGTTTTACTGACTACTTCATTTTTGTGCTTAAGAAGCAGATGTAAAACTTTGTATTCTCTTTGTTGTAATAATATTAATTCATCATTACGACGAACCTCATGAGCAAGTTCGTCAAGGATGATATCTCCACATATTAATTTGTGAGATTGAGCTTCAGCGATTTGCTTGGTTCTTTTGTAGAGAATATTAACACGAACTATTAACTCATCTATCGAAAACGGCTTAGTTAAATAATCGTCGCTCCCTGATGTAAGACCTTGAATTTTATTCTCAGTGCTGTCAAGTGCACTTAGAATGATCACAGGAGTTGTTACATTTTGTTTACGTAAAATTTTTAGCAAAGATATTCCGTCTAAATACGGCATCATCCAATCTATAACAACCACATCATAATTATTGGTATTGATTAGAAATAGTGCTTCTTTGCCATCGTGAGCTAATGTTGTTTCAATACCATTTTCTTCAAATTTGGTTTTTATAAACTGAGCAATTTTTTTATCATCGTCAGCAACTAAAACTTTTGGTTTATCAGTCATGGAGTCTACATATATTTAATTTATATAATATAATTATAGCCGATTTATAGCTCTGTAACTTGAAAAAACAGCTATAAAACTTATTTATAATTTTAGACCGTTTGTGTATAAAATAGCTACATCAAAAAATTGGAGGTTGAAATGAAGAAAATTCTAGCAACGGTATTTGGTTTAATAATTGTGTCGGGAGTATATGCTGAGAGTTATCAGATGTATGCAAAATCAGATGAGAAATCCAAAAAAATTATGACCATTGATGATCAAAATCATCAATATAAAGCAATTTTCTCAAAAGGTGAGTGGATTGAAATAGTTGATCAAAAAGATGGGACAGTTGGTTGGGTTAAGCAAAAATCACCAAAAAATGATACACAAGCATCTAGTGATGATCCTATAGAAAAAATGATGGCAGATTTTCAAAAACAACAGCAAATGTTAGATGAGCATTTTAATAAGATGATAGCTAATATAGATCAAAATATAGCTCAAATGCAAACACAATCTAAAACATCAAAAGTCACTAAAAAACCAGATGTGTATAAAGAATTTAGTTCTATAACGATTAACTCAGATGGTAACACTGCTAAGATTGTCAAAAAGACAGAAGATAGTAGTGGAAAAGTCGAAACAGTGGAGAAGGAGGTGCCAGCTGATCAACTGAATACTATCAAAATCTAGTACGGGATTTTGAACTTTACTAGTGATAATGCTTCTAAATAATAATCTTGCTTAATATCTTTTGTTTCTAAAGTGTGCTCAATAAGTTAAAATTACTATGTGATTGTCACTAAAAACTAAGGAGTGCATTATGTATGAAGAAGAGTTCTTATCAGAAAAATTACAGCGTTTCACTTTAGTTGATATTGCGTTGGTCAAAATAGTGTACTTTCTCGTTGGCTTACTAATAATTTCGAGCTATTCAACATTAGCTTTGGTTAGCTGGGTTTTTTATTTACTAATGTTTTTGACTGCAGTTTTTCCAATAGTTATTCATCTTTTGTCATTTGAAGGATCATATATTGAAAAAGCTCTTAAATATCTAAAGACAAATAAACCCTCATATCAAGTACTTTTATTCTTTAGTATGTTTTTCTTTGCTTGTATGTTGGCTGTATTGATACCAGCTCTATTAGACGTGCCATGGTATATTTATGTTATACTGATAGCTGTTTTTGCAATCAAGCCAATGCGTTCAAATATGTTTTGGTAGAGTGAGGTTATAAAATTGAATAAAAGTACACACGATGGCCAAAAGGTTTACTCCAAATTAGTTCTTAAACTTTATAACTTCGTTGTTTTATTTTTTAATAATACTTTTTTGTGGAAATGTAAAACATCTCAGCTATTGCAGTTATACAAAGATAATGTATCGCATAATCATTTAGATATAGGAGTAGGCTCAGGATATTATCTAAAAAATGTTAAAGATAGATTATCTAAAGTAGCATTAATGGATCTAAATCCAAATTGTTTAGAGTATGTGAAGAATGTACTGAAAGATAAAGAAGTATCAACTTATCAAGTTGATATACTAAAAGATGTTGCAGAAGAATTTTATTCAAAATATGAATCTATATCTTGTAACTATTTGATTCACTGTTTACCTGATAACGGTAATAAAGAAAAAGTATTTGAAAATATTGCTAAAATGTTGAGTAAAGATGGAGTGGCTTTTGGGTCGACTATTATTAATGACTATAGCTCAAAACTTGCGATTAAGGTGGCTAATAAATTCAATGCCAAAGGAATATTTGATAATAAAAACGATACTTATGAATCTATAGAAAAATATCTAAAGAATAATTTTGCTGAATATACTATAAAGCAAATAGGTTCAGTTTGTGTATATATTATGTCTAAACCTCTTAGATGATCTTTACTATTTATAATCAATAACATTCTTAATTATTTTTGTTATAATCGCTATATAGACAAATTATTCTGTTCACAAAAATAATGAAGAAAAAGCTTTTATTTGTAACTTTAACGGCAAGCTTAATTTTGTTGGGCTCATGTAGTAAAACAACTGTTGCTTATGAGGATCCAAATGGTGTAGATACAACATCTATTAATTTTAGTTCTACTGATTTGCAAGCTATCACGAACAAGATGACCGAAGATATGCTGAATTCACGAGCAGTTAAGAGAATTACTGCTATGGATACACCAACATTATTCTTTAGTAATATTCGTAATGAAACAAGAGAGCATATCAATACGACAATGTTATCAAATACAGTACAGACACAGATTATCAAATCTGGATTATTCCAAGTTACTGATATGTCTCAAATCAAAAATGTACGTGAGCAGCTTGGATATCAAGCTAATAGTGGTATGGTTGATCAAAGTACAGCTACTAAAATCGGTCAGCATATTGGTGCTAGGTATATGGTTTATGGCTCTATTCAAGATATTGATAATACTAATGTTGATGGAGATAAGAGATCTAAATTCTTCTTGGCAACATTGAAGATGATGGATCTAAAAACAGGTCTTGTTGTATGGCAAGATGATAAGCAGATTCGTAAATCACAGACTAAATCAACATTTGGCTGGTAATTAGATTTCAAAATGGTTATTTCAGAATAGTTCTGAAATTTCTTAAAACATAGGAGATAAAATACTATGAAAAAGAAAATATTAAGTTCATTAATTGTTTCATCATTATTAGTAAGTCCTTTGGTTGCTGCAGAAACAACTGTAGATACTAAATCTACAGCTGAGCAGTCGCAATCTGTTGATATGGGCTCAGATGTATCTAATCTTAATAGTGCTATCTCATCAGATTCAAAAGCAGTTGCGACAACAGCAGAAGATAAGAGATCCGCAGAAGAAATCTTAAGTGATGTAATGGAGAGTTATATCGATCAGAATAATCTTAGAGATAAATATGATTATGTTGGTTCTGCTATAGGTACAGCTTCTGTCAATCAGACAAATTCAAATTATGTCGATAGTGCTCAGTTAGCATTTGAGAAAGCTCTAATAAAAGCACAGGCAGAATATATATCGTTTATATCAGCTAATACAAAAGTTGATAAGAGTCTAAGCATAGATAGTACACAAGGTTCAAATGTTAATGACATTAATACAGATTCTGATAAGCCAAAAGAGGGTACTCAAGCAGCGATTGATGCTAAGCAACAAGCATTAGAAGAAGCAAAGCTAGATAAGCAATTAAAAGATCAAGGTTTAAATCCAGATGATTTTGCAACACCAGATGAGAAGAGAAAAGCTCTTTTAAGTCAGCAAATGACAGTTAAAAGCTTAACTACAGGATTTGGTAACTTATCAGGTTTACTGCCAATCAAGACTTTTGTGGTGGAGAAAAATGGTAATGCAGCTATTGGTGTTGTGGTTATTTATTCAGATAAAATTAAAGGAATGTTTGAAGATATCAAGCATGGAAATGAGCCTGTAATTGTTGGTAATGGAGGGCAATCTCCTTCTGACTTATATAAGGATAAGTCAGGTGAAGATATGATGGGTGATTATGGTATCCGTGTTGGTTTTGGAGAAGATAATAAACCATATATCTTGTCATATGGTCAAGGCTCGTACACAGGTCCAAAGCTTCAAGGAGTTTCGGCTGGTGATTATGGTTATAAGCAAGCTGAGATTATGGCAAGAGCAAATTTAGTTACACTAATAGCTGGACAAATGTCGACAAAAGAAGCTTTGACTATGTCTGAGGATATCTCTAGCACTCTTGCTAAAAATACTAAAACGCAGCAAACACGTAGAATAGATGCAACTGATATTGAAAAGACACTATCTACATATTACAAAACAAAAGCAAACCTAGATATTATTGGTCTTAAAACTGTTAAGAGATGGCGTTATAAGCTACCAAGTACAGAGAATACTGTATATGGTGTTGTATTAAAATGGGATCCTAAGCAAGTAGCTACGGCAAATAAGATCAAAAATTTCAACTATGATGAATATCGTAAACAAAATGCTAAAAGTACAGAAAGTGGAGAGACTTCCTTAAATGGTAAAGTAATTATTAGACAAAGTGATGATAATAAATATTTAAACCAGTTCTAGGATAGAATGATGCAAAAGATATTAATTTTTTTTTCTCTATTTTTGATTTCTATAGTTGGTAATGTTGCTGTTGCTGCAGATTCTTCTACAAATATTGTATCTGGTAGTTCAGCTAACTTGTTAAATAACTCATCAAATAAAACTTTAGGTAATAACTCTGGAAGTACAGTTAAGTACAAAGGTGTAGATGAGCGAAATAATCTTAAAATGTTCACGGTAGCGATATTACCTTTTGATACGAAAGGAGTAACTAATGAAAGTATTTATAGTGAAAAGCAACTTCAAAATCGATTAAATCAAATTATCATAGCTCAGATTACACAAACACGTAAGTTTAGGGTTTCTAATAGGGATGCTAAAGATGAGAAAGCTTATGAAGAAGAAATTCGACGTATAATAAACTCTAATGACTCTAGTGAAAAAGATAAACTAAATCAAAGAATAGGTGCTGATTTTATACTAACTGGCGATATTTTAGGTTTAAACATTAGTAAGAAGAAGAGTTCTTATTATGGAGAAGATTTTACAACATTGAATGTCTCAGCGAGTGTGGCTTATCGTATGATTGAGCTAGCTACAATGGAGGTTAAATGGTCGAATGTAGTTAGATTGCAAGTACCAGCAAATATTGCTAATGAGTATGCTAACTATGATAATGGTGATCATTCACAGATATTGGACTATGTAGCTGAGCAAATCGGTCAAACAATATCTGAACAGATTGTTGGAGCCATATATCCTCTTCAAGTATTAAAAGTAGACGATGGAGAGATATATTTTAACCGAGGTGGTAATGGTGTTGTTAAAGGTAGTACCTATGAAATTCGTCAAGAAGGAGGCACTAGTGTTGACCCAGCAACAGGGCAGCATATTGTTTTAGATAGTAAAGTCTTGGCAAAAGTACGAATTACAGATGTGATGCCTAAGTATTCTGTAGGTATTGTAATTGATGGTAGCTTATCTAAAATACAAGCTGGTTTACGCGCATATTTATCCAAATAATATGAAAATAAAAATCTCTTTATTGTTTTTTACGTGTTTTGTTATATCTAGTTGTGCGACATTCAGTGGTAGTCATCCTAATAAGGTAGGAGCTGCTAAAAATGCTATTGAGACATGTAAATATAAACCTATCGAAACAAAGTTTGATGAAGCTTTTGATAATGATGGTATTAATGCTTCTATTGGTTTCTTAGAAACTGGGCGTTTTGATCAGTTACTTGGTAAAACTGAATTATCACAAGTTAAATATACCAAGGCAGCAGATTATGTTGCTAAGTCAGAAGCAGAAGCAAAAATAAGAGTTAGGAATATACTTAAAAATACTCAAGCTACTCTTTTAAGTGATAAAGAGAGATATTACTATATATCTGATTATGAAATTACTTTTTTATATGCTTATCAAGCACTAAACTACCTAAAACAGCACGATTTAGAAAATGCTGCTGTTAGTATCCGTAACTTATCATATGCGCAATATGCCACTTATGAAGCAAAAGATTTAGCAGCTCAGACAAATAAAACTAGGTATGAAGAGTTTAATCATGTTGATTCTAGACAGGTTTCATCAAATATATCTGGTTCAAAACAATATAGACAGTTAGTAAGTATAGCTGACAAGGTAAAAAACTCTTATGAAAATGCTTTTGGGTATTATCTAGAGGCTCTAATATATCAGTCATACGATACCGATCTAAATAATGCTAACTTATCAATGAGTAATGCTCTAAGAGTCGTTCCGAATAATCCATATGTTAAAGAAGACTATAACCAAATCAAGAACGCTTTTGACACTGGTCATAATATCTATCCACAAGGGCAAGGTAAACTTGTTGTAATATATGAGAGTGGCTGGGTTGAGCCTATTAAAAAGTTTGATATACCAATTGCGATATTTTTCCAACAAGCTGGGGTTCAAAAAATTTCGTTACCATACTATGGCTCTTATAAGTTAGCACCTAATGCTGATGTAGAGATTTTAAAGGATAATAAAACTATTGATAAAGGTAAAACAGCATTACTGGTTGATACAACTGCAATGGCTGCTAAGTCATTATCAGATCAATATCCTGCGATTGTAACTAGAGAGATTTTACGTCTTGTTACAAAAACAGCTATTTCTGTGGCAGCTATTAGATCATCTGGTGATTATGGAGCTTTGGCGGCAATCGGAACTTCGGTGTATAACATGGCGACAACCCAAGCAGATCTCAGAAGCTGGAATCTTTTACCAAAAAATGTTGATTTATTTTCTAAGAATTTAGATCAAGGTGAATATACGCTCAAAATTAATAATAAAAAGACGATTGTAACTATTATGCCTCAAAAAATAACTTTGGTATGGTTAACTAGCGAAGGCTGTTATCAAAGGATATTATTAAACGAAATTTTATAGTTTTACTTTTGTAAGTTGATTTCTGAAATCAATAATATTAAGGGATTCAAAAGGATTTTTTATTTTCCAGTTATACTAATATAGATTGTCTAGAAATAAATAATTGCATAAGTTTCTATTGATTAATCTTATTCTTGAGAATATATTTAGAAGGTTAAATTATTTTAAAGCAAAGCTATTTAATAGTAAATTGGAGAAGATATGAGAATCTTATCAGTTCAAGATATGGCAAAAATAGTGCAAAAGCACGGTTTTGATAATTTCATTAAAGACCTAGTTGAATATACAAAACAGGACTTTATAAGATGGCAAGAGTTTGATAAATCACCAAGATATGCAGCTCATGTTCCAGGAGGTGTTTTAGAACTTATGCCAACTGCTGATAATAAATTATTTACATATAAATGTGTAAATGGGCATCCTGCAAATCCATTTGATGGTAAGCAGACAGTTGTAGCTACAGGGCAGTTAAATGAGATTAAACATGGTTATCCACTACTTATATCTGAAATGACTGTTCTTACAGCTTTAAGAACTGCGGCTGCGACTGTGTTAGCAACAGACTACTTAGCGCGCAAAGATAGTAAGACTATGGCGCTAATAGGCACAGGTGCTCAAAGTGAATTTCAAACTTTAGCTCATAAGCTAATTAGACCTATTCAAACAGTTAGATATTTTGATACAGATCCAGAAGCAATGAAAAAATATGCTAATAATATGAAAGATGTTGATCTTGAATTTATCGCTTGTGATAGTGCTAAAGATGCTTGTGAAGGTGGAGATATAATTGTTGTATGTACGGCTTGTAAACTTCATGCAATTGTAATTGAAAATGATTGGGTTAAAGAAGGTGTACATATAAGTGGTTTAGGTGGGGATTGTCCTGGTAAGACTGAGCTTGATATGGATATTCTTTTTAGAGGTAAAGTAGTTGTTGAATACAAAGAACAATCAATGATTGAGGGAGAAATCCAGAATTTATCACCACAAGAAGTTGAACAGGTTTTACATGCTGAAGTATGGGAAATTTTAACTGGTAAGAAAAAAGGTCGTGAAAATGATAAAGAAATTACGATCTATGATTCAGTAGGTTTTGCAATCGAAGATTTCTCAGCACTTCGATTGACTTTAGATTTAGCTGAGAAATATGATATTGGTAGCCAAATGGATATGGTGCCACCAATCAAAGATCCTAAGAATTTATTTTCAGTATTATAATATTGGAGTGATAAAATGAAAAAAGTAGAAGCAGTAGGAATAGCTATTGGTAATGCTGGCAGAGAAATTGGTTGCGGAAGAGCACCATACGCTTTGTTGAATGAGTTAAGAGATAGACGTATAGATGCTCAAATTATCAATTATGTTGGTGGAAGAGCTGAAGTACCTACTATGGGTAAATATTTTACTAAGGTGGCTCAGACGGTATCTGAGATTCTTAAAGAAGGTAAGTTTCCTTTAGCTCTTGGAGGAGATCACTCATGTGCAATAGGTACATGGAGTGGAGTTTATGATTATCTTAAAAGTCAGAAAAAAGAGCTTGGTTTGATTTGGATTGATGCGCATATGGATAGTCATAGACCAGACACTTCTGAGACTGGTAATATACATGGTATGCCTGTAGCACATCTTTTAGGATATGGCCATGAGGAATTAACAAAGGTACTAAATGATAATCCTAAGTTAAAGCCTGAAAATATTGTCTTTTTTGGGATTCGCTCTTATGAAAAGCCAGAAAGAGATTTTTTGGAAAAATTAGGTGTTAAAGTTTATTATCAAACAGATTTAACTGATAGGAACTTTGAAGAGTTATTTTTACAAGAGTTTGAACGTCTTGAGAAGGTTACAGAGGGTAATGTGGGGATTAGTTTTGACTTAGATGGTTTAGATCCTACTAACCTTGATGCTGTAGGAACCCCAGTTGAAAATGGTATTGACCCACAAGTTTTTTACAAAACTATTGAGAAAATTAATTTTAATAGTTTAGTATGTTTTGAAGTGGCAGAATACAATCCTCTGATTGATAAAACAGAAATCTCGCTTAAATATATGTCAAAACTAATAAGATTAGTTGAAGGCAGTATAAAAAATCTAACTCAAAAATAGTTTATCCGTAAAACTTTTGATAACATTATCTTATAAGTTTCTCTTTATATATATCTGATGCATAGAAACAACCTGATATTAATGACTGATAGTTATAAACACTCACATCCTTATCAGTATCCTAAGGATGCCAATTATATTCATTTTTATTTAGAAAGTCGTGGTACTGTAAATAGTGATTTAGGAACGCATACTAGATTTTTTGGCTTACAATATTACATCAAAAAATACTTATCTGAGCCAATTACACTAGAAATGATAGATGAAGCTGAAGAAATTCTAAAAGCTCATGGTTTGGTATTTTATCGTGAAGGCTTTGAGAAAATCCTAAAAAAATATAATGGTTATTTGCCAGTTAGGATTCGTGCTGTTAGAGAAGGTACTCTAGTACCCTTACATAATGTATTGATGACTATAGAAAGTACTGATCCTGAGTTATTTTGGTTACCTGGATTACTAGAGACATTACTTTTAAAAGTGTGGTATCCAACTACGGTTGCAACTATCAGTTTTAATATCAAAAAACTAATCAAAGAGTATCTTCTAGAAACAGCAGATAATCTCGATAAGCTAGAATTTATGCTTCATGATTTTGGCTATAGAGGTGTTTCATCAGAAGAGTCAGCTGGAATTGGCGGAGCGGCGCATCTGACTAATTTTCTAGGAACGGATACCTTAGCAGCTCTACAGGTTTGTAAAGAATATTATCATGAAAATATGGCGGGTTATTCGATTCCTGCAAGTGAGCACTCAACAATGACTAGCTGGGGTATTGGTTCTGAGTGTGAGCGACAAGCCTTTGAGAATATGATTGAGCAATTTGGAGATAATAGTATTTTATATGCTTGTGTTTCGGATAGTTGGGATTTTAAACAAGCAATACAAACTTGGATTGATTTAAAAGATAAGGTCAAAGCTAAAAAAGCAAACTTGGTAATTAGACCCGACTCGGGAAATGCTATAGATAATATTTTATATGCTCTTAGTGAATTAGAAAAAGCTTATGGTAGTAATGTAAATGCTAAGGGATATAAGGTTCTACAAAAGGTAGCATTGATACAAGGTGATGGAGTGAGTCTTAGTTTAGCAAAGAGTATACTATCGGCGATGAAAAAAAATGGATTTTCTGCTGAAAATATAGCTTTTGGTATGGGTGGAGCATTGCTACAAGGAAATCATGAGTCATCTATAAATAGAGATAGCTTCAAGTTTGCTATTAAATGCTCGGCAATCAAACGTGGGGACTCTTTAATTGGAGTTAAAAAAGAGCCTATCACAGATCCTACAAAGAAATCTAAACAAGGACGTCTAGATTTGATTAAAGATGCTAAAGGTAATTATCAAACAATAGTTCTAGATGATCAGTATGCTATAGGAGAATACCATAGCGACTCAATTCTTGAGACTTAT
The DNA here is from genome assembly GCF_018135955.1 of Francisella philomiragia. Lineage (NCBI taxonomy): Bacteria > Pseudomonadati > Pseudomonadota > Gammaproteobacteria > Thiotrichales > Francisellaceae > Francisella > Francisella philomiragia. The sequence continues at coordinate 1,482,570 of NZ_CP063138.1, read as the reverse complement.
TATGAGAATGGACAAATTAAATTTGAACAATCTTTAGCAGATGTGAGAAAATATATATAACTTAAGTATGCTTGTTGTATGTGCATTTATTGCCATGGGAGTATATTAGTTGTTTAATCAATAAAAATAAGGAGTATCTACAATGTTAGAACATCATCCATTAGTTAAAGAGTTTCCTGAATTAAGAGAACAGTTACATAATATGAAAGAAAATCATCATATCAGTAATCAAATGAAGAAATATGAAGATCTGGATAAGAAAATATATAATCTTGAAAGTTCAGGTATGTTTGAAGATATGCAGTTAGAAGAGTTGAAAAAGCAAAGATTAGAAATCAAAGATATCATCTATAAAGCGCTAAAAAGTTAATCATTAAATAATTACATATAAAACAAATTCTTAAATAAATTACCTTTTCCTATAGTTTCTTATAAAACTTTAGTTCTATTTAGTATATCTTTATAGTTATATGTTTATTACTTAGTTGTTAAGTATCTATTTTTTTATAAAGAGGATTTAATGTTAGTAACTAAATACCAAAAAATCGTTATAGCTTTGATAGTTTTAACAGGCGTATGCTCAGGCTTTGATATTGGAGTGATATCAGGAACATTACCGGTTATTAAAGATGAGCTATCTCTTAATCTTACGCAACTATCTGAGATAGCTGGTATTGTGTTTTTTGGAGCTTTGCTATCAAAGCTAATATCAGGACCATTAATGGATATCTTTAGTAGAAAAAATATTTTGGCATTTGGGGCATTTCTATTTACAATATCAATGATATTGATGATGATATCTAATACTTATACAACTTTGATGCTATCAAGACTTCTACAGGGGGTGTCGATTGGGTTCTTGTTGACGGTAATTCCTGTTTATATTTCTGAAACTAGTGTAGCTAAGTTTAGAGGTAGGGCGATGGCTATATTTCAATTATCACTAGTTTCTGGAATTTTTTTGGCTAACTTTTTTGCAAGCTTATTTGTCGCAAGTTTTGGTTGGAGACTGATATTTGCTTGCGCTATCCCTTTTTCAATTTTACTTTTCATCATTAGCTTAATAGCACCATTTTCACCATCTTGGTTAATTTTAAAGGGCAGAAATGAACAGGCACTAACTATTAGTGAGCAATTAGCTCTCAAAGTTCAGCATTCATTAACCGAAAAAAATAAAACAGGTTTTGTTGAGTTTATTAAAATTGTTATCAAACAAAAATACTACTTATCTGTAATACTGATTAGTTTAATGGCGGTTTTAAATGGTTTTGTTGGTATCAATGTCTTTATAAGTTATGGTCCTACTATGTTTGGTCAGCTCAGTAGCTGTAGTAGTTGTGATGCTACTTATTATGGTACAGCAATGACATTAGTTAATCTTATAGCTACTATATTTGGCTTATTCCTTGTTGATGTTATTGGTCGAAGAAAGCTTATTATTGGTGGGTTATTAATTTCATTTGTGTCTATATTTACAATGATTTTTTGTATAACAGCTGGGTATAATAATTTAGGTCTTCTGATGTTGATTATTGTTGTATTTGGAGGAGCTGTAGGTCCTGGAGTGTGTATATGGTTGGTATTATCAGAAGTTTTACCTGTACATATACGTGGTATAGGGATATCTGTAGCTCTTGTTTCAAAAGCATTAATAGAAAGTATGTTTATCTCGAGATTCTTAGATCTTACTCATAATTATGGTTATGCTCCTGTATTATATTTCATGGGAGCGTGTATTGTTGCATTTATATTTATTGTGTATAAATTTTTGCCAGAAATGGCAAATAAAGAGCTTATTTAAGATGTGCTACTAAATCATCAAGCTTATAGCTTGCGATATCTTTTTGTTTCGCATGATGCTCTTCTAAGAGTGCAAAGTCTGCATCAGCATAAGCGCATAGATCAGCTTTTTCATTGAAAATATCAACTTTAATCCACACAGTAGTACGACCTTTACGAATTATAGTTGTTTGGAATATATGCTCTACTTTACTATAGGTGGGTTTTAGATATTTGATATTTAAGTTACGAGTCATACAGAATGATCTACTTACAGTTAAGACATGCTTGCCAAGAATATCATCACATATCAGTGCTAATACACCTCCGTGAATAACATTATCCCAACCGACATGATTTGGTAGACATTTGAACTTTGTATACATATGTTCGCCAATATGATACAAAGGTAACTTTACACCGAGAGGATTCTTGGCTATGTCACTAAAACAAGTGAAATTCCATGGAAAATCAATTGGTTTATAATCATCTAAATTTATCATTTTAGTTTAACCTGTTAGATATTTAGTTATTCTTATATTAATGTTTAGGATTATTAGCTGCTAACAAGCTTCAATAATACCAGCTGCACCCATACCAGTACCAATACACATCGTAATCATAGCATATTTTTTACCAGTACGTTGTAGTCCATGTAACGCTTTGACAGTTAGTATAGTACCAGTTGCACCAAGAGGATGTCCTAAGGCAATAGCCCCACCACAAGGGTTAACTTTGGACTTATCAAGTTTCAAATCATTAATCACAGCTAGTGACTGAGCTGCAAAGGCTTCATTTAGCTCAATCCAGTCAATATTATTGATATCTAAACCAGTTTGCTTGAGCACTTTTGGTATAGCTTTGATTGGGCCAATACCCATAATGCGTGGATCAACACCAGCTGCAGCAAACCCTAGAAACTTACCTAAAGGTTTTAGATTATGCTCTTTTAGGTATTTTTCACTAACTAAAATCACAGCTGCAGCACCATCTGATACCTGTGAGCTATTACCAGCAGTCACAGATCCACCGTTAGCAAAAGCAGGTTTTAGTTTAGCTAATGCTTCTAGTGAAGTATCTTTTCTAGCACCTTCATCTTCAGTTATAGTTTGTTTATGATTAATGATCTCACCAGTAGCTTCATCTGGTTTGTTGTGATCAACATCTATAGGTAATATTTCATCTTTGAAATAACCATTTTCAATAGCTTTGATTGCTTTTTGATGACTCTCAAGAGCAAAAGCATCCTGATCTTGTCGTGATACATTCCAATCTTTAGCAACCATCTCAGCAGTGATACCCATACCATAAGCTATGGCAACATTTTCATCTTTAGCAAAGATTTCTTTACTAAAAGACATCTTGTTACCACCAAAAGGAATCATACTCATACTTTCAACACCGGCACCGATAGCAACATCGATATTACCTTGAGCAATCTCATTTGCTGCAATAGCAATTGACTGTAATCCAGAGCTACAATAGCGATTGATTGTAAAAGCAGGAACACTATTAGGTAGTCCTGCCAAAAGAGATGATATTCTTGCGACATTTAAGCCTTGTTCAGCTTCAGGCATCGCACAACCGACAACTATATCTTCTATATCGTTAGGATTAATATTAGTTTCAGCGACAGTTTTTCTAAGTACATCCGCCAATAATTCATCAGGACGTTTTTTTGCAAAACCACCTTTTTTACCTTTTGTAACAGCAGAGCGTTTTGCAGCGACTATATATACGTTTTCACTCATGTCAATTACTCCTTAATTTCTTAGTGGTTTGCCAGTTTCTAGCATATATTTCATTCTAGCTTCTGTTTTCTCAGATATCGCAAGTTCTTTGAAGTTTATTAGCTCTCTTTCTAGTAGCCAATCTTCCGAAACTTCAGTATCTTTTTCTATCAGACCACCACACATAGTATCTGCTAAATTTACTGCAATCTTATAATCATGTTCAGATATTTGATTACCATCACGCATATTTACTAATAAAGCTTTGATTGTAGCGATACCAGTTTCACCAAATACAGGGACTTTTTGTTTCAGAGGTGGTTGATAACCGGCTAGAGCCATAAGTTGAGCTTTTTTAATTGCTACAAGTAGGATATCTTTAGTATTCATTACGATTATGTCATCATCACGCAAAAAACCCATTTCTTTGGCTTCATAAGCACTTTTTGCAACTTGAGCAAGAGCAAGGTTCTTATAGCGACGCTCAAAGTCTTTCCAATGATCTTGAGCTTGAGATGCTCTAACAGCCATTTCTTTTGAGCCACCCCAACCAGGTATAATTCCTACAGCGGCTTCAACAAGACCAATATAGCTTTCATACGCAGCAACAGCAGCATCACTATGCAAGATAGTTTCACAACCACCACCAAAAGCAAAGCCTTTGACAGCTGCGACAACAGGTATTTTGCTATAGCGTAATTTTTTGCTGATAATTCTATGACCTTTACGGATTACCTCTTCGATAGCAGCTTCGCCATTCATCGCAAATTTGATACCAAATTCTTCTAAGTTGGCACCTACCGAAAATACATCTTGTTCTTGCCATATAACAAGACCATCAAGATTTTCTTCGGCATAGTTGATAGACTCAGAAATACCATCTAAAACATCATCGCCAATAGCACACATTTTGCTCTTAAATGAGAGTATTCCTATATTGCTATAGTCATTAATTTGCCATAGTTTGACACCATCGTTTTCATACAGTGTTTGTGTCGCTAAAGTGCTAGTGTGTTCAACTATGTTATCAGCGAATAGTTGACGCTTATAAACATCTAGGTTATCACGAGATATTAGAGTTTTATCCCTAAAGCTAAACTCTTTATTATTTTGATAAACACCGATATCAAGAGTATCAACCCAGTTAGGTAGAGTATTTGTTGATAATGCTTTACCAGCTGAAATGTCATCCTTTAACCAATTAGCTACTTTGTGCCAACCAGCAAGTTGCCATATCTCGAAAATACCTTGTTTCCAACCAAATCCCCAACGAATTGCTAAATCCATATCTTTAGGGAAGTTTGATATATCTCCAACTAGATGAGCAGCATACAAAAACATTTCTCTAAAAGTTGCCCATAAGAATTGAGCTTGATGATTATCGCTATTACGCAGACCTTCCAGTTTTTTGTTCCAATCTCTCTCAGCTAGTATATCTAAAACTTCTTTATCAGCTTTTTTATCAGAAGGGCGATATTCTTTAGTATCTAAATCAAGTACTTTGATACCGTCAGACTCTTTGATATATAAGCCTTTTTTAGTCTTTTGACCAAGTGAACCTGAGTTGATTAGATTTTGAATCCAGTTAGGTGTGTTGTATAGTTTTTGCCAACCATCTTCGAGATTATCTTTCATAGTTTCAACAACATGAGATAACACATCTAATCCAACCAAATCAGCAGTTCTATAAGTAGCACTTTTTGCTCGCCCTAATTTTTTGCCAGTTAGTTCATCGACAATTTCTAAAGGGATATTCATCTGCTCTGTATAGTAGCAAGTGACTAGCATTGAAAATACTCCTAATCTATTAGCGATAAAATTTGGTGTATCTTTTGCGCGAATTATACTTTTACCAAGTTTTTCAACTAAGAATGTTTCTAGTTTATCCAAGATTTCAGAATTAGTATCTGCATGAGGAATTAGCTCAACTAAAGGCATATAGCGCGGTGGGTTAAAAAAGTGTACACCACAGAAATTAACTTTGAGATTCTCTGGTAATACTTCAGCTAGTTTTGTGATACTCAAGCCAGAAGTGTTTGATGCTAGAATTGCATTTTCTTTGATGTGAGCAGAGATTTTAGAATAAAGACTCTCTTTAATATCTATACGTTCGGCTACAGCTTCTATGATTAAGTCACAATCTGCTAAAAGCTCAAGATTATCCTCATAATTTGCAGGAGTAATATATTTGATAGAATCTTTTGAACCAAAAGGGGCAGGATTAAGTTTGGTGAGCTTCGCTAGAGAATCTTCAATAATAGCATTAGCACTATCTTGTTGCGATTTTAAATCAAATAATACAACAGGGAATCTAGCATTTGCAAAATGAGCGGCAATTTGAGCTCCCATAGTTCCAGCACCAAGAACTGCAATTTTATCAATAGCTTTACGCTGTGATTTATTTTCTACAGGTTCTAACTTATTTGCTATAGTGCTACTTGAACTATTGCTACTTTCTCCAGCTGGGAGATATTCTTCGCCAAAAACTTTAAGATAACCTCGCATAGCATCTTCTTTTGACATACCTTTAATCGCATCCCAAGCCATCCACTTAGCTCGTTCAACCATTTTCAGTGCAGAAGGTTTTTTAGTATTATTATCTCCTTCTTTTACTTGTTTATAAAAAGCATAAAGTTTTAGCTTTTGGCTATTATCAGGCTTGAAATCAATAGTTGCATCGCGAACAGCTATCAACATTTCTTCAAACTTTTTCTCTAACTCTGTCATATTTTCCTCCCGATGTTGGTTTATACATCGTTTTTAGATTCCGTTATTTAAACGAAATGACATTGGTACATATTATTTTTCGCTATTTTTTTGCCATTCTGGGTGAGCATTTTTAGGTCCTAAAGCATAATCGTCAAACTCATCTGTTTGAATTATATTATTAACCTTTGTGAGCATCTCATTAGCAATATCTGCCTCTTGTTGAGAGATTATTTTATTCTCTAAAGCTATTTCAATAGAGTCTTGCCAGCTTGCTTTTGGTAGCTTAGCAGTTTTGATAGCATCAATAATTTTTTTCTTAATAGGTTGTGTAGTTAGTGATGCAAGATAAGCATTCTCAACTCTACCAATTGGATCATTATCATCATTTGGTATATAGCACTTATCTTTCATCCATTGTCTTGTATCGCTATTGCTGACTAATGATTTACAAATTTGTGCTTCAAGCTTGTCAGATGGTCTTCTGAATTTTTTACCATAAGGAAAGACAAAAAGCTTCATTTTAGTAGCAAATATTCTATTTGGGAAATTTCTAAATAAGTCTAACATTGCTTGTTGAGCTTGATATAGACAATGCTGAATACTCCAATCAACATAGATATCATCACTTTGAGGTTCGCCTGTGTCCTTATAGTATTTCAATACAGCTACAGCCATATACAGATAACTCATGATATCTCCTAGACGAGCGGATAATCTTTCTTTACGTTTTAGACCAGCACCTAAAACTGTTATTGAAATATCATTGACATAAGAATAAGCAGTACTCATATGTGAGATATAACGATAGTAACGCTTAAATTTAGAAGGATAGCTAGGAGCAGTGAAACCACCACTTAAACCATACCAAAGTGTACGTGAACCATTTAGAGCCATATATTTGAAATGACTTTTAAAATTGGTTATAAATCTTTCTTCATCATCATTCATTAAGCTTTCTATCTCGTTACGAATATATGGATGACATTTCATCGCACCTTGACCAAAAATCATCAGATTTCGAGTCATAATGTTGGCACCTTCAACTGTTATACCAATAGGTGTTGCCATATATGGAATAGCTAGATAGTTATTTGGACCCATAATGATTGCTCGACCACCGTGGATATCCATAGCATTGTTGATAGTTGTACGTCCCATCTCAGTTAGATGATATTTAGCAATTGCAGATGATACAGATGGTCGCAAACCACTATCAACAGCAGAAACTGTGAATTGACGAGTAGCATTGGCAATATAGGCAAGCCCTGCAGTTTCAGCTAGTTTTTCTTGAACTCCTTCAAATTGAGCAATAGGAACTTTGAACTGTTCACGCACACTTGCATAAGCTGCTGTCATTACAGCTGACATTAATGTATTGGCTGTGCCACATGCTGGTAATGAAATAGCTCTACCTATAGATAAGCACTCAACTAGCATCCGCCAACCTTCACCAGCCATTTTTTGTCCGCCGATTATCCAATCGATTGGGATAAAGACATCTTTAGCTTTGATATAGCCATTCATAAAAGCTTGACCTAGAGGAAAACCACGTCTACCAATTTCTAAACCTTTGTGATTATATGGTAGTAGGGCGCATGTTATACCTTCATTACCTGTTTCACCAAGTAAGCCATCAGGATCTTGTAGTTGAAAAGCTAAACCAACTAGAGTGGCAATAGGAGCTAATGTAATATAACGTTTGTTGATATTTTTTAGTTTGATACCTAAAGTTTTTTTGCCATTAAATTCTTCATGGCAGACAACACCATAATCAGGTAATGAAGTCGCATCAGATCCAGCTGTTGGTCCTGTTAAAGCAAAACATGGTATCTCTTGACCAGAGGCTAATCTTGGTAGATAGTGATCTTTTTGCTCATCTGTACCATAGTGAACTAGAAGCTCACCAGGTCCAAGTGAATTAGGTACCATCACCGTGATTGCTGCAGTGACACTTTTGGTTGCTAGTTTCATAACCACTTCTGAGTGAGCTGCTGCGGAAAAGCCTTTACCACCGTATTCTTTGCTAATAACTAAACCTAAAAAGCCTTTTTCACGCATGTATTTCCAAGCTTCAATACTTAGATCTTTGTCTTGATAATTAATCTTCCAATCATCGATTAGCTTGCATAGTTCAGTTGTTTCATTATCTAAAAATGATTTCTCTTCGGCTGTTAGCTCAAATTTTTTTAAACTATGTAACTTATTAAAATCAGGTTTCCCTTGAAATATATCTTGTTCAAACCAGTTGTCACCAGCATTTAGGGCAGTTTGTTCAGTTTGAGAAATACTAGGAGTAGCCTTTTTTGCAATATTATAAATTTTGTTGAACATCTTTAGCTCCTTAAGCAAAAAGCTGTTTAGTTATTTATTTTCATATTTTTCAGCATATTCTTTTTGTAATGCATTTACATCTATTTTTCCAACAGTATTTTTAGGTAACTCATCTATGAAAACTATTTTTCTAGGTAATTTATAATGAGCTAATTTAGTTTCACAGTATTTAAAAATTTCTTTTTCAGTAAGTTTTTTGTCATTTTTTAGTACAACAAAAGCAACTGGCATTTCACCTGTTTCGTTAGAGTGTCCTTTGATAACTGCAGCATCTTCAATCTCTTCTTTTTCAGTTAATACTAATTCAACTTCTTTAGGAAAAACATTAAAGCCTGAGACGATAATCATGTGTTTAATGCGTCCTGATATTACTAGACGACCTTGTTCGTCAAGATAGCCCATATCCCCAGTCTTAAGCCAACCATCATCAGTGAAGTGCTCTCTATTAATCTCTGGAAGACTCCAGAATCCAGGCGATTTTTGTGGACCAGTTACCCATATTTCTCCTGTTTCGCCTTGTGGTAGTTCATTACCTTTATCATCATAAATTTTGATATCAGTATTTGGTAATGGAAATCCAACACTACCACTAAAATCTTCTTCAAGTAATGAGTTTACAGTTACAACAGGCGACATTTCTGATAGGCCATAACCTTCTTTAATATTTACACCTGTGATTTTTTTCCATTCTTTAGCTACAGCTTCAGAGGTCGGCATGCCACCACTTATTGAGAGCTTAAAATTAGGGAACTTACTTTGTCTAAATTTTTTATTGTTTAATAGAGCAATATAAAGAGTATTTACAGCAAATATAGTTGAGAAATTACTTTTTCTCATTTCAGCAACTAAGCTTTTGATATCTTTAGGATTAGGTATAAGTATTTGAAAGGCTCCAGAACAGTAAAAAAGAAATAAATTAGCAGTTAAGCTAAATATATGATAAATCGGTAGGGCAGTTAAGACAATTTGTTCACTAAGATCGATATCAAAGCCCTCTGTCCATGCCTTTATCTGATAGATATTTGCTACAATATTCCTATGTAGAAGTATTGTGCCTTTAGGTGTGCCTGTTGTACCACTAGAGTATTGAAGTGCAGCTATATCATCTGGCTTTAATTCAATATTTGTATAGTTTAGAGTATAGTCAGCTTTTATAGCATCTGTAAATGTATCAAACTTATCTTTTGAGTACTTATCTTTCATACCTTTGATATATTTGACTACAAAGGAGATTATTTGTTTTTTTGGAGTAGGATATAAATCGGCAATATCTGTAATCATTTTATATTTTAGATCTTCACATTCATCAGCTATAGCTTCGACATTATGCGCAAGTCCAGATAATACAATTACGCCTTTAGCTTTTGAATCTTGTAGGATTCCTTTGACTTCTCTACTTGTATAGAGAGGGTTTATATTTACAAAAGCACAACCAAGTTTTACCAAAGCAAAAATAACAATTGGAAACTGCAATAAATTAGGTAGCATAATAGCAATATGGTCACCTTTTTGTAATTTCCATTTGTTCTGTAAGAATCCTGCGAATTTGTTAGAATAGTTGTTAATCTCGTCAAAAGTTAGTTTTTCACCGTGACAGCTAAGAGCATTTTTATTGCTGAAATCTTTAGTAGCTTTTTCAAGCATATCTTTTAGAGTAATATTAGGGATATCTATATTCAGAGGAACCTTGTCGGGATAGTTTTTTGTCCATGGCTTAGTGATCATAAAGACCTCCTGATATTTTATAATTTAGTTACTTTTATTATTTTTATACTATTCTCACTCTCCGATATATTTCTTATAAAATAATATGATTTATAGTTAAATATTATATGTTATTTAAGCGTATTTATATAATAATCATTCTTAATCGATTATTTTTATGATTTATACACCAATGTAATTTATAATAATGATTACGTTAATTGAATCACTATTATTATGAAAATTTATCATAATCCAAAATGTTCAAAATCACGTCAAGCAAAGCAAGTTTTGGATCAAAATAATATCAATTATGATACTCATTTATATCTAGACAATCCTTTGTCAGTAAAAGAGATCAAAGAGTTATTAGCAAAATTGAAGCTTTCTATTATAGATATTATTCGTACAAAAGAAGCTATCTGGAAAGAGAACTTTAAAGGTGGTGAATTCACAGATGATGAGCTCATAGAAATAGTGGCTAGCAATCCTAAGTTACTAGAGCGACCGATTATTGAACATAATGATTTTGCTGTAGTGGCAAGGTCTGACGAGAAAATACAAGAAATATTAAATACGCACTAGTTTTGTGTTAGTATTTGAAGAGTGAAATTCTATCAATAGGAGATTTTTTTTATGCATAAAATATTTTATACATTCACAGATGAGGCACCAGCTTTAGCTACTGGTTCATTTTTACCAATAGTTGAAAGCTTCACTAAAGTTGCAGATATCGAGCTAGAAACAAAAGATATATCATTAGCAGCACGTATATTAGCTAACTTCAGTGATTATCTTACAGATGAGCAAAAATGCTCTGATGATTTGGCAATACTTGGAGAATTAGCAAAAACTCCCGATGCTAATATTATCAAGCTTCCTAATATTAGTGCATCAATCCCTCAGCTTACATCTGCTATCAAAGAGCTTCAGTCAAAAGGTTATAAAATTCCTGATTATCCATTTGAGCCAAAAGATGATAAAGAACAGGATATTAAATCTCGTTATGCAAAAGTTTTAGGTAGTGCGGTAAACCCTGTATTAAGAGAAGGTAACTCGGATCGTAGAGTTGCAGATGCAGTTAAAAAGTACGCTGAAAAACATCCACACTCTATGGGTGCATGGACAAAAGATTCTAAATCTCATGTTGCTAGTATGGCAGATAATGATTTTTATGCTAATGAGAAATCTTATATTGTGCCAAAAGCAACTAAGGTTAAGATAGTTTATACAGATACTAAAGGTACTCAAACAGTACTTAAAGATAATCTTGCTTTAGAAGAAAAAGAAATCATTGATGCTACTAAGATTTCAGTAAAAGCACTAAGAGAGTTCTATAAAACTGAAATCGCTAAAGCTAAAAAAGAAGGCACTCTACTTTCACTTCATCTAAAAGCTACAATGATGAAAATTTCTGATCCAATATTATTCGGTCACGCAGTAGAGATTTTCTTTGAAGATGTTTTCAAAAAGTATGCTAAAGAATTTAAAGAGCTTGGTGTGAATCCTCGCAATGGTTGGGGTGATGCAGTAGAAAAGATTAAGCAACTACCTCAAGATGTCCAAGATAAAATCAATGCTGATATTGAAAAGGTATTTGCTAAGCAACCTGATATTGCGATGGTTAACTCTGACAAAGGTATTACAAACCTAAATGTCCCAAGTGATGTTATTGTAGATGCTTCTATGCCTGCAGCTATTCGCTCATCTGGTCAAATGTGGAACAAAGATGGTAAGCTTCAAGATATGAAGGCTATGATTCCTGATAGATGTTATGCAGGTGTATATGCTGCAACTATTGATTTCTGTAAAGAAAATGGTGCTTTTGATGTTACTACTATGGGCGATGTTTCTAACGTTGGTTTGATGGCAAAAAAAGCAGAAGAATATGGTTCTCATGATAAGACATTTGAGATTCAAGCAGATGGTAAAGTTGAAGTTATTGATGCAGAAGGTAATGTGATATTTGAGCATAGTGTTGAGAAAGGCGATATTTGGAGAGCGTGCCAAACTAAAGATATCGCTGTTAAAGACTGGGTTAAACTAGCTGTTAATAGAGCTAGAATTACTCAAAATCCTGCGATTTTCTGGTTAGATTCAAAAAGAGCGCATGATAGAAACTTAATTGCTAAAGTTAATGAGTATCTGACTTTACATGATACTACTGGTCTAGATATCCAAATTTTATCTCCAGTAGAGGCTACGAAGTATTCTCTAAAGAGAATGAAAGAAGGTAAAAATACGATTTCTGTAACTGGTAATGTTTTGAGAGATTACTTGACAGATTTATTCCCTATTTTAGAGCTTGGTACTTCTGCTAAGATGCTTTCTATCGTACCTCTTTTAGCTGGTGGTGGATTATTTGAAACTGGAGCTGGTGGTTCTGCACCTAAGCACGTTGAGCAACTAATTGAAGAAAACCACTTAAGATGGGATTCTTTAGGAGAGTTTTTGGCGTTAGGAGCTTCATTAGAAGACCTAGCAATCAAAACTAGAGATCCTAAAATCAAAGTCTTAGCAGAGGCATTATCTCAAGCAAACCAAGATTTCTTGGATAATGATAAATCACCAAAACGTAAGGTAGGTGAGTTAGATACGAGAGGAAGTCATTTCTATTTGGCTTATTATTGGGTCAAAGCTTTGGCTGAGCAAACTGGTAATGCTGAAATCAAAGCTAAATTTGAACCAATTTATGCTGAGCTAAAAGCTAATGAAGATAAAATTGTTAAAGAACTTAACGATGCCCAAGGTAAAAAAGTAGATCTTGGTGGTTACTACTTTATGGATAGTGATAAGCTAGCAAAAGTAATGAGACCAAGCAAAACTCTAAACTCAATTTTAGCTAAGCTATAACTCTTTATTAAGTCAATTATTTCTTATTCATGCTATAATTCTTTACTAAGAATATGCAATTTCTACCATAAAATTATGAAATTTAAAACGCTATTATCGTTGTCAGAGCTTTTTTGGAATATTTTTAAAGATATATTAGTTTTACTATTTTTGGCTATTTTTGTATTTGTAAGTAGAGTCGTGATGATTTTTCTGAGATTAATTAATAAGATTCTAAAAATTACTGGTATAAAAAAGCGTCTAATGCAGTAGCATGAATACAAATAAAGCTTCATTTAATGATTATCTTAATCAGATACCTACCAAACTTCGTGGCAAGTTTATTTCAGCCATTAATAACAATAAGTTACCAAGACAGCAGCTACTGACTGATTTACAGCTTTTGGCTGAACAGACTAGCCAAAAGATTTTGCCTAAAATAACTTATCCGGATCTTCCTGTTGCTGAAAAAGTTGATGATATAAAAAAGCTTATAGAAGATAATCAGGTTATAGTTGTAGCAGGAGAGACAGGTTCTGGTAAATCAACACAATTACCTAAGATATGTCTTGATTTAGGGCTAGGCAAACGCGGATTAATTGGACATACTCAACCAAGAAGACTTGCTGCAAGATCTATTGCTAGTAGGGTTGCTACTGAGATTGGTGATCAATCAAAAGTATCTTTTAAAATACGTTTTTCAGATCAAACTTCTGAAAATACTTTAATCAAAGTGATGACAGATGGTGTGCTACTATCTGAAATCAAGAATGATAAGTTTTTATCTCAATATGAGGTTATTATTATTGATGAGGCTCATGAAAGAAGTTTAAATATTGACTTTCTACTTGGTTGTATAAAAAAGATACTACCATATAGACCTGATTTAAAAGTAATCATTACCTCAGCAACTATAGATCATCAGAAGTTTATAGATTATTTTCAGAATGCTAAAGATATTACAATTAGTGGTAGAACATACCCTGTTGAAGTCCGTTATCAAAATGATGAGGATTTTGAAGAGTTTTCATTACAAGAGAGAATATTGTATGCTCTTGATGAGCTTGGCAGAGGAGACATTTTAGTCTTTTTGCCTACAGAAAGAGATATCCATGAAACATTAGCATATTTAAACAAACAAGATCTTAGATTTACAGAGGTTTTGCCTTTGTTTTCGAGATTATCAAATAAAGATCAAAATAAAATATTCAACCCAGAGGGTTCTGTACGTAGGGTTATCTTAGCAACCAATGTTGCTGAAACATCTCTGACAGTGCCACGCATAAAATATGTGATAGATTCAGGCTTAGCGAGAATAAGTAGATATAGCTATCGCACCAAGGTGCAGCGCCTACCAATAGAGAAAATTTCTCAAGCAAGTGCTAATCAAAGAGCAGGTCGTTGTGGTAGGTTGTCGGCAGGTGTATGTGTTCGTCTGTATAGTGAGGAAGATTTTAATAATCGTAAAGAATATACCGATCCTGAGATTTTACGTACTAATTTAGCATCTGTTATCTTGCAAATGTTGTTTTTGAAATTAGGAAATATTCAAGATTTTCCATTTATAGATTCTCCAGACTCCAGATTTATTAAAGATGGCTTTAAACTCTTGTTTGAATTACGAGCTATTTCCGAGCTTAATTATTCAAAGCCTAAAATTACTGATGATGGTATCAAAATGGCAATTATGCCATTAGATCCTAAGTTGGCAAAAATAGTTATAGAAGGTCATAGACAAAATACTCTTAAAGAGATTGTCTCGATTGTTAGCTTTTTAAGTGTACAGGACCCGCGTGAGAGACCTCTGAATTTGCAGCAAAAAGCTGATGAAAAACATGCTATTGATAAAGATAAATCTTCTGATTTTATAGCGATTTTAAATTTGGCAAATAGACTAAATTCTGATTTAAAAGGTTTATCAAATAGAGAAAAAAAAGAATATTTTAAAAAGAATTTTATTTCACCAGTCAGATTTAATGAGTGGAATGATATTTATCGACAAATTGTTGAAGTTGTTCACCAGTTTAAATGGAAATTATCATCAAATGAAAAGCTTAATTATGAAAATCTCCATAAAGCCATAGCCAGTGGATTTTTGAGTAACATTGGATTTAATTATGAAAATGCTGAGTATTTAGGAGCTAGGGGGCTTAAGTTTTTTATATTCCCTGGATCTTCTCAGTTTAAGGCAAAGCCAAAATGGTTGTTTTCATCGGAAATAGTTGAAACTACCAAGACATACGCTCGGAATGTTGCAAAAATAGAGCCTGAATGGTTAGAGAGCTTAGCAGAGCATCTTATAAAAAAACATTATGATGAGCCTGTTTGGAGCAAAAAGCATAGAGCTGTTGTAGTCAATGAAAGAGTAACTCTTTATGGCTTAGAGATAGTTTCAAAAAGATCTGTGCAATACGCTAAGATAAATCCTCAAGAGGCTAGAGAGATATTCATTCGAGAAGCTCTTGTAAATGGTGATTTTGATTCTAAAGCGTATTTCTATCAGCAAAATCTCAAGCTTATAAATCAAGTTGAAGAGCTCGAAAACAAATCACGCCGAAAAGATATTTTGGTTGATGAAGAGGTAATGTTTGCACATTATGATAGCTTTATCCCAGATGATGTTTGTAGTGGTGCAACATTTGACAAATGGTTAAAGTCGGTCACAAAAGAGCAGCAAAAGGGCTTTATCTTTGATATAGAAAGTCTAATGCAGCATGATGCTAAAGAAATTACGCAACAGAAGTTTCCTGATGTCTTAACTATCGCAGATATGCATTTGCCATTAGAATATCACTTTGATCCCTTGGATGAGAGGGATGGTGTAACAGTTACTGTACCAATAGTTTTTATCAATGATATAAACCCTGCTGTTTTAGAGTGGGGAGTGTATGGTTTTTTGTATGACAAGATTGTCGCTTTGTTACGTGCTTTACCAAAAAATATTCGTAAAAATTGTGTGCCAGTTCCAACTTATGCTCAAGCTATATTTGAATCAATAGATTTTGATAAGGATAGATATTCTCCTTTGAAGTCTGTTATTGCTAAACATATTACGCGAATAGTGGGTTTTGTGGTAGATGAGACAGTGTGGCAGGATGAGGAGTTGGAGAAACATCTTGTGCTGAATGTAAAAGTTGTTGATGAGCAAGGTAAAACACTAGCTGTTGGTAAGGATATTAATATATTAAAGCAAAAGCTTAAAAACCTTGTAGCTAAACCAAGCCAAGAAGTTGATGAGACGGTTTATTATGATTGGGATTTTGCAGATATTGCCATGACTAGTCAAATCAAAGAGTATGGCATAATGGTCAAAGTCTATAATTGTCTGGAGGAGTATAAAGATGGTGTGAAGCTATCTTATAAGGCAACATTCGATGAGGCTAAGCTATGTATGCAAAAGTCTTTGAAAAGGTTAATTAAACTACGCTTACAGAATCAGTTATCAAAAAATATCAAAAGTAATGACCTAACAAGCTTATCAATGTCATTGAAGCTAAGTGATTCAAAAGATAATGTGGTTGATAAAGCTATAGATTTGAGTTTTTTTGATAGTATTGAGTTGCCATATGCCAAAGCAGATTTTGAAAACTTCTATACTTTAGGAATGCAAGAATTTGTTTCAAATAAAACCAAAGTTGAAGCATTGCTTTTAGAAATAACAAAGTTTAAGTCGCAGCTTGAAAAAAAACTTAATGTTAAAAAAATACCACTTAATTTTATCGAACTTTTTACAGATGTTAGGAATGAGTTTACTGAGCTTTTTACAGATGATTATATATCTCAACCAGTAGAGTTTTTACAGAGGTATAAATATTATCTTCAAGCTTTAGGAAATAGGCTAGAAAAAGCTAAATTAAATCTCCAAAGAGATCGAGGATATCAAATAGAAGTTAATGAGCTAAGATCTAAATTGGCTAAAAAAATAACAGCTAATCATATTGCTAAAAGTGAGTTGATTGGTATAAGAGTTAGTAACTTAATTCAGGAATTATGGGTGTCTTGGTATTTACAAAGTGTTAAGACCAGCGAATCGGTGTCATATAAGAAAATTTTAGCTTACATAAATGAGATATAGCCAGGATACTTTGATATAATTAAATAACTGTAGGTATTATTTTTGCTTTATGAAATATTTGTACGATAAGAGAGTTCTTAATTTTGCAGTGATTATAGTTCTGACTATTGTGACTGTTAACTGGACTTCTTATATTTTTAAGCAAGATGTTAATACATATCTTTTACTTACGCTTATTTTTTTGAGATGTTTGACATCTTTTTTACTTTTGCGTGATTATATGGCTAGTTGGCGTAAGTCGACACAGAAGACCTTTTTGCGTAAAGTTTTTATCAATGTTCCTGTGTTTTTTATCGTTGCTTTTGCCTTTTATGGTCAGGTTAGATTTGCACTTATTTTCTCTGAGTTTTTATCTTATGTGTTTTTAATCAATTTGAGTGTATATTTTTATTGGTATCTCACTAATAGAAGTCAAATAGAGAAAACGAAAACAGCTGTCATTTATGGGGCGGGTGCAGCTGGAACAAAAATAGCTCAAGAGTTATCAGCGACAGGTTATCGTATCAAATTTTTTGTTGATGATGATAAGGCGTTACAGAAGAGAAGTATTGATGGCAAGAGAGTTTTATCAAGCTCGAAGTTGCGTAAAGAGCTACGTTCTTCAAGGTTTGACTTGTTAGTTGTTGCACTGCCTAAAAGAGCTAATCATATAGTTAAAAAAATTTATAAAAAACTAGAATCAAACTTTAATCAGATTAGGATTATGCCTCCTCTTGAGGATGTACTTCAAGACGAAAGTTTTATGTCGCAACTAAAGCCTGTTTCAGTATATGATCTTCTATCAAGAGATTCTAAAAGCCTTGATCAAAAATCTATCTCAAAATTTATCAAAGATAAGGTTATACTAGTCACAGGTGCTGGTGGTAGTATAGGATCTGAGATTGTTAGACAATGTATTAAGTATGAGGCAAAACAGATAGTTCTACTTGATCATAGCGAGTTTAATCTATATAAGATTACAGAAGAATGTCATGGATATAATATCAAAAGTATCCTATGCTCAGTATGTGATCGAGAATCATTTGCTAAAGTTTTTAGCAAGTATTCGCCAAATATAGTTTTTCATGCAGCGGCATATAAACATGTTCCTTTGGTTGAGGAGAATATATCTCGAGCTATCAGAAATAATATTCTAGGCACAAAAAATGCTATAGATTTAGCTATTGATTCAGGGGTTGGCTCATTTATCTTGATATCTACAGATAAAGCTGTGCGTCCGACTAATGTTATGGGAGCCACCAAAAGGGTTTGTGAGTTATACCTACAAAATGTTGAACCAAAAAATACCAAACTTGCTGCTGTTAGGTTTGGTAATGTGCTAGGAAGTAGTGGTAGTGTTATACCAAAATTTGAAGAGCAAATCAGAAACGGTGGTCCTGTTACTGTTACACATCCGGAGATTACAAGATATTTTATGCTTATACCTGAAGCGTGTGAGTTAGTATTACAAGCTGGAGCTATTGCCAAAAACTCCGAAGTTTTTGTGTTAGATATGGGTCAGCCTGTTAAGATATTAGATCTTGCTAAGCAGTTTATCAAACTATCAGGTAGAGATGATATCAATATCGAAATAATAGGTCTGCGTCCAGGTGAGAAACTGTATGAAGAGCTACTTATTGATGAAAACGATATTAGTACTGAATACAAAGATATTTTCATTGGTAAAAGAACATTCTATGATATCAATGTATTAGAAAGTAATCTTCAAACGTTGTTTAAAGAGCAGCCAAATAAACAGTTAGTATTATTAAAAACGATTGTTCCAGAGTTTGATCATAAGTTAAATGGGTAGATAGCTATGTTGTATAAGTTTCTAAAAAGATTTTTAGATATTATTTTGTCTTTTGTGGGTTTGGTTCTTTTAAGTCCAGTATTTTTGATTGTCATATTAATGATAAAAAAAGACTCAAAAGGTCCTATACTCTTTAAACAGAAACGCTATGGTAAGGGTAAGAAGTTCTTTTATATATATAAGTTTAGAACAATGTATGTAGATACACCCAAGGATATGCCGACGCACTTATTGCAAGACCCGTCTAAGTGTATTACAAAAGTTGGTGCTTTTTTGAGAAAGACCTCCCTAGATGAGTTACCTCAGATTATAAATATCCTAAAAGGTGAAATGAGTATCGTTGGACCAAGACCTGCATTATGGAATCAAGACGATTTGATCGCTGAGCGAGATAAGTATGGTGCCAATGATGTGCCTGTCGGATTGACTGGGTGGGCACAAATCAATGGTCGTGATGAGTTGCCGATTGCTCAAAAAGCCAAACTTGATGGTGATTATGTCAAATACAAAAGTACATGGTTTGATATTAAATGCATATTTTTGACAGTCTTTTCAGTATTTGCTAGTAAAGGCGTAGTTGAAGGTGGTACTGGTTCACTAGATAACAAAAAAAATAATAAGAAATAATGAAAAAAGTTCTAATAACTGGTTTAAATAGCTATATTGGTAATTCTTTTGAGAAGAATTGCGGAGATGATTTTATAGTCGAAAAAATATCGCTAAAAGATGAATCATGGCGAATATTAGATTTAAGTCAATATCATACTATATTGCATGTTGCAGGCATTGCACATACTTCAAAAGCTCCTTCTTTAAAAGATAAATACTATGCTGTAAATACTGAATTAACTTATGAGTTAGCCAAGATAGCTAAAAGCTCAGGTGTCAAACAGTTTGTATTTATGAGTAGTATAATTGTATACGGAGATAGTGCGCCAATTGGGCAGCAAAAAATTATTACAAAAGATACTCAGCCGCGACCGGATGATTTTTATGGAGATAGTAAGCTTCAAGCGGAGCTTAAACTAAAAACTCTAGTATCAGAAGATTTTAGTGTTGCAATAATCAGACCACCGATGGTGTATGGTGATGGCTCAAAAGGTAACTATCCTAAGCTTGTTAAACTTGCCAAGTATGCTTTTATCTTCCCTAAAATAGCAAATCAGAGAAGTGTGATACATATTGATAACCTTACTAGTCAACTGAAAGATATTATAAGCAATAATTATGTAGGTATATTTTTACCTCAAGATGCTAAGTATTTTTGTACATCTGAATTTATCAAAGAGTATCGACAAAAAATGGGTAAAAAAACATATTTAACAGCTGTTTTTAACCCATTAATTAAATTACTGGCGACTAAAATAGGGTTTTTGAATAAAGTTTTTGGTAGTATGATATACAAGAAATAACATATTTAGACTATTTTGGTTTGTGGAAAAATGCTTTTAAAAGTAATATAATTTCAGGATGTATGGTTTTGTCGTTTAAAGCGATGTCAGAGGAGTTGTAGTGATAAACCTAATACTTTGTGGTGGTAGTGGTACTAGGCTTTGGCCTATTAGTAGGAAACTACTACCAAAACAGTTTGTGAAGATGTTTAGTGATAGGTCACTATTTCAGTTAACTGTTGAGAGAAATTCTAGTTTGTGTGATTCAACAATGGTTGTCTCAAATGAGGGGCAATTATTTTTAGCAAAAGATCAGTTGGATGAGCTAGGTATTCTAGATAAAAGTATATTTCTAGAAGAGCCTGTTGGTAGAGATACTGCCCCTGCAATTGCCCTGGCATGTATGAAATTAGATCCGCAAGAAATAGTATTTGTAACTCCATCAGATCATGTTATTAATGTTGATGATGAGTATAGAAGTATATTAGTTCAAGCTAAGAAATTAGCTAAAGAAGGTTTTCTTGTTACATTTGGTATTACACCAACTTTTGCTAATACTGGATTTGGCTATATCAAGTCAGCTGGTAATTTTGATGTAGATAGTTTCCATGAGAAGCCAAATGTTGCTACAGCAGAGAAGTTTTTAGCAGATGGTTCATACTACTGGAATTCTGGAATGTTTATGTTTAAAGCAGGCGTCTTTTTAGAAGAGCTAAAGAAACATTCTCCAGAAATATATACAGCGTGTGTTGAAGCATACGACAAAAGCGATCTAAAGAATTCAGATGCTATTAAGTATGATGATATGATGAGTATTCCAGCTAAATCTATAGATTATGCTGTGATGGAGAAATCCAACAAAATAAAGATGGTTGTTGCTGATATTGTATGGAATGATGTGGGTAGCTTTGACTCGCTATTTGATCAATTACCTAAAGATGACAACAATAACACTATCAATAGCAACCATATTAGTATTGATAGTAAAAATAACCTGATCCATAGTGAAAAAGGTCCTAAAAAGGTTGCTACTATTGGGGTGGAAGATCTGATAGTTGTCGATAGTGGCGATGCTCTATTGATTGCTAAAAAAGGTAGCTCTCAACGAGTTAAAGAGGTTGTTGAGCTTCTAAGTGACGATCTTAAAAACATCCACTTAACAGCACATAGACCTTGGGGTACTTATACAGTATTAGAAGATACTCCTGGTTATAAAATCAAGAAGATAGAGGTTAAACCAGGTAAGAGGTTATCTTTACAGAAGCATTATCACCGTAGCGAACATTGGATAGTGGTCTCAGGTACAGCCACAGTGACTAAGGGAGATCAAGAATTTATTGTTAGACCTAATGAGTCTGTGTATATTCGTATGGGTGAAGTGCATAGGTTAGCAAATAATGGTAAGATTCCAGTAGTACTGATAGAGGCGCAAGTCGGTGAATACACTGGTGAAGATGATATCGTAAGATTGGAAGATGATTTTAATAGAGTTTAATTTAATAAAGTAAATATAAGGATTGCAGATGAAAAAAGTAGCATTAATTACAGGTATTACTGGTCAAGATGGTTCATATTTGGCTGAGTTTTTATTAAAAAAAGGCTATGTTGTTCATGGTATCAAAAGAAGAAGTTCACTTTTTAATACTGATAGAATCGACCACTTATACCAAGATCCTCATGTTGAGAATAGAAATTTGATTCTACACTATGGTGATATGACAGATTCTATGAATCTAACTAGAATTATTGCTGATACTCAACCAGATGAGATCTATAACTTAGCTGCGATGAGTCATGTGCATGTATCTTTTGAGACACCAGAATATGTTGCTAATGCTGATGGTACTGGTACTTTGAGAATCTTAGAAGCTGTTAGACTTCTTGGGTTAGAGAAGAAGACTAAGATATATCAAGCAAGTACATCTGAGCTTTATGGTAAAGTTCAAGCGATTCCACAGAGTGAAACTACACCGTTTTACCCAAGATCTCCTTATGCAGTAGCTAAAATGTATGCATTCTGGATTACAGTTAACTATAGAGAAGCGTATGGTATGTATGCTTGTAATGGTATTTTGTTTAATCATGAGTCTCCAGTGCGTGGTGAGACTTTTGTGACTAGAAAGATTACAAGAGCAGCATCTAAGATAGCACTTAACCTTCAAGATAAGCTGTATCTAGGTAATCTAGATGCTAAAAGAGACTGGGGTCATGCCAAAGATTACGTAAGAATGATGTGGATGATTCTGCAAGCTGATCAGCCAGAAGACTGGGTGATTGCTACTGGTCAGACTACTACAGTTAGAGATTTTGTCAAATTATCATTTGCTTATGCAGGTATACATTTAAGATTTGAAAATGAAGGTGTTGATGAGATCGGTGTAGTTGATTCAGTAGATTTAGCTAGAGCTGAAAAAGCGGGTGTTGATTTATCTCATATATCAGAAGGTCAGGTAGTGGTTTGTGTAGATCCTAGATATTTCAGACCTACAGAAGTAGATCTATTATTGGGTGATCCTACAAAGGCTGAACAAAAATTAGGTTGGAGTAGAGAATATGACCTTGAGCATCTTGTAAATGATATGATGGAAAGCGATCTTAAATTAATGACGAAAGATGTTTACCTAAAAGAAGGTGGCTATAGAATAAATAGTTACTTCGAGTAATTTTTATAAATTCTAAATGCTAAATTTTAAATTCTAAGTAGAATCCATGAAAGATAATCTTACACTTGATAAATCGTTTAACTTCTCTATTAGAGTTGTTAAACTTTATAAATATCTATGTGAGAATAAGAAAGAGTATGTTTTATCTATACAACTAGTTCGTTCTGGTACATAAATTGGTGCTAATATTAATGAGGCTCAAGCTGGTCAATCAAAAGCTGACTTTATCGCCAAAATGTGTATAGCTAGCAAAGAAGCAAGAGAAACCAAGTATTGGATAAACCTTCTTATTAAAACAGATTATTTGGACAAAGATGACAAGCATGTTCAGTCAATTATCGATGATATTGATGAAATAGTAAAGCTATTAACAAGCATAATAAAAAGTTGTCAAAACAAAATTTAAATTTCTCACGAACTTGGGTGGAAAATAGATGGAAAATAATTCAAAATTCAAAATTCAAAATTCAACATTAGATAAATCTGCTAAGATTTATGTGGCTGGTCACAGAGGTTTGGTTGGCTCAGCTATTGTTAAAAATCTTCAATCTAAGGGTTATACTAATCTTGTGATGAGGACTCATGCAGAGCTTGATTTAACTAATCAAAAAGCTGTTGAGGATTTTTTTAAGGTAGAAAAACCTGAGTATGTGATTTTAGCGGCAGCTAAAGTTGGTGGGATTGTTGCGAACAATACTTATCGAGCAGAATTTATCTACGATAATATTCAGATTCAAAATAATGTTATCCATCAAAGTTATGTAAATGGTGTTAAGAAGCTTCTATTTTTGGGTAGTACATGTATATATCCTAAAGAGGCTCCGCAACCTATGCCAGAAAATTGTTTATTAACTAGTCCATTAGAGTATACTAATGAGCCGTATGCTATTGCAAAGATAGCTGGTATCAAAATGTGTGAGAGCTACAATTTGCAATATGGTACAAATTTTATATCTGTGATGCCAACTAACTTATATGGTCCAAATGATAACTTCGATCTTGAGAAATCTCATGTTTTACCAGCTCTAATTAGAAAGGCTCATTTAGGTAAATGTCTTGAAAACAATGACTGGGATGCAATTAGAGCTGATATGAAAACTAGTCCTATTGAAGGTGTGGATCACAACTCTTCACAAGAAGAAATTTTAGCTATATTAGAGAAGTACGGTATACAATTAAGCATTGAAAATTCAAAATTCAACACTGCCATTGAGATATGGGGTACTGGTAAGCCAAGAAGAGAATTTTTATACTCTGAAGATATGGCAGATGCATGTGTGTTTTTATTAGAAAATAGAGACTTCAAGGATACCTACTCCAAAGATGCTAAAGAGATAAGAAATACTCATATCAATATCGGTACGGGAGTTGATATCTCTATCAGAGAGTTAGCTGAGCTTATCAAGGGTGTAATTGACTTCAAAGGTGAACTTAAGTTTAATGCTGATAAGCCAGATGGTACTATGGTCAAGCTTACTGATCCATCTAAACTACATTCTCTTGGTTGGAAACACAAGGTAGAGCTTAAAGATGGTATTAGAAAAATTTACGACTGGTATCTTTCAAAGTCTTAAACTCAACTTAATATTCAAAGTCTTTTATTTTTCATAATATTTTCAACATACTTAGTTCTTCGATTGAAATTATGGCTGGCTATTCGTATACTATCATATAAGTATTGAGATTGTTTTATTAGGTGTTCTTATGAAAGGTATAATATTAGCTGGAGGAAGTGGTACACGACTGTATCCAATTACAAAAGGTGTGAGTAAACAGCTTACACCAATATATGATAAGCCACTTATCTACTATCCACTTTCTGTACTTATGTTGGCTGGTCTGAAAGATATACTTATAATTACAACAGAACAAGATCAGCCTAGTTTTAAGAATCTTTTAGGAGATGGTACTGATCTTGGCATCAATCTGGAATATATCATACAACCTAGCCCAGATGGACTTGCTCAAGCTTTTATATTAGCTGAGGAATTTTTGGCAGGTGATTCAGCTTGTCTTGTGCTTGGTGATAATATCTTCTATGGTCATGGTCTACCAGAAATGTTTGCTGAAAGTATCCAAAATGTAGAGAAAGAAAACTGTGCTAACATTTTTGGTTACTATGTTGATGATCCAGAGAGATACGGTGTTGCTGATTTTGATGCAGATGGAAATGTAATTAGTATCGAAGAGAAACCGAAGAAGCCAAAATCAAACTATGCCGTTGTGGGCTTATACTTCTATCCTAGTGATGTGGTGGCTAAGGCTAAGCAAGTGCAACCATCAGAGAGGGGAGAGTTAGAGATTTCTACTCTTAATCAAATGTATCTTGATGAAGCGCGTCTTAAAGTTAAGACTATGGGTAGGGGGTATGCATGGCTTGATACTGGTACACATGAGAGTATGTTGGCTGCGAGTAACTTTATCCAAACTATAGAAGATAGGCAAGGGCTAAAGGTAGCATGTCTCGAAGAGATCGCTTATGAGATGGGATATATCTCAAAAGATCAACTTCTTAAATTAGCACAACCACTCAAGAAAAATCAATATGGTCAGTATTTGATAAAAAGAGCAAAAGAGCGAGCAGTACCACGATGAAATTTACACGTACACATATCAACGATATCATTATTTGTGAGCCTACTGTTCACGGTGATGATAGAGGTTATTTTGTAGAGACTTTTCGAGAAGATAAACTCTTTGATTTCTTAGGTTATAATATTAATTTCTGTCAAGATAATGAGTCGAAGAGCTCTTATGGTGTGCTTAGAGGCTTACATTATCAGCTAGCTCCACATGCGCAGACTAAGCTTGTCAGAGTGATCCAAGGTAGAGTATTAGATGTTGCTGTAGATATCCGTAAGGGTAGTCCTACTTTTGGTCAATATGTGGCAGTAGAGTTAAGTGCTGAGAATAAAAAACAACTATTAATTCCTAGAGGGTTTGCTCATGGTTTTGTGGTTTTAGAAGATGATACTGTATTTACATATAAAGTTGACAATTATTATGCTCCTGAGTGTGATAGAGGTATTGCTTTTGATGATGAGAGTATCGCTATAAATTGGCAAGTACCTGCTGATAAGCTCAAGTTGTCAGCAAAAGATAGGGTTCAACCGAAATTGAATGATACCGTTGATTTATTTGAATTTGGTAAAAGTTATTACTAATGCTGAATTTTGAATTGGTAGTTGATGAGTTGTTGGATTGTAGTCCAAGATATTTAATAAGCATTAAGCATTAAGCATTAAGCATTAAGCATTAAGCATTAAGCATTAAGCATTAAGCATTAAGAATTAAGAATTAAGAATTATGAAAGTATTGATAACAGGTTGTAGTGGTCAGTTAGGCTCTGAATTAAAAGAGTTGGTATCTAATTCAAAATTAGAAATTCAAAGTTATACATTTATATTTGCAGATAGTAAGTTATTAAATATTATAGATCACGAAGCAGTTAAGCAATTTATTATTGATAATAATATTAGGGCTATTGTTAATTGTGCAGCATATACTGCCGTAGATAAAGCTGAAGCTGATATTGACATGGCAGATAAGATAAATCATCTTGCTGTTGCTAATATGGCTATGGTTGCAAAAGAGCATGGTGTTAAGTTGATACATGTATCTACAGATTATGTCTTTGATGGTGAGAGTTTTAGGCCATATATTGAGAGTGATAAGACAAATCCTCAAAGTATCTATGGCTCTACTAAGCTAGCAGGTGAAGAGGCTATACAGAGAATAAATCCTAAAGGCTCTATAATTATTAGGACGTCTTGGGTTTATTCGTACTATGGTAATAATTTTGTCAAAACAATGCTTCGCCTTGGTGGAGAAAGAGATTCTTTAGGTGTGATATATGATCAGGTTGGCACTCCTACTTATGCTAGAGACTTAGCAAAAGCTATTTTAGATATACTTCCAAAAATTCAAAATTCAAAATTCAAAATTTATAATTATAGTAACGAGGGTGTAACAAGTTGGTATGATTTTGCAAAAGAGATCATGAGTATTGCAAATATTGGTTGTCAGGTTAATCCTATTGAGACAGTAGCATATCCAACTCCAGCAAAACGACCACATTATAGTGTCTTGAATAAGAGCAAGATAAAGTCAGATTTTGGTATAGAGATACCATATTGGAAAGATTCATTACGAGATTGTATAAAAAGATTACAAAAGGATTTATAGAAATGTACAAAGCAAAAAACATATTAGTAACGGGGGCAGCAGGTTTTATAGGTAGCAACTATGTACGTATGATGTTATCAAGATATGATGATGTAAAGATTGTATCTTATGATAAACTTACCTATGCAGGAAGTTTAGATAATTTAAAAAATTTAGAGAATGAGCATAATCATACTTTTATAAAAGGCGATATATGTGATGAGACTTTGGTATATGAAACTCTTAAGAATCATAATATTGAAACTATAGTACATTTTGCAGCTGAGTCGCATGTAGATAACTCAATTGCTAATCCAAAAGTATTCTTAGAGACAAATGTAATAGGTACATTTAATCTTTTAAACTGTGCTAAGAGATATTGGTTGGATGAGTTAGGTCTAGATGAGACTAATTGTAAATTTCATCATGTATCTACAGATGAAGTGTATGGTACATTATCAAAAGAAGATCCAGCTTTTACAGAAGAAAAGGCTTATGAGCCGAATTCACCATATTCAGCATCTAAAGCAGGATCTGATCATATTGTTAGGGCATATCATCATACTTATAAATTGCCAGTTACGATTTCGAATTGCTCAAATAACTATGGGCCATATCAACATCCTGAGAAGTTGATACCAGTTGTAATTAATAGCTGTATCAACCAAAAGCCTATTCCGGTATATGGAGATGGTTCAAATATTCGTGATTGGTTGTATGTGTTAGATCATTGTGATGCTATACAAACAGTAGTTGAAAAGGGTGTGATAGGAGAAGTTTATAATATAGGAGGTATTAATGAGGTTGATAATCTGACACTTATAAATACTATATGTAAGTTAATGGATGAGTATAAGCCAGAGAATGCACCACATAATAGGCTAATATCATTTGTAGAAGATAGAAAAGGACATGACTGGAGATATGCTATAGATAATAGCAAGATCCAAAATGAGTTAGGTTGGAAGCCATCTCAAGACTTTGAGAAAATGTTTAAAGAAACTATCGAATTTTATTTGGTATAAGCAATATGAAGTATATAAGATTCTTACGAGAAATATATAAAAGTAGATATCTTTTATTATCGCTCTCAAAGACCGATTTAAAAGATCGTTATCTTAATAACCTCTTTGGTATAGTTTGGGCTTTTGTTCAACCACTGATTACTATACTTATTATGTGGTTTGTATTTTCTGTTGGCTTTAGAAGTCAACCTGTGCAGGGGCTTCCATTTATTTTATGGCTGATAGCCGCAATGATACCTTGGTTTTTTTTCTCAGAAGCATTATCAAGCGGTACTAATGCAGTACTAGCTAACCAGTATTTAGTAAAGAAGATAGTTTTTAGGGTTTCATTATTACCGATAGTACCTATACTATCAGCACTCTTTATCCATATGTTTTTTATAGTTTTTTTATTTGCAATGTTTATATTGTATGGGCATTACCCATCAATATATTGGTTGCAGACAATATACTATTCTTTGTTTGCTTTTCTATTAGCATTAGGGATATCATGGTTTACAAGTTCTGTAGTTATATTTTTTAGGGATGTTGGTCAGATTGTAGCTGTACTTCTTCAGTTTTTCTTTTGGTTGACTCCAATTATGTGGTCACTGAGTATGATGCCAACTAAGTACCAGTTTATAATGAATCTAAATCCAGTATACTATATAGTATCGGGATATAGAGATAGTATGATCAATCATGTTTGGTTTTGGGATAAGCCGTTATTGACTCTATATAATATAATTCTATTAATTATTCTTGTTATCATAGGTATGTCAATGTTTAGAAAACTTAAACCACATTTTGCGGATGTATTGTAGAATGAAAAAAGATATAGCAATTAAAATAGAGGGTATAACAAAGACTTACAAGCTGTATAATAATCATACAGACAGGTTTAAAGAAGCAGTACATCCTTTTAAGAAAAAATATCATCATGATTTCTATGCATTAAATAATGTTAGCTTTGAAATAAAAAAAGGAGAAACTGTAGGTATCATAGGTGGTAATGGTGCTGGCAAGTCAACTTTGTTGAAGATAATTACAGGGGTTCTCACTCCAAGTAGTGGCTCAGTAGATATAAATGGTCGTATAGCCTCACTATTAGAGTTAGGAGCAGGTTTTAATCCTGAGTATACGGGTTTAGAAAATATATATTTTCAAGGTTTGCTTATGGGTATGGCTAGAGAGGCGATTGAGCCTAAAGTCGAAGCTATCAAGCAATTTGCTGATATTGGGGAGTTTATATATCAACCTGTCAAGGGCTATTCTAGTGGTATGTTTGCGCGTTTAGCATTTGCGGTAGCAATTAATGTAGAGCCAGATATATTGATAGTAGATGAAGCATTAGCGGTTGGGGATATGAATTTTCAGGCTAAATGTATGACAGCTATGGATAGAATTAGACAGAAGGGGACTACAGTTCTATTTGTAAGTCATGATATCGGTAGCGTTAAAAGCTTGTGTAATAAAGGCGTTTATCTGAAAAATGGAGTAGTTCATGCTGTAGGCAAGGCGAGTGATGTCGCTGAGATGTATGTCAGAGAGATGCGTGAGAATCTAAATGAAGAGTATAGAAAATTTACTAGAACTTCAGCAACATTTGATAATAAAGATGAATCTAGTCATAATGGGGATGTTCAAAAGTTAGATCAAGCAACATCTGAGATATTTAAAACATCGGCCGACTTTGATAAGAAGGTGGCACCATTTAGATACGGTAGTGGTGGCGCTAGGATAACCTATGTTGAATTGGTTGATATGAATGATGAGCCGGTTATCGAAGCAGAGTTTAATCAAGAAGTTAAGATAAAAATATATGTGGAAAGCTCAATAAACAATCCAATTTCTGTCAATTTTCAGATTTTAGATGATAAGAAAATAAATCTTGCAGCGTGTAGTATTGCACAAGCAGGAGAAAAGTTGCTAGAAAATACTGCTGGACAGAAATTCGTTGTTGAATATCGATTGAAATTACCACTTCAAGACAACTTATATTCATTACGTTCCCATATTGCGTTGCCAGTTATTGTTAATCAAGATGTTGAGTATCTTGATGTGGTTCCAGATGCTTATGTTTTTAAAGTATTGATGAGACCTGAAGTTAGATTATGGTCAAAAGTTGATCTGTTTCCAAGTGTAAGTATAAAAATGGTTGAGACTAATGATTTTTAAGAAAAAACGATTACCTATTAATACTCCTGGTTTTTTAATTATAGGTGCTCAGAAATCAGGGACTACAGCACTTTTTAGTTATTTGGCTAAGCATCCTCATCTGATACCATCAACAACTAAGGAGTTACATTTCTTTAGTACGGAAAGTCAATATTCTAATGGATTTGAATATTATCATTCTAATTTTCCAAATAGAACTTGTAAAAAAGAGATTTTTTTTGAGGCTTCTCCTAGTTATCTTGCTAGTGCAGAGGCATGTGAGAGGATATATAAATACAACAAAAATATTAAATTAATAGTCTTGTTAAGAAACCCGATTTATAGAGCATACTCGGCATGGAATATGTATAAAGAAAGATACCAAAACAATATTGACTGGTTTTTTGATGATTGGCTAGCATCATTCAATAGTTTTGATTGTGATAATATAATTAAAAGGAGTAGTCAAAAAATTTTTAGTTTTGCTGACTATATAAGGGAAGAATTTGATTGTATCAATACAGGGGGCTCTCGAATAGAAGCTCAAGTATTAATGCAGGGTAAGTATTATGAGTATTTAAAAAGATATTTAAAGCGTTTTCCGAAAAAGAATATCTTGATTATAGAAAATGAAGAGTTAAATAGTAGTTTAATTGATAAACTAAGTTATATTGAATGGTTTTTGGGTGTAGATAAGCATGATTGGAGGGGGGAAGGTTTATCTAAGGTATTTGAAGGCAATTATTCTTCTGAGATTGATATAGCATCTTTCGAATTTCTAAAAGAGTTTTATAAACCTTATAATGAAAGGCTATTTGAACTGATAGGTAAAAGATTTGATTGGTAGAGTATGAAAAAGATAAATCCTTTATGCTATAAGAAATTAATTGATAGATTACTTTATGGTGCAATATCTAAGAGAAAAATACGCATTCAAGAAAAAGAAATAATGGCTCAGAAGTTTGAAGAAATTTATCAAGAGTTACAATTATCAAGAAACTATATGCATTCATTAAAGCAGGCACAAGAGCAGTTAGTGCATGGGCTTGATATATTGAAAAATAGCCAGAGTCAAATAGCATTATTGACAAGAGATGTTGATAGTAAATTAGTGTCATTAGCGAAAGATATAGATACTAAGATCAATCCGCTATATGTTAAAGATAGAACAAAATATTTCTGTATAGGTAGAAATAAAACAGGAACAACATCTCTTAAAAAAGCTTTTGAGGATTTGGGTTTTATAGTTGGGGATCAGAGGGAAGCAGAATGGCTATTTGATAAATATTTTTTTGATAATAAGTTCAATGAAATTGTTGAATATTGTAAATCAGCTGAAGTTTTTCAAGATGTACCTTTTAGCCATTTTGGAACTTTTGTTCATCTTGATAAAGCCTACCCCGGGAGTAAGTTTATTTTAACTTTAAGAGATAGTCCAGAACAATGGTATAATTCGATAACTAAATTTCATGCAAAGTTGTTTGGTAAGGATGGTCGAGTGCCGACTTATGAGGATCTTGAAACTGCTGAATATATGCGCAAAGGATTTATGACAAGAGTTATTGATGGTCATGGGACAAGCGCTAAAGATCCATATAATAAAGAGATTATGATTAGACATTACGATCGACATAATCAATACATAATAGATTACTTCAAAGATCGACCTGATGACCTACTTGTAATAAACTTATCCGAGAAAGGTTCATACCAGAAGTTTTGTGAGTTTATTGGGAGTGAATGTAGTGCGGATGATACATTTCCATGGGAAAATAAAACGTAGGTATTAGAAAGTCATGATAAACGTAACCAAAACATATCTTCCTAATATTGATAAATATAAGCAATATGTAGATCAGATATATGCTAGTGGTCAGATTACAAATAATGGACCGTTAGTTAGAGAATTAGAACAACGATTAGCTATATATCTAGGTGTTAGAAATATAATCTTAGTATCTAATGGTACGGTTGCTTTAGAGATAGCATATAGAGCTTTAGGTATTAGAGATTTTGCGATAACTACGCCGTTTTCATTTGTGGCGACTACAAGCTCATTAGTGGCTAATGGTATCAAGCCAATATTCGTTGATATTAATGAAAAAACATTTAATATTGATCCAAATAAAATAATTGATCAAATAACGCCAAATACAACAGCAATAGTTGCTACTCAAGTATTTGGTAATCCTTGTGATGTTGAGACGATTGAGAAGATTGCTAAAGAATATAATCTAAAAGTAGTATACGATGCTGCACATGCTTTTGGTGTTAAATATAAAGGTCAAAGTGTTCTAAACTATGGTGATATATCTACATTGAGTTTCCACGCTACTAAGCTTTTCCATACTATTGAAGGAGGAGCGCTTATTACAAATGATGACGCACTTGCTGAGAGAGCAAGATTTCTGATTAATTTCGGTATCAAAAATGCTGAAGAGATATCGCATCTAGGTACCAACGCTAAGATGAATGAGTTTGAAGCCGCAATGGGTCTTTGTGTATTAGATGATATAGATATTATTCATAATGCTAGGGTAGCTATTGCAGAAAAATACAAGTCAGATTTGCAAGGTTTAGTTGAGTTTCAAGAGTTTAACTTTAATGCTACGGAGAATTATAGTTACTTTCCAATACTGTTTAAGTCAGAAGAACAACTTAAAAGAGTACAGCATGCACTAAAGAATCAGGATATTTTCCCTAGGAGATATTTTTATCCATCTCTTGATACTCTTAGCTATATAGAGCCAGAACAGTATATGCCAATATCTAGAGATATATCAAAAAGAATAATGTGTCTGCCAATTTATCATGGTCTTGGAGAAAGTATGCAGGAGCAAATAATATCAATTATCAAGGATAGTTTATGAAAGTTGCCATAATGCAACCATATTTTTTTCCATATATTGGTTATTGGCAACTTATAAGTGCTGTGGATACTTTTGTTATATATGATGAAGTTACTTTTATCAAACAAGGATATATAAACAGAAATAATATTTTAGTAAATGGTGAAAAAAAATATCTGACGCTTGAAACAATAGGTGCTAGTTCTAATACAAAAATCAAGGAAGTAAGGGTTGGTAGAAATAGGAAAAAGTTGCTTAGAACATTGCAAAATGCATATTTTAAAGCTCCCTATTTTAACACTATAATGCCTATGCTTGAAAGCATGATAAACAACCCTGATGATAAACTATCAACCTTTCTAGGTAATCAAATTTTAGAAATTTGTAAATATTTAGATATCAATACTAATATAATATATTCTAGTCAGTTAGATTTTGATAATACTAGAAGTGCACAAGACAAAGTTATAGATATTTGTACAGAACTTCATTCTACTCAATACATAAATGCTATAGGTGGAAGTAAATTGTATAATATAGACGACTTTGATATTAAAAATATAAAACTAAACTTTATAGATACACAAATTATAGAATACAAGCAGTTTAACAATGAATTTGTTCCTTATCTATCTATTATTGACATACTGATGTTTAATAGCAAAGAAACCATTAAAAAAATGCTACAGAAATATAGTTTAGTATAGAGGTAACAATGTATAAAAATAAAGAAGAGCATATAAGAGCAAGCGCTTTTAAAAGAAATAATTCACTAGAAGACTTTCTTTCTGAAATAAATTCAGATTTATGGACTACGGAAAAATCCTTACTGGCAAAAAAAGAGAATGATTTACCATTAATATTCATTATAGGTCCATTAAGAAGTGGAAGCACATTAATGACACAGTGGTTAGCAAATTTGGGACTTGCATATCCTACAAATCTGATGTCAAGATTTTACGAGGCTCCTATCATTGCTAGTAAAATACAACTTCTTTTAACTGATCCAATTTATAACTACAGAGATGAAATTCTAGATTTTAATAGTAATATTGATTTTAATAGTGAAAATGGTAAAACAAAAGGAGCTCTTGCACCAAATGAGTTTTGGTATTTTTGGAGAAGGTTTTTGCCCTTTGGAGATATTGACTATCTACCTACAGCTGAACTTTTCAAAAAAGTTGATGTAGATATTTTAAAAGCAGAGCTCTCAGGGATTATAGATGTTTTTCAGAAACCTTTTGCATTAAAGGCAATGATACTTAATTATAATTTAGACTTTTTAGATAGGTTGTTCGATAGAGCAATATTTATTTATACTAAAAGAGATCCACTAACCAATATTGAATCTGCTTTAAAGGCTAGAAAAAAACAGCTTGGATCTATAGATGAGTGGTATTCATTTAAGATACCAGAATACGATATGCTTAAGAACTTAGATCCATATAGGCAAGTCGCTGGACAGATATATTGCATAAATAAAAAAATCGAAGAACAATTAGAGTGCATATCTGAGAATAAAAAAGTGATAGTTAATTATGAAGACTTCTGTGTTAACCCTGAAAAGATTTATCATGAACTTTCTACTAAGCTAAGCCATCATGGATATGATTCTTTAATAAAAGAATATACGGAGCAAAAAAAATTTAATATCACTAGAAGTAGGTGTGATAATAAGAAAATAATAGATGCATACAACTATTTTATTTAACAATAAAGATGGTTGCATTATGATTGAATACATAAAAACTGGCTATCAAATTATAGAAAAAATCAAAAACGATAATTTATATAAACATGCTGTCAAAGAAAGCTTAAAAAGAGAGATTATATACAATTTAGATGTTATTGATTCGAAGAATAGTGCCATTGATAATTGTTTAATCATAAAGCTACTTTCAACTAAATTTTATGATTTTCTCACATCTGAAATGATTAGTACTAAAATTATATTTGAAGAAGATAATAAGCTAGTGTCAACTTGTGATAATAACATACAGAATAAAAGCATAAAAAAGTGGTTAAGGAATATTGACACTAAAGATTTTTTATTTGATAAGGTCTATATAAAAATTAAAGTCATTAAAAAGTTAAATGATAACGGTGTAATTAAAAGAGGAGATAGTTTATTATATCTAAAATCATTATTAATATTGCTTAAGCAGAATTTCTAGATGGATTTGAGATACAGGAGAGTTAATGATAAACAAGACTGAAAAAGAAATCATGTCTACATGGACAGATACTTCTAAACCGTTATTAACTATATGCACACCCACATATAATCATGAAAAATTTATAGCCCAGGCACTTGATAGTTTTTTAATGCAAGAAACTAATTTTGCTTTTGAAGTGATTGTTAGAGATGATGCCTCAACAGATCGAACTGCAGATATTATAAGAGAGTATGAGAAAAAATACCCTAACATCATTAAGCCGATATATGAAGATGAAAACACCTTCTCAAAAGGCATAAGGCCAAGCAAAGTCTTGATCGAAAAAGCCGAAAGTAAGTACATAGCCTTATGTGAAGGTGACGACTACTGGACAGATCCTCATAAGTTGCAAAAGCAAGTGGATTTTCTTGAGGCTAATCCTGAGTATGTGATTTGCTATACAGGTGTTAGAGCCATTGATGCTGATGGCAATTTTGTTGAGGATTATGTTGGTGGAGCTACTAATGATTTGACAGGTGATGAGATGCAGAGAGGATCAGCTATAAATACTCTCACAACTGTGTTTAGAAATGTTATCGAGGAGTTTCCACTAGAGTTTGATTTTACTATGATTGGTGATATGTTTCTATGGTCACTATTATCACATTATGGTAAGGGCAAGTTTATAAAAGATGTGAAATCTTGTGTTCACAGACAACATCGAGGTGGTATACATTCTCTTGTTGGGGATAAGCAAAGATCGCTCATGACTCTAACTCTATTTACATCACTACTAAAGTATTATAGTCGTATTGGTTGTTCAGAAGAATTGAAAAACTACTATTTATCACATATAGACCACTGTATAAATGCGGTAACCAGTGAAAGAAAGTCTACATTACAGAGAATAAGCACTCAAATTCAAGAGCAAGATATTCAAATTCAAGAGCAAGATATTCAAATTCAAGAGCAAGATATTCAAATTCAAGAGCAAGATATTCAAATTCAAGAGCAAGATATCCGAATTCAAGAGCAAGATATCCGAATTCAAGAGCAAAATATTCAAATACACAAACTAGATAATCAAGTAGCATATTTAACTAAAGAAGTTGATGATTATAAAGCTGAGATAAATCGCATATACAGCTCAAAAGGCTGGAAGCTTATGAAGCCATTTAGATTTTTAATGAGAATTGCTAGATCAGTTGTTCGTAAAATTAGAACGAATAAATAGTCGATAAACTAATATTAGAGATTTTTATTATGAAAAACTTACTTAAATATGAGGGATGGCAAAACAATATTGCGTAATATATATTAGAAAATATAGACTTCTTGTACTTGGAAATTATTAAAACCATTGTGACTAACTTATCTTTTGTAAAAAAAAACTATTGGAAATATAAATTGAAATATTTAGATAAAAAAGGTAATTTTACTAGCTAAAAATTATAAATAAACTGACACGATTAGTAAAAAGATATTTTTATTATTTTAATCATAAGATTTTTACAATTATTTAATGAATAGGGTACAAGCGGTAACTCATGCCAGTGAGTTTGAAGATAGTTCTTATTTTTTTCGAAGCCAAATACTACCGCCTTGATTTTTATAAAGTAATGGGAATTTTTTAATAATTTCATTTTTAAAAAATGAAGTAAGGTAAGTATTGAATAGCACAATTTCAAATTTGTCATTATACTGTAGAAATGATCTTAAAATATATTGTTCATTCCATGCTCTACCTTCTGATATCCAGTGCTTAGGATATTCGAAAGGATAAAATACATCATGTATATGAATGTACACGCCACTGTTCAAAGCAGGGAAAATTTCATGTATAAAATAATTAACATCACTATTGAGCTTGGATACATGAGTCGAGTCTATGAACAAAATATCATTTTCTTTAAGATTTTTGAATGTATCTAATGGTACATCCTGTAGTTTTCTTTCAATAATTTTTATTTTAGCAGACTCGTCATCTGGATTGATTAGGGATTTGAGTAGGTCTGCATATGGCTCAATAAATGTACAATTAATTTGATTATCAAAAAATAACTCGTTTGTGTCTAAAGTAACACAAGAAGAATATCCTGAACCTACTTCAATTAAGTTATTTGGTTTTAAATATCTAATCATTGAGTATAGCATAATTGCATCAGAGTATGAGTACGCAGGATTGATATAGTGATAACGCAAATTTTTAGTCTTATTGTCAGAGAAAGGTAGCTCTAAATAATATTGATGAAATTTATTTAATAACTCTAATTGCTTTTCAGTATTCAAATCAATACCAGGTATATTATCTATTAAATCGCAAGAGTCATTAACAAATGAATCTATATCTTCATTTGATGGGATCGGAGAGTAAAAGTGACCAGGAGGAACAAATTTCTTGTACTGATTCACCTCATCTGAAAGAGAAGCGTTATTTTGTATGAGTAGATCTCTTTCATCAATTAGATCTTGTTTTTGAGTTAGTAAAGTATCTCTTTCGCTTAGTAATAATCTTTTCTCATCTAACAGAGAGTTTCTTTCATTTACTAAATAATCTTTTTCGTTTAGTAATGAATACTTTTCATCTAATAATGAATTTCTCTGAATAACTAATTTTCTTAGTTGAGGTATGCGTAACAAAACTTTTTTAGTAATTTTTTTCATAACTCACTGACAGTTAAATATAATGTTATAACCATATTAAACTATAACTAGGAATCTTTATAAAGTACTATTTACTTTTTTTAAAAAAAAATATGTATTAAAACTATCGATGAAATTAGATGTTATGTTGATAAAAAGCTTATTTAGGTTTATATTTTAAAATATGTTTTTCTATGCAATGCCAAGAAAAAATTGACATAGCTAATGTACAAAATGCAGATGTAATCATATACATGATAAATGAGAGATTCGGGAATATGTAAATTATTGATTGCTGTATTGGAAATGCATATATGTAAATACCATATGAGTAGTCAGCTTTGTTAAAAATTGATAATTTATTTGCGTTTGAAAATCCAAATGCTAGAACCAAGTATGGTAGTATTATGATTTTTAATATTTCATTCAATATATTATTATTAAATTGATACATGAAGATAATGATTAAAAGACCAATTACAAAACCTTCAAAAGAAAATAATTTGTTTAATTTAAAGTGATGTAGTGTAGCACCCATCCAAAAAAAACAGCTCACTATGACTGCAGAGTGAACATCTGTGTAGTAGAAGACTATTTGTGATTTGAAAAGGTGGTCCCAAGCTAGAGTGAGTATAATTGTTATGATTAGGAGAAGAAGAGCAAGATATTTTGCTTTTTTTCTAAATATAAACCCTATAGCAGCAACTAGTATATAACAAAAGAACTCTACAGGTAGTGACCACAATGATCCATTCATTGCATTCTTTACGTGAGCATTTTCAAAAACACCTGGGAGATAGTATTGAATATGTAAAAAGCTGTTATTAAGTATATAATACCACGTAATGGAGCTACTAAAGTACTCTGAGATGGGTAATGTTGTTACTATGGGGCCGAGTAGTAGAGTGGTTATAAGAAGCATTATGATTAATGCAGGAAAAATTCTAAGTGATCTGCGAGCAAAATATCTTTTGAAGCTCGGGTCACGATCCCAACTATAAGAAATGAGATACCCAGAAATGGAAAAAAACATTGCAAGTCCTAGTGTGTGAGATAGTACGGTGTTTGGGGTTAATCCATACAAAACATACCCATGTCCGAATAAAACTAAGAATGCTGCAAAAAATCTTAAAAAATTTAATTGGTTATTCATATTGATCCCGGTATAATGTGATTTTAATTTAACAGTTTAATTGTTAAGCGACTGGTTGTGACTTCAATATGTCAAAACAATTGCTTTAGTCCCTTATATGGCAATCATTAGAAATATGATAAGGCAAGGTTAATAAATCTGCAACATATAAATTTAAAAAGGGTAGGTCTTAAATGGATATACAGATAGATTTGTCAATAGTTACTTTTAACTCAGCTAGATGGTTAAATGATTGGGTTAAGTCCCTTTCTAAACAGAATTATCCATTAGATATGATTAATCTATATATAACAGATAATGGATCTAGTGACAATACTCTAGATTTATTGAGATCTATCATAGAGAGTATCGGTTTAAGAAGTTATAAGATAATCGAGCAAAATAATGTTGGCTTTGGTAATGGGCATAATTCTAATTTTAGATTTTGTAAGTCTAAGTTTGTATTAGTTTCTAATGTGGATTTAAGTTATGAGGATGATTCAATTTTAAATCTCGTTCAATGTGCTAAACAAGATGAAGAAGATATTGTATCTTGGGAAATGAGGCAGAAACCTTATGAACATCCTAAAATTTATGATCCTGTTACATTAGAAACTACTTGGTCGAGTGCTGCGTGTATTCTTATTAGGAAATCTGCAATGGATATTGTCGGGGGGTTTGAGCCTAAAATATTTATGTATGGGGAGGATGTCGAACTTTCGTGGAGATTTAGAGCTCATGGTTTTAGAATTAAATATTGTCCTAATGCCGTATGCTGGCATTATACATATGAAGATAACAAGTTTAAGAAAGTTCAGTTTTTAGGCTCTACTCTTTCTAACTTATATTTAAGATTAAGATATGGTACAGCTAATGATGTTGAGATTGGTGAAATAGCTTATAAACATTTAATATCAAGCTTCCACCATCCAAGTATTGCTTGGGAGGAGCTTATAAATAACTTTAAGCTTTATCAAAAAAATAGAAAATATTTTAGTGAAAATAATTATGCAGATAAAAATGTTGCTAAGTTTATCGATGATTGGGATTATGAGGTGGTTAGAGAAGGGGCATTTTACAAATGTGATAATGTTTCTGCCTGTAAGCTAGTGTCAGTCTTGATTAGAAGTTATCAGGGTAGAGATTATTTTCTTAATGATGCTATTCGTTCTGTTTTGAATCAAACGTACCAAAATTTTGAGATAATTATTGTCGAAGATGGTGGTGATTCATTAAAGCCATTAGTAGAGAGTTATAATGATTCTAGGATTAAATATTTTTCTTGTGCCAAAGTTGGCCGTTGTGTAACAGGAAATGTTGCTTTGAATAATGCTTCAGGTGACTATTTTGTATTTTTGGATGATGATGATTTATTTTTCGCTGATCATATAGAGGTTTTGGTTGGAGAGATTGGTAAACATGGTTGTTTTGATGCTGTTTACTCCAGTAGCTTCGAGTGGCCAACAAATTATGAATTATTATCAGGTGTCTATCAATATTATGATAAATCTGTTGACTTAAATCTAATTACAAAATCTGTTAAGAAATTCAATGTTATCGAGTTTACATATGTTAATCATATACCTATTCAGTCATGTTTATTTAAAAGAAGTTTATTTGATGCTTTAGGTGGATTTGATGTTGAACTTGACAGTCTTGAAGACTGGGATCTGTGGTTAAGGTACTCTAGTATTAGTGATTTTAAACCTGTTGATAAAGTAACCTCTATATACAGGGTTCCGGCTTGTGAAAAAGTTAGTGAATCTAGATCTAGTAGGATGAATAGTTTTTATGAAAAGGTTATTGAAAAATTAAAGCTAATAAAGCTGAATCGTTCTATGTATGAACTTCGAGAATGTTATGTTGACAGTAATATTGTTGTATCTCTTAATGAACAGGTAAGAAATTTAGATATTAATCTTGGTTTGAAAGATGATGTGATATTAAGTTTAAAAAATGAACTAACTGCTTATAAATTGGAAGCTGAAGCTTATAAATCACAGCTTAGTTGTATTTATCGTTCTAAAGGATGGCGGTTAATGAAACCGTTTCGGTTGGTTATGAAATTTATTAGAATATTTATTAATAGAGTTAGGTAAGAGCTTTTAGATTTATATAGTTCTAATTATCGAAAATATTTGGGCTTGGTTATTGAAATAGGTAACTTGAAGATAAAAAACTGACTAATTTATGGCAAAAGAAATTTAGTATAAGCTACCGTTAATTTACTAATGTTTAATCTGGTAACGTGTCAAAATCAGATTTATGGTTAGTTATTAATAAATTGAAGATGAAAATATTAAGTATGAATCTAGTATATATATCGTACACTAGACACCTTGCGAAATAAGTATTAAGCGATCTATTATAACTCTTTTGCTATATGCTTAAAGAACCTCCTTTGAGCTTTTAGGGGCGTTGGTAGATCTATTTTGAAGATCTTGGTAGTTGTAATAGCAATATTTATCTGCATCTCAAGTAAACTTATTTGATTTTCTCTGAACAGTTATATCAACGAATATTCCTTGGATAAGCTTTCGAAGCGTTAATTATTTAACCTGTTTTATTTATGCTATTTCTATTTTTTTGATTAGGTTCTGTCTCTTCTTCCTTGTACTAGTTTTTAACTAGTAGTAACTTTACTAGTCTAGTTAGTTGATTTATTTTTGATGAGATTTATCTAAGGTTTTAGTTTTAAATCTGTTAGTTTTTTAAATAATTCTGAATTTCTTTGACAATATTTTAGGTATATCTGTGACTATTAATCAACTTGAGGATATAATAATGTTATAAACTTAATGTTAACTAGTATATATAAGTATATCAATGCAAACACATCTAAAAAAACTTGAAAATGAGTCAATACAGATATTTAGAGAGGTAGTCGCACAGTTTGAGAACCCTGTGATGCTGTACTCTGTAGGTAAAGACTCGTCAGTATTGCTTCATTTAGCTCGTAAGGCTTTTTATCCTGGTAAGATTCCATTTCCTTTACTTCATGTTGATACTACATGGAAGTTTAAAGAGATGATAGAGTTTAGAGATAATATGGCAAAAGAGTATGATTTTGAGCTTTTGGTACATATCAATCAAGATGGGATTGATCAAGGTGTAGGGCCATTTTCTCATGGTAGTGCTAAACATACTGATATTATGAAAACTCAATCACTTAAGCAAGCTTTAAATAAAGGTAAGTATGACGCTGCATTTGGAGGTGCTCGCCGTGATGAAGAGAAATCGCGTGCTAAAGAGCGAGTATTTTCATTTAGGGATAAGAATCATCGCTGGGATCCAAAAAATCAAAGACCAGAACTGTGGAATATCTATAATGGTATGGTAAACAAAGGTGAGAGTATTAGAGTCTTTCCACTTTCAAACTGGACTGAGTTAGATATTTGGCAATATATTTATATGGAGAATATCAAGATTCCAAGTTTATATTTTGCCAAAGAAAGACCTGTGGTTGAGCATGATGGTATTTTGATGATGGTTGATGATGATAGAACACCTGTTGAACTAAGACAAAA
Organism: Francisella philomiragia; assembly: GCF_018135955.1. NCBI lineage: Bacteria > Pseudomonadati > Pseudomonadota > Gammaproteobacteria > Thiotrichales > Francisellaceae > Francisella > Francisella philomiragia. The sequence continues at coordinate 1,439,932 of NZ_CP063138.1, read as the reverse complement.
GGCTGTAAATAAAAAGGTCAGATTTAGAACGCTAGGTTGTTATCCACTAACTGGAGCTGTAGAGTCAGTGGCTGATACTCTACCAGAGATTATCCAAGAAATGCTACTAACCAAAACATCTGAGCGCCAAGGTCGAGCTATAGATAAAGACAGTGCTGGCTCGATGGAGAAGAAGAAAATTGAGGGGTATTTCTAATCTTCGGTTAGAAATAGAGCTCAGTTTTCAGAGTTAAGAATTCAGAGATATTTTATTATGAGATGTGAAAAGTTAGATGTATGGAAAAGAAGCTCTAGATTAAGTGTAGAGATCTTTAGGCATTTTAACTCTTCTAAAGATTTTGGATTCAAAGACCAAATTACTCGTAGCAGTTTATCTGTACCATCAAATATTGCTGAAGGTATGGAGAAAGAATCTATAAAAGAGCAACTAAGATTTCTTGAAATAGCTAAAGGATCATCTGCAGAGTTAATAACGCAAATATATATTGGTATTGAAATAACATACATTGAAAAAGAGGTTGGTTTAAGTTGGAAGATGGAAATTGAAGAGATTTTAAAAATGATTGTAGGACTTCAACATAAACTAAGATCAAAATTCTGAGTTCTGAACGCTGAAAACTTAATACTTATTTCTAAGGAGCAAAAATGTCACACCAATCAAGTTTAATAGCGACAAATATTGAACAGTATCTTAAACAACATGAGCAAAAAGAGTTACTAAGGTTTATCACATGTGGAAGTGTTGATGATGGTAAGAGTACCTTAATTGGAAGGCTCTTGCATGATAGTAAGATGATATTTGAGGATCAGCTAGCTGCTATTACAGAGGATAGTAAGAAAGTTGGTACACAAGGTGATCAAATTGACTTAGCATTACTTGTCGACGGCTTACAGTCTGAGAGAGAGCAAGGTATTACTATAGATGTGGCATATAGATACTTCTCTACTGATAAGCGTAAATTTATTATAGCTGACACCCCGGGGCATGAGCAATATACTCGTAATATGGCAACAGGCGCATCAAACTGTGATTTGGCGATAATCCTAGTAGATGCTAGAAATGGAGTGCAAACACAAACGCGTAGACATAGTTTTATCTGTTCACTTTTAGGTATCAAGCATGTGATAGTAGCTGTGAATAAGATGGATGCAGTAGGTTACTCACAAGAAGTTTATAAATCAATCCAAGATGATTATATAAAACTAGCAGGAAGTCTTGAGATACCAGATATTAGATTTGTACCGATATCAGCGCTAAAGGGCGATAATGTAGTGACTAAAAGTGAAAGTATGCCGTGGTTCAGAGGATCAGCACTGATGCATTATTTAGAGACTATGATAGTAGAGCATTCTAATAGTGATGAATTTAGATTTCCAGTGCAATTGGTTTGTCGCCCTAATTCTAATTTTAGAGGGTTTCAGGGTACTGTTGCTTCTGGTAAGGTTAGTGTGGGAGACACTATCAGAGTTATGCCTAATGGTAAGATTACCACAGTTAAGTCTATAGTTACATTTGATGGAGACCTAAAGTGTGCAGAAGCTGGACAGGCGATTACACTGACAACAAATGATGAGATTGATATCAGTCGTGGTGATATGATCGTTCATAAGGATTCTATCTCGCATGTGTCATCTAACATCAAAGCACATATCGTTTGGATGCATGAGCAACCATTACTAGAAAACAAAGATTACTATATCAAGTTTTTGACTAAGCAAGTTACTGGTTCGGTAAGTAAGTTTAATTATAAGACAGATATAAATACCCTAAAAGATATTGATTGTGGTAAATTAGATTTAAATGAGATAGGTGCAGTTGAGCTGAAATTGTCAGAACCAGTGTGCTTTGATGATTATCAAAAAAATAGAGCTACAGGTGCATTTATAGTTATAGATAGATTATTTAATGCAACAGTTGGTGCGGGTATGATTATCAAACCACTTGCAGATGGAGAGCTTAGAGATCATGCTCATAGTCACTCAGAGTTTGAGTTAGAATTAAATGCTCTTATTCGTAAGCATTTTCCTCATTGGGGCGCCAAAAATTTAAGAGGCTAATTTGTGAGCGCAATTTTATTATTTTTTATTATAATTCTTATGCTAGTGTTATTGTGTTTCTATCAGCACAAGACATTGATGATTTTTGGTGTAGTGATGTTTGCTTGTTTTACTTTTGGTTGGGTTAACCAAAAAGAGCTGTTAGCTAATGCATCCAATGCATCTTTGGTTACATTAGTAATCATCATGATACTTGCATCAGTGATTGAAAAAACAAGTGTATTACGAAAGTTACAAAATCTACTGATTGCCAAGACAGAGAAAAAAACTCTAATAAAGGTTTTGGGTGTTTCGGCACTATCATCATCAGTTCTAAACAATACCGCAGTTGTAGCTATTCTTATTAAAGCTATCAATAACTCAAAAGCAGTGTTACCATCGCGACTTTTGATACCGATGTCATATGCAACTATTATGGGCGGTACTTTGACATTGATTGGTACCTCAACAAATCTAGTTGTCAGTAGTATGTACTCAGCTGCGACTGGATCTAAAGGTTTTGGTTTCTTTGATTTTACAATTGTAGGAGCTGTGGTAACTGTATTCGGTTGCATAACATTATACTTTACTAGTAAATTTCTGCCAAAAAAAGAACCCCAAATTAATAGCTATAATAGCTATATGGTTGAGGCCGAAGTGCTTGCTAAATCATCACTTATTGGCAAAAGTATTGAAAAAGCTGGATTACGACATCTCGAGGACTTATTTCTTGCTGAAATTATAACCAAGAATGGTGATAGGATATGTCCTGTTAAACCTCATGATATTCTTGCAGAGGGAGACAAGTTATTATTTTCTGGAGATATCCAAAAAGTTTCGATATTAAATCAGTTTGATGGTCTAAAACTATATGCTCAAACAGAGGGTTTTGATACTTTTCAGCTAACAGAAGTTCTTGTTAAGCAAGATTCGAGTATAGTTGGTAAAAGTCTCAAAGAAATTGAGTTTAGATCAAAATTTGATGCTGCTGTAGTTGCTGTACGTAGAGATGGTGAAAAAATTTCTGGTAAGCTTGGTAAGCTAATTATCAAAGCTGGAGATTTTTTATTATTGGCTACAGGCGATGATTTTAGAGGTAGAGCTAATATATCCCAAAATTTTCTGGTCATAAAAGGGGTGGAGCCTAAAAGAGTGATTACAGGCTGGCGTGAGGCTTTGGTAATATTTGGTTTTATTGCTGTTATAGTTTATTCTGTTTTTTCTGGGGATTCATTATTTTCTGGGATGCTTATATTATTAGGTATCTTGGTATTAACTAAAAGTATATCTATCAATGAGATCAAAAATAGCTTCCCTACAGAAGTTTGGTTGATAATGACTAGTTCATTATGTATTGCAACGAGTATGGATAATACTGGTTTAGCAGCTACTATTGCTGATTTTTCGCGCACATATTTAGCAGGACATTCTGCCATAGTTATATTTGTGGGGATTTTTATCACTACAATATTACTGACAGAGTTTATAACTAATAATGCTGCTGCTGCATTGATGTTCCCTGTTGCATATAATCTAGCATTAGGTGTTGGTATCAATGTGTTTCCAGTAGTGCTTGGGGTGGCGTTTGCGGCGTCTGCAAGTTTCTTGACTCCGTATGGTTATCAAACTAATCTGATGGTAATGAATGCTGCAAACTATAAGTGGCGGGACTTTATCGTAACAGGGATACCTGTCTCAATCGTATATGTAGTATCCTGCTGTGTTATGATACCTATAATTTATCCTTTATATTAATGGAGATATAAGTGAGCAAAAATATCGTTTGGCATAATACTAGTGTCTCAACTGATGAAAGAGCTAAGCATAAAAATCACAAAGCCTTAGTGCTTTGGTATACGGGGTTAAGTGGCTCTGGTAAGTCAACTATCGCAAATGCTGTTGATCGTATACTACATCAAAAAGGCTATCATACTTATATACTAGATGGTGATAACATTCGTCATGGACTTAATAGAGATCTGGGTTTTGATGAGGCCAGTCGTATTGAGAATATTAGGCGCATTTCTGAGGTTGCTAAGCTTTTTGTAGATGCTGGGATTATAGTTAGTACGGCTTTTATTTCGCCATATATATCTGATAGAGAGCAAGCAAGAGAGCTTATTGGCAAGAATAATTTCATTGAAATTTTTATAGATACTGAGTTAGCAGAGTGTGAAAATAGGGATCCCAAAGGCTTATACAAAAAAGCAAGAGCAGGTGAAATAGCAGATTTCACAGGGTTAACATCACCATACCAAAAGCCAGTGAATCCAGAGATACATATTAAAACACAAGCAAAATCTATAAAAGATTGTGCAGGGCAGATTTTTGACTATCTAGTTTCAAATAATAAAATCTAAGGTATATGTAATGTATATAGATATTTTCAATGGTGATGCAGATGGGATATTATCACTTATTCAGCTACGCAAGGCATTGCCAGTAGCTAGTAATAGCCATACACTAATAACAGGGGTCAAAAGAGATATTTCTCTATGTAAAAATGTCTCTAATCAAGATGCTGAGAATGCAAATGTGACAGTATTAGATATATCATATGATAAGAATTATCAAGATATAGAAAGGCTATTAGGGTATGTTAGTCAGATGGCATATTTTGATCATCATCAGGCTGATAAGCTAATTTCAAATCCAAAACTAAAATCTCATATAAATACAGCGGCAGATATTTGTACTGCACTAATAGTGAGTAGTAAATTAGATAAAAAGTATCATCTATGGGCTATCGCGGCAGCTTATGGGGATAATCTACATCATATGGCAGACAATGAGGCAGATTTGCTTAAATTAAATAGTGAGCAAAAAGCTCATCTAAAAGAGCTAGGGATGCTGATTAACTATAATGGTTACGGTAGTACTATTGATGATTTGTATTATCATCCAGCTGACTTGTATTATGATTTAATAAAGTATGAGACTCCATTTGATGTGATTGCTGATACAAAATCATGCTTTTATAAATTGAAACAGGGTTATGAGAATGACAGTGAAAATCTAGATAGTTTAGATATCCAAGATTTTGATGAGCTTAAGCTAGTTAAACTCCCTGATCAACCTTGGGCAAGACGAGTTAGTGGTACACTAGGTAATGATTTGGCAAATAAGTATCGTGACAAAGCTATCATAATTGCAACAGTAAAAGATAATGGTAATTATCTAATAAGTCTAAGAGCTCCAAAAAATAAACCATTTGGTGCGGCTGATATTTGCTCACAATTCGCCACCGGAGGTGGTAGAGAGGCAGCTGCTGGTGTTAATGATTTATTGAAAGGGGAGTTAGATAAATTTGTGAATAAAGTTCAAAGGTATTATGGTTGAGGATTGGTTATGACAAAACAGTGGGCTGTAATAGGTGGAGGTGTAGCCGGCATAACAGCTATAGCTAAGCTTCTGGATGAGAATGTGGGTGGTAAAAATATTCATTGGATATGTTCGGATTTCTGTGTTGGTGATCTAGGGAAAAAATGGCGCAATGTTTCAGGTAATACTTCTGTAAAGAGGGTTAAAGAGTTCTTACTGGCTTATGAGTCTTTTGATTTGAAAAAAAGACAAAGTGATTTTGATATTTTTAAAATGCCAGAAGATCAGACTTGTTATCTCAGTGATATTGTAAAACCTCTTGAACATTCAACAAAAGCATTGATAACTAAGGTAAATATATATAATCAGTTGGCTATAGATGTGAAATCTACTAATCAAAATGTAACTATAACATTAGATAATGGTCAAAAGATAACAAGCAATAAAGCAATAGTTGCAATTGGCGCTGAGCCGAAGAAAGCATTATATCAAGATGTACAAGAGATCGGTTTGGATATTGCTCTTGATCCAAGTAGATTGTCTAAAGTGATATCGGCAGATGATACGGTGGCAGTTTTTGGATCGTCACATTCAGCTATTTTAATTCTTAAGTCGTTAGTTGAAAATAATGTCAAAAAGATTGTTAACTTTTATATTGAAGATATAAAGTATGCGGTTGATACTCCAGACGGGATTATAAATGATAATACTGGTTTAAAGGGTGTAGCTGCTGAATGGTCAAGAGAGTTTTTACAACAGAATTTGTTGGCAAATTTAATTAGAGTGAAGTGTAGTGAGCATAGTCTTAAAAGATATTTACCAGTAGTCAATAAAGCTATTTACTCAATAGGTTTTGAAAGACGAAAGCTTAAAATTAATGGAAATAATAATCGAGACTATAATAAAGAAACTGGTGAAATAGTTGAAAATATCTATGGCTTTGGTATAGCTTATCCTAATTTGAAAAAAGATCTATCAGGTCAAGATGAGTACCAAGTAGGTGTTGGCAAATTTGTCAAGCATATTAATGATAGCTTCGATATTTGGAATAGCTAAGATGAGTAATAAACTAAAACTGATTAAAGAACGCTGTAAAAGTAACCAGTATGATTTAAAAGTTCTTATCAAACAGATAATAAGCTTGATTGATGATGATTTATTGAATTTGTGTTGTAATGATTCTGTTAAATATACTAGGACATCACTGTATAATGATTCTCTCATAGAGGTTTTATTATTGAGATGGCCTCCTGCATCAAGATCCTATATTCATGATCATGATCTTCAAGAATGTTATGTGAGCTTGATTCAAGGGAGGTTAACAAATGTTTTATATGGCTTTAATAGAGATGAATTTGCGGCATTATCTGAGTCAGAAGTTAAACGTAGTTACATTTATGAAGCAAAAGACACTGAGATACATAGTATACAAAATAGAGGATTAGAAACAGCATATTCTTTACATATATATAGTAAGCCTGTAAAAAAATGTAAGATATATTCAAAAAATGGAGAGTATGAGATTAAAGAACTTTCTTATGATGAAATATTGTAAGAACCTTACATTTTTGGAAATTACTTAACAGTTTTAAATATTTTCTGATTAATCATTAACTCGTGGTTGCCTAAAATTTTGCTTTATGAGAGATGAATAAACTATATCATGATTTTTGACATACTCTTTTATAGCTATTCAATTTTTGAAAATATATAATTATATTTATTCTTATTTCATTTGCTAGGTCGAGGATGTTCAATAATAAAAGTATATTAATAACTGGCGGTACGGGTAGTTTTGGTAAAAAGTACACTGAGATATTATTATCTGAATATAAACCTAAAAAAATAATAATTTTTAGTAGAGATGAGCTAAAGCAGTTTGAGATGTCTCAAGAATTTAATGATCCTTGTATGCGATATTTCATTGGAGATGTTAGGGATGGTGAAAGATTAAAAGAAGCTATGCACGGTGTTGATTATGTGATCCATGCAGCAGCTCAGAAGCAGGTTCCAGCAGCTGAGTATAATCCGATGGAGTGTATCAAGACTAACGTACATGGCGCAGAGAATGTCATAAAGGCAGCATTATCAAATAATGTCGAAAAAGTCATAGCATTATCTACTGATAAAGCAGCTAATCCAATTAATTTATATGGTGCTACAAAGCTAGCATCTGATAAATTGTTTGTTGCTGCGAATAACATGGTTGGGTCAAGAAAGACAAGATTTGCTGTTGTTCGCTATGGTAATGTGCTTGGAAGTAGAGGTTCGGTTATACCTTTTTTTCAGAAGTTAATAGATGAGGGAGCTACAGAGCTACCTATTACACATGAGAAAATGACTCGTTTTTTAATTACATTAGAAGAGGGAGTTAGATTTGTACTCAAAAATTTTGAAAGAATGCAGGGCGGAGAGATTTTTGTACCTAAAATTCCATCTATGTACATGACAGAACTAGCAAAAGCAATGGCTCCAGATTTACCTCATAAAATTGTTGGTATAAGACCTGGAGAGAAACTTCATGAGATTATGTGTCCTTCGGATGATTCTCATTTAACATTGGAATTTGATGATCATTATGTGCTTTGTCCTACTATTCAATTTGCCCATAAGGCTGACTTTATGAAGAATCATTTAGGAGAGGTTGGTAGTCCTGTAGAGTTGGGCTTTGAGTATAATTCTGGAAATAATACTGAGTGGTTAACACATGAGTCATTTTTGGAAATGATGGCGAGGATGTAATTATGGATTTTATTCCTTATGGAAGACAAAATATATCTGTAGATGATATTGAGGCTGTAGTAGATACTCTAAAGTCGGATTTTTTAACACAGGGACCAGCGGTTGTTAATTTTGAAAAGTCTGTCGCAAGGTATTGCGGAGCTAAGTATGCTTTCGCTGTAGCAAATGCAACATGTGCTTTGCACTTGGCATATTTGGCATTAGGTATTGGTAAGGGAGATATTGTTTGGACATCGCCTAATACATTTTTAGCTACGGCTAATGCCGCTGTTATGTGTGGTGCAGATGTTGATTTTGTCGATATTTGTCCTAGAACTTATAATATGTCTGTTGAATGTTTAGAACACAAGTTAATTGAGGCAAAGAAGATTAGTAAACTACCAAAAGTAGTGGCTCCAGTACATTTTGCAGGACAATCATGTGATATGCAACAGATACACTTGTTGTCAAAGGAATATGGTTTTTCGATAGTTGAAGATGCAGCTCATGCTATTGGTGGTAGATACCTTGATGAGCCAATAGGATCTTGTCAATATTCTGATATTGCAATCTTTAGTTTTCATCCCGTTAAGATCGTGACTACTGCAGAAGGCGGTATGCTGATGACAAATTCTAGTGAGCTAGCAGCAAAGATAGGTTTATTGAGAACTCATGGGATGACTAGAGATGAATCTCTAATGACAAAAGAGTCGGAGGGTTCTTGGTATTATCAAATGATAGATTTAGGCTACAACTATCGTATTACGGATATGCAGTGTGCGCTCGGTCTATCACAAATGTCTAGGCTTGATGAGTTTGTTGCAAAGAGACATGCTGTATTAAGTATGTATGAGGAGCTATTGTCGGATTGTTCAGGAGTCGTTTTGCCACATCAGTTTGACAAAAGTTATTCAGGATTGCATCTATATCCGATAGTTGTTCCAGCTAACAAAAGAAGAGTGGTGTTTGAATATCTTCGTAATAATGATATAGGAGTCAATGTTCATTATATACCTGTATATTTGCAACCTTACTACCAAAAGATGGGATTCAAGAAAGGATACTGCCCTAATGCAGAAGCATATTATAATGGGGCAATAAGTTTGCCTATGTATCCAGATTTGACAGAGGAGCAGATTCAATGGGTTGCCAAAGTAGTAAAAGAGGCTTTGTGATCCTGTTATGAGATATGTGACATTTCATGATAATAAAATATCTAAGCTCTCTCTAGGAACTGTTCAATTTGGTCTTAACTATGGAGTTGCAAATCAAAAAGGGCAACCAACTCAAACAGAGGTCAATGATATCGTTGACTATGTTATATCACAAGGAGTTAATTGTTTTGATACCGCCCAAGCGTATGGCACCTCTGAAGAGGTTTTAGGTAGAGCTCTGCATGGTAATAACTTTATTGTGTCTAAAATTAAATCAGATGTTTTTATAGATAGCTTTGATGAAAGTATCCAAAATTCATTGCGAAGATTAAATATACAGTCTTTGTTCGGTTTATTGCTTCATGATATGGATATTTTTTACAAAGATTATGCTTTGTTAGAAACAAAGATTAATCTTGCTAAAGCTAATGGCCATTTAAAATATTTTGGAGTATCTATATATTCCAAAGAAGATTTTGACATGGCTCTAAATAGTGATCTTGTTGATATTATACAGCTTCCTTTTAATATTTTTGATCAAAGAGCTATTGCAGAGATTTGGTTTGAGAGAGCCAAGCAGAAGAACAAGCTAATATTTATTAGGAGTGTATTTTTGCAGGGGTTATTGCTTATGGATATTGCAAAGGTTCCAAGTAAACTAAATGATGCAAAAAAATATATAACTCAGCTAGATGCTTTATGTAAAAAATATAATATGACAAGGTTAGAGCTATCTCTCGCATTCGTTGATCTTGTAGCACAAAACTCAATTTTGTTGTTTGGTTGTGATTATATTAAGCAGGCTCAAGATAATATAAATCTATACAATAATTATAAATCGTTGGATGAAAGACAGATTCTAGAAATTATTGAAACATTTGGCAATGTTTCAGAAAAAATATATATGCCAACTAATTGGTAAGGAAGTAGATAATGATCAAAATAGGTATAGTAGGTTTTAGCTCTGGCAATGGTCATCCCTACTCATGGAGTGCTATATTTAATGGTTATGATAAGCACAAAATACATGATTGTGGATTTCCTGTGATTGCTGACTATCTTTCGAAGAGGTCTCTACCAGAGGAGTGTATATTTGGTGCTAAAGTTACACATATATGGACAGAAGATTACGACTTAAGTAAAAAGATTGCTACTGTATCATTGATTGACAATGTTTCACTGAATATTGAAGATCTTATTGGTTCGGTTGATGCCGTGTTGATTGCTCGAGATGATTGTTCTGAGTTGAGAGAAAATATATGTTACAAAGTGCTAGATGCAGGATTGCCAGTCTTTATTGATAAGCCTATAGCTTTATCATTATCTCAGCTTGAGAGACTTTATAGTAAGCAACGTTATGAGGGGCAGGTATTTTCATGCTCGGCATTTAAATATTCAGCCCAGTTTAATATTTCTCAGGGAGTCACTGCTAAGCTTGGAAAAATCAGACTGATAAATTCAATTATTCCAAAATCATGGGATAAGTATGCAGTACATCTTATAGATCCAATTGTTCAAAGATATGCAAGTTCAGATAGTATAAATAGCGTATCTAAATTTGGAGATAAAACATCTGCTGTTGTTGGTGTTTCGGTAGTTTGGAATAGTGGTTTAGTTACTAACTTCTTAACAGTTGGAGATCTTTCATCACCTGCAAAAGTTGATATTATTGGAGAGAGTGGCAATGAAATGATCATATTAGACGATGCTTTTGGAGCATTCAAGTCATCTCTGGAAGTCTTCGTTTATAGAGTGAGAGCTGCTAGTTTTGTAGATGAGTATGAACATCATCAAAAGGTTGTTTCAATAATAGAAAAAGGGATGAAGTAAAATGCATGTATTAATAACGGGAGGTTCTGGAGTAATAGGGCAAGAGCTTGTAAAAGGATTTTTATCTAAGGGCTATGATGTCTCATTTACATCCACTTCTGAGGATAGTGCTGGCAAGGTTTTAGAAAGGTTTGTTGATCACAAAGATAAACTGCGCGCATTAATTGTTGAATTTAATCATGAGACAGATGTAGAAGAGTTTGTTAGAGAAAATGTTGGTAAATACACACATCTAATTAACAATGCTAGATCTTTGAAAAGCGTAGTTGTTGAAGAAAATGGATTTTCATCATCAAGCAACATCCATAAAGAATTATTTATGTCTGTAACATTGCCATACCTACTATCTTGTGGTTTCGTTGATACATTAAAGTCTATTGTTAATATATCATCTATGTATGGTGTAGTTGCCTTTAATAGAAACTTATATGAAGATGGATATAACTCCTCTCCAATACAATATAGTATAGCAAAAGCAGCTCAAATACATCTTACTAAGGAACTAGCTGTAAGATTTGCAGATAGAGGGATAAGAGTTAATACGGTGTCATTTGGTGGTGTTGAAGGTAGAGTTAGTGATGAATTTAAAAAAAGATATGCTAAGCTTTGTCCAGCAGGTGAGATGTTAAAGAAAGAGGAGCTTTTTGATCCTGTATGGTTTGTCTCAAGTAGTGTGTCGAAAAGTCTAACTGGACATAACTTGATAGTAGATGGAGGCTGGTCAATATGGTAGCAAAGACAGTTGCGATTATACCTGCTAGAGGTGGATCAAAACGGATACCTAAAAAAAATATTGTAGATTTTTTGGGTGAGCCAATGATATCTAAAACAATTCAAGCAGCTCTAAAAAGTGGCTGTTTTGACAAGGTTGTTGTATCAACAGATAGTCAAGAAATTGCGGATGTCGCAAAGAAGTATGGTGCAGAAGTTCCATTTTTAAGAAATGAATATGCTGATGATGTTTCTCCGGTAAGTGATGTGATAATAAATACTCTCAAACAACTAGAGTCACTGGGCTATAAATATGATAATGTGGTAAGTTTGATGCCGAACTGTCCACTTAGAGATAGTGATGATATCTTACAGATGTATAAGGTGTTTGAGAAAGAGGGTTATGACTTTTTGTTAAGTGCTTTTTCGTATGGATATACTAATCCATGGTGGGCTCATCTAAAATCTGGCAATGAATACAAACCTTTGTTCCCGGAGCAAATACAAAAAAGATCTCAAGACTTGGAAGAACTTTTGTGTCCTTCTGGAGCAGTATGGATAGCAGATGTTAAGAAGCTTTATGACTCTGGTAGTTTTTATGGTAAAGGCTATGCGTTTCATGAACTTTCTTATTTTAGTGCGGTTGATATTGATGATTTTGACGACTTAGCATTAGCCAAAGCATTTTATTTAGTAAGGAAAGGTTCTGGTGAATGTTCTAATTAGAGCTGACTCTTCATCAAGTATTGGTACAGGGCATATCATGAGAGATCTTGTACTAGCATCGCAGTTTGAAAATGTAACTTTTGCGACAAGAGATTTATCAGGGAATATTAACTTCAAGATCAAGGAAGCTGGTTATAACCTTGAAATAGTTAAAGATAATACATTAGCTGAGTTATCAAGAGTTGTTGATATATGTAGTCCGGATTTAGTTATAATTGATAACTATGATATTAATTATAATTTTGAAAGAGATCTTAAAGATAAATATCCAAACATTCAGCTTATGGTGTTTGATGATGTTTATCAAAAGCATTATTGTGATATTTTGATAAATCATAATGTTAGTGCTGATAAAACAAGATATAAAGGATTAGTACCAGAGCGATGTGAACTTCGTTGCGGATCGAAATATACTCTAATAAGACCAGAGTTTTATGAGTATCGAGAAAAGCCTAAACAAAAAAATAAAGTTCCTCATGTGTTTTTGGCAATGGGGGGAGCTGATCATAGTAATATAAATATCCCAATCCTTGAGGTTATTCGAGAAATTGGTGGTATACATGTAAATGTCTTGACGACTACGACAAATAGAAATTTGGAGCAACTAAAAGAGTTTTGTTTAGATAAGTCTTGGATAACAATACATATTAATTCTATTGAAGTCGCAAAGCTAATGCATGAAAGCGATTTTGCTATTGTATCGCCAAGTGTCACGCTAAATGAAGTATTGTTTATGAGGTTACCATTTACTGCGATAATGACTGCTGATAATCAACTTGATATGTATGATTATTTAGAAAAAAAAGGTTATTTGTTATTAGAAAAAATGGACCAAAGACTTTTAAAGATAAATGTCTTGAAGCTAATGCAAGATATTAAGAATTAAATATCAGGGAGAGTTAGATGAGAATTTTAGTTTTAGGTGGTACCAAATTTGTAGGTCTTGAGTTCTTAAAAAATATAGATAAATCAATAAATGAAGTCTATGTGATTTCAAGACGAGCTGTTGATGTTGAGGGTGTAAAATCAATAGCTCTAGAGCGAGATGATAGGAAAGAGTTAGAGAATGCGATTATCTCAGTAGATCCAGATGTTATATTAGATATGATTTGTTATAACCAAAGGCAGGCGAATGATATCATAAATATAAGTTCTAAGCTTAGAAATTTAAATCATTATATTATGATTTCTACATTCTTCATATATAACTACTCTGATGTATATGAAGGTTTTGAAATAATTAATGAAGAACTCATAAGAGATAGTTATACAAAGAATAAATATTTAGCTGAAAAGGCTATCTATAACAGCTCTTTATTTGATAAGGCCACTATTATAAGACCACCGTTTATAATTGCATATGATGATTACAGTCAGAGATTTCAATTTTTGATAGGGTCAATAAGGTCAAATACTATTGTTATAGATGAATTTAGAAATTCATTTATTTCTAAAAATGAAATGGCTAAGGCTTTACTTAAACTAATTTGTGAGTCGCCTTTAGGCTTTTTAGACTTAGCAAATAAAGGTTGTGTTTCTTTGAAAGATATAGTTGATATTGTATCAAATGTTCTTAATCAAGAGTTTGATAAGTTGACTTATGGTAAAAGAGAAGTTTATCAGTTAGATAGAAGTATTTGTCTGGACTCAAAGCATTTAAATCTATTTGATTTGAAAGATATTAGAGATGTTTTAGTCGAAGAAATTGGCAGTTTAAAATGAAAATTATAGTTTTTTCGGATATTCATGGCAATATATATGCCTTAGAAGAAGCTCTAAAGTTGATGAGATTACATAATCCAGATGCGTATTTATTTTTGGGTGATATAGCGGGATACTACTATTATCAAAATGAATGTGTTGATTTGTTGCTTGGATTTAAAAATTTGATATCAATAAAAGGAAATCATGATTTATATTTTCTAAATTCGTATCCATCTAAAGATTTTAAATTGCTAGATGAAAAGTATGGTAAATCATATTCTATGTTGGGTGAAAACATATCACATAGTACGTTAGAATTTTTGAAGAATATGCAAGAGTTTGAGAAGAATGATTTATTTGAGGCCTATCACGGCTCACCTAAGGATTATTTTAATGGATATATATATCCAGATAATGAATCAAAAAGTTTTTTAGAAACTGTAAGTGCTAACTACCTATTTTTAGGTAATACGCATTATGACATGAGAAAGCAGTATGCTAAAATGAAAGTTATAAACCCTGGATCAATAGGTCAACCTAGAAATAGCAAAAAGCCAAGTTTTTGTGTAGTAGATTTTAACAATAGCACAGAAGAGATGGTTTATTTTAGTTATGATAAATCTAAATTACTTGATGATATTAGAAGATACGATCCAGATAAGAATTATTTAACAAGAGTTTTGATGAGAGATGAGTAAGAAGATTTTGGTAACCTCTGCTGGGGGTGATATTGGTATGAATATCATCAATATACTACTTAAGCAAAAAGTCTTTAATTGTGAAATTTTTGCGGTAGATATTAAAGATATTATTTTTAGTCAAAGCCAAGTAGATTTTTTTTCTAAGGTTCCTAGAACAAGTGATGACAGCTATACTGATATTATTAACAAAATAATATTTGATAATAATATTGACTTAATCATACCGGCATCAGAGTATGATATTAACTTTTTTAATTCAAACAGAGAATTATATAAAGAAAAAGTAAATATATTAATTAATAATACGACAATTATTAAGAACTTTTTGGACAAGAAGATTACATCTGAGTTTTTGACTGATATTAATATTCCCGTACCTAAAACATGGAGTTTGAAGGATTATAATATTTTTGAGGGGTATGATATTATCGTCAAGGCTGCAAGATCAACAGTTACAAAAAAAATTCTTAAAATTGAAAGTCAAGAACAGCTTGATCAACTAAGAGAAGGGATAGATGATTTAAGCCAATATATAGTCCAAGAATATATTGGAAGTATAGATCAAGAGTTAACAACTGCGGTTTATAGAGATGATAATATTTTTGAGGTTATTTCTTTTAAAAGAAGACTGATAGGCGGAATGACAGGTTATGCTGAGATATACAAGTCCGACCGTCTAGAAAGTTATGCAAAAAAAATTGCAGAAGAAACTAACCTAAAAGGAAGTATAAACATACAAAGTAGGAAGTATAACAACGACTACTTCATTTTTGAAATAAACCCAAGAATATCTAGTACAGTATATATACGAGATCATTTTGATTTTAATGATTTGATTTGGTGGTGCTGTAGTCTACTTAATATAAACTATAAAAAATGTCGCGCAGTCAAAGATAGTGGAATAGCTGTATTGGGTTATGTGTATAACTTTTATGATAAAGAAGCTTAAGAGAGTTGTAAAATGAAAATCGGTAATTTTGACATAAGTAAAGATGGTGTGTATATCATAGCAGAGCTAAGTGCAAATCATAATGGTAGCATAAAAAATGCTCTAGATACTATTAAAGCAGCTAAAGAAATAGGTGCAAATGCAATTAAGCTACAGACATATACCGCTGATACGATAACTTTGAATTGCAAGAAAAAAGATTTCTTAATTGCCGGTGAAACTCTTTGGGATGGTAGATATTTGCATGATCTTTATCAAGAGGCTTATACTCCATGGGAATGGCATAAGGAGCTATTTAGTTATGCTAGAGAGATTGGGATTGATATTTTTTCTTCACCTTTTGATAAAACTGCGGTTGATTTTTTAGAACAATTTAATCCTAGTGCATATAAGATCGCGTCATTTGAAATAACAGACTATGAACTTATTAGATATACAGCTTCAAAAGGTAAGCCTATCATAATTTCAACTGGCATTGCGACTATTGATGAAATTCAAGATGCTGTGAGTATTTGTAGAGAAGTTGGTAATCACGATATTATATTGCTTAAGTGTACTAGTGCGTACCCTGCAAAGCTAGAAGATGCGAATTTGGCAATGATTCCAAGTTTAGCTGATACATTTGGTGTTGTTTCTGGATTTTCAGATCATACATTAGGCATCACAGCGCCGGTTGTTGCTACTACTTTGGGAGCTAAGGTAATTGAGAAACATTTTATACTTGATAAGTCTATAGGAGGTGCTGATGCGGGGTTTTCTCTAGACAGAAAAGAGTTTTCTGAGATGATAAATGCTGTAAGAGATGCTGAGAAGTTACTCGGAAGAGTTGACTACTCTTTAACAGAAAAAAGGAAAAAAAGTAGGCAGTTTGCTAGAAGTCTTTATGTTGCACAAGATATAAAGAAAGGAGATGTCTTTACCGAAGACAATATCCGCAGCGTTAGGCCAGGTATGGGTATGCATCCTAAATATTTAAAAGATATTTTAGGCAAAGTAGCCGAGAAGGATTATGAGTTCGGCGATAGATTTGATGGTTAGTAGTGGCTTTGGTAACTAGTGTAAATGGAGTCTGATATTTTGAATTCTAGATTAATGTATTTTATAAAGTCTGCTTTTATAGGCATTATTGTGGTAGTATATTGGCTTTCTATATTTATGTACGTCAAGAGTATCAAGTTTCTCAAAAACAATAAATTAACTATTTATATCAGATTTACTATATTACCATTTATAAGTCTTATGTTTACAAGACTTATACATTTAGTTATTCCATATATATACTATAAATCTAAAGACTTTTTGTTTAAAGTATTGCGAGTAATCCTTAAGCTTACTGGTATATATGGTTTAGTTAAAGGTATAAAGAAAAGAGCAAAAAAATAGTTCCATGAGTGATTTCTTGTGTGTTATATTCGCGACTAAATACTAGGTGTATTAATGAAAAAAATAAATGTATTGATAAACTGTAAATGGATATTAATAGACATTAAAAGATTAATAGAGCGCTTAAGAGAAAATCAGGCAATAGGTACTATATATATAGTGCTTACTTATGAGAATGTGATTTTTAATAAAGATATTATGATTCATAACAATGCTGTTAATCTTGATAAGTGTAAAGAGCAGTTTCCTAATTGTGAGTTTATAGTATACAGAAATGCTTATGTAATTGATTCTCTTATTGTTAGCTTTATCTCAAGATTAGATAATGCTATGGGGTTTTTATCAACGGTACCTGTTAAAGAATTTTATGATTTTGATATTGATAACTTAAATAATATAGATAGTGTAGGAGCATTTGCCTCTAATAATAGGTATCCAGATGGTTTTAAATTTACTACACAAGCGGTAGAGCAGGGTCTTGATATATATGGTTATTTTACAAATCTTTTCAAAGATAATGACATAAGTATTGTATATAACGTCTCGCAAAACCATTATTTGTCTGATTATATGCTTGAGAAAGCTGCTATAGACTCTGATTGTGTTTCGAAAGTCGTACATAGGCGAGATTTAGGGTTTTCTGATACTAATATGAGGCGATTTTGTTTGATTGACTCTAAATACAAAACTATTCTTAAGTCTTTAAATTCTTTTAAAGAAAATAATGCTGAAAATATAAGTATGTATAGGGACGCTGGACAAATTAGTGAAAAGCGAAAGCCTCTTCAAGAAATGTTTTCTGTCATGACATCATATCAACTTTACAGAGTAGTAAAATTCGAGTTGTATAAAAGATTGTATTTTTTCCCAGTTTATCTCAAGGGGCTTAAGGCTTTTTATGACAAACTTTGTACCACTCCTTGTAGTTCAGACAAATATGTTTTGTTTCCTCTTCATTTTGAGCCTGAAAGCACTATCTCTCCGAGTGATGGTATTAATGCTTTACAGTTATATAATCTTAAAATACTTAGATCTGTACTGCCGGAAGGTTGGAAAATATATGTAAAAGAGCATCCTACTCAATTTAATGAGAAAGCATATACTATGGAAGAGTATGTTGAGGCTTTACCGCAGTATAAGAATAAAAGATTCTACAAATATATTAGTGAGATTAATGATGTGTATTTGATCAGAACGGAGTTCAATCAGAAAGCGCTTATAGAGGGCTCGCAAATTGTAACATCTAATTCGGGAAGTGTTTTTATGGAGGCATCTTCTTGTAACAAGCCATGTCTTGCATTTGGCAAAAATGCATTTGCATCTATGTTTTCTAATGTTTGGACTGTGCATAATATCAATGACTGTAAAAAAGCTATACAAGAAATAATTAATAGCACAGAGATAAAGACTGACTATATAGAAGTATTGAATAATTATTCTATGCAAAGCCCTAAAACAGACTGTCCTTCAGAGCCTATTACTCACTTGCTTAAAGAATTGATAGATTAAGATTACATAAATGAATTTTGTAAAAAATAAGATTGTATCACTACGAAGTCCACTATATGACTTCTAGTTTATTTAACTATATAATATGATATGCGGTTTAAAATTGTTTCTAACTTATAAACTAGGACATTAAATGGAGTCAGAAAAAAGGTTCTTATCTTTAGTAATGGTTTATGATCAAAATAAATATCATTTACTGAAGAAAAGTTTACAAAGTGTATGTGAGCAAAGTGCTAGAGATAAAGTCAGCGTGTTGATAGTAGATACTAGTGGTGATTTGGATTTAAATGATAAGTTATTTACCGATCTACTACCTTTAGAATTTAATAGTATGAAAAAGCCAGATTTTTCATACTATGAGGCATTGAATGCGGGTGTTTCGATAATTTCTACAGAATGGGTTTGTTTTTTACAGCTGGGAGATGTATACGCCTCTAAGAATGTTATTGAAGAGGCTATTTTTATAGTTAAAAATAACGCTGCTGATGTATATTATGGAAATTCATTAAGATTAACTAATACAGTATTAGGCACATATAGAACTGAAATTGCTGAATCAGTAGAAACTATTGCTAAAAAACAACCATTTCTCTCGGAGTCGTGTATTTTTAAGTCAAATATTTTGAAAGCTTATATGTTTAATACTTTCTACGAATACGCGGCAGAGTACGACTTATTTATAAGATTATTTAAAGATGAAGTATCTTTTTTTTATTTGCCGTTAGCTATTTCAAAAAGTAGTGATTCGAAATCTTTTAATGAAAGATTTGAAAGGCTTTTTATTATTTCTAAATACTTTGGTGATGATTTAGTTAAGAGTAGTTATTTTAAGCCATATATTCGTCTTAGAGAAGATGAGAATGGTAAGTTGATTCCTTTACATGAGAGTATTAGAAGTCTTGAAAATCTTATTGAGAAACAGAAATCTGTCCTTGATGCAAGACAGGGCGAGGTCGATCAAATTAAAACTACAATGATCTATAAGCTAGCTAAGAGAATTGATAATATGTTATCTGTTGTTTTTGGGAGCCATAAATGAAAAAAATATCGGTAATAACAGTTGTTTATAATGGACAAAATGTTATTGAACGAACTATTAATAGTGTTGTATCTCAGACTTATAGAGAAAATATAGAATATATAATTATTGATGGTGCCTCGAAAGATAATACTTTAAATATAGTCAAAAAATATGAACAAGATATAGACATAATAGTAAGTGAACCTGATAGTGGTATTTATGATGCAATGAATAAAGGTATTGATTTAGCATCTGGTGAATGGATATCTTTTATGAATGCTGATGATATATTTGCTGACAACCATGTGCTCGAGAGAGTTATGAGTATCGTAGATGGTAGTGAAGATGTTATTTGTGGTAGAACTGACTATATATCTGAATCTAATGAGTTTATGTATAAGGATAGTTTAAGACCCGTAGATACGATATTTGATAGAATGCCATTTTGTCCTCAGTCATCATTAGTGAGATCTGAATTATTAAAAGATTTAAAACTTGATACGAGTTTTAGAATCGTAGCTGATTATGATTTTTTCATGAAAATATATCTAAGTAGAGCTAAGTTTAGATATGTAGATTTGACAGTAGCAGTTTTTAGATGGGGAGGATTAAGTACCACTAGTGTATTTACAGCCGCAATTGAAACAATTTATGCTATATTGAAAAATACATCTTCAGAAACCGCAAAAAAAAGTTCAATTTATAAGGATTTAAGATTTTTGGGTATAGATGAGTCTGAATTAGTTCTCCTAGATCAGGCTAATAAAAAATTTATAAGTAAAACACAGGAACTAGAAAATCTAAATAATAGAATTAATATGTTAAATAGTGAAATTGAGAGGTTTTATTCTGCTAAAGTATTTAAGTTTGTAAGAGTTATCACTTCACCATTTAGCAAGGTTGCAAAGATATTTGGTAAATAGAAGTTTTTACAATTTAAGTTATCTAGTATATTTTTGTATTGATACGCAAAAGTCTCTATAGTATAGAGGCCTCTAAATCTGAAAGAAATTGTAATTACCATACGAAGTTTGTATTATTACTGTGAGATTGTGCAAATCTGGAATTATGAGATTTGAAGTGTATTTAAATTAAAATTGATAGTGTTTTAAATGGTTGTTAAAAATAAAAAGCTGGGTATATTTGCAAGAATCCTCAGAAAACTTAAACCTCCTAAAAAAGGTCTTATTGAAAGAAGTATTTTACATGGAAAAAAAGAGTTTTGTGCGATAAAAGAAACTATATTTATAGCTTCTTACGAATCATCACTAACAGCGGAGTCGTTTTTGAATTTGAACCTAAGCGAGTTTCTAAGTGAAAAGTATAATGTGATACATTATGTAGCACAAAAATCTCAGAGCTATAAAGAATACTTAGATAGATGTTTCTTATTAGTTGAAGCAGATGAGTACCAAGGTGATATGCTTCATATAGGTACTGTTATTGATTACCTTAATAAACAATATGGTATAAAAATAGCTATATATAATTCTCTTGAAGTCTTGCCTGTTTTGGAGTCTGCTAATTATGTTGGAGTTGCAACATTATTTATGTTTCAAGATCATGCATTATACAAAAAGGATTGTTTAAATAAAGAATTGTTTGATCTCATGCTTTTTGCTGATGGTATAGTGCTTCCATCAAAAACTATACAGGATAGTTATTTGAAACAACTTATGAAGTTTACTTTAACCGAAGAAGCTCCTAAAAATATGATAGTTAAACAATTACCAGGATGTTTATCAAAGGATATCTTATATTTTGATTTAAATACTGTAGATAATTATAAAAGTATCAGTAATCAGACTAAAGATTATTTAAATTTTTTAAATGAGCAAATTAATTTTTTCCATAAACATAATTGTGAAAATAGACTAATAGTGCATGCCATAAAAGATTCAAATGCTATGAACTTTGACTATATGGGTAATCAATTTAATACCGAAGATGAGGCGATATATAAACATGTAATGTTATATCGTAAGAATATTGCCTATTTAGGTGCTGTAAATCCTAGACCAGGGTTTTCTAATTTAAAATGGCAAATAGAGAATAAAAATGATTATTTTGTTCCTATATATGATGCTCTTAGGAAAGGTAGATTAGCGACCCATGCATGTCATGTAATATCAAGTGATGCGAAGTATGAAACTATAATTTTTAGAGGCAAAATTGCGGTGCATCTACATTTATACTATGTTGATTTATCTGATGAGTTTGCTTCATATTTTAAAAATCTGCCTACAGGATATGATTTATATATCACAACAGTATCTAAAGACAGTGAGGATTATATTAAGCAAAAGTTTTCTAATTGTGGTGCTACAAATGTTGAAATATGTGTGGTATATAATATTGGAAGAGATGTTGGTCCTATGATATTTAATCTTAGAGAGAAATTATATAGTGGCAATTATGAAGTTATAGGACACTTTCATACAAAAAAATCTTTAGGAAATGATAAGGTTATAGGAGATGAGTGGCGAAAATACTTACTTGATAACCTAATAGGTAGTCATGTAAATATGATTTTGAATTTGTTTAATGATAAGGAAATGGGTTTAATTTTTACTGATGATAATACATTTGTTGATATTGGTAAAAATAAGACTTATATTGATAGCCTTTCTAAAATATTGGGACTTGGAAATATAGAGCAAACTCCAGTATTTCCCGTAGGAAATATGTTTTGGGCAAGAACAGAAGCAATTAGAGACTTTTTTGAGCTTAATAAAGAAGGTATTTTGCAAAGAGAACCATTGCCTGTGGATGGCAGCTATCTACATGCATTAGAAAGGCTTACACCTTATATTGCCGAGAAAAATGGCTATAAATATACTACTATTTATACACTGGGAACAAGTCATAGAAGTGAGAATAAGCTTGGCTCTTAGATTGATTGTGAATTATTTAGTAAAGATATTTGTTTATAATGATGGGAAATGAAAAATGTATAAAGCAAAAAACATATTAGTAACAGGAGCAGCAGGTTTTATAGGTAGCAATTATGTGCGTATGATGTTATCAAGATATAATGATGTGAAAATAGTATCTTATGACAAACTTACTTATGCAGGTAGTTTAGATAATCTAAAAGATCTAGAAAATGAACATAATCATACTTTTATCAAAGGAGATATTTGTGATGAAGCGTTAGTATATGAGACTCTTAAGAATCATAATATTGAAACTATAGTGCATTTTGCAGCAGAATCTCATGTGGACAACTCAATTGCTAATCCTAAGGTATTTTTGGAGACAAATGTAATAGGTACATTTACACTTTTAGATTGTGCTAAAAGATACTGGTTGGATGAGTTAAGATTAGATGAAACTAATTGTAAGTTCCACCATGTATCTACAGATGAGGTGTATGGTACATTATCAAAAGATGATCCGGCATTCACAGAGACAAAGGCGTATGAGCCTAACTCGCCATATTCTGCATCTAAAGCAGGGTCTGATCACATTGCTAGGGCATATCATCATACTTATAAATTACCAGTTACGATTTCGAATTGCTCAAATAACTATGGCCCATATCAACATCCTGAGAAGCTAATTCCAGTTGTGATTAATAGCTGTATTAACCAAAAGCCTATTCCGGTATACGGAGATGGGTCAAATATCCGTGATTGGCTATATGTGGTAGATCATTGTGATGCTATCCAAACAGTAGTTGAAAAGGGTGTGATAGGAGAAGTTTATAATATAGGAGGTATTAATGAGGTTGATAATCTGACACTTATAAATACTATATGTAAGCTAATGGATGAATATAAGCCTGAGCATGCTCCACATAATAGGCTAATAACATTTGTCGAAGATAGAAAAGGACATGACTGGAGATATGCTATAGATAATAGTAAGATTCAGAACCAGCTAGGTTGGAAACCATCTCAAGACTTTGAGAAAATGTTTAAAGAAACTATTGAGTTTTATTTATAGTGGAGGCTAATTGTGGCATATTATTCAGAAATTCAGTTAGCAACGTTTGGTTTTAAATCACTAGGTAAGAATGTAAAAATCAGTGATAAAGCCAGTATATATAATCATGAGCAAATAGAGATTGGTGACAACTCTAGGATAGATGACTTTTGCGTAGTCTCAGGCAATATTAAAATAGGTCGTAATGTCCATATTACCCCTAAGTGTTTGGTTGCTGGAGGCACTGAGGGTATAGTTTTTGAGGATTTTACTACTATCGCCTATGGTGTAATGGTTTTTACACAGTCAGATGACTATAGCGGTGTCACGATGACAAACTCAACCGTGCCCATGAAGTACAAAAACGAATATAAAAAAGCCATTATAATAAAAAAACATACTATAGTCGGGGCAGGCTCTACTATTATGCCAGGAGTAATACTTGCTGAAGGAACTTCTGTAGGTGCTATGTCACTTATTTTAAAAGATACAAAGCCTTGGTGTATTTATGCTGGATCTCCAGCAAAGATAATAAAACAAAGGAGTAAAGGTTTGTTAAATTTAGAAGCTAAGTATCTAGAGAGTGAAGGTTAAGTATGAAACTATCTATAGTGATACCACTGTATCAAAATGAAAAAAATATACCTATCACTTATTCAAAGCTAAAAGAAGAAGTAATCCCATATTTAGATAACTATGAAATAATATTTGTCGATGATGGCTGTAAGGATAACTCATATCAAGAGGCTATGAAATTGCGAGAAATAGATAATAATGTAAAAGTTATTAAGCTCTCGAGAAATTTTGGTCAACATGTGGCAATATATGCTGGATTAGAACATATATCTGGTGATTGTGCTGCTGTCATATCGGCAGATTTACAAGATCCTCCTAGCTTGCTAGTAGAAATGGTTGAAAAGTATAAACAAGGAAATAAAGTAGTGCTTGCCATTAGAGAATCAAGAGATGAAAAATGGTCGCAAAAACTTTTTTCAAAAGTATATTATAAGTTAATGCGAAAGTTTGCCATAAAAGATATGCCAAAGGGTGGCTTTGACTGTTTTCTGGCGGATAAACAAGTCATAGAAGTACTAACAAGCATAGAAGAGAAAAACACATCATTATTTGCACAGGTGCTTTGGTTAGGTTTTAAACGAGCTGAAATTCACTATACTCGGCGCTCAAGAGATATTGGTAAATCTGGCTGGACACTTTCAAAAAAAATAAAACTCGTAGTTGATTCACTACTGGCATTTTCATATGTGCCAATCAGAGCTATTTCTATTATAGGTATAGTTGATTGTATCATATGCGTCATAATGGCTATATATATTATCTTACAGAAAATATTGTTTGGAGCAAACCCTGGTTGGTCATCTATCATGGTAGTTATATTATTTACATCTGGGGTTCAGATGCTCACACTTGGTATTATTGGTGAATATCTATGGAGAAACTTTGATGAAAGTAGAAAAAGACCTCTGTATGTGCTGGATAGTAAACATGGTTTGTGACTTTATTCGTAAATACGCATCTTTTATCAAGTTTTGTATTATAGCTGTTGTATATAACTTATTTGCATATCTGATCTTTGTAATATTTATATTATTGGATGCTAATTATCTAGTTGCTAGCACTATAGCTTTTATATTAGGAGTCGTTGTTAGCTTAGTCATGAATAAATCATTTGTTTTTAAAACTAGAATATATAGCGTGAGGCTAATCACAAAATATCTATTATTTTATATATTTTTACTATGCTTTAATCTTTGTTCCCTTCATATGGCAGTCAGCACATTTGATATAAATGTGTATGTTGCTCAGATTATTGTTATCGGATTATCAGCTTTGGTATCATATAATATAATGAGAGTTTTTATATTTAATACCTCTGTGGGGGATAAGAGTGAAAAATAAATATTTATTAATATCAACTTTTTTTTTATTCTGTATTTGTTTATTAATATTTTATGATTCGTATTATTTGCAAGTATGGTCCTCTAATCCTCATGGAGTAAGTGATATTCCTGATCATACCTCACTTATATTAAAGTTTGAAAAAACTAATGCATTCCCTGTTTATAGCTTTTGGTATGTGCTCGTATATCTATGTTCCTTTATGTCAAGCAGTTACAATACATTGGCATATGTTAGTATTATGTTGCTATCATTTCTTATAATAATGAAATATCTAATAACATATCAAATTATATCCTTTGGTAATAAACATAAGGATCAAGATTTATTTTTGGTAATAATAAGCATTACAATGATGTTTGTAATGCCTATAGTTAGTTTTTACAGTAACTCAAGAGGATATGTTCATATATACTTAGGTGGTATATCACCTAACCAATGGCATAATAGCACTTTAATTTTAGCAATGCCATTTTATTTATTGTTATTCGATTATTCTATTAGAAAAATTTATACTAATAATGTTAATTTCATTATTATTTTAATCCTTATTGCAGTAAGTATATTAGCAAAGCCCAATTTTGTACTAGCGTTTATTCCATGTTTAGTCACTTATACAATTTTATTATCAATAAAGTCATCAGAAAAGAAATGTAGCATAACAAAAGCTATTATTATTATATTAGTATCTTCGCTGCTATTAATGTTTCAGTATTATTATACATATATAAACAATGATACTTTTATACACCCATCAAAAACAATTTTTGCGCCATTTTTGGTTTGGAATTTGTATTCGACTCATATATGGCTATCATGTTTGCTTTCATTTGCATTTCCTCTAGCGGTGACAGTGATTTATTTTAATCAAATAAAAAAAGATATATATGTAAATATTGCTTGGGGTACTGTTTTGATTGCAACATTAATGGTGGCTGTGTTAGCAGAGTGGCCAAATTATAGTGCTGGTAATTATTTTTGGGGAGCAATTGCTGCTAACTTTATACTTTTTATTTATTGCACAAGATTTCTGATAGCACAAAAGCTATGCTTCAAAAAGATTTTTTGTTACTGTATACTTGTACTTCATCTTGTTTCAGGAGTTTTGCTTTTATTATTATTTTTTTATAAAGGAAACACTCTTATTTTTTAAAAGTAGTTTAATAACATAGGAATTCTCAATGATACCATTTAACAAACCTTGTATAGTGGATAATACTATAAATACTATAAAAGAGTCTTTTAATACAGAAAAGGTCTCTGGTGATGGTATTTTCACTAAAAAATGTAATCAATGGTTCGAAGATAAATTTGAATGTAAAAAAGCATTATTAACAACCTCATGTACTCATGCTCTAGAGATGGCAGCTATACTCATAGATATTCAAGAGGGTGATGAGGTTATTATGCCATCATATACTTTTGTATCTACTGCAAATGCCTTTGTATTGAGAGGGGCTAAGGTGGTTTTTGTAGATATTCGCTCAGATACGATGAATATTGATGAAGCAAAGATTGAGTCTGCTATAACGCGCAAAACAAAAGCAATAGTCCCTGTACACTATGCTGGAGTGGCATGTGATATGGATACTATTATGGAAATTGCAAATAGGTATGGCTTATATGTAGTAGAAGATGCTGCACAAGGAGTTATGTCAACATACAAGGGTAAAGCCTTGGGAACTATAGGGGATATTGGTTGTTTTAGTTTTCATGAAACTAAAAATTATTCTATGGGTGAGGGAGGAGCTATTATTATAAATAATCCTGATTTTGTAGAGAGAGCGGAGATAATTAGAGAAAAAGGTACAGATAGAAGTAAGTTTTTACGAGGGCAAGTCGATAAGTATACTTGGGTAGATATGGGTAGTTCTTATTTGCCGAGTGATATAAATGCTGCTTATTTATACTCTCAGTTAAAGATGGCTGATGAAATTAATGATAAACGAATTGTTCTATGGGATGAATATGCTAAAGAGTTAAAAGAGCTAGAAGAAAAAGGTTATATTTCTTTACCTAAAGTACCAAGCGAATGTAAGCATAATGCCCATATGTTTTATATAAAGGCAAGATCATTAGAAGAAAGAACAAACCTTATAGAGTATCTAAAGGATAATGGAATTATGGCTGTATTTCACTATGTGCCATTACATTCATCACCATTTGGTGAAAAGTATACATCATTTAATGGTAATGATATTTATACAACGAAAGATAGTGAAAGATTGGTTAGATTACCTTTGTATTATGATTTGACTAAAAAAGATATTCGCTATATTTGTAGACATTTGTTTGACTATATGAGTTCTAAAAAATGTTAAATAAAATTAGCAATATACCTGATAAGTATTTGAGAGTAGATATTCGTTCCATTGCAACCATATCATTTGTAATTTACTATTTATGGATTTTTATATATGCAGAGCAAAATTTTCAACAATTTAGCTATCTTAGAGTTTTATTTGCTGCATTAGCTTTTTTAATTTTATTCCTATTTATGGTTAAATTGTTTGTGAGAGATTTTTTTAAAGATAGGTTGAATGTCGGCTATGTTGATATTGTAACTTCTATCTTTATTGTGTTTGTTTTAATTGTATTTACAAAATCAATTATGTTATTTTGGATGAAGCCAGGTAGTTATGATCCTTTTTATCCATTATTAAATGCGGAATCGGGTCTTTGGCATAGAGATACAGCATTTCATGTGTCACTTATTCAAAGTATACTTAATTTTGGTTATCCTAGTATTGCTGAGAATAATACGCCTATTACTATATATCATGTATTGAGCCATTATATAGATGCTATCATTGTTTGTCTTGTAGGAGTTCAGCCTTATGATAGTTATGGTTTATTTTTTTGTTTTAAAATATCTTTATACTTATCTAGTATCTTAGTTTTTGTAACTTCAATTTTTAGAAAAAATAGTATTATAGCTCTGTTATTATCTCTTCTGATACTGATATATTTGTTTAATGATATGTGGGGAAATGCTGTTGGTTCCGAAGGCTTGTGGTTTACTTCTGTTTTGCTTCTATTGAGCTTTGGTTTTACTATTGAAAAAGTTTCTAATAATGAATACACATTTAAATCATTTGTTGTAATAAGCATTTTAATTATTACTATTTCTATAGGGAAAGTGTCAACTGGCTTTATGTATGCTTCATTTATAGGTTTTTTACTTTTATTCAATCATTACAGAAATAAATATGTTTATGTTACAGGTATTATTTGGTTAATATTTTTCTATTTTTTCCAGAAACTTTTAGTTGGGGTTGCAGGAGGAGAAGTAAATCAAGAGGTTTTAAGCTTACTACAGATTATCGAGCAATATATA
Organism: Francisella philomiragia; assembly: GCF_018135955.1. NCBI lineage: Bacteria > Pseudomonadati > Pseudomonadota > Gammaproteobacteria > Thiotrichales > Francisellaceae > Francisella > Francisella philomiragia. The sequence continues at coordinate 1,410,984 of NZ_CP063138.1, read as the reverse complement.
TCATACTTTATTCATCCATCTTTTAGATTATGTGAATCTTATATACTACTTTTTATAATATTTATTCAGAGTATTTTGTTTAGAAAAAATAAAAGGTTTTATTTTTTTTTGCCGGCCTTTATAACACTTATGGTTTTAGGTTTTGTAGTATCTTCGAATAAAGAGTTAAGTACTGCAGATATAATGTATTTCGAAATTGGTTATAATTCAATATTAAGTATGCTTGTTATATATATGCTAATTAACCAATATAATAATTCTAAAAGCAGAATGCCTTATAACATCTTACTTGTGACATTACTGTTACTAGCTTCTCATAGCTATTTAGCAGTTTTTAGTAATTCTCAATTGAGCATACGACTACCAAACTATTATCAAAGTTATACGCCATTATTGAATGGTAAGAGTACTTTATATGGCTTTAGAAATTATTTATATAAATATATGCAACAGCATAATTTAACTAAAAGAAATTCAGTATTATATATACCAAAAGAGATATATGATACTGAATTAGAAATGTATATAAAAAAATATCCTTATCCTGGTAATAAGAACTGGACGGGAATGCTAATATATGCTATTAACGGAGTTCCTTTGCTATACGGTGCAAATAGCAAACCTAGTGATGGTTATGGGTATATAGATTATGGTAAATCAGCACAGTGGGTATCTCAAAATGATTTTGATACTATTTCAGCATGTAATATTGCGGATGGTAAAACTATTATAGTTGTGGACAGCTATATTAATAAGAAATTAGATTTAATACGTTGTTAATACTATTATATATTGCTTTTATTTGACTAGTAATATTATGCTATAGTAGACATAAATACAATACGAGAAAGAGTTGTGCTGGAAACGCTTTTGAGATTTTGAGAGAATATTTAGAAATTATTAGGTTTTACTTATAATACAGTGAAGCCTGCTGATATTTTTTAAGGTGATTGTTGAAAATGAATAAGTCTGTTTTGTCTAAGATGTTTCCAATAGGAAGCGCTAGAAGAGAAGTTGTCAGTAAAGTCTATCGTAAGTTTAGACCTAGAAGTGAGTCTGAGCTTATTAGACAGGGATTTTTAGCAGGATCAAAAGCATTTGATGAAAGTAAAGAAACTATAATACTAGTCTCTCATCAGTCATCAGCGACTGGAGCACCTCTTTTAGGACTTAATATAGGTATGTCTTTAAGTGATAAGTTTAATCTTATCCATTATGTGATGGACAAAGCTGAAATACATGATGCTTTTAAAAAGGATTGTGTTTTACTGATAGAAGAGTTAGGTGATAGCACAAAAAGTACATCATTAAAAATTTTAAAAGAAGTTAGCAAAGATTTTCCAATAAAGGCTGTTATTGGTAATTCAGTAACAACTTATTCGGTTCTAAGTAGTGCTAGTGACTTAAAGCTACCAACTTTATCATTAATTCATGAATTTGCAGGTTATGTTGAGTCGGCGAAGATAATGTTAGATACAATTATTGAGGCTGATAGAGTTATAGTTCCAGCTGAAATTATCAAAGCTTCAATAATGGAGCAGTTAGCCAAGGCTGCTATGATTTTTAATGAGCCGTCAAATATTGTTATACAACCTCAAGGTAAACTTCCATACATACCTAGTAGCTATGGTAGTCCAGATAGTGTCGAGCAGATATTAAAGAAGATAGATGTTCAAGATAGGAACGACTACAAAATAATTGTTGCGGCAGGTTCTGTTCACATTAGGAAAGGTGTGGATTTGTTCATATATCTTTCAAAATACATAAAGAAATACTATGATGGTAAATGTAAGTTTGTTTGGGTTGGGAGTGGACTTAAGGAATCAGATTGTTCATTTTCATTTTTATTAAAAAGAGAAGTTAAGAGTTTGGGGCTAGAAGATGACTTTGTATTTTTGGGTCATCAACAAAATTTAGATAGTATTTTATCTATAGCAGATATGTTTTGTTTAACTTCTAGGATGGATCCTTTTCCAAATGTCGTGGTTGATGCTCTTGAGGCTAATGTTCCTGTAGCATGTTTTAGAGGAGCATCTGGATCTGTAGAGTTTCTTGAGAAACATAACGCAAAGGCAATAATTGTAGATTATTTAGATACTCACCAGCTTGGGTATGAGATTGCTAAATACCTTAAAAAAGCTACGGTTGTGGATACTCATAACTCAGAAATAGTCAAGCAACATCTTGATTTTGGTAAATATGTTGATTTTTTAATTGAGCAGATAGATATTTGCGAAAAATATAATGCTGAAAATCAGAATATTTTAGCAAATATTGAAAAATCAAAATATTTTGATCGTGAATATATTAAGCTTTCTGAGTTAGAAGATAACTATGAGTTTTGTTATGTTCAGTCTGTTTATCACTACATATTAAGTCAACGTAAAGGATTATATCGTTTGACTCCAAATCCATGTGCTGGCTTTTCAACCTATAAATGGGCTCTAGAAAATGATTCATACAATAAAGTTCCATTATATGAAGCTATAAAAAATAATGTTCATTCTACACATGAGTGCCACAAGATGCCATTTGATTTTGAGACAAAATATAGTGGCAAGCTTGCAGTACACCTACATTTGTACTATGTTGATTTAGCTGAGGAATTTGATCAATATTTTAAAAATCTCCCTACAGGGTATGACCTGTATATTACAACTGTTGGAGATGAAGATGCTTTGAGCATTAAAGAGATGTTTAAAGATAGTGGTGCTAATAATATAGAAGTTATAAAGGTTGAAAATATTGGTCGTGATGTTGCGCCAATGATATTTGATCTTAAAAATAAGATATTTAATCGCAAATATGATGTTATTGGCCATTTTCATAGTAAAAAATCTATAGGTGTTGCAAATAATTTAGGAGATAGATGGCGAAAGTATCTATTAGATAATCTAGTAGGTTCTCAACCTATAGCAAACTCTGTTCTAAGTTTGTTTGAAAATGAGAAAGTTGGTCTTGTTTTTGCTGAGGATAGGCATTTTATGGATATGGGAGATAATAAGTCATATATCGATGAGTTAGGTACTATGTTAGGACTACCAGAGGTAAATGAGACTCCTTTGTTCCCATTAGGAAATATGTTTTGGGCAAGAGTTGATGCTATAAAAGATATTTTTGAGTTGGAAAAGGATATAGTGATACAGCCAGAACCTCTTCCATATGATGGCAGTTTCATGCATGCTTTAGAGAGAATAACACCAGATGTTGTAAATAAGAATGGCTATAAGTATGTAACAGTCTATAAGGATGGTACATCGTGGTAGTCGGAGGAGGTCAGTTAGCTCAAGCATTTCATAATTACCGAGACAATGACGGTGTCGTTATTTTTGCTAGCGGAGTCTCTAATTCTAGCTGTACTAATCAAAAAGAGTTTAATAGAGAAAAAAAACTTCTCGAAACTATACTCAAAGATAATTCTGATAAAAAGCTTGTATATTTTAGTAGTTGTGCATTGTCGGTTGATGAGTATCCTAAAAACTCATATTATGCTCATAAAATACAGATGGAAAGCATTATAAAGAAGCTTTCAAATAAATATTTTATCATTAGGCTTCCGCAACTATTTGGAAATTTAAAATTACATAATACTCTAATAAATTATATTTATCATGCTATTAAAAGTAATAATATAATGAGTGTATATTCAGATGCATATAGATATGTTATTGAGATAGAGGATGTCAGGAAGTTTGTTGACTCATATTTAGCAAATGGTACTCTATGCTCTACTATTGATCTTGCCAACCCACATAGATATAAGGTTTTGGAGATTGTAGAAATTTTTGAGAATCTTCTTAACAGAAAAGCTCACATCACAATCATACAGAAACAAGATAAATATATTTTAGACCTCAGTAAGCTTAATAGGTATATCCAGGAAAATAATATTAGTATAGAGTTTGGAGAAGATTATCTAAAAAACAAACTTGATGAAAAAATAAAAAATATAAATGGCGTATAGAGTAATACTAGCGAGTTATTTAATCTTATTGTATTTATGATTATAATGTCTAGCATATAGTTATCTAAGTTTTATAAGTAATGTCTAAATTAAGAAGTGAGAGTCAAATATTATCATCTTGGCAAGATAATAAACCAATATTGAGTGTTTGTTGCACTGCATATAATCAAGAGAAATATATTGAAAAGGCTTTAGAAGGTTTTTTATCTCAACAAACAGAATTTCCATTTGAAATAATTATAAGTGATGATTGCTCGACTGATAGAACTACAGAAATACTTAATAGTTATCTTGAGCAATATCCAAATATTATTAGATTAGTCTATCAAAAACAAAATCAATACTCAAAAGGAGCTTTACCTATAAGAGACTTTATTTTACCTGTCGTCAGAGGTAAATATATAGCATTGTGTGAAGGAGATGATTATTGGACAGATTCTACCAAATTACAGCAGCAAGTTGATTTTTTGGAGCGGAATCCAGAATTCATGGGTTGTGGTCATAATACAAGATTTTTAATTAATGGAGAGTTGACTGATAGATTATTTGTAAATTCTAGTAATAAAAAATATAGTTATAAATTCGATGATTTTATTGATTCCGCCTATTTGCATACAACATCTTTAGTTTTTAGATATGATGCACATAAAAGTCAGATTAATGAATACCTTGCTAAATACTCATCTGTTAAACGTAATGATGTATATATGTTGTTGGTATTTTCAAAATTTGGTTCAATAAAATATATAGATAAAATCATGTCTGTATATAGAATGAATGATGGTGGTATATGGAGTGGCGCGGATGAGCAAGCACAGCTAATTATGTTTTTGCATGGTTGTGTAGATTTTAGCTATATATTTGGTGAGGAGTACAGAGATAAATTTCTTTACTCATTTGCTAATACATTAAGTGAAAGTATAGGTGCTACTACACCAAATTTTATGTCAGAAGTATTAAAAGAATTCTCAATAAGAGATTTTGAAGTTATTGTAGAGAGTTTTGCAAGATTTAAAAAAAGAGATAATGAGACTATTAGAGAATGTAGTGAGTATATTGAGTTTCTTGAAAAGCAAGTTAATGATAATAGTATCAAATCACTGATTATAAAGTTTGTTAAAGTAAGTGGGCTTTACAATATTTTTGAGAAGCTAAAGAGATAAGATAGATAATTATTTTAAAAATGAAATGAAACAATTATTTTATGTAGTATTATTATTTATAAGTGCAATTTTGAGATTAATAAATTGAGTCATATAAAGTATAGAAAAGATATAGATGGTTTAAGAGCGTTAGCAGTATTGTCAGTAATATTTTTTCACTTGGATATAAGCTTTTTTAAGTCGGGCTTTTTAGGTGTAGACATTTTTTTTGTAATATCAGGATATCTTATAACTTCAATAATTATTAGAGATCTTCAAGAAGGACGTTTTTCTCTTAAAAATTTTTACTTAAGGAGAGCTAGAAGGATTCTACCAGCATTGATTGCAGTTCTAGTATTTTCGAGCTTCTTCGCATGGTTGGTGCTGTTACCAGCAGAGCTAAGACAGTTTGCTAAAACAATGGTAAGTGCATTAGCATCGCTCTCTAATATATATTTTTATAACTCTTTATCGTTTGGCTATTTTGCTTCTGATGCATCTATAATCCCTTTATTACATACGTGGTCACTAGGCATTGAAGAGCAGTTTTATTTCTTTTGGCCAGTAATGTTGATATTTGTATTTAACCTTGGCATCTCATGGAAACAAAACGAAAGCTTCGGTGTAAAATCTAAAATGTTAGTAGTTGCTCTGCTACTTTTTTCATTTTCTTTGTATTTTTTTTTCTATAAAAGTGCTCAATCATATTATTACTTCCCTACCACAAGAGCATTTGAGCTTTTAGTAGGTTGTTTAGTTTCTGTTTATAGTTTAAACAGAAAGCCTATACAAACTAGTTTTTTTGCGAATATGTTGAGCGTGATAGCTCTAATACTTATGCTAGTGCCAATATTGTTTATAGATGTTCAATATCCAAGTTGTTGGATGTTAGTAGTTTGCATTGGCGCTGCTTTATATATTTATGCTGGCTTTTCTGCTATAGAATTACCATTGGTAAATAAATTTTTCTCAATTAATATCATTGTAGCTATAGGGCTCATATCTTATTCTTTATATCTATGGCATTGGCCAATTATTGCGTATGTCAACTATTTGAGTATAGAGAAAACTACAGTTGTAAAAATTGTCATATTGTTATTAAGTTTTGCTTTATCTATTTGTTCATATTATCTTGTTGAGAAACCATTAAGATTTAAATATAAATTTTCTATATTAAAAACTCTTGGCTTACTATGGTTATTGCCCATGATTGTCGCTATTGCTTTTGCATTAAGCACCAAATATATTCCAAATTTTGGATTTAATAAAGCAATAGGAGACTTTAAAATTGTTTCTCAGCATGAAGATGGATCTTTTGTTTATGAATATCCAGAGTGGCAATCAAAGCATAAGCTTAAGTATGATAGTATTTGGCAAGATCAAGGATATAAGAATACAGCTGAGCTGAGCTCTTTGATTAAACATCACTATGATGTTGTAATATTTGGTGACTCGCATGCAAAAGTTGCAGCGCCAATGATAAGTAAATGGACAGCTGATTTGAATATGACTACGCTTGTAGCTGGTGGAACTCAGCTAGCTGTTTATAATATGATTCAAGATAAGAAAGTCGAAAAGTATATCGAAGTATTGTTGGATAAGACACATCCTAAGTATTTTGTACTAGTAGGTTGGTGGAATTCATATACTGTTCATGCCAAGCTTCCAAAAGATAACAAAGCTTTATTTTTTATGGACAAAATAGTAAGTATACTTGAAAAGAGAAATATTCAGCCTGTTATTTTGTTGGATTGGCCTTCACTCAAAGGGATGACTCCTGCTTGTGGAATGACGAGGGTTGATAAATGGTTGGGAATAGATGGATGTGGTAGGCCTTTGTCTGATATTCTAGCATCACAAAGTATCGAGCTTAAGTATATAAATTCATTACAAGAAAAGTATAAAAACTTGATAGTGATAGACCCTAAAAAAGTTATATGCAAAAATGGCTATTGCTCTAATCAGATTGATGGTGTAATACTTTATCTTGATGGTATGCAGATGGATTATTATGGACTTAATAATGCGCACCTAAATGATTATGGCTCTTATATGATTGGAGATATATATCTAAAAAGATATGGTAATCCACTAGAAATAAAATAAAAAAATTGTCTGTAAGTAATGGATATCGTATTATTTGCTTTTTCATTGTTGTGATGATTTGTTATAATTTTATGCGTTATAGAACTGGTGTAAGGGTATTGTTAGCAATATGAGGTATGTAAAAGAATTTTATAGATTTATCAAACATTTGATAAATAATAGAAAGTTATTAATGATTTTATCATATAATGATTTTAAGGAAGCTTATTTAGGTTCTTACTTGGGTATAGTTTGGGCTGTAATAAGACCCGCTGTATTCATACTTGTGATTTGGATAGTATTCTCATACGGTATCAGACCCGGAGCCTCTGCTTCTGAGAACACTTCATTTATCCTTTTTCTTTTAACAGGAATGATACCATGGTTTTTCTTTTCTGAAGCATTTGGTAAAGCATGCGAATCTCTAGTGAAAAATAAATTTTTGGTCAAAAAAGTAGCTTTCAGTGTTAATATTCTTCCTCTTGTCAGTATATTGTCGTGTATTATTATACATCTGATACTATTGTGTTTTTTAATAGTAGTATTTGTATTATATGGAAGATTTCCTGATTTATACTGGTTGCAGCTGCCTTATTATATGTTATGTACTATTGTATTACTTTTAGGTTTGGGTTGGTTAACATCTGCACTTAGAATTTTTGTTAGAGATGTGTCTGAAGTTGTTGGACTGATTGTACAGTTTGGATTTTGGTTTACACCAGTATTTTGGTCTCCAGAGAAAGTTCCAGAAAGATTTAGATTTATATTAGATTTTAATCCTATGGCGTATATTATTCAGGGCTTTCGTAATATATTTATTGAGAAAGTTTGGTTTTGGCAACAGCCAGTATCAACTATAATATTTTTAGTAATGACTTTGTCAATATTATTTTTTGGTGCGTTAGTTTTCAAAAGATTAACACCGCATTTTGGAGATGTTATTTAAATGAAAAAAGATATTGTAATAAAATTACAAAATGTGTCGAAGAACTATAAAATTTATGATTCTGCTAGAGATCGTGTCAAAGAAGCTTTCAGTATTACTAGGAAAAAGTATTATAAAGATTTTTGTGCTCTTAAGGATGTCAATTTAGAGATAAAAAAAGGAGAGGTTCTTGGGCTATTTGGTTTAAATGGAGCTGGTAAATCAACTTTGTTAAAGATGATAGCAGGGGTTGTTACGCCATCCTCTGGGAGGATTAATGTCAGAGGCAATATAAATGCAATGCTTGAGCTAGGTGGAAATATAAACCCAGAACTTACAGGTATGCAAAATATTATGTTCAGTTTAGATCTTAATAAGATTGAAGGCTCTGAACGAGATGAAACTATCAAGCAGATTACCGATTTCGCTGATATAGGAGATTATATATATCAACCTGTTAAGAGCTATAGTAGTGGTATGGCGGCTAGACTTGGCTTTGGAATTTCTACAGCTGTTAAACCAGATATACTTATAGTTGATGAAGTTTTAGCTGTTGGGGATGCAATTTTTCAGAATAAGTGTTTTATTAAAATTAAGCAGTTGCTTAAAGGTGGAACAACAGTAATTTTTGTTTCTCATAACATCTCTCTGATGTTGGAGTTCTGTACTCGAGCAGTTTTTATTCATGAGAGAGGCTTACTTCTTGATGGAGATCCTAAGCAAGTTGCTCACTATTATCAAAAGGCATTATTTAGTGCTGATCAAGAGAGTGCTCTTAAAGAGATTAGAGCTCTAGGTGATGAGAAGGAGTCTGAAGAGAAGGAATCTACTTCTACTACTAGTATTGTCGATCCAAATTATAAAGTTGATTTACTGACAAATTGTGTAGGTATTTATGATCATGAAGGTTCTCCTACGACCTTCTTGGAAACAGGATCAGACTATGTTTTGTCATTAAATGTTACTTTTAAACGTGATTTTGAGAAAATAAAAGTCAAATTTCTTGCTGAAGATGTTACTGGTAAAACTATTTCAACTTTTGATTCATATTCGGATAATAATCTAATTGAAAATGTTAAATATTTGGATAAATATAGTATTGTTAATAATTTTAAGTGTGATGTATTTCAAGGACATTATACTGTGTACGTGAAGTTTTTTGATATTAGTGATGCTCGTTTTGATAGCGAACTAATTGCATCTGAAATAGGTGTTAGATTTGAGGCTGGAGTTGTGGGTAAAGATAATAATATTAAAATTGGAAAGATTAAAGTATAAAAAGGTAATGAATGAAATTTTCTATAGTAACAGTATCATACAATTCTGAGAAATATATTGAAGAAACTATCTTGAGTGTAATCACTCAAAGAGGAGACTTTGATATTGAATATATTCTAGTAGATGGTAAGTCAAAAGATAGCACTTGTGATATTATTCAAAAGTATGTCGATAAACATAACAAAGGTGAGCTTGATATTTATTGTAATAGTCTTGATATCAAGTTTATATGTGAGAAAGATGATGGCATGTATGATGCTTTATCAAAGGGGTTGTCGATAGTAACTGGTGATATAGTTGCATATATAAATTCAGATGATTTCTATCTACCAAATGCTTTTAAAGCGATAGCTGCTGAGATGAAAAAACACGGTGAAAAAGCACAGTGGATAAATGCTAAAAATACCTGGTACAACAAGGATGGTATTATTGAAAACTCTATGCTGCCTCTAGTACCATCAAGAAAGAGAATACTAAAAGGTATCCATGGTACGAGTTTGCCGTCAATACAACAAGAGTCAACTTTCTGGACAAAAGCATTACAAGATAAAATGGATATGAAAAAGTTTGCTGAGTATAAACTAGCTGGCGACTTTTTTATGTGGCATGAGTTTGCAAAACATGCAAATTTACATATATGTAATAGTAATGTTTCGGGCTTTAGACATCATGAAACTAATAAAAGCCATGATCTAAGCGGTTATATGAATGAGTTTTATGATATTGTTGGCGGCAAGCCTAGAAAGAATATTTTTGATCTCTGGCATATATTTATGTATAAGTTTTATGTCAAATATACTTCAGATAATATGATTAGAAGACACAATGAGTATGTTAGAATATTCAGATATATAGGCTACAAGCTTAGTGAAAAACTAGGTAAGAAAAGTCACTAATATATCTTAGGAGCTATCCTTGTCAAATTCTCAAATTCAAAAAGCTAATTATCCTTTGGTTACAGTTATAACAGTTGTATATAATGCCAAAGAGCTTCTAGAAGAGACTATTTTAAGCGTATTAAACCAGACATATTCAAATATTGAGTACATTATAGTTGATGGTGGTTCTACTGATGGTACGCTTGATGTTATCAAAAAATATCAAGATAAAATATCAGCGAGCCAGATCAAGGTATTTACGATGCTATGAATAAGGGTATGGCATTGGCTAAAGGGCAATGGTTAAACTTTATGAATGCCGGAGATAGTTTTTATTCTAATGATGTTTTGCAGGAGATATTTGAGCGCAAATTTTCTCAAGATATATCGGTTATATATGGTGATACTGATGTTGGTCATAAAATTCTAAAATACAAACCTGAACTAAATTTGAGAGATATGGCGCTAGGAATGATGTTGTGCCATCAATCTACTTTTTATAGGTTAGATAAAGCAATAAAATATAATCTTAAATACAAGATATGTGCAGATCAAGATTTTACAATGCAGTACTTTAAGCTTGGTAAAAAATCTAAATATCTAGATATGACTATTTCTAAGTATGATCTTGATGGTATATCATCACAAAACTTGAATAAGATTCTCAAAGAAAAGTTTCAAATAAATAAATCTTACAATCTTTCGTATCTGCCTGTAATCAAGAGTTACATTATTTCTTTGTTAGTTAAGCTACGAAGCTACTTTAGGGGTTACTAAAAGCTAGTATTGTTATATCATATAGTTAGATATAGATTTAATTAGAGGCAAGAAGATATCATGTATGATTATGTCATAATCACTCACATTCCAGCTTTTTATAAGGTTAACTTGTACAATCAGTTAGCTAAGAAGCTAAATATCTTTGTTGTTTTCTTAGCCTCGAATACAAATGAAAAAAGAGCAGATGATTTTGTTGGTTTAGATAATGTATCTTTTGAGTATCAAGTTTTATTCTCAGGCAACTTACAACAGCGAAACTCTTCAGCAAATATCAAAAGATTAAGAAGTATCTTAAAAAGTATTCAATATAAAAGAATATTAGTAAGTGGTTGGGAGTTGCGTGAGTTTTGGTATGTTATATTTGCTAATCGTAAAAACAAAAATTATCTAGCTCTTGAGTCAACTATTAATGAAAGTAAGGCTACAGGAATACAAGCATTAATAAAAAAAATATTTCTATCGCGAATATCTACAGTTTTTGCATCTGGTACTCTTCATCGAGAGTTATTACTAAAACTTGGGTATCCTGGCGATATAAAAATTACAAAAGGTGTTGGTATTATCAACAAACCAAGTTTTAATAAAGAAGTAAGAGAATATCACAAAAAGTTTCTTTATGTTGGGAGGTTATCAGCGATTAAAAATTTAGAGAGATTAGTTCAGGTATTTAATAGTCTAAAAGATTATAGCCTGACCATAATCGGAGAGGGCGAGCAGAGAGAGTATTTACAAAAAATCGCTAATGATAACATTGTGTTTAAATCAGCTATTGAGAATAAGAAACTTAAAAATGAATTTCTTAGTCATGATGTTTTTGTGCTACCTAGTTTGGTTGAACCGTGGGGATTAGTAGTAGAAGAGGCGTTTTATTTCGGTTTGCCTGTGATTATTAGCCAAAACTGTGGAGCTAAGGATATTGTCAAAGATAATATAAATGGCTATTGGATAGACCCACAAAATATTGATGAACTAACTTCATTAATCCAAGCAATTAACTCAGATAAATATCATGAGCTTATCACTGGTGTGGAGAAATTCTCTCTAAATGCAAAGGATATTGAGCAAGTTGAGGCTTATTTATGAAAATTTTGATTGTTCATAACCGCTATCAGTCAAATAATATTGGTGGTGAAGATATAGTTTATGATAATGAGTTAAAGTCTTTGCAAGAATTACATGGCGAAGATAATGTTTTGGCATATCAGGTTTCTAATGATGATATTAGCAAATTTAGCTTATTATTTGGGATATGGTTTTCACGCAAGCACTATAGAAATATTAAAAAAATAGTTAGAGATAACAATATTGATATAGTCCATGTGCATAATTTTTTTCCTTTGTTGACACCAAGTGTTTTTAAGGCTGCAAAAAAATCTGGTGCTAAAGTTGTACATACACTTCACAATTACAGACTATGGTGTATATCTGGTATTCTGTATAGAGATGGCTTTGGTGCATGTGAACTATGTACCAAAAGTAAGTTACCTATTTTTGGTATCAAAAATAAATGCTACAGGAAGTCAAGATTACAGAGTTTGGTTGCACAAGCAGCATTTAGTTTTTACAGACTCTTCAGAATGTTTAAGAATATTGATTATTATTTTGTGTTGACTGATTTTCAAAGGCAAAAGGTTAGAGAGCTGGGTATTCCAAGCCATAAAATCATCCTCAAACCAAATAGTATCTCTTTGGCTGTAGATCAGCATACTCAAAAGACTAAACAAGACTATATTTATGTAGGTAGGCTTGAAGAATCTAAGGGTATATTTGAGCTTTTAGATACATGGATATCTTTAGATGATAAGTTTGTGTTGACTGTAGTTGGCGATAGTCCTGATAGTGATGAGATAATTAATAAATACTCATCTAAAAATATTATTTTTAAAGGGAAATGTACTAGGAAAGAGACGCTATCTTTGATTTCACAATCGAAGTATCTAATCCAACCAGCGCTACTGTATGAAACATTTGGTTTGACGATAATAGAGGCTATGAGTTTTGGCGTTCCTGTTATTGGTTTTGATATTGGTACGCGTAGAGATTTTATCAAAAATAGAGAAAATGGCTTCATAACTACAAAAAATGACTTACAAACAACTATACAAAACTCTTATGACTATAGTAATTATGAGCTGATGAGTCAAAATGCAAAAAATACTGCAAAGCAATATCAAAATGACTATATAATAGCTAAGCAGTTAGAGATTTATAAAAATATTTTAGAAGGTTGATAGTTTGAAAGTATCGATAATTACAGTTTGTTACAATTCTGCAGAGACTATTGAAAAGACAATTCAATCAGTAATTTCACAAAGCTATCAGGATATTGAATATATAATAGTTGATGGTGGTAGTTATGATGGCACTTTGGATATATTAGCAAAGTATCGCTCTAAGCTCTCAAAAGTAGTAAGCGAATCAGATGATGGTATCTATGACGCTATGAATAAAGGTATCGCTTTAGCAACTGGGGATATTATTGGTATTTTAAATAGTGATGATTGCTATAGTAATAGTGATGTTATAGACAGTATTGTGAGTGCGTTTAGGCAGAATGATAAAGATATGCTTTTTGCGGATTTAAAATTTGTTAATGAAAACAATAAAATCCTGCGTTATTACTCAGCTAAGCGTTTTACTCCAAATAGATTGAAATTTGGAATTATGCCACCGCATCCGACACTTTTTGTCAAAAAAGCTATTTATCAGAAATATGGAGTCTACCGTTTAGATTTTAAGATTGCTGCCGATTATGAAATCTTTGTGAGATTTTTGCTTGTAAATAGACTTTCGTATATGTATTTAAACAAATGTATAATTAATATGTTGGTAGGTGGGGTTAGTACTAGTAATTTGCAGAGTAAAAAAATTATTAACCAAGAAACGATTAAAGCTCTAGAGTTAAATGGCATCAAGGCAAATTATTTGTGTATTTCGACTAAGTATGTCACCAAAATACTAGAAATACTGAAAGGTCGACTGTTAAACTATTATAAGAAAAACTAAATTTATAAGTTATAAGACTATTTTGGGAGATTTGTGTGGAAAAAGTAGTTATAAAAGATGTTATTAACTCTAGTGGTGTGAAGTTCGGTACTAGTGGGGTTAGAGGATTGGTTGTAGCAATGACTGATAAAATTTGTTGGCTATATACTAAGGCTTTTATTCAGTTTTTGGAGCAGAAGTACTCAATAACCAAAGGTTCAAAGATTGCTATAGCTCATGATCTGCGTGATAGTAGCCCTAGGATAACTAAGGCTGTGATTAAGGCAGTCAAAGATAGTGGCTATGAACCAGTGTACTGTGGAGAGATCCCATCTCCAGCTGTGATGCTATATGGTATAACTAATCAAATGCCATCAGTTATGGTTACAGGTAGTCATATCCCAGAAGATAGAAATGGTATCAAGTTTAATACTCCTTATGGCGAAGTTCTCAAAGAGGATGAAGAAATGATTGTAAGCCAAGCGATTACGGTTAATGATAATACTTTTGATGAAGATGCGATGTTTTTGCAAAAAGTAGAACTACCAAAAATCTGTAATCAAGCACATGTACAGTATGTGGATAGATATTTAGATTTCTTCCCACAAAATTGCTTGTCGGGTAAGACTATTGGATTGTATGAGCATTCGTCTGTAGGGCGTAAGATAGTAAAAGAAATTCTTGAAAAGCTAGGTGCTAAGGTTATCTTACTAGGATTCTCAGAGAGATTTGTATCAGTAGATACCGAAGCAATTCGTCAAGAAGATGTGAAGCTTGCAAAACAGTGGGCTAATGAGTATGAAATTGATAGTATTGTATCAACAGATGGCGATGCTGATAGGCCTCTGGTTAGTGATGAGTATGGTAACTGGTTAAAAGGCGATATTCTAGGTGTATTGACAGCTAAATATCTTCAAGCTGATGTTATTGCGACACCAGTAAGTAGTAATACTGTAGCAGAAAAGATAGGTTATTTTAATAATGTGATTAGAACTAAGATAGGCTCACCGTATGTAATTGCTGCAATGAATGAGCTACTTACTAATAATCAAAATGCTGTAGTTGGATATGAGGCAAATGGTGGATTTCTATTAGCTAGTGATATATCAAGAGATGGCAAAGTACTAAAAGCATTAGCTACAAGAGATGCTGTGATACCTATGCTTGCTGTGATGATGCTATCTATTAATGCTAATAAAACAGTTTCAGAGCTTTTATTTGATTTACCATCTCGATATACAGCAAGTAGTAAGATTGATGATTTCGCCACTGAAAAAAGCCAAGAAATCCTGAAATCAATATTAGCTGGCGAGTCAGATCTTTTAGATAAGGTTATATCTCAGCATTTTGATGGTAAAAATAGCATTGAAAATATCGATACTACAGATGGTGTTAGAGTAACTATGACTAATCAAGATATTGTCCACCTTAGGCCATCAGGTAATGCACCGGAGTTAAGATGCTATACAGAGGCTACTACTGAAGAGTCAGCTAAGAAACTAAATCAGTGTTGTGTTGATTTGATTAATAATATTCACTAATACTAGCTAATAATACTAAATTTCTATTTGAATTTAATCTTATGGAATTTGATTTCCATGAATGATAAAAAGATAAAATAGGTTGATAGATAAAAAATTGACCTAGGTTTAAATAGCGCCTCTTTTCATAGTCTCGAAGAACTCTTCATTAGTTAATGAACCTTTCATTTTTTCTGTTAGGAATTCCATAGCTTGAACATCTTCCATACCACCAAGAATCTTACGTAGTACCCAAAGTTTTTGTAGTTCTTCAGGAGTTGTAAGAAGCTCTTCTCTACGCGTACCAGATCTATCAAAACTAATAGCAGGGAATACGCGACGCTCTGCAATCTTACGATCAAGATGAAGTTCCATGTTACCAGTGCCTTTGAATTCCTCAAAGATAACCTCATCCATCTTAGAGCCAGTCTCTACAAGAGCTGTTGCAATGATTGTCAAGCTACCACCTTCAGCAGTATTACGTGCAGCACCAAAGAATCTCTTAGGCTTTTGCAGAGCATTCGCCTCTACACCACCAGATAGTACACGACCAGAAGCTGGTGATACAGTGTTATAAGCACGTGCAAGTCTTGTGATTGAGTCAAGTAGAATTACTACATCTTGTTTGTGTTCAACCAGTCTTTTTGCTTTTTCGATTACGATTTCAGCTAACTGGACATGACGAGCTGCAGGCTCATCGAAAGTAGATGCTACTACTTCACCACGCACTGAACGCTGCATTTCTGTAACTTCCTCAGGACGCTCATCGATCAGTAGCATAATTAGATTACATTCTGGATGGTTCTTAGCAATTGATGTTGCGATATTTTGCATCATAATTGTTTTACCAGTTTTTGGAGGCGCAACAATTAGACCACGCTGACCTTTACCAAATGGAGCAGCTAAGTCGATGACTCTTGCTGTAATATCTTCATTTGAACCATTTCCTATTTCCATAGTTAGCCTTTCTTTAGCATACTCAGGAGTTAAGTTTTCAAATAAGATTTTTTTCCTAGCTAATTCTGGTGAATCAAAGTTAACACTGTCAATATGCTTTACTGCAAAGTATTTTTCATTATCACGAGGTGGGCGAATCTTACCAACAATACTATCACCAGTTCTTAGATTTAGCTTTCTGATAAAAGCAGGTGAAACATAGATATCATCTGGAGATGCAAAATATGAGCTATCAGAAGATCTCAAGAAGCCATAGCCATCTTGTAGAACCTCTAAGATACCTTCGCCATATATATCTTCACCCTTATCGGCATGGTATTTAAGAATTGAGAAGATAAGTTCTTGTTTTCTTGCACGAAGTGATTCAAGATCTAGACTTTGAGCTATATCCATTAGCTCATTAACAGATTTATACTTTAATTCATTTAAGTTCATTTGATTCTCTATTTATAAAAAAATAATATTGATCTAACTAATTATAGATATTTGTCTACGATTGAGATTAATTGAGTTTTTTGTACTACACCAACTTTAGTTTCTTTGTTTTCGCCATCTTTGAAAACCATAAGAGTAGGTACGCCACGCACACCAAATTTCATTGCTGTTTCTTCGTTGTCATCGATATTTATTTTGCATACTTTAACTTTGTCGCCATAATGCTCAGCAACTTGCTCTAGTATTGGAGAAAGCATCTTGCAAGGACCACACCAAGGAGCCCAAAAATCTAATAATACTGGAGTATCACTATTTAATACTTCGCTTTCGAACTGGCTATCTAATATATCGATACATTTTGACATGCTTTGATTTTCCTTTAAGTTTTTTGATTCTAAAACTGAATTAAGCAGAAGCTTCTGCTGTATTTTGATAATTTTATAAGAAGTTAAACTAATTGTTAGTTATTATAAACAAAAAAACTTCTTAGACAAATTTTTTTAGCTATTTTACAGATATTTTTTTATAATGGGGATAGTTATAAAAATAAGCTTTTGTTTTGTATGTCAAAGATAGTCGCAACAGTAGATTTAGGTTCAAATAGTTTTCATATGCTGATAAGTGAAATCAAGCCTGACGGCGAGGTTGTTACATTATCAAAACAAAAGCAAAAAGTACAGCTAAGAGCAGGTCTTAATAATAATCTAACAATTAGTAAAGATGCTCAAGAAAGAGCTATTGAGTGTTTGGAGTTTTTTGCTCAAGAAATTCAAAAATATAAAGTTGAGCATGTAAAAGCAGTGGGCACATATACTCTAAGAAAGGCAAAAAATAATATAAAAGGTTTTAAAAAGAAATTAGATAAAGCTTTAGGGACGAAAATTAAGATTATTTCTGGTCCGGAAGAGGCACGTCTGGTCTATGTTGGGGCTAGAGATAATCACGATGCAAAGCAAAAAACATTAGTTATAGATATTGGAGGAGGCTCCACCGAACTTGTAATTGGTAGAGGTGATAAGATATTAATTGCTCGTAGTCTAGATATGGGCTGTGTAGGTGTGCAAAAGGATCACTTTAGTAATGAGAAGCTTGATTTTGCTAATTTCTATGCAGCTACTGCTATGGCAAAAGAAATACTCTCTCCTATTTTAAGTAAATATAAGAAAATAAGCTGGAGCAATGTCTTAGGTTCTTCAGGAACTATTATTGCAGTGGTTGGAATCTGTCAAGAGATTACCGGAGATTGTATTGTTACCAAAGAATTCTTAAACAATCTAATTACAATGATGATGGATAAGCGAGAGGTTGAGCATATTCGCTTTGAGGGCTTGAGAGAGGATAGAGAGAGCGTTTTGGCTGGAGGAGTAGCAATTTTGTATGCTATTTTTGATTGTCTTGGAATTTCTGAAATGAAGTTGTCTAATGGCGCAGTGCGTGAGGGTATGCTATACGAGCTTGTTAAACGTAAGTACAAGATTGTTATAGATTAGAATAATTAAGAGCGTTAGCTAAAAATCAAAAAAGGATTTATTTAGATGAAGTATGTTCCATTGGCAGCTCGATTAAGACCTCAGAGTATTGAGGAGGTAATAGGTCAGGAGCATATACTATCAAAAAATGGATCATTAACAAAAATTTTGGCTGGTGATGGGATTTGCTCGCTAATACTATGTGGGAAACCAGGTGTTGGTAAAACTACCTTGGCCAAAATAATAGCTAGCTCTAAGCAGTTAGAATTTTTTGAGTTATCTGCAGTTGATTCTGGTGTTAAAGATGTTAAAAAATTAATCGCAGATAATCAACACTTATGTAGTTTTGTACTATTTTTAGATGAAATTCATCGATTTAATAAGTCACAACAGGATTTACTTTTACCTTATGTTGAGTCTGGCAAAATTATTTTAATTGGAGCAACTACTGAAAATCCAACATACTACTTAAATAATGCTCTAGTTTCGCGAGTATTTATTTTACGATTGAAAAGGCTGAATATCTCAGAGACCCGTAAGCTTATTCAAAGAGCTATAATCAAGGATGAATTATTAGCAAAACATTCTTTTGAAATTGATGATGATTTATACAATGCTATACACAACTATAGTGAAGGTGATTGTCGTAAAATTTTAAACTTGCTTGAGAGGATGTTTTTGATTAGTGATAGAACTAACACTATTCATCTTGATAAGGATCTTTTTGATCAAGCTGTTGGAGAGGCTTCGAGAGATTTTCACCGTGAAGGTAAAGAGTTCTATGAGCAACTATCGGCTTTTCACAAGTCTGTCAGAGGTACAGATCCTGATGCAGCTATATTTTGGTTGAGTGTAATGTTAGATAATGGTGCTGATCCTCTAGTTATCGCAAGAAGAATGTTGTGTATAGCTTCTGAAGATATCGGTAATGCTGATCCTCAAGCTTTGAGAGTCGCCATAGATGCTTGGAATGCTTATGAAAAATTAGGTATGCCAGAGGGGAGGTTAGTTTTGTCGCAGGCAGCTATATATTTAGCAGTAGCACCCAAAAGTAATGCTTGCTATAAGGCGCTAGCAGATGCCCAACAGATTGTTAAAAGTTTGGGCAATATTGAAGTTCCTCAGCATCTTAAGAACTATAAAGATAGTAATTATTTATATCCACATAATTATCCAAATGCTTATGTAGTACAACAATATTTGCCAAAAAATATTAGTCAAACTTTTTATACTCCAAATACAGCTGGTTTTGAGTCGAAGATAAAAATGAAGTTAGATAGTATAAACAAAATCAAGAAGTTATAATTAAGCTATTAAAATTCTATATTTGTATGTTATAATCTTTGGAATTAAATTATATCTAATAAAATTATAACTAGGTTTTATACTGCTATGGCATTGGAAAATTTACTACATCCTACTAATATTAAAATTGATGAATATGCGAAAAATGCTACTAAGTTTTCTTTTGAAGCTCTAGAGAGAGGTGTTGGCTATACACTTGGTTACGCACTTAAGCAGACTATGCTTTATTCTATACATGGTGCATGTGTCACTAGTGTTAAGATTAATGATGGAAAAGTTACTTCATTGGAAGATGTGATTCCGTGTGATGAGACTGTTGCTGATATTATCTTAAATGTCAAATCACTGCCTGTGACTTTAGCAGAAGGTGTTGATACAGGGGTAATTACTTTTGAGCTATCTGGTTCAGAAGAAGAAGTCTTTTCAGAAGAAGCTAAGTTATCCGAAGGTTTGGCAATTACTGAAGAAGTCTTTATTTGTAGCTACAATGGTGGCAAAAAACTTAAGATCGAAGCTAAAGTAGAAAAGGGTATTGGCTACAGACAAGCACAAGAGAACTTCAAAAATGAAGAATTTCTTTTAGATGCGGCATTTTCTCCGGTATCTTTCTGTGATTATGAGATCAAAGATGCTCGTGTAGGTAGACGTACAGATTTAGATAAGCTTGAGCTTAACATTAAAACAAATGGTAATGTCAGCTGTGAAGAAGCTCTAAGAATAGCAGCTACAAAGATACAAAATCAGCTGAGAAACATTGTTGATGTTGAAGAGATAAATAAAGGGATTTTTGTAGAAGATCCTACTAAAGATATAAATCCTCTTTTACTTAAGCATGTTGAAGAACTAAATCTTACTGCAAGATCTTCAAACTGTCTAAAAGCTGTTAATATTAGATTGATTGGTGAACTTGTACAAAAAACTGAGAATGAGCTTCTTAAAGCGCCAAACTTTGGTAAGAAGTCATTGACAGAAATCAAAGATAAATTATCTGAACTTGGTTTATCTTTAGGAACAATGATTGATAATTGGCCTGAAGATCTATAGAATATAAATACTACTCTTGCCGGAGTGGTGAAATTGGTAGACGCGCCGGATTCAAAATCCGGTTCTGGCAACAGAGTGCCGGTTCGAGTCCGGCCTCCGGCACCACCTTATTATAAGTACTCGACTTATACCTTCACAATGTTTCTATCTCATAAATTTTATATACAAAAGAGAATTAGTGTATGAAAAAACCTAACTTTAATATTGTATTAATAGCGATCATAACGATTATGGGTATGGATCTTATTGATACAACTGTTATGAATAATATCTTACCTAAGATAGCAGAAAGCCTTCATACGACTCCTGAATTTCTAAAAACAGGTATTAGTATTTATATGATTGTTATGGGGATGTTTCTGCCTCTTAGTTCATGGATGGCTGAGAAGATTGGCTTTAGATATACATTAATGTTTGCAGCATCTGGTTTTGGATTATTTTCATTGCTATCTGGATTAGCGATGACTGATACTCAGCTTTTTGCATTCAGAGCAATTCAGGGCTTATTTGCAGCATTTTCAGCGCCTGTAGCAATGCTTGCTTACTTAAAGCTTTCGGAGAATATGCTTGAGGGAACAGCTTCATTATCTAATTATACTTTGATAATGGCTATATCAGGACAGATTATAGGAGGTATTTTTGCATCTATATCACCAGAGTCATGGCGTTTGGCATTTGTGATGCAAGTGCCATTTGCCTGCTTTGCAGTTGTGGCTATATATAAATATTTCCCCAAACAAATATCAAGTAATCAAAAGCAGAAAATTGACTTTGTTGGTCTTTGTCTGTTAGGTTTTTCAATATCAGCACTTTTTGTACTAAGTGAGATTCTCTTAAAAGAGATCGACTTGTCAATTAAGATATATATTGCTATATGTGTAGTTGTATCGATATCTTTATATGCGATTACATACAAAAAAATCAGAAATCCAATAATTGATTTAAGTATCTTTAGTAATAAAAATTTTACGATAGCCTTTGCTTCAAATTTTTTGTGTAGACTAACAACTTACTGGGTGTTTTTTGCTTGGCCTGTTGTTTTGTATCATCTAAGCCATTTGAATACTATATACATATCTATTATGTCCGTATGTTTGATGATTGGTACTATTATTTCTAAAAAAACTGCTAAACACATAGTTTATTTCTATGGTTATAGAACATGTATGGTGTTAGGCTTGCTCGGTGTATCTTCAGTGATGTTAATCTCAATTTTATTTGATATTCACTATAATTATATTACATTCTGTGCTGTTGCTATGGGGTATGGATTTGTGTTAGGTTTATATCAGACATCATCAAATGCAGTGATGTATACTGTAGCGGATAAAAATAAGTTAGATAGTGTCAATACACTCAAAAGTTCAGGAAATATGATTTCATCGGCATTTGCCCTAACTATATTTACTATAACTTATGATTTATATTATAGATATGATATTAGTCATCATTGGTTAGATAGATTCCTAAATGTCTTTACCCAAACATATTATCATGTCGTGGTGACAGCAGCATTGGCACAAATTATCCTAGTAGTATGGATAATTTTGAAAATGGATAACGTCAAAGAAACTCTTCAAAAATAGTTCTGCTCTATAAATAGTTTTTGTATTCTCAATAATTTATAATTGTAGCAATAGTTAAATAACGCAAATCCCTAGATTATGATAATAGATTCACACTGTCATTTAAATTACCTAAAATTAGATGATATAAGCCTTGAGAAGGTTATTGATAATGCTAAAGAAGCAGGTATTGAAAAAATTGTTTCAATAGCTGTTGCATGGGATGAAATTGCTGATATTGAGAGGATCACAGAAAACTTTGATAATGTATATCATTCTGTAGGAGTTCATCCTAGTGAGCTTGATTCATATCAACCAAGTGTTGATGATATCATAGCTCGCTCACAACATAAAAAATGTGTCGCTATAGGAGAGACTGGATTAGATTATTATTACAATGGCGAGGAGACGAAAAAGGCACAGAAGATAAAGTTTGTAAATCATATGCAAGCAGCTAATGATGTTAAAAAGCCTGTAATAATACATACTAGATCTGCTAAACAGGATACCTTGGATATTTTAAAATCTGAAAATGTTGAAGGTTGTGGAGGCATATTACATTGTTTCACAGAAGACTATGATATGGCAAAAAAAGCTTTAGATATGGGGATGTATATATCATTTTCTGGTATCTTAACTTTCAAAAATGCTAGAGATATTCAAGAAACTGCTAAGAAATTACCGCTTGATAGAATATTAATTGAGACTGATGCGCCTTATTTAACACCTGTGCCATTAAGAGGTAAGCCAAACTATCCGGAATATGTGAAATATGTAGCACAATTTTTGGCGGATCTAAAAGGTTTCTCGTACGATGAAGTTGCAAAGCAGACTTATAAAAACACTTGTGAAGTCTTTAAACTATAAGAGTATAATTTATGAAAAAATGTATAAATCTATTCGATGTAATTCCTAGTACATCTAATAACGAGATTTTTGTAGATCTTCTAAAAAGTGATAATATTCACATAGAAAAGATTATATCTTATGGTCAGGTTACGCCTATAGATGAACCGTATATCCAGAGTCATGATGAATGGGTTGTTGTACTTAAGGGTATGGCAAAGCTTAGGTTAGATAATAATGATTATATTTTAGATGAAGGAGAGCATTTATTTATCCCTAAAAATACTAAGCACTGGGTTACATATACAGAAAATCCGACTATTTGGCTCGCGTTGCATTTATTAATATAGTAGGATGAATTTATTTATTGAGAAAAGATTTTACTCGCTTTACTGAATCCTCTATTTGAGGAGGTATTATACCAGTGAAATTAATTTGTATATTTTCCTTAGCTAATTCTTCTTTTAGCGTTTTGATAAAAATACCATTACCAACTACTTCTTGGTCGTCAGCCCAAGTAGTTTCAACTCCACATGTTGGAGACATATTTACACCAAGGATTCCAACAATTTCAAAATTATATTTTTTATACTGTTTCAACTGGAGTATAACGTGTTTGGCTAAATCTACACACAGTTGCTTTTGATTTGCCATAAGTTTTGAAACTCTGGTCTTTTCACTTTTAATATCATCAATAGTAGTACCTTTAACACACTGTCTATCAATCCCTAGTCCTAATAATTCTGGACAAGGCATCTGTACAATTCCAACTCCAGAATTTATTATTTCTCCCATCACTAAAGGAAGTGCACCAGGTCTAGATGCGAGATGATCTAATTTTGCATTTTGATTTAATAAACAGTGTGACATAAAGAGTATTCTTTTACTTCTATTATCTGTATCAAACATAAACATTAACTCCTTAGAAGGTATTGTGTGAGAGTAAGTTGATCTAATTTGCATTTATTTAGCAGTATTACAATCAAATATATTGTAATATTAAATGAGTTTTTCTTATACAGTTATAGTTTGTAAATGGTTGAATTTTTTTCAGAGCATTTTTATTTTTTGTGTATATTTATTGTGGCTATGGGTTTTTTGGCAAGCTTTATAGATGCTATAGCTGGAGGTGGTGGTTTAATAAGTATACCAGCGTTAAGTATGACAGGTTTGCCAATTGTTACAGTACTTGGTACAAACAAGCTTCAGGCTAGTATTGGTACTGCTATGGCAGTGTTGAAATATTATAAAAGTGGCTTAATTAACATCAAAACAGTTCTAAGAGGACTTATAGCCGGATTTATTGGTGCTTGTTTAGGTACTATATTAACTTTGGTTATTCATAGTGATTTTATGAATACTTTGGTTCCAATTCTTCTGATAGTTGTTTTTATTTTTAGTATTTTGAATAAAAATTTAGGAGTTAATGAGGGCAAAAAAAGAATGTCAGAGATGACTTTTTTTACAATATTTGGTTTTATACTGGGTGCTTATGATGGTTTTTTTGGTCCAGGTACAGGTAATTTCTGGATTATTGCTATAGTTTATTTTCTTGGTTATACATTTTTACAAGCATCAGGATACGCGAAAGTTCTTAATCTAAAAAGTAATCTATTTTCTCTAGCTGTATTTGCTTTATCTGGTCAGGTAAATATAGCATTTGGATTGTTAATGGCTGTTGGTAGTTTCTTTGGTGGGATTGTTGGGTCGAGAATGGTTATACTTAAGGGTTCAAAATTAGTGCGACCAATATTTATAGTTGTTGTTGGTTTTAGTATATTGATGATACTATTTTAGAATTTTTCAGATTAAAGGTTTGTAATATCTCTATTATTTATTTCAGGAACTTCAAAAAACACCTATCAAATAATTAATATTAAATTATAATGTATAGTCGAGATGCTTAATTGTTTAAGTGTTTTAATTTAATATAAAATGTAAAGGAGTTTGTTAATGAAAAAAAATACTTTTAAGAAAATGTTTGTTGCTTCTATATTTTTCGTACCATTTTTGGGATGTGCGGCTGCAAATTTTGAAGTACAGGTAAGTGGAGATCTTACTAATGAATTGTACTTTGGTAATGCCTCATCAATAGATCCAAACTGTAAAGTTTTAAGTATCTCGAATAAGGAAAAGATAGTAGTATCATGTGACGGTTCAGGTCAAGCTACTTTTCCAGTGATTTCAATAAATGAGGGCAGAGAAATAGCTGTGATTAAGATGAATAATCCTTGGTATACTTCAGCATCTACTTCATTGATGACTGATGAGACAAATGAGAGTTCTAAGTGTGATATGGATGGTAACTGTACTAATGCGCCAGTTAATGATTATTATCTTTTAGCAGAAGGTTTAGATGGTAACAGGCCTGATTATGCAGAAGAGGTCGCGGTTGTCAAACTAAGGAAATTATAATTTTTTTATCTCTAGCTGCTTCTATAAGTTTCCAAAAAAAAAATCTTAAGTGCTATAATATGCAAATATTTTTCTAAATAATTAATTATTATGGACAATCAAAACGCGTTAGAAATAAAAAATCTTACCAAGGTTTATAAAGGTGGTTTGAAGGCGGTTGATGATATTAGCTTTGAAGTTAAAAAAGGCGATTTTTTTGCTCTTTTAGGACCTAATGGTGCAGGTAAATCAACAACTCTTGGGATGATATCATCACTTGTAAACAAAACTTCAGGGCAAATAAAAATTTTTGGATATGATATCGATAAAGATTACATCCAAGCGAGAAAGCATCTAGGCGTAATGGCTCAAGAGATTAATCTAAATATCTTTGAGAAGCCTATGGATATTTTAGTTACACAGGCAGGTTTTTTTGGTATCTCTAAAAAAGAAGCTATACCTTATGCTGAAGAGCTCTTAAAGAAAGTAGATCTTTATGAGAAAAGAAATACTCAAGTTAGATTTCTATCTGGTGGTATGAAAAGACGATTAATGGTTGTTCGAGCTCTTATACATAAACCTAAACTTCTTATCCTTGATGAGCCAACAGCAGGTGTTGATGTTGAGCTTAGAAACTCACTGTGGGAAATGATTTCAGAGTTTCACAAAGAAGGTTTGACAATTATCCTTACAACACATTATTTAGAAGAAGCTGAGTCAATGTGTAAACATATCGCACTAATTCATAAAGGTAAATTATGTGTTAATACTGATATGAAGACTTTTTTAAAGTCAGCTGATAAACATACTTATATTTTTGATCTTAAAGAAAAGTGTCAGCATGAATTGAAATTAGATCTTGGTGAAGTCAAAAAAATAGATGACTACACAATCGAGGTTGAAGTTACTAAAGGTGTTGTGCTTAATGAGATATTTGCTGAATTAACAAGTAAATATGATTTAGATGTTTTAGATGTACGTTCAAAAGAAGCAAAACTAGAAAAGCTATTTATAGAAGTAGCTAGAAATAAGTAGGTGATTTTATGAGTTTAAGAGATTTTTGGATAACATATATCACGATTTTTAACCGTGAATGTAAAAGAGTTTTTAGAATTTGGCCACAGACATTATTACCATCTGTAATTACAATAATTTTATATTTTTTGATATTTGGTAAGGTTGTAGGCTCACGTATAGGTATGATGGATGATGGTATTACTTATATGCAGTACATTACACCAGGTTTGATAATAATGGCAGTGATTCAAAACTCATATGGTAATGTAGTTAGCTCTTTCTTTGGTATCCGATTTAGTAAAGCTATCGAAGAGCTATTAGTATCACCTGTTAGTAATCATGTGATTGTGCTTGGATATATCTCTGGTGGAATCTTTAGAGGCTTTTTGGTTGGTATATTTGTTAGTATTGCAGCATTTCTATTAGGTGGCTTTAGTGTTATTCATGATGTACCTTTAGTGTTGGCTGGATTTATATTTTGTGGAGCATTATTCTCACTTGGTGGATTAATAAATGCGATATTTTCACAAAAGTTTGATGATACTACGATATTCCCTACATTTATTCTAACGCCACTAATATACCTAGGTGGAGTATTTTACAATATAAACAATCTTACTGGATTTTGGCATTTCATTTCATCATGTAATCCATTATTTTATATAGTTGATTTCGTGAGATTTGGATTTTTGGGAGTCTCTACAGTTAATCCATATTACGCGTTTGGAGCGATAGTAGCTTTTACATTTATACTGTATTATGCTTGTTGGTATTTGTTGGATAAGGGTATTAGATTAAAAGCTTAAAAGAAATTATTTTTCAGATCTGTGCACTTCACGCACTATATATAAAGGTCGATGTTTTGTTTCGATAAATATTCTACCGATATAGCTTCCTAACATTCCTATACCAATCATCTGTAATCCACTAAAGAATAGTATAAAAGTTATTAGAGAAGGGTAACCAGGAACATCTATACCAAAAACAAGAGATTTTAGTATAAAGAATGAACCATATAAGAAACTCATAAAGGCAACAAAAACACCAATATAAGACCATATTTCTAATGGTGCACGGCTAAAACTTGTAATACCATCTATAGAAAACTTAAACAGCTTCCAATAGTTCCATTTAGTCTGTCCAGCTACTCTTTCTTCCCTTGCATGGTAAACGATTTTCTCTTTGAAGCCTATCCATGTAAGAAGACCTTTATTGAAACGTACTTTTTCTTTAAGCTCAAGAAAAGCGTTAATAGCAGCTCTATTTAACAGTCTATAGTCTCCGGCGTTAGGAGTAAGTTTAGTTTCACTGATCTTGTTCATTACAGTATAGAAAAGTCCTGCTGTATGCTTCTTCGTTGAAGTATCTGTATCACGATTTTCTCTAACTGCAGTTACAACCTCATAGCCATTTAGCCAATGCTCAACCATCTCTAGGATAAGCTCAGGTGGATCTTGTAAGTCAGCATCAATAGAAATGGCTGCATCGCCTTTGCAGTTAGCAAAACCAGCAAATAATGCTGCTTCTTTGCCGAAGTTACGTGATAAATCAACAACTGCGATTTCTGGAATACTTTTTTGCTTTTCTAGAAGAAGATCTAAAGTATTATCGTTACTACCATCGTTTATGAATACTAGTTCATACTTGGTCGGTAGTTGCTCTAGAATTGGCATCAATCTATTAAAAAGATGATCAATACCTTCAGATTCATCTTTTACAGGTATAATTATACTCGTTAGTTTATTCTTGTTGTCCATATACTCAATCTAAATTTACTAATCTTATGCTTTATTTTAAATATATTAACAGATTTGAGCAACTTATATTTGATGGCTATCTATATGTTAATCTATTATCATGAATATTAAGTCAAAGATTTTCGAAGCTAGTAGGTATTTTGGTATAATTAACATCAGTATTAGTACAAATCTATGAATATGACCTACAAATATAGCAGAGTTGCAATTATCGGTAAGCATTATAAAAAAGAAGTAAGTCAAACAGTTGAAGTTTTGTATGCTTATTTGCAACAGCAAAATCTAGATGTGGTGGTAGAGGATGAAACTGCATCTGATACCACTTTAGAAAATATTGCAACAGCAAGTTTAAAGGAAATAGCTTTGATATGTGATGTGGCTGTCGTTGTTGGGGGAGATGGTAATTTTCTTAAGGCTTCTAGGGTTTTAGCATTGTATAGTAATATCCCTGTTATTGGTGTAAATAAAGGTAAGCTTGGTTTCTTGACAACTCTTGCTGCAGATAATAATGCCTTAAGAAGGGATCTTGATGCTATATTAAAAGGAGACAGCTCAGTTACCAAAATGAGTATGTTGAAATGTCGTGTTGATGATAATTTACGTGCGCCTCTTGAGGCTTCTATTGCATTAAATGAAATTGCTATAACTTCTAGTAGAGGATTGATGTTTGGTTTGAAGGTGTATATTGATGGTCGATATGCTTTTGATCAAAGAGGTGATGGATTAATTGTTGCCACACCAACAGGTTCAACAGCACATGCAATGTCAGCTGGAGGACCTATTTTGAATCCTAATCAAAGTAGCATAGTTATCGTACCAGTATGCTCACACTCATTAAATAGTAGGCCTCTAGTTATCTCAGATACAAGTGTTATAGATATTTATATAACAGATTACAATGATCCGGAACCTGTTTTGAGTATTGATGGTAGACATGATACTATGCTAAGGTCTCATCAGAAAGTCACTATCCAAAAAGCACAGAAAAAAGTCACTGTTTTGCATACTAAAGATTATAATTATTATGATACCTTGAGAGAAAAGTTGGGTTGGAGTAAAGTTCTATTCTAAAAAAGTTCAATTAATATAATTACTACAAAAATGGTTATAAAGATTGCAGATACTAACTCAATTTTTTTGATATTTCTAAAAAATACTTGTCTAAGCTTATTATTACCAAAAAAGATAGCAACAATGGCAAACCAAATAAATGTGCTAAGTGCTATAGCAAACCAAATAGCAATTTTACCAAAACTTGGTAGTTGGGCAACTAGGCTAAGCATTGAGCTGAAAAAAACTAGTACCTTAGCATTGGCTAGGTTTGTGAAAGCACCATTTAAAAATAGCTTAATATTAGCAGGCTTATCAAAGCTATCGAGATTTTTTATATGCTCGTTAGCATTAGGGTTAAGTTGCTTTTTTGTAAAAATATTTTTATATAAGTTATATGCAATGTAGGCAAGATAAATGACACCTAGAAGTATTAGTGCTTTGAATAGTAATGGTTGTTGATGAAGTAAAAAAGAACCAAACCAGTAGACTATAAATGTGTTTAAAAGAATCCCGCTTGCAACACCAAATGCAGTATAAATACCTGATCTATGTCCAAATTTAATAGAATTACTTATAGTTACAAAGAAGTCAGGACCTGGTAATACGAGGCAACTGATTTGTAAAGCTAGAATAGTTAAAAAGATTAGCACTGTTATACTCTTATTTTTGTTTGACTTGCGATAGAATAGTAGTAATAAAATTGCAATAAATCTAGAAAAATGAGTGATAATTCTAAAGAAAATTTACGCCAGATAAAAAGTTATGTCCAAAGAGCTGGCAGAGTGACAAAAAAACAGCAGCAAGCTCTCGATGATTATGCATCTAAATATATGATTGAATATGATCAAAATAAAAGTTTAGATTTTTCTGAAATTTTTAAAAATTCTAATGATGTAATATTAGAAATAGGTTTTGGAATGGGTGGGTCATTGGTACAAATGGCTTTAGAAAATCCTACTAAAAATTATTTAGGGATTGAGGTTCATAAAGCTGGAGTTGGTAATATTCTATATGAAATTGAGCATCAAAATATTTCTAATCTTTTAGTGATGAGTCATGATGCCGTAGAAATATTAGAAAATATGATATCTGATAATTCTTTGTCAGGAATGCAGATATATTTTCCAGATCCATGGCATAAGAAAAAGCATAATAAACGTAGATTAGTGAATCAATCAAATGTTGACTTATTTGCTAAAAAACTCAAAGTAGGTGGGGTATTTCATTATGCTAGTGATTGGTTGCCATATGCAGAGGAAGTATTAGAACTTCTTGAAAATGATAATAAATACAAAAATCTATATGATGGATTCGCACCGCGACCAGAATGGCGACCTTTGACAAAATTTGAGAAACGAGGTCAGAATCTCGATCATCCAATATCAGATATTCTTTTTGAAAAGATTTAGGGATAAAAAGTGAAAACAGCTAGATATAAAAGAGGGTTCATAAAAGCCAGTGAATATAATAGTAAATTCCATTTTGATAATATTTTTTGTCCAGATTGCGGCAAAGCTAAACTAAAAATAGTACGTAAAGCTGATCAAGAAGCATATTTTGCTTTTATGATAGATCAACATCATGATGAGCTTTGTCCAAGGGTTGCCAAACCAATTCAGGATGAAAAAATCAAAGAATTAGTTTTAAGTGATTCAAAAAAAGATATGAGTAAGTTGAATTTTCTAGTAAACAAGAATTTAGAAAAATGTATAAATCTTGTTACTAAGCTAGAGAATAATGGTGAGCTTTCCAAAGAAGAAGAGCTTAATCTGATGCCACAAAAGAAGCAGCAACTTACGGAAAATCGTATTAGAGAGTATTCAAGACAAGATATTTTAACTATTAATATTCTTGATTTAAACTTCATTGATACTCATGCGCTTAATAATAAATATTGTCTAATTTATGGTATTGCAGGAATTACACTTTCTGATATTGGAGAGAGTAAAAAACTGTTTTTTAAGGCAGATCAGGATTCTAGATTTTCGATATTTGTGGTACCTAGTCAGATTAAGTATCTTGATTTTGAAAAAGGTAAAAGAGCTAAATTTGCCGTATTTGGTAAATTTAAGAAAGTTGGCAAGTTTATAAATTTAGAAATTCGTTCAACACGTGATCTTGTTATCAAGGATTAGTAGTATGCACGTAAAAATTAGATATGAAAATTTAAAGGATCAAGAACAGATATATGAGCTAATATCTGAAGCATTTGATACCAGTGACGAGGAGAAATTGGTTAGACTATTACATACAGATCATCAAAGTTTAATATCTTTGGTTGCCGAGACAGATAAAGGCAACATAATAGGTCAAGTAATTCTCTCAAAAATGACAGCTGAAGAAACTAATGAGCTTAAAATATATGGATTAGCTCCGATGTCTGTAGCACCCAAATATCAACATAAAGGAATAGGCACTAAGCTTATTGAAATGATGATAAAAGAAGCTAAGAAAAATAAGATTGATGCAATATTTGTTTTAGGGCATCCTAGTTATTATCCGAAGTTTGGCTTTAAAGCGACCATAGAATACAAAATAAAATGTGAGTATGATGTGCCAGAAGATGTTTTTATGGTGCTAGATTTGTCGAATAAACTGGATCAGTTAAAAGATCAGAAGGTCTATTATGCCGAAGAGTTTAGGAAAGTTTTTTAGTAAAACGATATTATATTTTTCATGATCTAACTTCAAGTCTTCTCTATTTTAGGTAGATAATACTAAATCAATAAGAGGATAATAATTGTGAAAACAATATATCGTGCAAGTATCTTTACATTTAATAAAAATGCAACGCTTCAGTCATTATTAGGTTATAAGGTTGACAATTTATTTTCTTACTCAAAAGACTATACCTTTCTGAGAGATGGAGCTGTAGTTGTCGAAAATGGTTTGATAACCGAGGTTAACGATTTTTATAAGATCAACGTGGGTGAAAATGATAGGCTGGTAGATTATTCTGGTAAGTTGATTATGTCAGGATTTATCGATACACATATGCATACAACTCAAACAAAAGCTGTAGGCGCTTATGGTGAAAAGCTTTTAGAGTGGTTAGATAATTATATTTTCCCAAGTGAAGCTAGTTTTAATAGTAGTTCTTTAGCATATAAAGAGTTTGATCTTTTATTTAAAGAATTATTCAAGAATGGAACTACAACTATATGTGGATACGCTCCAAGTGCTTATGACGGTACGGACATAGTTTTTGAAATAGCTCAAAAATATAATATGAGAGTAGTGCTTGGAAATACTATTATGACTCAAGGTAATAAAGAAATAATTACCGATGCTCAAACCAATATGAAAATCTCCGAGAAGCTTTGTAATAAGTGGCATAATAGAGGACGTGCTAGTTATGCTCTTACCCCAAGATTTGCTCTTAGTTGTGATGATGAAACTCTTAACTTATGCAAAGAGTTCATGCAATCGCATGAAGATGTTTATGTACAAACACATTTAAGCGAAAATTTAAATGAAATCAAAGATACTTTAGCAATGTATCCAAATGCTACTGATTATCTAAATGTTTATGAAAGTTACTCATTAATTACGGATAAAACTATCTTAGGACATTGTATTCACTTATCAGATAGTGAATGGAATAGAATGAAAGATCAAGGTGGTGTTATAGCAAGTTGTCCAACTAGTAATAACTTCCTTGGCAGTGGTCATTTTGACTATAAAACGGCTATTGAAAAAGATATCAAGCTAACTTTAGCTACTGACTGGGCAGCAGGTAATACTCTAAGTATGCTTCGTGTAATGGATGATGCTTATAAGGCTGCATTACTAAATTCCTACAAACTTGAAACTCTGGTACGCTTGTTCTCTTCTACTCTAGGCAGTGCAAAAGCTCTAGGCTTAGACGATAAAATTGGCAGCCTAGAAAAAGGTAAAGAAGCTGATTTTATCGTGATAAGTACTGATAATAATTCTCTACTTAAATATAGACTTGAAACAGTACAAAATCTTCAAGATTATCTATTTTCAATTATTTCTTTAGGAGATGATCGTTTAATTGATGCTACATATATTTATGGTAATAAAGTTTACTAATATAGGTTAGCAAAATAATTATTTAGAATTTTTGTTAAAATCAAATTAACTATTTTCTATATATCCAATTATATTATTGATTTCTAAATTAGATTTTGCTAATATTGTGAATTAGAAACTACAAATGTTAATAATAATTATGGATTTAATACAAATGAAAGATAACGCTAATAAAGCATCATCTTTGTTAAAAGCGATATCTCATGAATCTAGGTTGTTGATACTTTGTTTGTTATTAAGGAAAGAAATGACTGTTGGAGAACTTGCAGAGTATTCTGATCTAAGTCAGTCAGCTTTTTCTCAGCACTTATCTGTTCTTAGAAATAAAGGATTAGTTAAGTGTAGAAAGGAATCGCAAAATGTTTATTATAGTATTAAAGATTCTTCAGTAATCAAAATATTAGAAGCATTATATGGCATATACTGCGGCGAAGAAAAAAAGTAAAAAATTTAAACAATATATTAGGATTAACTAAATTAGGAAAGCTTAACATAAGGGAGAGCAAGCATGAGTAAAGTAAAAAATATTTCAGTTAAAGATTTTTTAGAATTACAAAAGAAAGAAAAAGTAAAATTAATAGATATCAGAACAACTGGTGAGCATAATAGAGAGTGTATTGATTGTGCTGAGAATATTTCTGTTGATGAAATATATGATGCAGATATTCAGCCTGATGAAATTGTGGTTCTTCACTGTCAGTCTGGTAACAGAACAAATCAAGCAGCTACTAAAGTAAAAGATCTAAACGCGAAAGCAGTATATTTGTTAGAAGGTGGTTTGAATGCTTGGAAACAGCACAAGCAACCTACAAAAAAAAATGTTAAAGAACCTCTGCCAATAATGCGTCAAGTACAGATAATAGTTGGTTTTATGGTATTGTTGGGTGTAGTGCTTTCGTTTACAGTATCGCAATATTTTGCGATTTTGAGTGGGTTCTTTGGTGCAGGACTTTTATTCGCTGGCTTAACAGGCACATGTGGTTTAGCAATAATGTTAGAATTTTTACCATATAATAAAAGAAAATAACACTTTATATAATATTTCTAAAGGAGCTTATAATGGCTAAAAAATATCTCATAGTTGGTGGTGTTGCTGCAGGTGCATCAGCAGCTGCAAGACTAAGAAGGCTTGATGATAAAGCAGAGATAGTAATGTTTGAAAAAGGACCGCACGTATCATTTTCTAACTGTGGTTTACCTTATCATTTAGGTGGGTATATCGAACCAGCTGAAAAATTAATCTTAATGACGCCTGAAAAGTTTGATACAAGATATAATATTGAGGCTCGTACAAATTCGGAAGTCGTTAGTGTTGATAAATCAAATAAAACTGTAACTGTTATAAACCACATAACTGGAGAAGAGTATACTGAAAGCTATGATAAGCTAGTGTTAGCTGTAGGTGCTAAGCCGATAGTTCCTCCTTTTAAAGGTCTTGAGACAATCAATCACTTCATATTAAGAAATGTTGTCGATGTCAAAAAAATCCATAAAGCTGTTTTTGATAGTGAAAAATCTGTTAAAGACGTGACAGTTATAGGAGCAGGCTTCATTGGTATTGAGGTTGCAGAAAATCTTAAAGAAAGAGGCTTTAATGTAACTATAGTTGAGATGGCTAACCAAATTATGCGTCCATTTGATTATGAAATGGTTAAGTATCTAGAAAAAGAGTTATTAGATCATGATATAAACTTGATGCTATCTGAGAAAGTAGTTGGTTTTGAATTTGATAAGGTTTTGCTTGAATCAGGTAAAGAAGTTAAGTCAGATTTAGTGGTTTTAGCTATTGGTGTGGCACCAGATACTGCATTTCTAAAAAATGTAGGCATTGATCTAGCTAAAAGTGGTCATATACTGGTTAATGAGAATTATCAAACATCAGATAAAGATATTTATGCAGCAGGTGATGCTATATTGGTTAAAAATGCTCTTACTGGTCAAGATTTTAATTTGCCGTTAGCAGGACCAGCTAATAAGCAAGGTCGCTTAATTGCAGATCATATAAATGGTAGAAAAATTGTAAACAAAGGTTATATTGCTTCATCAATCATTCAGATATTTAACTATACTGGCGCAGCAACAGGCTTAAACGAAGCTTGGATTAAGTTTCATAATTTAGATATCGATTATCAGGTAGCATATACAGCACCATTTGATAGAGTAAGTATCATGCCTAATGCTCAAAATGTATTTACAAAAATATTATTTGAGAGTAACACAGGTAAACTTCTAGGTGCTCAGACAATTGGTAAAGGTATAGTTGATAAGAGGGCGGATGTGTTTGCAACAGCTATCAAAGCGGGTATGACAGTAGAAGATCTTCAAGATCTTGAGTTATGTTATGCTCCTCCATACTCAACAGGTAAAGATGTAGTTAACCATACTGGTTATGTTGCTAATAATCTTTTAAATGGAGATTTTAAACAGGTTCTATTTACTGATGTTGAAAAGCTTTTAGCTGAGAATGCTCAAATTATTGATGTTAGAGAATTTGGTGAAACATCTAAGGGTATGCTAGCAGGTGCTAAAAATATACCAATGTCAGAGATTAGAAATAGATTGTCAGAGCTTGATAAAACTAAGCCGGTATATGTACATTGTCAGTCAGGTCAAAGATCATATAATGTAACTCTAATGTTACAACATCATGGCTATGATGTTTATAATATTGCAGGTGGTTATGCTATGATTTCTAATTATTATGGCACTATTGAGCGTATTACAGGCGAGTGTCGTATTTCAATAACTTAAACTAACTAGAACAGATAAATATATCTAGGAGGAACTATGATTTTTAGACAACTAATTGATAGAGATACTTATACCTATACTTATATTTTAGGTTGTGAGCAAACTAGGGAAACTATAATAATAGATCCTGTAAGATTTAATGTTCAACAGTATTTAAAACTATTGAGAGAACTTGATCTTAAATTGATTTATGCTGTAGATACGCATGTTCATGCAGATCATGTAACAGCAGCAGGTATTTTAAGAAAAGAAACAGGTTGTGATATAGTACTTGGTGGTGAGAGTGCAGCTCAATGTGCTACTAAAAAAGTATTTGATGGAGATATACTAACATTTGGTAATTATCAGATTAAGGCAATATATACACCAGGCCATACAGATGACTCTTACTGTTTTATAACAGAGAATATGCTTTTCACTGGAGATACTTTGCTGATTAGAGGTTCGGGTAGAACTGATTTTCAAAATGGTGATTCTTATGCTGCATATGAGAGTATTATGACTAAACTTATGACTTTACCAGGTAGTACAATTATTTATCCAGGTCATGATTATAATGGTGTTACTAGTAGTAGTGTTGCCGAGGAAAAGAGAAATAATCCAAGACTACAAGTGAACTCGCCAGAAGAGTACGCGAAGATCATGGATGATTTAAAATTACCTCCACCAAACTATATAGATATCGCAGTTCCAGCTAACCTAAAATGTGGTATAGAAGAAGAGTAATATGTTTTTAATTATATTTGGATTTATTTGTGGAATCGCTTTGGGCTTAACTGGTGGTGGTGGATCTATATTAGCTGTTCCATTACTCACTTATGGTGTAGGTTTGGATTTCCATACCGCGGTTCCTATTTCTCTACTTGTAGTAGGCTTTACAGCTATTTTTGGTCTTGTAGTTAACTATAAGCAACATGATATTAATTATTTAGCAGCTGCTATAATGATTACTACAGGAGTTATTTTTGCTCCAATTGGTAGCTACATATCTCAAGGCTTATCAGACAAAGTGTTAATGGTTAGCTTCTCTATACTTATGATTACAATAGGTATTTGGAGTTTGATAAAAGCAAAAGTTATGTCAGGTGCTGAGAAATCAATATGTGAGAGTATCGCTCCGAAATGTATTATCGCATTATTAGTAAGCGGTGCAATCGTTGGTACTCTGACTGGATTCTTTGGAGTTGGTGGTGGATTTTTGATAGTGCCTGCGTTGGTGTTTATAACAGCTATGCCGATTAAAAGAGCCATAAATACTTCTTTATTAGTAATATTTGTTGTATCAATATCTGGGTTTATATCGCATTACGAAGAAGAGCATATGAGTTGGTATGTGGCTGGTATGTTTATAATTGGTAGTGTAATTGCGATGTTAATAGCTACTAAACTTAAAAAAAGACTTAATGATAAAATCTTACAAACATTATTCGCTATTATGTTGGTTGTGCTTGGAGCAGTGATTTATTTTATTAATTAACAATCTTCAGCTTTGACTGTCTTAAAGCCATAGAATGCTGCGAAAGCTTTGTTATTATCATTACTACTATCACATGTTATCGCTTCAAAAGTTATACCATAAGGTTCCGTTTCTCCATGAAGTTCGAATGTTGGTATAGTAATATTCTCTATTTTTTTGCTATGTGACTCAGCAATAATCTCTTGTCTATGTTGATTGAACTTATAAAGTGAGTAATAAGCATTTCCCATAACTCCCACTATAGTTATTAAACCTATTAGAAAGACTATATAGGATTTTTTGAAAAATTTATAAATAAGAGTTATAGTTGTGCTCTGATTGTCATAAAATTGCTGCATCACTGCTATAAAAAATATTATATAGTATATTAGCATTAATCTAATCTGTATGCCGTAACTAGTGGCAAGAGGAGCCATTATAAAGATTGATATGATTAATGTTAGAGAGTATATGATGATGCTAACTTTTGAGTTTTTTTGATTAGTAATGACAAAAATAAAATATAAGATAAACAACCATACAATAATCATTGTATGAGGCCATA
Organism: Francisella philomiragia; assembly: GCF_018135955.1. Taxonomy (NCBI): domain Bacteria; kingdom Pseudomonadati; phylum Pseudomonadota; class Gammaproteobacteria; order Thiotrichales; family Francisellaceae; genus Francisella; species Francisella philomiragia. Next base: position 1,372,757 of record NZ_CP063138.1, on the reverse strand, counting down.
AGTTGTATCTAAATATATGAATAAAATAAAGAAGTTGACTAAAAATAGAAATATTTTGATCACTTGACATTTGATCCATTCTGACGTAGTTTCCTGGAGCGGCTATTAAAATAACTCCTCCAATCAAAAGACCAGTCAAGAAAAATAGAATTCCTTTATTTATTATTTTGTTATTTATTTTTCTCTCAATAAAATAGGCTAAACAAAATACTAACAATACTCCGACAAACTGTTCATTGTATAAGCCTATGAAAAGACCAACAATTAAACTCATTAAACAGAATTTTTTATTCTGAATTATTAGATAATAGTAGAGAATTGTGAGAATGACATATCCCCAAAGATATTGTATAGCAGCAGTTTTCCATATTACTTGACCTATAAATCCTGTCCAAGTGAACATTAAAGCAAAAAAGAATGAATATATAATAAAATCTTTTGATGCTAAGCTATACTTGTTTCTAGTCACAATTTTGAAGATAAATATTACAAATAAGCTCATAGATATTGAGTTTATAATATTTATGGTTAGCAAAGATAGAGTTAAGTATTTTTTTGAAAATAGAGTATATACTAAAGCTTGTGCTGACATTCTACCTGTCCAACCTGTATAATCTTGGGCTAAAAAATGGAAGAATGAACCATTTACTAAAGTATCATTTAAAGCTCTCCAAAAGTCATCCATCGCTAATGGTTGACAACAATTTATAAATAAAAAGTACAGAAAAATAATAAAACTTATAAATATTTGTTGTTTCAGTGACTTATTCATTATTATATTAAATGCTCTTAAATTTATTACATTATATCTGACTAGGCTAATATTTAAAAATATAAATCAAAAAGCGATTTTAAGATATTGTTCTTATCAAGAAAGACTAGTTAGTTTTTAGCCAACCTGTAATACTGAGTCTTTTGTTTTCTGTGAGTACAGATAATACTTCGTGTTCAATAGTTTTGCTATCAAAGAGAACTATTTTCCCATTAGTTGGGAATATTTGTAATGTTTGATTGTTAAGATATAGTTTTAACTCTCCGCCAAAAGATTCATTCCAAATCTCATTAAGATAGCAAACTATAGATATCGTTCTGCGATCATCATTCTGAAAGGTATCGATATGTTTTTTATAGAATGAGCCTTGAGGATAAACTGCATAGTGAAATTCCTTTGTTACGATTCCAGCAAAACATGTTTTATTAAGATATTCAATAAAGCTATTTATCTTTTTAAAAAAGACTGAGGCATGTTTTGTTTCATCTAGCCAAAAAATAAAGTCATTACGTATCGATCTTTCCAAGTTTTCATTTAAGCGATTACCTATTGCTGACTTTTTAAAGCAATCAGCATCATAAAGGAGATTAAGTTCATTGCGTAGTTGAGTTGTTTCATCATTAGTTAGCCAATTATCAATAATACAGAAACCATTGCTAAGATAATCATTAATTATTTTTTCATAAAAAGGATTAATTTCGAAAAAATCAGACATACAAATGCCCAATTAGTAAAGAGTAAGGAATTATATATCAGAAACTAAAAATTAGTTATCTATTTTTATGATAAAGTCTTCTAAATATTCATCAACATCTAACTCATATTCAGAAATAGCAAAATGCTTAGCAGATTTTTTTTGTTTGTGCATTTCATCGGTAGAGCCGGTGTTTAAATGATGCCAGTCAGGCAGGTCTTTATTTTGTAGTAAAAGCTTATAACTACAACTATTAGGCAGCCATTTGTGGGCATGATTTTTAAGCTGTTTATATGTTAGATTTATACAGTCAGGTACAATCTGCTTTCTTTTTTCATACATACTGCATTGGCATTTTCCAATATCTAAAAGCTTACAGCTAACTTTTGTATAATATACTTCATCAGTTTCATCATCTTGAAGCTTATTTAAACAGCAAAGACCACATCTATCGCAAATGGATTCCCATTGCTCTTTACTCATATCTTTTAGATCAATTTCTTGCCACCATTTACTCATAATTTATTCATCTATGATAGTTTGAGAAGTATTAAACTAAATTATTTAAGAAAAATATAGTCTAAAAAGAAAAGTAATACATTCTCTCATCCTAAATTAATTCTTGGTATTCTAATAAAATCAATGGTTACAGTAATAAACTCAGTATGATGTTTTGAGTTTTAATAGAGAATATTTAAGAAATTTGTTGAACTGGTTGGGTTAACACTGGAGAAATACCTGTTTGTACAAAAATTTGCTGTTGAATTTTTGCAAAAGCATTTTCGTAGGCCTGAGGATTAAGGATTGCATAAGATGTATTTATTGGAGCAGCTCCTTGATTAGGATCCGGAGTTGATTGATAGACTACAAAGTTAATTCGTATACTAGAGTCTTTAGTTGATTGCCTATAAGGTTGTATAAATGCTGTAGCTTCAGTATATTCAGATTGTCCCCAGCCATTAGCATTTTCGGTACTTTTAGCGGTAATAATGCCAGTATTGAAGTTAGCATCTTGAATGATATAACCTAGATTTTGCATAACAGTAACTGTAGCATCAAAAGCTGTTCGTAAATCAACATTAAAAACTTTTGTTTGCATAAGTTGAATTTGCAGAGGTGTTAAATTTGGTTGTTGTGGTCCTGATGATATACATCCAGATAAAGCTAAAATAACTAAGTAAACTAAAAGACTAAATTTCTTACGCATATTATAAAAGCCTCATCTAGAAGTTAGTTGATAATGATTTATAGTTAGAGACAATATTACCCTTGAATGTGATAATAATAGTCATAGTTTTTTGTGATTGCATGAATCCCGATTCTTGAGTATTTTCACCTGTTATCAGTAGTGTTAAGAAACCATCTCTAGAAGCATTGTTCTCTACAGTTGCATTTGTCTGATATGTCCAGACAGATTCTCCGCTTGCATTCTGAGTAACTATATTAGGAGAGCCAAAAGCATTTATAACTTCATCTTTGGTTGTTACACCTTTTTTAAGAGTTAAAGAAACATTACCAGAAGTATAAGGAGTTTTTACAAATCCAACATCTTGTGGGTTAGTATTACTTACACAAGAGTTAAGGATAAATACTATTCCTATCAGACATATAGTTTTAAATTTCATAATAGTCTCTATGGTTTATGAGGAGTAATTTGTCGAGGATATTTTATTACAGATATCATAATAATGGTATCTAAAACTTTATGATTTTAAAAGTATTAATAGTTTATGAGATCTATATATATCATTGCTAATAATGTATAATCAAAATCATAAAATTCGCTAATAAATATTATCTATACAATAATTATGAAAACTACTGCTAGAGCTAGAAATAATGCTCGTTTATATACTGTGCAAGCTTTGTACCAAAAAAAGGTTGCAGATCATACATTTTCTGAACTAAAAACTCAATATTATGCAGATAATGCAGAGAGACACTATACTGACTGGGATCTTTTTTATAGATTAATGGATGCAGTTAGAGAAAACCAAGATACTATAAATAACTATATACAAGATAATTCAAAAAATGGTATCGAGTCTATAAATTATGTGGATTATGCTGTATTGCAGGTCGCTATAGCAGAGCTTATAGAATGTCTAGAGAACCCATATCAGATTATTATAAAAGAGTATGTTGAAATTTGTTATAGTATGGGTACAGAAGAAGGGTATAAATTTGTTAATGCTGTTCTACAAAATCTAGCTAAGTCGATTAGAGGTGAAGAGTAAAGTTATCTTGTGATGCAAGAAAATTAAACTTATTACGATGTTCTTGTTGTTTGTTCTTATCTAAAGTTGCTGTTAGTATAGTTTCTTTATATTCCTCATGAGCTAAAACATCCCCATTATAGTCAATGATCAGACTATCTCCAGAATAGCTAAAGTTAGGGTCATTACCAACTCTATTACAAGCGATAACATAAGCTTGATTTTCTATTGCTCTTGCTTTTAGTAATGATTTCCAATGTTCACGGCGAGACTCTGGCCAACAAGCAACATTTAGTAATACATCATATTCATTATTATTACAATTAAATACAGGGAATCTTAGGTCAAAGCATATAGTCAAAAGTATATTAAATCCTTTATAGTTAATGATTTGACGTTTATTTCCATTGGTATATTTTTTATCTTCTCCAGCATGTATAAATAGATGATTTTTATCGTAAGTGTAAACTTGCTTGTCAGGAGTTACAAAATAAAGCCTATTGGCAATTTTATTTTCTGTAAAAGTTGCAGCGCTACCAACGATAGCATAATTTTTATCTTTTACTTGATTGTGCATCCAGTTGATAATATCTTCTTCAGAACTAGCCTCATTGGTAGGATTCATTATAAAACCAGTATTGAACATTTCACATAGCACTACCAGATCTGTCTGTTTATCAATATTGGTGATTTTATTTTCAATAGCTTTATAGTTTGCTTGCTTATCATCCCAAACAATATCTGATTGAATTACACTAACTTTTAACTTTGACATATACTATCCTTGTTTTGGTGTTTAGGCCTCTTTTGAAAGTTTAGCAATATTTTTCATAATCGTTAAGAATTAAAATGCTATATACAAAATATAATTTGTTGACAAATAAATAGCACAATAACATAATAATCCTAATTTATTTTGATACATATATGAGGAAATTATGAAAATTATAAAACTAAGAAATTATGCTCTATTATCTATATTTATATTTGCTTTTGTTATCGGTTGTTCAACCATCGAAAATAATAATGGTATAAAATATGTAGAGGGTTATTACATTGTAAATATGCCATATAGTTTTGATAAGGTTTATAGTGCAGCATTAGAATCAATAAAAGCTGGTGAAACTTATACTACTACAGGTGGTCCGTATGATTTGAAAATAAATGACAATACTGGTGTTAAAGCGATCTTAGAAGGTGTTAATGATAATGATCCTAGAGATACTATTCGTGTAGAGATCGTTAAATTATCAGACAAGCTTACGAAAGTAGCTATCAAGTATGGAAAAGATGGAAACTCTATTAGATCATCTGCAGAAGTTCAGATTATTGAAGGTAATATTAAATACGGTTAATAGATAAATTTTATTCTAAATTTTTGCAAGAATCTTTGCACCTTTGATTATCTCATCATCTTTTTTAGCAAAACATAATCTTAGTAGCCCATTTTGTGGTTTTTCAAATAATGATGATATTGGAACTAAGCCAATGCCATGCTCTTTGATTAAATTAGAGGCGAAATCCTCATCAAACTCGTTGCTAATATCACTGTAGTCTAGCATCTGAAACGGAGAGCCATACCATTCAAGAACTTTGAATCTAGTGCCTTTTAAGTTATCTCTTAAAAGTTGATTTTGTTTTTTGTATAGTTTGTTGAGATTAATGTAATACTCAGGGTGTTCAATAATTCCCTCTGCTAAAGCTAGTTGTAGGGGATGTACCGCTGAAAAAGTTGCAAACTGTTTTACAGCTAAGATATTTCTAATAACCTCTGTTGGAGCTATAACTACTCCTTGACGCCATCCAGTAACATTATAAGTTTTTCCTAGAGATTGAAGAACAATGAGCTTATCTCTTAACTCAAGTATTTCAATAGCGCTTGTAAAACTCTCTCCAGCATAGATGTGCTCGTATACCTCATCAGAAATTACTAGAAGATTTTTATTTTTAACAATTTTAGCAATTTCTTTAAATTCATCTTCTGATATCACAGTACCCATAGGGTTATGAGGCGAATTTAAGATGATAAGTTTTGTTCTATCTGTGATTGCATTTGCAATAGCTGGGATATCAATTCTACCATCAGCTAGTAGTTTTAGTCTTACGCATTTACCTTGGTTAAGTTTTGTAGCTCCAACATAAGTATCAAAAACTGGATCAAACATGATAACTTCGTCACCTTGTCCAATATAAGCAGATATTAGAGTAAATAGACCTTCTTGGGCTCCTGCAGTGATAGCTACATTTTCAATATTTATTTCTGCATTGTAGCATTTTTTAGTCTTTGTGACGATCGCATCACGCAATACAATAGTGCCTGGAATTGGGGAGTATTGATTTTTTGCGTGCTGCATATGAAACAGTGCTCTATCAATCAACCATTCAGGAGTATCAAATGCAGGAGCTCCTTGAGTGAAATTAAGAGCTTTATATTCTGCAGCTAATGTAGCAAATCTGCCATAAACAGAAGGAGATGTATCTATATAAGGTTTAGCTTTGATCATAGTCTTTGTTATAAATTATTAGTGTATTTACAGTATATAATATAAATATATATTTTAAGTAGAATTTTGTGCGAAAAACATACTAAATAATAGAGATATATTAATGCTTTGTGGTGAATTTAAGAGGGTTACCGTACATAGATAAATATTTTTTTCCTAATAGTTCTGAGCCTATATAGTTAAGATGATTTGAGTCGGCATAGATTGGAATACTATTTATTTCAATATTACAGTAACTGTCATCACAGATCGCTTTTTTAGGATCAATAATTACTAATTTTGGAAATTCCTTTTTGAGTTTTTCAACAAGATTAGAAAATACCAACTGTTGTTGTTTGACAAACTCGATATTCAACTTACATGAATTTTCTCCAAAAATAAATGGTAGTTTATTCTTTTCTAATGGACAAAGATTAGTTACATCAATATTAAGTGTTGGAGTATCCAAAATAAGTACAGGTATACTACCATTGTCCATTACTAACTTGATGGATTCTTGTATTGAATTAACCGAACTAGAGTAGAGGGCATTTGACCATTCACCAGCAAGAATAACATATTTATATTTTTTTGATTTTATCAAATTAGCAATGGCCTTGTTTCTATCAGTAACAGAAACATATTCAACAACATTTTTGAAAGTTGGTAAGAAGGGTGTAGATTTTTGGGTTACAACGTAAGCTTTTTGGTTTATGTTATCAAGCCAAGTAGTTATCATCGGTATTTCAGATCTTGCATGAGAGTCACCTACCAACAGAAAATTTGTATCTTTAGCTTTAGGGCTTCCGATTGAACAGACATTAATGTTAGGAAGCTGCTTTGATTGAAAGCTAGCAGATTGAATCATAAGGAAACAATTGCTCTGATCGATTTTATTAAACCCGTAGTTATAGGTTAGCTTATTTTGATCAATAAGGTTTGAGGAATTAAAACCAAATTTATTATTAGTTGAAGCTATGAAAAAGCAGCAAGCCAAAATTAGAGGTATTATCCATAGTAGTATAAAGCTTTTATTAAAACTAAACTTATATTTATGCCTAAAGGATTTTTCTACAAATAAATACGTTAATGTAGCAAGGGCTAAACTAATAGTAAAAATTATGACACATATAGTGACAGTTTTATTGATACTTAAATAGTTAACATAAGCAATAATAGGCCAATGCCATAAATATAAAGAATATGAGATAAGACCTATTGCCACAAAGGGTTTTAGAGAAAGTATTCTATTTATAATAGGTGTAAAATTAGTATTTGCACCAGAATATATATAAATAGTCGCTCCAATACATGCAATAACAGTCCAAATACTTGGGAAACTCACATTAATAAAAAATATAGGTACTATCATCATTAGAGCACCTATTACAGAGAGGATATTAAGAGTCAGTTTGTTATTATTTAAAGTAGCTGAATTATTAAGATATATGGCTAAACAGCAACCAAATAAAAGTTCAAAGGCTCTATGAGTTGGAAAGTAATACCATCTGTCAGAGCTTAGAATATATAAATTAAATTCGCCGGAAAGGAAAATTAAGCAAGATATAATTAACAGTATTATTGAAGTGGCTAGAAGTTTTACTTTTGTTGAAAATCTTAGTTTAAATAGTAGTATTAAGATTAATGGCCAAATCATATAAAACTGTTCTTCTACACCTAATGACCATGTGTGAAGTAATGGTATTATTTGTGAGTTTTGACCGAAGTAACCAAAATCAAGTTTTACAAAGAAATATATATTAGAAAAGGATGCGATTGCACTAACAAGTGATTCGGCATAGTCTATTAAATCTTGTGGTAGTAATATAAGCCATGCAAAAAAAGTAGAAAAAACTAGGACAACTATTAATGCAGGTATAATTCTTCTAATTCTTCTTAGGTAAAAGTTTTTGATAGAAAAACAATTGTTTTGTAGATCTCTAAGAATTATAGATGTAATTAAATATCCAGAAATTACAAAAAATATATCTACTCCCAAAAAACCAGATTTAATCCAACTTATATTTAGATGGAATAGAACTACGGATAATACCGCAAAAGCCCTTAATCCATCTATATCTTTTCTATACTTTATATTGCTCATTAAGAATGTGCCTTTGTATTAATTATTGATAGTGGGTTACCATACTTCTCCAAATAAAGGTTACCCAATAGAGTTGATCCGATGTTATTCAGATGAGTATTGTCGGTATACAAAGGAGTACTACCGATAGATGTAAGAAGCTCGGTTCTAGAATCCTTTTTTTCTATAAGTTTATTAGGATCTATTACAATGAGCTTTTCTCCGTATTTATGTTTTAGCTTTTTAATAAAATTATTTCTATCATCCATAACGCTATAACATTCTCTACCAAGAATTTTATCTAATTTTGTAAATCCGCATGTTGACTTTGGACCTCCATATACATCGTACATAATAATAGGTACTATGCCTTGCTTTATGAAATTAGCTACTGAACTGTCAATTTGTTTGAAAGCATCAGTTTTGAGATATGTATCGTAATTCCAATATCCAGCTAGAATAATTGCTCTAGGTTTTAACTTATGTATGTAATACTCAGTATTCTTATCAAATGAATTACTATACATCATATACTTATAGAGTTTAGGATCGCCTGTCAGTGACTTAGTATAAATATACCCTTTGAGTTTTAAATTTTTTAACCAAACATTTATCATACCCTCATATGCCATGGCATGAGAATCCCCTAGAACTAAAATGTCTGTATGATCTTTACTAATTGTGCCAAAGAAGCAGTTATTATTTATTTTATTTAGATTATAATTTTCACCAGTATTGCACTGATCTAGATTTAAAGATTGACTACTATAAAAATTTAGATTTAAATTTACTGCTTCCTTATTAAAACCAAATCCTTGATGCTTAGATGCTGCATAAAAGCTTATCGATATGACCAAAGGTATAATCCATAGTATAAAAATACTTTTTTTAAAACTAAAAATAATCCTATATCGAAATGGTTTTTCAATAAATATATACGTCAATGTTGCTAATAATATGCTAATAGTAAATATTACAACACAAACTAGAGTAGTTTTTTCAATACTAAGATAATTTATATAGGCTATTATAGGCCAATGCCACAAATATAAAGAGTATGAGATAAGACCTATAGCTACAAAAGGTTTTAATGAGAATATCTTATTTGCTATTGGAGTATGGTTATTACCACAATAAATAAATATAGTAGCTCCGAGACATGTTGTAATAGTCCATAGACTAGGAAATCTCACATCGATAAAGAAGATAGGTATAACCATCAACAATACAGAGATTATCGATAAAACCTCAAGTACTATTTTATTATTTAACTTTATTTTACTTTCACCTTGAGTGGATAAAAAAATAGCTAAACAACACCCAAATAGCAATTCAAAAGCTCTATGTGTTGGAGAATAATACCATCTGGGAGAGTCTATAATATCAACGTTTAGTTCACCAGATAGAAAAAATATACAAGAAATAATTAAACAAATAATAGAAAAAATTAATAGTTTCTTTTGAGTGAAATTTAACTTAAATAAGGCTAGTAAAAACAATGGATAAATCAGATAAAACTGTTCTTCAATCCCAAGAGACCATGTGTGTAATAGAGGTATAATCTGAGGGCTAGCTCCAAAATAGCCAAAATTAAGTTTTATGAAGTAATAGATATTTGCTAAAGAGCTAATAGAACTTATAAAAGACTCAGAATAATTTAGTAAATCTTGAGGTAATAATATTAACCAGGCAAAAAAAGTAGAGATGGATAACACAACTATTAGTGCTGGTAAAATTCTTCTAATCCTTTTTAAATAAAAACTTTTGATAGAAAATGAATTACTATGTATATTTTTAATAATTATTGAAGTAATAAGATAGCCTGAAATTACGAAAAATATATCTACACCAAGAAACCCTGATTTAATCCAATTTATTTGAAGGTGAAATAGAACTACTGATAATACAGCAAATGCTCTAAGACCATCTATATCCTTTCTATATTGAATATTACTCATGAGGTATTTAGTTTTTACAGTTAGCTATTACATATAATACAGTTTTCTTCTCTATTAATAAAATGATTGGTATCTTAATATCAATTAATCGTATAGATGTATTTCAAAATGTTATTAAGTGAGATACTAATTTTATTACATTCTTGATTACGCATTGTTAATAGACAGCCCTGTGTCAGCAATTACATAAGTATCTTGATTAACTAATATTAAAAATATTCTATACCTACCAGTTAATAAAGGATACTTATTGACAAGACTGAAACCACTTTGTTTGACGTTTAGTGTATCGCTTGATAATTCCTGAATACTATTTTTGCTTGTCCTATTAGCTTTAAATATATAATCATGATCTGCATTGTGTAATTTAATATATATTTTAGTATTTAATGCATCTTTGTGTTTCATATATCCCCAGCCAGCTATTGTCAATATGTTGTTATTATAAGATAAGGTATCAACATAGCTTCTTTGAGAAGTATATGATAGTTCTTTATACTCAGTTAAATTTAATGCAATTGGTTGGATTTTTTTAGGTATGTTTGTCTCGATATATTCTGAGCCATTGACTAGTATTAAATCAATGCGACTATCTTTTTGTAAAGGATTATTTGTAAAGGTAATACTCCAGCCACTGTCTTGTATGTTTGAAGCATCGTTATATAGTCTCGAGATATCAGGTCTTTGTTTAATGTTCACTGGATATATTTTAGATGAATCGTCATTTGTTATACGAATATATATTTTAGTATTTGCAGCATCTTTGTTTTTGATATACGACCAACCGCTTATATTTAATCCATTATTTTCTTGCTTTATAAATTCAATATTACTTTGTATCTTCGATAAAGATAATTGATTAAGATTTTTAATGTTAAGATCAATAGGTAAAGGATTTACTACAACCCTATCAGCTAACTTTAAAACTATTAAATCTTTAGTTTCTTTTATGTAGCCAGTATTTGGATATGTTGGCATGTGATCAGAGACTTTATAAGCCTCATTGACTTCGGTTTGGCTTGGCATAATATAGTCATTACCTAGCCAGCTCATAAAATTATGTAGACGCACAGATTGCTCAGCGTCTGTATCAAAAAATGATGGTCCAATCGAGTCAAAATGTACGATAAAGGGTTTCGGTGTATGGTAATACTTGCCGATTATAACTAAAGGTTTACTTTCTATAGCATCTCCAGTTTTATCAAGTATGTTGTTGTATATACGGTTTGCGAAGTTTTTATCGTACTGTAATCTCATTACGTCACTGTAGAAAAGTCTAGTGATATATTGAGCATTAAAAAGTGTAATTATAATGATGGCAGTAGTAATAATGGTTTTTATAGCTTTGCTACTAAAAGAGTTATAAAAAACTAGCCAAACTCCTGCTAACATCAAAGGCACTGCTTGTAAGGTTCTTAAAGGTACTCCATTACCTAGTGCAAATACTAGAGCGAAAGGCGATAGCACAAATATTATAATAAGTAACGCAACAGATATCCTTTTCTTTAAGATATTAATGATAACTAGAAAAGGTAGTGTAAAATATACTGTTAATAAAATAAAGAAGTTAAAGTTCATAGACAATAATGAATGGAAGTATACTTTCCAGCCACTAATGATTGAAGTGAGTGGTTGACTGCCCCAACCAATAAATTGCTCAGTATAATCTGACTGAGGGGTAATAAAAAAAGATGCAATGCAAACTATTTTATATATGAATAGAGCTACTATTAGAATAAAACCGCCATATATTAATTCTAAAACATTAAACTTCTCATCAGGGTTTGCTATCGTTCTAATAAGAACTATAAGTAAAGCTGATGTAATAAAGTATGAGACGTAAGTTTGATAACTCATCAAAGCTAATGAGCAAAGTATAATAGAAGATATAAGGTTAAAAAATCTCTTTGTATTTAGAAAAGAAGAAAAATGATAGGCAGATAGCACACATACTAACATTGAAAATTCTGTAAATATATTTTGAAGAGTGAATCTCAAGAAGAATGAGTACATTGGGCAAATAATAAAAATACATGCAAATATTATAGATAGAGTTTTAGATAGTCTTACTTGACAATTTTCTATCACTATAAGCCATAAAATACCTGAGATAAAAATAAAACTTACTGCTATGAAGTCATTAAAAAAAGGAAGTACTTGCTCAAGACTTAAATAATTATATAATGCATCTATGGGTCTGCCATGAGCTATCCAATCAGAGTTGTATGAACGGAATGTTGCCATTACAGAGTCAGAGTCAACAGCCCAGTGTGTTATGAAGTATCCATAACCGAGTATTGTGAAAAAAAGTACAACACCTAGAATTATAAAGTTTCTTTGGATGAAATTAAGAGACTTATTAAGTAATGATGATATCTCTGTCATAAAATCTCCATAGGGTAAGACTGTTAAAATACACCTAATTATATTTAACTACAAAGCTTTATTAAAGCTATTAAGGAAAAAATAGTATAGTTATGTATAGCAGTAGATGTTTTTATATCAAGAAAATATTTTATATTGATGACTCTGATTGTCACATTATAGTCGTGATGTTTTAGGCTTTATTCAGTTTGATAAATAATATAGACTTCTTCATAACGTTTTATTATTTATAGTATTGATGAAAATTTCACGTACAAATGTAATAATAGCTGTTTTGATAATAGCTTTTTTCTTTGTTATAAACTATTTACAGCCTTTAAGAGCTGATGATTTTGGTAGAGCTTATACTGATGCTCTTGATAAGGGTTTTATCATATATCTTCGTGGTATTGCATCAAATTATATTCATTGGACAGGGCGGATATCAGCGCAGGCATTAATTTATCTGTTTTTGAGTAAGAAATATATCCATTTATCAGTATTTATGATCAATATAATTAACTCGATATGTTTTTATCTGTTTGTGCTATATTCATATAAAATAGTAAGATTTAAAACAAAAGTTGAACTATTTTCGAAAGACTTTTTAATATATATTTTCTTTTTTATCTTCCTTTTTTATCAAACAGGATTTATTGCTAATGTTGTCTGGAAAACAGCGGCGGTACAGTATTTTTGGGGTATAACACTGTTAACTGTCTTTTATTACATATCAGTAGTGAAAAATAAGCAGAACATATGGTTTAGTTTATTCACAGGTTTTTTTATTGGCTTATATAATGAGATATTTGTTAGTGTCGCAATTATCTTGTGTTTGGCATACTTTTTAAATCAAAAGCTTTCTCAAGCTGAAATAGCTAAGAATATATTATATTTTTTTATAGCTTGTGCGGTCGGAGGTATAATTCTGATAGCAGCTCCTGGTAACTATGTAAGACTAAACACAATGTCGGCAGGAGAGCATATTTCTGTATTAAATCAGCTCATAAACTTAGTTACACAAATTGTAACAAAACCTAGCGATACACTTATTCCTATGTTGATGTTATTGATATCCTTAGTTCTTATTTTCACAAACAAAAATATCACTAAGAGAGCTTCTTTTGTATATGGGGTGGCAATTGCGTCTTCAATATTTGTATTGACACCTGTGGCTAAGTCTTATGATTTGAATCAAAGAGTTTTATTAATTTATGATGCAGTATTCTTTATAATAATGATGCAGCAATTTTATAATCATAGTACTAGTTTTATTCTGAAGTTAAGGCTACGATTAAATTCTTTAAGTTGTATGTTTTTAGTATTATTAGTAATGCAACTCGCATTAATTGTAAGTATTTATTTTGAAATAGATAAGTTTGAAAGATATAGAGATACTTTAGTTACATATTATCAGCAAAATGAGATCTCTGATCCTATCTTACCGATGATTCCTGAATTTAGTCAAATAACTTTTATAGATGATATCACATCTGATGAAAATGCTTATAATAACGATGCTTATGCTAAGTTTTATGGTTTTGATAAGGTTTATGGAAAAGAATTAGGCTAGAATGTCGAACAATTTCTCTAATGTGATTTCTTGTTTTTCTTGAGTTTTACGATTTTTATACTCAATCAAACCTTGCTCTAAAAGTCTATCACCAATAACCACATGATGAGAGTAGCCGATAAGATCTGCATCTGCAAACATCACACCAGGTCTTGCGCCTCTATCATCTAAAATAACATCTATTCCTTTTGCGAGTAACTCTTGATAGAGTTTGTCAGCTGTTTGTTTGACACTTTCAGATTTGTTATAGTTGATTGGCAATATTGCAACTTGATATGGAGCGATAGCCTCTGGCCAAATGATTCCATTTTCATCATGAGACTGTTCAATTGCAGCAGCCATTACACGCGATACTCCAAAACCGTAGCAACCCATAAGCATAGGTTTAGATTTGCCATCTTGACCAATTATATTGGCATTCATTGGTTTTGAATAAACATCTTCAAGCTCAAAAATATGTCCAACCTCAATACCATTTGTGAGCTCTAGAGTTCCATTATTATCTGGAGATATATCTCCTGTAACTACGTTTCTAATATCGGCAATTTGATAACTAGTGATATCTCTATCCCAATTCACATTTGTAAAATGATAGTCATCTTCATTTGCGCCACAACAGATATCTTCAATCATCATTGCACTATAATCAGCTATAATTTGTACAGGACAGTTAACTATCCCTAATGAACCTGGATTAGCATTAAAAATAGAGAAAATTTCATCTTTGGTTGCAAGAGTGTATGGTGCTACAATTTGTTCGAGCTTATTGATTTTTGTCTCGTTAAGTTCATGATCTCCTCGGATAACTAAAGCGAGGAAGTTACCTTTAGCATCTTTTATAACCATAGTTTTAATAGTTTTTTTGATATCAAAATCAAGTTCGCTACAAAGTTTTTCGATAGTCTTAATATTTGGAGTATGAATTTTTGTTATAGTATTCTCAGAAATTGCTCTTGTGCTTAAATCTGGTTTTGCATATGTTGCTAACTCAATATTTGCAGCATAATCAGAGCTATTGCTATAGCATATAATATCTTCACCAGCATTAGCTAATACTTGAAACTCATGACTATTATCACCACCGATTGCTCCAGTGTCAGCGCGGACAGGACGATATACTAAGCCAATTTTATCAAGGATATTACAATAAGTTTCATGCATCTTATTGTAGGTGTTATGTAAACATTGGCTATTCTCATGGAATGAGTAAGCATCTTTCATGATAAATTCACGGGCACGCATCACACCAAAACGAGGGCGGATTTCATCCCTAAATTTTGTTTGAATTTGATAAAGATTTAGAGGTAATTGTTTGTAACTCTTGATAGTGTCACGAGCCATGTCTACAATAGGTTCTTCATGGGTTGGGCCATAGCAAAAATCTCTTTCATGCCTATCTTTTAGCTTCAGAAGTTCAGGACCAAATTTATCCCAGCGATGAGTTTCTTGTAAAAGCTCTGAAGGTAGTACGCTTGGCAGTAGTAACTCACTTGCTCCAGCTTTATTCATCTCTTCACGAACTATATTCTGGATTTTCTGTAGAACTTTTAATCCTATAGGCATCCATGTATAGATTCCTGAAGCAAGTTTTTTTATCAAACCAGCTTTTAGCATGTATTGATGGCTAGTAAGTACGGCCTCTTTAGGAAGCTCTTTTGTAGTAGCAATAAGGGTTTGTGTAGCTTTCATGATTATCTAAATTTCAAAATAAAAATATGAGCTAAATTATAGCAAAAAAATAATTATAAAATATAAAAATTGACTCTAGATGAAGGAAGTTAAGGAGATATGAAAAAACTAAGGAGTATCACCTAGAGTAATCTTTATATATTAAGACTCGATCAAACCCAAAAGCGTAACTTTGTTACTTGCTGGATATGATTTTGCTTAGGAGTGTATATTCTATACTGAATAAATTTTATGTCAATTATTTTTTATAGATTTAATAACCAATAACTATCTGGATCAGATGGGCAAAGATGTGGTCCACATTCAACAAATACATTTATTGTATTGGCAAGTGTTAAAGCTAGTATCAAAAATATCGCTATCTTTGTGAATGAACTTAAATTTTTCTTTTTGTCTTCATTTGGAGTAAAGAATCCGCAAATAGTTGCATATATTATGAAAATAATACTTACAATAAAATTCCAAGTATACATATGTAATGAAAATACTGCATCTCCATAATTTCCAGTACCTGGAACAATATGTAAAAGTATTTGTGTCATCGCCATTGCAGCATTTAAAATAGCTACTAATGTTACGAACAAATAGTTCTTGTATTTATTACCATGCGACAAGTTTAGTAGTAATCCAAAAGTTAATAAGCTCAGTGACATTCTTTGGAACACACATAAGGCACACGGTAGCTCTTGGAAATAAAGTTGATAATAAAAAGCCATTGCTAATACAATACTTATACCAATAATAGCTATAGAGTCGAATAAATCTAAAATATTATCTTTCATAGCTAGCCCCTTAAAGTTGAATATTTATGTATCGAATTGTATGAGGAATAAATACTACTAGTAATAATCCCAAAGACACAAGGAAAAGGGTGATAGCCAACTTATGCTTATTTGTTATTGCAAATATTAAGCTAAGAAATGTTGTTAGAAAGATTAAAAATATCATATTGTCAAACTTTATAAATACTGATGTTAACGAGTATAGTCAAAATTTAACTATAAGTGAAATCGAAATTTCTAAATTATATTATAAGTAAAATTAATATTATGATGATAAGCACACTTAGGGCTATTCAGAATTCATAAATTTAGAGATAAGAAAGGAGGAGAAAAATACAAACTACCAAATAGCCCTAAGTAAAAAACTTTTTAGTATAGTGGAAAATTTTTCTTGAATTTATTGGCTCCCCGAGACGGACTTGAACCGCCGACCAATTGATTAACAGTCAACTGCTCTACCGACTGAGCTATCGGGGAACTTGTGAGGTATTATATTGCTGTTTTGCGATGCTGTCAACATTATTTTTAGTTTTTTTAGGAAAATATGATGTTTTATCACGTTTATATGAATTTGTGTGTGTGATAACATATCATAAGTTTCAAAACATCATATATTTAAAATAGTAATAGTTAGTATGGAAAATCAAGTTATACAAAGACAGCAAGAATTAGTTGAAGAATTATCTTTCTTTGAAGATTGGGAAGATAAGTATGATTATGTCATATCGTTGGGTAAGCAATTACCAGAGTTTCCTCAAAATAAAAAAACTGAGGAGAATTTGGTTAAAGGCTGTCAATCCCAAGTCTGGTTCGACAGCAGTATAAAAGATGGTAAGTTACATTTTATAGCTACTAGTGATGCATTGATTGTTTCAGGGTTGATTGGAATGCTATTAAGAGTATATAGTGAAGCAACTCCAGCAGATATACTTAATTCAGATACTGCTTTTATTAAGGAAATTGGTTTTGGCAATAATTTGAGCTCTACAAGAGCTAATGGTCTAAAGTCAATGCTAGATTATATCTATGCAACTGCACAAGAAAACCAGTAAATGAAAATATTAGTTTGTCGCCCTAAGGATGATGCTGATAAGCTTTCACAATTACTAAGATCTAAAGGGTATACAGCTACGAGTTTACCATGTATTAATATAGATTACATTAGAATAGCAAGTTCAGTACTGGGTTATACAAGTTATATATTTACTAGTAAATATGCTGTTGAAAGTTTATTTACTCAATATAATCCTGAATTGTTTCATGATAAAAAACTCTACAGTGTAGGTCAAAGCACCGCAAAAACTCTAAAAAAATATGGTTTAGATGCTATATATCCACATGATCATGGTTCACAAGAGCTTTTGAAGCTAATCTTGGAAGAAGATGTTTCTGATGATAGTTTTGCAGTTATCTCTGGGGTTTCTGGAAATGAATTGCTTGTCAAAGAAATATCGCAACTAACAAAGTGCGATAAATTTGAAACTTATCAGAGAGTTTTTGAGAGTGTTGCTGCGCTTAGCCAAGCGTATTTAAAATTTATTGATGATGGTATAAATCCTGATGTTATTGTTACCACAAGTATCGATATTTTTAAGTCTTTGAATAGGATTTTTGGCGAAATAGTAGCTCCAAGAGCTGCAATTGTTACCATAACAAGCCCAAAAATGCTAAAATTTGTTAATGAACAAGGCTTCGAAAATACTTTGAAGCTTGAGAAATTAGATAATAACTGTATCTATCAAAAAATACGAGAACATATTGAGGCTAAGAATGTCACAGGAAAAAAATATTCAGCAAGAGCAAACCAATAACACTAATGATAATGTTGCTCAGGAGTCAAATTTAGATAAGAACAAAACGTCATTTAATATCTTTTCTAAAGCAAGCATTGTTGTATCTTTAGTAGCTCTTGGTTTGGCTAGTTATTCTGTTATTGATTTTGAAAGAGGTGATAATAAACTTGGTGCTAATGATCAAGCTTTAACTATCTTACAAAACCAACTTGAATCACTTAAATCAATACAGGCTGAACAAAAAGAGACAATAAAAGATTTAGGTGCTCAAAATGATTTTTTGACAGAGAGCCTTAAAGCTACACAGTCTCAGATTACAACATTAGGTAATCAAGTAGCAGTTCCAACTAAGGATTTGTATCTGCAGATGAGTATAGTTAATATTCAGTCGGCTATTAACTACTTAGTATTAGCTAAAGATGTGGCAATTTTTGATGGTAATGCACAAAAGGCTAATGAACTGGTTGATAGTGCATTTGATAAAATAGAGGCTAGTGGGGTTGCAAATATAAGTGTTAGTGAGCGTCAGAAAGTAAAAGATTCGATAAGAAAGTCTCTTTCAAGAAGTGATGTCATTAAGCAGTTTGCTTCTATTCAACAGCAGTTTGGTAAGCTTAGATATATCACTCCTGAGAATGCTTCTATGGAGGCTAACACATCCTCTCAAAATAATTATATGAAAATTTTAAATTCTGTAGTTGAAATACAAAACATACCAGAGAATCAGACTCTTGTTGCAACTAATCAAGCTAAACAAGCTGTTGCAAGTAATTTGTATAACTCATTGATACAGCTACAGAGTGCTATGTATAGTAATGATCAAGATAGCATTGATCAAGCTAAAGATAACCTGATCAATATTGTCGATCGATACTTTGTGCAAGATAGCAATGCAAAAGAGTTGAAGACCAGTATAGAAAATATTAGATCGCAAAATCTTGATGATATAAATAGTAGTTTAGATAAGGTGATTAATCAGTTATCTGAGCAGCAAAATAAACTTTTAGTAAAAGAATCGAACTTGGCTAAAACTAATATAAGTATACAAGGAAGTGATAAATGATAAGAATTTTCAAGCTTATAATAGTTGTTGTTCTAGCTACTTTGATTGGTATATGGGCAACTAAAAACCATGGATATATTATGTTAGTGATGGCTGATAAAGCTATCAAAGTAAACTTAGTTGCCTTTGTATTTGTAGTTTTTATACTATTATTCGTATTAGTTTTTGGCTTTAGGGTAATTAAGTTAAGTTTTCAACTTCCATATTTATTATTTAATTGGTTTATTGGTCTATTTACGGTTGATAAACAGGAGAGATTTACAGATTTGCTTGCTGACATGGTTTTGGAAAATAATAGACTAACTAGTAAGCTAAGTATTTCAAATATTTCTAAAATATCTCCAAGACATCTTAAAGAGTATGTGCTTTTTAAGAAGATTTGTATGATTGCGAACAGCAAAGATATTAAAGAATTGGATAAAGCTCTTAAACAGATTAATAATAATACAAATGTGTATAAATTTTTTGAGGTATATAAGCTTTATCTTGTACAGAAGTTCTCAGAAGCACGTGCTAAAGTCACTGTACTTTTAGAGAAAAATGATTATAGATTTTTACCTAATATTGCAAATTTGTCTGCAAGTATCGCTTTAGCTGATGAGGATGATGTGTTTGCTCTCAAAATTTTAGAAAAATACGATGTTTATCTAAAACAGGACTTGGGTGAAAGATTAATTATCTTGGCACTAAGAAAAGCAAAAGATGTTGATAAACTATCAGATATATATAATAAAGCAGAAACAACTAATACAATAAGTAGAGTATATCTAGAGCAGCTTGTTGACTTTGAAGAAATGGTGTTGGCTGAGAAGTTTGCTAAGAAGCAATTAACTGCAAATAATATCTTGCCAGAAATGCTAAAAATTTACGTCAATGCGTTTAGCATACCGGTCGCTAAATTATCTGAAAAAGTTCTTACTAGAACTAACCATGATTATAATAGTATCCTTATGTTACTAGAACTCGCTGTAGTTAAGTCAGATAATTATAGTTTCAAAATGGCTTACGATTATATTGAAAGGCATACTAAGGAATTACTGACTATTACACAACTAGAAAGATATCATCATATATTGTGTAAGTTTTTTATAAAAAATGGTGATGTGGCTGGTGTAGATATCTCAGCAACAAAGTTAGTTTATCAAAATAACTAAAAGGTATATTTAGATGCAAGTTAAAAGATGGTTTTTGAATAACAGCTTAAGAAATTATCAATATTTATTATATGATGAGAATTATGCTATTGTCATAGATCCTCTTAAAGCAGATATATTTGATGAATTTATCAAACAAAATACTTTAAAGCTTGAGGCAATACTTATTACACATAGGCATGGCGATCATATTGCTGGAGTTAAGAAATTGCTTGAGATCTATCCTGATGCTTTGGTGTATGCTTATGCAGATAATGAGCTTTTAAAGCCAAATATTTATGTTGCTGATGGTGATTTTGTAGATTTCGGTTTTACAAGCTGTAAGGTAATGTATACTCCTGGACATATAGATGATCATGTATGTTTCTTGTTTGAGAAAGAGAAGGCTCTTTTCTGTGGAGATACATTGTTTAATGCTGGTGTTGGTGGTGTACATGCGCTTTCGGCTGATGTAAATCAGCTGTATGATTCAGTAGTCAAAATTTCTAGTTTAGATGGAGACATAAAACCATATCCAGCTCATGACTATTGGCAAAGTAATCTTGATTTTGCACTTAGTATACTGCCTAATGATGAATCTTTTAATTATTATAGAAATCAAGTTGCAGAGCTTGCAGCTGAACATAAGCCGGTTGTGAATTTAGCAGAGGAGAGTAAGCTTAATATTTTTATCAGATCTATAAGTGATAAGTCTTTATTACAGGCGTTACCTGAATATCGATTGGGTAGAGAAATGTTTGTTAAGCTTAGAGAGTTAAAGAATAACTTTTAAAGTGGTTTAATTTTTAGGATTTTTATCGTTGGTTGAGTCTTTCGGATCGTTTGTCGATTCATTTTTTGAATCTTTTTTAGTATCTGTAGGTTCTATTTTTGTACGACTAATTTCACGTGGGAAACCACCGTTTAATCCAATTCTCTGAAGTTTGATTATATCCGGAGCCATAGCGCGCTTGCTATCATAAGGTCCAATATACATTCTAATCCAGTTACCTACGCGCTGGAACTGTGGGTTAAGACCATCTTCTTTCATTTTTTTGACATACCAAGAGGCTTCATCCATATTTCTAAATGAAGCTATCTGATATATGTATGTATATTTATACTGCGCTCTTTGTGCATCAGGTTGAACATCAACTTCTACACTATCATGCTTAAGACTGTTGTAGAATGTAAATACCATTTTTCCGCCACTACCATTTTCAGAGAAGTCTGGTTTTTGATCACTATTTGTCGCATCGGTTTGGGTACTATCATCTTTATTATCTTGAGTTTCTGCTGAATTATTACTTTGATCCACTTGTAGCTCAGCTTTTGCTTTTTCTTCTTCAGCTTTAACTTTTTTTAGATGTTTATTTACAAGTTTAGATGCTACAGCTATTACCAATAGGCATACTACGGCTGCAATTACTATTTTTTTCTTTTTAGAGCCTGTAGGTTTTTGTAGTTCTTGGGGATTTTCTTTTGTTGTTTTTTTAGTTATATCTAATCTTGATAGATCTTTCATAAGTGTAATTTTTTTAATAAATCTATTAAACTTTGCTAAGTGTTTAATATCATAATGTTATACTAAAGAAAGATTATAATTAATACTTGGGTAAATATATAGAGTTTTGTTATTAGTTGTAAGAAAAATAGCAGTTTATTGAATATAATTAAGCATGATGACTGCTGAAAACTAATGAATGAACATTATATTTGATTCCTAAGGTATGTGGTAAGTTTTGGAGTGGATTTCAGCTTACTTTAGGTTATAAATTAGATTAAAAACTTTTAAAAAAAAGAGGATATCGAATGCGTTTGCAGAAAAAAATATTATTGACATCATTATGTTTAGCTACTTTTGCAACAACAAATTTATATGCAACAACAGCAACTGAAGCTACTAAGTTAACTAGTCAAGAGAAGTATGATAACAAAGAGATGCTTATTAGTAATTTAGATTCGCTATTTCCATATCCTACAAAAATAACAGTAGGTAGTGTTTCTCAGGATAAAAGTGGTAGTCTAGTAGCAACTGATATTATGATAATAAGTAATGATCCGAAAAATCCAAATATCAGTATTAATAAAGCTACATTTGCAGGCTTAAAGGCTGGACAAACGGTTAAAAATAATTTTAACATTAAAATCGAAGGTTTAAGTGTAGCAAATTTAGCTACGGCAGTTGCTAATAGTAATGTAGTTAGCTCAAATACAGATCCAAAAGATCTTGCAAATAACCAAGGTATATTTGCTATTTTAATGAACAGTATAGGTCAGGCGTTATATAACCTTGATATTAACTATAACTATAATAATAGTACGATTGATTTTGTATTAAATTCAACTATAGGTAAAAAGACATTTATAAAAACAAATGCCAAATTTAAAGGCATAGACTTGTCTGGAACTAGTGTTGATATGGACTTCTTAGCAGCATTGATGACAGAGTGTATGAACTCGAAGATACAAAATCTTAGTTTCGATGCAAACTTTTCAGAAGTTTTAAAAGAAATAACAGATAAATATTTAGGAAAAGAGTACAAGCAAGATCCAATATTAGATTTTAATGGTGAATTAGGTAAGAAATCTGGAGAGTTAACATTAAACTTTGATGGAAAGTTAGGTGCTAATAATTATGGTAAATATAATATCGTGATTGATGGCGTAGACTTAAGTGATAGTACTATTAATCAAATTATTGATGGTACAAGTAAGGCTTTAGATAATGCATATGTGAAGTCAAATACTGCTGACTCAAAAATCCAACTTAATTTCCAAAAGGACTTTTTCCCTGAGAAATCACCGATAAGACAAGTATTTTCAATACTTGATACTGATAATATTAATATAAAAATTAATTCAGATCGCCAATTTAAGAATAATAAATATAATACTAATTTTGATATACAAGCAGATGGACTAGCAAGTCTAAAAGGTAGTGCTGAAGCGATGGTAAATGACAAATTAAGCTTATTGCCATACTTAGGTGTAGGTGCGCAAGATCAAAAAGATTTATACGATTGTAATAATGAGCTATGTCTAAAAAATGTAAATGTTACATTTGCTAACTATGGTCTACTTGAAAAAATAGCTAGGCTTGCAAATCAAGATCCGAATACGACTCCTCAGCAAATATTAGGCTCATATGGAGCACTGTTACAGCTTTTTGCAGTGCAGCAACAAGATAAATTCTTACAGCAGGTATTATCATCTTTTGCAATGTTTTTGCAGAATCCTAAGAATATAAGTATCCATGCTAAGGCAAATAAGCCCGTTAATGAGATGGCTCTATTAAATATGTTAGCTAATGATGCTAAAACTCTAAAAAGAAATAATCCTATCAAAAATAATGGTAATGTTGATTTAAGTAAGAGCCCTGATGTTAAACTTATAAATAATATTCAAAATCTCTTCAAGATTAGTTTTGATGTTAATCAGAACTAAAAATTAATATTTCTTGAAAATTAAAGCTATATCTCTATTGACAACTTTTGAAAATAAGGTAATATATCACCCTATAAAGCGGGAATAGCTCAGTGGTAGAGCACAACCTTGCCAAGGTTGGGGTCGCGAGTTCGAGCCTCGTTTCCCGCTCCATACTCTTAGGTTTGTGTGGCTGAGTAGCAAAATGGTTATGCAGAGGCCTGCAAAGCCTTGGACGCCGGTTCGATTCCGGCCTCAGCCTCCACTAACTGCCCGGGTGGTGAAATTGGTAGACACAAGGGACTTAAAATCCCTCGGAGCTTAACCTCCGTGCCGGTTCGAGTCCGGCCCCGGGCACCATCATTAGTTTTAATTTCTTCACTATTACAAATCTTAGTCAGTTTAGATGGGTGTTTTTGTAACTATTAAACTATTCGTTACCGGATATGAAAACAAAAACAGTTGTATGATATCTAATGCCTATATACTTTAAATGTATGATATTATTTTCATATAATCTCGTTAATTTATATATGTAATATGGATTACAGTAAACTAGTTCTCCAGTTATTTAAGAGAACCACACAGTCCTATAAGTTCTTATGGGGATTAGCATTATTAGAGCTAGCAAATGATGATAGTGTTGTATCAAATAACATTAAATTATATGATATTTTGGCATACTCTGGAATATATGCATCTAACTTAGTTACTAAGTACAAAGTTAGACTAAGTTGTAACAGTGATAGCGTATTTGAGAAAAATATATTAGAAGCTCAATCAAAAACAAAAGATTACAAAATTAAATTTACAGAAATATATAGTGAAGAGTCTAGAGAAATTATAAAGAAAGACTTTCTAAAATATGTACCATATAGATTTCAATCAAATTTCTTTGATATAAAGGGTAATGATAGTCAAAAGCAAAAACACTATATTGATTCTCTTGACTCTAATAATAGCCAGTATTCAGATATACTAATTTATCAAATAGATCACTATGATGAAAGTTTGATTTTAAATCCTAATTGGAGAGAATATCTAAGAAAGAATTACTTATTATTAAAAGCATATATAACCCAAGAATTTGCTAAATATCTTGCTAAGTATAATGTTGATGTTCCTAATCTAATGCTTAAGGTTGATCCAGTAGCTGATAAAAATAGAGAAAATCTAACTAAGCAGAGAACTATTTGGAATGATTTTATAAAAGATAATCTCAATATTTACGATATCTATGATGGTGCAATCCTAACTAGTTTAAACCAAAGTATTGATTTAGATCATTATGTACCATGGAACTATGTTGCTCATAATATGATTTGGAATTTAACGCCAATTAAATCTAGCCTAAATAGTCAAAAATCAGATAGGATTTTAATAGATGATAGATATTTAAAAAAATTAGCGAATCAGCAATATCAGTTATATGACTGGGTCAAATCAAATAACAAAACTAAAGTTATAGAAGATTATACTATAGTTTCTTTGAATAACTTGGCTAAGGATAGTTTTATTAATAGCTATAAAATTATGATAGGCTCATTATGCCAATCTGCTATTAGACAAGGCTTTAATGAATGGAAGATTT
The DNA here is from genome assembly GCF_018135955.1 of Francisella philomiragia. Taxonomy (NCBI): domain Bacteria; kingdom Pseudomonadati; phylum Pseudomonadota; class Gammaproteobacteria; order Thiotrichales; family Francisellaceae; genus Francisella; species Francisella philomiragia. The sequence goes on along the minus strand of NZ_CP063138.1, from coordinate 1,347,137 downwards.
AATATGAGTGTAACCACCAAAAAATACTATGATGAAAAGGCATTAGAGTATGTAGTAAATACAAATAATGTGGATTTTTCAGATTTATATAAGAGGTTGGATAAGTATATAGCTCCTGCTAAAAATGCTTTAGATATAGGTTGTGGCTCGGGTCGTGATGCTTTGTACTTTGCTAATAAAGGTATAAAAGTTATAGCTATAGATTTTTCAAGAAATATAATTAATGAAGCTAAAAGAATAAACAATCATACAAACATTGAGTATATGGTTGCAGATATTACTAGTTATAAAACTAATCAAAAATACGATTTGATCTGGGCTAATGCTTCTTTATTGCATTTAGAAAAAGATAATCTAATCGAAGTTTTTAAGAGTATTAAAAAAATGCTAAGTATAAAAGGATGTTTTTATGTATGTTTTAAGCAGGGTAATAATTCTGAGATTGATAATTCAGGTAGGTATTTTGCATATTATGATGAGCAAACACTAAGAAAGATATTTGAAAGCCTAGACTTCAGTATTAGAGATTTTTTTATCTCGTACGATAAAACAGGCAGGAATGTTATTTGGCTGAATGTTGTTGTCTTTAGTTCTTAGATGTATATTATTATCTTAATTGATCGACAATATTTCTAATTATCAAAAACTTCTAACATTAAAAGAATTAACAACTCTACCGATTATTACCGCATCAGTTGGTGATTTGATTTCATCATTATTTTGAAATTTTGAGTTTAGTGGCATCAAATATAAGCGGTTATTATCTTTATATAGTAGTTTAACTGTGGCTCCATCGGAGTTTCTAGCAACTACAATTTTATCAACTAAATTTTGAGGACTAATTTCGCTAGGGTCAACTAAAATATTCTCACCTTCGTAAAGAGTATATTTAGCATATTTAGGACTAAGCAGTTGAGATTCTGAAGAATCATAGAGCATACTTTCACCCTGTACTCTCAGTGAAAAACCGTTTTTGGGTACTAGAGAATGAGGAATTTGTAAGTGGTCGATAGGATCTATACTTTCTTGAGATTCGGTAAACTCACCAGCCTGAACATAACTCAATACCGGAACATTAGCAATAGCTAGTATAGATGTATCATTAGGATGGTAATTGTCTTCTAAGCCTAGTATCCTCATAACCTCTATATGTCCATCATAGGAGGGACAATTAGTACCAGCAACCCAACCTTTGATAGTGCGATCACTTTTACCAAGTTTTTGGGCTAATTCGACTTGTTTCATGCCTATTCTTTTTAAGGCTGGTTTTAGATCGGTTTTATAATCAAACATTTCTAATCCTAGATAGAATATTCTATATGTAAGTATATTGATGACAAATTATCAATTCAATAAATTTTTGAAAAATAGTGCAATAATACTTCCCTTTACAGCAAAATTTAGCTACCATTAAAAGTGTGATAAAACTGCACTTTTATAAAATAAGGGAGTTAAAAAATGATAAGAAAAAGTATTCTAGTAGAAAATCAGGAAATTAAAGATTTATTGTCTGTTATCAAGCAACACTATACATCTGATAATAGAAATACTATACAAGACGTAAGTTTGAACCATGTTGTAAATAGAGTATATAAAGCAGAAGTAAGAAAATATATAGTTGAGCGTTGGCATGCTCTAGAAACTAAAGTTGGGCATCAAGTTACACTTCTAGAAAACAACTATAATAAGAGTATAATCAATAAATTATACAAAAAGTCTCGTGATCTAAATTTTGTGATTAAAACTCGACCTGATGATTCATCAAGAGATTTACACGATTCAATCAAAAAAGTATCTAACATAGATATAGTTATAAGAGAGTTTTCTTTCTCTTAAAGTCTACTTAATTACTTGTTTCTCTAGTACCTTTTTGCCTAAATAAACAGATAGTATAATTATAAACATTCCCACAAGTTGTTGTATTGAGAATGTTTCTCTAAATAGAACATAGCCATATAACAATGCAAATACTGGACCAATTAGTAAAACCAAAGAACTCATAGCTAATGATATATGCTTAATACGACTAATATATAGTATATTCCCAAGTAAATGTCCAAATAGAGCTATAGCTAATAAAATCGCAATACCTCTAGCGGTAGTTGGAATTATCTGTTCATTGAAAATAAAAGCTAATATAAATAATACAACTGAACCACTTAATGAGGCGATAAACATCATTCTAAAAGTTGAGCAAGAGTCTCTAAGTTTCTTAGAAAAGATAATGAAAAGAGCATAAAATACTGCAGATATAATCGCTAGCCAATTACCTAAAAGGTGTTGAGAGCTTAGACCTGCCTGACTCATAAGAAGTAATAAGCCAATAAATGCTACCAATAAAACTAAATAGTATTTAAGAGAGACTTTCTCCTTGAGAAATATGATAGCTATGAAAGTTGTAATAAATGGGCACAGGTTAGTTAGAAGACTAGCTTCTGCTATTGATGTATAAATCAGAGAGATACTATAAAAAGCTAAATCTAAAGCTAAGAAAAATCCTGTTAACGCGGCGATATAGAGTGATTTTTTTGATAGTTTTTCTTCATCTTTGGTGATTGCCAAAAATGAATATAAAAATATACAAGGTAGCAAGAGTCTATAACCAAAACTTGCGATAGGACCAACTTCTGAATATCTAATCAATACTGATGCTACAATAAGATTAGAAAGTGCAAATAGTATTATAAAAAAATCTCTATTCATAGTTTTGTCCTAAATAAAATGACTATTAAGCAGATGATATCATGAAATTAGCTAAATACTTGTGATAATTAAATGTAAATACTAGTGTTATCTAAACTTAGAGATTTTAACTTTATGAGATACATGCTAAATTAGCTTTAGAGTTAATTCTTTAAATAAATTTTAAGGTCAAAATCTATGCATATAAGTGAGCGCCGCAAATGGTATATAGGCTTTGCTGTTTTTGTGATAATAGTTCTATTATCTCTTTCATTACTCCACGCATCAATATGGGTTAGTATAGGGTTTGTAGTTATTTTGGTAGTTGTCGCAATATATGATACTACCCAAACGAAACACGCAATCTTGAGAAACTTCCCTATAGTTGGGCATATGCGTTTTATACTTGAGTTTATTCGTCCTGAAATTCAGCAGTATTTTATCGCGGATAATGAAAGTGAAAAGCCATTTGGTAGAGAGACAAGATCGACAATCTATCGCCGTGCTAAAGGTCTAAATGACACCGTAGCATTTGGTACTGAGAAAGATATTGATAGAGTCGGTTATGAGTGGGTAACGCACTCGCTAGTACCAAAACATTTGGATGAAGTTGAAACTCGGGTTAAATTTGGTGGTTCTGATTGTAAACAACCATATATGGCATCACATCTGAATATATCAGCGATGAGTTTTGGAGCATTATCAGCTAATGCAATTATGGCTCTGAACAAAGGTGCTAAGTTGGGTGGATTTTGTCATTGTACTGGTGAGGGTGGCTTGACCAAGTATCATTTACAAGGTGGAGATATTGTATTTCAGATTGGTACGGCTTATTTTGGTTGTCGCACTGAAGATGGTAACTTTTCTGCTGAGAAGTTTGCTGAAAAGGCAAATTTAGATAGTGTTAAGATGATCGAGATTAAGCTATCTCAAGGGGCTAAGCCATCTCATGGAGGTGTATTGCCCGCTGCTAAGATAACTCCAGAAATTGCTGAAATCAGAGGAGTATCTATGGGTAAGGATGTCTTATCACCACCAGCACATAGTGCTTTTTCAACACCAATTGAATTTTGTCATTTTATAAAGCAATTAAGAGATTTATCAAATGGTAAGCCAATAGGATTTAAGCTTTGTATTGGTAGTCATGTAGAATTTTTGGCTATATGTAAGGCGATGCTTGAGACAGGTATTAAGCCTGATTTTATAACTGTAGATGGGGCAGCTGGTGGTACTGGTGCAGCACCTTTAGAGTTTTCTAATCATATAGGTATGCCATTAGAGGACAGCTTGATATTTGTACATAATGCTTTGGTTGGTTGTGGCTTACGCGATGAGATTCGTATTGTTGCAAGTAGTAAAGTAGCTACTGGTTTTGATATGGTTAGATTATTTGCTATGGGCGCAGATACTTGTAATTCTGCTAGAGCCATGATGATGGCTGTAGGTTGTATTCAGTCGCGCCAGTGTAATAACAATACTTGTCCAGTTGGTGTAGCAACCCAAAATGAGCGTCTTGCAAAAGCACTAGTAGTAGAGGATAAGATGTATCGTGTATACAACTTCCATAAGGCTACAATTAATTCATGCTTAGAAATCGTTGGAGCTATGGGGTTAACCTCTACAAATGATATTGGTCCAGAAAATCTCAAAAAGCGCGTATCTGTAAATGAGATTAAATCATATATTGATTTGTATGATTTTATACCTGAGAATAGTTTGATAGATGGTAATATGCCAGCTAGTTTTGCAAGATCTTGGGAAAAAGCTCGAGCAGATTCTTTTTAGTTTTTCAAACCGAAATAATAATTTTTTGCCTACTCAATTTGCTAAAATAACTAATATAAATATTCTTGTTAGTTAAATATGGCGCTATACACCTATCCATCAAATAAGCTTGAATATCTAGTTCAAGTTTTATCTAAACTTCTAGATGTTGAAAAAAAAGATTTGTTCACACCGACACAGCTAATAGTTGGTAGTCGTGGCATGCAACATTGGTTAAGTATGCAATTAGCTCAATATCGCAATATTGCGATGAATCTTAAATATGACATGATAAATGGTTATATACTTGATATCTGCTATGAGCTCACAGCAAAACAAGAATATAAAAAAGCATACACAAAAGATATTCTAGCTTGGAGAATTTTTAGAAGTTTAGATAGTATCAATAATCCTAAGCTCCAAGAATATTATCAAAATAGTGATCTTAAGAAATATCAACTATCCGTTAAAATAGCCGAGACTTTTTCAAAATATATATCATATCGAAGTGAGTGGTTGCAAAAATGGGCGCAGGGCGAGTATATAAATCCTGCTAAACCAGAGAGTGATGAAGATTGGCAAATGCTACTTTGGCACAGGCTTGTTGAAGATGTCGCTGAAACACCATACAAAGTCCAGTCAGAAGCACTCCAAAAGCTTAATCGACAAAACTTAGAAAAGCTAAATATACCAAATGATATCTATATATTTGGGGTTAATACTATATCTCCCAAAAATCTTGGCTTTGTATTTGAGTTGGCTAAATATATTGATGTTAATATTTTGTATATTAATCCATGTAGCGAGTATTGGTATGATTTACATAAGAGTAAAATCTCAGCTTGGTTAGATAGTGATGACTATGAGCTTCAACCTCTTTTGGCTAATCTAGGTCAACAAGGTAAAGAGTTTTTTAATCAGCTTTTAGAGAATCAAGAAAAGCAAGAATTAGAAGTTTTTGAAAAGTTTGATAAAAATTCGTTAGATTTTGAGAAACTTGCTGATAATAATCAAACACAGCTAGTAAGCCTACAGCGAAATCTATTGGAGCTAGATTGTCAAAACCACGCTAAGCAAAAAGATTTAAGCATTAGTATTAACTCATGTCATAGTCCACTTAGAGAAGTGCAGGTTTTACATGATAAGCTTTTGGATATGATCAAAGCAGATCCTAGCATTAAGCCTCGAGATATTTTGGTAATGTGTCCAAATATTGAAGATTATTCACCGTATATTGATAGTGTGTTCTCAAGATATCCAACAGATAAAAAGTTACCATGCTCGATAGCAGATAGGACATTATTAGATTCAGAGCCTTTAGCTGCTAGCTTTATTGAGCTTTTGCAGTTGCCAGAGAGTAACTTTGAAGTTAATAAGATACTAGACTATTTATCGGTTCCAGCAATTCAGCAAAAGTTCAAAATTAGCGATGAGCAATTAGAAACTATTCGCTATTGGTTAAAAGAGTCATGTATTCATCATAGTAATAATGGTCAAACCTTCTCATGGAGTTGGGGGCTTAAGAGACTGATGTTTGGGTTTAGTTATAGTGATAGTAATCATATTGTCGATTTAAAACTACCCCGTCAGTCTGCGACTGCTACCCCTTCGTACCAAAGGGGAATATCTATCAATTATCAAGAGCTAGATCAATTGATGACTATACCTGTGATTGAAGGTAGTGAGATTGCTGAACTTGGTGGCTTGTATGAGTTGCTAGAGCTACTTGAGAGATATTCTCAAGAGTTACTTAAACCAAGAAGCTTAGAAGCATGGCAGGACTATCTTTTGGAGATGTTTGATGATGTCTTTGATGTAACTAATGATGAGCAATATATCGCTAAGAAAATCAAAGATATAGTCGTAAAGACAGTCACTACAGCTAAAGATGTATTGCTAGCAGAAGAGATTGATTTGTATACAATTAGATATTGTCTGATTTCGCAGTTATCTGAACCAATTATTAATAACCATTTCTTAAATGGTAAAGTAACATTCTGCTCAATGACACCAATGCGTAATGTTCCTTTTAGAGTGATAGCGATGTTGGGTTTAAATAATGGTAAGTTCCCACGCCAAGAATCTGCGATTAGTTTTGATTTGATGGCAAGACTTGGAAGAGTTAAAGGCGATAGAACTAAGCGAGATGATGATAGATATTTATTTCTAGAGGCTATTACATCTGCACGAGATTATTTGTATCTTAGCTATATTGGTAGAAGTGTTAAGACTAATGTTGAGCAACAACCAAGTCTAATACTCAAAGAGTTGACTAGCTATTTGGGTTTGAATTATGGCTGGGGAAAGGCTGATATCAAAGAATATCCATTACATCCTTTTAGTTCTAAATGTTATGCTGATGAATACAGAAGTTATGATGAGGCTTGGTTGAAGTTGTTACAGTCGGAGCCTAAGATATTTTATGATTCAAAGTTATTAAGTAATAGTGTCAATCTACCAAAGAGCTTAAGTATCTCAAAACTTGTCAAAATCTTTGAAGACCCAATTAAAGCTTATACAAATTATGGCTTAGAACTATATTTAGAGGATGACTTTGAAGAGCTAGAAGACAGTGAGCCATTTGATATAAATAGTTTAGATAAGCATAAATTTAAACAAGATTTACTAAATACTCTTGAGAATAATAAAGATAAAGAATTAACCATAAAAACAGCTACGCTAAGTGGTAAGCTTCCAGAATCTGTACTTACTGAAAATGAGATTAATAAAGAAGTTGAGAATATTCAAAAGCTATTAGATAAGGCGAATTTAGCAAATTATGAGTCTAAATATTTTCATCAAGAGATATTAGGATATGAGCTAGAGGCTAATTGTCATATCAAAGATAATCAAGTTATGCTACATACAACTTCAACTTTTGGTATTAAGCATCGATTTGAATTATATTTGACAGCACTATTAGTGGCATTATCAGAGCAACAAGATATCACTGCTACTTATGTCTATTTTGATAAAGACAAAAATCAAGCAGATGCTAATACTTTTGCTATAAGTCATTTAGGTGCAAAAGAGTTATTAGAGAAATATCTATCAAATGCGGAAAAGATAGTATCTAAGCCAAGTTTAGTACATTTATTTTTAGCAGAAGCATTGCTTGCTGATGGAGAGAGTTATGATAAGAGATATAAAAAGTCAGATAAACAAAAACAACAAGCTTGGGATAAAGTCATTTCAGATGATAATAATCCTAGATCGTTGGATAAAAATGAGTATTTTAAGCTATTTTATAATGAGCATCCAAAGATAGAAGATTTTGATGGTGAAGAAATTTATAGAGACTTTTTTGAGATCATTAATAATAGAGATTGAGTCTAAGCTAGTATAGAGAGAGTATTGTAAATTAGATATAAATAAGTTCTACGTTCTACCATATATAAATACTAGACTCTTTATTCAAAATTGATAATGTTTGATATTCTTTGCAAGCAGTCTTATTTGCACCATAGCAAACATGTAAGGGAATTAAATGTTCTTCACGTGGATGACAGTATCTTGCATTTGGAGCATCCTCCCAGTTAATCAATCTATTGGTTCTTTCTTGTTCTGTCAAATTTCTATTTGAGCAGGTATCGATTAACCATTTTTCAAAAGATTTATTCATTTCATTATTTTTGTCTAAAGAAGTATTAAAAAAGGCTCTCATATTATGAAATGAAAAACCTGATCCAATAATTAATAAATTAGGTTGATTTAATTGTGAAATCGCTTCACCTATACTTATATGTTGAGAGGGATCTAAGTTTTGATTTAAAGATATTTGAATACAAGGTATATCTGCATTTGGATACATTGTTTTAAGAGGTACAAAAAGGCCATGATCGAAACCTCTATCAAAATCAAGCTTGCTTGGTATTTCAAGGTCATTAAAAATGTTATATAACTTATTTGCTAATTCAGGATTTCCGAAAGCTGGATATTTTATGTTATAAGATTCTTCAGGGAAACCATAGTAATCATATATCAAGGAAGGATTTTGTTTAGCTGTAATTGTTACTATAGGCTCTTCCCAGTGAGCACTAATAACAATTATCGCTTCAGGCTTTTTGAATTTTTGAGATAATGTTTGTAGAGCATTAACGAGTTCTTGATGGTTTTTATCACCTAGTAAAGGAAGAGGTCCACCTCCGTGAGATATAAATATTGTTTGATGTTGATTTTGTTGCATAGACATATCAAAAGATTTCCTTCTAAGATAATTATTTATATAGAATTATGTTATACAGCTTTAATTTTATGAAATAAAGAGCTATTTTGAGATCAATAGTTTTAAGGTCTAGGATTATATGGAAAATAGAACTACAGAAATAAAAAAAATATATAAAGATATTTATATAAGTTTAGAAATTGCAATAGCTGCTTGTATATGTTTTTTGTTTGGCTTTTATCTATCTGAGTTGTTGCACCGAGGTCAGTCTGTAATTGGTGGTTTCTGGTGTTTGATTACAGTTTCTACAATTTTACAATTAAGTATTAGAGACTCTTACTCAGCAGCTTTTCAAATTCTTGTAGGCTCTGTAATAGGTGGTATCACAGCATTTATTTTTACATCTATTTTAGGTTATCATTATTATGTCATGATTTTAGCTGTGGCAATTAGTGTTCTTATCACAGCGACTCTACATCTTGAGAATGCTATCAAAATGAGTAGTGCAAATGCTGGGGTAATTGTTGCATTAGGGTTGTATCAGCCAAGTTATTCACCTTTTCTAAATACTGGTTTACGTTTGATAGAAACGTTCAGTGGTACAGCTATAGCATTATTTTTTATATTTATTAGTAGACTTCTTAAAGTAAGAACTGACTAAATATTAAGATTCTCATTATCTAGAATATATACTGTTTTAATTTTCATAAAATTGTGATTAAATTGTTTGGTTAAGTATTAGCTTTTGTATAGGAAATTTAGAATGAAAAAACTTTTGAAATCAGTGCTGTTGCTCTCAACTGTGTTAGCAAGTTCTGCAATGGCATGTACAGCGATAACACTCAAAGGTAATGATGGAGATGTTGTCGCAGGTAGAACGATGGAGTGGGGATTCACTTGGGATTGGAGTCTAACATATATTCCAGCCGGTACTTCACATACACTGACTGCACCTGTAGATCTAAATTTACCAGCAAAAACATATTTATCTAAATATTCTGTATTAGGAATAGGATTAGCGATAAATAAAGATAACTTTGCGATACTTGATGGACAAAATAATCAAGGGCTTAGTCTTAGTGCTAATTATCTACCTGGTTTTACTCAGTATCAACAAGTTGACAAAGATGATAAAAATTACGCTTCAATTTTAGAAATAGCAACCTATATTTTAAGTCAATATAATAGTATTGATGAAGCTAAGAAGGGTTTAGAAAACATCAAAGTTTGGAATGATAAGTCTACAGATGTAAATGGAGTGGTTCCAGAACTTCACTTTTTGATATCAGATAAAAGTGGAAGCGCGATAGTCGTAGAGTATGTTAAAGGTGAAGTTCATTTCTATCAGTTAGAATTAGACCTGAAAGTTATGACAAATGCTCCTACTTATGATTGGCATTTAGTAAATATTAGAAACTATCTGAACTTGTCAAATAAGACTGTATCTCGCATGAAACTTTATAATGAGAATGATGTAGTGCCAAATCATACTTATAAAATTATGGATGCATTAGGTCAAGGCAATGGGTTGTTGGGTATGCCTGGTGATTACTCTCCACCATCTAGGTTTATTAGAACAGCAGTATTAGGCTACTATTCTAATAATGATAATATCAAAGATGAAAGTACTCTAAATAGAGTAGCTCATATCTTGCATAATGCTGATATACCTAAAGGTGTAGTAGCTGAAAACATAGATGGTAAAACATATTATGATCATACAGTATTTACTAGTATCAAAGATCTAACAAACGATACTGTTTATATAAATATTTATAATAATCCGCTTAACTCTGTTTCTATAAATCTAGATACTTTAGATAAAGATCATGCCAAAGCTTTTGTTAAAAATATTAAGCAGCTACCATATCCAAAGTCGGATATAACTGATTCTCTGGTATCAGCCTAGAATATAATCTAATATAGTTGCTTAAATTAGAATTTCTCGTAGTTGATTAGTTACTTAATTTTACTATTATAATATTGTCCTTTAATTCAATAGCTCTTTTGTCTGGGTAGATTGGCATATTAGTAGCTAAATATTTTGCCTGTTCTATTTGCTTATGAGTCGGCTGTTGATAATATAAACCTAACCAGTGCATGAAATAGTAGGCTCTATGATTGAGATTACTATCTTGCCATGATTGATCAGGGAAAATATTACTAAAAAGATCTAAATCGTTAGATATATGAAACGGTTGTTTAAGAGTTTCTTTTATAAAATAGTTATTTTCAATATTTTTTGATGCTATAAATACTATAGCAGTATGGTAAGTACGGTTTCCATAAGTATGATAAATATCTTGGTAGATTGATGTTACAATTCTTTCATTGTATTTTTGAGCCATATTTTCACTATATGTTAACTTGGATATTTGATTGAAGTTAATTAGTGAAATAAAAATACTTACAATAAGGATCAACTTTTTGTATTGAAAGGTTCTGTAGCATACCACAGCCATTAATGCGATGCTAAAAGGAATTGCGAATAAGGTTCTTAGAGGCATTGGAGATAAAAATAGTAACGGCATTAATATCGGTATGATTAAGCCTGCTAATACAAGTAAGAAATTATAAAATTTTATTTTAAATAATAAGCTAATTAGTAAAATAAAGCACAAGCCGTATAGTATGGTAAATTGTGATGTCAGTAGTTGATATAAATAATTAGTTAGTATAACTATACTGTCCCACAATGATTGATTATTTAACCAACCATCAAAAGCTAAGCTTAGATAGTTAGATTTTGGGATAAATAAGTATATGATATGTGTTGTTACAAAGTATGCAATTAAAGCTATAAGTGTTACCACAAAAACTAGTGAAATATGATTGCGAATCGCCTTAGTATTAATATTGGTATTTAATCCACTAACTATCAGAGTAAAAATAGCACTTTCAAGAAAAAGAATTATAAAAGCCTGATATATACCTAGCGCTAAATATAGAAATATAATGCTTATAAGAATCGATTTATATCTATTTGAGCTTTTGTAACTTAGGGTTAGGTAATAAAGTGATAGAGCTGAGAAAACAAACCCTAAACCTACAATCATGCTTTGATTAAAGAAACTAAATTGAAAAATATAGATGGGTGATATTAGATAAAATAGTCCAAAAATAACAATTAGTGTCTTGTCAGAGTTTAATTTGGTTATGATTAATATCCAGATTAAATATGAGAAAAATAAAAATATAATTGCAAGCAGAGAGTTGAAATATGGAGTCGGTTCACCTAAAAAGAAGGTTAAAAAACCTAGTATTGGCCTACCTAGTTTTATAAATTGTATATATAACGGATATAAGAAATCACTGTTTCCTATATCGTATGTTGCAAGTTCAGTATCTATTGTGAGGTTCCACGAAAATATAAAGTAAGCATAACTTGCGAAAACAGATATAGCAGTAATTATTACAATATATTTATTTGCTTTGATAGTATCAGATAGTTCTAAAATGAATTGTCTCATAATGAGGATTAATAAGCCCTTACTCGAGGAATTGCATAATACTACAGTATTTTTTGGGATATGTTAACTTTTTACAATCCAAAAAAGTTATGATTTATTATTGTAAATGTTTGATAGATCCTTAAAATTTTAGATGTAAGCATTTTTACTTACTATAGATAGTTGGAAAATCTATATGTAAAAGACAGTCGAATTTTTATATATCACTTACAACCGAGATTACAGAATAACTACTTGGAGAAAAAACAACCGAAAAATGATAATGAGAGTTTTGTTTTTTTGTCATAAATTTTATTGGAATATCCGGAATAATTGAAAAATCCATATTAGAGCATTCTTTTAAAAAATCATTAGAAGCTATATTTAGTTCAAATAATTGATTCTCTTGGCTTTCAAAGGATTCTTTTATCCTTCCATCAGAAGTAGCATTAGTTACAAAGATCTGCTCATTATCATTTAAAGATCTAAGAGTTACTCTTATTTCAGAAGCATTTTTACCAAAAGTAGAGTCAAGTATATGACATGATATTAAGTTCATAATAAATCCTTATTCAATACTTGCATCATCTCTACGCATAGTCATATCTTCTATCACAGGAGTTATAACACCCTTTGTCAAAACATTTATACATGCTGGTTTATTACTAGCAAAAGCTCTTTCTAAAGCAGGAACGATATCTTGATACTTTTCAACAGTTTCAGCATATCCACCTAGTCCCTCTATCATCTTGTCAAAAGGAATATTTCTAAAATCAGTTGCAAAATGAGCCTTGTTAGGAAACATGCGCTCTTGCTGTTCAGAAATACAATCTAGTCCCATATTATTATCGATAACAACAACTATAGGAATATTTTGTTCAAATGCTACTTCTATCGACATTCCACCAGCCATAAATGCACCATCACCACTGATTACAACAACGCGAGCATTTTTGTGGGTGTCTTTAGCGGCTATAGCAAATGGAACTCCAACACCAAGCATACTATAGCTAGAAACATTTAGTATACCTGCTAATTTCTGACCAAAAGCACCTGCTATATTGACGCCAATTTCAGCCCAAAAGTGAGTATTACCACCATCATAAACTAGCCAGTCATTCTCTCCTAGGACTTTTTGAACTTCTAAAGAAAGTCTTAAAGGATGTACTTTTTCATTTGTACCATCTTCTCTACCTGTTTCATTTTCAAACTCAGCTAAAACTTTCTTAGCCCAATCTTTACGATGTTGCTGAATAGAATCTAACCATTGTGAAGATAGTGTCCACTTGTTATCGGTTTTTAATTTCATTAAGTTAGATAAAAATGCGTTAGGATCACTTAATAAAGAGGAGTCTGCATTTTTATTAAAGATGATTTCTTCATCAGAACCATTTACACAGATTAGGTGACTTGATTTAGAAAATAGAGGAGGATTACCAAACTCCAAAGTGTTATCTAATACACAGCCTAGAGCAATAATTACATCACATTCACTAAATGCATAACCAGCGGCTGGATTTTGATGCTCATCTGTAAAGCCTATATATGCTTTAGCATTTTGTGGTAATATTTTTTTGTGCTCAGACATATTAAATACAGGTATATTTAGCTCAGAGCTGACTTCTTCTAGAGCTTTCTCAGCATGAGACCACCATACACCGTGTCCAACTACAAACACAGGTTTTTTTGCATTTTGAATTATCTCTAAAATATTAGCTAATCTTTCAGGATCTGGCCATGCTCTATGAGTTGTTTTATTATGCCATTTGATTGGTCTTTCATCTTTACCAGCATCTTCTGGGAATGACGCAAACATAATATCAACAGGAATACTAATATGAACAGCACCTGGATAACCATTAGTTGCTATAGTCCATGCTCTGTCAACAACTTCTCTAATTCTTAGACCATCTGTTACCATCACGCTATATTTTGTTAGAGGTTCTGCGATTGCAACATCATTTATCTCTTTGAATCCTCCAGCACCTTTTCTTCGTAGTGTACTAGATGATGTTATATATATTATTGGAGTTCTTTCACCCCAAGCCTCAATCATTGCTCCGACAGTATTTGCAAAGCCTTCAGGACCTACAAAGCAAACAGTAGGCTTACGAGTTAGACGACAATATCCATCGGCAAGAAAACCAGCTACCTGCTCGTGTGGACAGTTAATTGTTCTTATATTATATTTCATCATGCCCTCTAGACCAGCATTACAGAATCCTCCAGCTAGAGTAAAGACATTTTCAACACCTTTTTCTTTTAGAATAGATGCTAAGATAGTTCCTCCACGAACATAATTATCAGCCATAAATAATCTCCATATAATATAACGAACCAGACAAGTTTATTTTAACACGTGGATATTTAGCCAAGAAATAGTATTTTGAGTTACATCATAAATTAAAATTGACTTATATATGAGCAAATAACTCCTATAAATCCCAAAGTTTCAAAGATAGATAATTTTTTAAATTAGTAATTTGCTAAAATATCTCAAAGACTTTTTTGAAAATTATAATTGGTTAATATGACTAATCTAGATGCAAACACAATAACTTTACAAGGTCGCCATATTATCGAGGCTAGTGCTGGTACTGGTAAGACTTTTAATATTACTACTTTGTATATTAGGTTATTACTTGAAAAAAAGCTATTACCCAAAGATATCCTTGTAATGACCTTTACCAAAGATGCTACCCAAGAGATTATCGGTAGAGTGGAAGCTAAGATTAGAGATGTGTTAGCAGATCATAAAAGTTGTAAAGAAGTTTTATCCGATGAAGACTATAAACATATCAAAAGAGCCTTATTAGAAGTTGATGAAGCAGCTATATTTACTATTCATGGGTTTTGTAAAAAAGTCCTAAGTGAGCAAGCTTTTGCTAGTGGTATCGAGATGGATGTCTCTATGGAGGTCGATACTTCAGATATTTTGCAAAAAGTAGTAGAGGATTTTTTTAGAAAACATATCAATAAAAACAAAACCAAATTTGAATATTTGCAAGCATATAAGCTACATACTCCAGATATGTTTTTGGATAAGCTAAGGAACGTTGTTAGGTCTAGTTATGAACTATTAACAAAGCAAGCTATAAGCTTAGATGAATTTAAAATACTTAAAAAGCAACAGCTGGAATTATTTTTAAATAATCATGATATCGTAGATGACTTTTTATCTAAATTAGGAAAAGGCGAGCCACAGGGCAAGAGAGTTGATGAATACCATAGAGTTTTAGAATGGTTGAAATTAGATAATCAAACACTATTCCCAGATGATATATCTATAATTACAGATGGCAGAAAGATAAGTGCAAAACTAATAAAACCGATTTTTATTGGCGTAAAAGAATTAAGAGACTTACAGGAAGAAATAAAGAGAGCAAATGCCACGCAATTTATCAAACAAGCTTGCCTGCAAATCCGCCAAGATTTTATAAAAGCAAAAGAGCAAAAAGGTGTTTTAGACTTTGATGATTTGATTACTAAACTTTGTCATAGTGTCAAAAAGTCACCAGATTTAGTCAAGACTTTGCAACATCAATATCCAGTTGCTCTTATCGATGAGTTTCAAGATACCGATGCCGAGCAGTATCAGATACTCGATACTATTTACCCTCAGAGTAATAATAAGTTACCCCATTCCCCTCTTGAGAGGGGTGCCGATAGGCGGGGTGTGGTGTCTGTGACTGATTCCCCTTCGTCCCAAAGGGGAATAGATAACTTGTTATTATTAATGATAGGCGATCCAAAGCAGGCAATCTATGGTTTTAGAGGAGGAGATATCTTTACATATCTAAAAGCTAAAGATAGTTGCTCTAATGACAATCAGTGGAGCATGGATACTAACTGGCGTTCAACTAGTGAGATGATAAAAGCTTACAATAGACTTTTTTATAAACAAGACTATTTGTCAGAAGAAGAGGGTCAAATTGGAGCTAATATCTTTAGTGATGGTATAGGCTATCAACTTGTCAAAGCATCGCTAAAGGCAAATGAGAAAGCAAAAGACTTCGATGATAACCTTAAGCCAATAAATTATTTCTATTATCAAGTGGCTGAAGATGATAACAAAAGTGATATTGATAGTAATTTATCAGCATGGACAGCAAATGAGATTGTCAGACTATTAAATTCTAAAAAAGTTGTAGAAAGTGATATCGCAATTTTGGTAGAGAATGGTAAGCAAGCAAAGGTTATTCAAAAAGCCCTACAAGCTAAGAAACTAAGTTCAGTATACCTAAGTCAGCGCGATAATGTCTATCATAGCCAAGAAGCTACGGAGATATTAGCTCTTATGGAGGGTATAAACGATCTTGAAAATAAGTCTATGTTAAAAAGAGCATTATCAACTAGTTTACTTGGTGGTAGAGCTGATAAATTTATTAGTTATATTGATGAAAATGATGTCTTAGCATGGGATGAAGAGATAGAAAAAGCAAAATCTCTAAGACAACAATGGCATAAATACGGTTTTATGGCATTTATTATGCAAATTATACATCAGAACTTCACTCAAAGATCGGATTCAAAAGAACGTGTTATCACAAATATTCTCCATTTAGCCGAGCTGATAAAAGTAGCTGAGAATAAATATAAACACCCAAATCAGCTAATCAAATGGTATCGCCAACAGCTAAATAGTACAGCTACAAGTGAGGGCGAACTTAGATTAGAGAGTGATGATAATCTGATTAAGATAATTACAATTCACGGTTCAAAAGGGCTTGAGTACTCAGTTGTATTTATACCATTTGCAAGTTATGTAAGTAAAAAGAAATTTGAGGCAAGTGATTTCTCTAAGTACTATGACAAAGACCTTAGGCAAACAGTCTATAAAATTGGTAAAGATGACAGTATAAAACCACAAATAGAAAATGAAGTTATAGAGGAATTAATGCGCCTATTTTATGTGGCTGTTACACGTGCAGAGCATAGATGCTATATTGGAGTTGCAAAATACCAAGATAAAAAATCCGATATTTCATTTAGAAGTCCGCTAGCAAGATTCTTAGATTATCAAAAAGATGATGATTGGTTAGAGAAAATCCAAAATATAACAGCAAAACATGATAATCAAAGTTCGCTTATAGATGTAGCTACAAGTCATTGTTATGAAAGTGAGAATTTAATTACAAATGACCAATTTGACCATGATGCTTTACAAAACCTCAAAGCAAATGATATTAACAAGTTAGCAAATGATAATTGGGAGATGCTGTCTTTCTCAAAAATATCCAAGTCAAAAGTTCAAAATACTGCATTAGAAAAAGAAAACGATGAGTCAGAAGATGATAGTGCTCAAAAATCTCAGCAGGAATTAGAGTTTAGATTTACAGCTCCCAAAGGAGCAGATATTGGTAATATTTTGCATAATGTTTTAGAGCATACGGATTTTAGCCTAGGCAAGATAGATAATAATCTTTTGCAAGAGCAAATGGATAGATATAAAGTAGTTGCTGCAGAAGATTTTGATAATCTTAAAGTATGGCTAGAAGAATGTTTAGTCGCTCCAATTCCATTTTCAGTAAATATGAAAGCAGGTGTCATTCCGTCAGGCTTGACCACGGAATCTACAGATGACAGTAAAAGCTTTTGCCTAAAAGATATTCCAAATACAAAAACCTTAAAAGAAGCGGAGTTTTATTTTCCTATAACAAATGAAAAACTATATAAGAAAAATATTATCAAAATTTTAGCAGAATATCGTAATCAAAGTATTGATTATGATGAGTTTGCTAGTCAAAAGATTTTTGGTATGCTTCATGGTTTTATTGATTTGATTTTTGAATATGATGGCAAATTTTATGTGGCAGATTATAAGTCAAATTATCTAGGTGATAAATTAGAAGATTATAATCAAGCTGCTATGAGTGAGAAAAATCAAAGTAGCTTTTATGATTTACAATATCTAATATATAGCGTTGCCTTGAATAAGTACCTGCGACAAAACATTGAAAATTATAATTATGAAAAGCATTTTGGTGGAGTATATTATTTCTATCTTAGAGGTATGAAAGATGGTTATGGGGTTTATCGAGCTAGACCAACTTTAGAGATTATTAACAAAATTGCTAATCTATTTAATGGGGATGACTATCATGTATAAAACTTTCCATCAAGCTTGTGAGCAATTAGCAGATATTAGAGCTATAGATTTTTTCTTTGCTAAAGAAGTGTTTGATTTAGTCAAAAAGACTACCCCGTCTATAATCACTTTATCAAGTGATTTATATCCACCCCTTCACGGAGCGAAGGGGAACGATTTGGAACAAAAAAGTAATGAAGTTTTATTTCATATTTTGATAAAGCTTATGCATGTATATAGCCATGGTCATAGCTGCTTGAAGATAGCAGATATATCAAATAAAACTATTTTTGTTTCAGAGCAAAGCACTCATAGCGATGCTAAAGTAGGCTTTAAAATGCCAAGTTTTGATGAAATTGTAAGTATTTTAGAGTCTTTAGATTATGATAAATTACCTATACACTTTGCTAAAGAGTATGATTCCTTATATATCAAAAGATTGTGGAATTATGAGGTTGAAATAGCAAAGTTTATAAAATCAAGAACAATCCAAAATACTCAACAAGATAACTATATTGAAGAAGTTGTAGATAAGCTATTTGAACCTGCTGATGAGATAGATTGGCAAAAACAGGCAGTTATCAAAAGTCTAAATTATAATTTTAGTATTATCTCAGGTGGACCTGGTACAGGTAAGACAACTACAGTCGCAAAACTTTTGCTTGCCATACAAATGCTTAATCAAAATCAGCAAAGAATAGCTCTTTTAGCACCAACAGGTAAGGCTGCTCAGAGAATGACGGAATCCTTAAATAGTGTGTTAAGTAAAAGGGTAGACAATGATAGTTATTTAGGATTATCTAATCTAGAAGCTCAAACTATACATAGATTTTTAGGCTTAAGACCAAACTCAACTTATGTTAAATATAACGAGCAGTCAAAAGCACCATACGATGTGATTGTTGTTGATGAAGCTTCGATGCTTGATATGAATATTTTTATTAAGTTGATTAGAGCAGTAGCCGATAATACCAAGCTAATTTTGATAGGTGATACTAATCAGTTACCATCAGTTGAGGCTGGTAGTCTTTTGGCAAACTTTACACATCATAAAGATGGTAGTATTACGCCATATACAACATTACTTATCAAAAACTATCGTTCACAACAATATATAAATAATTTTGCCGCCTCAATTCTAAAAGGTGATATTAATATTGATAGTCACCAAAATGAGAATATTAATTTTCATAGTCTAAGAAATTTAGATATTTATTTAAGAGATTATGCAAAGAGATATTCACAGCTTGAAAAGTGCCGTGACTACAAAGAGGCTCTTACAGAGTTAAATAAATTTAGAATACTTGTAGCTAATAAAAATCTAGAAATTGGTACAGATAAGTTAAATCAGAAAATTGAGAAATTTATGTCTAAATCCATAGATTCTAACTATAAGGGTAAACCGATTATGATAACTCAAAATAGTTATTCATTGGGGCTATTTAACGGAGATGTAGGGATTATCTGGCCAGATGATACTGGTAAGCTTCGAGCATATTTTGATGGTAAAGATGCTAAGGCTTTTAGTTTAAATATGCTACCAAAATATGAAAGTGTTTATGCCATGACAATTCATAAAACTCAAGGTTCAGAGTTTGATGAAATTGTGATTATTCTTCCAGCAGAAGATAATGAAGCGCTAAGTAAACAGCTCCTGTATACAGCTATTACCAGAGCGAAACATAAATTAACGATTATTTCTGAACAAAGTAGCTTAAGAGATATTGTCCAGAAAGATATTAAGAGAAATTCAAATATTAGCGAATTAGTTAGCTTGAGCACTAAATAACTTAGAAATTACTTATTCATTTGCCAGATTATTCTAAGTCCATGAAGTAATAAATCAGAGATAATTACATCAAAATATTGTTCTTTTTCAAATAAGTGAGAATAACCTCCAGTTGCGATTAACACGGGAGGTTTATCTGAGAAACTTTCTTGAGAGATTCTACTAACTATCTCTTTTATAGCTCCTAATTGACCATATATAAGACCAGATTGAATTTGAGATATAGTTGTCTTACCAAGAGCAGAGCTAGGTTTTACTATAGCCACATTTGATAGTTTTGCAGTTTTTTGCGATAGGCTATCCATTGATAGATTGATTCCTGGTAGAATTGCACCGCCTATATAAGATTTATTTTGCTTGATAGCACATATAGTTGTTGCAGTACCAAAATCAACAATGATAATGTTCTTAGATGGAAAGTTAGAGATAGCTGCAACTGAGTTTGCAACTCGATCTGCACCTAAATCTAGAGGATTTTTGATATCAAGTTTTAATCCTGTTTTTATTCCAGGTTTTAACTCAAGAGGTGTTATCCCTAAGTATTTTTTACAAGCAGAATTGACAGAATACTCTAAATGAGGAACAACAGATGAAAGTACAACTGCTTCAATATCTTCAATATCAAGCTTTTTCCTCTCAAAGAATGATAACAGAAATATGCCTAGCGTATCGGAGGTACACGGAGTAGTAGAAGGGTAGCGAAAGTTATGCTTAATTTGATCTCCTACAAATACTCCACCAAAAATATGTGAGTTACCAATATCTATGCATACTATCATTTATTATTCTCCAGTTTTTAGGTCAACAAGCTTAGGTTTTATATTTTCTCTAGTAGGATCAATTTGCGCATAACTAATTATAAACAGCTGATCACCTATTTCACATCTTCTAGCAGCAGGGCCGTTTAGTGCGATAGTTTTACTATTTGGCTCGCCCTTGATTACATAAGTTTCAAGACGCTCACCGTTGTTTAAGTTTACTACTTGTACTTTCTCATTTTCAATAATATTTGCCTGTTTCATTATCTCACTATCGATAGTGATACTACCCACATAAAATAAATCTTTGCCAGTTACAGTAGCGTATGAGATTTTTGATTTTAAAACTGAAATTAACATGATGGTCCTGTCTCCTTTAGGAAGTTGTCAATTAAACGTACTTTACCAATGTAAAGTGCCAAAAATATTCTGTTATTAAGTTTTTGAATGTATTCTGTTCTTGCACCAGTAGAATTAATTTTATTCGTTAGTTCTTCTAAGTCTGAGAAATTATCTTGTCTAAGTATTTCGTATACCTTATTAGCAATCTCTAAGTCATTAGATGTTAGATTTTTATTTCTAGAGCTAAGAGGAAGCCCTGTTGCTTCTCTTTGTGTTGAGCAAACTATAACCTTTGTTTTGATAAAAAAATCTTTAACAAGTTGTTTGATTAGCATAACTTGTTGGTAGTCTTTTTCGCCTAAATAGAGATTATCAGGCTTAGTAATTTGTAGTAGCTTTAGTACTACAGTTAGCATACCACTGAAATGTCCAGGTCTAGCTTTACCTTCTAGGATATTCGCAATTTCAAGCTCAGGTTGTATTCTCAATAGGTTACCATCGGGATAGATATCTTTTTCACTAGGGTTAAATAATATATCGACATCAAGAGATTCTAATATTTGTATATCTTGCTGTAGTTGGTTTGGGTATGTTTGATAATCATTTGGATTATTAAATTGAGTTGGATTTACAAATATACTTACAATAGTCACATCATTTTCTGACTTAGCTTTTTTGATTAGGCTTATATGACCACTATGTAACGCACCCATTGTTGGGACAAAGCCTATTTTTCGATCTTTAGTGAAACTTTCTCTTAGCAAATTAAATTGCTCAATATTTTTAGCAATAATCATAGCTATACTCCTTAGTTGGAAAAATATTAGCTTTCGTCTCTTTTACATATGTATTTATAGCTTCAGAAAATATCTCAGAAGCACTTATATATTTCTTGACAAATTTTGGTTGAAAGTCAGTATTCATACCTAGCATATCTTGGAGAACCAAAATCTGACCATCAGTATTACTACCAGCTCCAATACCTATTGTTGGGATATCTAAAATTTGTGTAATATTTTTAGCAATATTTGTCGGTATACATTCTAGAACTATCCCAAAACATCCTGCTTGCTCAAGAAGCTTAGCTTCTTCAAGTAAATGCTTAGCAGCTTCTTCAGTTTTACCCTGAACTTTAAAACCACCAAAACTATTTATAAATTGAGGAGTCATACCAATATGACCCATAACTGGAACACCAGAATCTACGATATGTTTGATAATATCTAAATTTCCTGAACTACCTTCAAGCTTAACCGCATGAGCTCCTGACTGTATCAAGGTTGTTACAGCCTGCATTGTTGTTTCTAATGATTGGCGATAACTCATAAATGGCAAATCAGCGATGATGAATTTATCTGTAGCACCATTAGCTACCGCTTGAGTCATGAACTGTATATCAGCTAGAGTTGTATAGGTAGTATTTTTTTTACCAAGTAATACCATACCTCCACTATCTCCAACGAGTATACAATCTATATCCGTTGAGTTTATGATTTTAGCTAAAGTATAGTCATAGCAAGTTACCATCGAGATTTTTTCTCGATTCGCTTTAGCTTTTTTGAAGCCTAAAACTGATTTCATTTCATCTTTTCTCCTCGTTTGAAAATTGATTAACAATGGCTCTAAAAACATCATAGAAATCATCATCAATTAAAGCATCGAGATCTTTTTGTAGTGTAAGGCTATCCCCTCTAGCTATCGGGCCTGATAGGGCATGATGATTGTGTTTGATATTTTTAAAAGTGGTTTCTAAAAATGGTGTCAGATACTCTTGATTTATAGCAAAGCGATTCTGCATTTCTGTATAGAATTTCTGCCAGATTAATGTGCTTACATTATTAGCTAAAACACACATTGCGTGATAGTACGCTTTTTGACTTTTATTGATACAAAAATTAGCGTTAGGTAGCTTAGGTAAAAGCTCACTAAATGCAATATCTCTATCACAAGTTACAAATGCAATCGATTTGTACTCATCTAAAGAGTATAAGTTCTTATCGGGGAAGCTTTGTAAAGGATGTGCTGAATAAGCATTTTCGATATCCAAAAGACCAGAGAAGTGAATCACTATTAGCCTTTTTGATTTATTTGTGAGATATTTATCTACAAAACTTTGTATCTCAGAGTCTTTGATTAAGACTAAAACATGAGTTGCATTAGCTAATAATTTATCAAGCTGATCTAACGATTCATTTCGAGACCATTGTCTGAAATCTAGTTTTAAGCATTCAAAATAATAGCACATATGTGCCGCTACATTGCCGTTGCCGACAATGACATATCTAGGTACCTGTTGCATAAATCAAGTCCATTTTTTAATTAAACTAAAACTGTGATTATTGCCTTTTTAAAAAGGTCAATATTGTTTACAAATCATAAGTACCGTTACAAAATTGTATACAGTCTTATTTTTGTAATGCAGATTTATAACATATTGCAAAAAATCATACAATCTTTTAATAGCATTATTATTATATTTACCTAAGTTAAATAAATAAGAAAGCTCACAAATCTATAGCTCTTTCTCTTATGCAAAAGCTACTAAATTAGTATAAAATAATCACTATAAAAAATTATGATAAACTTTTCTTGTAATGACTCCGAGTGATTTTATCTCTATAGACTATAAAACTTTAACTAAAGCACAATTAAAATCATATATTGATGATCTTGCAGAGTATCTAGGCGAACAAAGCTATTTGTATCATACTATAGATAAGCCAGTTATTACTGACTCAGACTATGATAAGTTATTCCGATTATTACAAGATTTAGTTGATGATAATCCGGAGCTTAAGCCATCAAACTCAGTATTAGATCGCGTTGGTGGAGAAATTTTAGCAGGATTTGAGACTATCAAGCATAAGAAGAAAATGACATCTCTGGCAAATGTTTTTAGTCTAGAGGAATTGCGTGATTTTTATGACAAGATAGAGTATGACATTGAGCTTGAATGTGAACCTAAAATGGATGGCTTGGCTATTAGTATCTTTTATAAAAATGGTAAGTTTGATTATGCTGTTACGCGTGGTGATGGTATTCAGGGTGAAAAAGTCTCTGAAAATGTCAAAACCATCCGCAATGTTCCACTTAAACTAAATACTTTAAATCCTCCAGAAGAACTAGAAGTTCGTGGTGAGATTATCTTAGATAAGCAAAGTTTTCTATCTCTTAATGAGTATATGCAAACTCATGAGAATAAAACTTTTGCAAATCCGCGTAATGCAGCAGCTGGAAGTATTCGTATGCTTGACTCAAAAGTTGTAGCGAAGCGACCACTTAAGCTTTATAGCTATGGTATTGGCTACTTTTCTAAAGACTTTGTACATCCTGAAACTCAATTTGAGCTTATGAACCTATTACAAAGCTTTGGCTTTACTATCAGTGATAATATGTTTTTGGCAAAAAACTTCTCAGAAGTTGAAGTGTATCACCATAAGATGAGTCATCAGCGTGCAGATTTAGCTTATGATATTGATGGTTTAGTTTTTAAGGTTAATAACATTAAATTACAGGATACTATTGGCTACACTGCTAGAGGACCTAAGTGGGCTATAGCATATAAGTTTCCAGCTGAAGAGGTTGAGTCAGAAGTGCTAAATGTAGAATTCCAAGTTGGCAGAACAGGAGCAATTACCCCAGTTGCAAGACTTAAGCCAGTTGCAGTTGGTGGTGTAATAGTTTCAAATGCAACTTTGCATAATATCAATGAAATTAAACGCAAAGATATCCGAGTCGGTGATAGAGTTATCGTACGTAGAGCAGGGGATGTAATTCCAGAAGTGGTCAAAAGCTTACCACAATACCGTAAGCTTGATGCACAGATGGTTGAGATGCCAACAAATTGTCCAGTTTGTGATTCAGCAATTGAGAATATCAACGATCAGGCTATATATCGTTGTACGGGAGGATGGCATTGTCAGGCTCAAACTACTGAGCGCTTGAAGCACTTCGTCTCTCGTAAAGCAATGGATATTGATAAGCTTGGAGCTAAACTAATTGAGCAACTTGTTGCTGCAGATTTGATCAAGTATCCAGCTGATATTTACAAACTCAATTTTGAGCAATTGACAGGCTTAGAAAGAATGGGTGCTAAATCATCGCAAAATGTTTTAGATTCTATCACAAAAAGTAAAGAGCCAAGTTTAGCAAGATTTATTTTTGCAATAGGGATTAAAGATGTTGGTGAGGTGTCATCAGAAGCTTTAGCCAATCATTTTGGTAGTTTAGAAAGTTTCCGTGAAGCTAAATTTGAGCAATTAATAGAGATTAATGATATTGGTGAAATTATTGCTAAAAATATTGTTTCATTTTGGCAAGATTCCCTAAATGTACAAATTGTTGATGAACTATTAGGCAATTCTATTAACATCCAAAATCCAGAAAAAATTGAGCAAGCGCATAATGAGAGTTTTACAAATAAAACAATTGTTATTACAGGAACTTTTGAAAACTATAACCGTACAGAATTGACACAACTTCTTAAATCAATGGGTGCAAAGGTTACCTCAAGTGTCTCTAAAAAAACTGATATGGTTATTTGTGGTGATAATGCTGGTAGCAAACTTACAAAAGCTCAAGATTTAGGTGTTGAGGTTATTTTTGAAGAAGATTTGCAAAATTTGTTATGAAGATTAATAACTTAAAAATGGGTGATGTAGTTTTCATAGTAGATGACGCTGAGAAAAATATTTCTAGTTTATCTACAGGATTTGGTGGTTATAGTTACTATCATTGTGCCTTATATATAGGCAATGGAAATATTATAGAAGCTATTCCTGTTGCAGGAGTTATACAAGCTAAATTATCTAAATATTCAAATAAGAAAACTCTAGTGACTCGTGTACCAGAGAGTAAGGAGTTTTTACAAGAATTAGTTAATAATGCTAGTGAATTTATAGGTTTTGCTTATAATGATTTGTTTTTACCGAATATAAAAGGCAAACTCTATTGTTCAGAATTAATTCATGTAGCTTTTAACAGTGTGTGTGAGGATCAATATTTTGCTCAGCATAGCCTTAACTATATTGCAACTAATGATATTGAAGTATCGAAGTACTGGATAGATTTCTATGGTGAGTATGGTCTAAAAGTTCCTCAAGGTGAGTCTGGCTCACACCCTAATAATTTGTCATTAGATAAAAAGTTTACTCATAGAGCTTTTTTAGGTAGTATTTAATAACAGTTTACAACTTCTGTGCTTTATCATAGAATTAAATTGTGGATACTTTTTATTAAATCACTTACAAAATTATTAAAGGGTTACTATGAAAATAAGAAAAGCAACATCTAAAGATTTCAAAGATATGCTAAATATATGGAAAGAGTGTATATCTACAACCTGTGAATTTTTAACAACGAGTGAGATAAATAAAGAAGTTGAAATTCTAGAACAAAAATATTTCGATACGACAGAAACTAAGTGTTTTGTCCAAGTTGTGGATGATAAAAATGTAGGCTTTGCATGCATTAGAGATAAGGAACTATTGTTTTCCCCTGTATTACCAAGCTTTTTTGGTAAAGGTCTTGGTGAAGCAATGGTTAAGTATTTATTTGAAAATCATGATATAGATACTGCTTATGTCTATTGTTCTGATATGCACTCTCTAGCGTTTTATACAGCATTAGGATTTATTATTGATGATAGAATAGATGATATTTTCTTTGATAATAGATATAAATTAAACAGATTAAAATTGTCCATATCTCCAAAGGAAGCAGCTGAGAGAATTGCAGCTAAGAAGAAATCTTCTTAATCAAGCAGTAATAAAATCCATCACCTTTTTCTTCTGTAGGTAATATCTGATAACCATAATCAGTTTTATAATTTTCTAGAATTTTAATTTCTACAATCTCAGCATCTTGATGTTTTGATAGGAAATTCTTAATTTGTAATTGATTTTCTTGTTGTAATATTGAGCATGTAATATATAGCAGATAGCCATCAGTCAGCAGATTATTACACCATAGATTATCAAGTATTTGAGCTTGGAGTGTTTGTATAGATTTTATATCTTGGGGCTTTCTTAATACTTTGATATCAGGATTTCTCTTAAGTGTGCCAAGAGCAGAACATGGGGCATCTAGGATGATTTTGTTATACTGTCCGGCTAGAGGTTGTGTCAGATCATGCTTTATTACATTTACATGATTGTTTTTGACTATTCTTGTTATATTTTCTTTAAGTAATTTTAGGCGTTTATCAATAATATCTATAGCTGTAATTTTAGCTTGTGGAGCTAATTCTAGGATATGAGTTGTTTTGCCACCAGGAGCAGCACAAGCATCTAAAATAATATCATTATTTTGGACATTAATAATATGTCCCATATACTGAGCGGATATATCTTGAACACTAAAATAACCTTGTTGAAAAAGAGTATTATTTTTAACATCAATAGCTTTATCTAATTTGATGCAGCTCTTTAGTTCAGTTTTTGAATGGCTAATATTGTTTTTATCAAAATAATCAATAACATATTGAGGATCTTTTGCTTCGTTCAGGCGAATAAACATATCTGCTTTTGAGTTTACAGCTTTAGCTATTTTTTGAAAATCAACAGGGTATTGTTCTTTAAGCATATTACTAAGCCATGGTGCAAGATCATGGTTTTTATGCTCTGTATAATTAGGTCTAATATCTTCTAAATCACGAACTATTTGTCTTAGTACGCCATTAATAAGTTTCTTTGCCCATAGTATCTTTAGATTTTTACAAGCTGATACAGTTTCATTAATGCTAGCATAATGAGGTTGATTGATCTCAAAAATCTGTAGGATACCCAGCATTACTAATATTTTAGCTTTTAGCTTAGTTTTTTCAGCTAAATATAAACTAGCTACATTCTCTAAAGAATAATAATTTCTAAAGAATTCATAACATAATAGTTTTACGAACGATTTATCTTTATCTGATAAATTATGTTCAATAAGCTTGCGTTCTATAGTTAACAGGGAGTATCTGTTATCAATGATATCTAAAATTGACTTAGCTGCAACAGCACGGGTATTCATTATTTGATATGTTTTGCTAAAATTTTGATAAGTTTAGGTTGAACTTTTTTGTTGCCTGCTACGATTAGACCAGATTCAAGATTACTAGTACCATGGATATCAGTAACTATAGCCCCAGCTTCTTTCATGATTATATATCCAGCTGCTAAATCCCATATTTTGACACTACCACAAGCCCATAATCCATCGATATAACCAGCCGCTAAGTAAGCCATGTCCATAGCTATACTTCCAGAATATCTATAGCCAGAAATCACTTGTTGAAGTTTGATAAGTTCAGCAACATAAGTATCTTTGAATATTCTACGCGAGTATTTAAGAGACGCTGAAATTAAAGTCTTCTCTAAGTCTTGACTCTGAGCAACTCTAATTTTTTTGCCATTAAGTAGAGCGCCTTGTCCTTTATAGGCACAAAACATTAAATCTAAGAATGGATTATAAATAACACCTAAGACGATATCATTATCTTTTTTTGCTGCAATTGAAATACAGCAGTGTGGCAGGCCATGGACAAAGTTATTAGTACCGTCGATAGGGTCAATAATCCATGTAAAGCGACTATCTTTGTTACCAAATTCACCACTTTCTTCAGTTATGAAATAGTCATTGAATCCAGATTTTTTGATATTGTCGATGATGAAATTTTCTACTGCTACATCAACATTTGATACAGTTGTATTATCAGATTTTTGAGAAATTTGGATAGTACTAGGATCATTTTGAGCTTGTAGAATAATTTTACCTGCTTTTCTAGCAATAGTTGTTACAGCATTAAGAATAGGTTTCATTTGTTGTGAAAATTGTCAGATTATTATTTTTAGATATGATACATTATTTAGTTTCAAAATAGGATAGCTTTGGTCAAATAAGAGACTATATTATACTAGTAATACCATAAGTGATTGCTATACCACCGAAAAATAACCATGCGAATAATATTAACGCTAACACTAAAGGTTTTATTCCAGCTTGGATAAATTTAGATACATGAGTTTCAAGTCCTAAAGCAGTCATTGCCATAGCTAATAAAAATTGGTCAGCTATTCTTATGCTACTAACAGTTGTTACTGGTAGTAAATCTAAAGAGTTAAAGCCAGCAACTATTATAAAACCAATAGCAAACCATGGAATGATTTTTTTAATTGATCCTTTTTCAGGCTTTGATCCATTTACTCCACCTACAGTTGCTGCAGATTTAGCTATCCATATACCTATCACGATTAGCATTGGCGCTAACATCATCACACGTATCATTTTGACTGTCACAGCAACTTCTTCAGCATGAGCACTTACACCACTTCCAGCAGCTACAACTTGAGCAACTTCATGTATTGAACCACCTGCAAAAATACCATATTGAGCATCAGTCATATGACCTAAAAGCCCAGCTTTCATTAGAATAGGGTATAAGAACATTGCAGCGGTCCCGAATAATACAACCGTACCTACAGCCATAGCTGCTTTATACGGTTCTGATTTTAATGTGCCTTCGGTAGCTAATACAGCAGCAGCACCACATACAGCACTACCAGCAGCTACTAAAATAGAGCTATCTCTATCTAAGCCAAATACCTTAGTACCTAGCACAATACCTATTACTAGGGTAGAAACTAGCATAATTATTGATACTGAAAGCCCAGCTAAACCAACAGATGCTATCAATTGGAAAGTTAGGTTGAAGCCATAAAAGATTATTGCAAACCTAAGGATTTTCTTTGCACTAAATACAATACCTTCTTTCCATTTATGAATAATTTTACTTGCTGGTGTATGAGTTAATGCCATACCTAGCACAATCCCTATAATTAATGGGCTAATTCCAAGATCCTCAATTGCAGGGATCTTTGCTATAAAATAGGCTATGCCAGCAAGAATTGCTACTAACAGTACGCCTAGAATCATCGGTTGAGTGAAATGTTTTTTCATAATTTTCTATCGTTAGTTAAAATAAGTTTTGTATAAATATATACTATCAGTCTACTATTTTATAACTAAAAGTATTTATATCTATTATTAGAAAAATTTATATCTTGAGACTTATGCGTTTTTTTGTTCTTTTGAGAATATAACAGCTGATATTACAAGTATGAACGATATTATATAAAAAATAACTACAGAGTGCATTACGTTAGTAAGTCCGAAATATTTATTTATAAAAGCACCTGTTGTTGTAGATAGCGCTGTACCTGTTGTACCAAATAAAAGAATAGTCGTAATAAGAGTTGGAGGAGCATTCTCCATTTGGAAAGTTCCATAAGCTAGTAAACCTGCATATATATAGCAGTTAAATAAACCAAATATAATAGCTGATTTGATTACTGTACTCATATCAGGGATATATAATATGCCAGATAATGCGATTAATCCAACTAACATAAATGTAGGCAAAATATATCTTAATGGTACGAATCTTGTTATAAGTGGACTTATAAATAACCCTACACATTGGGCAGTCCAGAAATAAGAAAGTGGTTTGTTTGCATCAATCGTGCCCCAGCCTAATATTTCTTGGAAATATGATTGAGCATAACTAGTCATTATTAATTGAGCTAGTAGAAACAAAAATGCTGCAAAAGCAATACAATATAAGCTTAAATTCCAAGATGAAAAGCTTAGTTTTGTATTTACGTCATTTACTGTTTTATGTCTATTTAGTATAGAGAAATCAGAAAAAATAACTAAAACTAGAATAATAACAGCAGTTATTTGTAGGATTGAGTAAATAGTATACCATTGGAAGTTTTGGGTAATCAAATAAGCTGCAAATATTGGAATTAAAGCTCCACCAAAGCTAAAAAAGAAGTCTGTGAAAATTACATTCATAGCTCTAATTTTATGATCGTTATAAATATGTACAATCATATAGCTTGCTATTGCCATAAATAATCCGCCTGTTATACCCACGCAAGTTAGTAGTATTTTAAGTGTAAACATAGATGGTACAATAGCAGTTATAAGTGATGAAATAACACCAATAGCCACAGCTGCTACAAGTAGTAGTTTTATTGAAAATCTATTCATCAAAATACCAATAATTAAGATAGCAAACCACATTGCTACGTTAATAAATGTGAATGCAAAACCAATATTGCTGTTATTAAAATATTCAGATAGGGGTTTCATGACAGCCCCGGTAACTAATACTACATTAGCTGTATAAAAGTAACAAAGGTAACATATAAAAGTTATTAGCAGTTTATTTTTAAATGACGATGTGTTGTTTGTTCCACTTTCCATGTTGATTTTATATTGTGAGGATATAGAATGATTATTTTTGCATAAGTAGTTATTTTTAGCAAGATACTAATCTTGTTAATTATTCGGACAAATTTATTTAAATATAAGTGATATATGTATACAAAAATAATATGGCAAGATAATACTCCAAAGTCAGAATTGTTTGATGATTTTTATTTTTCTAGTATATCTGGGATTGATGAAAGCGCATATAATTATTTAGAGCATAACTTTCTACAACAGAGATTTAAGAAGCTAGCTGATTATCAGATCTTTAGAGTTTGTGAAACTGGTTTTGGTAGTGGATTAAATTTTGTTCTAACTATGAATCTCTGGGAAAACTTAGCTCCCAATAATGCTAAATTAGAATATATCTCATTTGAGAAATATCCTATTTCACCATGTGATTTAAAAGAGATATTTATAGCACTAAATGGTATAACAGGGCATGAAAAACTTTTGAGTGTTTATGATCCTAAACCTGGACTAAATATATACAAATTTAATAATGTAATTTTAAAATTAATTATTGATGATGCCAGATATATTAGCAATTATGATTTGGGTGAAGTAGATACATGGTTTCTTGATGGATTTTCACCAGCAAAAAATACTAGCATTTGGGATGAATCTTTTTTTGCAAATATGATGAAATTATCAAAAAATCAAAGTAGTTTTGCAACTTTTACATCAGCATCAAAAATTAGAAAATTATTGCAGAAATATGGTTTTAAAGTTAATAAAAACACAGGTTTTGGTAAGAAGAGAGAAATGATGTATGGTACTTTCATTAATTAGTTAATTCTTTTATATGCTTGACAGCATCAAAAGTATTAAAGCTGTACTGAGCTATATTGTTTGTATAGAAAGGATCATTTTCAATAAACTTTTTAATATCTTCTATATCTCCTTTAGCAAGGATGATTCCACCAGTTTTATCTGATTTAGGTCCTGAAGCTAGAAGGATACCTTTCTCATATCCTATATCCAGAAACTCTCTATGAAGAGGTCTTACAGCTGCGACCTTATCTTCATTGACTAAATATTTTAAATCTATAATGTGGATTTGCATGATCACCATTCCTTATATATAAAAAAAGCCACACTTGTGGCCATTTAATTAGTTTTAAATATTAGAGGTCTTTTGATTAAATCTTTTTGAAAATTACAGATCCATTAGTACCACCAAATCCAAAAGAGTTGTTAAGTACATAATCAATTTTCATTTTCTTAGCAGCATTAGCAGCATAATCTAAGTTACAACCATCATCTAAGTTATGTAGATTGATTGTTGGAGGAGCTATTTGATCTCTTATAGATAGTACACTGAATATAGATTCAATTGCACCAGCAGCACCCAATAAGTGTCCTGTCATTGACTTTGTAGAACTCATTACTAGATCTTTTCTATATTGACCAATTACTTTTTCTGCTACTTGAGATTCTTGTACATCACCTAGAGGAGTAGAAGTACCATGAGCATTTATATAGTCAATAGCATCAGGATCATTCTCAAGACCAGCATCAGCTAAAGCATTTTGTATACATCTTTCTTGACCTGGAGCATATGGCATTGTCATATGATAACCATCAGCTGACATACCAAAACCTACTACTTCAGCATATATCTTAGCACCACGCGCTTTAGCTTTTTCATATTCTTCAAGTACTACAACACCAGCACCATCACCAAGAACAAAACCATCTCTATCTCTATCCCAAGGACGAGAAGCGCCTTGAGGATCGTCATTACGAGTTGATAGTGCTCTAGCAGCAGCAAATCCACCCATACCAATAGCATTACTAGCTTTTTCTGAACCACCAGCAAGCATAGCATCAGCATCACCGCTAGCGATTAGCCTAGCAGCCATACCAATATTATGAGTACCAGTAGTACAAGCAGTAACTATAGGAACGTTAGGACCACGTAAACCATGATTTATTGAAATAATACCAGATAGCATATTAACAATAGATGATGGGATACAGAATGGAGATATCTTAGAAGGTCCTTTAGTATCTATTACAGATTTAGTAGTTTCTAGTGTTTCGATACCACCGATACCAGAGCTAACACAAACACCAAACTTATATGAATCTTCTTCAGATACTTTATCAATGCCAGCATCCTTTAGAGCTTCGTTAGCAGCAGCGATACCGTAGTAGCAGAAAGGGTCTACTCTTTTAGCATCTTTTTTGCCTACAAGTGTATTTACATCAAAGTTCTTAATCCTTGCTGCAAATCTAACTTTAAACTCGCTAATATCTGGAGCAGGCGTATCGAATCCTGTTAACGTCTCTACACCACTTTTACCAGCTAAGATATTAGCCCAAGTTGTAGGGACATCATTTCCTAAAGGTGTTACCATACCAAGGCCAGTAACAACTACTCTACGATTAGATTTCATAATTTAAATTAACCTGTTTATATTCATTTAGAAAAAAAGTACGAACACAAATCGTACTGACTTTAGAGATTAATTTTGATTAGTTTACTTTAGAATCGATATAATCGTAAACATCTTTAACAGTTCTGATTTTCTCAGCATCTTCGTCTGGGATTTCAGTATCAAATTCTTCTTCAAGAGCCATTACAAGTTCAACTGTATCTAAAGAGTCAGCACCTAGGTCATCGATGAAAGAAGCTTCTGGTTTAAGATCTTCTTCTTTAACACCTAATTGCTCAACGATTATAGAGTTAACTTTAGCATATACTTCATTTGCGCTCATGTTTTTTTCCTTCTTATTTTTGTTTTGAAAAAATTAAAATTACTATTCACATCCAATAATATTATTTTTTAATCACTTTTGCAATAACTTTGCAAAATTTAAGCCATATACATTCCACCATTTACATGGATAGTTTGTCCTGTTATGTATTTTGCATCTTCAGAAGCTAAGAAAGCAACTGCAGCTGCAATATCTTTAGGTTCACCCATTTGACCAGATGGTATCTTAGTAGCTATGAATGATTTTTGTTCATCTGTAAGTTTGTTTGTCATGTCTGTAGCTATAAAGCCTGGTGCAACAACGTTTACTGTAATATTGCGAGTTGCAACTTCATAGGCTAATGACTTTGAAAAGCCAATAACCCCAGCTTTAGCAGCACAATAGTTTGTTTGTCCTGGGTTGCCAGCAGAGCCTACCACAGAGCCGATAGAGATTATTCTGCCCCATCTTTTTTTCATCATGCCTCTTACACATTCTTTTGACATGCGGAAAATAGAGCTTAAATTAGTATTTATAACTGATTGCCATTCATCTTCTGACATTCGCATCATTAGATTATCACGAGTTATTCCAGCATTGTTAACTAGAATATCTATAGCTAGGTTCTCAGCTTTTAATTGAGCAAAGAAATTTTGAATACTTTCAATGTCAGAGATATTTAAAACTAGACCTTTTGCCTTGAATCCTTTGTTTTTCATTTCATTTTCAAATTTTTCTGCAGAACCTTCGCTAGTAGCTGTACCTATTACCATAGCTCCTTTGCTTGCTATTGCTTGAGCAACTTCAAAACCAATTCCTCTGCTAGCTCCTGTAACTAGAGCAATCTTATCATTTAAAGACATATATTATCTCCTCTTAAATATTTTCTAGACTATCAACACTATTAGTGTCTTTGATAGTTAGTGATTTATCAATTCTTTTTACTAATCCCGATAAGACTTTATTAGGTCCACATTCAATAACTTCGGTAACTCCAAGCTTAACTAGCTCTTCTATTGATTGAGTCCAAAGCACAGGTTTATAAAGCTGTTTAATAACCGCTGATTTTATTTCTGTTGGTGTCTCATGTGACATCGCATCGAAGTTTTGTACTATTGCAGTCGTAGGTTTTTTAAACTCGACATTGTTAAGTGCTACTTCAAATTTATCAGCTGCGGCTTTCATAAGTGAGCAGTGCGAGGGTACACTTACAGCTAGAATTTGAGCTCTTTTAGCTCCTTTTGTTTTTGCTATTTCGTTAGCTTTTTCAACAGCAGCTTTTTCACCTGATATTACTACTTGGCCAGTTGAATTAAAGTTTGCTGCTTCAACAATCCCTGCATCAGATGCTTCTTGACAGCTACTTATAACATCTTCATTTGACAGTCCTAAGATTGCGCTCATAGCACACTCCTTGTCAGTGACAGCACTTTGCATTAATTTTCCGCGAGTTGATACTAATTGTAGAGCATCTTTATATGAGATACACTCGGCTGCTAGTAGAGCAGTATATTCTCCTAGGCTATGCCCAGCGAAGTACTCTATTTTTAGCTCTGGCTTCTGTTCTTTTAAAACTTTATATATAGCATAGCTTGTAGCAAGCAGTGCTGGCTGAGTGAACTCTGTTTTATTTAAGGTTGACTCATCATTTTGTATAATATCCCATAAATCGTAGCCTAGGTGTGTCTTTGCTTCGTCTAGGATATTTCTAAAAGTCTCAAAATTTTCATAATAATCTTGAAGCATTCCTAGCTTTTGTGATCCTTGACCTGGGAAAACTACAGCAATTTTTGACATAATAAATCTCCTCTATGATATTGAAATAACTTTTAAAAAAAATGACTAAATTTTTGCAATAAATCCGCCCCATACGAATCCTGCGCCAAATGCTTCTGAGATTATGGTGTCTCCTGATTTGATTTGGTTTGTTTTGATTGCATGATCTAGGGCTAAAGGTATTGAAGCTGCTGATGTATTACCATGATCTTGAAGTGTTGTAACTACTTTTGACATAGGCATATCTATTTTCTTAGCAGTTGAATTTAATATTCTATAGTTTGCTTGATGTGGAACTAGCCAGTCTATTTGATTAGCATGTATTCCTGCTTCTTTGATTAGATCATCTGCAAGAGATGAAAGCCTTGATACAGCAAATTTGAAAACTTTGTTTCCTTCCATAATTAGATAAGGGTCTATGTTTATAGCTTCTCCTCTTGATGTAGGGAGATTGTTAGGTACATTAAGCATATCTAAACATGAACCATCTGTATAAAGTAAAGATGATAAGATCTTTTTCTCGTCACTTGTAGAAATAACTACAGCTCCGGCACCATCACCGAAAAGTACACATGTTGAACGATCACTCCAGTCAAGAACTCGAGTCATTTTTTCAGCACCAATTACTAATATATTTTTTGATATGCCTGTTTCAATGTATTGTTTTGCAATATCAAGAGCATACACAAAACCACTGCAGGCTGCTGATATGTCAAAACACCTAACATTAAAATGATCAATTTGTAAATTTTGATGTACCATGGATGCTGTTGATGGCATTATAAAATCTGGAGTGCTTGTAGCAACTATTATCATGTCAATGTCGTTAGCATTAATTTTGGCAGAATCTAGCGCTTTTTTTGCTGCTTCAGTGGCCATAAAGCTCGTGGTTTCTGTTTCATTCGCGCAATGGCGTCTTTCTATACCAACTCTTTGCTTGATCCATTCATCTGAAGTATCAACAAATTTACTTATATCTTCATTGGTTAAGATTTTTTCAGGTAAGTAACTTCCTGTACCAAGTATTTGTGCAAACATTATATAGTTATACCTATTTAGTTAGATTAGTAACAAAAGTTATTATAAATAAGCAGTCATAAGAAAGCCTATTGTCTAAAAACATTGTATCATGATTGGTAAAGATTAAAGAACTTTTTCTAATGATTCTTGAATAGTTTTAGGAATGTTGTGTTTGATTTCTTTTACAGCTTCATAGATCGCAGTTTCAAATGCATTCGCACTTGCACTACCATGGCTTTTAACAACTATGCCTGTTAAACCTAGTAATGATGCACCATTGAAGCTATCTAGGTTCATTCCTTTTTTCATTTTTTTAAATAGTGGTAGAGACATAATTACGGGTATCTTCATTAATAACGATGTTTCTGTAATCGATTTTTTAATCAATGATTCTATAAGTCTTAGACTACCTTCCATTGTTTTTAAAGAAACGTTGCCGACAAAACCATCGCATACAATTACATCTGTTGTATCATCAAAAATGTGTTTTCCCTCAATATATCCTTGATAGTTAATGAAATCACAGCCTTGTAATAACTTTGAAGCATTCTTAATATTATCTAGCCCTTTCATCTCTTCTTCACCAATGTTTAGTAAAGAGACTCTTGGCTCAGCTAAGCCTTTTGAGCTAGCTGCGAGTATCGATCCCATAATAGCAAATTGGAAAAGCTGTTCAGAAGAACAAACAACGTTAGCACCAAGATCAAGCATGTATGTTTTGCTAAGTTGCTTTGTATCTCTATTAAATGCAGGCAATGCATATACTATAGCAGGGCGATCAACCCCGTTTACGGTTTTGAGTACAAACTTTGAAGTTGCCATTAATGCGCCTGTATTACCAGCACTCACGCAAGCATCTACAGTCCCATCTTTAACAAGGTTTATAGCTACACGCATCGATGAGTCTTTCTTTTTTCTTACTGCTATTGAAGGAGATTCATCCATACCGACTGTTTCACTTGCATGATGAATAGCTATTCTCTGTAAAACGGGCAGTTTTATTTTTTTGACTTTTGAATATCTGTCTAAGGCTCTTTTTACTTTGTGGTGATCTCCAACTAATACTATTTGTAAGTTAGAGTCTTTTTTAACCGCTTCAAGAGCTGCAGGAATAGTGGTGTTTAAACCATTATCTCCACCCATTGCATCTATAGATATTTTGTAACCCATAATTAATAAAACTTCCTATGTCGCTAATTGATATATTTGTAAATACTCACCAACCAAGGCATAAATATAGTGTGAGATGATTTTAAAAGATGACTGGAATAAATATTAGTCTTCAGATTTTGTATCTACTACTTTCTTGCCTTTGTAGAATCCGTTAGGTGAGACATGATGTCTTAAATGTAACTCACCTGTAGATTTGTCAGTAGATAATGTTGGACCTGTTAAAGAATCGTGAGATCTTCTCATGTCTCTTTTTGATCTGCTTTTTTTAACTTGTTGTACAGCCATTTTAGATAACCTCTTTTATGTATTTTTAAATTCTAAATATGTCGTTACTTAAGTTTTTTGAGAATCTCGAAAGGATTCGGTTTTTCTTCAGTAACAGTTTCTTGCTCGCTATAGTATGAATGTTTTTTTGTCTTTTTACAAGAGCTAGCATCTTTTTTTGGTGCTAATGGTAGTTCTAGAAGTATTTCTTCTTTGATAATATCTTTTAAATCTATCAATGCGCTCTCGCAGATAAAAGGCTCGTGTAAGCTATCTTGAACTAGTCTATCATCCTCAGTGATTATTATGCTATTTGTAATTGTAATAGGGTAGTCAAATGGCTCAAGAGAGTCTTGGCATATTAGTTTGATTACGCCATTAACATTATATCTAATGCATGCGTGATTTTTCTCTTCAAAAAAAGAAAAAGAGCAGTTAAATGTGTATGGCGTGTCAACTATGAGTTTAGAGATATGGTTTAAGTTTTCTATAGTTATTTGTATGTTTTCTAACTCTCTTTTTTGTTTTGCGTATATGCTATAGTTTATTTGGCTGTGTTTGCCTTTCATATATGTATTTTTCATATTTCATTGTGATACTATTCTATATACATTTCTTGTTTTATGAAAGTCTGTACTGTATCATCTTACTAGTTATATTTTTTTAAAATTGATAACACAGTAAAAGGATCAAGTAATAATGTCTTTATCTATCCCTAGAGAATTTTCAAATGCTATAAGATTTTTATCTATCGATGCAACACTTAAGGCAAAATCAGGACATCCAGGTATGCCTATGGGTATGGCCGATATCGCTACGGTT
The DNA here is from genome assembly GCF_018135955.1 of Francisella philomiragia. Lineage (NCBI taxonomy): Bacteria > Pseudomonadati > Pseudomonadota > Gammaproteobacteria > Thiotrichales > Francisellaceae > Francisella > Francisella philomiragia. The sequence goes on along the minus strand of NZ_CP063138.1, from coordinate 1,308,085 downwards.
TTGTGGACCAAGTTTCTTAAACATAATCCTCAAAATCCAAACTGGATAAATCGTGATAGATTTATACTTTCAAATGGTCATGGTTCTATGCTTTTATATTCTTTACTGCATCTTAGTGGTTATGATTTAAGTATTGATGATATTAAAAATTTTAGGCAACTTCATTCTAAAACTCCAGGTCATCCTGAGTATGGTTATGCCCCAGGTGTAGAGACTACAACTGGACCATTAGGTCAAGGTGTGGCTAATGCTGTTGGTATGGCACTAGGTGAAAAGCTATTGTCAGATAGATACAATACATCTGACTTGAAAGTAATAGACCATCACACCTATGTATTTTTAGGCGATGGGTGTCTAATGGAAGGTGTATCTCATGAAGCGTGTTCGTTAGCTGGTACCTTAGGTGTAAATAAACTAATAGCATTTTGGGATGATAATAGTATTTCTATAGATGGGGATACAAAAGGTTGGTTTACTGATAATACAGTTGAGAGATTCAAAGCCTACGGCTGGAATGTGATTGAGGATGTAGATGGTCATAATTTTGAGGCTATTGAAAAAGCTATAGCTAAAGCACAATCTGAACAAAGTAAGCCAACTTTGATTTGTTGTAAAACGATTATTGGGTTTGGCTCTCCAGAAAAGGCTGGTACTGCATCTGTACATGGCTCGCCTTTGAGTGAACAAGAAAGAGCTTCAGCCGCAAAAGAGCTTGATTGGAATTATGCTCCTTTTGAAATTCCTAATGATGTATATAAATACTGGGATGCTAAAGAAAAAGGACAAGCTTTAGAAGCAAATTGGCAGAAACAATTGGATTTATATAAGAGTAATCCTAAGTTTGAAGAATTTGATAGAGTGTTGAAAAAACAGTTGCCTGCAAATCTTGAGCAGGAAGTTGAGCAATATATTGCTTCACAGCTAGCGAATCCTGTAAAAGTGGCTACGCGTAAAGCATCTCAGATGGCTTTAGAAGTGTTGTGCAAGAATATGCCAGAAATGTTTGGTGGTTCAGCAGATTTAACAGGATCAAACAATACAAATTGGAGTGGATCAATTTGGTTGAACAATACTGATAAAGGAGCTAACTATCTTTCTTATGGGGTGAGAGAGTTTGGTATGGCTGCTATCATGAATGGCTTAAGTTTATATGGTGGTTTAAAGCCATACGGAGGAACATTCTTGGTGTTCAGTGATTACTCTAGAAATGCTATTAGAATGTCTGCTCTTATGAAACAACCCGTGGTTCATGTAATGTCTCATGATTCTATCGGTTTGGGAGAAGATGGACCAACTCATCAACCTATAGAACATATACCTAGTTTAAGATTGATACCAAATTTAAATGTTTGGAGACCAGCAGATACTATAGAAACAATGGTTGCTTGGAATGAAGCGGTTAAGTCTAATGAGACTCCAAGTGTTATGGTACTAACGCGTCAAGGTTTAGAGCCTGTGGTTCAGACTAAAGAACAAGTTTCTGATATTGTGAAAGGTGGGTATTTAGTCAGAAATAATAAAGATGCTAGATTAACTATTGTAGCTACAGGCTCAGAAGTCGAGCTAGCAATTAAAGTAGCAAAAGAATATGAAGACAAAGGAATAAAAGTTAATGTTGCTTCTATTCCATGTGTCGACGTTTTCGATACTCAAACTCATGAGTATAAAAAATCAGTAATAAGAGATGATATCCCAGCAATTTTTGTGGAGATGGCTCAGCCTGATGGGTGGTATAAGTATATGCCTAAAGCTGGTGGTGAAGTGAAAGGGATTTATAGTTTCGGTGAGTCCGCGCCAGCTGAGGATTTATTTAAGCATTTTGGTTTTACTGTAGAAAATATCAGCAACATAGTTGCTAAATATGTGTAATAAACTTTCGAAAGATAATATCTTAAGGAGATTAAAATGAGAGTTGCAATTAATGGTTTCGGTAGAATTGGTCGTTTAGCTTTTCGTCAAATGTTTGACAAGGCTGGTATAGAGATTGTTGCGATCAATGATTTAACAAATCCAAAAATGTTAGCACATTTATTAAAATATGATTCTGCTCAAGGTAGATTTTCAAAAGCAGCTGTTACAACTGCAAAAGATGACGCTATTGTTGTAGATGGTAAAGAAATTAAAATATATGCTGAAAAAGATGCTGCTAATTTGCCTTGGGGTGAATTGAAAGTAGATCTAGTATTAGAATGTACAGGTTTTTATGTATCAAAAGCAAAGTCACAAGCTCATATTGATGCTGGTGCTAAAAAAGTAGTTATTTCAGCTCCTGCTGGTAATGATTTACCAACAGTAGTTTTTGGTGTTAATCATGATATATTAACTGCAGATGAGAAAATTATTTCAGCTGCTTCTTGTACAACTAACTGTTTAGCTCCTATGGCTAAAGGTCTTCATGATTTGGCAACAATTGAAAGTGGATTTATGACAACTATTCATGCTTACACTGGTGACCAAAATACTTTAGATGCACCTCATGCTAAAAATGACTTCCGTCGTGCAAGAGCTGCAGCTGTAAATATTGTACCTAACTCAACTGGTGCTGCTAAAGCTATTGGTTTAGTAATTCCTGATCTTGCAGGTAAGTTAGATGGTGCTGCTCAACGTGTTCCTGTCCCTACTGGATCATTAACAGAATTAGTTGCTGTAGTGTCTAAGAGTGTAACAGCTGAAGATGTAAATGCTGCTATGAAAGCTGCTGCTAATGAATCTTTTGGCTATACAGAAGAAGAGTTAGTATCTAGTGATATCGTAGGAATCTCTGAAGGATCATTATTTGATGCAACTCAAACTAAAGTTACTTCACTTGGAGATAAGTCTCTAGTTAAAGTTGTATCTTGGTATGACAATGAAATGTCATATACAAATCAAATGGTAAGAGTTGTAGAGTACTTTGGAGCTCTGTAAACATTTATAGGTGGTATAAATGAGTTTTCTAACATTAAAAGATGTTGATCTTAAGAATAAGAAAGTCTTAGTTCGTGTTGACTTTAATGTGCCTGTCAAAGATGGCAAGGTTACAAGCAAAGTCAGAATAGAGGCAGCTATTCCAACTATTCAGTATATTTTAGATCAAGGTGGAGCAGTGATTTTAATGTCACATCTTGGTCGCCCTACAGAAGGCGAGTATGACTCTCAGTTTTCACTTGAACCTGTTGCTGAAGCATTATCCCAAATCATCAAAAAACCAGTTAGATTTGCTAAAGATTGGCTAAATGGTGTTGATGCTAAAGCTGGTGAAATTGTTATGTGCGATAATGTACGTTTCAATAAAGGTGAGAAAAAGTCTGACGATGAGCTATCAAAAAAAATAGCAAGTCTTGGTGATGTGTTTGTTATGGATGCATTTGCTACAGCTCATAGAGCTCAAGCATCGACTTATGGAGTAGCTAAGTATGTGCCTGTAGCGTGTGCAGGTCTACTTTTAGCTAATGAAATCAAAGCACTAGAAAAAGCTTTGAAGGCTCCTAAGAAACCAATGGCTGCTATAGTTGGTGGATCTAAAGTTTCAACAAAGTTATCTGTTTTACACAATCTTCTTGATAAGGTTGAGATTCTTATTGTTGGTGGAGGTATTGCAAACACTTTCATAAAAGCTGAAGGATTTAATATTGGTAATTCACTATATGAAGACGATCTTGTTGGTGAAGCTAAAGATATCTTGGCAAAAGCGAAAGAGCTTGGTGTAAACATACCTGTACCAGTAGATGTAAGAGTTGCAAAAGAGTTTAGCGAAAATGCTGTTGCAGTAGTTAAAAATGTGGCTGATGTTGCTGATGATGAAATGATCTTGGATATAGGTCCGAAGTCTGAAAGAAATATTGCAGAGCTTTTAAAATCTGCTAACACTATTCTTTGGAATGGTCCTGTAGGAGTGTTTGAATTTGATAATTTTGCAGAAGGTACAAAAGCTCTATCATTAGCGATAGCTGAATCAGATGCTTTCTCTGTTGCTGGCGGTGGTGATACTATTGCAGCGATTGAGAAATTTGATATTAAGGATAAAGTATCTTATATATCAACTGCTGGCGGAGCATTTTTAGAGTTTCTTGAAGGTAAGAAACTACCTGCTGTAGAAATATTGAAAGAGAAAGCAACTATATAACTGTAGGTTATTTATATGAGAAGAACGAAAATTTTAGCTACTCTTGGTCCTGCTAGTGAATCTAGAGAAGCGTTAACAGAGATGATTAAAGCAGGTGTTAATGCGGTAAGATGTAATTTTTCGCATGGATCTGCTGAAGATCATCGTAAAAGAGTTGATCTAATACGTCAAATAGCAAAAGAGCAAGATACTTACGTTGGTATTTTGGCAGATTTACAAGGTCCAAAAATAAGACTATCGAAGTTCAAAAATGGTTCTGTGATAATCAAGAAAGGTCAAAAATTTACACTTGATGCAGATCTTGGTATTGAAGATGGTGATGAAAATACAGTTGGTATTGACTATAAAGAGCTTATTCAGGACGTTAAGAAGGGCGATATACTATTAGTTGATGATGGGAAAATTGTTCTAGAAGTTGATTCTGTTAAAGGTAACAAAGCGGTAACAAAAGTTGTTATCGGAGGTAAAGTTTCTAATAATAAAGGAATCAATAAAAAAGGCGGTGGTCTAACTGCGCCTGCTTTAACGGATAAAGATAAGCAAGATATCAAGGTAGCAGCAATGCTTCAAGTAGATTTCTTAGCTGTTTCATTTGTTAGAGATGGCAAAGATATGGAGTATGCTCGTCAGCTTGTTAATGAAGCTGGTTGGAAGCCTGCAATGGTTGCTAAAATTGAGCGAGCAGAGGCAGTATTAGAAGATAATCTGAAAAGTATAGTAGATGCTTCAGATCTTGTGATGGTTGCTCGTGGTGATTTGGCGGTTGAAATTGGCGATGAAAATGTTCCAACTGTACAAAAGCTAATTATTAGTACAGCTAGAAGAAATGAGAAAGGTTCTATTACTGCTACTCAAATGATGGAATCAATGATTGAAAACTCATCTCCAACTCGTGCTGAAGCATCTGATGTGGCAAATGCTGTATTTGATGGTACGGATGCTGTGATGTTATCAGCTGAAACAGCGGTCGGTAAGTATCCTGTTGAAACTATTTCTGCTATGTCAAGAATTTGTGAATCTGCAGAGAGAAGCAAATATACACATATTACTAAGAAACAGAAGATTGCTGATTGTGATAGAGTTGATCATGCTGTTTCAGTTGCAGCTGTTAAAATTGCCAATGATATTGGTGCTAAAGGCTTAATAGTATTGACAGAGGGTGGAAATACTTCGCGTTGGATGTCACGTGTAAATTCTGAGCTACCCATCTATGCACTATCACGTAATGCTACAACATTAGGAGCAATGACATTGTTTAGAGGAGTTGTTCCTCTATATTTTGACTCTACTAGAATGTCTAAGTTGTATGTCAATAGATCAGCTTCTATGGAGTTAGAAAGTAGAGGCTTAGCCAAGGATGGTGATATTCTTGTTTTGACAAGTGGTGATAGTATGGGTGTACATGGAAGTACTAATAAAATTAAAGTAATAATTGCAGGTCAAGTAAGATAAGGAGATAAACATGGCTTTAGTTTCATTGCGTCAACTATTGGATCATGCCGCAGAGCATGGTTATGGGTTGCCAGCGTTTAATGTAAATAATCTTGAGCAAGTAAGAGCTGTTATGGAAGCTGCTGATAGAGTTAATTCACCAGTTATTCTACAGGGTTCTGCGGGTGCAAGAAAGTATGCAGGAGCTCCGTTTATAAGACATCTAGTCCTTGCAGCGATTGAAGAGTATCCTCATATTCCGGTTTGTATGCACCAAGATCATGGTACATCTCCATCTGTTTGTCAAAGATCTATTCAATTAGGTTTTTCATCTGTAATGATGGATGGTTCTTTAAAGTCAGATGGTAAAACTCCTTCTGATTATGAGTATAATGTTAATGTTACAAAAACTGTTTCTGATATGGCTCACGCTTGTGGAGTATCAGTTGAAGGTGAGCTTGGATGTCTTGGTTCATTAGAAACTGGGCAGGCAGGAGAAGAAGATGGTGTTGGTGCTGAGGGTACTCTGTCTATGGATCAAATGCTTACAGATCCAGAAGAAGCAGCTGATTTTGTTAAGAAAACAAAAGTAGATGCTTTAGCAATTGCTATAGGTACTTCTCATGGAGCTTATAAGTTTACTAAGCCACCTACAGGTGATGTACTATCTATTAAGAGAGTAAAAGAAATTCATGCAAGAATTCCTGATACTCACTTAGTAATGCATGGCTCATCTTCAGTACCTCAAGATTGGTTAGAAGTAATCAATACTTATGGTGGTGCTATGGGTGAGACTTATGGTGTGCCAGTAGAAGAAATCGTTGAAGCAATCAAGTATGGTGTGCGTAAAGTTAATATTGATACTGATTTACGTATGGCTGCTACTGGTGCGATTAGAAGATTTATGGCAGAAAATCCTGCTGAATTTGATCCACGTAAATATAATGCCGTAGCAAAAGTAGCTATGTCAGAAATCTGTCAAGCTAGATATGAAGCATTTGGTAGTGCTGGTATGGCTAGTAAAATTAAGCCAATTTCACTTGAAACAATGTTCCAACGTTATGAAAGTGGTGAACTTGATCCAATCGTGAAATAATATTTCTTTGTAATTTTTTCTATATTTTCAGCCAGAATTTTTTTAGTTAGTTACATTAATTTAGCTTGATATTCTTAATGGTTTAAGATTGTTAAGATTCTGTATATTTATAACTTATACATTTTGATAAAGTTTGTGACAACGCCATTTGTCCAACCGAAGCCATCTTGTACTATATACTCGCCACCACCAGCATTTGCTTTAGGATTGACGACATCATATTTTTCACGGATCTTTCCAGTTTCTTTAAATTTTTCATTAACTGTATTTACAAATCTTTTAGCAATAGTTTCTGCAAGCTTATCAAAACCATAATTTCTTAAACCTATAACAGTTTCAAAATGTAATGGCGCCCAGCCATTTGGAGAATCCCATTGTTGAGAAGTATTTAAAGTGGTTGTAATAAGTCCATGCTCTGTTAGAAATTGATTTTCTATAACCTTAGCTACCTTTATAGCTTGTTCTTGAGTGGCTATATTTAAAAATAGTGGTGTCACTCCTGCTAAGCTTGTAATGCTAGTAATTTTATTTGTCTTAGTATTTAGATCATAAAAAAAATCTTTTTTATTATCCCAAAAAGTATTTTGAATAAGTTTTTTTCTTTTTTCAGCTAACTCTAAATATTTAGTCGCTTTTTCTTGGTCTGAAATTTCAGTGAACCATTTACCTAGTAGATTCTCTAATCCATATAGATAGCTATTTAAATCAATAGGCAGAATATCTGTTGTTTGAATAGTACTAAAATCATTTTTATTAGCAAACCAACGACTAGAAAAATCCCACCCAGATTCACAAGCAGCACGGATGTTACGATAGAAGTCTGCTTTGTTTGCTATATTTTGCGCATGCTCAATATCTTCGCGATATGATTCTGGTCTAGGGGTGGCAGACTCATCCCAATATCTATTTAAACCGTTTACATTTCTTTGAGTATTCATCCAAAATGAGTATTCTTTTTCTAAAGATGGTAAATATTTTTCAATAGCAGAAATACCTAGCTCTTGATATAAGATATTTACGATTAAGTAAAATAGAGGTGGTTGCGAACGAGTTAGATAATATTTTCTATTTGCATTTGGTACAAAGCCAACAGTATCTATCAAATATGCAAAGTTATCTGCAATATCTTTAATCATCTGTATTTCGCCATCAACTCGTAAACCTTCACAGGTAAAATAGCAGTCCCAATAATAAACCTCTCTAAACCTTCCACCAGGGATTATATAAGGTTTTGGAAGTGCTATAAGAGAACTTAGTGAGTCTTTTTTATCTGATGATTGATGTAAAAAATGCCACATTTGCTTAATATACGATGATAGGGATAATTCTTTACTGTTATCAAAAGTTTTTTCTGATACCGGAGGGTAAAAATTATTCTCAACAAAAGTTTTAAGATCAAAATTATTAGAGTCCCTGAGTTTGTTGTAATCATTTAAGATATCTTCAGGAGATCTTTTAGGAGTCATATCGACAAAATATTTTGAGTCATTGAAACAGGGTTTTAATTGAACTGCTTCAAAAAGTTCACCTGATAGTTGTATTAGTTGTTCTTGATTATTAGACATAATTATTTATTCCTATGAAGTTTAGCATAAGGAGGTATTAATAGTACTAAAAGTGCTATAGGTATAAGTACGCAGTAAAATGCAGTTACACCGCCAAAGTGTGCAAATATTTCACTAATTATCCTAGAACCAATAGTACCACCTAGAGCAGAAAATATGATTATTAAACCAGCCATAGCACTTTGTAAGTTTTCAGGTTGGCTACTAAGAATACTTGAACATAGTGTTGGATATATTGGAGCCATAAAAAAACCAATCATAGGAAACAATAAGGCTATAACTACAGCTAAATAAGAATCTGTTTGATTAGTATCTATTAGTTTAGATATTTGTAAGGTTGATACTATTAATATTCCACAGCATATAAGACCTATGATAATAATTACTTTCCAGTCAATCTTTTTCATTATGAAGCCAAAAGTGATTCTACCAGCAGCTATGCTTAAAGCAAAAATACTTGCCATAAAGACACTGGTTGATGTAGAAAGGTGAAGTACTCTAGTGTTAAATGTTGGAAGCCAAGATTGTATACCTTGTTCGATAAATACATAAAAAAATACACTAATTATAAATAACATCACAATTGGTAGTTTTATGAGTTTTAGCATACTTAAAGTATCTGCTAGAAAATTAGAATTTTTAGATGTTTGTACTGCTGATTCATCAAGTTTGGTAAATAAAAGTAGCAAAAATGCAACTAAGCATAAGCCAGCTAATAACCAGTATGTGCCAAGCCAGTTACCAAAGTGAATAAATATGCTAAATACAAAAAAGCATAAAACAACCCCAACCTGAAAGACACCCTCTAATAGACTCATTAAGCTAGCATGTGCTTTTGAGTCATTGGTAATTAATCCAACCGTTGAGTATACAGATACTTTAATAAGAGCAAAAGCTACTCCTATTAAGACAAATAGTAGTTTAGCTGTAAAGAAACTATCCAGGCTTGCCATGGTAATACATCCTGTAGCAATAATTGCTAGTCCTAAAAGCATAGCATTCTTATAACCAAATCTTGGAATAAATGAACAAATAGCAAATGAAACTATTGCTATAGTAAGATCTTTGCATGCCTCAAGAATACTTGCTTGAACTTCTGTGACTTGATAGTGAGAGATCGATTGTAGAATTACGATACCAACACTATTAAGTAAAATAGCACTAATAAAGAAAATGAGAAATAGTGAAAGCTTGAGTTGAAAGTATTTCATATGATTAACAAAAAATTGTTTCTAACTTTAGGATAAACAAAGTTATATATGTAAACAAGTCTAAGAAAGAGCAATTCTAAAATGTAACATGATTTCAAAAATTGAAATAATCAGTGTCTGTGAATTAGCTAGTGGGTTATAATAAAATTAAGATTTTACTATTGGGATATCAAGGATGAATGAGTATAAATACTGTATTGGAATTATGTCTGGAACATCGCTAGATGGAATTGATGTGGCTTTATGTAAGATTAAAGGGCATGGACTGGATACTGATATTAAATTAGTCAGTTTTAGAACATATTCATACTCAGAAGATTTATTAAATGATATTAAGCAGTCTTTAGATTTAACAAAAAGTAATGCTCAGTTATTATGTAGTCTTAATTTTAAGCTTGGAATTGAATATGCTAATGCTGTAAAGAAATTAGTAGCTATAAATAACCTGAAATTAGAAGACATCGCATTCATAGCAAGTCATGGGCAGACTATATATCACCAAGCAAAAAATGAAGATGGATTTATTAAATCATCATTACAGTTGGGTGATGCTGCGACGATAGCTTATGAATGTCGAACGACCGTTGTGTCAAATTTTAGAGCTGGAGATATTGCAGCTGGAGGAGATGGAGCACCATTGGTACCATATGTCGACCATATTCTTTATAGTGATAAAAATAAATCACGTGCTCTACATAATATTGGTGGAATAGCCAATACTACAATTATCCCTAAAAATGCAAATATCAATGATATATATGCGTTTGATACTGGTCCAGGTAACATGATGATAAATAGGGCAATGGAGGTTTTGTTTAATCGAGATTATGATAAAGATGGCGAAATAGCAGCCTCTGGGATAGTTATTGTAGATATGTTGCAAGAGCTTTTGCAAAATCCATATTTAGCTCAGAAGCCACCAAAATCAACAGGTAGAGAGCTTTTTGGTATTGGGTATACGGATCATATTCTTGATAAATATAAGCAAAGCAATCCTAAAGATATAGTTCATACGCTAACTATATTTACAGCAGAGAGTATAATTAAGGCTTATCGAGATTTTGTATTTGATAAAGTTAAGCTTGATCAAATAATTTTCACTGGAGGAGGAGCGTATAATAAGTTTCTGATAGAAACTATTAAAAAATTAGTCAAAACTGAAGTCTTAACATTTGAAGATATTGGGCATAATAGTGATGCAAAAGAAGCCATAGCCTTTGCTGTGCTAGGAAATGAAACTCTCAACCATAGCTATAATAATCTCCCATCGGCAACAGGTGCAAAAGATAGAGTGATATTGGGGCAGGTTAATTTTTTTAGTCAAAAGATAGTTAAGTAAAGGTTATAGGACAATAGTCGGACGTACGTATTTTTTAAGATCTTCACTTTGAGCAATTATAGTTACTAGAGCTTGGCTCGATCTTTCTTCATTATTTGTCATTCCGACCTCAAGATCAAGAGTCGCTTCTGTAAGACATTCGACAATTTCTTTAAATGCTTTGACAGGGATTCCACAAACATTATCCACGCCATATTTTTCTAAGATCTTATATACATTCACATTTACAAGTTTTGTATCACCAGCTCTTAATTCTACAGTTCCGGAAGAAACTTCAGCTCTGAGTCCTATAGTAAATTTGGCTACATTTGTATTTGTAGATGCTTCTTGCTTAAGAATTCTAAAGCCAACAAAATTATCAGTAGTAAATCCTTTATCATTATTAGCTTTATTTGATATATGTTTATATAACTGTCCTATACTTTGCTGGATTGCTTCATCTTCTTTATTTTTGCTATTGATATCTATTTTAAGATCTTTCAAAGTTTGTTCATTTGCTTTCCAGCAAGATTCTATGACTAAAGATGTTGTAAAACCAAGTTTACTAATATCTTCAATTAAATTATCAAGTATGTCTTTATTTGTTTTGTCATTTAAATATTTGAGAAAACTAATATAAGGAACACCACTATTAGTACAAGCTTGTTGCATTTTAGTAAGACTTTCCATAAAACCTTCAATATTTACACAACCATTAAAAAAATGTTCGAAGACATGAGATTCGTATTCATCAAAATTAAAGTCTTTGCTTAGATTTTTGAAATCAAAAGAACATAAAAAGGTAATAATACTATTGATCATTTTTAGATGTTCATCAGATATGTCAACCCCATTTAGTCTTCTTTTTTTGATAAATAACTTTTTCAACTCAAGGAATTTAACAAGAAACATATTTCTTAGTCTAATAAATCTGAAAGCAGTTTTTATCTGAGAATATTGAGAGTGATTAGTCGAGTTATGAAAATCAGCTATCATTCCTAGATAAGCAGAAAACTCCTGACATAGTAAATAATCTAGTTCATATAGTCTGTTTTGCATCCAATATTTAAAATCATGGTCAGCACTACTAAAAACATGAATTCCATTACTTCTCCACTTTTGCTTTCTTAGAGCAACTATTCCTCTAAGAGCGTTATTTAAAGTGATAGTAATAATTTTTTCAATACCATCTTCAAGTTTATATTTAACTCCTTCAACAGAATCATAGTCAGAATGCTTAAGACACTCTTCCATAAGTGCGAAATAAATATCTAAATATATATCTTCTTTATTACTTCCATTTTCAACTATTCTAGTAACATTCTCGATTATATTATAACTATATGTGTATTGCTCTTCTAAAATAGCAATGTAGTTTATAACATTTTGATAGACAGGAACATTAAATGATGAGCCAAAATATATCGCTGAGCTAGTGGTATTTTCATATCCACTGTCTAAAGGTTTTTTTTCTAAAAGTCTGCATAGTGAAATGTACGAAATATTATTTGTTGATTTTATTCCAGAAGAGTTTTCAGCTGCTAAGAAGTCTTCTAGAGCTTTTGCTTGATTAAAATCTTTGCTTTTAGAAGGTTCATTAGCATTAATATAGTCTATGATTTGCTTTTTTAGTTCCTCATTTGATTTTCTTTTATCTAAATCAAAATCCTTAGATATTTGGCCACCTTTAGTACTATCTGTTGAAGAAGCTAGAGCAGTTATGAGAGAAGCTTTTTTGGAGCTAAACCATGAATTTTTAGATTGAGAATCCATGGATAGCTCAATATCAAAGTCTTGAGTATAGTTTAATATAGTGTTTTGGATAACTATAGCATCAGTTTCTCTTGAGTCAGTAGCATCTTGGAAGTTGAAAGTATCTGATAAGAAATTATCGACTTTTTTAGGGTCTATAGCTGAATTGTTGGCAGCATTTGGATTAACTACATCTTGAGCTTGCCCGGCTAGCTTATCTAAGAATGTTTCTCTGCCTAAATTTAATTTAGCAAGATCATCAACATTATTATCGGCTATAGTAACTGATTTATAATTAGTGAAATTATTGTTAATACCTTTAACATGATAGTAATTTTTTAACCCTTTGCCTGAAATATTTTTTTCATGTAAGCTTAGTTTATCTTGAGTGCTTTTGGCTAGGCTTTTATTAGGTACTAATAAGCTTCTATCGAACGGAATCGCTATATTTATTGTACGTATTTTAGAATATGATTTTCTGTCAAAAACACATAATCGTGCTTCAATTTCTGTTTTAAGGGTATCTATAGAGTCATAAATAGGGTTAAGTTGCTCTGACAGTGTACCTTCACGGTTAGTAAATTCAAGGTTTATAATTTCATCATATTCTTTGATTTTTTCTCTATATTTTTTTAGCTCATCTGAATTATGTATTTCTAAAGAGTTCGCTTTATAACCAGCTTTTGCACTGATTTCTCCCAATTTAATATAGTGTCCAGACTCCGTAGTTGTAACCACAAATCTAGGGTCAGATTCTGCTTCTTGTTGTCGTGAACCAGTTATAATATTATGTTTAGGCTTTGTAACTTTTCCTTTAATAATTTTACCGCTTTCTAAATTACCAAATTTTTCCAATGAATTTGTAGAGTCTTTTGTTGCATAACCTTGATATATATCTTTATCAAAGAAAAGTCGGTTGATATCTTCTAAAGCAATATCTTTAACCGCAGTATTCTTTTCAGAGACAATATCTGGAATTAGCATTTTATCATTAGGTGTTATAAGTCTGTAACATGCTCTTAAACAACTAACTTTATGTTTGAGATCAACTAGATTTAATGTTGCTGTACCTGACCAGTTAGATGCTAAGATATCTGCAATTTTTTTACTATCTTCTTTGACAGGTTTTCCATCCTTATCAAAAATTTGCTTACCATTTTCATCGAAAGAATCAACTTGAGCTCTACCAGGCTTATATGAAGCATTACCACCTAAGGTAAATCCAACTGTATGTTCATAAGAATAGCAAAATCCACTTAGATTTAGGTAGATTGGCATGACATCATCTGTTCGATGATTTTGAGAGTCGTATATAGGTAGAGAAGTCCATAAACAAAGATTTCCGTAACCATTAATTGATTTAGCAATTGATGCATTAAAGTCGATACCAAAGTTAGCATCTACTTCACTTGGGAATTTATCTTCATTATCGGGGTTTATTTGTTTTTTTATAGCATCGATTAATTTACCAATGCTACCAGCAGCTTTAAGTTTGAATTTTAGAATAAAAGGATTAACGGTATTTATGTATGCTAGATTCCCTCCACCAAGTTCTTGATCATTCGACTGCTTAATAAAAAACTGATATTTTTCATCAAGAGTAATACTCTTCCATGATTGTATACGTTTATCATTTGCTTTAAGTTGCCAATTACTAAAAATACTTAAATCATCTAACTTGCCTAAGTTTTTTTCATAAACTTCTTTTTTGACCGCATCGTATCCTTTTTCCATAGCATCTTGTAAAGAATGCTTTTGTCGGATGACAATTTCTTCTTCAAAAAAAGCTTGTCTTGCTCTGCTATTGAGGAAGTAAGCTCTGAGAAAATCTTTTTTTGACGTTTTTGCGTAAGCATATTCTGTGGAGTCATCAAAATTATATTTATTGATAATATCATCGACACTATTTGCATCGTTAAAGTTTGATGTCATTGGTTCATACTTTGGCATAAATAAAACCTCATTTCTTGTAAATCATAAGTTGGTAGCTATTCCAGAAGATTCTGGTCTTAATTTATAAGAACATATAGGCATCTATAAAATCAAGAAATGCTACACCAATATTTAAATAACTATTTTGGTTTTAAATAATTAAAAAAATAATTGCTGTATAAAGTGTTTGTTTTGGTTGTACTCTTTGCTAGATTTCATATGAAAGCTTTTTGAGAACTAATAGGGAGATGAGATGGCAAAAAATAAGATTCCGAATTCAAGGTTGATGATAAATTATGAAACTAATGTTGATGGTGTTCTGAAGAAAAAAGAATTACCTTACAGAGTTTTGGTAGTTGGTGATTTGTCAAAGGGAAGATCGGTAGATGCAAAAAAAGAGTTTACTGATAGAGCTGTTAGACGAGTAAATAATGGAGTTGATAGGGCCTTAGAAGAGATGAATATATCTTTTGACTTTGAAGCTCCAAACTTCGTTTCAAAAGATCCTAGTAATCTAAAAGTTAATTATAGAATCCAAAGCGTAAAAGATTTTAGACCCGATGCTGTTGCTAAAAAAGTTCCAGAAATCAGAGCACTACTTGAAATGAAAGAGATATTGGCATCTTTTGCTAAGGATATTGAAAACAATCGTAATCTTAAAAAAACTATAGATATGATCTTTTCAGATAGTAATGAGTTAGAAGCGTTAAAGAGTAAGATTCCTGCTTTGACGAACTATACGATCAAAGATTCCAGTGATGCAGAAGTTGTTGAATCGCAAGAATCGGTTAATCAAGAAGTAATAGAGGATAAGTAGGAGATTTTTTTGATGTCAGAAAATAAATTGAGTCTTACAGATGAGCTTTTAAATAATTTTGGTGGCTCAGCAGAGGTTGATAGTGTACTTAAAAATATAGATTTTGATGTTTCAGATGATGCATCTAAAGTCCTTTCTTTGTCTTCAGATTATAATGCTAGAAACCTTATGGCATTATCGCTTGTGCTAGCAAATAATGAAAGCATAAATAATTATAACCAAAAGTATATCCAGAAAGTTATTACAGTAATTGATAAGCTAATTGATTTGCAAGTTAATGCTATCATATCAAATGATGAGTTTAGAGCTCTTGAGCAAGAGTGGCTTAAAGTTCAGGAAGTTTGTCAAGATGACTACGATAATGTAGAAGTAAGTATATTAGATGTTAAGAAAGAAGAATTGCAGTATGATTTTGAGAGGAATCTATATGACATATCTAGTAGCGACTTCTTTAAGAAAGTGTATGTTGCAGAATTTGATCAATATGGTGGTGAACCGTATGGTGCGATACTTGGCTTGTATAATTTTGAAAACACTACAAATGATATAATTTGGTTGACAGGGATGGGCATGGTGGCAAAGAATTCCCATGCGCCATTTATAGCATCAATAGACAAGTCATTTTTTGGTGTTAAAGATCTATCAGAAATAACTCACATAAAGAGTTTTGAATCCTTGTTAGAACATCCTAGATATAAAGAGTGGAATGACTTTAGAAACCTAGATGTAGCTGCATATATCGGTTTGACTGTCGGAGATTTTATGTTACGTCAGCCATATAACCCTGAGAATAACCCTGTTCAATATAAGCTTATGGAAGGCTTTAACGAGTTTGTGGATTATGAGGATAATGATAGCTACTTATGGGGACCTTCATCTATTCAGTTAGTTAAAAATATGATGAGATCATATGATAAAACTAGATGGTTCCAGTATATAAGAGGTGTTGAAAGTGGTGGTTATGTTAGAAACTTAGTATCGTGTGTTTATGACAATAAAGGTGTATTAGAGACGAAGTCGCCATTAAATGTACTATTTGCTGATTATATGGAGTTGTCATTAGCAAATATAGGTTTAATACCATTTGTAAGTGAAAAAGGTACAAGCAACGCTTGTTTCTTTAGTGTGAACTCAGCTAAGAAAGTTGAAGAGTTTGTAGATAATTTCGATTCTGCTAATTCAATGTTGATTGCTAATCTTTCATATACGATGTGTATATCTAGAATATCTCATTATATCAAATGTGTTATAAGGGATAAAATTGGTAGTGTTGTCGGTGCTGAGCAAATTCAAAATATTCTTTCAGATTGGATATCAGAATTTGTTACTACAGTATATCAGCCAACACCTCTAGAGATGGCAAGATATCCTTTTAGAAATGTATCTATCGAGGTTAAGACAATACCAGGAAAGCCAGGTTGGTATTCTTGTAAGATAAATGTGATACCTCATATCCAATTTGAGGGTATGGATACTACGATGACTATTGATACTAGACTTGAACCAGAACTATTCGGTGCAAATAATAATTAAAAACAAGGAGAATGATTATGAGCGAGATGATAACAAGACAGCAAGTAACAAGTGGAGAGACTATTCATGTGAGAACTGATCCAACAGCATGTATAGGATCTCACCCAAATCGTAGATTATTTATTGATTCTGTGACGATTGCTGGAGAAAATCTTGATAAAAATATTGTTGCTATAGAAGGTGGAGAGGATGTTACAAAAGCAGATTCTGCGACAGCTGCTGCTAGTGTAATACGTTTATCTATAACTCCAGGTTCAATAAATCCAACAATAAGTATTACTCTTGGTGCCTTAATTAAGTCAAGTGTTAGAACTAAGCTTGAGGAGAAAGTTTCAAGCATATTGCAAGCTAGTGCTACAGATATGAAAATCAAATTAGGTAACTCTAATAAGAAACAGGAGTATAAGACTGATGAAGCATGGGGTATTATGATTGATCTATCTAACCTAGAGCTGTATCCAATAAGTGCTAAGGCATTTAGTATAAGTATAGAGCCTACAGAGCTTATGGGTGTTTCTAAAGATGGGATGAGATATCATATAATAACTATTGATGGTCTTACAACTTCACAAGGTAGTTTACCTGTGTGTGGTGCAGCAAGTACAGATAAAGGAGTTGCTAAAATAGGATATATAGCAGCTGCTTAGTATATAGGAGTAATATCGTCAATGTTTCTTGAAAGGATATACTGGGAAGATGGTCTGAGATTAGATAAGGATATCTTAGACCAATCAAATCTGACTATCTTGGAGCGGTCGAGAGCCGCAAATTATTTGCCAGCAAATCTTAATAAAGGAATTATTAGTTTTGATTTAGATATAGAAAGTTTGCAGACAGGTCTTATTCTCATAAAAGAGCTGAAGCTATATTTAGATGAAAAGACTTTTATTTTTTTTGATAAAAGTTACCCGTTATCTATACAGGTTATGACTGATGAGCTAGCTGGCGATGTTCCCTTATTTTTAAATGTTAAGGAAAAAATAGTTGAAAAAGAAGGTGTTAAGTATATCTATAATCAATTATCACTTTCATTAGAACATGATTATAGTGTCAAGTACAGTACACAAATTGCATTATTTAAGTTAGATAGGGGAAGATTGGTATCAGATATTTATGATTTCCCTTTATTAACGCTTAATCATTATATAATGCAAGATGCTTTTATAAAACTTAGCAGAATTGTTTCTGAACTCAAATCTTTTAACCGCTTTGTATTTTCAACCTCAAGATCTTATGCTGCTATTTTACTTGTATTTTTAATTAATAAATTAGAAAGAGAACTTAAATTTGCTGAATCTAATAGGTTAAACAGTTCTCCTAAGCAGTTATTTGATCTTGTTCATGATATTTATAGCCTAATTCAGCTTAACCTAGATAAGCATGAGGAAATTGATAATATTGAATTTGATTTTTATAAACCTTTGAAGAAACTAAATTTACTATCTGATAGGCTACTGACTCTTTGTGAGTATAGAAAAATTAGTAACTTTATTAAATTTGATCTACAAGGAAGAAAGTATTTATGTGAAAACTTCCCTGAAGAGTTTTTTGTGGCGACAAGATATTATGTCTTGATCAAAAGAAGGACAACAGCTCCAGCTAATGTGAAGTTTGAAAATAAAAAACTTCTAAGAATAACAAGTATTAGTAGGAACAAAAATGTTGTAACTCTTTCTCTTTCGGGAGTGAAACTCGTGGAAGTTGAGCATTCTATGATGAATTTCACGACACGGATTGATAATATTGATGCGATATATGAAATTCAAAAAGGGTCTGAGTGGGATTTTATTCTCGCAGATAGTAGTGCCGTTTTTACAGCTTTCGAAGGTAGTGAAAACTTTGATTTCTTTATAGCATTTACCTAATAGAAGTTCCTGTTATAGGTATGTATCGCCAATATATTTGTTGTTTGGCTTATTATTTTCTACAGTTATGTTTAATTTTATTCTTATGGAGTTATTTCTGATATTTTTCTTAATTATCTTAATTTTAGTTTTTATTTGTTTTACATCTTTATGATTTTTGTTCAAAAGAACTATATTTACTTTAATTAAATA
Source organism: Francisella philomiragia (assembly GCF_018135955.1). Lineage (NCBI taxonomy): Bacteria > Pseudomonadati > Pseudomonadota > Gammaproteobacteria > Thiotrichales > Francisellaceae > Francisella > Francisella philomiragia. Next base: position 1,289,268 of record NZ_CP063138.1, on the reverse strand, counting down.
TATAAATGAAGTTATATAGCCACCAAGATATATATTGCCAATATTTTTTTGCCCAACAAGAGAAGGAGATCTTTTGATTTTAACTAATTCCTTTTCATAGTTTATGATAGTGCAGTAATCTTCACTAAGAGTCTTGTATAAGATATTTATTATATTATCAATAGTAAACTTAGGAGCTGCTTTAGTATAAGCATTACTTTGAGTTAATCTATGTAATTCCTTAGTTCTTATAATATATCTATACAATAAAGATCTAATTCCATATTCTAATACTTCAAGAGCTAAATCGTTATTGTTATGGATGTATTCTTGATATCTTACCTCTAATCCCGCAAAAGGTTTGAGTTTGAAAACATTTATATCAATATATATATGTTCTTGTTTTCTCGAGATTCTAAGGATAGTTGCGGCTGCTGTGCTATCCATTAAAATAGGCTCGAACCGCAAGTTTTTGGTTTGAATATTATAAACAGAAAAAATTCTAAGAAGATGATTCAGAGAGAGTTTATTGCATATTCTATTTAATTTTTCTATATTCATAAATTATTTATGTACTCTAAAAGTCAAATAGCTTATCTAATTCATCATTGCTAATATTTTCAATATTATCTTTTTCTTTGCTAATATTTTGAGGACTGCCATCTTTTCTATTCTGAGATTTTATACTTATGTTAGGCTTATGAGCATCATTATCTTCCAATATTTTGTTATTTTCTCGATATTGTTTTTTCACTTCTGAATTCGTTTGATAGAAGTACTCCTGAGCTAATGAAGATGATGTACTATTAAGAAAATTGTTTTCAGGCATTCTTTCAAGGTTATCTAAAAATTGATTGTAGTCAATTTCATACATTTTTTTTGCTATACTCCATTGAATACTTGTCGAGTAGTAGTCTATATTTTTATGTATATCACTGATAACAGGAGCGATCTTTTTATATAATGGGAAAAAAACTTCTGGGAAGTATTCCTTGGGATCGAAATTAGCTAGTAAATTCTGAATATCATCATAAACAATAGATGTTTCAAATATTCTTTCATTATCGACTAGATTTTTTAGTACTTCTATCTTCTCAACTAGAGATTGCCATTTCTCTGAACCATGGGATATTGTAGCTGATTTAGGTAGTTTAGTATTTGTGGTTGTCCCTTCTTTAGTTTCCTCAACAGGTTCTTGTACCGTATCCTGAATTTTTTGTTCTTCTAGAGCTAGTGATTTTTTAATCTTATTTAATGTCCTAGCAAGCTGAGCTTTTAAATCAGAATCATAACTTAGATTATTTTCATCAAAAAACGTTAATACTTTATTTGTTAGCTCTATAATATTATCTATAATGCTAGAAGATATAATCTCCAAATTCTTAATTTCAGCAAAATTAGAATCTATTATATTTAAAAATTTATGTATACCTTTTTCGGCAAGTTCACTTTTTTGTTTAGAATCTGATGGGCTGATATTAGAAAATTTGCTTTCTAAAACTGAAAAATAACTCTCAATAATTTCGGGAATTTTATTAATTTGAGCTAAGTTTAGGCATATTTCTGAATTTAAACAAAGAATTAAACTATATATATCTATGCTTTTTATGTCATTGGTATTATTGACTATTTTCTCTATAAATTGATCATACTCAGCATTTTCATATTTGGCATGAATTTGCATATTACTGATAAGATTTATTTTATCTTGGGTTTCAAGCTCTATATTATTTAGCGTTGATATTAGTTTACTCATAATGATACCTTTAATTTACCAGCTTAGAAAAATTAACAAACTTATAACAAATAAACTAAGAGGAACACCGAATCTCAATAAAAATTTTGCTATTTTATGATATCTTTTGGGAGGAGATGCACTGTTAGAAGTATCAATAAAATTAACTGAGTTAACTATAGATTTATCTATATGTTTATTAACTTCTTTTTTATACGCAAGGAAATTATGATTATAAATATTTTCATAATATTTGCCATAGAAGTCATTATTTAAAATTAGTGATACTGTTTGATAACATAATTGTGGATAAATATTATCTGATAAGAGGTTATCAATTATTTCAAAAACATATTCGCCACCATCTTTTCTATCGTAGTATTCTAATTGTAATAATCCCCAAGAAATACCACTTCCTGAACCCAATTTCAGAATCATTAATTTTTCATCGACATATGCAATTATTGGAAATGTTATATATTTACATATTGTTTCACTATACTTTTCTAATAATTCTTCTTGAAGGAAAAATATACTTTTTCTAATATTATTACGATAGTATGCAATTTGTTCATCATCAACATGTTTTTCTTTAGTAATTTCTCTTGTACTTTTTATAATGTCTAGAATAATTTCTATTTCTACAAAATCTGCCATTTTTATATCCTTTATCAAGAGTTATTCAAAACAATTTTTTTAATAAAACTAAAAGTATTTTGGTTTATGAATTTACATATAATACCTACAAAAAAATTTAAGAAATGTTTATATTTCTCGTTATATCTATCGCTTGTAGTTAGAATTAGTTCATTAACTACAGAATCTATTTCTACCTTATCTAATAGGCTTGATAGTAATGATATATTATTATCATCAGTCTTTAAAAGTTTTGCTATAGCTAGAAATGTTGTTTTTGAGTACATATTCCTAGATATGATCATATCTACCATATTAAACATATCTTTGGAATTACTATTGTAGTTTTCTATAGCTTTATTTATAGATATTGGCGAGATACTTGAATTTATAGATATTATTGCATTTGAGTTAATTTCAATGAGATCTGAAATTTCCTCTAATTGCGTCCATGTTGTATATGTATGGATTTTTGTTTCTAGTATTTTATTATCAAGTTCTGGAAAAACTATACTATAATTTAGTGATTGAGTATTTCTATTGAGGTAATATTCATTTTGACCCGAAAAGATAAAACCATCGAAGGAGCATAGTTTGTTATTTTCATATACCGATAGCACTTCAATTGCTTTAACGTTATCTTTCTGATGATGTTTTAATTTACTATCTGATAAGTTCATAGAAGTAAAAGTAGAGCTTGAATAATCATCAAAACTATTAAATATTGGTACTAAGTTCACTCTAAACAATGAAGGTAATTTTTCTTCACTAAAATCATCTGTTCTAATATTAAGATTAAGGTCTATTTTTTTCAAATTGTTATGTTTATACTTAAACAGATCTTTGATTCTAATGTTAAATCCATACATCAAGCTAGGGGAGTGAATATTTAGTACTAACTTTTCAGTAGGTTTAAGTTGTAGATTAATAGCTTCTATTGTTATATCTTTGGTTGTATACGTGTAATTTGAAAATTCAATTTTAACAGATCCGCTACTTGCTAATATCTGATTAAAAATATACGTAGCAAAAAATGGATCTTCTTCACATATTCTAGGATCTAACCAAATAGTGATATAGTCGTACTCAAAATTATTTTCAAACTCTAAGGATACATTTACCGAAGTTTCACTTTGCTTGGTTGTTATTATATTTTTTATAGGCAAAACAAGGCTTTCAGATCTTGTTGTGTATGTTAAAGATTTATTAGTTCTCTTATCCTCAATAAAAAAATATTCTTGAGGGCGAATATAGTAACCATTATGACCTTTGTCTTTTATTTCTAATAAACATGATTTAGGAAGAAAATAATATAAACTACTATAATATTTGAATAAAAGACTATTACTATATTCAGAAATTCTCTTGTCAAAGTCATTTTTTATATCGCTACTTAATTTATCAAAAGTTTTCTTCAGAATAGCGGCATCATTTATACTTAGACTATTTTTGACTTCACTCATAACTAATACCTTTTAAGATGTTTTTGCATTAATTTGTCCACTATTTATAAAGTTAACAATGCCTCCAGGAGCAAATGTGCATATTGCTTTGCTATTCATAGTATTTATAGGAGCATTTTCTAGTAGAGTAGTTGGATTTGTTGGTATAAAAGGAGAAAGGTTCGGTATACAAACCCATGGGAACACAAAAGGATTCATTGTTGGATTTGCTGGGTTGGTACATCCTGCAAAAGGAAGTATATTGGCTCCGAGTTTGGAATCTGTAATATTTGAAGCTGGCAAGTTGCCTGCTAGTGTTTTTATCCTTGTACTTAAATAGATTCCTGGTGCAAGACTAAATGAACATTTAATTTGCGCAGTCATCGAAGGTATCAATGTGGAGGCACTACTTGACAGATTAAGCTTTGTTGGATTTAGTAATGTTTTTATATTATTAAGTTCTGATACTAGATTCGAGATTGAGTCTTTAATATCTGCATCATTGTTAGATATAGCTTCTAATCGTTTTAGTGAGTCATTTATAATATCTAGCATTACACACTCCAGTAAGCTTCTTGCTTATTTTTTAATTTATCGATAATTGGACTATCTGTAATCTCTTTAAGTGCTAATAAGTAATCATTCGAAAAAGGAGGTAAATCATGTACTCCGATGAGAGTAGGACATTCATAACATGCTTGATTTAAAAGAAAGATAGTTAACTCCTTGGCTTTTGCTTGTGCGCTTTTATAATTGGCACTAGCAATATTTTTATTTATTTTTACAAGGTGTTTATCTATATTTATTCCTTTATTGTTAGATATAGATATTTTAATTTGTTTATATGTTAAAAAGTTTTTTTTATCAATAAAAAGACTAAGTTTTTCTATTCCTCTTTTTTCCTTGATTATTTGTTGTTCGGCATCTTTCAGTAAAGAGTAATTAGATTTCAGTAGTGGATATGTTTTATGGATTTCTTTTATGGATATATTTATTTTTTCAGGATTGAAATCCGATTTTTTTGCTATTTCTATAGCAATTTTTTTTAGATGTTTTTCAAATTCGACAAAAGGGTATATTAATTTTAAATTTTCATCAAATAAGGCAAGGTTTATAGAGGTGGCTATCTCTAATAAAGCTTGAAAATATTTATTGTATATTTTGTTTAATAAGTTTGCTGGAGACCCATTTATAATTTTTTCAATAAGATTATTATGATAGTTATCTATGAATAGTTTTTTGTAAATATCTTTTTCTTGATTAATCATCTTGTATAAGGTTTCTTCATCAAAGATAATATTTGGGATGTTTTTTAGATTTAGTATGAGTTGTTCAAACGATTCTGTTTTAGATGTACTTGTTGCAGTACTTTTGTGAAAAAAAATATCCTCTAAAGAAAAATCATTAAAATATTGGGATATACTAAAAATTTGTAAGTCTATAAAGTCGATGATTTTCTTTAAATTCTCTGAAGATTGCTTTTCTTGTAGAGATACTAATGAAGTATTGATAATGTCTATTTTTGTTCTATCATTAATAATATTTAACTTCTTAGTATCTTGTGTTGATGAATAAAAAGCTCTTAAAAGTATAAGATCAGTAGCCAAAAAAGCATCAGCTTTATAAAGACCATTTTTGATTACATAAGCTAAATTTAATAAGCTTAATATAGGATTTTTTTTCAATGGCAAAAAGTTATTTAGACTTTGATACTCTTTTAGGAAACTCTTGAGGATATGAAAATATTGTTTATATTCTTCTATAAGATTTTCAGAGTTAGGATTGTGTATGGTTTTGATGTATAGTCGTATAAGATTATCATCATAATTCCATGAACAATCAATTTTTAAAGTATTCAAAAATATAGACTCTAATTCGTTAATTTCTTTGGCTTTTGTAATTTCTATTCGATGTAATATATCTTTATTGATTGCCAGTTTGTAGTCATTAAGTAATTTTTTTAAATCTTTGAAATGGCTTATAAAAAATTTAGTATCAGTACAGTCTAAAATACTATCACTAACCTTTAATATCTGCTCACAAAATCTTTTTGATGTATCAGACAATATAAGATTCGTTGAATATCTAATATCTTCAATAAGATATCTAAGATTGTACAAATCAAACTTTGTATAATTATGCTTATCTTGAAATTTGATAATATTGTCGATAGATTGTTCAATTGTACTTACTCTAAAGGATCTTTCTTGATCATAGTATAAGTCAATATTTTTAAATAAAGTTTCAAAACCTTTATTAACGATATTATCCAAATTATCCATAAGTGTTATCCAACCATTGTTGCTGCAGAACCTTTAATGCTTGCTGTAGCACTTCCTTTTATATTCACATTCACACCTTCTGTATTTAAGCTCACATCAGCTTTGATACTAGTGTTTAGACCTTTTATTCCAATGTTTTGTGATGCTTGAATATTGGTATTAGCAGTGCTTTTTACATTAATGGTTGCAGACTCTATAGAAATGCTTGAGTCATCAAGCACAATAGTCGAATTGCCTATTTTTATCACAATTTTGCTATCATTAAGCATGATACTTGATTTTTTTGTAGCTAATAATATTTCTTTTTCCGTTATTGAAATTTTTGAATCTTTAACACTTTCGGTAATTTGTTTTTCAGCTGTTGACTCTATTGAGTCTGTTGCGTTGTGAGAGATTTTTCCTGAGGATTCTAATTTAGTAGTACAGCCTTTTGACTCATCTTTTATATCTATGAGTAACCCTTGTTCTTCTAGGTTGAAAATATGGTCTGCTTTTGACATAACAGTGTCCCCTTAATCTTTTTCTATACTACTATCATTTTTAATAGTAAATTCATTTACAGAGTCTGAGCTTATTATGTATTTCCAATTTTCAATGCTTTTATTATCAGGCAATATGAAATACAAAGCATAGTCTTTACTATCTTTATCAAGTGGGAACTCATTGTCTCCAATTTTTAGATTTAACACTTTTACATTATCATCATATATTCTTTGAGAAATTGATTGGTAATTATCAGAGTAGAAAGTGTTTTTGTTAGGCTTTGACTCTAGGACTATTTTTGTTTTAGGTACATTGTTGTTGATATACAGACCATCACTTGCACAACTACTAAGCCCTAGAGCTATAACTAGTATCAATGAAACCTTTTTAAATAAGTTATTGTACATCAGTATCTCCTTGTTTCTGCCAACCTAATACTTGTAAGAATTTTGATTCGATTTTAAAGCTTACAGGATATGTTTTACCATTATGCTTAACTTCCCATGTGCATATATTACTTTGATCACAGTTTGCATCTTTGATTGCTTTTAATATAGACCACTTACCATGATAGCTTATTTGATCTGTACTACCATCTTCAAATTTTATAGTTATAGTTGTTGATTCAAGCGAGTTCCAGTTATAACTAATTTCCATACTATTTGAGTAAGCTATATTCAAAGAGTTAACATAGTTTTGTTTATCTAGAATGATACTAAAGAATGTATAATCATTATCTTTATTTGGTATAGGAGTTATCTCAAATTTGATAGGTTGAGGATTTCTTTTTTCATCCCATAATAATTTATTCAATAAGTAGACTTTGTTGTATTTATTTAGATAATCTACCTGCTCAGAAGTAGTAAAATCATTACTGTACCACTTATCATCGGTTTTATTATAAGATAGTAATGGAGATAATTGCTCTACAAACGCTGAGTATATATAACCATTACTATCAAAATCTTTGGTTATCATTTCATTCGTCGCTATATTATTACTATCCTTATTAAAAGGGAATTGACTATTTATAAACTCATACTCAACATTAACCGTATTATCAAGTTTAGTAATAGCGTCCTGTATAGCAATTGTTTTGATAGTATCAATAGCAACATCTAGATGTTTTTTCAGTAATTTATACAAGTTATTATTATTTGGATTATTTATTTCTGAGAGGTCTGAGTACACTTTTTGTAAAGGTTTATAGCCTTGTTTGATCTCTTTATATGTGTTTGAATATCCTTGCTCTCTTATTAGATTATTTAATTTCTTAAATACTTCTTTGTACTCTGTATAGCTTTTTGATTCCAGATATTTATCATTTTCATTAAAGTAGCTATCAATTGGAGCCCATAGTGATTTGTCATTTTCATCTTTAGTATTGTTTTGTTTACCAAATTTAGTTATTTTTCCATAGAATTGTTGAAGTTTATTAATCTTTTTAGCAGGATTCGCATCAGATTCATTAGTTACTAAATCAGTATTTGTGGTATAAAACTCTATTAAACTATTGAAAGAAGAGTCTTTCGATGACATCGCTAGTAAATAAAGATTTAGAGCGTTTTTATTCGAGATATTTTTACTAAATTCAGAATCATTATTAAGTTTATTAATCATTCTATTATAAGAGTCTATATATTTTGAATTATAATTGTTTATAGAACTTCTATAGATAGCAATCATAAAGTCAGGCTCTATATTAAAGTTATTTTTGAGATTATTAAGAAGTCTGTCAAACTTTTTACTTATAGGATTTATGTTATCTTTGATATATTCTTTCGAATATATAGGAGATATTAGTATCTTCTTACTATAGAAATTAGGTGCAAACTCCATATATAATTTTTTACTCACAGGATTTATTAATGGAAGTTCATCTTTATTATATGTAGAATTGACGACGCTATTTAGAACATAATTTATTAGAGAAGTGGTTATTGATCCAGTTTGTTCTTTGCCATTATCTGTAACATCATTAGCATTTTTCTCTAAGGATTTTACAAGATAGTAAATATGATCCAGCATGTCACTGAAACTTTCAAATTTTCTTTCAGTTTCTTCTTGATTAAATATTAGAGAAACACTTTTGGTTACTGAGCTTATATACGATGAGTTACATAATTTTTTTGATGATGTATCAAATTGTTCCTGATACATTGAGAAAATATTATTTACTTCAATTGGTATTATATAATTATTTTTTAAGTCTAGTATAGAATTGTCGATAGTACACTTATATAGGTACTTTATATATATATCATTGATGAATTTTGCTCTTTTAGTATTTGATATCCCTAAGTATTCAGCATTGAAACCTTGTGTGCTTAAATAACTCTCTGAATCTTCACCAACAACTAATAAGCGATTTGTATATAGTTTATTGGCTCTACTAATAACTGTTCTAATCGTTTCAGCTTTTAAGTTTCGATTCGCATATGTGATCACAATCTCTAGTTGTTTTTCAGAGAGGTTGGTGAAGCTACTTATTATTTTAAGCATGCCATCAGTTTGCTTGTTTATATCTTTATTGTTCAAGTATTCAAAAAAAATTAAGAATGAAGTGACCATTGATAAGTCGTATGAGTCATTATACTTTGGTAAAATTACATTCTTTAATATTGTATCGGCATACTGTTCATAGATATAACGGTATTTTATGGATTTTGGATATAACGCATCCAGAAATATAGCATCATCAATTTTTTTTCTAGTTTCTCTTATTATTTCATGAGAGTTGCTCTCAGAAAGTGGTTTTAAGTCTTTTATGGATACTTTTTCCTTAAGTCCAATTTCTTGAAAAATATTAATGATAAATATAAAACTAAACAGCAGTGATACTAGATTTATGATAATACCTTTAGGAGAACTGCTAAAAAAGATGGTGTCTCTTTTCGCTATTATATTATCTGGTATATTTAGACCAACATTAAGGAATATTTCTTTATCAATTGATTTCAATTGAGGATAGATGCTTTTTAACGATTTTCTTATTTGATTTAGTATTTTAGTACTATTATATTTATCATTGACATCATCTTTAGAACTAAGAATTTTTAAGAGTATTGCCTCATCAACCTTGTGATTTATGCTTTCATTTGAAGTTAATTTAAATATTGTTTTTTTACCGATTGCATTATTATAGCTTTGGCAGTGTTCAGATGATGTATAGAAAGATATGATGAAATTTTTTAATCTTAATTTTGATAGTTCCTTATAAACCTCGTTTATATCACTATTTTCATGGAAGTGAGGGTTTGATATATCAATACAAAAATTAAGTTTATAAAATTGTAAGTTTAATTTACTTTTTAACTTATATAAGCTTGAAAGATCATCGTTTGCGAATAGTAATGAAGAGTTATTTTTATCAATAGCTATTATAGGTAATTCATCACTGTCAATAATTTGAGCATGAGGTTTTATTTTTGTTATATAATCTTTCGCTGCTAAATAGTCACCATAAAATATATAGAGTTCAGCCAAGTTATTTTTTATTTTATTTGTTTTAATAACAGATTTTGCTCTTTTTACAATTTTTGTAATAGGTTTTTTATTGGTAGATTTCGATGCTTTTAGCCATTTTCTTATAAGAAAAATACCCACGACTGATAAGACAATTACTATTATTGCTAGAGAAATTATTAATATTTGATGATTTTTTATAAAAGTCATATTTTAATTTCCTTTTGATTTGTATCTAAGAAAGATTCCTTTTTTATTGTTTATTAAAAAAGAATTCTCACAAGCCTCATTAAGTTGAGTTAGTGAGAATGTCTCGCCATCACTTGTTTGGGTGTATGCTATTTCACAATTTTCCTTAGCTCCTAGAAGCTGTCTTTGTAAGAGCTGCTGTTGTGCTTTTTCTGTCGAAATTGCTGAATTTGATATCAATTGTACTATTTCAGCGTTTGTAAGCGATTGAGCTTCAATTAAGATGATATCATCATTTCTAAGAGGCATGAATTGGTTGTTAGCAGAATTTATGTTTACTTTCATAGGTATATATATAATAGGTTTTTCAGAAGATTTATCGGGCAGTATTTCTTTAATAATCTCTACCGCATAGAAAATATCAGTTTTACTGTTTTGTATAATTGAGGTTCCTTTTTCTCCACTTTCTTGAAATTCTGAAAATGAACTTTCTTCCGGCTTATAGTTCTTAAAAAACTTATAAGCTTTTTTTGAATCGTTATTAACATTTTCTCCGATGGTTATTTTGCCATTAATATAAAAATTATAAAAAGTTTTGTAGGATGGATATTCTGGAGCTATATCGCTATAGCTTTTAATTCTATATGTCACTAAATTATCGTGAGTTCGATTAAGAATTTTTGTAAAGGCTATTTTTTCATAGACATCTGATTCAGAGTCTGTTTTATAATGTAGCTTATCTAAGTTATGATACAACTCTTTGGTAGCATATTTACTTCTTGTGAATGATAATTTTCTCTCGCATATGAATAGATTTTTTATATTTGTTGTGCCTAAGATGAAGCTGTTATCATTTTCTAGCTTGGATAAACTAATCTCACTATCTATAAATGGAAGGGTATTTTTTGAGGTTAATAATATTTGAAATTCTGAAGAGGTAACTTCTTTATTTTCATTGTTACTATTTTGTAGATATTGTACGGCTAGGAAATTATCTTTATATATTGATGAGAAAGCTTTTGCTGAGGCATTAGAAGTTTTTCGTTCTTCTTTTCTTTTGTTATTGATAGTTATATCAGGAGAGATGTCATTTTCTTTAATATAGAGATTCGGTTTATTAGCTATTAGAGATTGTTTTTTAAAGCAGCTTATATCATAAGGAGATAATTTAGTTTTTAAGTTCTCATCAGAGTTTGAAATATTATTTTGTAAGGAGCTATCTACTTCATCGACGACATAGTATGTTACCTTACCATTTTTCTTGTCACAGAAATATTTTAAGTAGCTTTTATTCTGCTCAAGTTGCTCAATAAAAAAATCATAAAAACTTCTATTCACTGTTGAAATGAATACCTGAGGTATACGGTTTTTTAGGCTATCACTTTTGTTTGTATCTAGAGAGAATAAACCATTAAAGAAAAAGTTATCTTTAAAAATATCATCTAAACTTTTATTGATATCGATATAAGAAGGCTTGTGTTTCGACCAAAATGCTTTCAAAGGATCGTGAAATTTTATTTTAAATTCCTTTACACCTGAAGAAATGTTTTTAGAGTAAGAGTAAATGCTATACTCAAAATCTTCATTGATATCCACATTGTTTGAGTTAAATCCCACGACAACAAATCGACTTGATCTAGTGTGATGTTCTTTCTTAGAGTCTTTCTTATAGAAATTGAAACTATCGTTAATTTGAATATCTATCAATATGGGTTGATTTGGGATCAATAGAAAATCAAAATCCTTATGATTATTTATATATGCTAAATTAAAAGTTAAGTCTCCACTTACTCCATAGATGTTTTCGCGGACTTCTAGATTTTTGATATGTGAGTTTTTGAGTGTAAGAGAGTTTTGTTTAAAGTATTGCTTGTTATTTGTAGATATAAAGTTAATATTTTCGGTTTCAAAGTTTTGATTGATAGGTTTTATATTTATGATTAATTCTTGTTTTTGTAGTACTGAGTTGTATGCAATATATTTCGAAAGATTGTTTCTTAATTTGTTGAACTCTCTTAAAATGGTTTTTTTCAGAGAACTTGATCTTTGTATTGCATTATCAATAATGTTTAGAAGGTTGTCTATTTTTTTGATGTAATCATAAGATAATTCAAGAATTAAATCTGATTGGTACGAGTTCTTTAATTCTAAAATAGCTAATTCTAGACTTTGAGAGTCTTTATTGCTTGATGAGAAATATAATGTGAATTGATCAATGTTATTTTTGAGTTGAGTAATTTTACAATATTGCTGATACTTCTTATAATCAAGGACGGATATCAAACTTTTCTTATATATTGCCTTAGTAGTTTTAAGTTGTAGATTGATAATGTCAATATTTTCTAATTTATGGGTAATTATATAATTATTAACTTCACAGGCAAGTTGAGCAGATGAGAGTGTAATGCTATCATCTGCAAGATTCGAAGCTAACTGATTAATTATATTGTTTATATTTAAGTCAGTTATATTACTAATAGTTATCATTGCCTAAATCTATAATTAAAATCTGTAGTTGAAAACATTTTACATAAGCACTTATATGTAAGCTATATGTTTACAGCTGAAATTTTATTGTGTCCCAAAAGCGTTAAAACGTGATGTAGAGTGTATAAAAATGTTATATAGGGATTGGTTTTTATAGGTGATTTTATATTTGCGCAAAAAAAGTTGTAAAAAGTTTAAAATTTTTAAAAAAAGGTGTTGCATTTTGATTGGAGGATGCGTATTATATGTCTTCACCGGCTGACGAGTGATGTTAACGGTGAGAGGCTAAGGCTTCAAAGATATTTAAGAGATATATTATATACAAACACTTTGTTAAAGAATTTGAGTATCAGTAGTTAGAGTCAGAATTTGAGAATTAAACTGAAGAGTTTGATCCTGGCTCAGATTGAACGCTGGTGGCATGCTTAACACATGCAAGTCGAACGGTAACAGGTCTTCGGATGCTGACGAGTGGCGGACGGGTGAGTAACGCGTAGGAATCTGCCCATTTGAGGGGGATACCAGTTGGAAACGACTGTTAATACCGCATAATATCTGTGGATTAAAGGTGGCTTAGGCTGCCGCAGATGGATGAGCCTGCGTTGGATTAGCTAGTTGGTGGGGTAAGGGCCTACCAAGGCTACGATCCATAGCTGATTTGAGAGGATGATCAGCCACATTGGGACTGAGACACGGCCCAAACTCCTACGGGAGGCAGCAGTGGGGAATATTGGACAATGGGGGAAACCCTGATCCAGCAATGCCATGTGTGTGAAGAAGGCTCTAGGGTTGTAAAGCACTTTAGTTGGGGAGGAAAGCCTATGAGTTAATAGCTTGTAGGAAGGACGTTACCCAAAGAATAAGGACCGGCTAACTCCGTGCCAGCAGCCGCGGTAATACGGGGGGTCCGAGCGTTAATCGGAATTACTGGGCGTAAAGGGTCTGTAGGTGGTTTGTTAAGTCAGATGTGAAAGCCCAGGGCTCAACCTTGGAACTGCATTTGATACTGGCAAACTAGAGTATGGTAGAGGAATGGGGAATTTCTGGTGTAGCGGTGAAATGCGTAGAGATCAGAAGGAACACCAATGGCGAAGGCAACATTCTGGACCAATACTGACACTGAGGGACGAAAGCGTGGGGATCAAACAGGATTAGATACCCTGGTAGTCCACGCTGTAAACGATGAGTACTAGCTGTTGGATTCGGTGTAAAGGATCTAGTGGCGCAGCTAACGCGTTAAGTACTCCGCCTGGGGACTACGGCCGCAAGGCTAAAACTCAAAGGAATTGACGGGGACCCGCACAAGCGGTGGAGCATGTGGTTTAATTCGATGCAACGCGAAGAACCTTACCTGGTCTTGACATCCTGCGAACTTTCTAGAGATAGATTGGTGCCTTCGGGAACGCAGTGACAGGTGCTGCACGGCTGTCGTCAGCTCGTGTTGTGAAATGTTGGGTTAAGTCCCGCAACGAGCGCAACCCCTATTGATAGTTACCATCATTAAGTTGGGTACTCTATTGAGACTGCCGCTGACAAGGCGGAGGAAGGTGGGGACGACGTCAAGTCATCATGGCCCTTACGACCAGGGCTACACACGTGCTACAATGGGTATTACAGAGGGCTGCGAAGGTGCGAGCTGGAGCGAAACTCAGAAAGGTACTCTTAGTCCGGATTGCAGTCTGCAACTCGACTGCATGAAGTCGGAATCGCTAGTAATCGCAGGTCAGAATACTGCGGTGAATACGTTCCCGGGTCTTGTACACACCGCCCGTCACACCATGGGAGTGGGTTGCTCCAGAAGTAGATAGCTTAACGAATGGGCGTTTACCACGGAGTGATTCATGACTGGGGTGAAGTCGTAACAAGGTAGCCGTAGGGGAACCTGCGGCTGGATCACCTCCTTAACGGAAATACGAAAAAATAGAAATAAGCTCTAATTACATATTCAAGTGATTTGGCATAGTGTTTGTAGATAATATATTTTAGTGTAAATAGAATACGGGTCTGTAGCTCAGTTGGTTAGAGCGCACCCCTGATAAGGGTGAGGTCGGTAGTTCGAGTCTACTCAGACCCACCAGTAATTTTGGGGCCATAGCTCAGCTGGGAGAGCACCTGCTTTGCACGCAGGGGGTCAGCGGTTCGATCCCGCTTGGCTCCACCATATTTATTTACACGAAGATAGAGATATTTAACAATTTAGTATAGAAATAGACTTAAGAAAATAAGTGCAAGCGGTGGATGCCTTGGCATTCAGAGGCGATGAAGGACGTGTTAATCTGCGATAAGCTTCGGGGAGCTGGTAAATAAGCTTTGATCCGGAGATTTCCGAATGGGGGAACCCACCTAACACAAGTTAGGTACTCACTCGATATAGAGTGTAGAGCGAACGAGGGGAACTGAAACATCTAAGTACCCTTAGGAAGAGAAATCAATTGAGATTCCCATAGTAGTGGCGAGCGAAGTGGGAAGAGCCTGGTATGATTTAGCTGTAATTATAGTAGAACAAGTTGGGAAGCTTGACGATAGAGGGTGATAGTCCCGTATACGAAATAATCACAGTGGAACTAAGCATACGAACAAGTAGGACGGGGCACGTGGAACCTTGTCTGAATATGGGGGGACCATCCTCCAAGGCTAAATACTCCTGAATGACCGATAGTGAACTAGTACCGTGAGGGAAAGGTGAAAAGAACCCTTATAAAGGGAGTGAAATAGAATCTGAAACCGCTTGCATACAAGCAGTAGGAGCATTATTTAGTAATGTGACTGCGTACCTTTTGTATAATGGGTCAGCGAGTTACTTTTAGTGGCGAGGATAACTGAATAAGGGATCCGTAGCGAAAGCGAGTTTTAATAGGGCGATAAGTCGCTAGGAGTAGACCCGAAACCGGCGCGATCTATCCATGGCCAGGTTGAAGGTTGGGTAATACCAACTGGAGGACCGAACCCAATACTGTTGCAAAAGTATGGGATGAGCTGTGGATCGGAGTGAAAGGCTAATCAAGCACGGAGATAGCTGGTTCTCCCCGAAAACTATTTAGGTAGTGCCTCGTGTATAACTCATTGGGGTAAAGCACTGTTTCGACAATGGGGGTTTTACGACCTTACTGACTCGATGCAAACTCAGAATACGATGAAGTTCAATCACGGGAGACACACTGCGGGTGCTAAGGTCCGCAGTGGAAAGGGAAACAGCCCAGACCGCCAACTAAGGTCCCCAAGTCATAGCTAAGTGGGAAACGAAGTGGGAAGGCCCAGACAGCCAGGAGGTTGGCTTAGAAGCAGCCACCCTTTAAAGAAAGCGTAATAGCTCACTGGTCGAGTCGGCCTGCACGTAAGATTTAACGGGGCTAAGCTATGCACCGAAGTTGCGGAATATATTTAGTATATTGGTAGGGGAGCGTTCTGTAAGCCGATGAAGGTGTGTTGAGAAGCATGCTGGAGGTATCAGAAGTGCGAATGCTGACATGAGTAACGTAAAATAAGTGAGATTCTTATTGGCCGAAAACCCAAGGATTCCTACGCAATGTTAATCAACGTAGGGTAAGCCGGCCCCTAAGGCGTAGCTGAAGAGTGAAGTCGATGGGAAACAGGTTAATATTCCTGTGCCGCTTATATGAACGAAGGAGGGACGGAGAAGGTTAGGTAGGCCTGGCGAATGGTTGTCCAGGTGAAAGTATGTAGGTAGAGATGCTAGGCAAATCCGGCATCTTGTTGATCTGAGATACGAGACGAAGTCAAACTTGTTTGACGAAGCTATTGATACCATGCTTCCAGGAAAAGCTTCTAAGTATATTGTATAAGCGACCGTACTGTAAACCGACACTGGTGGGTAGGTAGAGAATACTAAGGCTATGAGATAACTCTGGTGAAGGAACTAGGCAAAATGACACCGTAACTTTGGAAGAAGGTGTGCCCTTGATGGTGATGAGACTTGCTCTCTGAGCTGTTGGGGGTTGCAAATACCAGGTGGCTGCGACTGTTTATCAAAAACACAGCACTCTGCTAAATCGTAAGATGAAGTATAGGGTGTGACGCCTGCCCGGTGCTGGAAGGTTAATTGAAGGGGTTAGCGCAAGCGAAGCTCTGGATCGAAGCCCCAGTAAACGGCGGCCGTAACTATAACGGTCCTAAGGTAGCGAAATTCCTTGTCGGGTAAGTTCCGACCTGCACGAATGGCGTAACGACGGCCACACTGTCTCCACCAGAGACTCAGTGAAATTGAAATCGCTGTGAAGATGCAGTGTACCCGCGGTTAGACGGAAAGACCCCGTGAACCTTTACTATAGCTTTGCACTGGACTTTGAATATTTATGTGTAGGATAGGTGGGAGACTTTGAAGCAGCTACGCCAGTAGTTGTGGAGTCGTCCTTGAAATACCACCCTTGAATATTTGAAGTTCTAACTCAGGAGAGATTCGAGGACAGTGTATGGTGGGTAGTTTGACTGGGGCGGTCTCCTCCTAAAGAGTAACGGAGGAGTACGAAGGTGCACTCGGTACGGTCGGAAATCGTGCCAAGAGTATAAAGGCAAAAGTGCGCTTGACTGCGAGAGTGACGGCTCGAGCAGGTACGAAAGTAGGTCTTAGTGATCCGGTGGTCCCGTATGGAAGGGCCATCGCTCAACGGATAAAAGGTACTCCGGGGATAACAGGCTGATTCCTCCCAAGAGTTCATATCGACGGAGGAGTTTGGCACCTCGATGTCGGCTCATCACATCCTGGGGCTGAAGCAGGTCCCAAGGGTATGGCTGTTCGCCATTTAAAGTGGTACGCGAGCTGGGTTCAGAACGTCGTGAGACAGTTCGGTCCCTATCTGCCGTGGGCGTTAGAGATTTGAGAAGAGTTGCTCCTAGTACGAGAGGACCGGAGTGAACGAACCACTGGTGTTCCGGTTGTTTCGCCAGAAGCATTGCCGGGTAGCTACGTTCGGAAGGGATAACCGCTGAAAGCATCTAAGCGGGAAGCCTCCTTCAAGATTAGATCTCTCTGATGAAAATCAGTAAGGAACGTTGGAGACTACGACGTTGATAGGCTGGGTGTGGAAGTACAGCAATGTATGAAGCTTACCAGTACTAATGATCCGAGAGACTTAAGTCTATTTCTATGCTGAATTGTTAAATATCTTTATAAGATATATTATCCAAAACACAGTTTTGGCGATAATAGCTTGTAGGAACCACCTGATCCCATTCCGAACTCAGAAGTGAAACTACAATACGCCGATGATAGTCTGGCAATGCCCAGGTGAAAGTAGGTAATCGCCATCTTATTACATCAAAGTCTTATCGTGATAAGCAATACAAAAAGCCTCATAGAAATATGGGGCTTTTGTGTTTATATACTTACCAAATTAAAAATCTATTATAGCTATGAGTATTTTTAGTTTAATGCAAAAATTCTATTAACTAATTACCATGCTTAACTACCTTATTACTATACATTTCAAAAGAATCATCATCAACCTTAGTTTGTTGCTTATTGATTAATGATTGTGTTTCTAGCTCTACATTATTTAATTCTTTAGATATCGATTGTAGTATCTGCTTGTCAGATGCTTCTACATTAATGGTAGGTGATGCATATGAATAAGTGGAATATGCTATTAGTAATGTATAGACTAACTTCTTTTGTTTCATATTCTACGCTCCTTATATACTCTTTTTCAAAAGTATCGGCTAAGTATGATTGTTAATTATATATTATTTAATTAGCAAAGGAATATTGTTGATAGAATGCTATGTTATTTCGAGGATTTTGCTAGAGTTTATTAAAATTATTTAGGGAACTTAATTTATGCAAGAATATATTTAGTTGGATTATCTGGACATTCATGTATACCACATTCAATAAATGTTGAAGCGATGTTAGTAAAAATAGCAATTATAAAAATAACAAATACAATATGACTTAATGTACGAATTTTATTATTTTTTGCATCAGCTATCTCATTAGCATCCTTATTGATTTTATATTGATTAGGATAAGACATAACTATAGAAATATATATTATTGCAATCATGCATATTACAAATACCCAAGTATACATATGTAGGCCAAAGACTGTAGAACCAAATCCAACAGGATCAGAAACATGAAGTGCAATTTGTCTTAGGGAAATAAAAGACGTCAACACAGCAGCTAATAACGATAGTGCATAATGACTAGGTCTTACACTATAACGTATATTCAGTAGAAATCCAAAGCCTATGGCTAGCAAGCCTAATCTCTGCATAAGGCATAATGGGCAAGGTATTTCTCCCATTACAAATTGAAAATAGAATGCTGAAATAATTGTGACAGTTATACCCGCAAGCTCTATAGCACTTAGAAGTTTTATTAAGTCTTCTCTAAAATATTTTTTCATTTACTACTCCTTATCTAACTATAGGTAAATTGATAAGTGATCACTTGCATGATGAAGAAATACTAGTGATGTTACGATTAGAAAAAGACAAAACGTTATAATCCCCCAGCGTCTACTTGACCAAGCGGACATAACCGAAATGAAAAGCAGTATAAAACTTATTAATATACCTGGCATACCGATACTCCTTTAAATTGATACATCAGATTAATAATAACAGTAATTTAATATATTTTCATATCTTTTTAAATTCAGTTGAAATCATATTTCATACCGCTATCTAAAATCATAATCAAGATATTGTAGTTTTTATCTTTGGGCAGTTTTTCAATTAGTTTTTTAGCTATAAAATAATTTGCACCACTACTATGTCCAGCGTAAATACCTTGCTCAATTGCTAACTCGTCACATCCTTGCATAGCTTGGTTATCTGTAAATTGAATTATTTCATCTATATATGATAAATCCATAGATTTACAAAATACTGGATTTCCAGGACCTTCAACTTTATAGCTATGGATATTTTGTTGTATTGGTTTACCATGATAAAAAATATCATAATAAACAGAGCCTTTAGGATCAGGCATAATAACTTTAGTTTCTGGGTATATCTCTTTTATTTTTTTAGCACAACCTGTGATAGTTCCACCAGAGCCACCAACCGTTATAAAATAGTCAACTTTTAGAGAATGAGTTAAAAAGTAATTAACTATCTCTTGACCAGTGGTTTTGTAATGACACTCTGTATTCAGTAAGTTATCGTATTGATTAATTAATATTCCATTCAAACTTTTTGCTAATTCTTTAGCTTTATTGACATAAAAACCAGCATCTGTATGATCAGCTATATTTTTACAAATTGTTAGGTTTGCTCCAAAACTTTTGATCATATCTCTTTTGATTTTCCCAGTTTTTTCTGGGCATGTAATATATACAGGATGATTATACAATTTTCCAATAGCAGCTAGAGAAGTTCCCATATTGCCAGAACTTGCTTCAACAATAGCTTGTTTAGGATTTATTTTTTTATTTTTGATTAGATTATCTAATATATATTTTGCAACTCGATCTTTTATACTTCCTGTAGGGTTAAGCCATTCGCATTTAGCGTATATGTTATGATGATTATTAGTTTTTAGTTTAATAATAGGAGTTTTACCTATTAGAGATATCATGATATTTTTGGGTATGTTTTAAATTAGACAATTTTAACAAAATGTTTGCTGTAGAACTGTTTTATTAGTTATGATGTGTATAGTAGTGAGTTGCTTTTTGGACATTATCTAATTGAGTTAACAGTGTGTGATAGCGTTTAACCCCAATAGAATATGATCTTAATTTTGTTGGATTTGCATTAACAATAGATGTAGTACCAACTAAAATCAAAACTAATATGAGTATTTTTTTCATTATTTATTCCTCGTTTTTTACTATATATTCTATTTATTTCTAGTATATATCTGGTAGTAACAATAAGTCTTTACCAAAATTTACATACCTGCTATGCATAATTAAAATATGAATATCATTAAATATTTATTATTAAGGCAGAGTTGGTTTACCTCAGATGAGAAATAAAATATATATCATCAATGTTTTTTTTTACTTTTGAGGTTCTAATTTATTTGTCACATCGCCAGTTAAAGATTCATCCATAACAGATATGCTTCTTATAGGTTGTCCTTTATCTAGGTTTACTTTATTTAGATTAACAGAAATTCTGTTACCAACTAATGTATCAGAAACATAGATAGTGTTCTGAGATAAAGATGTTACTGATTTCCATTGGGTAGGCCATTTATCTTCAAGGCTTGGGTTGTTTAAATTCTCATTTCTGTAACCTTTTATGAAAGGAACAGAAACTGAATCAGCGGCTGCAAACATATAGTTTACTGCTTGATTAGCTGACTTGGTGTTTGGTAAGTTCTCGCTAATAAAGTTTGCTCTTACAAATCTATAGCCAGAATTTGCACCCCCAGGTAATTTATCTATATTATAAAAACCTAAATCTTTCGCTTGTTTGAGTATTTTGATTTGCTTATCATAGCTTGGTTCGTTACTAATAGCTTTTATATTTCTATGGACGGTCAACTTGCCATTAATGTATTCAATAAGAGCACTATCTCCACTTTTATCTTCTATAATGTAATGAACAGGTATATAACTATCTTCGCCATTAACTTTTACTGATGGCATATATATTTGATACTTATCTAAGTTATCCAGAACTTCTTTAACAGATTCATAATTACCTAGAACGTAATTAACCCAGTTTAGTCCACTTACACCGGGCTTATTAGGATCTCTGTTTGGCTGTTGTGTATCACCAAGATAAAGTAAATTTACAGATAATCCTTTTTCATTAATTCCTTCACCTGCTAATTTTACAGGAACAGTTTCTTCAATTACTACATAGCCATATTTATCAGTCCAATTTAAAGGATTGATTTTTAGATTTCCTGTCTCTTTTGTACCTCTTGGATATACTGTTAAATTAGGTTTAAGGTCAAAGAAAACATCCATGGTTCTTGCTGTATAAACTCCAAGATCTCCACCAAAGTCATGATTAAGTTCAGAACATGCCATAGCAGGCACTGAAGTAGCTAATACTGTACTAGTTAGTAGAATGTTTGATAATATTTTTTTCATTTTTTACTCTCCTATTGATTATTTTAAAAAGCTAAAGTTAATTTGTTAACTTACACAGCTATTATATTTGTAGTAGTATTAATATGTCTGTAGCAAATAATGCATAAGAGCTATGCATAAATGAGGGTAATGATGAACTTTGATGATATTTTTATTTTTGTAAGGCTTATTGATATAGGTACTTTTACAGAGTTAGCAAAGCATTTAAATGTTTCGCAAAGTACTGTTTCTCGGAGAATTCAAAACTTAGAAGAGTCTGTGAATATGAAACTGATAAAGCGGAACTCAAGAGGTCTAATAGAAATGACAGAGGATGGAGAGTCATTTTACAGAAGTTTTAAAGATATTGAGAAACAAGCTAATACGACACTCCAACAGATAGTGAATAAGTCAAAAGAAATTAGCGGTACTCTAAAGGTAGGTATACCAAAACTTTTTCTAGATAATATACTTGCTGATAAGCTAGGTATTTTTTATGCGCGTTATCCTAATGTTAAATTAGTATTTAGTTATACGGCGGGAATTGTAGATTTGGTTAAAGATGATATTGATATAGCAATAACTATAAAAAAGCCTATAACTAGTAGTTGTACTATAAAAACTCTTGTAAGAGCTAAAAATAAACTTTACGCAAGTCAAGATTATATTCAAACATATGGACAGCCAAATTTACTAGAAGATCTTGAAAGTCATGATGTGGTTGGATTTTTGCATAACGATAAATTTCAGACTACTTTGATAGCTTTCTCTGAGAAAGATGATTCCAAAAAAGAGGTCAGTATTAATCCAAATATGTTTCTTAATAACTCTATATGCGATATTAATATAGCGACTAAATGTAATAAGATTATTAACACCTTAGATATTTTTGCTAATAGTAAATTAAATGTATTACCAGTACTTGATGATTATTATTTTGGTAGAACTGATTTTTATTTGGTAAGAGCAACAGGAGTTAGAAATAATTTAGAACAAGAGTTTGTTAAATTTATTGATGTATGTTTACAGGAATATTAGATGAAGAAGATATTAATAACTTTTATTATGCTAGCTACTAGTATTAATCTATATGCGATTATAGCTGGTAATTCGCTCAATGTAACGAGTAGTAGAGTTAAAACAGTCACGACTAATAAACATATTGATGAACCTATTACTAGTGATCAGTTTGAAGATGGTATTACTATGGCTAAGAATAAATAATATGTGATAAAAAAATTTATTTGCCAATACAGAAACTTGAGAAGATTTCTCCTAATAAATCATCGGAACTAAATTCTCCTGTAATAGAGTTAAGATGTTCTTGCACTATTAATAACTCTTCAGCTAAGAGTTCACCATTGCCAAGCTCTAATTGCTCCTTAGCAAGCTTGATATGATCAAATGCATTATCTATTGCGGTTACGTGTCTTTCACGAGCTGTATAAATACTCTCATTCTGAGTGGTATATCCAACTTTAGCCAGTATATGATCTTTTAGCTTATCGATACCAATATTACTTTCAGCTGATATGTAGATATGATTATCATGATTTAGAGGTACTTCTTTAAGAAGATCTATTTTATTATGGACATAAGTAATATCTATATCTTTGGGTATTTGATGGTAAAATTCAGGAATTATATCTTTTATATCACTAAATTTAACCTGACTATTTGTATAATCATCGGTTACAAATAATATTTGATCTGCCTCTTGAATTTTTTTGATAGCTCTTTTAATACCTTCGTTTTCGATAATATCGTCACTGCTACGTAATCCAGCAGTATCGATAATATGCATAGGAACACCATTTATTTGGATATGCTCTTTAACGATATCACGAGTTGTCCCTGCTATGGATGTTACAATTGCAGACTCTTTACCAGCTAGGGCATTTAAAAGACTGGATTTGCCAGCATTAGGTTTACCCACTAGTATTAGTGTTATACCTTCAACAAGAATTGCTCCTTGTTTACAGCTATTTTTGACATCGAGAATTGTTTTATATATATCTTGTAAGCTATTGTGGATTTTTTGATCTTCTAAGAAGTTAATTTCTTCTTCTGGAAAATCAATAGATGCTTCTACGTACATTCGTAGATAGATAAGTTTTTCTAGAAGATTATTAATCTCTTTAGAAAAATCTCCCTGAAGAGATTTTGCTGCTGATTTTGCGGCTGTTTCTGAAGATGCATTAATAATATCTGCTACAGCTTCAGCTTGGGTTAAATCAAGCTTATTGTTAAGAAAGGCTCTTTCTGTAAATTCTCCTGCATTGGCGATTCTAGCTCCATATTCTAAGGTAGCTTTAATTATTAAATTAAGTATAAAAGGATTACCATGTGCCTGTATTTCAACGACATCTTCACCTGTATATGAGTTAGGGGAGTTAAAGAATATTACAATACCATGATCTATAATTTCATTAGTATTATAAATATTGCAGAATGTTGCATACCTGGGCTTGAGTCGTTTTTTTGTGAGCTTTTCTGCTATTGATAAAGCGTCATTACCTGATATACGCACGATACCTATACCACCATTACCTTGAGGAGTTGCAACTGCAACTATAGTGTCTTTTGTGTACATATTTATTTTAATTTGTGATTTGAATTATTATCGTTATCTTCTTCTTGATCTATTACTCGACCCTTTTTGCTAGTATATTGTCCAAAGAAATCAGGGTTTTCTTTGATTATTTTTCTACGCACAAAAAATGAAAAAATCATCAAGAAAATAATCAGAAAAACAAATAAAGGTGCAAAAATAATAAACGATATAACCGCGATTGCAATAAGACTGAAAGAGGCTAAAATTTGTTTTACATTATTGTTCATTGCTTTGCTTTATAGTATTTAGCTTGTATAATATGAATACAAGTATATCACTTAGGTGGTTATTAAAATAGGGCTCTACAAAATTCTGTGGGCGTGGTATTCAAAATCCGGAGGTTTATATGAATATTCAAATTACTGGTAGACATGTTGAAGTTACTGATGCAATTAAAAATTATGTAAATGAGAAGATTGGTAAGGTAGGGCATTATTTTGACAATATTACTTCAACAAAAGTGATTTTAGATGTTGAAAAAGATCATCAAGTTGCAGAAGCTATAGTTACAGTTCCTGGTAGCGAATTCATTGCAAAAGCTGAAGATAAAGATTTATATGCAGCTATTGACATGCTTGAAGATAAATTAGCTCGTCAAATTAAGAAGCATAAAAACAAATTAAGAGATAACCACGCTACTGGTCATTCTGAATAAATATTCTACTTAAAATCTTTCCATCTAGTTCATGAATTTAAAAGCTCTAATAAATAAAAAAGATATCGTTCTAAATCTCAATATTGAGTCAAAAAAACGCTTAATTGAGTTTTTTGCAAATAGGATATCTGATTACCCAGATATAGATGAGGATCTCGTATTAAAGAATATTTATAAAAGAGAAAGAATAGGTAATACATATATAGGTAAAAATATTTATATACCTCATTGTCGAGTTGAGAATCTTATAACTACTAGATTAATAATAGTTACGTTAAAAAATAGTTATTATGATGACTCGATAGATGATGATATAAAAATAGCAGTTGGTGTTTTTTTCCCTGATAAAATATCTGCTATTCATATGGAACTTTTAAAGCAATTAGCACTATATTTGAAAGAAGATCGTACCCAGCAATATTTCCAACAAGCTGAAAGTTCTGAGGATTTATATAATTTAATTATTAATACTAACAATGAATAATTTATTTGATAATATACGCATAGTTCTAGTTGAGCCATCTCATAGTGGCAATGTAGGTTCTACTGCTAGAGCAATGCTGAATATGGGATTAACAAATTTGTGGCTAGTCAATCCTAAAAAAGGCATAGATGATGAAGCCATAGCGTTATCGTGTCATGCTACAGAAGTTGTGAAAAATGCTAGGATTGTGCCTAATCTTCAAGAAGCGCTTGACGATATAGATTATGTAGTAGGGACTAGTGCAAGAGTGCGTAGAGTATCTCTGCCTATAGAGCCTATATCTAAAGTTGCTACAAACATACTTAATAAAATCCAAAAATCTGATGAAAAAATAGCAATATTATTTGGCAGAGAAAGAACGGGGCTATTAAATGAAGAGCTTTTGATGAGTAATGTGCATGCGTATATTCCGTCAAATGAAGGATATACATCTCTTAATCTAGCCCAAGCTGTACAACTAGTGGCTTATGAGATTTATAAGCAAACTGTAGAGATTAGTGACTTAAAAGAAGTTCCTGAATATACTCATTTGCATAAAAAAGCTTCTGTCAAAGAGCTACAAGGGTTATATCAACATTTTGAAGATAGTATGCTTCAATCTGGATTTTTGGATAAAGATAAACCTGGTCATGTAATGGATAAGATACGTAGACTTTTTCAAAGATCTGAATTAGAGAGTCAAGAGGTTAATATATTGAGAGGCTTTTTGACATCATTAGATAATAAGGGTAAGTTAAAATGATTATCCTTGGTATAGATGAAGCAGGGCGTGGACCATTATCAGGACCTGTAGTTGCTGCTGGAGTAATACTAGATCCTGAAAAAACTATTGATGGTCTTGCAGACTCTAAAAAATTAACAGAAAAAAAACGTCAATCACTATATGAACTAATAATTGCTCATGCAAAAGCATATACAATAGTTGAAGTTTCACCTCAGCAAATTGATGAATTAAATATCCTTCAAGCAACGCTCAAAGCGATGAATCAAGTTGCAGATAATTTAAAGGGACAATTTGATAAAGTGCTGATTGATGGTAATAAATTACCAAACTGGGATTATAATTCAGAAGCTATTGTGAAAGGTGATTCAAAAATTCAAGAAATATCTGCAGCTTCGATATTAGCAAAAGTACATAGAGATAATATTTGTCTTGAGCATGATAGATTATTTCCACAATATGGTTTTGCCAAGCATAAAGGTTATCCAACAAAAGAGCATCTTGAAAATATAAGAAAATATGGTGTATTAAATATCCACAGAAAAAGCTATAAACCAATTCAACTATTGTTATAAATGAATAACTCTGAAAACTACTACACAGCAGGAAAGAGTTTAGGACTTTTTGCACTTACAGCTACTCTTGTAATGACAGAGCTAAATATATCAACTCTGATAGGTTTCTCGAGCTTGGGATATTTATATGGATTCTCAGCACTATCTCTAGGAATTGTGTTTTTAGTTGGATTATTATTTTATTCTTTTAGTGTCGCTAAAAAGTGGAAAAACTTTGATGCAATTAGTGTGTCTGAATTTTTTTCTCAACGTTATAATCCAGTATTTGGATTAGTAGTAGCATTATGTTTATTAACTGCGATGGCAGGGTTTGGAGCTAACTTTATATACTCTACTACAATTTATCTACAAGAGATTTTTCCTTCTTATAATCATTGGTTAATAAGTGGGGTGGCATGTAGTTTAATGTTATTATTTACCATAAGAGATGGACTACTAGTGATAGTGAAAATAGATAAGTTGAGCTTTTTATTATCTATAGTTCTATTTATATATCTAGGGTATTTAGCATATAATGCTGATGCTTCTACACTTGGATATATTAATAATATACAAATACCAACCTTACCAGTTTCTTTTTCTATATCTCTAGCAATTCTTACAACATTTACTTACATACTTTCACCATGGTATGGACAAAAAATATTTGCTGCAAAATCTAAGAAAGTAGCTTTTTATGCTGTCCTGATTACATCATTTATTGTAAGTTTGATTTATCTGATAGCTGTTTATACTACGGCTAAATATGCAGGTGTGATTAGCTCCACCAATCCTGATAAAGCTTTTGTGTATATTGTACGAAATCTCTTCAATAGACCTATGTTAGTTATATTTTATCTTATGATGTTTATGATAGCTTTGACAACTATAGCAGCATTATGGAATACTATGGCCTCGATGTGTTCTGTACATTTTCAAGCTAATAAAAGCGAGCACAAAAATATCATTACAGTAATGATTATTGCAATTTTTAGCTACATACTTGCTAATACTTTTATAGACCAAGTTCTTGATAAAATGTTACTTTTTAATATTCCTATAGCTGCCTTAGCATTTAGTTTGCTATATGGGTTTTATGGTAGTAAGACTAATTTATTAGGAGCTATTCTAAGTACTGTAATAGGTGTGATAAGTGCTTTATGTTGTTATTTGATTTTTAATCAAGATGATTTTGTTTTCTATTGGGCAAGTGTGTGTATACCTTTAAGTTTTATGATTGGGTATTTGCCTGTAGTGTTAGGATATTTAAAAAAATTATAGTCTATTGTTTCTAGGTTTCTTAAGTAATATGAATTCAGCAAATATTCCAAGACCTATGCCAATTAGCGTGTCGAAAAATCGTGCTATAGTAAACCTGATTACCGTCATATCTGATTTGAGAAAATAAAATACTGCAATTAACCAAATCGTTGCAAAAACAATACCAAGTCCATAATTATGATTAATCATAAAATATGTAAGAAAAATGAAGATAAAACAGGAGTATATTGCTAATGGATATTTATCAAAAATAAAGTGTGATAATACAATACCTATAACGGCACCAATAAGAGTGCCAATTAATCGATGCAGAGATGTTTTTATAGATATTACATAATTTCCTGTAGATACTATAACTATAGAATAGCAAATCCAAGCTGGATTAGTTATATGTATAAATCTAGCAGTTATATAAACAGAGACTATAAGGATGGTAATGATAATAGCTTGTTTAAAAACAAATGAGTCATTATTAATAGTCGGAGTTTTGATATCAACACTTGGCATAATTATTGTAAATAATGAAGTTGATATGTGGCCCATTAATAATCCAGTTAGACAGTAATTAAGAGAAGGTAATAGAGTATTCTCAGATAGAATTGGATCAAGATAGAAAAAAAGTAGTACATATACTATCAAGAATATAATTAAAATACGCCCACCATTGAAATATCGTTGTGAACATAGACAGCAAAAAACTAAAATTCCACGAGCTAGTTCTTGCAATATTGGCGAACTTATCAAACTGACAAAAGATGCTAGAAGCATCATTATTAGAACTAGAATTGTATTTGTGGTTAGGCTTTTGATTTGTTCAAGCTTAGTATTTCCAAAGCGATAAAAAGGTAGAAATATCCCAAAAACAAAAGCCCAAATCATAGGTAGCATTTGATGATTGTAAAGGTAGGATGCGCTTAAGCTAGAAAAAAATACAGAAGCTGTAATCGTCGAAGCAAAAATATAATTATTTTTATCTGTGAAAATATTTTTTGTCATATAAATTAAATTTTGATGACTGCAATTTTTTCTATGAAGTTAGTTATATCAGCTCTAATTCCAGATACTCCGATAATTTTATCCTTATCATAGATAGGTTGTCTTAATATAAAATATGCTCTTGTAACGCCTTTTTTATCTGTGAAAATATCAATAGGATTAATATCTTTACCAGCAATTATATCTTGATCTTTTTTTCGATATATAGCCCCAATTTCAGCCCCAAAAATTTCTGAGTCATCGAATCCTATAAAATCTTCTGGAGTTAAATCTGCTAATGCGGCTGCTTGATGATTTATATAGATATATTTGCCATCAATATCTTTTATAAAAAAAGGTGATTTTTGTTGCATGATAGCTTTGTTAAGTAAAATTTGTGTATGATTTAATGTGATCATGTTTCAAGACTAGTTAGATAATTACGGATGAGATATTATCATTAGTTGAAATATAACGCAATGCTTCATATAATTGTAAGTAAAAAATATATATCTTTTATGTTACTAGATAAATTTACAAATTTGAGTCAACAATGGAGAAGAATTAATGCCTTATGGTATAAAATATTCATGAACTATTTGGAGCAAAGAAATTTTACCTACACAGAGTCTATTGTTTTACTAGCTACTTTATCACTAAACAAACCTTCAAAGTCAGATATTTCTAACTATATGAGATGTGAGCCTCAGAGTATTACTAGAGCGATTAATGGCCTGCTATCTAAAAAGTTACTGAAGCGATATGTTGATACAAAAGATAAAAGAGTTGTGCGTTTTGAATTAACAGAACTAGGAAAAGAGTTTTCAGTTAAGACTCAAGATTTTATAAACATAAATTGGCAAAAGTCTTTGGGACATATCGATAATAAAGATTTAAATATCTTTACTAAGCAACTAAATGAGATGATTAATAACCTAGAAAGTTTAACAAATGTTGACAAATCCAACAAAGAATCTAATTAATCAAGTAAAAGGTAATATAAAATGGCTAAGATTATATTAAAAAATGCAAATGTTTTTAATGGTAAAGATAATCAAATTAATCACTATAATTATGTTTATGTAGAAGGTAGTAAGATTTTATCATTAACTGATAATGAAATTTCTAATTTTAGTGCTAAGATAATTATAGATTTAAAAGATAGGTTTTTGATGCCTGGGCTTATAGATGCTCATGTGCATTTATCTTCAGCAGCATCAGTGGATCTAGCAAATGATAATATAT
Source organism: Francisella philomiragia (assembly GCF_018135955.1). NCBI lineage: Bacteria > Pseudomonadati > Pseudomonadota > Gammaproteobacteria > Thiotrichales > Francisellaceae > Francisella > Francisella philomiragia. The sequence goes on along the minus strand of NZ_CP063138.1, from coordinate 1,259,048 downwards.
CAAGTGATTTCATGGCTATAGAGTCACTACAAGCAGCAGAAGAGTCATTGCTGAGAGGATTTACGACATTACGAGATGCTGGCGGAGCTGGTTATGGAATAGCTCAGGCTTTTGAAAAAAGAAAAGCAACAACACCAAGATTGTTTTATAGTGGTAAGGCTCTAAGTGCTACAGGTGGTCATGGAGATTTTAGAGGAACTACTGAATCAAAAATTTGTTCTTGTCAAGTCAGTGGTTCAAATATTTCTACAATATGTGATGGTGTGCCAGAGGTACTAAAAGCCACAAGAGAGCAGCTAAGAGAGGGTGCTACCCAGATTAAAATTATGGCAGCTGGAGGTATTGCATCCCCAGCAGATAAAATTACTAACTTACAATTTTCTGATGATGAAATACTAGCAATTGTTGATGAAGCTAAACGTAATGGAACTTATGTCATGGCACATGCTTATACTCCAGAAGCTTTAATACGCTGCGTTAAATTAGGTGTAAGATCTTTAGAGCATGCGAATCTCCTTGATGAAAAGGCAGCAAAAATAATTGCTGCAAATAATGCTTTCATTGTACCTACGTTAGCAATTTATGAAGCATTTTATCTTCATGGTAAAGAGTTTAATACCCCAGATCATGTCTTAGAGAAGTTAGGTGGAGTTCGATCAAATAGTCTTGAGGCTATTAAAATTGCGCATGATTATAGTATTAATGTTGGTTTTGGTACAGATCTATTGGGAGGTCTAATGAGGTATCAAAATACTGAGTTTAAGATTAGATCTCAAGTTGAAACACCATTCCAAACTCTATACTCAGCTACCTATAAAAATGCAGAGTTATTAAATATGGTAGATAAACTAGGCATAATAAAATCAGGTGCCTTTGCTGACATCATTGTATTTGAAGGAAACCCTCTAGAGGATATAGGTTTATTGGTAAATCCTGATGAGAGCATAAAACTAATAATTAAAGATGGCTATATTGTTTTAGATAAATTGACTACATAAAGTTTCTGATAAGATAGGAAGAATTTCTAGATAATTAATCTAGTGAAAGAACATTATCTGAATTTGTTTCGCCTAATTTCTTAGGATTAACAGCCTCATCATCTTCGCCTTCATTAATATTAATTCCATAGCCGAATTCACGAGCATACATTCCTTGTTCAGTTTCTTTAGAGAAGACTTCTAAAACTGATTCTATAGGAATATTAATGGATATTGGTTCACCATCAAAAGTAGCATCGAAGCTAATATGGTTATCATCAATCTCTAAGTTTTGTATAGCTTGAGGAGATAGGTCTAGTAGTATTTTATTATCTTCATCAATATAGTTGTTAGGTACGACTACACCTTCATACTCCGTATCAACTAAAATATATGGTGTAAATCCGTGATCAACTAGCCAGTTGTATGTAGCTTTAACTACATATGCTCTAAGCATAGCCATATCAAGCTCCTTGTGCTTTAATCGTTTTTATAAAATTAGCTTCACTTAATAGCTCTTTGATTTCTTTGATAATATTTTTATCTTTTGTAGGAATTGAAATCTTAAGCTTAATAAAGTAATAAAAAACAAAAGTTATAATAAGAGTTAAAACATTAATGTTTTGTGCATCAGGATTGCTTTCAGCATTTATCTCTCTTTCACTAACGATTGTTTTATAAGTGCTAATAATATCTTTTTGCATTTTCACTTTTATCTCAGATGCTTCTTCTTCTGTCAAATTTGAGTCTTGCAATTTTATGATATTTTGTAGAAATGTTTTATTAACATATTCTAGTAATATTCTTGCATTAGCTCTTTGCTTGGGAAAAACAGGAAACATTGGAGGAAAAGGATACAAATCTTCTATAGCTTCTATAATAACACTTAGTCTGTATACAGCAAAATCATCAGTGCTAAGCGTAGGGATATTGCCATTAGGTGTTATTATATTTAGTTCTTCTAGGTGTTTTGAGTTTTCCTCTTTAGAAACATCTATAATCTTCGCATTAGCTCCTTTGATAAGAAGAATCATGCGAACTATGTCGCTATAGATATCATCCTTTTTTGTATATAATAACAAGATTTTATCCTCCTAGTGATAAAAAAATAAAAAGAATAATAGAAAGGTATATAACGTATATTAACGTTTAGAGAACTGTCTTCTTCTACGAGCTTTTCTAAGACCAAACTTCTTACGCTCAACTTTACGTGAATCACGAGTTACAAAACCTGCTTCACGAAGAGCTGGTTTTAAATCTTCATCAAACTCAATAAGAGCTCTAGTAACACCTAGACGGATAGCACCTGCTTGACCTGTAGTACCACCACCTTTTACTGTTACTTTGAAGTCAAAGTTTTCAGTGTTGTTAGTTAATTCTAAAGGCTGCTTAACAACCATGCAGTCTGTTTCACGACATAAATACTGCTCTAATGGAAGACCATTAACAATAAATTGACCAGTACCTTTTTTCATAAATACACGAGCTACAGAGCTTTTACGACGACCTGTACCATAATTATATTCTGACATTTTTACCATCCTTTATTAAATATTGTGAGCTTGAGGTTGTTGAGCTGTATGTGGGTGATTTTCACCAGCATAAACTTTTAACTTTTTGTACATTGCACGCCCTAGAGGAGATCTAGGAAGCATACCTTTAACAGCTTTTTCAATAGCTCTTTCTGGATGAGTTGCAATTAGCTTCTCAAAAGAGATTGATTTGATACCGCCAATATATCCAGTGTGGTGGTGGTAAATTTTGCCTTTTCTTTTGTTACCAGTTACAGCTACTTTTTCTGCATTGATGATAACAACATAATCACCAGTATCCATAGAAGGAGTATATTCTGGTTTGTTTTTACCTCTTAGGATCATTGCTACTTCACTAGCTAGACGACCTAAAGTTTTATCTGTAGCATCAATCAAAAGCCATTGTCTTTTGATATCTGATGGTTTTGCAGTAAACGTTTTCATCTTTTTTCCTTTAAATTATTGTTGTCAATTACTCAGTTTTTGCAAAAAATTCTTAATCATGCAAACTGACACAGTTCGCCGTACTTTAAAAATTTAAGCAGCTTATATGATACAATTTTCATTCTAAATAATCAAATTATTAGAGGTATTATTTTGAATAATTTTACTAGCCTCTTTATTTGATCTTCTAATACAATTCTCTATAGCTAATCTATCAAAAAAATTACCTGTGATATGCAAGTTAGATACTTGAGAAAGCTCTTTTTCTAAATCCTGTAGGAAAGTGCTGTGATTACGATGATAGCAGGGTAATGCGTTTTGTTTTGTATATATGTGAAGAATATCTTCGTCAGTGATATTCAGAAGTTTTATGATCTTATGCGTTAACTCTTTTTGAGAATCGTTAGTTTTACAATGAAATACCATAGCTCTATAGCTTGGATTATCAACAATATCACGAGACACAGCTGAGTAAAAGAACTGTTCTTTGCCAATTAAGCCAGCAATATTTTTAATATGTTTCAAGGATTTTTTATTTGCAACAATTCCTATACTTGTTAGGTTTGACATGACAGGTCTATATTGATGTTTTGCTATATTTGGTAGTATATCTTCTAGCAAAGACTCCGTTACGTTCCATGGTGTTGCAATGCATAAGTTATCACAGTGATAACTATTAGCACTGTCTGTTTCAACTATCCATGTATCTTGTTTTGAAATCTTGATAACTTTTTCTTTGATAATTTTTTGTTTTTGATTATTAAATAATTCAGATAAGCCATTTTTGAATGTAAAACTTCGGGGTAAAGAAGTATCTCTATCATATTTTTTAAATAGGTATTCCATTGGGAAGTTTTGGCTATTTTGAGATAATACAGCATCAAAACAAAACTTTAATGTTCGGTCGTAATTTTTTTTGCCAAATAGCTTTATTGCATATTCGCTAACAGTTTTATCTTCTTTTGAGATATTTCTATTCTTTAAGAAACTAAAAGCAGCTGTAAAAGGATTTATATTAGTAAAAATACTTTGAATTTTGTTATTAGGTTGTACAAATAGGAATGGGGCTTTTCTTCTTGGTTGGATGTTTTGCTCGAGAGAGTTGTTGCGGATATAGTCTATAGTTTCATTGTAAGAGTTATATATCGTATGAGCACCCATTTCAAACCAAAAATCTTTATATTTCTGGGAGTCTATACATCCTCCGATATTATTAGATTCAAATATACAGTGGTCTATATTCGCTTGAGATAGCTTTTGTGCTAGAGATATGCCAGAAATTCCAGCACCAATAATTATAGTATTAAAATGTTTAAAATTATTCATTTGGTAACAAAATCCATAGTTTACCTTGATTATTCATGTGGCCAGCGTTAAATTCAGCCTGTTGACCATGCCCCCAGAATACATCACCTCGTATAGGACCTCGAATGGCTCCTCCTGTATCTTGAGCTATCATTAATCTATCAAGTGGTTTAGTGTCATGATGATTATCTTCGTAGTAATCGGTTTCTAGCCAAAGAGGAACTCCATACAGATAGTATCTGTCATCAACTGCTAAAGAATAGCCAGGAGTTAGCTCAACATCTTGAGCGCCAACTGCATTTTTGCGATCTACATATCTAAAGAATACAAAAGAGGGATCATAATTTAGAACATCATCTATTTTGTCTTTATTTTTGTTTAACCAAGCTTTAATTGCTTGCATTGACATTTCATCTCTGGTCATATAGCCATTATCAAGTAGGTATCTTCCTATAGGTTTGTACTCATGTCCATTTTGACTATCATAACCAACTAAGATATCACCACTATCAGTTTCGATCCTTCCTGAGCCTTGTATTTGCAAGAATGTTCTATCAACTTTTGATTTAACCCATACTAATACATCTTTTTTTGTTAGTAGGTTACCATTTGATATTTCTGCACGCGTATAGTAAGGAACAAATTTACCATCATTGTATCTTCCAAAAGAAAAATTATCATCACCTCTTGGTTGTTTGATTAAGTCATTAGGAGTTCTATAAATAGGTACGGTATATTGTAGAGTTTTGACTAGACTACCCTTTATGGTGGGTTCGTAGTATCCCGTGAATATTCCAGTATCTTTATTCTTATATAGTATTTGGTAAGGAGTAAAGTTCTGCTCAAAAAAAGCCTTTGCTTGATCTTTTGTTTCTATTTTAGCAGCCATCACTTTATGGCAAATATTTATCCAATTTGTATATTCAGGTTTATTTTCATCAACTATTTTTGCACATGATTTTTTAAATGTATCAAAAGATATAAGTTGATCACTCGTATCCCAGTTATTAAGATCTTTGAAATCAGCTTTTTTGTAATCAACTTTATCTGAATATTTCTTTGATAAATAACGTTGAGCAGTTACATTTGTGCAGCTACTTATAAGAATTAAAAGTGCTATAAAGCTTATTTTTTTTAAATTCTTTTTTATTTTTCTAATATTCATATAAAAAAATGCCAATAATTTCTTGAAAATACAAAAATAATCACTATGTATAAAACATCTAACAAATTGTAGTACTAACAGGATCAAAATAAAAGGTTGTTTTATGGGTAAAGAAGAAAAAAATAATATAGAAGATAAGGCTTTAGACAATGAGCAAGAGATGGATCAAGAGTCTACCAGTAAAGCTGTAGAAGAATTATCTATAGAAGAGCAATTAGAAAGAACAAGAGATACAATAAAAGAGTTAGAAGAAACATGTGACTCTTTTAAGGATGAAGCCCTAAGAGCTAGAGCTGAGATGGAAAATGTTCGTAAAAGAGCCGAAAGAGATGTCTCTAATGCACGCAAATTTGGTATAGAGAAGTTTGCTAAAGAGCTTTTGCCAGTTATTGATAGTATTGAGCAAGCATTAAAGCATGAAGTTAAGCTTGAAGAGGCTATAGCTATGAAAGAGGGTATAGAATTAACATCTAAGATGCTTGTTGATACGCTCAAAAAAAATGGTCTAGAAGAGCTAGATCCAAAGGGTGAGAAGTTTGACCCTAATCTACATGAGGCGATGGCTATGATACCTAATCCTGAATTTGAAGATAATACTATTTTTGATGTGTTTCAAAAAGGTTATATGCTAAATGGTCGTGTAGTTAGAGCAGCTAAGGTAGTTATAGTAAAAAATTAAAAAAAATACTTGAAAAGCTAATAGATATACCCATCTATAAGTCGAGATTGAAAAAAAGTTTAAAAAATAAAATTAAAATAATACAGGAGAATTTTCATGGGAAAAATTATAGGAATAGATTTAGGAACTACTAACTCTTGTCTTGCTATTATGGATGGTAAGACTGCTAAAGTTATTGAAAATGCTGAAGGACATAGAACAACTCCTTCAGTTGTGGCATATACTGATAATGGTGAAATATTAGTAGGTCAGGCAGCTAAAAGACAAGCTGTAACTAACCCTGATAATACATTCTTTGCTATCAAAAGATTGATTGGTCGTAAATACGATGATAAGGCTGTACAAGAAGATATTAAGAAGAAAGTACCTTATGCGGTAGTTAAAGCTGATAATGGTGACGCTTGGGTTGCTACTAAAGAAGGCAAAAAGATGGCTCCACCACAAGTTTCTGCAGAAGTTCTAAGAAAAATGAAGAAAACAGCAGAAGATTATCTAGGTGAACCAGTTACAGAAGCTGTAATTACAGTGCCAGCATACTTTAACGATAGTCAAAGACAAGCTACAAAAGATGCTGGTAAAATAGCAGGTCTTGAAGTAAAAAGAATTATTAACGAGCCTACAGCTGCTGCGCTAGCGTATGGTGTAGATTCTAAGAAAGGTGAGCAAACTGTAGCGGTATATGACCTAGGTGGTGGTACATTCGATATTTCAATTATTGAGATTGCTGATGTCGATGGTGATAACCAAATTGAAGTATTATCAACAAATGGTGATACTTTCTTGGGTGGTGAAGACTTTGACGTTGCCTTAATGAACTACTTAATTGATGAGTTTAAAAAAGAGCAAGGTATAGATCTTCACAATGATAAGCTTGCTTTACAAAGAGTAAGAGAAGCTGCTGAAAAAGCTAAGGTAGAATTATCTTCAGCTCAACAAACTGATGTTAACTTACCTTACATTACAGCAGATGCTACTGGACCTAAGCACTTAAATATTAAAGTAACTAGAGCTAAGTTCGAGTCTTTAGTTTCTGATCTTGTAATGAGATCTTTAGAGCCTTGTAAAAAAGCTCTTGAAGATGCTGGTTTAAGTAAATCTGATATAACAGAAGTACTACTGGTTGGTGGACAAACTCGTATGCCTCTAGTACAAGAGAAAGTAAAAGAGTTCTTTGGTAAAGAGCCACGTAAAGATGTAAACCCTGATGAGGCAGTTGCAGTTGGTGCTGCTATTCAAGGTGGTGTACTAGCTGGCGATGTAAAAGATGTACTTTTACTTGATGTAACTCCACTTTCTCTAGGTATTGAGACTATGGGTGGTGTTATGACTAAGCTTATTGAGAGAAATACGACTATTCCTACTAAGAAGTCGCAAGTATTCTCTACTGCTGAAGATAACCAACCTGCGGTAACTATACATGTACTTCAAGGTGAGCGTGAAATGGCTTCTGCAAACAAATCTTTAGGTAGATTTGACTTAGCAGATATTCCACCAGCACCACGTGGTATGCCACAGATTGAAGTAACTTTTGATATAGATGCAAATGGTATCTTAAATGTATCAGCTAAAGATAAAGCTACTGGTAAAGAGCAAAATATTGTGATTAAGTCTTCAAGTGGGTTATCTGAAGATGATATCGAAAAAATGGTACAAGATGCTGAAGCTAATGCTGAATCAGATAAAAAGTTCCATGAATTAGTATCTGCGAGAAATACAGCAGATAACCTAATCCATAGTTCTAGAAAGGCTATAGCTGAGTTAGGCGATAAAGTATCTGCAGAAGAGAAAGAGAAAGTAGAGGAAGCTTGTAAAGATTTAGAGTCAGTAGTAAAAGGTGATGATAAAGATGCTATTGATGCTAAGACTAAGGCTTTAGAAGAAGTTTTCTCACCAATCGCACAAAAAGCATATGCTGAACAAGCTCAAGCTGCTGGCGCTCAAGGTGGTGCACAAGCTGAAGAGCCAAAGAAAGATGATGATGTGGTAGATGCTGATTTTGAAGATGTTGAAGACAATAAAAAATAAATAAAATCTAAATAAGTCAACAAAGTGTGGTTTATCCACACTTTCCTTTTTGTTATAATAGTCTGTCCAAAATTTTTAGGTTAGGTAAAATGCAACAGAAATGCTATTATGAAATTTTAAATGTATCTAAAACAGCTTCGGGTGTTGAAATTAAAAGAGCTTACAGAAAGCTTGCTATGAAATACCATCCAGATCGCAATCCCGATGATAAAGAAGCAGAAATAAAATTCAAAGAGATCTCAGAAGCTTATGAAATACTAAGTGATGATGGTAAAAGATCTAGATATGATCAGTTTGGTCATGCTGGAGTTAATCAGCAAGGCGGCGCTGGGAGTGCTGGCGGCTTTGGAGGTTTTGAGGATATTTTTGACACATTCTTTGGCGGCGGGGCCTCACGTGGATCAAATAGATCTAGAGCATCTAGAGGTAGTGATCTAGAATATACTATCGAGATTTCTTTAGAAGAGGCTTTTTTTGGCGTTGAAAAAGAGATAAATATACCAAGAATGGAATCTTGTGATAGTTGTGATGGTACAGGCTCTAAGTCAAAAACTAAAACTACATGTCATGCCTGTCATGGACAAGGAACAATTAGAAGACAGCAAGGTTTCTTTGCTTTTGAACAAACTTGCCCTGTATGTAATGGTACAGGTTCAAGTATTGCTGATCCTTGTGATGATTGCTATGGTAGTGGCAAAATTAAGAAACAAAAAACTATCAAAGTTAAGATACCAGAAGGTGTTGATAATGGTGATAGAATTAGGCTACAAGGCGAGGGTGATTCGGGCTCTAATGGAGCTATGAATGGTGACTTATATATCCAAATTCTGGTTAGAGAGCATAAAATCTTTGAAAGAAGAGATATGAACCTATATTGTGAAATGCCTATAAGTTTTACTAAGGCTTGCTTAGGTGGAGAGATAAAAGTTCCAACTCTTGATGGCGAGGTTGTGCTCAAAGTTGTACCAGAAACTCAGACTGGTAAAGTATTTCGCTTAAGAGAAAGAGGAATGAAGTCTCTTAGAGGGCAAAGAAGAGGGGATCTCCTTTGTAAAGTAGTCGTTGAAACTCCTATTAATCTAAACTCTGAACAGAAAGAACTATTAGAAAAGTTTGCAGATAGTTTAGGTGAAGATTATCAAAGTAAACATTCACCTAAGAGTAAAACTTGGTTTGATAATGTCAAAGATTATGCCAAGAAATTTTTTGAGTAAATATTTCTATTAGCTAAACAAATCTATTTCTACTATAGTGGCAGCCAACTATGAAAATTAACTTGTTTTAGTCATCTACAGGTAATTAGCTAAAATCGACTGATTAAAAGATTTTAGAGAAAATTATTTGAAAATACTAAGCATGTACAATTTCTGTTGAAGCATAGTATGTAGTACCATCTGCAAGTACTTTAATTTCTAGGTTATATTTTTCGCCAGCTTTACCTTTACCATGATTTTTGCGACAATCAATTCTAACAATGTCCCAATCGCGTGCATCACCTATAAATATTTGATTTTTTCCTGGTTCATCGATTGTTTTGCTACCATAGTCAATGACACTACAGTTAGCTATTGCAGAACCTGAGATTATAACATTGTAATAACTTTGATGTTCTATATTCGTTGGAAGGGTGCCTGATTTATTGAAGTTTATATCTTGGATATCTGGAGCTTTTTTGTCAATATAGAGCTCTGTCATTTTATCATTACTACTAAAGTGGGTACAAGCAACAAGCGATATTAAAAAAGGAGATATTATAAATAGTTTTTTCATTATGATTTTAGATTGATTCTTTTTAGTTATGATATATTAGATTTTTGATTATAGTCAAATATAATTTTGAGAGTTTTATTAAAAGTTTGGAGTAAAAGCCATAGATCTTTTGTGATGACTACGATTATGCCAAAAGTTTATTCTCTCAAGAGCTTTGGCTGAGACTTCTTTACCATCTAAAAAATTATCAATTTCTTGATATGTGACACCCATTTCATCTTCATCAGTTTGACCTTGCCATAGACCAGCAGATGGAGCTTTATCTATAATATTTTGCGGCACTTTGAGATACTTGCCCATTTCAAAGACTTGTGATTTCTTTAGATTAACAAGGGGTAGTATATCTGCTGCACCATCGCCAAATTTTGTGAAATAACCCATATACCATTCGCAGGCATTATCTGTGCCTATTACAATTCTGTTATTTTGTTGAGCATAGGCATATAGATACATCATCCTAAGACGAGCTTGAGCATTACCTTTGATGACATGTTGGCGGTCATTTTGTGAGTTTGTAAAGTTAAGAGTTGACTCTATAAATGTATCATAAGCAGGTTGTATTGTAACAATATGATGTTCTATATCAAGATTTTTAATGAGCTCTAGTCCATCTTTCATATCTTGATCTTGATTATTTTTTGATGGTAGTATTAGTGCTGTTGTAGGTAATCCAGTTTTAACCGCTAAAGATGCCGCTACTGCTGAATCTATGCCACCACTAATACCAATAACAAAACCTTCTGCAGGATAGTTTATACAAATTTTTTTTAACCATTTTATTAATTTTTTAGAATACTCTTCTGCAATAAAATTTTTTATTATTTTCATATTAGATTGCCTTTAACTAAGATTTTAATTTTGAGAGATTTTATCATAACAACAAATTATTGCTAAGATAATCTGTCTAGGCTACTAAAAGATGACTACTTATCAAAAGCAGGGTTATCATAATGAGGGTCTACGTAGTTATCTACATTATAGCCAGCACCTAGAGCTTGATATAGATTGACAATACTTATCAAAGATTTTAGCTTTGCTTGATTTACCTGCATTTGTTGATAAAGTACATTAAGAGTAATGCCTGTATACTGTGCTTTGCTAATAGCACCGGAATTATACTTTTTAGAAAATATACTTTCTTGTCTTTCTGTTGATTTTAGAGAAACTGTTTGTTTCGTATAATTTTTTTCATTTGCAGATCTTTCAGATAGAGTATCATCAACATCTTGGAATGCCTTTTGTAGAGTACTAATATAGTCATAATATGCTTGGTAGAACTGTGATTTAGCTTTATCACTATCTGCAAGAATACTCAAATTAAATATTGGGACAGCTGCTACAGCTTCAGCAGCCCATGCCCAAGCATTCATGGTTGCAAGCTCTCCAAGAGCAAGAGTTGCATTTCCAAAAGTTCCTGTTAGATCTATGCTTGGGAAGAATTGAGATCGAGCTAAACCTATATTTGCATTGGCTGTTTGTAATTTATATTCTGCTATACCGACATCAGGTCTATTTTCTAATACTTGAGATGGTAAATTAACAGGCACTTTAATATCTGCATTTATATCATTAAGTGTTCTTGATGTTACTATTTTGCCAGGATTTCTTCCCATGAGTATTTTGAGAGTATTTTGGAAATGAACTATATCATTTTTGATCATAGCTACTTTTCCTTTTTGAGCTTCAAGCTGTTGTCTTATGACCTCTTCTAACATTGGAGATGTTGCCCCAAGTTTATGCTGATTTTCAGCATAATAGAAAAGTAACTCGAGTTGATTGACCATTTGAGTTTGCAACTTTAATTGTTCTTGAGCCGTAATTAGTGAGAAATATGCAGCACTAACCTGACTTATGATTGATAGTCTAGTAGTATTTTTAAGGTTGACCTGCATCTTTTTACTTAATCTAGAAATTTCTCCTAGCTTAAATTGTCTAGCAATATTTATTGTATAACTAGGAATGATACCCACTAAAGAACCACCTGCAGTTTGGGTGCCAACATTGTTAAGTTGAGGGATGCTTGAATTTGAATTAATATCAAAAGCTTGAGCTACAAATCCACCACCTCCAACGCTTGCTGTAGGTAGCCAGCCATAGTTAGCTTTATTTATCTCTGCATTAGCTTGGAGGATATTTCCTATAGAGACTTGTAACTTATTGTTATCTTTTAATGCTGTGGTTATAAGGTTATTTAATACAGGGTCGTGAAATTCTCTCCACCATGCAATTTTTGTAAGATTCCAATTTTTTGTTATTTCGACATTATTATCTTGGCTATTCCATAGAGCTGGTGCTTTAACTTCAGGTCTTTCATATTTCGGATCGAAAAAGCTACAACTAGATATTAAGAATGTCGTTGTAATCAATACTGATGAAATAATTTTATTTTTAATCATAGTAGTCACCCTATAAAGTATCTACTTTTACTGTTGCACTGGCGCCAACCCTTAAAGGATACTTAGGGTCATTTTTTAGTACTATTTTCACTGGAAAGCGTTGTGTAACTTTAACCCAGTTACCAGTAGCATTTTCAGGTGGTAGCAGAGAAAATACCGAACCAGTTGCATAGCTAATACTATTTACTGTACCTGTATATGTATGGCTATACATATCTAGCTCAATTTTTACTGATTGTCCTGGTTTGATTCTATCAAGATCAGTTTCTTTAAAGTTGGCATCTATCCACCACGTTTTGTTATCAATAAAACCAAATAATGGTTGTCCAGTAGAAACTAGTTGCCCTTTATATATTTTTAGGTTTGAAACATAACCATCGTCAGGAGCAATAAGAGTTGTATAACTTAGATTTAGGCTAGCATTATCGTATCCAACTTTTGCAGCACCAACTTGAGCTTTTGCTATTTCAACTTGTACAAGAGCTTGTTTAAGAGATGAATATGCCTCATCTTTAGCTTTTTCTGCTTGTATTTTCTGATTTATGTATTTTTGAGCATCTTGTAGAGAGCCAGCATCTTCTTTGTATAGTTTTATATATCTATCAGCCATGCTTGTAGCTGTATCAAGAGATGATTGAGCTTTAGTAAGATTAGATTTTGCAACACTTACTTGCTCTTGGGCTACAGCTAATTGGCCTTTAGCTTGAATAATTTTCGCATTTGCATTTGCAACTTGTAATTGATAGTCTTTAGGATCTATTTGTACTAGCTTATCACCTTTATGTACGTACTGGTTGTTTTGTACATAAACCTTTTCAATATAGCCACCAACTTTAGGTGATATGTTAATTACGTCAGCATTTACATATGCATTATCGGTATTCGGAAAAACTTTATTATATTTATAGTATCCATAGATACTAAGTGCTGTTAAAGTAATTATACCTAGTCCAATAGCTATTTTCTTAGTTGAAAATTTAGACTCTTTTTTCACATTTTGTTCTTGCTTTTCTTCCGGTATCTGAGTATTAAGTGTTTTTTCTTCTGACATCTTAAATTATTCCTATAATAAAATTAATGCATTGCTGGAACAGCAGCGTCTTTAGGAGGTTCTTTTAATAAAAATGGTACTATAGCTAATAAGAGGCTAAGAATACCTACAACATAAAAAGAGTTAATGTAGCTTAATAAACTGCTTTGATGCAGTACTTGTTGTTTTGCTATAGCTATGGCTTCTGTATTATTTGCGATCGGTAATGTATTAGTCCAAGCTTGAAAGCTATTATTCATATATGAAATATTTTGTGATAATTCTTGATATGTAGTTTGTTGATTTCTTGAGATAAAAGTCGCCACAAATGCAGTACCTACAGAACTACCAAAATTCCTGAAAAAGTTAAAAGAACCAGACATATCTCCCATATCTTCATCAGCTACTCCAACGACAAGTACACTCATAAAAGGAACAAAAAACATCATCATTCCAAGTCCCTGAATAGCAGTCGTTAAGACTATGTCAAATTCACTTGCTGTTGGTGAGAAGCTTGCTTGCATTAGACAAGAAGCTCCAAATGTAAGCATTCCTAAGCTGATAGTAGTTCTAACACCTAGTTTTTTTACTAAGAAGTTTTGAGTTATTACAGCACCAAAAATTGCGGCAACTCCTCTAGGAGCAGTAATATAACCTGCTAAATCAACAGGATAACCATATACTTGTTGTAGCATTGTTGGTAAGTATGCCATAGCAGCAGAAAACAATAATACAAACATAAAACATAAAAAACATGCTAGGATAAAATTGAAATTTTTAAATATTCTAAACTTTACTACAGAAGAATATATTAAACCTCTCCAGATAAAAAATCCTAGCGAAACAATAGATATACTCAAAAGTATAATCATTTCTATAGAAGAGAACCAACCATTAGTATTTCCATTATCAATAAAAAGTTCTAGACATCCAACACCAATAGCCATAAAGCCAAAACTGATATAGTCTATTTTGATTTTTTTAATTTTAGTTGCGTCCATCATAAAGAAAATGATCACAAAAGCAACTATACAAAGAGGGACATTCACATAAAAAATCCATTCCCATGACATATTCTCACAAATAGCACCACCAAGTACAGGCCCAATAATCGGACCCATGACGATAACCATACTATATACAGTCATCATTTTATTGTATTCTTCATTTCTAAAATTTGTAGAGATGTATGTCTGAGCTACGGATGGTAAAAATGCTCCACCCATACCTTGAAAAGCTCTAAATACAATCATTTCTGCTAGAGATGTCGATAAACCACACATTACAGATGATATACCAAAAATTACTGATGAGACTAAAGCAACCCTTTTGATACCATACTTTTCTATAATCAATCCTGATAGTAGTATGAAAATTGCAGCTGTGACAATATATACTGTAGTTACATCGGCAATAGTTTCAACATTCGCACCAATAGCACCCATAATTTGAGGAATAGCAACTGCTACGATTGTTAAATCAACAATCTCAGCTAATGCTAGCAAACTTATTGCTAATGCAACTATTGTTCTTTTTTGACTCCAAAAGCCAATTTTTGTTGTACTATTAGATTGCATAATTTATATATTTTATAATCAAACCACAGCTAATATACTATAGTTTTTAGCTATGGTATTAAGAAATTTAATTCTAGAGTTTATTTAATTGTAGAATTATTGCACAATTATACCAATGTATTGTAGCATTATATGGACAATAAATATTGAAAAACGGCCAAAATGTTGTTGATGTTGAAATATCAAATTATAGTCAGTGGCTTGATGGCCCATCAATAATTGCTGTAAAAGGTGGAAATACCCCTGATAGCGAAAATAAGATAAGCAATCAAGAAACTGACTGGCATTATCATTCTCGAGGTAAAATATTTTGTATTGAGTCGGGACTTGTACATGTGAGTACTCCTGATGGGTCATGGGTACTTCCATCTAACAGGGCTGGATGGATTCCCCCAAATACATCCCATAAAATTCGTATAAGTGGATTAGTAACTGGTTGGGTTATTTTTATATTGCCAAGTTTATGTGAAGAAATGCCTAAAAGTTCGAGAGTAATTCCTATGAGCGAGGTGCTTAGGGCACTTGCTCTTAGAGCGACAGAATGGGATAAACAACAAAAGCTAACATCAGATCAAGAGAATATCGCGAAAATTATATGTAATGAAATTAGCTCTGCTCCAGAAGAGGCTCTTCATTTACCAATGCCAAAAACTGATAGAGTTATAAAAGTTGCTAATGCAATTATTGATAATCCATCAATAACAACAAGTCTCGAGCAATGGGCCTCATTTGGAGCGATGTCGGCTAGAACTCTAAGAAGAATTTTCTTGTCTGAAACAGGTCTTAGTTTTTCGCGTTGGCGTCAGCAAGCTCAGTTAGCACGCGGGCTTGACATGTTGTCTAAAGATATATCTGTTACTGAAGTCTCTGATTCGCTTGGGTATGCTTCTCCAAGTAATTTTATAGCGATGTTTCGCAAAGCTTTTGGTAAAACACCAAAACAATATTTTTCTAGCGAGAATTAATGAGAGTTTTATAAAAAATCTTTTTTTAACTTTTTAATATCTATTTTACCAGTATTGTTTTTAGGTAAAGTTTCAACAAAAATACAAGATTTTGGAACTTTGTAACTAACTAATTTTTCTTTACAATACTGAATAATATCATCTTCAGTTGCTTTAGATCCTTTTTCTAAGGAAATAAAAGCAATAGCTCTTTCACCAGAAGCTTTAGAGTTAACTCCTGTAACAGCTACTTCTTTTACATAGTCTAGTTTAAGTATACATATTTCAACTTCACGAGGGTAAACATTAAATCCTGACACAATAATCATATTTTTTAGTCTATCAGATATAGTTAGGCGTCCTTTTTTATCTATGTATCCTATATCACCTGTTTTTAACCAACCATCATCAGTAAAGTATAGTTCATTATTTTGTTTATCATTCCAGAAACCACGGCATCTTTGAGGACCCTTAAGCCAAATTTCTCCCTCTTTATAACATTCATTAATTTCCTGTTGAGTTTCAATATCTCGGATACTAAGATCTGTGCCAGGGATGGGATAGCCACAAGTGCCAAAATAGTCATCTTCTGATTCATTAAATTTATTTAAAGCAATAGCAGGCGACATTTCTGTCATACCGTATCCTTCTTTAAGTTCTACACCTGTCCTATCTAACCAGTGTAAATATATTTTACGAGAAATAGGCATACCACCACTTAAAGAGTATTGATATCTGGTTTTATTTATCTTTTCAAAATCAGGATGCTCTAGCATTGCCATATAAAGAGTATTAAGACCATTAAAAATAGTAAATTCATTTTTTGACATTGTTTTTATTAGATCTTTTATGTCTCTAGCATTAGGAATCAAAACGTTTTTTGCTCCAGCAAAGAAAAAACATAATAAGTTCGCACTCAAAGAGAATATATGATAAAGAGGTAAGGCTGTTATTATGATCTGATCAGACATGTCCATATCATGCCTTACCCATGCCCATACTTGTTGAATGTTTGAGGCAAGATTATTGTGCGTTAATATAGCTCCTTTGGGTTTGCCAGTAGTACCACTTGAGTATTGTAAACATAATATATCTTCTTTATCTATTTCAGGTTTTTTGTATAGTTTTTTATCAGCTTTAATAACTTTGCTAAAGGATATAAAAATATTTTTATTGTATTTAGGTTTATCTTTTATTAAATTTTTGGTTACAAAGCCGATAATCTGTTTCTTTGGAAATGGATATAAATCAGCAATATTTGTAACAATAACATTTTCTAGCGAGTTAATATTTACTTTGGCTTTTTGTATATGATGAGCAAACATATCTAATACAATTGCTGCTTTAATATCACAGTTATTAAAGATTGATTCAAGTTCATCAGCAGTATATAAAGGGTTGGTATTGACAAAAATAGCACCAATCTTAATGCAGGCGAATAAGCAAACAGTAAATTGTAAGCAATTAGGTAGGATAATGGCTACTCTATCGCCTTTTTTAATATTCAAATCATTTTGTAAGAAACTCGCTACTTTTGTAGCTAAATCATCAAGTTCACAAAATGTTAAATTTACATCGTGGCACGAAACTGCATCTCTATATGGAAATTGTATAATTGATTTTTCGTAGAGATCTAAAATTGTATATTGATTTTCTTGAATATCAGCAGGAGTATATTCTGGATAGTTTGATATCCAAGTTTTGTTAGAAAATGTACTCATAGTAAATAAAATTTCTCATGACTAATAGTTATTCTAGCAAAAAAACAACGTATTGAAATAATTTTAAGATATTAAATTGATTAAGGAGTATAGGTTTAGAGTATTTAGAGTTATTTAGATTTGATTACTACACTAGGGGCATCTGCTCTATGATCATCAATAACTTCTATTCTTTTTATGTATCTGTTAAGAATAGGTGTCAAAATAAACATTATGATAGTGACTATCAATATAGATATTGCAACATAACCAAATACTGATGTGTAAGTATCTAAACTTTGTTGACTTGTTATAGTATCATCAAATAAAGGTAGTGCTATAAATGAACCTATATATGATGCTAGATAAGAAGCAACCATTGTCGCAAGGAACCAGAATCCCATCACAAAACCTGATATAGCAGCTGGACATAATTCTGCAACCATAGCCAATCCTAATCCAGATATTAATAACTCCCCTAGTGATGAGCTAGCATAAGTTAGGATTAGCCAATATCCAGAGATAATCCCATCTGTAGCAAAATATTTTGTGCAATATAGTATTGCATATGACACAAACATAAGAGCAATGCCTATACTAAATTTAGTTGCATGTGTCATTTTGCTCTTTTTGTACAAAATCGCAAGTATAGGAGATAGTATCATCAACCATAGAGGGTTTAGAAGTTGGTATTGCGCTGCAGGAATATGCCATCCAAATAGAGATAAATCGACATTATGCAGTGCAAAAAATGTTAGAGTTGTTGGCATTTGGAAATACAATGCATAGAAGAAAATTGCTTCAATAATTAGTACCAAAGCGACTAGCATTCTATTTCTTTCGTAAGGCTTAAGTTTTAGAGCTATTTCTAAAAAATAAATTGTGGCTAATACAACTACAATAGCAGTAATTGAAATACATAGTCCA
Organism: Francisella philomiragia; assembly: GCF_018135955.1. NCBI lineage: Bacteria > Pseudomonadati > Pseudomonadota > Gammaproteobacteria > Thiotrichales > Francisellaceae > Francisella > Francisella philomiragia. The sequence continues at coordinate 1,240,577 of NZ_CP063138.1, read as the reverse complement.
GTATTAGGAAGTATATTTGCTATAAGTAATATTAAAATAATGCTTGCGACTATTACGTATGATAATTTTGTAATACTTAAAGGTTTTTTACTTGCTTCTGAACCTAAATTTTCAAGCTGTCTGTAAAACATTACAAAGCCAACTATGCCAATAAGTAAGCCGATGCCACAAATCACAAATGCTTCAACGTATCCATAAGTTTGAGATATTACAGGGGTTAAAGCCATGCATAAAAGACCACCCATGTTGATAGCTAGGTAGTAAAGAGTCATTGCACTATTTAGACGGCCATCTCCTTTATCAAACATCTTAGATATTAAAGAAGAAGGATTTGCTTTGAATAGTGAATTACCGACAATGATACCAGCAAATATGTAATATATAGATTTTTCATTGGCAAAAATAAAACTTAGATATGATAAACAAAGAATTATTGCTCCAATTAATATTGTACGCTTGGTTCCGAGAACTTTATCGCCAATAATACCACCTACCCATATAAAGCCATAGGTAAAAGCAAAGAAAGAACCCATTAGATAAATAGTTTCTAGTTCACTAAGATGTAATTGCTGTGTGAAATACAAAGCAATAATTGCTTGGAAGCCATAAAATCCAAATCTTTCCCAGAATTCAATGGCCCAAACTATCCAAAAAGGACGAGATAGGGTATGATAATTTTTGTCCATGAATATTCTTCCTGAAAATTAACAGTATTAAGATACTTAATTAAAGCATTACAATAGGCGTTTTGCAATAATTATATGTTGAGTAAATTTACTATTTGACAAAGTTAATTATTGCAAGGATATTTATAGGAGCAGTCTCTGCTTTGAGTATTCTTTTGCCTAAATTTATAGTATTGAAATCTTTGGTTTTAAATAGTTCCATTTCTTTATTACTAAAACCACCTTCTGGACCTATAAAAATATTAAATTTGTCATGAGTTTTGATAAGATTTTCAAAATTTTCAGGTGTATTTGAATATGGGCAAAGAGCTATATTCATATAGCTATCTGATAGATGTATACTATTGATTTCAATGGGATTATGAATTTTAGGTATAAATACTCTTCCACATTGCTCTGCAGCAGCGATAGCTATTTTATTCCAGCGTTCTAATTTTTTATCAAATCCTTTTTTGTCAAATTTGTGGTTTGTGTATTCTGTTATGATAGGATAAATATTATTTACACCAAGTTCTGTAGCTTTTTGTATAATAAATTCAAAATTTTCATTTTTTATAATTGCTTGATAGATATTTACAATATATTTATTTTCATTATGTATTTCTTTTTTTTCTATTACTTCTAACAATATGCTTTTATTGTTTATATCAATTATTTGTGCTTTATATTGAAAGCCGTCATTATTATTAAATAATTCTATAAAATCAGACTTTTTAAGTCTAAGTACATTTTTGAAGTAGTTATAATATTCACCAGTAATAGATAGCTTTGTTGTTTGTGTCGAAATATCTGCAAAAAAACCTCGAATAGTTCTCATAAAATTAAAATTTGATAAAATACTGTTTCTTATTATAAATTCAGAATCATTTAAAAAGTAGGGTATATTTATGAGTATTTTTAATAAAAGTTTTTTGACTAATCTTGTTGCTGCAATATTAGCGATATTAGGATGGTATTTTGCTGAGCAGCATATTAAAAATATTGGGTTTTACGCGCTATCAGGGGCATTGACAAACTGGATAGCGATATATATGCTTTTTGAGAAAATTCCTTTTCTCTATGGCTCCGGAATAATTCCCAATAAATTTGAAAGTTTTAAAAAAGCGATAAAAAAGATGATTATGGAGCAGTTTTTCTCTCAAGAAAATCTTAATAAGTTTCTCAGTAATGATGATATAAAGAGATATATTGCAAATAATATAGCTACAAAAATAGATTATAATAAAATTTTTGATAGTTTTGTTGAGATGCTAATGAGTAGTAAGTATGGCTCAATGATTGAAATGTTTTTGGGTGGTAAAGAGGGGTTAGAAGGGCTACGTAAGCCATTTATTAGTAAACTTGATGCTAAAGTTATTGAGCTTTTGGATAATCTAAATATAGATACTAATAATATTTCTGAAAAAGCATCAGAAAAAATAGAAAGTCTTATAGATAGTAGACTAGATGAACTAACGCCTACGATGGTAAAAGAAATAATACAACGAATAATTCGTGAGCATTTAGGATGGTTAGTTGTATGGGGAGGGGTTTTTGGAGGACTAATTGGATTAGTTGCTAGTTTTATTGCTTAGCAGCCAATAATGATTGAATACTACTCGTTGGCATAGTTTTTTCTCTTTTCTCTATTTGTTTGTTTTTATGCTTCTCTTTTTGGAGATTTTCTAATAGCCACGGCTTTAATTGAGAAAATATATGGACTAAAGCATTATTTGTCATTTTAGCATATTCATCAGGGGTTATATTTTCAGTATCAAATTTGTGATGATACTTTATAGTTTTTATTTTTGTATATCCGGTTTTTTCATTTTTTAAGTAAAAAGTGATATAAAAAAAGAATTGTTTGTTATCTAAGTCAAGTATAGGGCCATAAGTAGTAGTACCAGACAATGTAAACTCTTGTCTAATATTAATATCTTGGAATGCAAGATTATTAACAATGTTATTATCTAGAATATATTCAAATGTAGCAACAGTTAGCATTTTTGATACTGGTAAAGCCCATTCACTATTTTTGAAAGTATACAAACGATTACCTTTAACATAAAACATTTGTGTAGATTTAGAGGCTTGAGTTTGGATATTGTATATAAGTAGAGTTGTACTAATATCAGCATCTCTAGTATCAGGAAGCTTATTAGCCTCTATCTGTTGATTGTATATTACATACTGTTTTTTAGTGGGTACCTCTAAAGGATCTCCAAATATAGAAAAAGCAAATAATTGATAAGGTAGAAGTATTACAGTAAATAAAATTATATATTTTTTCATTATTTTAGTCCTCGTCCTCATGTGTTACGCCTCTAACAATTGTTGATGGATCATAATCAAGTATACTTATTACCCTGTTAAGTCGACTAAATGTTTCCTGACCTTCCAACATAGTATCATTAAAGTTCATAAGAGTTCTGTTAAAGTATATTGATGAATTACTTAAATTGTACAACAGAATATTTAGGCTATCAGTAAACTCATTAAACCTTTGAATGTTTTCTTGAGACATCATTTTATTAAATTTACCAGAAATTTCTTCGAGAGAACCTGCAATCCCATTTACTTTATTCAAAATAGTTTCAAGTTGTGAAGGTTTTGATTTTATTTCTGGTATTTTGCCTTTTCTTAAATCTATTAAGTCTAAGCTAGTATTTTTTTCTGAAATATCTAAAGAGAGCTCAACTTTAGATTGACCTGTAATACCTACGCTTTGTAAAGTTGCTACTGTCTGCTTATATATTGGAATTTGACTATTTATTTTCATATAAACACTAACAAGTTTAGGATTTTCCTTATTTATTGAAATATCAGATACTTTACCAATATTAAAACCTTTGTATGAGACATCAGAGCCTACATTTAGACCAGAAATGCTCTTAAAATTCGTAACGAATGTAGTGGTGTCTTGGTTTTTGAATCCTCCTGATAGGAAAAAACCTATAAATACCATTACAAATACCATAAAAATTACGAATAGTCCTGCAATTAGGTTTTTTATACTATTTTCATTCATTATAAGCTCCTAATACTTACTATCATTATGTGAATCAAAAAAGTTTCTAATACTTTCATACTGAGTTTGTTGTGATACAAATTCGACAGTATCATGTAGCATTATTTTTTTTTCATCCATGTATATAATATCATCAACAATATGCCAAATAGTGCTTAAATCGTGAGTAATCATAACTACAGACATTTTAAGCTCTTCTTTTAGATATAAAATAAGGTCATCCATAGCTCTAGCAGAGTAAGGGTCTAATCCAGCATTTGGTTCATCTAAAAATACAACTTTAGGATCTAGAACAATAGTTCTCGCTAGAGCAACCCTTTTGAGCATACCACCACTTATTTCTGAAGGATATTTGTTAAACGCTTCTTCTTTTAATCCTACCATCTTTAGTTTGATAATAGCTATATCAGTCAAAACATCTAAAGGAAGATTTGTGTGTTGTTTTAGTGGAAATATTACATTTTGTAAGTTTGTTAAAGATGAAAAGAGGGCGCAATGTTGAAACATCATACTCATTGTGCTAGATATCTCTTTACGCTTAATTGGATTGTCTGCTAGTTTTGAAATCTCTTGACCTAACAAAAAAATCTTGCCAGAGTATATTGGTTGCAACATTAAAATTTCTCGCATTAAAGTCGTTTTACCACAACCACTAGCGCCGATAATACAGCTGATTTTTTCGAAGTGGATATCTAAGTTTAGATCTTTATGAATCCATTCTTTACCAAATTTTGTACTTAAATCTCTTACTTGAATTAGGCTTTCACTCATCTTTTTCTCCTAAGATCCATTTAGACCTACTGCGAAGATAGCATCAACCAGTATTATCAAAAATATTGAGTAAACAACACTTGTAGTAGTTGCTTTACCAACACTTTGGGAGTCTCTTTTAACAGATAATCCTTGATGACAACCTATTCCAGCAATTACTAATGCAAAAAAAGGAGTCTTTAGAAGACCTATATAGAAGTGATTTACATTTACATTGGAAAATAGTCTTTCTATAAACTGTAATGGTGTGATTCCTGCGATTAGGTCAGCAATAATAATACCTCCAGCGATATTAGCAATCATAGCTATAACCGTGAGTACAGGTAAGCTGATAACTAGTGCCGTTATTCTTGGTAAAACAAGACGTTGCATAGGATCTTCACCTATTGTCTGTAGAGCATCAATTTCTTCATTGACTTTCATTATTCCTATTTCAGAGGTAAATGCGGAACCACTTCTACCAGCAATGATTATGGCAGTGAACAACGGAGCAAATTCTCTAAATGAGGAGATTCCAAGCATATCAACTACAAATATTTGAGTTCCATACTGCATTAGTAAATTAAGAGGAAGGTATGTCAATACTAAGCCTATAATTAATGACAATAGTATTACTATACTCAATGCTCTGATTGTAGAGTCGTAGCAAATATTTAGAACAATTGAAAAAAAAGCTTTATAAGGTCTACGAATTAACGTTATGTAACCTAAAAAAATAGCTCCCAGAAAGCTTATACTTGTTTTAGCTTCTGATAATAAGTTATTTGTGTTTTTACCAAGAGTATAGATACTATTGAAAACAACGTTTGATTTATTCGATAACTCTTCCTCAGCCGTAGTTGGAAAATTTTTGAATACTATATCTACAAGATTTTTATCTTTCTCATTAGCAAAAATAATATTTTCTTTTGATAGGCTTAGATTCTTTGCTGTTTTGATAATTATATAAGCACCGGCAGTGTCTAATAATGTGACTTTAGTTAAATCAATTTGTTTTATATCGTCTTTGCTACGACTTATTTTTTTATCAATAAGCTTAGAGTCTATTTGTTTTAGAGTTAATATACCTTCAAAATAAATAGTATCTTGTTTAATTATTACTTCCATTTATTTTCTGTATAGCGTCATCTTGTTATTCAAATATACTAGAAAATGATACTAATACCAACTAGAAGCTAACTATTTACAGTATTTAATAGAGTCATATTGAGTTAAATTGTTATGCTCAATAACTGAAATAAGTCTGTTTTTATAATCATCTCCATCAAGAGCAGAGTAATTTTCTAAGGTGTTTAGTAAATCTTGTTCAGGAAGTTGATTATTATTTATTTTATCTCGAATTATTCTGAAGTCTTTGAATTTTGAGCCTGTATTTAGTCTATAGTAATAGCCAAGAACGCTTTCAGCTGCACTATTGAATGTTTCAAGATAGACATTTGCTGATTCAGCCTTTACACCACAACCTTCATAAAAACAGTGTAGTCCAAAGTAATTGTTATAATCTTTTGAGAATCTAGATGTTCCCCAACCACTTTCAAGAGCGGCTTGAGCTAACACAAAGCTCGTTGGAATTCTCTCAGCTTTGACATCAAGATAATTTATTTCATCTGTAATGTCATGTGAAGAATCAATTTTATAATATTTTAAATATAAATCTAGTTTATTAAGCTGTCTGCTACTAAGAGCATTGTTCTTAGCTAAATCTTTTTGCAATTTATGTATTTGCTCTCTTTGTAAGCATATTTCATTATTAGCTTTTTGGATAGCTGAAAGCATGTATTCAATGAATATTTTTTTTCTTTCTTTAAAGTCTTTAATTTCAGAGAAATTAGGTTTTTTGACTATAAAAGGAGCTCGGGATTCCAAGAAATAAATCATTTTTTCATGTTTAGAGTTACCAATAGGTGATAATATTGCCGCAGATATGAGTACAATAAAAATACCAACAAAATACTTTAAGCTTAACTTTTTATCAACTTTATTCATAATCGTAATAATCTTCTTCATAGTCGTCGTAGAATTCGATAGTTTGTTGTAGCTCTAGTTTTAAATTTAACATATCTTCAGGAAGTTTGCTTTTAAATCGCACAATCTTCAGAGAAGTAGGATGTATGAAAGAAAGCTTATAAGCGTGCAGAGCCTGTCTGTTTATATTTTCTATTCCCATTTTATCTAACTTAGTTGATGACTTGTTATAAGTTTGATCGCCAACTAAAGGATGCTTGATACTCTTCATATGAACTCTTATTTGATGAGTCCTTCCTGTTTCTAGCTGACACTCAATTAGAGTAAAACCATCATATACCTCTACAGGCTTATAATGTGTAATAGCCTCTTTTCCTTTATGGTTGATGGTCATTTTTGTGCGATTATTAAGATCTCTTCCTATCGGTTGATTAATAGTACCTTCTTCATAAATCTCACCCTCAACTATTGCAAGATATTTTCGAGATACCTTTCTTTCAGAGAGTTGTTGTACCAAATTATGATAGGCAATACTACTCTTGGCTGCAACCATCAAACCAGATGTATCTTTATCTAGGCGATGAACGATACCAGCTCTTGGTAACTTGTCTTGATTAGGGTATTTGTGGAGTAAAGCATTTGAGATAGTACCTGTCATATTCCCAGCACCAGGGTGTACAACCATATCAATTGGTTTGTCAATAACTATAATATCATTATCTTCAAACACGATATTTAAATCAATATCTTCAGCTAACCATTCGTTTGTAGGCAGAAGCTCTATATTAATTTCAACTTCCTCATCTCCTAGAAGAATATGTTTTGATTTAGTAGTCTTACCATTGACTGTAATTAAACCATCTTTTATCCATTTTTGTATTTGAGAACGAGAAAACTGTTCAAATAATTCATTTATTGTTGAGTCAATTCTTTTGCCTGCATGATCAGGATGCATCATAATTTTTTGATGAAACTTGTTAGATAGTGTATTATTTGCCATGTGTGTGCTTAATATAAGTATTTTTTACTAAATAAAATAAATTTTACATAGAATTATATAAGAAAATTCTAAGGATAGTTAATTAAATGAAAAGGTTTTTATATTTAATAGCAGCTGCATTTATGTTGATGTTATTAGCATCTTGTGGACCTAAGAAAGACAGTGAGCTTCCGCAAGTTTATACTGGTTTTACGGCAAGTTTTATTTATGCGAAAGCCCATGAGCAAATGCAAAATGAAAAGTATTTTGATGCTATTAGGTCTTATAAGTCATTAGTTGCGCAGTATCCGTTTACTCCTTTAGCTGAGAAAGGTATGGTTGATTTGATTTATGTTTACTATATGGATGATGAATCAACTATGGCTCTAGCATTAGGTCAACAGTTTATTAAAATGTATCCATATAGTTCATATAAGGGCTATGTCTACTATATGATTGGTGTTGTTGGGTTTGAAGATGGTAGGGGTATTTTACAAACATATGCTCCTTATGATATGAACTATCATGATCCAACTGGCTATCAAGATGCTTACGTTAACTTTGAAAAAGCTATTAAGCTTGACCCTAAGGGTAGCTTTGTTCCTGATGCAAAACGTAGAATGATATATATAAATAATATTATTGCGGAGCACTATTATGATATTGCAAAATTTTATTATAAACGTGGAGCATATAATGCAGCTTTGGATAGAGCTTCTCAAATCATAAGAAATTACCCACAGAGTACAGTAACTCAAGATGCTTTGGTGTTGACAATTAGAGCATATAATAAGCTGGGTCTTTATGATCAAGCTAAGGACAATATACGAGTGCTTAAGAAAAACTATCCTAAAAATAAGTTTGTAAATAACTTACGTCCAGATGGTACGGAAAATCCTACTTGGTTTGATAGATGGTTTGGATGGTTGTAGAAATTTCTATTTAAAATATCATTTTTGAAATACATAACGACTTTTTTTTAAAATATTAATACTTTAGTATATTTATTATCACAGAGTAATTTCTTGGTAAAATGTACAAAAAAATTATCACAAGCTGTATTTTAACTTCGATATTTGGTTTGACGTATAGTCAAACGCTTTCAAATATTTCAAATGAAACTTCAAAGTCTAGTTGTCGTTGCTTACCTTCAGAGGTATGCTGGCCTGATTCCAAACAATGGGATGCATTGGCAAAATCGCTCAAAGGCAAGCTTATAAAACCAACTTCTATTTTTTCTACATGTGAAAAAAATTTAGAAAATGATAGTTGTAAATCAGTTTTACAAAATATGAAAAATCCTTTTTATATGCAGTCAGATTCTAGTAGAAATGAATCTCAAGGGTGGTATGGAGCATGGCATATTCAGCCAAGTAGCTATGCTGTTGAAGCTGCGGATACTCAAGACGTGGTAAATGCTATTAATTTTGCTAGAAAACATAATATTCGTATTGTTATCAAAGGTGCTGGACATGACTATTTAGGGCGTTCTAGCTCTCCTAATTCTCTGTTAATATGGACTCATAATATGCGTGATATTAAATATGATAAGCATTTTAACCCTCAGAGTTGTCCAAAGGATAAAGAATATTCAGCCGTTACAGTTGGAGCTGGTACAAGATGGCTTGAGGCTTATGATGTTGTAACTAACAAACACCATGAATATGTCCAAGGAGGAGGCTGTACAACTGTTGGGGCAGCTGGTGGTTTTCCTCAAGGAGGAGGATTTGGTAGCTGGTCTAAAGAGTATGGTACAGGTGCAGGAGGAATAGTGCAGGCTGAGGTTGTTACCGCTGATGGTAAGACAGTTATTGCTAATGAGTGTCAAAATCAAGATTTATTTTGGGCAATCAAAGGTGGTGGTGGCGGAACTTATGGAGTTGTTACAAATCTAACGTTAAGAACACATCAGCTGCCTAGTCACTTTGGTCTAATTAGTGGCGAGATAACAGCTAGCTCCAGTAAGGCTTATAAAGCTTTGATAAAAGAGTTTTTTTCATTTTATTATTCAAACCTGAATAATGAGAATTGGGGCGAGCAGTTTGCGTTCCGTCCAAATAATAGAATGACAATAGCAATGGTTACCCAAGGTTTAAGTCAGAAAAAGGCTTTAGAAATTTGGCAACCATTTAAAAAGTGGGTACAAAGTCAACCTGATCTTCATTATCAAGCTAAATATATAGATATTCCACCAACACAGATTTGGAATTATGACTATTGGCATAAAAACTATCCTGATATGGTTGTCAAAAATACTAGTTTAGATGCTCGAGATGGTGAGTTTTGGTGGGCTTCTAATACAGGGGAAGTTTCTGCATATTGGTATACATATCAATCTTGGTATTTACCTGAGAAATTATTTAATCCTGAAAATATTGATAAAACAGCAGAAACTTTTTATAAAATTTCTCAACTTGCACCAGTATCTATTCAGATTAACAAAGGTTTAGCAGGAGCTTCTGAACAAGCTCTGAGACTAACCAAAAGCACATCCATGAACCCTAGTGTTTATAATGCTGGGGCTTTGGCAATTATGAGTTATAGTACAGACAAAGTTCAGCTTGGCAAACCAAAAATGACTCCACAAATACAACAAAAAGTAGATAATATTTATAAGGCTATGGGAATGATAATGGCATTAGCTCCCGATGCTGGTACTTATGCAAATGAGGCAGATTATTTCCAAAAAAACTGGCAACAAGTGTTTTGGGGTGATAACTATAATAAGCTTCTAAAAATTAAAAATAAATACGATCCGAATGGTTTGTTCTATTGTCATCACTGTGTAGGTAGTGAATATTGGCAAGAAGCTGGGATGTGTAGAAAATATTAAATTAGCTTAATTTAGAACACACCTATTGATAAGTAGTTCACTATAAAACTTATCTATAAAGTCAAATCCAAAAGAATATGAAAATAATAAAGATGGCTTTAGACAAAAACTTTATCAAGAAAGCCAGACATTACTAGAATAAATTAGAGGGGTATTAAATTGATTACTTAGCAATAACTTTGCTTAAGTTTTCGAACATAGTAGCTTGAAGAGCTGCGTACACTTGTTCTTGGAAAGCAGCATCAATAGTTTGACCTTTAGCTAACTGATTAGAAATTTGCTTAGTAGCTGCAACCATAGCTTTAGCAACAGGACTTTGACTATTTTGAGCAGCAGCAAAATTACAAGCATTTACACCAAATAGGATACTATCAGCATCACTTACTTGTTTATATATACCATTTTCAGCAATAGCATTAGCTACAGGAGCTGCTATAGCACTAGCAGGTCTTAACATTAAAGTATGATCTTTAACATAAACAACACCCTCTGTACCGATTGCTTTAGATATTGCATTAACAGCAGCTTTAACAGCCCAGTTTTCACCTAACTTATCTAGGTCATATACCTTAATATCACCAAGGTTGATAATATCTAAGAATTGCGTAAGGATAGCATCAACAGCTTTTTCATCAGACAAATCTTTTATAACATTTCTAGCTGTAGCAATATTACTATTTGCTCTAACATCAAGCAAGTTAGCTTCACATATTGATAGAGCTGTTCTTGGAGAAGCAATCTTCTGCTGAATTCCACTCTCTAAATCACCTAATGTAGTTACTGTATATGCAAGTGTATTTACATTAGCATATGTAGCGATAGCTTTTTCATTACTTCCACCCTGTATAAGCTCAATAGCTTGAATAGTTAAATAGTTAGTAATATCGTTAAACGCTACTGCAGTATCAGCATCTTTACTGTTGATATTGTATTGACCATTCCAAAGAGCAACTCTTGCATTCCAGAACATGTCCATATTAGTTCTATAGCCAGCATAATCAAGAGCAGTAGCTGAATTCCATGCAGCTTCTAACTCAGCAGAAATAGGCTTAGCAATATTATTGTAGTATGCTGTAGGACCATTTACAGTAATTTCTTTGATAATATTAAACTGAGCAATCTTCTCTTCAGCATAAGCCTTATCACCATTTTCGATACCTTTTAGGATATCTATCTTAGTGTTGATAGATTTAAGTTTAGCCTGTTCAGCAGCAACCTTAATCTTCCAGCCCAATTTCTTTTCAGATTGCAGCTTTTCAATATTTTTATTAATACCATCTCTTTCAGCTCTATATTTCTCAAGACCTTGAGCAGCAGATGCTTGATCCTTCATATACATATCTTTAGGTTTAACAGCGTTAGGTATTTTAACTCTACCATTATTAGTTAGAACTAAACCTCTAGCTATTTTTTCACCATTTGCTTGTATATCAGCAGCATCAGCAGCCATGCTTTTGACAGCATAGATTGCAGAGTTAGGATCAGTATCAGCAGCAGCTTCAACTTTGTTAGAATAGTTAACAATAGAATTGTTTACAACATTAGCATTTAAATCATCTGCGTAAACAGAAGTAGCTGCGATTGAACCTAAAAGAGCGATAGTGATAGTTTTTTTCATTATAATCTCCATGATTAATAAAATATTAAATTAATGTTACGAAAGTATTTGAATACGGGGATATTATATTTAATATTAATTTTATGTCAATATTAAAATTAAGATAATATTTAAATAATTCACCTTTACTTAATAAAATACTTTAATATGCACGTTTTCAAGACATAGAAATAAATAAAATAAAAGACTTTTGGTAAAATTTAAAATTAATCATTAAAATTTAGTTTTGAAGTTTAGAGTTTGATATTGCTGAAAATAAAATTAAGATATCTATTTATAAACAGGAAATCTATCACAAAGTTCTGAAACTTTTGTAGCAGTTTCATTTTCAACTTTCTCATTTCCACAATTATATACCACATCCGCCAACCAGTTTGCGATTTGCTCACACTCAGCTTCTTTGAATCCTCTAGTTGTGATGGCAGGACTTCCTATTCTTAAGCCACTTGTAACAAATGGAGAGCGAGGATCATTTGGTATAGAGTTTTTGTTAACAGTAATATTTGCTCTGCCTAGAGCAGCCTCAGCTTCTTTACCTGAGAATCCTGTATTTGTTATATCTAGTAACAATAAGTGGTTATTTGTACCACCTGAAATAATATTAATGTTACGTTCTTTTAGGACTTTTTCCATAGCCTTAGCATTTCTCAATACCTGCTTTTGGTAGTCAATAAAGCTAGGTTCTAATGCTTCTTTAAAGGCAACTGCTTTAGCTGCAATTACATGCATCAAAGGTCCGCCTTGAATACCTGGAAAAATAGCTGACTGGAATTTTTTAGCTAGGTCTGGATTATCATTACAAAGTATTAACCCACCTCTTGGACCTCTTAGAGTTTTGTGGGTGGTTGTAGTTGCAACATCAACATAAGGAAATGGATTTGGGTATAAGCCAGCCGCAACAAGTCCTGCAACGTGAGCAATATCGGCCATTAGTACAGCATCTACTGAATCTGCAATTTCTCTGAACTTTTTCCAATCAATAATCCCAGAAAAAGCTGAGAATCCAGCAATTATCATTTTTGGCTTATGTTCTTTAGCCAGTTCAGCTACTTGTTTGTAGTCAATGTCACCACTTTCATTTAGACCATATTGAATAGAATTATAAATTTTACCCGAGAAATTTACTTTACTACCATGGGTTAAATGCCCACCAGCACCAAGATCCATGCCAAGCACTGTATCGCCTGGCTTAAGTACAGCATTATATACAGCAGCATTTGCTTGTGATCCTGAATGAGGTTGAACATTTGCATAATCAACACCAAATAGTTTTTGAGCTCTTTCGATAGCTAGTTTTTCTGCTATATCTACAAATTCGCAGCCACCATAATATCTTTTGCCATGATACCCTTCAGCATATTTATTAGTGAGTTGAGAGCCCTGAGCTTCCATTACAGCAGGGCTTGCATAGTTCTCTGATGCAATAAGCTCAACATGTTCATGTTGTCTTTTAACCTCAAGTTCTATAGCATCAAAAATTTCTTTATCAGTATTTTTTAGGCTATTTTTTTCAAAGCTAAACATATTTGGTAGTCTCCTGATATTTTTTAGGTGGATAAAATAAATTAAACGTTTAAAATTATAGCTTATATTATATATATATATAAGCAAATTAAAATAATAGCTATGAGCAAAGTAATAGACCTAGATGAAATAGAGCGTTTGCAACGTGAAGAAGAAAACTCGCAATATAAAGCTGTAAAGAGTAAGACTACTGTAAAAAAAGATGCATTAGAGATAACCGATTTTGGCAGATCCTTAACTGAACTAAGTAAGGAGCAGCTAGGTAAGCTACCAATAGATGAAAATCTTAAAAATAATATTCTTAGTGCTAAAAATTTGCAAAAGATAGCTCTAAAAAGACAAGCACAGTTTATAGGTAAGCTATTACGAAAAACCGATAATTTAGATGATATTCATAAGGCGTATGACGTTCTGGTTAATAAAGATAAAGATGCAAATCTTATGATTCAGCGCTTAGAGAATCTTAGAAGTAACCTCTTAGATCCTATAAAGGCTAATGAGACATTGGAAAAACTAATACAAGAGCATCCTGATATGGATGTGCAAAAATTGCGCCAGCTAATTAGAAATCATCATAAAGAGGTCGAGAAAAAAAAGCCTAATAAGTCATTTAAAGAAATATTCCAACTTTTAAAAAGTTTAGTTTAATTGATCGAATCATTTTATTAATGAAAACAAGAGCTGGTATACTATAAGGTGTAGTGTATAAGAATTTTATTTTATGTTAGGAGAAAAGTTTTGAAATCTGAAATATATACCAAGATAGTATTTGTACTTATGTTGGTAATGTTTGTAAGTATATTCTTTTTTGCTAGATTTTTTATCTCTGTAGGTTTTATATTAATTATTCTTTTTGCTTTTTTTAATAAAGAGGTTTTTAGAACTCTTAAACAAAATAGATCGCTACAGTTTCTGTTAGTGTCGGCAATAATGGTAAATATTGGCGTGATTTATGCATCCTTAGCTAGTCATAATATAGATATTAAGTCAATTTTAGGATTTTCTAACCCAATATTTATATTTATATATATATGTTCTGCTAGTTATTTTTTATCTAGAAATATTAAATATGCTAATTATCTTTTAAACTTTTACTTATCAATTGTAGTTATATTCTCTTTGTATGCGTTATTTAGATATATATTGCATATAGATTTCGTAGTTAGTCAGATATATTTTGGTATACATGGCGGTAGTGTTATTCAGTCAATAGTTGCATTAACTTTTCCTTTTTCGGCTGTAGTAATTATTGGTAAAGCTATCCGAATACCAAATATTATGATAAAGATTCTAATGTTTGCTGCTGGTTTATTGGTTATTTTTATAGATCTTTTTGTAAATCGTAGTAAGGCTGGTTATGTCATTGAATTTGTAGTATTTGTATACTATTCATTTATAGCTTTAAAGTATTTTAGTTTTAAAAACGATAAGTTATGTATAAAGCGACTTGTAACAATTCTAACTTGCTGTGTAGTTGTAATTAGTATTATCTTTGGAATTGTCTATAAATTCTCAGGTATATTTCATTATAGATTACAAACATCTGTGGAAGAATCGCAAGTATTTTTTAATCAAGATTATGATAATACAGATGCTAGGAAACAGTATGAGACATCGACTGGACTTAGATTGTTATACTATAGTTCTTCATTCAAAGTTTTAAGAGAATATCCTAAACTTTATATACTGGGATGTCCTTATCTTACTAATACAACAGATGTTATTCAATGTACTAAGATTTTAATAAACAAGAATCAAAGACTGAGAGATGATCCACGTGTAGTTAATGACGGTATTATGGCTCATGATGAGTTTATTAATTATGTTTTTAGAGCAGGTATAGTTGCTGGAGTTTCTCTTTTATTATGTTTTGTGGCATTTTTTGTTGAAGCAAGATGGTTAGACTATCGCAACCGAGTTTATTTTAGAGTTTTAATATTAGCAATGTTTATTGGCTGCTTGTTTGATTATTTTTTTACTACACAAATAATGGTTATTTTATTTGCTAACTTAACGGCAATATTCTTAGCTCAAAGAAAGTGTGAAGAAAGTAAAGATTCTAATACTATAACTTCTTAATAGTTTAAATCTCTTTGCTATATTTGCAAAAAACGTATTTTGAGTTAGTATATTTTCATAGTATTTGTTAAAGTTTTATACTGGAATAACTTAGCGTATAAACATTAAACCTATTTGGACTTTTATTTATGTCAATTTCGATTAAAAAAATTCCGGCTTTTATTCCTTCAAGAGCTAAATTATCAAATTCTATAGAATACCAGTACATTACCAAAAAGATTTTTAAAACTTGGAGAACAAGTGAGGTAAGTCAAGAGATGTATAATGCAGTTTATACATGGATTGATAAAAACCCTGATTGGGAGTTTCATTTCTTTGATGATGAAGCGTGTCGCGAGTTTCTCAAAGAGAACTTTGAAAAAGATGTTCTTGAAGCTTATGATAATATAATACCTGGGGCTTATAAATGTGATTTGTGGCGCTATTGTGTGCTATACATACATGGTGGCGTGTATAGCGATATTAAGCAAGAATTATTAGTTAGTCTTGATGATGTTTTATGCTATGATATTGAGTTTGCTTCAGTTAAAGATAAATATAAATCAGACTATGAGTTTGATGGCTATATTTATCAGGCATTTATTTGTTCGAAGCCAAAGCATCCATTCCTAAAAAAAGCTATTGAAATGATAGTAGAGAACTCAAAGAATGGTTTTTATGGTAATGATCCTTTAAGCATCACAGGTCCAGGTTTGTTGGGCAAAGCAATTAATCTAATAGTTAATCAACAAGAAAAGACTCCATTATACTCAGGTGTTAATAATATAAATAATTTTAGATTTGAACTCTTTCCATATATTAAAGACTCGATATATACACATCAAAACTCTATGTTTATAAAACCCGAGTATAATCGTTCATATAAAAAAGACCTTCATGTAAATCTAAAGAAAAGTTTTGCTGGTAATTATTCGTTATGCTGGTTTACTGGCAAATGTTTTGCTTCTGGAAAAATTGATAGAATTAAGTCAAAATTCTTTAACAAGAGAAAAGGGCGCTATATTATTGATTCACTATATCTTGAGGGCAAATTTAATAAGGCTAGATTGACAGGTATCAAATATATCCTATTACAACCAACTCGTAGTTTATTTCTTATTAGAAAAATAATTAAGAACGAAAAGCAATTCAAGAATTAATGTCTATTTTTAATTTCGCATTGTAAATTTTTCAGCGATTGGCAATATAGTTGATCTGAGTATTCTTTGAGGTTTTCGCGCATTTGCAAATAATTGTGCTGAGATAACTCTATTGCTTTAGTCATAGATTCTGGATAATTATTATCTTGTTTGTAGAGTATGGCATTATCATTATTAAAACCATTTATTGGAGCAAAACTTTCTCTGATGATAATTGGCTTTAGAAAACCATAGACAAGTTGAAATGTACCACTAGTCTTACAAGTAATATATTTGATATGGTCAGGATTATCTTCATATGCTGATAGGATAAAGTCAGCTTTTTCAATTTCAGTATACATTTCTTTGAAATCAAGACGTCCTTTGATATCAAAATACTTTTGCAGGTGTGTAGGTAAATCTTTGATATTTCCTTTACCAATAACAACAACTTTGAAGTTAGTAATACCCGTATTTACTAGTTCTTCTACAGCATTTACAAGCAGTTTAGTGCTTTTTCTTTTTTCTGAAATTGCACCAATAGTAACAAAAGTTGTTAGAGAGTTTTTGTTATTTAGTTTGAATTGTCCAAAATAGTGGGGGTTAACAGCTATAGTAGTCGCATTTTTGTAGTCCATTGTTCTAAGTGTGATAATATCTTTACGTGTTTCAGGATTGTTATCAAAGTAGCTATCAATTTCATGTTCAACAAAGAAAAGTTTATTTCTATCTATTTGTTTATTAAACGAGTTATATGCTTGGTTTATATCTTTACCATCATATAATTTGCCAAGTGTTGTGATTAGTACCCCTTGTACATTAGCTAAACTATTTTTTTTGAAAAACTTGCGAATTTGCCTTTTAGACATTTTATTATACGAGATATTTTCATTATCAAATCTACAGAATAATCCTTCTTTGTATCTTTTAGGATTAATTAGGATAGAAACATGATAACCTAAATCAAGTAAATACTTCGCAAATCCAGGAACTATTTCAGCATGGCTATGTGTACAAGGTTCCCATAGCAAAAATGTATTGTCTTTTATGATGGGTTTTTTGTAAGAAAAAATATTACAAATTTTTTTTAAAAAGAACATCTATTACTTCAAACAACTAGCTAATATATGAAAACATTATAACACTTTAAGCCAGTAATTCTTACATTACAATTATTAGATATCAGTAAATATTAATAATTACATTTCTTGGATTTTGTGACTCTTGTAAATAATCATATATTGCTTTAGTATGTCTGATATAACCTATTATTATAATTAAATCAGTGGAAACTAAAGATATAAAAGATATTGAAGTTATTGCCTTGTCATTAGGTCGTAGATTTTCTGGGATTAATGCTAGTATGTTAGCTGTGATGCCAGAGCAGGCTAAGCTAGTAAATATTGTAGGTATGGGTTTTAATATTGATTCAAACGGTATTAAAACGATTAGATTTAGAGACTTTTTATTTAAGTGTTGGCGTGATAAATGGCGTATTTGGCATGCACGTAGAAACATTGATATGCTTGTGGGGATTATCTTAAAATATGTTTTTAGATATAAGATAATACTAGTTTTTACTTCTGTAGCACAAAGGCATCATAAAAAACTGACAAAATTTTATATAAACAGAATGGAAGCAGTTATATGTCCATCTGAAATATCTGCAAAATATCTTGAGAGATCACCCTATATAGTACCGCATGGAGTTAATACTGAAGTTTTTTATCCAGCTGGCAATAAGGCTCAAGAGTGGCAAAATAGAAAACTACCAGGCAAATATGGTATAGGAATATTTGGCAGAATCAGAAAGTCTAAAGGAACTTATGAGTTTATTGAAGCAGTAGTAGCTATGCTAATAAAATATCCTGATTGGACAGCTGTAGTTATTGGTGAAGCAACACCTAAAGATTTAGAGTTCAAAAAACAACTAGAACAAATGGTTCAGCAAGCAGGTTTGTCAGAACGGATAATATTTACAGGGTTTATCAAGAATAGCAAAGAGATTCCAAGTTGGTATAGAGCATTAGATATCGTAGTTTGTGCTAGTCATAAAGAAGGCTTTGGCTTGCCAGCTCTTGAGGCAATGGCATCTAAATGTGCTGTGATTGCTACTAAAGCTGGTGCTTGGCCTGAGATTATTTCTGATGCTCAAAATGCCTATTTAATTGAACCAAAATCAAGTCAACAAATTGCTGAGAAGTTAGATATCTTAATGTCTGATGATAAATTAAGATATGAAATAGCTCAAAATGGTTATGATTTGGTGTCATCAAAATATAAAATTCAAAATGAAGCTGAAGGAATTCAGAAGGTTTATAACACTCTCTTGGCCAAGAAGAGAAGCTAGATTAATCACATATGAAAAAAGGATAAACTGCGATTATTTTATCATTTAGTAATATAACTCTTGCTTTAGAGCGTTCTGATGCTGGTATTTTCAGCTCTTGGAATAGTACTTTTAATTTATTTGCTTTGTTTCTGCCTTGATATCTACATTTATCAGAAGCTTGTCTTTTTCGGACTATAATTTCCTCAGCATTAAAGCTGTTATTCAATTTCTCTTTGAGCCATTCAATTATGTCTTTATTATTTAAGATTAAATTTAATTGGTTATTAATTTTAATTATTAGTTGATTATATTCTACAGATATTTGATATTGTTTATTGATATCAAATTGCCAACCAGTGTGAATATTGCTAAGAGCTTTCTGTATTTCTTCAATTTGTTTACTTTTTAGACTTTGATTTGTTGTTTCTTTAAACCAATGATGAATCAAACTTTTTTGTATATCATTATCTAAGGTAAGTAATTCAGAGATAAATAGACCATTATCTTTAGAAATCTTCTGTAATTTTTCATTAAGTAACTTTTGTAATATGTTACTACTTTCTGCACAGATCTTAGCACTTCGAGAAAGAGTTCTGCTAATATTTGGATTAATTTGCTCTAATATTGGCATTATCTGATTACGAATAAGATTCCGACGATATTTTATATTCTCATTACTATCATCATAGATGTGATTAATCTTATTCTGGCTTGCATAGTCTTGAATATCTTTCTTTGTATAATCTAAAAGAGGGCGAAGTACAGCTCCATGATTTAATTGTTTATAGTATGGCATACTAGCTAGTCCAGCTAATCCTGATCCTCTTATCGCTTGAATTAGGAATGTTTCAGCTTGATCATCTAGATGATGACCTAGTAGAAGAATCGGACTAGAATACTGACTCATGATCTCAATAAAGAAATCCATCCTTTGCTTACTTGCCCAAGCTTCAAAACTTTCTCCTTTAGGAGCTTGATCTAGAGAGTGAGCTATAAAATCAATATTTGCATTATTGCATATTGTTTGGCAATGTAATTGCCATTTTAGTGCATCAGGATGGATGTTGTGGTTAATATAAATAGCAATAGTTGGAATGTATAAATCTTTTGTTATGTCTAATAAAACACTAGAATCTACACCACCACTATAACCGATAATTATGTGAGAAGGAGAGTATTTTAAAATTTGAGAGATAATTTGGGTTTTATCTAGAGACATCTATACAAGAAAACGAGCTTTTATTGTAGTTTTGATTTTTTTGAATTCATCAACAAGATCTTTTGCTTCATCAGAAGTTGATTTAATATCCATCACAACATAACCAATATTCTCTAGAGTTCTAAGATATTGCCCTTCAACGTTAATGTTTTTTGCAGCTAATATCTTGTTTAGCTCATTCATAGTGCCCGGTATATTTTGGTGTATATGTAATATTCTATGAGTTTCAGTATGGCTAGGTAGTGATAATTCTGGGAAATTTACGGCATTTAGAGTCGAACCATTATCAGAATATTTAATAAGCTTAGCAGCGACTTCATTGGCAATATTTTCCTGCGCTTCGATAGTGCTACCACCAATATGAGGCGTTAAGAAAACATTATCAAAGCCTCTTAGTGGGCTTTCAAATATTTCACCCTTAGCAGATGGCTCTTTAGGGAAAACGTCTATAGCTGCACCTTTGAGTTTACCATTTTTCAAAACTTCAACTAAAGCATCAATATCAACAACATTTCCTCTAGAAGCATTAATTAGTACTGAGTTTTCTTTCATGAAGCTAAGCTCTTTAGTAGAAATCATATTTGCAGTTGTAGGCAGTTGAGGTACATGTAATGAAACAACATCAGAATTTTTAAGTAGAGTCTCTAAACTTTCTACAGCACTAGCATTTCCTAATGGAAGCTTTTCTTCTATATCGTAAAATATGACATTTAAGCCTATACTCTCTGCTAAAATACCAAGCTGCATACCAATATGGCCATAGCCAATGATTCCAAGAGTTTTACCTCTCACTTCATTAGCATTATCAGCAGATTTATGCCATTCACCACGATGAGTTTTAGCATTTTTATCAATTACATTACGTATCAACAAAATTGCTTCAGCTAATACAAGTTCAGCAACACTACGAGTATTTGAAAACGGAGCATTAAATACAGGTATTCCTAGATTTTGAGCAGTCTTAAGGTCAACTTGGTTTGTACCAATACAGAAACAACCTATGGCAGTCAAATGAGAAGACTGTTCTAGTACTTCTTTAGTAAGCTGTGTACGTGAGCGTAAGCCAACGATTTTAAAATCTTTAAGCTTATCTACAAGCTCTTGACCTTCTAGTGCTGTATTCAATAGTTCAATATTTTCGTATCCAGCAGCTTTAAATGATTCAAGAGCATTTAAATGAATACCTTCTAAAAGTAGAATGGGGATTTTCTTTTTGTTAAGAGATAATTGATTCATTTTTATAATATCCTTATACAGAAATTTTTGCTTTTATAGCTGGATGATGTTTATAATTCTGAAATTCAAAGTCTTCATATTTGTAATCAAATATAGAACTTGGTTTTCTTAAAATTTTAAGCGTTAGTAAGTCTAAAGGCTCTCTACTAAGTTGCTCATTTACTTGCTCTATATGATTGTTATAAATATGACAATCGCCACCAGACCAAATAAATTCACCAACATCAAGGTCACATTGCTGAGCAATCATGTGTGTTAGTAAAGAGTAGCTCGCAATATTAAATGGAACTCCCAAAAAGGCATCAGCACTTCTTTGTGTAAGCATACAAGATAACTTATTATCAGCAACATAAAACTGGAACATTGCATGACAAGGTGGTAGGGCAGAATTACCTTTAGCGACATTCTCTTGAGGAGAGATTTTTTCTGAAGGAACAACACAAGGATTCCATGCTGAGACAAGAATTCTACGTGAATTTGGATTGGTTTTTAGCATTTCAATTACTTCAGCAATTTGATCTATACCTTCGCCATTGAAGTCACGCCATTGTTTACCATATATCGGTCCAAGTTCACCTTCTTCAGTTGCCCATTCGTTCCAAATTCTAACTTTATTATCATTTAGATATTTTACATTTGTGCTACCACTTAAAAACCATAACAGTTCATGAACAACACTTGGGATATGAATTTTTTTTGTAGTTACTAATGGGAAACCTTGTTGTAAATCAAAGCGCATTTGGTATCCAAAAATACTTGTTGTACCAGTACCTGTTCTATCGCCTTTATTAGTTCCATTGTCTTTTATATATTTTAGAAAGTTTAGATATTCTCGCATTTATTCTTCCTTGTTCTTATGAAAACTATGATAAGAATTATTGCTCCTAACACTATCATAGGAATAGATAATATCTGTCCCATAGTCATCCAGTTAAAGAATATATAACCATATTGCGGATCTGGCTGTCTGAAAAATTCACAAATAAATCTAGCGCTACCATATAGGAACATAAATAATCCTAATATTAAATAACGTGGTCTTTTTTTGATACTAACTAGCCATAATACTGTAAATAGTACAACACCCTCTAAAAAGAACTCAAATAGTTGAGAAGGGTATCTAGGTAAAGGTCCACCAGTAGGAAAAATCATTCCTATTGGAGAATCTGTAACTTTCCCCCATAACTCGCCGTTTATGAAATTACCAATTCTACCAGCGCCTAGACCTATAGGTACAACTGGAGCTACAAATTCGCCAAGGTCAAAGAAGTTAACTCCAAGTTTGCGTGCATATAGTG
Source organism: Francisella philomiragia (assembly GCF_018135955.1). Classification (NCBI taxonomy): domain Bacteria; kingdom Pseudomonadati; phylum Pseudomonadota; class Gammaproteobacteria; order Thiotrichales; family Francisellaceae; genus Francisella; species Francisella philomiragia. Next base: position 1,217,912 of record NZ_CP063138.1, on the reverse strand, counting down.
CAAATGCTATTAATACACCTATAAACCCTCCATGGAATGACATACCGCCATCCCAGAGGAAAAACATTTGGAGAGGGTTATGAAAATAGTAGGGTAGATTGTAAAAGATTATATAGCCAATTCTACCACCCAATATAACACCTAAAGCAATATAAAATGTTAAATCGCCTGCTTGTTCAGGTTTGATAGGTGCCCATGATTTAACTTTTGCTCTGTGTCTCAATAAATACCAGCCAGCAAAAATACCGAATAAGTACATTAAACCATACCAGTGGACTTTTATAGGACCTAGATGTAAAGCAACTGGATCAATTTGAGGATAGTGTAACATTAGATATAGCCTTGCTATTTAGATTATTGATTGTGATTCAAAATCAAGAGCTGGAGAATAATTTATGTATTCTGGCTCAGGTTGATTTTGTTTGTTAGCTTTTTCAACTGTTTTTTCTTTTTTATTATTTTTAGTAGTTTTAGGCTTTTCTTTTTTTACGCTATTTTGCTCAGATGTTTTATCATCTTTTTCTAGTTTAGCTTTTTTAGATTGCTCTTCTTTTACAACTACTTCATCAACTATTTCAATAGTTTCTTTTATTTCTGCATGAATATTGTTGCTATCCTCTACTTCAGTGTTTTGGATTTTCTCGGCTTGTTTAGCCTTTTCAGCTTGTCTAGCAGCTTCTTTAAGAAGAGTTATTTCTTTATCGACTAAAACAGTATCAAATTTTAGATATTTACTAGTCTTTGCTTTTTCTTCAGTAGCTACTTTTGTAGCACCATCATCTTTTAAGCTATTATAGTTTTCTAAAACATCTTTAACCATAACAGAGACAAACTCTTCAGGATTTTTAGATATTACTTTCTTGATATTGTCAGTTTTTTCAGCAGTTTGATTTTGATACTTAAGCTGAGTAATATCAACAACCTCTTCAGCATTATTAAGATTTAGGTTGTTGCTTCTGCTACTACCACGATTGTTTGATTTTTTATCAAACTTATCACTACTTAATTTATTTTTGTTACGATCATTCCTATTGTCATTGTTTTTACGATCGTTACGCTGGTTATTGTCTCTTTCTTGTCTGTTGTCTTGAGATTTTTGGACTTGATGTTTTTGACCTTTATTATTATTTTTATTATCACTGCGATCATTATTATTAGCTTTGCGATCGTCACGCTGATTAATGTCTTTTTGTGGTCTGTTATCTTGAGACTTTTGAGGTTTTTGAGCCTTATCTTTGTTGTTGTATTGTTTATTTTGAGGTTTTTTATTCTCAACAGTAATAACTTCAGTATTACCTGTAAGCTTATCTAGTAGTTTACTGAAAAAACCTTTTTTCTTTGGCTCTTGCTTTTCACTAGTTTTGTTTGTGTTGTTTTGAACAGTAGTTTCAATATTCTTGTTTTCAAGTTTATTATCTTCCTTAGGGCTTACGCTCTGATCTTCAGATATAGGTTTACTTAGTTCAACAGCAGCAACTTTCTTTTTACCCGCTTTAGGAATTTCAACGTTGTATACATCTTCTATTAAGTCAGAACTGGTACGGTTTGATTTGTAGCTAGTACCCCAAATTCTTTGCATTTGAAACTTAGGAGACTCCATGTTGAAGTTAGGAATTAACATGACTTTAACTTCAGAGATTCTTTCAATTTCAACAATGCTATCTCTTTTCTCATTTAGTATATATGCAGCTATATCAACAGGGACCTGAACACGTATCTCATTAGTATCTTCTTTGATAGCCTCTGCTCTAATTTTACGTAAAATAGTAAGTGCAGTAGCTTGAGTTGTTTTTATGAAACCGTGTCCATCACAACGAGGGCACTTTTGCATTACACTTTCATTGATTGATGAGCTTAAACGTTGTCTAGATATTTCAACAAGTCCAAGTTTAGATATGCGTGACATTTGAATGCGTGCTTTATCTTGCTGCAGTGCTTCCATTAATTTTTCTTCGACTTGTTTTCTATTTGGATAGAATGACATGTCAATAAAATCAACGATAACTAGACCACCAAGATCTCTGATTCTAAGTTGACGAGCAACTTCTTCAGCAGCTTCTAAGTTTGTCTTGAAAGCAGTAGTTTCAACATCTTCAGCTTTGTTGGCACGAGATGAGTTAACATCAATAGCAACCAAGGCTTCTGTTGTGTCAATTACAATAGAACCACCAGAAGGTAATCTAATTTCTCTCTTATAGGCATTTTCTATTTGTTGATCGATACCAAACTGTGCAAATATAGGTAGCTCTTCGTTGTATAACTTAACTTTGTTAATATCAAAACTTTGTCTAAGTAAGCCAAGTTGTCTTTTAACATCTTCATAGCATTCTTTAGAATCTACAATAATTTCTTTAACATCTTCTTTTAGATGATCTCTAACTGTTCTGACGATTATGTCACTCTCTTTATGAAGTAGAGCAGGCTTTTTGATTTTATGATAAGCCTTAAATATTGAGTCCCATAATTCAACTAGAGTATCAAAGTCATGTTTTAACTCTTCAAAAGAACACTCTACACAAGCAGTTCTTGCAATTACACTCATATTTTTAGGGATGTTTAAATCTTTTAGATATTTCTTAAGTTTTTCTCTATCCTCACCCTCTACACGACGTGAAATACCGCCACCATCTGGGTTGTTTGGTAGCAACACCATGTATGAGCCTGCAAGTGTGATAAATGTAGTTAAAGCTGCACCTTTATCACCACGTTCTTCTTTGTCAATCTGTACTATTAACTCTTGACCTTCTGAAAGAAGATGTGCAATATTTTCACCATTTGGTACGTCTTTTAGATAATACTCAGAAACTTCCTTGAATGGTAAAAAACCATTTTTATCTTCACCATAGTTGACAAATATTGCATTTAAGCTCGGTTCAATTCTAGAAATATAGCCCTTATAAATATTAGCTTTTTTCTGCTCTCTATCAACATTTTCAATATCTAAATCAATAAGTTTTCCGTTATCTAGAGTAGCGATTCTTGTTTCTTCACTACTTTTACTATTTATTAGTATTTTTTTCATTTTTTAGTTAATTCCTTCAATAATATAATGTTCATAACTAGCTGTTTAATGAGCTAGCTCGTTAAGTTCAGACCTATTTTGGTCTTTTTAATAAATCGCTTTTATAGACTATTTCATATATGAAACTGACCAAATTTACCATCTTTAATCATGCGCCTATTTAGTTCGCGATTTTGTTAAAGTACTATGTACGCAATTATTTGATATAATATCAATATTAGCTAATAATTAAAAGAATTATTGATTTTTAATGGGTCTTATTTATCTAGATTATGCAGCGACTACTCCACTTAGTCAAAATGTCAAAAAAACAATGCTAAAATCGATTAGTGATGCCTCTGATTTTTTTAATTCTGGATCATCAACTTATGAGCAGGCTTTATTAGTTCGCGATAAAATTGAGCAAGCAAGGGTATCTATAGCAGATAGTTTGTCTGTTTTGCCTAGAGAGATTATTTTTACATCAGGAGCTACTGAGTCAAATAACCTTGCAATAAAAGGAGCAGCTTATGCTTATCAAAATAAAGGTAAGCATATAATTACATCAAAAGTTGAACATAAAGCAGTACTTGATGTTTGTAGTTTCTTAGAAACCAAGAGATTTGAAGTTACATATTTAGATGCTGATAGATTTGGTCAGATTAATCTAGGACAACTCAAAAATGCCATTAAGCAAGAAACTATTCTTATAAGTCTAATGGCTGTAAATAATGAGCTAGGTACTCTAAATAATCTTCGTGAGATCGGTAAGCTAACTAAGCAGAGTGGTATAATTTTTCATGTTGATGCAGCTCAAGGATATGGCAAGATTGATATTGATATAAATGATATGAATATCGATTTGTTATCTGTATCTGGACATAAGATTTATGCTCCAAAAGGTGTGGGATTTTTATATGTGAGATCTAAAAGGCCAAAAGTTAAGCTAGAAAAACAGATACATGGTGGAGCTCAGGAATTTAGTATAAGAGCAGGAACATTAGCGAATTATCAGATATTTGCATTAGCTGAGGCTGTAAAAGAGATGTTTGCTAATAGACAGAATAATCTGCAGTACATAAAGGATTTGCGAGATACTTTTTTGGATATTATTAAAGAAATTGATGATATAAAGATAAATACAAAACTTGATAATAGCTATCCTGGTATTTTAAGCATTACTTTTGTAGGTGTAAAAGGTGAAACTTTGTTAGCAATGCTTGGTGGTATTTGTATGTCTATGGGGTCTGCGTGTAATTCTCAGGCTGTTGAACCATCTCATGTATTGGTTGCTATTGGTTTGAGCGCTGATCAGGCAGAGTCTACGATAAGAATCTCATTTGGTCTACATACTTCAAGAGAGCAGGTTGTATTAGCAGCTAAAAGACTAATAGAAAAAGTTAAGCTTTTGAGAGCTATATCTCCACAAGGAGAAGAAAATGTATAATGATTTGGTAAAGAAACTTCTTGCGGAGGTTAATTTTGAAGACCCTGTTATCTTGCCGAAGCAAGTCAAATATTGTGTGATTGATAATTTTTCGGTTGTAGAGGTGTATATTTCTGAAGAAAAAATCTCATTTAGAGTTTATGGTGATGCTTATATGCTAGCAATGATAAAATGGTTGCAAAAAAAATTACAACATAAAGCTGATATCAAGAAAACATCACTACAAGAGCTTGTGAAAGAATTTGAACTGCCTGAGTTTAAATATAGAAATGCTTCGCAAATAATCGAACTTATTGAGAAAATAAATGCAGCAGTTGTATGATTTTTATATATTGCACCAGTGCAAATATAAAGAAAATTCTCTACTTGTGAGTATATTCACTCGAGAGTTTGGTAAGATTTCGGGGTTAATAAGAGTTAATAAGAAAACGATAAATCTATATCAGCCTTTGGTTAAATTAAGAGGGCAAATTAGTCTTGCTAAAAAATCAGATGGATTGTCTAAAATTTACAACGTAGAGTTTGTTGAGTCATTTTATCAAAACACATACATCAATCTATTATCATTGCAGTACATGAATGAGTTGATATATCTGCTACTGAGTTACTCTCATGAAGAAGAGTTTTTATTTGAGAAATATGGTTTTATTCTAAAAAATATAAATGAAATTAATTATAAATATTTGTTGAGAATGTTTGAGCTTGAGTTGCTAGATAGTCTTGGGCAGGGAGTTTATGTCGATTGTGATATTGATGGCATGGCTATTGATGAGAGTTTAAATTACTCGATACTTACCACGGGTTTTAAAAAAAATCTATCAGCTATTCCAAATAGTATTGCTGGGAAAAATCTCTTGAAAATCAATCAATCAGTGAGCTTGTGGACTGATGAGGATCTAAAAGCCATTTCTAAAGTTACTCGTGCCTATATTGATTATGCTTTAGCAGGTAAGCAGCTAAGAAGTCGTAAACTTTTAATAGATTATTTGAATTTGGGTAAAAAATAGTCTTTGTAATTATATTTTGTTAGAGAGCCTATTCTTAAATGCTTTGATGAAAGATATTGTAGGTGGTATTAAAGATACAACAATAATTAAAATTACGAATAGGCCGAAATATTTTTTAACAAAAGCATTATTGCTAAAGAAGAATGCTAAGTAGACAATGGAGTATACCCATATAAAAGCACCAAGAATTCCCATTAATACAAATTTAGGATATCTCATGCGTGCCATGCCGGCTGTGAAAGGCATAAATGTTCTTACAAGTGGTGTAAATCTTGCTAATATGATTGCAGCAGCACCATATTTATTAAAGAATTCTTGTGCTTTAAGTAGGTGAGCTGTTTTGAGAATTTTTGCATCATCTTTAAAAATTCGTTTACCGACCATTCTGCCAAGGAAATAGTTGCATGAGTCACCACATACAGCTGCAGCTACAAGTATTGGAGCTAATACATGTACATTTAAGCTAGTCGCAGCTCCAGTAAGTCCTAGTGCAAAAAGTAAAGAGTCGCCAGGTAAAAAGGGTGTTACCACAAGCCCAGTTTCACAAAAAATCACTAAAAAAAGTAATAAATAAGTCCAATCACCAAGTATATTAATATATGTGCTAATAAATTGATCTAGATGTAGGATAATATGAAATAATGCTGAAATCGTATCCATAAATTATTCATTTTGAATGTTTTGTCGTTAGATTATAAAAAAATAATATCTAAAGGTTAAGTTCTTTTTACTTTTATTTTATTTATAATCCCTTTTATAACCATTTGAATCACAACTACAGCTACAATAATGGCAATAATTAAGCTCAGATATTGTTTAACAAAATAGTTGTCACTAAAGAAATATACTGTATATGTAATTGAAAAAGACCAAATAATAGCTGATATGGCTCCTAATGTAACGAATTTGGCATAGTTCATGTTGCTAACTCCAGCAACAAATGGAGTAATCGTTCTAACAAAGGCTATAAAGCGTGAAAAAATTATTGCTTTTGTACCGTATTTATCCAAAAATTCTTTGGTTTTAATTAAATATGCTTTTTTGAGGATTCTAGCATGTGTACTAAATAATTTCTCACCAATAAATTTACCAGTAATATAGTTGCAGGAGTCTCCGATAATAGCTCCTAAACAAATTGATAGAACCGCTAAATGAATGTTGATACTTGTTGCAGCAGCAGTTACACCAATTGTAAATAGTAAGGAGTCACCGGGAAAAAATATTCCAAGAACAATTCCAGTTTCACAAAAAATGATAAAAAACAGTAGTATATAAAACCAAACACCTAAAATATCTATGAAGTAATTTATATACTCATTAAAATGGATAATAAAATCAAACATTGCTCTACTCCGGTTTGATTTTTATTGATAAAGCATGGATTTGTGGCATAAGTGATTGTGTACATCTGAATATTTCTTTATGTGCTTTAATCTTTGCCATATCACTTAACTTTTTAGATGAAACATTGACTAAATAGTGGTATTTACCTTCTATAAATCCTCTGTGTTTTGCGTGCTTGTGTGTTTCATCTATTATTTCAATTGTTGCTTGAGGATCAAGTTCAGATAGTATTTTGTTTTTAATTTCATTAGCTAGAGTAGTACTATCCATATTTTATAATATCCTCGTAGGTGTAATAATTAAATCAAGCTTAATATCATATATATCTATGATGATATCATCATTTTGCTGTTCATCAAAGGCTATGCCTATAGTTAAAGGGGAATTGCAGTTTTTTTTGAAGCTTAATGTATAGTCATAGAAACCTCCTCCCATGCCCATTCTGAATTTATCTTTATTGAAACCAACAATTGGCACGATAATAATATCAAGTTCCCAAGCAGAAATGATGTCAGTTGCTGAATATCTAGGCTCTTTAATCTTATATTTATTCAAATAATACTCTTTTGAATCTTTTGCGAACCATAAACTATGTTTTATAAAAGGGTGAATTATAGGTAAGTAAATATTTCTGAAGTGGTTATTGATTAAGGATGTATTAACTTCATTTTTAAGAGAAACAAAACTAGCTATTTTGGGATCTGAGAAGTTGTTTTTGATATAATCTATGACTTTAAAGTTGATTTTAGATGATAGTTCATCTTTATCATTTAGATTGTTCCTAATATTTAAGAGTTCTCGGCGTATATGCTCTTTGTTCATGACTAAAACTATAAATAATTAGTTGTCCAGATTACCGTTTTAGTTCAATATTCTTGATCCCTATGGTATCAAGTTTGGGTGCCATAGTTCCAACGTTGGGCTTCTTTGTGAATGCATGGCATCAAAGCTTGCTCTCTAGTTCAAACACCAAGCTCCCTATTCTAAGTAGTATCGGTACAAGATTGTAACTAAATCACCAATAACCCAGACAACTAAACTTTTGAATACATGGGTATTATAAACAACAACATCTTCTCTTTGAATAATTTACACTAAAAAGTTTATAGATATATTGCTTGACTTTAGCTGATTTAAGTTATCTATTTTTAGTGTGTTGAAGGTGACTATCTTATTAGAGTAATACTTTAAAAAAATACCTATAACTAATTATCTATATACAGTAAAATATCATTTAATAATATATAAAATAAAATTCTATCTATGAAAAATGAAAAACCTAATTTTGAAGATGTCGCAGAAGCTCTAAAAGTAATGCAGGCTTTAACTACGGCTTCAGAAGCACATGGGCTACTTTGTGCATTATTTAGCTTTGGAGCAGAAGTTAAATTCACTGCATGGTCAGATTCTTTGATGACAAAACCAATCGAAGAAGGTGATTTGATAGCGGCTTCGGCTTTGCAAGCTATGAAAAAACTTTATGACTACACTCAGTCGCAGTTTGATGAAAAAGGCTTAAGTTTTGATTTATTCTTACCAGAAGATGATGAGCCTTTAAGTTATAAAGCTGGAGCATTAACTTACTGGATCAGAGGTTTTTTATCTGGTGTAGGTTTATTTGGTTTAGACTACGAGAATTCTAAAGATAGAGAGACTAAAGAAGCAATAAGCGATTTAATGAAAATATCTTATATGGACTACGAAGCTCTTGAAGATAATGATGACTGTGAACAAGATTTTATTGAATTGCTTGAATATACAAAAGTTGCAGTATTATTAATTGATAGTGAAAAAGTTTAGGTATTTATATGAATACTAAATATGATGTAGCGATTGTTGGTGGAGGTATTGTTGGCTTATTAACTTCCTTAGCACTTGCTAGAACGGGATGTTCAATTATTCATATTGAGAAAGATGAGCTAGAAGTCAAAAATGATAACCGTAGTATCGCTGTCTCTTATTCATCGATAGCATTTCTGAATACTCTTGGTTTGTGGGATAAAGTTGCTAGTAAAACTCAAACCATAAAAAAGGTTCATGTCTCTGATAAAGGACGATATGGTAGAGCTGAGATTTTTGCTAAGGATGAGAATCTGCCATTTCTTGGGGCTATCGCTCCAATGCGTGAACTATTAGCAGTTGCATTGCAGAATGTTGCTGAAAATGAAAACATCGAAAAAGCTTTTAAGACTAATGTGGTTAGTTTGCAAAAGAATGCTGATGATTATTCGCTAGTTGTTGAGCAAGAACAACAAGATAAAATAATACAGGCTTCACTAATAATCGCTTGTGATGGTGCAAGCTCAAGTATACGTAAAATGCTAAATGTAGGAGCTCAAACTACTGATTATAAACAAGATGCAGTCGTTTTTGATATCCAAACAGATCTTGATAATGATAATACAGCGTTTGAGAGGTTTATGACTGATGGTGTGCTTGCAATGCTTCCTAAGTCAAAAACTACAATGGGCTGTGTTTGGACTGTTGATCGAGAAGACTCAAAAGCAAAGTTAAACCTAGGCAAAAAAGAGTTTGAGGAACTGGTTCAAGATAGATTTGGTTATAGATTAGGTCAGATTGAAGTTGCTACTAAGCCTGATGTTTTTCCTTTATATCTTGTTCAATCAAATGAAGTATATAAAGATAATGTACTATTTTTTGGTAATGCTTTGCATTTTTTACATCCTGTATCTGGTCAAGGCATGAATTTAAGTATTCGAGATATCGGCTTTTTATATGATTTACTTGTTGAAAGTGATTTTTCACAAAGCTCTATAGCAGTAGTTTTAGAAGAGTTTGCCAAAGTTAGAAAACCAGATCATGATAGAACAATTAATATTACACATGGATTTGTGAAATGGTTTGTTTCAAATGATTTTAAATTTGTGGCAAGTAGAAATGTTGGATTACACTTGTTACAAAGAAGCAAATTAGCCAAAAAAGTTCTATCTCGAGTGATGATGGGTAAGCTGACAAGAGGTTCAACACTAATGAGAAAGGTGGTTGAAGATGAACATTAAAAATATCCAAAAAGATGTGGTGATTGTTGGTGGAGGTATGGTTGGGCTTAGTTTGGCTCTATCTTTGCATCAAAATGGTCTACAAGTCGCTGTAATAGAAGCAAGAGAAATGAATTATAAGCATCTCAATTCAGATAGAGTAGAAACAAGAGTAAGTGCAATTAATCACACTTCAAAGAGATTGCTAGAAGATTTGGGTGTTTGGAATGCCATTAAAAGCAATCGTATATCACCATATTATCAAATGTGTGTTTGGGATGATGTTCCTAGTGAAAGTATTACTATTTCAGCAGAAGAGATATCTGAGCATAGTTTGGGTAATATTGTAGAAAATGATGTTATAACACAAGCTCTCATTACTAAAATTAGTAATACAGGTATTGAAATTTATGCGAATCAGAGGATTGAAAAGATCCAAAAGAATGGTAACACGGAACTAGTTGTTTTAGCTGATAAAATTGTCGAAACTAGCTTGATCGTCGGCGCAGATGGAGCTAACTCTTTTGTTAGAGATTATTTTAATTTTGAAACTAAAGTTAAACCATATAAACATACTGCGATAGTGGCAACTCTTGAGCTTGAAAAACAACATAATCAAACAGCATATCAAAGGTTTTATGGTAAAGGAGTTTTAGCATTTTTACCGTTAGAAAATCCTAATAAAGCTTCGATCGTTTGGTCTGTAAAAACTGATTATGCTAATTTCTTAATGAGTTTAGCTGATGAGAAGTTTGAATTAGAGTTAGCAAAAGCAATTAATAATACTCTTGGGAGTGTAAAACTTTTATCAAAAAGATTTAGTTTTGAGCTAGTTCAGCGTCATGCTAAGAGTTACATTAAAAGTAATGTTGTTTTAGTTGGTGATGCAGCACATACAATCCATCCACTAGCTGGTCAGGGTGTAAATATCGGTTTTAAAGATGTTATAGCTTTGAGTAAAGTTGTAAGTGAAGCTTTTGCCAAAGGTAGATTAATTGGTCATATCTCAACGTTAGATAAATACCAACGCGAAAGAAAGCTTGATAATACTAAGATGATAGCTCTTATGAAAGCTTTTAAAGAGGTGTTTGGTAGTGAGAATGATTATATTAAAAAAGCTCGTAGAGCTGGATTTGAGTTTGTTGATAAATATAGTATTGTTAAAAGTTTAGTAGTAAAACAGGCTTTGTAAACTTATTGATTAATTTCTTGTCGAGCTTTTTCTAAATCTTTTAGAAAATCTTGGTTTCCGTTTAAAATTGCAAAATTTGCTAAAGCTACAGTTCTAGCAGCTTGGATATCACTTTTCCAATGTACTCCGCAAACAACTCGACTTTGGGATTTTCTATCCGCTAACTCAAAAAGCTGCTTAGCTGTTTGTGGTTTTAGCTCTGCTAGAATCATAGCGTAATTCCAGGCTCTAGAGGAGTGTCCAGAAGGGTATGAGTAGCTACTAGGATCCTCATCAGGATCGCAAGGTTTTCTATCAAAAAACACGAAGGGTCTTATTCTCTTGTATTTTTCTTTAGCTGATTGCTTTATATTCGATACATCAGTTGTTGATCTATTTAATAAACTGTATATTGCGGGAGTTTTGTCTTTAGTGATTTCTTGGCCAAAAGCTTTGCTAAAATCAGCAATATGAACATCTTGGTCATTAGATGCGTCATGAATTGCTATTTTATAATCAGTAGTATTTTTATTTTGGCTAAATACTGCTTCTGATATCGCTTTGTCACTAGAAAATGCTAATGAATTTGTACTTGGAGGAGCTCCGATAATACTATCTATATTTATGATTTGATTTTTGGGTATATATCCACTAGGCCAGTTACTAGCAAAAGAGGCTGATAATGTTACAAATATAATAATTGTAATGGATAGAAATTTTTTCATAGTTAGTTTTTAGATATTAAATTAGTTTTGGAAAATTATATTAACATATTCAGATGTATAGGAAATATTAGTTAAGAGTAAATCTTTATAAATTTATCCCTTGGTTATCACTTCTAATAGTAACCTTTATATTGTTGTAAATATAAAAAAACAGATGATTTTGATTATAAATTAGATTTTTAAATAGGCGAATTTACAAATATTAAAACTTCTTAATATCAATTCCTAACTTCTTTTGTAGTTTTTCGATATAAGAGAATTCAGTTTCTTTAATAATTAGAATACTATTGCCGGACTTACCCATACGACCTGTTCTACCTGCTCGATGTTGGTAATCTTCTGCTTTGGATGGGATATCATAATTTATTACAAAATCAACATCATTAATATCAAGTCCTCTAGCTGCAACATCAGATGCAACTAAAACTTTGATTTGTCCACTTTTGAATTTTTTGATGGTATTAGCTCTATCAATTTTATTTTGTTCACCATGAATAGAGCCAACCCCACATTCTAGTTTATCTATTTTTTTTGTGACGAAATCAACGTCATTATTTCTATGTAGAAATACTATAGATTTGGAAGGAGATATTTTGTTTAGTAACTTTCGTAATGTATCGGTTTTACGATTACCATCAGCTGTGATATAGCTATGTTCTATAGTTTCTTTTTCTTTGGAGTTATCAATAAGCTCTAAATTTTCGATAAAACTACTCGCAATATCAAAGGCGTGGTTTTTGATAGTAGCAGAGCCTAATATATATTGTAGATTTGTGGTTTTAGAGATAATTTGTTTTAAAAGCTTTAAGCTGTCATCTTCAAGCATACGATCTGCCTCATCAATAATACAGTATTGTAGATGAGCAGCCTTTAGTTTTTTTTGATCGATAAGTTCTAGAATCCTGCCAACAGAGCCAACTACAATATTTGGTTTTTTCTTTAATTTTTCTTTTTGTCTGTCTATCGATGCTTTACCAATTAGTGCTAGTGATTTAATGCCTATACTTGAGAATGTCTCATTTATAAAATTACTAATTTGAATGGCTAACTCATGAGTAGGTGTGAAAAAAACAACTTGTGTAAGAGGTTTTTTATCTATTAATAATTTATTCATAATTGGCAAAATATAAGCAAGTGTTTTACCGCTACCAGTTGGTGATTTTAGCCAGATATTTTCTCCATTTGAGATTTTTTCAAAGCTTAAAATCTGTGAGTTTGTAGGTATTTTGATATTTTTATTTTCTAATATTTCTATGATGTTTTGGCTTAAGTTTAAGTCTGAAAATAACATAAATATGTATATTTAAATTGTTATATATGGATAATAGCATATTAGGATGATAATGGCCTAAATTGTTATATCTATTATCTAAGATATGATAATATTTTGCTCAAAAGATTTTTTTAAAATAAATTTATTAAATGAGAACGGACGATTTCGATTATAAGTTACCAGAAGAGTTAATTGCCAGCTATCCTTTAGAAAACAGAGATGCTAGTAGGTTGTTAAAGTTAAATAAGCAAACTGGCGAGATTGTAGATCATAAATTTACTGATTTTATTGATTTTATTAATCCTGAAGATCTGCTTATCTTTAATAATAGTAAAGTAATGCTAGCTAGACTATATGGTGAAAAAACTACAGGCGCAAAGCTTGAATATCTTATAGAAAGAGTTAAAACACCTAAAATTTTTGAAACACATATTAAAGCAAATCGCTCACCAACTATTGGTAGTGAAATATATGTCCAAGATACTTTAGCAAAAGTATTAGAAAAAGATGGCGGAATGTATCTACTTGAACTGCAGGGTAATAAAGATATCTATCAATTGATGGAAGAGTTTGGGCATATTCCTTTACCTCCGTATATGAAGCGAGATGATGAAGAATTTGATGCTGAACGATATCAGACAGTTTATGCAAAAGATTTAGGCTCTGTTGCTGCTCCAACAGCTGGTTTGCACTTTTCAGAAGAGCTAATGCAACAAATAAAAGCTAAGGGTACTGATATAGCTTATATCACTTTACATGTTGGATCAGGAACTTTTAAACCTGTTCAAGTTGATGATGTCAATAACCATAAGATGCATTCAGAAGTTATATCTGTATCTGAAGATGTTTGTGAGAAAATTCGTCAAACTAAAGCTAATGGTGGTAGAGTAATAGCTATTGGTACAACTTCTGTACGCTCACTTGAAACAGCAGGTCAAAGTGGAGAAATTCAGCCTTATCAAGGTGAGACTGATATTTTCTTATATCCAGGTAAAAAGTTTAATATCGTTGATGCAATGATTACTAATTTTCACTTGCCTAAGTCTACTCTAATTATGCTAGTTAGTGCATTTGCAGATAAAGAAAAGATTATGAAAGCATATGAGCATGCTATAGCTGAAAAATATAGATTTTTTAGTTATGGTGATGCGATGTTTATTTTTTAAAAAACAAGGAGTGTTTCAAATGAAGTACTTAAAAACAATAGTGTGTGTAATATCAATTGTTTTATTAGGTTCATGTTCAAATGAGCAAGATACTTCAAGTGCTAGCAGTAATGAATCAATTAAAAGTAATTTTAAAGATATGGGTGATTCTGTTGGAGATTCTGCTAAAGATGTAACTAAAAGTATAGGCCATGATTCGAAAAATATAGTTGATGATAGTGGTGATGGATCTATTAAAGAAAATTTTGAAAATATGGGTGACTCAATAGGACATGCAGCAAGAGATGTGACAAGAAGCATAGGTCACGATTCAAGAAATATAGTTGATGGTAATTGATAGCTATAATAGAGGAGTCTTAAAAATGAAATATCTAAAGTTGGTTTATTGTGTTATGTTAGTTGCTCTATTAGGAGCATGTTCTGATAGTGGAGATAGTTCAAGCAATAATGGATCTGTAAAAGGAAACTTCAAGGATATGGGTGACTCAATAGGACATGCAGCAAGAGATGTGACAAGAAGCATAGGTCACGATTCAAGAAATATAGTAGATGGTGATTAAGAATATAGCTATTCTTTAAGAAGTATAGCTTTATTCGCTAAGGAGAGGACTCATGTTAAGAAGTGGTAAACAAATATTAAAAGATTTTTTTTGATGTATTTGCTATAGAATATGTTTTTGGCAATCCAGGAACTACAGAAACTACATTTTTAGATGTGGTTTCTCAAAGTGATAATTGTAAATATATCTTGGGGTTACACGAGTCTGTCGCTACGGGTATTGCTGCTGGATATGCTTTGGAAAGTGGGAAACCTTCGGTATTAAATATACATACTTATCCAGGTTTGGCAAATGCTATGAGTAATATGTTTAATGCTTATGCTGCAGGGATTCCACTGTTTGTAATAGCTGGACAGCAAAATAGAAGTCATCTTATTCATAAGCCTATATTATCAGGAAATTTAACTGAACTTGCAAAAACAGCAACAAAAACACAGTACGAAGTTCAACACGTATCAGATTTAAGTATTGCATTACAAAGATGTTATTTGGAGTCGTTAGAATCTAAAATGCCTACTTTTTTATCTATACCTATGGAAATTTATACGGATGAGTGTAGTACAGGATATTTTAAAAAGACTAAAATACTAAATGACACTCAAGCAACAGACTTAACAGAGATTATTAACCATTTAGAAGAGTGTAAAAGTATTGTTTTTGTTGTTGATGCAGAGGTTATTTGGAGTGCTAAAACCAGATCAAATCTTCATCAGCTTAGTAATAAAGTAGACGCCGATATCTATTTAGCACCATTTGCTGTCAAAACTTCTATTGATGTGAGTTTTGATAATTATAAAGGCATTTTACCAGCTGTTTCGTTAGAGGCTAATAATGTATTATCTAAATATGAAACGGTTGTTTTATTGGGAGAAAAAATCCAGTCTTTTCTATATCATGAAAAGCAAACAATACCCCAACAAAATACTTTAATTCAGTTTAGTAATGGTAATATAAGGACTAGATATGATTATCCTTTCGATTATGTTATTAGAGGGGAAATTGGTAATAACCTTTCGATCATTGCTGATCATTTCGATACTAAACAAACTAAATATAAAAAGAGTTTTGAATTGGAGAAAATTAATACAAATAAAGATAGCATCTTATTTGATATTTTAGACTATTGTTATCGTGATACAGCTATTGTCATAGAGGGTTCTACGAACCAGACACATCTTGAAGAATTAACATATATATTAAAGTTTTCAAAGGTTTATTATGAACCTCGTGGTGGTGCTTTAGGTATGGCAATGCCACTATCTGTAGGTATTTCTTTATATACTAATAAACATACTATATGTTTTGTTGGTGATGGTGGTAGTTTGTATTCTATTCATAGTATTTGGACCGCCGCTAGATATAATATTCCTGTTATATTTATTTGTACTATCAATGATGAGTATAAAATCTTAAAACAATTATGGCACTTGCAGGTTCCACAAACACCAGAGAAAGACTATGTAGGAATGGATATTACAAATCCACGATTAGATTTGAGTAGTATAGCTAAAGGTTTTGGCGCGAAAACTATTACGACTAATAGAAGCAACTATAAAGATTCTTTGGACCAAGCTTTCAAATTTAATGGTCCCACATTTATCACTATATCATCTGATGACTGTTAGGTTCAAAATCTTTGCGATAGCTATATCCTTTTAGCTTTTAGTAATTTATTATTATCAATATTAATGAAAATTAAGTTAGTTAGATAATGAAGAAAGCATTTTTTTTTGATATTGATGGCACTCTAGTATACGAACATAAAGGAGAGCTTTTTGTCTCAGATAAAAATATCCAAGCAATCAAAAAGTTAAGAAAGCAAGGTTATAAGACTTTTATAGCTACAGGTAGATCACCGAGTTTCATTCCTTCAGCAGTTCTTGATTTGCCTATGGACGGTTATGTTACGGCAAATGGTTCTGTAGTCAGTGTTGGTGATAAACTTATTTATGAGAAGCTATTTCCACAAAGTGCGATTGATAATGTTTTAGAGTTTTGTGAAAAACACAATCATGATTGGCTTTTCGAGGGTGAATTTGCATATGTGAACAACCTTGAATCAGAAGATCTTAATTATTTTTATGATAACGTTATAGTAAGTAAGGATAAGATCATTACGACACATAACTTATATAATGTAACAATTTATAATGCTTTAGTTTTGGGTAGGAATGTTGACACTGTAGCTTTAGAACATACGCTTGGAGACGAGTGTGTGATAGCTCCGCATAATGAAAATGGTTATGTTGACTGTTATTTAGCAGGACATACCAAAGCAGATGGTATAAATAAGGTTGTAGAATATCTAGATCTTGAAGGATATGAGACATACGCATTTGGTGATGGTAATAATGATCTAGAAATGTTTGATCGAGTTGATGTGGCTGTTGCTATGGATAATGCTTCCCCTCAATTAAAAGAAAAAGCAAGTCTAATAACTAAAGCAAACTATAATGATGGTGTATATTATGGTTTATTAAAGTTAGGCTTGATTTAGACTTTATTCTTCTGTAGTTTGTTTAGTGGTAGGGGTTAAAATTAACAGACAAAGGAAGATAAATGAATAAGAAAGTTATATTTACTCTAAGTTTTTTACCTCTACTAGCATTAGCTACAGATCAAAATCAAACATCTTTAAATGGTAGTGATCTAATTTCAACAGATGTTGGAACAGCTTATGTTTATGCAATGAAAGATAAGGAAAATACTAATAAGATAGTTAAAATCTTTAATATTTTTATTAAAAGCTGTAACAAAGAGAAAACTCAGTGTACATATCAGTCAAGATCATATGATTCAAAAGGAAAGGAGCAGCTTATTAGAGAATATACATATCTTGTTAAAGATAGTGCAGTATATGAGGTAGATGATAAGATTGTTGGTGATGATGGTATCCTCCATTCTCTTGAGTGCGAGAGTGATTCGACTATTCAACAAAAACCTTTATTTACTCAAAAAATAGAGTTAAATAAACCAGAAATTATTGATACTTCTAATAATGAATACAGTGTTAAAGGTGTATCTGAGTATACAAAATTTATCCCATACATTACTATAAATGGCAATACTTATAAAGACTGTGTTCAGTTAGAGTTTAAAACAAATCAGCACTTTTATAAGGGATTTTCTGAAGACATGGAGCTTAGTGGGATTGAGATTTATTGTAAAGGAATTGGTCAAGTTAAAAATATATTTAATAATGGGTCTAGATAACTTTAGCTTGTCAAAAATCATTGATGGAGCTATATTTTATCTATGTTTGGAAGGTATAAAAAACGTTCGCATATTTCAGATGCTAAAATTAGAGAGATTTTGAAGTGTTTCTGCTTGGATTTAACAGCGACAAATACGAGTAAAATAACTAATGTTAGCAGAGTAACAATTAACCGCTATTTTGATAGATTTCGTAAAATAATTCTATTATCTGATGAAAAATTCTTAGCATCTACTGGAGAGTTTGAACTAGATGAGTCTTATTTTGGAGCTAAACGAGTACGAGGTAAACGTGGTCGTGGTGCAGTTGGTAAAACACCAGTATTCGGTGTTTTAAAACGCGATGAACATAATAAAGTCTACGTTTCTATTGTACCAAACTGCTCTAAAGAGTCCTTAATGCCTATAATACAAGGCAAAATACTCGAAAGCAGCACAATCTATACTGATGGATGGAAAGCATATGATGGGCTTATTCTAAACGGTTATGATCACTATCGTATTTATCACTCTCACAATGAGTTTGCTCGTGGTAAAAACCATGTTAATGGTATAGAGTCATTTTGGTCTTTCTCTAAAAGAAGACTTGCAAAATTTAACGGATTAAGTGATGATAAGTTTGTTTTACATTTAAAAGAGTGTGAATTTAGGTGGAATAACAAAGATAATGATTTATATAAAATCATGTGTACTTTAGTAAGAAAATTTAGTGCTAAAGTTATCTAGACCCTTAATAATTATGATCCTAATACTAAAGAGTATGTGCAAAATGGCGCAGAAAATTTTTTGTATTCTGTAAATAAAAATACTAATGTGTGAAATAAGGGTAAAAAATGTCTAAATAAAGCCTTTGTTTAAGACATTTAATGAGTATGTATCATAAAAAAAACAGTAGTTATCCTCGTGCATGGAGATCTCTTAAATATTAAGAAGATTCCAGCCTTTGCGAGAATGACATGATGATTGAATCAATAGTCTTATATTATAGTATTTATGCTTTAGGTTTTGTAAACGCTAAAATATAAAAAAGAGGTGCATTTATAAGCGCGATTATGTATTTAATAACTAATGTTGAAATTATAACTTCAAAAACATATTCCGTAGGTATAATTCCTGCAAATGCAAATCCATAAGTTATAAGTGTAGTATCAAGAATTTGAGATATTAAAGTTGAGCCAGTGTTTCTTAGCCATAACCATTTTATATCAGAGCTAAAGCTTTTTATCTTAGAGTATATAAGTACATCAAATAGTTGAGATACAAGATAAACTAGGTTTCCAATAATTACAGCTTTTAAAGCGCCACCATTTATTGAGAAAAATAAATTCAAAGAGTTATTTACATCATTATAGAAATCATCATTTAAGCTTGTGAATAGCGTTGAGATAAACATCAAAAGCACGAATGATAGACCAAAAAAGATCGATTTTAGGACAGCTTTGCGTGCTTCTTGTCGACCATATTTCTCGTTAAGCAAGTCATTTGCTGTAAATATGCCCCCAAACATTACATTACCGAGTGTTGCAACAATATGAAAACCAGCAATATCATAAGCAACCCCTTTGTTAACTTGGATATTTGCGGCAATCACACTAATAACTATAAATATATGTAATCCTTTTTTGCCAAAAAGCTTATAAGCTAGAAACAGGACAAAGAAGTCTACAAAAGTAAATAGTATTAAAAGATTGAAATTTGTCATTTATATTCCTTTAGTTTTGTTAACCCTGGATAGTTACGAACAGGGGATTAAAAATCTGCTATAATATAGCAAAATAATTTCTTGATAACAAATAAACTTTTTAAAGGAGTTAAAATGCGTTTTGCTCATGTCATGTTACGAGTTAAAGATTTGGATAGATCCATAGACTTTTATACAAATATATTGGGAATGACTGTTCAAAAGAAGATGGATAATCCAGAGTATAAATATACTTTAGCATTTCTTGGTTATGGTGATATTTCGGATCATACTGTATTGGAGTTAACATATAACTGGGGTGATCATGAGTATGATCATGGTAATGCTTTCGGTCACCTATGCATGCAGGTAGATGATGTCTATAAGGCATGTGAGGATGTCAAAGCCAAAGGTGGTATCGTAACTCGTGAAGCTGGTCCTGTAAAAGGTGGTACTCAAGTTATAGCATTTATAAAAGATCCAGATGGTTATCAAATAGAGCTTATCGATTAATGAATAAAGACAAGTTAAATATACTAGTAATTAGGGGCTACTATAGTAAAGGTGATAGTGTTGAGCATATTGATATTGATGGTATCAAAGCTAAGATAACAACAGTGGCCCTAGGTCGACCAGTATTTGTAAAGCGTAAGCTTAAAAGAATTATCAATAAGTATAAAGTTAGTGCTAATAATTATGATCTTATCTATGCAATATCAATGTCTGCGGGTATTTCATCTTTAATTGATGAAGCCTTGTATCAAAGACTTCATTTGATTACGCCATTTTTTATCCATCATAAAACAATGAGAGTTCTTGGTAAGATCAAGATTAGAAAGATGTTGGGAGCATATTTATTACTATTGTTTAATGGCAAGCTTGGGAAATTCCATGAAGCAATAAAGGTTACTTTAGCTGAGAACGATAACGTTGTTGATAATAAATTCTTTGAGAGTACTTGGGGAAGTGTCAACCTAATCAAAGGAATAGATCATACCCTTACAAAAGAAGTAGTTGAAGATATTATTAGAAAAGATATTGAGAATCTAAGAAAAGAAGTTTTTGGCGGAGAAGAAGTCTGTTAGCTATTGTGTCTTATAGGCAATAACTCTTAATCGGACATAATCTGCATACCACTTATTATTTTTATACAAATATGGTTTAGCAATTTTTTCAGCATATTCTAAGAATTCAGCAGTATTAGTTACTTTATCTAATAAATTCTTTCTAAAAGTCATAGCCCAGTTTCTAAAGCCATTAGAGCCTTCTAATAGCGTAGGTCTTTCAAAAAGAATGGCATATTTGACTAAAAAACCATTATTTTCAAGTAGAGAAGTATACTCCGAAATACTTGGGTAAAAATTCTCAAGACTATAGTCTTGGATAGCATATTTTTGAGATGCTTTATCTAAACTTGCTAATAGATTTTTTATATTTCCTTTACCGCCCATCTCTAAGACAAATCTACCATTTTTCTTCAAAATTTTATTTACATTTTTTATGACAGCTGTTGGATTTAGCATCCAGTGTAATGCAGCATTTGAAAAAACAGCATCAAAATTTTCTGAGTTAAATGGCAAATCTTGTTGAGCATCTGCTTCTATAAACTCTATATTTGGATAGTTTTTCTTGGCTTGATTTAACATTTGATTTGATACATCAATACCAACTATGCTAGCTCCTTGTAGTTTTATTTTATTGGTAAGTTCACCCGTACCACACCCAATATCTAAAATTTTCTCATCTTTTTGAGGGCTTAGAAGCTCAACAATTTCATTACCATATTCTGTGACAAACTTGCCTATTGAGTTATATGATTTTGGTTCCCATAAATTATTATTACTCATGGTTTATTTTAACCTCTTGATATAGTTGAATGATGAAATAACCAGTATATAAGCAATCCCCATATACCAAAGACTAATCCAACAAGTATCCAAATGTTTTTTGGTAAAATTATCGTAGTAAGTCTTCTGTCTAAGACTTTAGGAATATCTTTTGCTATTCCTAAGCCACAAAAAATGTGAATTAGGACTGTAAAAGCTGTAATAATAGGAAGTGAATTATTAATCAAAGTTACTGAAATAGTATTTATATCCATGTACAAAAAACCTTTAAAATACAATTTTTGAGTGTGCTTTTGAACTATAGGTATTCATATAATGTTCGGCTACTACTTCTAAGACCTCATCAATACTATCAACAAGAGTTAGAAGATTAACTTCTTCTTTACTAACTACACCTTTTTGTACTAAGGTGGTTTTTATCCATTCCATTAATCCGCCCCAAAAATCTTTACCATAGAGGATAATTGGCATTTTGACTTTTTTACCTGTTTGTATCAGAGTTGTAATATCAAAAAGCTCATCTAGAGTACCAAAGCCACCAGGCATGACTATATACGACATAGAGTGTTTGATAAACATTGCTTTACGCGTAAAGAAGTATCTGTAAATCAAAAAGACATCTTGATAGCTATTAGGTTTTTGCTCGTGAGGTAGTGTTATATTCAAGCCTATACTTGAGCAAGATCCCTGTTGAGCGCCTTTGTTTCCCGCTTCCATAATACCAGGGCCACCACCTGTGATAACAGCAAAGCCATGATTTGACAAAGATTTAGCTAGTTCAACAGTATCTTTGTAGTACTTATCATCTTCGGAAATCCTTGCTGAACCAAATATACTAATAGCCGGAGATATCTTATCTAATCTTTCATATCCTTCGACAAGTTCGGATGATATTTTCATAATATCCCAACTTGCTTTAGCTTTATCAAAACCCATTTCGCTAGATGGTGCAGAGACTATTTTTTTTTCTTTCCAATGCATAGGTAATCACCTTAAAATTAAGCTAGTGTTTTATATTACTATTAATTATAATTATATCTATTAGCTTGGGATATTGCTATACAGCTTATGTTGGTTGTAATTATTCAAGCAAAGTTTTAATTTAATCTACTAAAGGAGATATTAAATGGGTTTTTTAGCAGGAAAGAAGATACTAGTTACTGGTCTGTTAAGCAATAAATCAATCGCTTACGGTATTGCAAAAGCTCTTCATAGAGAAGGTGCAGAACTTGCGTTTACTTATGTTGGTCAATTCAAAGAAAGAGTAGAGAAGCTAAGTGAAGAGTTCAATCCAGCTGCAATTTTACCTTGTGATGTAACTTCTGATCAAGAGATGAAAGACTTGTTTGTTGAGCTAGGTAAAGTTTGGGATGGTCTAGATGGTCTTATTCACTCTATCGCTTTTGCTCCTCGTGATCAGTTAGGTGGCGATTTTATAGATACAGTTACTCGTGAAGGTTTCGCTATTGCTCATGATATCAGTGCTTACTCTTTTGCTGCCTTAGCTAGAGAAGGTCGTGCGATGATGAAAGGAAGAAATGCTTCTATCGTAGGTCTTACATATATTGGTGCTGAAAAAGCTATGCCTAGTTATAATACTATGGGTGTTGCTAAGGCATCTTTAGAAGCTACTATGAGATATACAGCTCTTGCATTAGGTCCAGATGGAATCAATGTGAACTGTGTTTCAGCTGGTCCAATCAAAACTTTGGCAGCGTCAGGTATTGCTAATTTCAAAAAGATGTTGGACTATAATGCTACAGTATCACCACTTAAGAAAAACGTTGATATTATGGAAGTTGGTAATACAGTTGCATTCTTATGTTCTGATATGGCTTCTGGTATTACAGGCGAAAACATTCACGTTGATGCTGGTTATCATAGCGTTTTAATGGGTAATGTTCTTTAAATCTTTTAAATTAGCCTAATCCAATTTTATCTAATTCAATTTCATACATCTCATATAATAAAAATTGATATATTTTATAAAAATTATTAGTTTCAACTATTTGTCTTAATCATTGATAATGACCTTACAAAGTTAAATTTATAAGGTTATTTATGAAAAAAAGAGCTTTTAACTTTGTGGTTGCTTCAATATGTGCTTTTGGGGTATCACAAGGTGTTGCACAAACAAATCCACAGTGTTTAGATAAGTCTTTCACCTTACAGCTTCTTGGTTCTGGTGGACCAATTACAGATGATGCTAGAGCATCTGCAGGTGAGTTGATATGGATTGATGGTAAATCTAAAGTTTTGATTGATGCTGGTGGTGGTACATATCTTAGATTTGGTCAATCAGGAGCTAGATTAGAAGATTTAGACTCAATCAATATGACTCATTTCCATGCTGATCATTCAGCAGATATTCCAGCGATATTAAAAGGAGCATATTTCTCCAAAAGAACAGAGAATCTTCCATTCTCAGGTCCTACACATTCAGGTCTTTTCCCAAGTGCGACGGATTTTCTTCAGAGAGTATTTGGAAAAGATCATGGTGCTTTTGCATATTTACATGGAATACTTACGGGTACAGATGGTTTCCCTTTTAAGCTTGATCCTGTAACAAATATTGATTATACAAAATTAGAGCCAACTAAGGTTTTTTCAAATGATGAATTTACTGTTTGGGCTTTAGGTATTCCTAAAGGTGATGTTCCAACTTTGGCATATAAGATTGTGTCTAAGAAAGGTACTATCGTTGTAACTGGTGCTGGTGGTAGTAATGAACATGATAAATTTAGAGATGCGTTTATTAAATTTGCAAAAAATGCAGATATTCTAATGATGCCGATGCCAATTGACGAAAGTGCTGATGCGGCAGGTAGTTTCTTACATGCTAAGCCGTCAGTCATTGGACAAGTTGCTGCAGCAGTTAATCCAAAAGCATTAGTTTTAAGTCATTTCTTAGGTAAAGGTTTGGTACTTAAAGACGAGTCAACAAAAATAGTTAAAAAGTATTATAAAGGGCCTGTTTATGAAGGTCGAGATTTAGCATGTTTCCCAGTTAATGGAGTTAAATAGGAGAATTTAATATGAAAAAAATACCTTTAACAATTGCTTTAACAGCTTCTATGTCGTT
Organism: Francisella philomiragia; assembly: GCF_018135955.1. Classification (NCBI taxonomy): domain Bacteria; kingdom Pseudomonadati; phylum Pseudomonadota; class Gammaproteobacteria; order Thiotrichales; family Francisellaceae; genus Francisella; species Francisella philomiragia. The sequence goes on along the minus strand of NZ_CP063138.1, from coordinate 1,193,396 downwards.
TGGTATTGCTTTAGCAGCAGAAGCTAAAGCTCCAGTTACACAAGTTCAAGATTCATCTGAGAGTAGTCCAATAGCTCAAGGCGAAGGCAAATGTGCAAGTGGTAAATGTGGTTCACTTAAAAAATTTGGTGTGGTTGATGTTGATGCTGATGAGCAAGATGGAAAACTTGTCAGAGCAAGAGATGGTAATTGTGGTACAAAGGTTTGTAAAAGTTATGGCAAGCAAGATAAAAAAGAGATAGCACAGTTGGGTAAATGCTCTAATGGAGTTTGTGGACAATGAACGGTAGATGTCAAGGTATAGGTCTAAGGTCTGAACATCAGTCAATATTATCAGCACAAAAAGTTGATGGGATTGATTTTCTTGAGCTTTCTCCTGAAAATTGGATGGGCTTAGGCGGATTTAAGCAAAACTACCTTGACAAGGTTGCTAGTATTTATCCTATCATAGCTCATGGTTTGAGCTTATCAATAGGTGGATTTCAGCCACTTAATAAGAAATTTCTGAATGAAGTTAGAGCATTCTTAGATGATTATAGTATTGAGATATATAGTGATCATTTATGTTTTTCTGATGATGAAAAAGGGTACTTATATGATCTTTTACCAGTTCCTAGAGAGAAAGAAAATATTTCTTATATTTGCAATCGTATAGAGCAGGTTCAAGAGATTATAAAAAGACCACTTACATTAGAAAATATCTCATATTACTACCAATATGATAATGATATGAATGAGCTAGATTTTATCAATGAGATTCTGCAGAGAAGTGGTGCAAAAATGCTTCTTGATATAAATAATGTTTATGTCAATGGACATAACCATAGCTATGATGCTTATGAATTTATAAAAGGTATAAATAAAGGTAGCGTCAATTATTACCATATAGCAGGACATTATAAAAAAGATGATTTCATTTTAGATACTCATGGCAAAGATGTAATACAGGAAGTAAAAGAGCTAGCTAAGTTTGCTGTAGAGCAACATGGTTGGCACCCAATGTTACTTGAACGCGATCATTTTGTACCAAAGCTTGATAATCTAGTGAATGAGTTAAATAGCATAACAAATGTTATAGAGGGAAAAATATGAATATATCAGAATCTATAAAAACTAAAATGCAAAACTTTACTCATGCTATTCGTTATGGTAATGCTAGTAATGAAAAGATACAGATGTATCGTGAATTTATCGTCGGGAATGTCTTAAGTGTCTTAGAAAATACTTTTCCTTACTTTAATAAACATGCTTCTCAAGAGTTAAAAGATAAGATTTTAAAAGTTTTTTTTGAGGATAATATATCATCTGAGCCAGCATTTCATCAAATAGCTACAGAGATACTGAAATCTTCAAAATCTGTAGAAATGAATGAAAAATTATCTAAGTTAATAGAGTTTGAGTGGCTACTTTTCTCTATAGAAATAGATGAATCTAAAGTTGTTGAAAATATAGAAATCACTAGAAATATAAGTTTTAAAGATATCCGAAATATGAAAGAAAATCCGACACTAACTTTTATACTACTTCCTTTTGATATAAATAATTTGGATGAAGAAATAAGCACAGAGCAAAATATTATGTATGCGCTTTATCGCAATATAAATCATAGAACTTCATACCAAAGAATATCTACACTTGAGTACGCCGTGTTAAGTTCAGCATTAGAAAAAGGAATAGATATTTTTGAATCAGAAGATTTTAAGCAAATAAAAAATGAGCAACAAGAGTACTTAATTAATCGTTTAGTCTCTTGGCATAACCAAAATATGATTATTTTATCAGCATAAGGAGCAATTTATGATAAATAGAATATATGATATATATTACAAGATTATCCAAAAGTTTCAGTCTATCGACTTTTTACTTTTGTTAGGTATAAGACTTTATTTAGTACCGACTATGTTTGTAGGAGCTAGATCAAAAATAGAAGGTTTTAGTACAACTGTGGCATGGTTTGGTGCTCCAGCTTCTCAAGGTGGTTTAGGTATGCCTATGCCAGAAGTTATGGCATTTTTAGCAACTTCTGCAGAAGTTATCGGTTGTGTTGGTATCGCATTAGGTTTGTTTACTAGACTTGTTTCTATTCCAATGATGTTTGTAATGGGTGTTGCTGGTGCCGCGGTTCACTGGGCTCATGGATGGCCTGCAATTGCAGACAAAACTGCAGAATCTACACAGAGACTAAATGATCTATTTGTATGGTTATCACAAAACTTTCCAGATAGATATAACTATGTTACTGCGTTAGGTGATCCTGTAATGCTTAATGGTGGTATGGAATTTTCTGTTACATACTTCATTATGTTATTTACATTATTCTTATACGGTGGTGGAAGATATGTAAGTGCTGACCACTGGCTGAAGAAAATTTTTATAAGAAACTAGTGTTTATCTAAGCCCTAACTTAACTAGGTCGTGCATGGTTATTATACCCTCAACGTTATTCTTACCGTCAACCACAGCTAAACTGGTAATTTCAAATCTTTCCATTTCCTCGAGAGCTGATATAGCCATTTCATCACTTGATACAGTTTTAGGGTTTTTGCTCATAACTTCACTGATTGTTTTCTGAGAATTGAAGCTCTCGGCTTCAAACATTCTTCTTAAGTCACCATCAGTAAATATACCTAGGAGTTTGTTATCTTCAACAACTAATGTACTACCTATTCCTTTGTCACTTATTTCTAGAATTGCTTTGCGTAGATTATCTGTTGATTTGACTTTAGGTATTTCATTGCCTTTACGCATAATATTTTCTACTTTTAATATCAGCTTTCTACCAAGAGCACCACTAGGATGAGAAAATGCAAAATCTCTAGCAGAGAAATTCTTGGCTTTAAGTAAAGCGATGGCTAAAGCATCTCCTAAGACTAGTGTAGCAGTTGTACTAGATGTTGGAGCAAGATTAAGAGGACAAGCCTCTTTATCAACACCTAAATTGAGTGTTACATCACTATTTTTTGCCATTAATGAGTTTTTGTTACTTGTAATAGAGATTACTGGTATGCCAAGGTGTTTAATCATTGGCATGATTCCCATAATCTCACTGGAATTACCTGAGTTAGATATAGCAACTACAACATCTTTGTCTGTAATCATACCAAAATCACCATGACCAGCTTCACCAGGATGGACAAAGAAAGCTGGAGTTCCAGTACTAGCGAGAGTTGCGGCAATTTTCTTACCAATTTGACCAGACTTACCCATACCGGTTATGATTACTCTACCTTGTTTGTTGTTTAAAATAATATCGCAAGCTTTCTTAAAGTCATCGCCTATAGAGTTTTTTAATTTCTCTAAAGCTTGTATTTCAAGTTCAAATGTTAGTTTAGCATTTTGAATATGATCCATTTGATTCTCTTTCCTTATCTATTATAAAAAGCGTTTACAGCATTAGATATTATAGTTTTTGAGATTTATTAGCTCAAATATTTTTTATTGTTATGTTAAAATTATTTTTAATTTTTATATATTTAGATAAATAGCAATGAGAAAATTCCAGATTAATCCATCAATATTATCTGCAGATTTAGCAAGATTAGGTGATGATGTTCAAGCAGTTTTAGAAGCAGGAGCTGATAACGTTCACTTTGATGTGATGGATAATCACTATGTGCCTAATCTTACATTTGGTCCTATGGTTCTCAAGGCTTTGAGAGATTATGGTATTTCAGCTGGTATGGATGTTCATCTTATGGTTAAGCCTGTAGATGCATTGATTGAGAGTTTTGCCAAAGCTGGTGCTAGTAGTATAGTATTTCATCCAGAAGCTAGTGAGCATATCGATAGAAGCTTACAGCTAATCAAATCTTTTGGTATAGATGCTGGTCTTGCTTTGAATCCAGCCACAGGGATAGATTGTCTAAAGTATGTTGAAAGTCATATTGACAGAGTGCTTATCATGTCTGTAAATCCAGGCTTTGGTGGACAAAAATTTATACCAGCAATGCTAGATAAAGCTAAAGAAGTCTCTCAGTGGATTAAATCAACTGGTAGAGATATTCTACTAGAGATAGATGGTGGCGTTAACCCTAATAATATTGCAGAGATTGCAGCTTGTGGAGTTGATGCCTTTGTGGCTGGGTCAGCTATTTTTAACTCAGATAGCTACAAACAAACTATTGATAAGATGAGAGATGAACTCAAGAAAATCTAGTTTATCAGTATTTATGCTCAAAACGATAGAGCTGATATTGTCAGTAATGGTTGTTTTACTGAGTTATTTTATACCATTACATATTTTTGATTATAATATCACCAATTTTAGTAGCTTTAATTTTTTAGCCTCGTTTATAGCTATTACAGCATTGTTAATTTTTCTTGTTGCAGAATATACCAATGGTGAGAAGACTTCAAAATCGAGAAATATACTAAAAGTATTATTATGCTCATTTACACTAGCAGTAGTGATTACTTCTTTAGCATTTTTTCTAAGAGGTTTTGCTTTTCCTCGTAGTGTAATTATTTTAGGTTTTGTTATACAGATTATAGTGTTGTCATGTTTGCGGATTTACTTTAGATCTCTTATGAGAAGAACTATCTATAACAAAGTGCTAGTGATAGGACAAAATAATGAGCAGGATTGGCTTTTTAATAAAGCGGTATCCTCTAAGTTACCTAATGAAATTATTCATGGCTATTTAAGTATAGATGTTGTGGGCTTGAAGCTAGCTGATATTATCAAAAGTTATACTAAGGTTTTTGTTTCAGACAAGGCTTTGAAGTTACTTGATGATAATGATTTATCTCTTTTGAGTCAGTGTAATGTTGAGATGGTGATTATTCCTCGAAAATATGAAATATCTGTATGGGGAGCTACTCTAGTACCTCTTGGTGATAGTCTTGCAATGAGTATCAAAAACTTTGGTCTATCTTATGAGGCTAAAGTTATAAAAAGAATTTTTGACATTATATTTAGCTCGATTGCTATAGTGTTAATGGCTCCAATAATGTTTATAACAGCTTTTGCAATTTATATCGAAGATAAAAACTCTCCTTTTTTTATCCAAGAAAGAGTTACTAGAAATGGTAAAAAGTTTAAATTGATAAAATTTCGTAGTATGAGAATAGATGCAGAGTCGCAAACCGGAGCTATATGGGCAAGTAATAGTGATGATAGAATTACAAAGATTGGAAGAATAATTCGTCCTATATGGTTAGATGAATTACCACAATTTTTTAATGTATTAAAAGGTGATATGTCAATAGTAGGGCCAAGACCTGAAAGACAAGAGTTAATCGATGAGTTTGCAAAAGAGACTCCTGAGTTCTTGTATAGAACCAAAGTTAAAGCTGGAATTACAGGATATGCTCAAGTTTTGACAAGCTATGCAACTTTGCCGGAAAATAAGCTTAAGCTCGATCTTGTATATATTAGAAGATGGAGTTTTGTTTTTGATTTACTTATTATTATCGAGACAGTTAGAGTTATTTTTATGAAGATTTTTAGTATATTTCTATCAAAAAAAGAGACCATAGATAGTAAAGTATTAAATCAGGTGGATGATAACTACATAGAATATACGTATAGGTAACGGTTGTATGAGATTAACAGAGTTTGAGATAAAGTCTATAATCACAAGTTTTAAACAATGTTTTGATTCGGGGGATATATACTTATTTGGTAGTAGGATAGATGATACTGCCAAAGGTGGAGATATAGATCTTTATGTAGATACGCAAGATACTTCAGATTTAGTTACCAAAAAAATACAATTTATAAATATTCTTAAATCTATAATCGGTGAACAAAAAGTTGATGTAATTCTATCTATTGATAAAACTAGAGATATAGAGAAACAAGCATTAAAAGAAGGTATAAAATTGGATATAAATAAACTCAAACAAGATAAGATTATTAATGAATGTGAAAAGCATTTACAAAGGCTAAACTATGCTAAAAAGGAGCTTAAAAGTAAGTTTCCATTGAGCCTAGAGGCTTATCAAAATTTATCTCAAGAGGATATACAGGCTATTGATCAATTCATTTATAGATTCTCTAAGCTTCAAGATACTATTGGGGAGAAGCTAATAAAAATAGCTTTTGCAAAATATGAGGAAAATGTAGACAAATACTCATTTATAGATATTTTAAATCGTTTAGAAAAAGCAGAGATATTGATTGCTCAAGATTGGAAAGATCTTAGAAACATAAGAAATGAGCTATCACATAACTATGAAGATGATCCTGTGCAGAGTACAGCTATTTTAAATTTAGTATATGAAAAAGAGCAAGTTTTAGAAGATATTTATAGTTCAATAAAAAAGATATTGGCAAATTAGTTGAGTAAAATTATGAATAAAAAAATATTAGTAACAGGCGGTACAGGCTACATAGGTAGTCACACAGTTGTTGAGCTTCTTGATAGAGGATATCAAGTTGTTGGCGTTGACAATCTTTCAAATAGCAAACTATCTGTAGTTGATAGAGTTAAGACAATCACAGGCAAAAATTTTGATTTTTATGAGATAGATCTTTTAGACAAAGATAAGTTAGAGAAAATCTTTCAAGAGCATAATATAGATGCGGTGATTCACTTTGCAGGTCTCAAAGCTGTTGGCGAGAGTGTGCAGAAGCCTTTGGCTTATTATCATAATAATCTATTAAGTACACTAAATTTACTTGAGTTAATGCAAGAGTACCAAGTTTATGATTTTGTATTTAGTTCATCAGCGACTGTATATGGTATGTCTAATGTACCACCATTTGCAGAGGATCTACCTCTTAGTACAACTAACCCTTATGGTGCGACTAAGCTAATAATAGAAGGTATTCTAGTAGATCTACAAAAAGCTGATAATAACTTTAATATCACATGTCTTAGATATTTCAATCCTGTAGGAGCTCATAGCAGTGGGATGATTGGCGAAGATCCTCAAGGTATCCCAAATAATCTAATGCCTTTTGTTGGGCAAGTTGGGTCAGGTAAATTGTCTAAGCTTAGTATCTTTGGTGGTGATTATGATACCCAAGATGGCACTTGTATTAGAGACTATATCCATGTTGTTGATTTGGCGATAGGGCATATATTAGCACTTGAGCATATCTCAAAGGTTAAACCAGCTTGGCGAGCATATAATCTAGGCTCAGGTAATGGTTGTAGTGTACTAGAGATTGTTACAGCGTATGAGAAAGCTTTGGGCAAAAAGATTCCATATCAAATAGTTGATAGAAGAGCTGGAGATATTGCTGAGATGTATGCAAATGCTACAAAGGCAAAACAAGAGCTAGGCTTTGAGACACAAAAAACTATAGATGATATATGTGTTGATATTGTTAGGTGGCAGAATTACGCCAAAGAGAATGATATTTAGAAAATGAGGATTTTGCATGTATTTAAATCATTTTATCCAGATACTTATGGTGGTATAGAGAAGTTTATACATGAGCTATCAGTCGCTATGGCTAAAAAGTATGATTTAGATATACATATTCTAGCTATGGGTAAAGAGAATCGAACTATACACAAAGATTTTTATACTTTGCATTTTGCTAAAACAAATTTGAATATAGCTTCAACAACTTTTTCACTCTCGGCAATTAAGAAATTCAAAGAGTTAGCTAAACAAGTTGATATTATCCACTATCACTTTCCATATCCATATGCTGACTTGTTGCAGACTATTTGTAGAGCAAATAAGACATATATAGTCACGTACCACTCAGATATTATTAAGCAAAAAAAGTTGATGATGTTATACAAGCCTTTAATGAGAAAGTTTCTCAATGGTGCAAAATATATTTTACCAACATCACCAAACTATCTTGAGACTAGTGAGATTCTTAGGGAAATAAAAGTACCTAAAAAAGTTATTCCAATGAGTTTGAATAAATCAGATTATAGTATTGATGATGAAAACTATTTATATTGGAAAAATAATATTGGTTTTAAAAAATTCTTCATCTATATTGGAGGTCTAAGGTATTATAAGGGTTTGGATGTTTTGATTGATGCTATGCAAGGGCAAGATTATCCACTTGTTATAGTTGGTGATGGCAATCAAAGGGATCTGCTGGAGCAAAAAGTTAAGCAAAATAAGCTACAAAATATAAAATTTGTAGGTGCATTAGATGATAAAGATAAGCTATCTTTATTAAAGCTAAGTTATGCTCTAGTATTACCTTCAAATATAAGGACAGAAGCTTTTGGATTAGTCTTACTAGAGGCAAGCATGTTTGCTAAACCAATGATAACTTGCGAGATTGGTACAGGCACGACCTTTGTGAATATTGATAAGCTAACAGGATTAGTAGTAAAGCCAGATTATATTCAAGATTTAGCTAAAAAGCTCAATCAGCTTTGGCAAGATGAACAAAAAGCTCAAGAGTATGGAGCTAATGCTAAAGCTAGATTTGATGATATCTTTAGTCTAGAAAAAATGGTAGTCAGTTATAAGTTGGTTTATGATAAAGTTATAGAGAGTGGTGTAAAGTGAAACAATTTTTTAAATATTTTTTTGGTATTTTAGACTCTACTCAGAAAAAAAGATTTTTTTTATACCTTGTTCTATTATTTTTAGGTTCGATATCTTCGATACTAGGTGTTGGAGCTGTTATTCCTTTTGTGAGTGTGTTAGTTAATCCAAATCAGTTTGATAATATACATTTTCTGAGTGGTTTTAGCCATTTTCAAATAGTGCTTATAAGTATAGCTTTATTGATCTTAGCTTTTTGGATAAAGAATATAATTGGTGTGGCACTATTTTGGTTTCAAACCAAATTTTTAAACTCTATAGTTCTTAGTATTCAAAAGAAGCTATTTAAACTATATATATCGATGGATTATGAATCTCATTTAACTATAAGTACACCAACACTTATCCGTAACATAAATGCTGAAACAAGTCAGTTATCTGGTGGAATAATTAATCCTTTGGGGATATTAGTTACTGATTTGTTTTCATGCATATTTATTGTAGTTTTGTTGTTATATATAAATTTTTTGTTTAGTTTTTTTACTTTGCTTATTTTGGGAGTTTCGTTGTTTATTTTTATGTTAAAAATAAAAGGAATTTTAAATAAATATGGTAAACAAAGAGCTGAAGCTTGGAAAAACATGACTCAGACAACTATGAATGGTCTATCAGGAATAAAGGAAATAAAGCTTTATAATAAAGAAAAAATATTTATGAATGAATTCAATGAGAAAGCAGCGATGCTCAATAAGTCATTACAATTTAATCAAACATTTCAAATCCTTCCAAGATTTTTTATAGAAGCTATAGCTATTACATTTGTATTAATTACTTTGCTAACTCTTATAGCCTTTGGTGAGTCGACAAATTCAATTTTTATATTATTATCTGTATTTGGGGTTGCTGCAACACAGTTGTTACCAGCACTTAATAGGATTATGCAAGCGGTTACCAGTATAAAATATTCTGCTCCAGCTCTGAGGGTAATATATGAAGAGTTAGAAAAATATCAAAACTATACAAATAGCATAGAAGATAGTTTTGTTTCAGATGTAAAGTTTGAAAAGAATATCCATCTAGAAAGTATTAGCTATAGCTATCCTGATGGTACTCAAGCTTTGAAAAATATTTCTGTGACAATAGGAAAAGGTAGAAAAACCGCTTTTATAGGACCTTCAGGCTCTGGTAAAAGTACCTTAGTTGATTTGTTAATGGGATTTTATATCCCACAAAGTGGAAGTATTTATATAGATGATAAACAAATTAATAATACTAGGGCAATACAAAGACTATTTGCATATATTCCACAACAAATTATACTCTATGATACATCTATCAAAGAGAATATTGCTTTTGGTGAACCAAAGGCAAGCATAGATGAAACTAAAGTTTGGGAGTGTTTAAAAATGGCACAACTTGATGATTTTGTTAGTAATTTAAATAAAAGTTTGGATACTTTTGTTGGAGAAAATGGTATTAGACTCTCAGGTGGTCAACGCCAACGACTAGGTATAGCTAGAGCATTGTATCAAAATCCACAAATATTAGTTATGGATGAAGCAACATCAGCTCTTGATAATGAGACAGAAAAAGAAGTAACAAATGTGATAAAAGAGTTAAAAGATATAACAATAATAACAATAGCTCATAGACTTTCTACTATCGAGGGGTATGATAAGATTTATAGCTTGGATGATGGAGTTATTCACTAAAAATGATATTGCATATAGGGGTCAATGAGGGTAAGTTTTTGCCTCCTTTTTACTCTTTTTTAAAAGAGCATTTTAATATTGAAGATCATGAATTTTATTTGTTTGGTAATGATAAAGGCTTTGAAAATAAAGAAAAGGTAGTCTTTTTAAATAGTAAAAGGCAAGTTATATCTTTAATTACTGTAATGAATAAAGCAGATAAAATTATTTTACATGGGCTTTTTTCTCCTAGGATTGACCAACTTCTTTTTATGCAGCCATGGTTATATAAAAAATGCTATTGGGCAATGTGGGGCGGAGACTTTTATTTCCCAGAGAAACAGAGTTTTTTAAGAAGAAGGGTTATAAGAAAAATTGGTAATCTAATGACTTATATTTATGGTGATTATTTACTTGTGAAAAAATGGTATGGTGTAAAAGGTAAATACAACGAATGTCTAGTTTATCCTAGTAATCTCTATAAAAAATATGATGTTGAAGATAGAAAAGATGACTTAAGCACAGTTAATATACAACTAGGGAATTCTGCGACTGAAACAAATAATCATTTAGATGTTTTAGAAAAGCTTTATAAATATAAAAATGAGAATATAAAAATATTTTGTCCATTATCATATGGTGATGATCAATATGCTATACGAGTTATAAGCAGAGGAAAAGAGCTTTTTGGAGAAAAGTTTGAAGCACTTATAGAATTTTTGCCTTTTGATAAATACTTAAGCTTTTTATCAAAAATAGATATAGGGATATTTGGAAATAATCGTCAGCAAGCTATGGGAAATATTATTACATTATTGGGTTTGGGAAAAAAAGTGTATATAACTAATAATACGACTCAATGGCAATTATTCAATGATTTAGGAATTGAAATATATAATGTTGATGAAATAAATATTAGCCTTATAAATAATAAAATAAAAAAAGAGAATCAAATAAGAGTAAAATCATATTTCTCTAAGAAAGACTACATAAAGCAACTACGGAATTTATTTAAGGATTAATATGGCATACTATACAGAGGAACAGTTAGGCAAGCTAGGTTTTAAGTATGTTGGTAAAAATGTAAAAATTAGTGATAAGGCAAGTATCTATAATCATGATCAAATTGAAATCAGCGATAATTCAAGAATAGATGATTTTTGTGTTATCTCAGGAAAATTACAAATCGGCAGAAATGTTCACATAACACCTCAATGCTTAATTGCCGGTGGAGTCGAAGGGATTATTTTCGAGGATTTTACTACAGTTTCTTATGGAGTTAAAATTTTCACACAATCAGATGATTACAGTGGGGAGACCATGACAAACTCAACTATTCCTAAAATTTACAAAAAAGAATTATTTTCTAAGGTAATATTAAAAAAACATACAATTATTGGAGCTGGCTCTATAATTATGCCAGGCGTTATTTTAAATGAAGGTACTTCTGTTGGAGCCATGAGCCTAATTAACAAATCAACCGAAGCTTGGACAATATACGTAGGATCTCCAGCAAGAAAATTAAAAAACAGAAAAAAAGATTTGTTAAATCTTGAGAAGCAATATATAAAAACCTAAAAACTATCATGATTAGATTTAATATTCCCTATCAATTTGATAACTCATTCAAAGAAAAAGAAACTTGTGGCGATAATAAATATACAAAGTTATGCCACAAATGGTTTGAAGATAAGTTTAAGTGCAAAAAAGCTCTATTGACTACATCTTGCACCCATGCTTTAGAGATGGCTGCCATTTTGCTTGATATAAAAGAAGGCGATGAAATAATTATGCCTTCATATACCTTTGTATCGACAGCAAATGCATTTGTTTTACGAGGTGCAAAAATAGTATTCGTGGATATTCGTCCAAATACTATGAATATAGATGAAAGAAAAATAGAAGCTGCTATTACATCAAAAACTAAAGTTATTGTTCCAGTCCATTATGCGGGTATTGCATGTGATATGGATAGTATTATGACAATTGCTAGAAAACATAATCTCTTTGTTGTTGAAGATGCTGCTCAGGGTGTTATGTCTAGTTATAAAGGGAAGGCATTAGGCACTATAGGTGATATAGGTTGCTATAGTTTTCATGAAACAAAGAATTACTCCATGGGTGAGGGTGGAGCAATTATTATTAATAATGAAAAATTTATAGAAAGAGCAGAGATAATTAGAGAAAAAGGTACAAATAGAACACAATTTTTTAGAGGTGAAGTTGATAAATATACTTGGGTTGATATAGGGTCATCATATTTACCAAGTGATATTTTAGCTTATTATCTATATACCCAATTACTAATAGCCGATAAGATTAATAATCAACGTCTTGCATTGTGGGATGGATATTATAATGGATTAAAACCTCTCCTAGATAAAGGATTCGTAGATTTGCCAATTGTTCCTAGAGGCTGTAAACATAATGGACATATGTTTTATATAAAGTTAAGTAATTTAAATGAAAGATCTTTATTTTTAAAATATTTAAAAGAAAATTCTATATTAGGAGTTTTTCATTATATTCCATTACATTCATCTATAGCGGGTAGAAAATATGGTAGTTTTTTTGGGGATGATATATTTACAACATCCGAGAGCGAAAAAATAGTTAGATTACCAATGTATTTCGATTTGAGCTTCGAAGATGTCGATTTTATTATAAATATTGTGAAAAGATATTTTTATGAAAAATAGTGTAAAACATACTAATAGAAGCCTATATAATAATTGGCTATTTGATGATTTAGATAAAAATTGGTTGGCAGAGTCTCAAGGTTATTATGTGATTGCGAGAAAGAAATGAAAATAACAATAGTTGGCTTAGGCTATGTAGGTTTAAGTAATGGCATTTTACTGGCACAAAATAACGAAGTGTGTTTTTTAGATGTTGATGAGAGTAAAGTTGACTTACTTAATAATAAAATATCACCAATTAAAGATAAGTATATAGAGCAATACTTAGCTGATAAAAAAATAAACTATATAGCTACAACAAATAAACTTTTAGCTTACAATAATGCCGACTATATCGTTGTATCTGTACCAACTGATTATAATGAGGTTACAGATACTTTTGATACTTCTATTTTAGAATCGGTTATTAGAGACTGTTTAGCAATATCACCAAGCTCAGCAATAGTTATTAAATCAACTATTCCAATAGGTTTTACAAGGACTTTAAAGCAAGAATTAGAAGTCGATAATATTATATTTTCACCTGAGTTTCTGAGGGAAGGTAAAGCTTTATACGATAATTTATATCCTAGTAGAATTATAATGGGAGAGAAGTCAAGACAAGCCCAAACTTTTGCTAACTTACTAAAAGAGGGAGCTCTAAAAGAAGATATTCCTATATTGTGCATGGAATCAACAGAGGCAGAGGCTGTAAAGCTTTTTGCAAATACTTATTTGGCTATGCGAGTAGCATATTTTAATGAGCTTGATACCTATGCTGAATCACATAACTTAAATACTCAAGATATTATCAAAGGAGTCTGCTTAGATCCTAGAATAGGGGATTATTATAATAATCCTAGTTTTGGCTACGGAGGCTATTGTTTACCTAAAGATACTAAGCAGCTAAAAGCAAACTATTTAAACATTCCTAATAATTTGATTAGTGCAATTGTACAGTCTAATCAAACACGTAAAGATTTTATTACACAGCAAATATTAGATAGAAAACCAAATGTTGTTGGTATATATAGGTTAGTAATGAAAGAAGGCAGTGATAATTTTAGAAAGTCTGCAGTTTTTGATATTATTGATAAGTTAGTTAAATCTAATGTTAAAGTGATAGTATATGAGCCAATTTTAAAAGCTGTTGATAATAACTTTATTAAAGTTGATTGCTTAAAGACTTTTAAAAGTCTTTGTGATTTAATTATCACTAATAGAAATGATAAAAATTTACTTGATGTAGAGCATAAAGTTTACACAAGAGATTTATTTAAAAAAGATTAGTCTAAAAATGCAGAAACTAGCACCTATAGTATTATTTGTTTATAATCGTCCATGGCATACACATCAAACAATTGAAGCTTTGCAGAAAAATAAACTTGCCATAGATAGTGAATTATTTATATATTCTGATGCACCTAAAAATGAAAATGCTATAGAGAAAGTCCAACAAGTTAGAGATTATATCAAATCAATAGATGGGTTTAAAAAAGTTACCATAATTGAGCGAGAAAAAAATTGGGGACTTGCAGGCTCTATAATAGATGGAGTCACTAAAATAGTTAATCAATATGGCAAGATAATAGTTCTTGAAGATGACTTGGTTACTAGTCCATACTTTTTGAAATTTATGAATGATGCTCTAGAGTTTTATCGAAATGAAGAAAAAGTTTGGCATATTAGTGGTTGGAACTATCCAATTAATACAGAAAGCTTAGATGATACTTTTCTATGGAGAGTAATGAATTGCTGGGGTTGGGCTACTTGGGCAAATAGATGGCAGCATTATGAAAAAAATGTCGATAAAACCATAGGCGAGTTTACTAAAGAAGATATAAAAAGATTCAATCTAGATGGAGCTGAAAACTTTTGGGAACAAGTTGTTTTAAACAAAGAAGGCAAAATAAATACTTGGGCAATTTTTTGGTATGCTACTATTTTTAAAAATAGTGGCTTATGTTTAAATCCAGTAAAGACATTTGTTGAGAATATTGGGCATGACTCTTCAGGTGAACATTGTGGCGATTCAGATAGCTATCAAAATAATGACTTAAATCAAAAAGAGAGTATAGAATTTACTATAGAAATCAAAGAGTCAATTTTTGCCACATTACAAGTGAAAAACTTTTATTTACTTTCGAGAGAATTATTCTATAAAAGAATGAAGAAAAGATTATTAAAAATCTTTTTTAGTAAAAATGGTAGTTAATGAATATTGGTTATCAATAAAAGTACTTAACTTTTATATATAGGATTATTAAGTATGATATGTAAAATCTGTAATCATAAAAGTGAAAAGATTTTTAAGAGTAATATTTTAAGTAGATATAATATTAATTATTTTTATTGCTTAAACTGCGGTTTTTTACAAACTGAAGAGCCATACTGGTTAAATGAAGCTTATAGTGAATCTATCAATGTATCAGATACAGGATATATGCAAAGGAATTTACTTTTATCTCAAAAGCTAACAGTTTTATTATCACTACACTTTGATAAAAATTCTAAGTTTTTAGATTATGCGGGCGGTTATGGTGTTTTTGTTAGATTAATGAGAGATATTGGTTTTGATTTTTATTGGGATGATAAATATACTGAAAATTTTTTTGCAAGAGGATTTGAGTTTCAAGAAAGTATAGAGTATGAAGCTATTACATTATTTGAGAGCTTTGAGCATTTTATGTCTCCATTAGAAGAGATTGAAAAGATGTTATCAATTTCAAGAAATATTATTTTTTCTACAGAGCTACTACCAAATACTATACCTAAACCAAATGAATGGTGGTATTACGGATTAGATCATGGGCAACACATATCTTTTTATAGTGAAAAAACATTTAAATATATCGCTAAAAAGTATGACCTACACTATATAAATTTAAGTGGTTTACATCTTTTAACAGAAAAAAAAATACCAAAGTATACAGCTAAGCTTTTGAAATTAACTAAAATTGGTCTTCATAATATTTTACAGAGAAGTATTAAAAGCAAAATATGGGAAGATCATTTAAAAATGAGTAAAAAAAATGAAAGTATTATATGATCATCAAATATTTACAGAACAGAGATATGGAGGAATATCGAGATACTTCTATGAATTAATCAGAGAGTTTCATCAGCAAAATAATATAAATTTTGATGTATCATTATTCCTGTCTAATAATTACTATATATCTGATAAGGAATATGTTAATTATATAAACTTTCTGCCAAATACAAAGTTTAAAGGTAAATTGAAAATATATAATACCTTTAATAAAATAAAAACTATAAACTTGTTAAAGAAAAACAAATTTGATGTTTTTCACCCAACCTATTATGATTCTTATTTTCTTAAGTATATTGGGAGCAAACCATTTGTATTAACTGTACATGATATGATTCACGAAAAGTTTAGTGATATGTTTTCACTAAATGATAAAATCAGACAAAATAAAAAGTTGCTTGTTGAAAAAGCAACGAAAATTATAGCAATTTCAGAGAATACAAAGAGAGATTTAGTTGAGTTGCTAAGGGTCAACGAAAATAAAATAGAAGTTATATATCACGGCAATTCATTAGCTTTTAATAAAGATATATCTGAAGGTTCTAATATGTATATACCTGAAAAATATATTTTATTTGTAGGTGAAAGGAGAATTTATAAGAATTTTGATTTTTTTATTGAGTCAGTAGCACCAATTTTGACTAAAAATAAGGATCTATTTGTAGTTTGTGCTGGAGGCTTAGCGTTCAATAAAAAAGATTTAGAAAAATTTTCTCAAGCTGGCATTTTAAATCAAATTATCCAATATAATATTGATGATAACTCTCTAGCATACTTATATAACAATGCTTTAATGTTTATTTTTCCATCTCTCTATGAAGGATTTGGTATACCTATACTCGAGGCTTTTGCTTGTGATTGTCCAGTTTTATGTAGTAATACCAGCTCGTTACCAGAAGTTGCTGGAGATGCTGCTTTATATTTTGATCCATACAGTATGGAATCTATAAAAAATACAGTTGAATATGTTTTATCAAATAAAAAAGTAAGAGAAGAGTTGATTGTTAAGGGACAAAATAGATTGGAAAAATTTAATTGGAATAAAACAGCATATTTGACAAAAAAACTTTATGAAAGTATCTTATGAGCAAAAGAAAGCTATGACTTACTATGAAAGAAAATAATAGCCAAAATATAAAATTTACAGTAATAACAGTTTGTTATAACTCAGAAAAAACTATAGAAAGAACTCTACAAAGTATCAAAGACCAAACCTATAAAAATATTGAGTATATTATTATTGATGGTGGTTCAACTGATAAAACTTTAACATTCATTAATGAGTATAAAGATATAGTTGATATATTAATCTCAGAACCTGATAATGGCATCTATGATGCAATGAATAAAGGTATACAACTAGCGAAAGGTGACTATATAGGCTTTTTAAATTCAGATGATTATTATGCTAATAATATTTTTGAAGAGTATAATAAGTCTTTGAAAAGCAATAATAATGATTATATATACTCAAATACTTATTTTTTCAAAAATGATAAAAAAGAACTTGTTACAGCAGAAAGTGAAATTGCAGATAAAGTGTATCAATATATGCCAATGTCTCATATGAGCTTATTTGTAAAAAGCCATCTTGTGAGAAATATTAAATTTGATACCAGTTTTAAAATTGCTGCAGATTTAGACTTTTTGAATAAGCTCCTTATACAAACTAATAATGGTGCTTTTATAGATAAAGCTTTTAGTTACTTCTCTGTGGAGGGAATAAGTAGCATAGCTGATATGAAAACATTAAGAGAAAGTAAAGATGTTGCTATAAAAAATGGTAAAAATATCTTTTGTGCAAATATTTTTTATTTTTATAAGGTTTTTAGAGTTTTTAGTTATAATATGTTTGGAAGTACTAAAGTTTATAAGGTATTTAAAGTGTATTTTAAAAAAAGGTACTAGATGTTGTCTTTGATCTCTATAATTGTCCCAGTATACAACACTGAAAAATATCTGTATCGATGCTTGTTTTCTATTGTTAACCAAACTTACAAAAATTTAGAGATAATCTTGGTTAATGATGGTTCTACTGATAATTCTTTAAAAATATGTAATAACTTTGCTGCTAGTGATAGTCGTATTGTAGTTGTTGATAAAGCAAACCATGGCTCATCAGCAGCTAGGAATATTGGTTTAGAAATTTTTAGAGGTGAATATGTAGCTTTTGTGGATAGTGATGATTGGGTATCTTTAGATTATATAGAAACTCTTTATACCAATATAAAAAAGTATGATGCAGATATTTCTTTAGTATCTTTTGTACGTTGTGACAATAATTATTATTATGGTAGTACAAACAGTGTAGAGCCTGTCGAAACTATTTATCAAGGGATAAATATTGTTAAGGGATACTTACAAGGTAATATTTTTTTAATAGCATGCGCAAGTTTAGTATCTTCTAAATTTTTATCAAACCTAAAGTTCCAAGAAAATATAGTCTTTGAAGATGTAGAGATATTCTCTAAAATTTATGATCTAGCAAATAAGGTTGTTAAGAGTTCATTAGTGAAATATTTCTATTTTTCTAGAGGTGATAGTCATTCAGAAACAATGTATAAAGAATTCAATAGTAATCATTTAAAAAGCTTCAAAAAAGTATATCAAGTTAGGCATAAAAGACTTTTAGCGAAATACCCTGAGTTAGAAAAACTAATATTTGAAGCAATTCTAAGGCCTGCATTAGGTCATTATGCTACTAATAGCCATGATAATAGTAATATAGACAAGTTACTTTATTTATATAAAATTTATTATAGAGCAGCGAGAAAAAAGAATATAAAAATTAGCATTAAGTATGTATTATTTTTTTACTTTCCTAATCTCATCGCGAGAATATATCTTTTTATGAAAAAGCTAAGAAAAACGTTAAATGCAAAAAGAATTACTAAAAATTAACTATGCCAAAATTATTAATAGATACTCGTTGGAAGGGAAAGCATGGAATAGGTAGATATGGTACTGAAATAATTAGATATTTACCCCAGAACTTTATCGCTACTTCCAAGTATATAAAACCATTTTCACTAAAAGATTTATTTTATTTAAGTTTTTTGGTTAGAAAAAAAGATGTCTTGGGATATTATACTTTTGCTGCGAATGTTCCATTATCAATATTTTTGAAAACAGATAAACCACTACTTATAACAATACATGATCTTATACCGGTTACATCTAAATATGAGAGCAGCTTTATAAAAAAACTTTATTTTGAAAAAATACTAAAGCCGATTATTAAGAGAGAAAATGTCAAAATTATGACAGTTTCAAACTTTTCAAAAAATCAAATACTAGCATGGTCAGGTATCAACAGTAATAAAATTGCAGTTGCTTATAATGGAATCTCATTGGCTTTTGATTACAACCCGACTATAGTTAAACAAAAATATTTTTTATATATTGGTAATAGACGTACTCATAAGAATATTAAGATAATATTTAAGGCATTTAAAGATTTTAATTATTATGATGAGTATAATTTAGTATTCTCAGGAGAGATGGATCATAACTTGCGAGACTATGCTCAGAAGTATAATATTTGCCTCTCGAAGATACAAACTATAGGATTAGATGCTGCTGATGAAGTTTTAGCTAAATATTATCAATCAGCAACAGCAACCATACTACCTTCTTTTGAAGAAGGATTTGGTTTACCTTTAGTCGAGTCTATGGCTTGTGGAACTCCTGTTCTAGCCTCTAAAATAGAAGTTTTACAGGAAATAGCATTAGATGCTGGTTTATATTTTGATCCTTATTGTGCTAATGAGTTAATTAAGCAGATGCACCAGATTGTAGATGATAAAAAAATGTATGCTGAGAAAGTAAATAAATCTCTAGATAGAGCGAAAGATTTTAATTGGGATAAGACAGCAAGTATTGTTCAAGATGAGCTTAAAAAGCTTAATTTATTATAGAAAATTTTAAGGAATGAAATGAAAACCTACATATTTGACTTGGATAACACACTTTATCCATATAATAACGGCTTATTTGATGCACAGATGGCGAGAATGAGTGATTATATCAAACTAAAACTAAATATTTCAGATACCGACAAAGCTAATACAATTCGTGATGAGCTATATTATGAGTTTGGTTCAACTATGCTTGGCATGATGCGTTATCATAATATCGAACCCAAAGAATTTCTTGATTATATTGATGATATTGAGATCAGTCACTTCAAGCCAAATGAGAAATTAAATAAACATATTAATGATTTAAGAAAAAATAATCGTACTTATATTTTTACTAATGCTTCTAATTTTCATACTTATAGGGTTTTAAAACAGTTAGGTCTAGATGATAGTTTTGATGGTATCTTAACCATAGAAGATACTGGCTTAATTTCTAAACCAAAGACTAAATATTTTGAGGTAGGTAGAGACAAGTTTGATATTGATTTTACCAATGCAATTTTCTTTGAAGATTCTTCACATAATTTAGTACCAGCAAAGCATTTAGGTATGCAAACTGTATTAGTCCATGCAGATGATCATAAGTCAGAGGCTAATTTTTATGATAATCAAGAGATTGATTATTATGTTGAAGATGTTGAGTCATTTTTTGAGGGTGATTATTTAGCTAGGAGATAACAATAAATGATACCGTCATCCTGAATTTAATTCAGGATCTCCTAGATAGGACGTATGTTTAGAGATTTGCTCATACGAGAGAATTACAAAAATTTATAGTTATACCCCGCGCAGGCGGATATCTTTAAGCTTGTGGTTATGATTTATGAGATTTCTATCTTCATGGGAATGACGTAGTGAAATGGAAGTAGGTGAAGACAATAGCTTCAAAATTAAGTTACCAAGAAGTAACAGTAATTTTTTTATCCAACCCACAGTTCATTTTTGACTTTATTCTTTCAAGACTTTCAGATGTTTGTAGACCAGATTTTGCATCAGAATGCTGTATCACATGACTAGAATTAATCAGAGCATATTTAATAGCTTCTTCTATAGGTTTACCTTTGTAAATATTTGCACAGAATGTTGAGCTAAATGCATCACCTGCACCAAGAGTATTGACAACATTGTTAATTCTCAAAGACTCACTATGATATATTTTATCTTTAGAAGCTGCATATACACCATTAGCACCATCTGTCACTACGATTATTCTTACACCTAAATCTAAACAAATTTTAAAGAAATCCTTCAATCTGAAAGTAGCGTTTAGGAAATCACTTTTTCCTTCATCAAGAGGGGTTTCAAGTCTATCTTTAGATTCTACAATATCTTTATCATTAGATGATAATAACGATAACATTAGCTTTTGAGCTTCTTGAAAATTTAACACAAGAATATCTATACCAAACATTGAATCTTTTATAAAACTTTCTCCAACACTAAGTTGGCTAGAACCTGGATTGATGGCTACTTTTGTATTGTTATCCGCCGCTAATTTTACTATTTCAGGTAGTCTAGCAGCTGAAGATTTACTCAAAGATGTAATATAAATAAAGTCACTCGCTATAATTGCTTTAGAAGGCAAATCATCTTGTAGGATATCTTTGTTTGCGCCTCTGTATGCAAAAATTGTTCTATCCCCACTTAGTGTTGGTACTACGTAAGATGTTGCTGTGCCATATCTATCAGAGTAGCGAATATTAGAGATATCAATTCCAAGATCTTTAAGCTCATTGCTTATCTGTTCACCAGCGATATCTTTACCAATTTTGCCAAAGAAACTAACGTCAATGTCCTGTTTTTTGAAAGAAACAGCAGCATTAGTTGCACCACCACCAGAAAATGATTTTTGTTCAGTTACTTCAATTTTTGCACCTTCTTCAAGTAGCATAAAAGATTGGGTAGTATCTTTTTTTTGCATATTCATAGTGAACATTTCTTCATATTCTATGATAGTGTCAAGAGTTGCGCCACCAATTGTCAGAGCTTTGATATTTTTCATCTTAAGATAGCTAATTTAAGTAATAATATTTATGCCATAGCATATCATCAATTGCTATAAGGGTAAATAATATTAACTGCATATCAATTTATATGCTAAAAATAAACCTTTTTTATAGAAATATGTTTAATTAATTAGTATTATTTTAACAAAATATTATTACGCACAATTTTTATATAATTTATAAAGGAGATTTCCAAGATGCCGTCTAAGCCAGTGAAAAAAGATCACCGCGGATATATTATGCCAATCGGTGGTGGAGAGGATAAATTTGCAAGCCCTACGGTATTAGAAAAATTTGTTGAGCTTTCAGGTGGAAGTGAAGCAAAAATAGCTGTTATTCCTACAGCATCAAAGTTACCAGATACAGGAGATATCTATGTTGATATTTTCTCTAAAATGGGAGTCAAAGATGTCTATAATCTAAAGATAGAAACTCGCTTAGATGCGACTACTAACAAAGATTATCAGGATCTACTTGCTCAAAGTACAGGTATCTTTATGACTGGTGGTAATCAGCTTTTACTTTCTACTACTCTTGGTGGTACTCCTATAGCGCAACTTATTCGTAGATTGAATGCAAAAGGTGTCAATGTTGCAGGTACATCAGCAGGAGCTGCTTTTATCTCAGGCTTTATGATTGCTGGTGGTCAAGCAGGTCTTATGCCTAGATGTAATATGGTTAATCTTGCTCCTGGGCTGGGTTTAACTAACAAATTACTAGTAGATCAGCATTTTTCTCAAAGAGATAGACTTGGTAGACTTTTAGCAGCGTTATCCTACAACCCTTATATGGTCGGTGTTGGTATTGATGAGGATACATCAGCATTACTAAATTCTGAAAATGTGATAGAGGTTGTTGGTTCAGGTATGGTAACTATTATAGACTTCTCTCACCTTAAGCATTCATCATTGCATAATGCTCGTAATAATGCTCCAATTAGTTTAGTTGATATTCGTATGCATATGCTTTTAGAAGGGCAAAAATTTGATCTTAATACTTGTCTAGTAGAGTTCTAATATTTTTCCTCATTTCATCTGTTTACATCTTAATTATTTAATCGGTTTCAATTGTATTTGTTGTATGAGATTTTGAGTATCTTAGATATAATCATATTTATATATACAATATTAATTTGAAATTGGAGCTGTTATGCAAAAGATTATAATTCATGGCGGATGTGGAGCTAGAGAGGATAAAAACACATCATTTGGCGACTATCATCAACATTTATTACCAATTATTCAAAAAGCTTATAACTATCTAAAAGATATTGATGATGCAAACGAGGCAGCAGTTTTCACAGCAAAACTTCTTGAGGATGATGAGATATTCAATGCTGGTACAGGTTCAAGAGTTCAACAAGATGGACAAATCAGAATGTCAGCATCTATAATCGATAGCCAAAAACAAAAGTTTGCAGGTGTAATAAATATTCAGAATATAAAGAATCCTATAGTTGTTGCAAATAGACTGATGCAACAACATCATAGTGTTTTGGCTGGAGATCAAGCTACTACATTTGCTCATGATGTGATGGGTCTACCAACATATAACCCAATGACTGAAAAAAGATATCAAGAGTACTTACAACTAAAAAAAGGCTATACAGGAACAATAGGGGTTGTTGCTCTAGATTCTAAGGGTAAAATCTGTGCAGTTACTTCAACTGGAGGAGCAGGCTTTGAATATCCTGGTAGGGTAGGTGATAGTCCAACTGTCGCTGGTAATTTTGCCAATGAATCTATGGGTATATCATGCACGGGTATTGGTGAGCATATCATCAACCAAGCAGTAGCAGCAAAAATAGCAACTAGAGTCAAAGATGGAATGTCATTATCACAAGCAGTAGATAAATCTATTGCCGAGAGCGATGTTCATGGTGATTATGTAGGTCTTATAGCTATTGATAAGCAGGGCAATATTTGTTCCGGATCTACTTCTGTAGCACAGACATTGTATGCTTATGCAGATGGTAAAAATATAAAAACTTTTTATGATGAAAAAATGTAATAAAATACTTATAAAAGTGTTGACTTAAGCATATAGGTGTATGTATAATACCTGTCATTGGCCTGATAGCTCAGTCGGTAGAGCAGAGGATTGAAAATCCTCGTGTCGGTGGTTCGATTCCGCCTCAGGCCACCATTAATTTAGAAATTGTCGGAGCATAGCGCAGTTTGGTAGCGCATCTGGTTTGGGACCAGAGGGTCGGGGGTTCAAATCCCTCTGCTCCGACCATTTTTGATGCGTCTGTAGCTCATCTGGATAGAGCATCGGCCTTCTAAGCCGAGGGTAGCAGGTTCGAATCCTGCCAGACGTGCCATTACATTGTTGAAATAGCAATTTGTAATGGTGGTTGTAGCTCAGTTGGTAGAGCCCCGGATTGTGATTCCGGTTGTCGTGGGTTCAAGTCCCATCAATCACCCCAGAATATTGCGGACGTGGCGAAATTGGTAGACGCACTGGATTTAGGTTCCAGCGGGCAACCGTGGGAGTTCGAGTCTCCCCGTCCGCACCACTAGATTTTTCATTTATTCTTTTATTGTGTAATCATTATTTTTAATTCAATCTTTGCGATTGAAATATCTTATTTTTAAATATAAAGTATAATTCTCAGCTATATAAATTTTTATAATAAATGAATCGTTTTTCAAAAAGGCACGTTTTTTTTGCTTCAGCAAGTACCATTGTTGAATGGTATGATTTTATGCTTTTCGCATATCTAACACCTGTTATTGCTAGCGTGTTTTTTCCAGATTTTAGTAAATATACTGCTATATTAATGACTTTTGGGGTTTTTGCCGCAGGATTTTTCATGGGGCCAATTGGCAGTGTTATTATGGGTAGTTTTGGTGATCGGTTTGGTCGTAAGAAAGCACTGATAATCTCTGTAGTCATGATGATATTGCCAATGTTTGTAATTGCTATTCTCCCGACATATCAGACTATTGGAATGTTAGCTCCTGCTATACTAGTTTTGATGAGATTACTTCAAGGATTCTCTATCGGAGGATCATATGGTGGAGTCATGGTTTTTATGATTGAGTCTACAAAACCAGATCGAAGAGGGTTTATTGCAAGTTTTGCTACTATGTCTTCAGGTACGGGTGTTTTTTTAGCATCACTAGTTGCAATGATCTTATTTGGTATTTTTAGTCAAGAGGTTCTTGACTTATGGGGGTGGAGGATCGGCTATATAATTGGTCTTATGCTTGCTTTACTTGCTTTAGTAATGAGGATGCTAATACCTGAGAGTTATTCTTTTGAACAGCTTGAAGCTCAAGGAGATGTATCGGTAAAGCCAGTAAGAGAAATGTTTAGCATACAAAAAAAACCTTTGTTTTTTGCGATCGCTTTATCGGCATATGCGAATATCATGTATTACTTAGTACTTTCATATTTGAGTAGTTACTTTGTTGAGCTTAATTATTCAGAGTTTTTTTCTTTAGCAATAGTGACTATATTTAGTTTGATTTTTTCTTTCTCTGCACCTTTGTGGGGATATTTAAGTGATTGCCTAGGTAGAAAACCATTAATAAAGTTCTCTATTATTATTTATCTGATTTTTTCATATCCTAGTTTTATGATTATGGGAATGGGCATTGCGTCACTTATCCTTGCGATGGTTGTTCTATGTGTGCCTTTGATGGCTATATGGGGAGCTTATGGTGCTGCTGCTCCAGAACTTTTTAATACACGTTATCGCTATAGTGGAAATGGATTGAGTTATAATATTGGTAATTCTTTTTTTGGAGGTACTATACCATTTGTGGCTACATCATTAGTTGTATCTACAGGTAGTCTACTAGCACCAGCATGGCTCTTAGTAGTAGCTTCTATTATTATGATTCCTATAGTATATTTTATGCCTGAGACAAGATATGTAGATGTCTAAATAAAACTAAGTTTAATATAGTCACTGTATATATTTAATAATATGGGTGTTATAATTATATGCGATTTTTGTTATTCACGAGGTGGCTGTTTTGGATTTTTGGTTAATCATAATAGTGTTTATAATTTTGTGTTTATATTTGATAATAGAAAATATTGTACATAATACTAGTATCAAAAGTATTCCTATTAGAATTCATGTAAATGGTACTAGAGGTAAATCAAGTGTCGCAAGATTAATTGCTGCTGGTGTTAGAGCTGGAGGTTATAGGACCGTAGCAAAAACCACTGGTACATTAGCTAGATATATTGACGTAGATGGAACAGAAACACCTGTTTTCAGAATTGGTTTTAGCAATATCGCTGAGCAGGTTAAAATAATGTTCAAAGCAAGACGCGCGAAAGCAGATGCTATAATAATTGAATGTATGGCACTTCAACCACTGCTTCAATCATTATGTGAATTAAAATTGATTAAAGCAACTCATGGTGTCTTAACTAATGCTCGTCCAGATCATTTAGATGTCATGGGACCAACAGAGCGAGATGTTGCCAAGGCATTGGCAGGTACAGTTCCTGTAAAATCTAAGTATTTCACAGCAGAAGATACACATATTGATTTCTTTGAATATGCTTGTAAAGATAGAGAAACTGAGCTTATTGTAGCTACAGCAGCTGATGCTGAATTGGTTTCTGATGATGAAATTAATAAATTTGTATATTCTGAATTTAAGATCAATGTTGCTCTAGCTCTAAAAGTGACTGATGATCTTGGAATCCCAAGAGATGTCGCTCTTAAAGGTATGTGGGAGGCAACTCCTGATCCAGGTGC
Organism: Francisella philomiragia; assembly: GCF_018135955.1. Classification (NCBI taxonomy): domain Bacteria; kingdom Pseudomonadati; phylum Pseudomonadota; class Gammaproteobacteria; order Thiotrichales; family Francisellaceae; genus Francisella; species Francisella philomiragia. The sequence continues at coordinate 1,166,908 of NZ_CP063138.1, read as the reverse complement.
TATGACAGAGTATAATTTTGATATTAATAACTCTGAGATGAATTTTGCTAATGCTTTTGCTGCAAATGATCCTGTATCAACGAAAATGCTATGGGATAAGCTATACAGCAAATATCAGTATTGTGATAAAAAAGTATTAGTTGTTAATTGTAGAGATGATAGAGAAGATAGATCTAAGCAGATCGCAGAGGCTATATTAAACTGGGAGAAGCCTGATTTGGTAACTCTTATTGGTACAGGCACAGATGTGTTTGTGTCTTTTTACAAAAAATACTCTAAATCTTTGGGTATTAAGCCAGCTCAAGTAATAGTGTGTGAAGATATGGAGCCACTAGAGATTCTAGAAAAAATTAATCTCACTCAACCGGCTAATACATATATGCTGGTAGGTGTTGGTAATATTAAAGATATTGGTATGAGCTTAGTTGATTACTGTGATCAGAGTCACAAACAAAAACATGGTTTATAGTTTTTAAATAAATAGGAGAAAGTATGGATCCATTAACGCTCTCGATAGGTATTGGTCTTATTGTTGGTTTGGTTTTTGTATCACTGTTAGGATTATCTACTGGTGGTATGGTTGTGCCCGGTTATTTTGCGCTAGAGATGGGTGCTCCTGATAGAGTTATAGTAACTATTATTATTTCGATCATAATATTTGGTATAGTTAGGTTTATGTCAAAATTTATGATTATCTATGGTAGAAGAAGGATAGCTATTACAGTTCTTTTATCATTTATACTAGGTACAGTTTGTAACATGTTGTTTTCACAATACTTAACTACAAGCTTTTACTCTAACCAGATTCAGGTCATTGGATATATTATTCCAGGACTTATAACTTTATCAATAGATAGACAAGGTCTTATAGAAACAATAGGATCTTTATTAATCGCCTCTATTATTATACGTTTGTTACTAATAGTTTTGATTGGACCTCAAATAGTAGGAATATAATATGAAAACGATGTATTGGCACCGTAAATTTTTATCTAGATATATCATATTGTTCTTAAGTGCTTTTATGATTATATCTTTATATATAGTTGAGAAAAATCTAGTTGTCGAAACTAAGGGTTATACTCAAAAGCTACAAGCGGCAGAGTTAACAGAAAAAGCGTTTGATCTAACACAACGATACTTTATGTCAAAAGGTTATTTATGTAAATCAATGGGTGATGTATCTTGTACTGGATTAATAGGTTTATCGATGACTGAGATAACTACAGATTCTGGTGACTTATATGCAAAAAGATCTTCAGTAAATCCAAATATGGCGGCTATTTTTGTTCAATGGTTAAGTCAGCTTAATCTTCAAGAGGGTGATACTGTTGCTGTACAAGAGACTGGATCTTACCCAGCATTAGATATAGCTATGCTATCAGCTATCAAAACACTGAAGCTTAAACCTTTGATTATATTTTCAGCAGGCGCATCACAATTTGGTGCAAATAGACCAGGATTTACATGGCCTGATATATACAGAAACTTAGTTGAGAAAGGAATATTTGATTTTGATGTTTTAGGGATTACTCTAGGTGGATCTCATGATAATGGTTATGGAATGACTCCAGGAGCTATACTTAAATTAAACGATGCTATTAAAAGAAATAACTTCAAAGTAATCAACATTCCATATAAAGATTCTACAAATACTTCTGTAGCAAAACGTCTAGAGATGTACAAAGAGGCTGCTGGTAATGATAGTATAAAAGCTTACATAAATGTAGGTGGTAATATGGCTTCTATTGGTTTGAAGCAACCGACAGTTAAGTTTGAAGAATCAGACAAGAAGTCAAAAACTGATAAAAAAGCAACTAATGTAGCTTCTAATGATCAAGTTCTGAAAATACATAGTTTTCCTACAGGTGTTACTTCTAAACTGCCTCCAGAATATAGTACTGTAAATTCTGTTGCAGTTAACTTTTTGAAAGAAGATATTCCTGTAGTAAATGTAAGAGATATAAACTCTAGTATTATCAAAACATATGGTATGACTTATAATCCTATAACAGTTGTACCACCTGGACAAGGTGCAGTTTTCTCTCAGAAGAAGTATAATACAGCTCTAGCAGCAGCATTGCTTATCATAGATATTGCGTTGATAGTATTTATGGCATTTATTTCAAGAAAATATCTAATTTCTTTCAAATCAAAGTAGTTATAAATTGCTTTGGTCTTTAATTCAATTTATTATTTAATTAAATATTAGTAAAAAATATTAATTAAATATGTTTTGTTTTTATAGTTTAAATCAGTTGATTTCTAAGTACTTACCTGCTGAGGAAAGACTTAAGATAGCTAAAGCATTTATATTTGGTGCGGATGCTCATGAGACTCAAGTTAGAAGCTCAGGTGAGCCATACTTCACACATCCTGTTGCTGTAGCTTGTATATTAGCAGAGCTTCATATGGATGTTGATACCATTATAGCGGCTTTATTACATGATGTAGTTGAGGACACTGATCATACAGCAGAAGATATCGCTACTCTTTTTGGTGATAAGGTAGCAGAACTAGTTGAAGGTGTGACTAAGCTTACACAGATTAGACATAAAAATAAAATAGAACAGCAAGCAGAAAACTTCCGAAAAATGCTACTTTCTGTGACCAAAGATGTACGAGTGATTTTCATTAAGCTAGCCGATAGATTGCATAATATGCGAACCTTAGCTCCTCTAAAGCCAGAGAAAAAACGTAGGATATCTAAAGAAACTTTAGATGTCTTTGCTCCCTTAGCTCATAGGCTAGGTATCAATACTCTCAAAGAGCAATTAGAGACTCTTGCGTTTGAAGGAATGAATCCTTATCGATATCATATTCTTGAAGAAAAAGTTAAGAAAGTAGAGAAAAATAAAGAAAAAGTCTTTCAGCAGGTTAAAGATGCTTTGACTGATAAGTTAGGTGGTATTGTTATTAACGATGGTGTCAAAGCACGTAAGAAAACTTTATATAGTATTTATAATAAAATGCGTAAGAAAGGCATCTCATTTGATGAGATTATGGATATGTATGCTTATAAAGTTATTGTCCCAAATCGTATTGATTGCTATATCGCTCTTGGTAAAGTTCATGAATTGTATAAGCCTATTCCTCAAAGATTCAAAGATTATATTGCAACACCAAAGGCAAATGGTTATCGCTCTATTCATACAGTAGTTTTAGGTCCATATAATATTCCTTTAGAAATACAGATAAAAACAGATCATATGGATTGCCAAGCAGAATACGGTATTGCGGCTCATTGGAGTTACAAAATTGGTGAAAAAACTGACAAAGCGCTGCAAAGATGGCTCAAAAAAATATCAGATATAAACGTATATACTGCTAGTTCGGTAGAGTTTTTAGAAAATGTTAAATCAGATATATTTAGTAATGATGTATTTGTATTTACCCCTCAAGGTGATATTGTCGAACTACCTGTTAATTCGACATGTATAGATTTTGCTTATTTTATTCACACTGATATTGGTAATAAGTGTATATCTGCTAAAGTCAATAGAAAGCCAGTACCACTTAATTATCGCCTAAAACAAGGTGATAATGTCGAAATTATTACCTCTGCAGTTGCAGATCCTAATCCGGCTTGGTTAGAGTTTGCCGAGACCAGTAGGGCAAAATCCGCTATCAAAGACTTCTTGAAGCAACAATATAGAAATATTGACTATATTAGAGGTAAGGATATTGTAGAGGGAGAACTCAGGCTGCTTGGTGTGGATTTAAAAGAAGTTCCGAATGAGATTGTTGATGGAGCTTTATTTAACTATGAAGGTATAGATACCATAAATCGTTTCTATTTGGATACTGGGCTTGGTTTAATTGATCCTAACAACTTCATTGATTTTATTGTTAAGCATTTTAATGATATGCGTAGTGCGTATAAGAAATCGGCAATGGCTAAAATTCAAATCCGTTATGGAGATGATTCACGTATAGCAGACTGTTGCTTGCCATTGCCGAATGATGAAATAATTGGCATCGTTAATGAAGAAGGGAACGTTGAGGTTCATAGAAAAAGTTGTAATGAGCTGTACTCTAAAATTAAAGATGGAAAAATTAAACAGATCAATGCTGATTGGTTTACAAATGCTGATGATGATCCTAGTTTTAGAGCTAGATTGTCTATTATGCTCAAAAACATTCCAGGTGCAATTGCTAAGATAACAGCTACCTTTGCAAGAGAGGGGGTTAATATCAGAAGTTTTGATATGATGTTTGTAGATAATAAACATGCAAAACTTGCTTGTGTTGTAGTAGTTAGAAATAGAAGAGAGCTATACTTATTAATTCGCTTAGTCAGAAAAATAGATGTTTGTGTTGATATCGAAAGAATATTAAATAAATAAATTATTTGATATTAGTTCTAGCATTAAAAGCGTGAATTAATGTTTGTTGATCTAAATATTCTAATTCACCACCAAAAGGAACTCCAAAGCCGATTCTAGAGATTTTTATATCCTTACCAATCATTTGAGAAATAAAGTGAGCGGTGGTTTCTCCTTCTACGGTAGGACTGATAGCTAATATAATCTCACTTATTTCTCTGTTTATAATTATTTGCTCTAAAATATCAAGTTTTAGTTCATTGGGTCCTATACCGTCAAGCGGAGATATTCTGCCATTAAGTACGAAGTATTTTCCTTTGAAAAAACCTGCTTCTTCAATAGCGACCAAATCAAGCATACTTTCAATTATGCATAATTTAGATTCATCTCTATTTTGGCTACTACAGATATCACAAACATCTTTTTCAGTAAGAGATTGGCAATGTTTACATTTTTTGATATTCTCAGCTGCATCTAACAGAGAGTTAGCAATTGTAATAGCAGTTTCTGGAGATTTATCAAGTAAATATAATGCAAGTCTTTGAGACGATTTTTTACCAATAGTTGGTAATTTACGCAAAGATTCTATTACAGCAGTAATTTTGGGAGAGAAAATTTGATTGTTCATTATTTAAAAGGAAAGTTAAATCCATTAGGTAAGTCAATGCCAGCCTCTTTCGCCATTTTACTAATATCCGTAGAGGATGAGCTATCTTCTACTTTTTTAACCGCGCTATTTACAGCTGCAGCGATTAAATCTTCTAGCATTTCTTTATCTTCTGACATTAGAGAATCATCTATAGTAACTTTTTTGACATCATATTTGCCAGTCATTGTTACGCTGACAAGTCCAGCTCCAGACTCGCCTATTGCTTCCATATTTTCACGCTCTTGTTGAGCTTTTTTCATTTGTTCTTGCATTTTTTGCGCTTGTTGCATTAGCTTTGACATATCAAAGTTCATTTCTAAATCCTTATTTTTTGTTCAAAATTTGTTCTACAGCTTTTAATATCTGTTCACTAGAGTCTTTTATCAATGTATTTTTTGCTTTTTGTGATATTTCTTTAAGTTTGTCTCTATCTTCATAAAGAGGCTTAATTATATCTATTAAATTCTGCAAAGTCATTTGATCTTGTCTAATACAAAATCCAGCATTATTTTTTACCATATTTTGTGCGTTAAAAAATTGATGATCATCTACAGCTGATGGTAATGGTATAAATATTGCAGGAACTCCTGCTATGGCTGATTCTGATACCGTTAGAGCTCCTGCTCGACAAATTAGTATGTCAGCCCATTCATAAGCATTTGTCATATCAGTAATATACGCTGATATATCTTTGATATGTGTTGAGGGTACTTGATTATATTTATTTTTAGTTTCTTCAAAAGAAAGCTTGCCTGTTTGATGCCATACTTTTAGATTTATCCCTTGTTTATTAGCTTCGATAATAAGATCAGGGATAATATTGTTTATACTTTTAGCTCCTTGGCTACCTCCTAAGACAAGAAGTTTTAATTCACCATTCTCGGTTATATTCTTTGTTTTATCATTAAGAGCTATAATATCTTTTCTGATGGGATTTCCTACAACCTGTGTTTTAGCTAATTGCTTAGGACTAAGTCTCTTTTGTATATCTTCTACATCAAATGCTAGGCATACTTTGGTAGCCAGTTTGGCTAATATTCTGTTTGTTAAGCCTATTTTGGCATTTTGCTCATGGATTATTATAGGTATATCCTTTTGAACAGCAGCAAGACATATAGGTCCAGATACATAACCACCAAAGCCTATGACTAAGTCAATTTTTAGTTTTTTGAGTATCTTACGCGCTTTTAGTGTACTTGATATAAGTGTAAATGGGAATGCTACTTTCCTCTTAAGCCCTTTGCCTCTAACACCAGAAGATTTAATATATTGCATATTAAAATATTCAGGTACAATGTTGGCTTCCATGCTATTAGGAGTACCAACCCACGTGACATTAGCATTATTCTCTCTTAGCATTTCAGCAACTGCAAGTGCAGGGTAGATATGTCCACCTGTACCACCAGCAGTAATAATTATATTTTTATCTTTTAAGTTCATAAATATCTACGTATTAACTTTTGATTTAACAAATTAATTTTAAAGGATTTTTATGTTATTATCATCTATTAGCTAAAAATAAACATGTTTTGTCGAAGAGGAATTATGGCTGAAATAAATCAAAATTACTTATATACAGATTCTAATTTATGGGTTGAAATTAAAGGTGATATAGCAAGAGTAGGTATAGATGATTATTCTCAGAATGAATTTGGAGAAATCGTTTATGTTGATTTACCCAAATTAGATCATGAATATGTCAAAGAAGATGAGATTTGTGTGATTGAGTCTGTAAAAACAGCTTCTGATATTTACGCACCATTATCTGGAAAAATTGTAAGCGTAAATAAAGAACTAATAGACAATCCAAAACTGATCAATCAATCATGTTATACAAAAGGGTGGTTATTTGATATTAAAGTAAGCCAAAAAGAAGAAATAAAAGAATTATTAACACCGGAAGATTATAGGGGTCATGTTGAATAAAAACTTTTTATTCGTATTTTTGTTTCTCTTTTCATTATCTAGTTATGCTAGTGATAAATACCTTAATTACTGTAAAATATACAATCCCAAAAAAGGTATAGAATATGAAACTCATACTAAGATATCATTAGATTTTTGTCTTTATTATTTAGATATATGTAATAAAAAATACAATAATAAATGTGATGCAAAGATGAATGCATATCAAGGACTCTATAATACAAATAACGCGTTAGCGACAATGCATGTAATATATCGTGATGATTTAGATAATTCAAATAACTAAATTTATCTTAAAAGAGTTATCGAGTATGTTGTAATAGCTTTTTTAAGCTTAAATAGATTGATACTTTGATTTTGGTCTAGTGAACTATGATAATCAGGTTAATATAATCAAGTTACCAAATTAGATTATAGTTACAAGAGATATACGGTTAATCTAAAATATACTTAGATTAATTTAATAAATGTAGTTAGATAAATAAGAAATTATAAAAGAAAATTATTTTATTACACAATTTATACTATTTAGGTCACCACTGACTAAATATGTAACACTTGTCTGGTTATTTGTAGGTAAAGGACATTTTACATACGCTGAACTATCATTTCCTTTAGCAGTAGTAGTCTTACTCCACGGTATGATAGTTATTTGATTGTTTGCTAGGTTAACATCACCCAAGCTACTAGACCAAGCTCTTGCTGTTACAGTATCATCTGAGTTGACTTGATAGAAAGGGGTATTGGCATTAATTGTTACATTTATATCTTTATCAACAACCGGCGGATTATCAGGATCTTGTGTTGAGTTAGATATTTTAATATTTAGATCTTTCTGCCAAGCTTCTGCTCCGGTAATTTCACTAGATATGATAAGTTTATAGTCTCCAGCTTTGATATTCTCAAGCTGTAATGCCAAGTCATATGTATCCATAGGAGCTATTTCTATATCAGATTTCCTATAAACTTGATTACCATTTCCATCTTGTAGTACAACAGATACTTTGGCATTAGCTGAGCTATGGGACATTATTTTAGCATTAATATACAGCTTACCATCAGAGTCGATAGAGTGTTCACTTTTAAAGTCCATTAGGTGTAGCTCGTTTTTAATATTTTGACTAGCTTGCTGATAGTAAAAACTAATTTGGCTATATGGTTTATCAGTGCTTTGATAAATATAAAGAGAGTTACCGTTTGGAACGACCTCATTATTATTATTTTTAACTCCAGCAATTATTTGATTATCTAAATCAGAGGAGCTAAGAGTATTTATTTTATTAGTTAGTTCAATGAATAAGTCGTTTGTACTTATTGCTTTTGGAACTGTTAGTAGAGGATATTCATACATGGTACCATCTTTGAATAATTGTAACGTGATCTTATCACCTTCTTTGATATTCAACGGGTTTATAGTAAATTTAGTTGCTTCTACTGGAAATTTATCTGTAGGAGCAGCTTGCTGTTCTGCATCTTTAATATACTCCCAAGGTCCCCATTGCTCAGCTCCTGGTTGCTGACCTGGATTTACATACCATTTATTTTGATATATCTTATTTTCAAATACTACTTTGGTACCCGTAGTTGGATATGACTTAGTAGCATCGTATGCTGGTATGCCGGATCCCTCTGAGCCATTATTAGGATCAGTAATATCACCATTTGGTAGGATAACAGTACCAGCAGGTTTATCATTAATAAAATCTAAATCTAATAGATTATAAAAGCTCATTCTAGTATCATCTACATCCCATTCAGCCATTATGATTTGATAACCTGATCTATTTGGTAATGTACATGTAAACGTTAAGCCATCTTGAGGTGGTTGGTTAGGTGCTATCCATGTGGGTTGTGGATCATAACAGTTCAACGGCTGTTCTTCAAAACTGTCACGAGTAAGTAATTTATCTGGGTTCCAGTTAGGTTTGGTTATATAGAATTTAAAATGTTTAGTTTTATGATTAGCAGTAAATTGCCATTTAATTTTTAATGGCTGTCCTGGCTGGACAACAGTTTTTGCCCAACGACTTTGTTGTTGTTCATCTAATGCTTCAAAACCAGCAACATCAGCACTCCCAATATTATTATCTAAAGCACCTAAGTTAAATAGTTCATCTACTTGTTCTATCGATTGCGGTTCATATTGAGCTCTGGAGCCACAATCTTTATTTTTTCCCTCTTTACATAATAAGGCACGAGAAGCAGGGCTTTCAACATAACCGTGTGAATATGCTTGGGTACTAGCTAATAAGATTAATCCAGTAGCTAAAGTGATTTTATTTAGTTTCATGATAAGACTCCTTATCTATATTTTTTAATAAAACAGATGTTAAAATTAATACCTGTAATTACAATCCTATCAATTGTTTCTACAAAATCAAAACATAGTAAAATTATTAATTTTAGTTTACAAAAATTTAATAAATACAGCTGTTTTATGTATTGTTAATAATGATGGAGAGGAAATACATCTTTGTTTTAATATTTTTTTAATGTTTTATGATTTTATAAATTATCTATTGACTTGTAATTAAATTTTATGTTCGATGATAATTATATCTTATTGAATATTTTATTTTAATAATATTTTTATATAAAATGTGTTTATATATTTTGAGATTAAATATTATGGTGCCTAAAATGATAAATAATTTACATAACATGGCCTATAACATATAATATACGCTGTATAAATTTCGATAACTTTATTAAATAAATAAGACTTAGTGTGTATGATAAATATTAAATTTCCTGATGGATCTATACGAGAATTTGAAAGTGGTGTTAATTCTTTACAAATAGCAAAATCTATTTCTCCAAGCTTAGCTAAGATAACAGTCGGTGCCTATATCGATAATAAATTATCTGATGCAAAAGATGTTATAAACCATGATTGTGAGTTAAGACTTATAACTACAAAAGATACAGAAGGTCTAGAAATTTTAAGGCATTCATGTGCTCATCTTTTAGCTAACGCTGTTAAAGAGCTATATCCAAATACTGAAGTAACTATAGGGCCTGTTATAGACAATGGATTCTACTATGATTTTTCATTTAAAGAGACTATAGGTGAAGCAGATTTAGCAAACATAGAAAAGAGAATGAAAGAAATTGCTAAAAAGGGAATTTCTATAAGTTATAAAGTTGTGTCTAAAGAAGAGGCTATAGCATTCTTTAAAGCGCAAGGAGAAAACTATAAGGTTGATATAATTGAGAGTATTCCAGCAGATCAACAAATTAAGATTTACACTCAAGGTGATTTTAGTGATCTATGTCGTGGTCCTCATGTACCAAGCACAGCAGCTATTAAAGCATTTAAGTTAACGAAGTTAGCCGGAGCGTACTGGAGAGGCGATTCTAACAATGAAATGCTCACAAGAATATATGGTACTTGTTGGGCTACTAAAGAAGATCTAGATCAATATTTGCATATGTTAGAAGAAGCAGAGAAACGTGATCATAGAAAAATTGGCAAAGCTTTAGATCTATTTCACTTTCAAGAAGACTCGCCTGGAATTGCATTCTGGCATGATAATGGTGTGAGAATTTGGCGTGAAGTAGAAGATTATATGAGAGCTTCTAACAAGAAATATGGTTGTGGTGAAATTCGTACTCCATTGATAGCAGATTTTAGTTTATGGGAAAAGTCAGGACATGCTTCAAAGTATGCTGAAAATATGTTTGCGACAAAGTCTGAAAATAGAGATTTTGCAATTCGTCCGATGAATTGTCCAACTTGTGTACAAGTTTATAATACTAAATTACATAGTTACCGAGATCTACCGATTAGAATGGCTGAGTTTGGTATAGTGCATAGAAATGAACCTTCTGGTTCTTTACATGGTTTGATGAGGGTTAGAAGTTTTACACAAGATGATGGGCATATATTTTGTGCTCCAGAACAGGTGGAAGAAGAAGTAATCCTAATGGTCAAACAATGTTTTGAGGTATACAAAGATTTTGGCTTTAATGATTTTACTGTCAAAATTGCACTTAGACCAGAGAATAGAATAGGTAATGATGAGACTTGGGATAAGTCTGAGCAAATGCTTAAAAATGCTCTTGATGCTAACAATGTTGCGTATGAGCTACTACCAGGTGAAGGAGCTTTTTATGGACCTAAGATTGAGTTTCATCTAAAAGATGCTATAGGCAGAAGTTGGCAATGTGGCACTATACAGCTAGATTTTTCTATGCCTGATAGATTAGGAGCTACGTATATTGATAAGAATGGTAATAAGCAGGTCCCTGTAATGTTACACAGAGCTATTGTAGGATCTTTAGAAAGATTTATTGGTATGCTAATAGAGCATTATGCAGGAAATATGCCATTATGGTTAACTCCAGTGCAAGTTGCTGTAATGGGTATTAGTAATCATCAAGATGAGTACTGCCAAAAAGTCTTTGAAACCCTAGAAAAAAATGGTATTCGAGCAAAATTAGACTTGAGAAATGAGAAAATAGGGTTTAAAATACGTGAGCATACTCTTTTGCGTGTGCCTTACCTTGTTATACTTGGTAAAAGTGAGCAGGAGCAAGAGATTGTTACAGTAAGAAAACATAATGGTGAAGATCTAGGACAGATGTCTATAGGTGATTTTTGTGCTTTCTTGAATGAACAAATTGAAGCTAAAAAATAATAATTTCTGTGGAGGAAAAAAGTTATTAAAACAACGGATAAAAAAGCACCTATAAATGAGCAAATTAAAGCTAAAGAGGTGCGCCTAGTTGGTGTTGATGGTCAGCAAATAGGTGTTGTATCTATCAGCGAAGCTTTAGCATTGGCTGAAGAGGCTAATGTTGATTTGGTTGAAATGGTAGCAAATGCTAATCCGCCAGTTTGTCGTCTGATGGACTACGGTAAATTCTTGTTTGAACAAGGCAAGAAAAAAGCACAAGCGAAAAAAAACCAAAAGCAGACACAGATCAAAGAGATTAAACTTAGACCTGTGACTGATGTAGGGGATTACCAGGTAAAACTACGCAACCTGATAAAATTCCTTGAAAAAGGCGATAAAGTAAAAGTCACACTAAGATTCAGAGGCAGAGAAATGTCACATAATGAGCTAGGCATGCAAATGCTTCAGCGTATGGCAAGTGATGCGGCTGAGTACGGTGTGGTGGAACACCAACCTAAAATGGAAGGTCGTCAAATGATTATGGTTTTAGGACCAAAGAAAAAGTAGTAAATCAAAATAATAACAATTAATACAATGCGGAGTATTTAAAAATGCCTAAGTTAAAAACTAAGAGTGGTGCTGCTAAGCGCTTTAAAAAGACTGGTAAAGGTGGTTTCAAGCACCGTTGTGCAAATCGTGCTCATATCAATACTAAAATGACAACTAAGAGAAAGCGTCATTTAAGAGGTATGAATCAAGTAGCTAAAGTTGATACTGCTAGTTTAGTTCAACAAATGCCTTACGCATAAGTTTGTTTATCAATTTTTAAAGTGGAGACTAAAACATGTCAAGAGTAAAAAGAGGCGTAACAGCACGCGCACGTCACAAGAAGGTGTTAAAACAAGCTAAAGGTTACTATGGTGCTCGTTCAAGAGTATATAGAGTAGCTAAACAAGCTGTAATTAAAGCAGGTCAATATGCTTACAGAGATCGCAAAGTTAAGAAAAGAACATTCAGATCGCTTTGGATTGTTCGTATCAATGCAGCTGCAAGACAACACGATATTAGCTATAGCCAATTAATCAACGGTTTAAACAAGGCTGGCGTAGAGTTAGATAGAAAAGCATTAGCTGAGCTTGCTGTATATAACAAAGATGCATTCGCTGCAGTAGTTGTAAAAGCTAAAGCTGCTTTAGCTTAATTGAGTATTCTAATCAAATTTTTTCTTTATAAAATCTTGTGAAATTTATAAATCCCTTACTTGTTAAAAGGCTTTTTTTAGTCTTTTTTTTAAGTCTGGGGATTTTTTTGTTTTTAATTTTTAATGGCTATAAATATCTTGACATAGATAAGATAAATTTAGCATACTATAATGCTAGTTCTTATATAGATGGTCATGTAGTACTTGCGTCTTTAAGTTATGCTTGTATATATATTTTAACAGTATTCTTTTCTGTTCCAATTAAACCATTTTTAAAAATACTTGCTGGACTCTTGTTTGGGCTCATGTTGGGGTTTTTTATTTGTTTATTCTCAGCCACATTGGGAGCGATGTTGGCTTTTTTGATTATTAAATATAATTGGGGAGAGGTAAAGACAAATCCAAGATTTAAGATCGTTTCAAGATTTAAATTGTTGGTAGAAAATTACCCTGTGTCTATATTGTTGATTTCTAGAATTTTACCAATTCCTTTCTTTGTTCCAAATATTTTGGCAGGAATTTTAAAAGTTAAAAATGGCATCTTCTTTTTGACTACTTTAATTGGCATTATTCCCATAACATTTATATATGTATGGTTTGGAGTTCATTTCAAGAGTTATCAGCAGGGACAGGATAATTTGTTTGATTACAAATTTATAATAGCAGTTATAGTCTTGTTGATCTTAGCATTATTTCCTTTTATTTTTAAATTTATTTTCTACCGAAAAAAAAGTACTTAGCTTATTTATTCATAATTCTAAGCGTATTTAGTAAGTCCTTTTATTTTATAAACTTTAAGTTTGATATAACGAACTAATGATCGGTCTTGTATGTGTAAGACTTCTTTGGCATTACGTGGATGTACTTTTTCAATATCAATTATTGATTTATTAAGCATCAGTCCATGTGTGTGAGTTAAAAGCTTATTTTTATTTGCAAAAGGATTATGATATAAAACAGATGAGAGTTCTTGATTGATTTGCTCTAATTTCTTGTCGTCCGGATTGCTTACTACACCCATAATAGCAAAGTTTACATCTGTGTCTTCATATTTTTTCTCATCATAATAATTTTGACTATTAGCAAAGATATTTTCACTATTTATGGGGGCTTTAGTTATAGCTTCTGCATTTACTTGTGAAAATTGAACACATCCTACAATTGCAAAAGGAGATTTAAGTTGAGCATAAATTTGTTTATAGATATCTGCAAGAGTGCTTTCCGTATCAAATGAGAAATATTTTGCTATATAGCTAACAGGAGTATTTTTGGGAATAAGAAATATACCTGTTGTAACAAATTCAGGCCCCCACATTAGAGGGTCTCTTTCTGATCTACTAACATCTGTTCTTGATGAATAAATCATATTATTAAGCAAAATACATTCACCAAGATTATAAATGCTTTGTGGTGATCCTAGCTCAAAGCCATAATCAAAGTCGCTAGCAAGAAAACGTCTGTATTTTAGCTTTTCTGGTACAATACCATGAATTACATTATCAACATGACCAATATATGCTAAAGTTTCTGCATTATCATTTTGTTTTTCTAGGAAGATCATTTGAATTGGGTCCTTTATGAATAGCAAATGAGGTTATATGGTCTCAATACATCCATCTTTTTTAGCCATAATTACCGTGTCAGCAGGTTTAAGAGCAAAGATACCATTAGTCACAACACCAGTTATTTGATTTAACTCGGTTTCAAGTTTTAGAGGGTTGTCTATTTTCAGGTTATATACATCTAGAATAATATTGCCATTATCAGTAATTGTTTGTTCTCTATATACAGGTTGACCACCTAGCTTAACTATCTCCCTAGCAACATAGCTTCTAGCCATTGGGATAACTTCTATAGGAAGAGGAAACTCTCCTAGAGTGTTTACTTTTTTAGATTCATCAATAATACAAATGAATTTTTTTGCTGCTGCAACACATATTTTCTCACGTGTAAGAGCAGCACCACCACCTTTAATTAACTCTTTATGGTTATTACACTCATCAGCACCATCAATATATAAATCAATTTCTCCAGCATAGTTAAGATCTACTACATCAAAACCTAATGCTTTAAGTTTGTTTGTCGAATCTTCAGAGCTTGAAACTACAAACTTTATTTTATCTTTATAATTTACGAGTTCTTTAATCAGAAATGCTACAGTACTACCAGTACCAACTCCAAGAGTTATTTCTGAAGTTATGTGTTTAGCAGCTTCAATAGCAGCCAATTTCTTTAGTTCATCTTGATTATTTTTTTTATTAAAAAACATTTTAGAATTTTCTCTTGTTAAATATTTTACTAAAAATACTTCCTTTTACTATATATATTATAGTACAAGCAATAGCTGCTATGAATTGCCATAAGATAGACATTGGGAGAAATATATAACCAATAGCTATAATGATGCATATAAATGGTATAAGTATTCTTAGGCCTATATTGAACATTGGCGATAGCTTGGTATTTGTGTTTTTGAGTATCTCATAACTAAGTTTTTGAGCATCATAAATCCAGCCTATAATAAATACATCAAAAAGAAATATAAAAATAATTACTATGTGTAGAGCAATCATATTTGAGAAATCAATATAAGCAATACCGGACTTTATAAAAAATGTCGTTATAATAAATGGAACTAATAAGATTAGTAATTTAGCATATAATTTGCTACCAATTTGGAAAATATATTTGAGTGATGTAACAAAAACAACAAGATTAAGAGTTGTAAATATTACTTCAAGTAGTAGATAATACATAGGATAGTTTGTTTTAACTATTGTGAAAATAGTTGTGATTTGTAAACTCTCTGTAGGTTGAAGATAACTTCTATAGTCACCTAATATAGCATATATAGTTATACATATCATAAATGAAAAGACTATATTGTAGAATATACTTTTAAAGGCACTGGTTTTTAACTTACCAAAATCATTGTCACCAATATTTATAATGTTTTTATAAAATGCTATGGAGATAAAGTTGCTTAGTATTGCATAAACTAGAGCTAGTCCAAACATCGAGCGCAGCTGCTCAACTTTTTGATAATTTATGTTGAAAAGAAAATCCTTTAGCCCAATTATTCCTTGTGGTGTGTATATTACAATTAGCATCAGAACAGTGACTAAATATAAGGATATGTGAGCAGTAGTTTTTAGTGTTTCATTTAAGTTTAATTTTTGTTTATCAGCAAGTATGAACATCAAAAATATTATAATAAATACAGCAAATAGAGACGTATATATTGGGAAGTTATTGCTAAACTGAAGGCTTTGGTTACTTAATCTATCTATGGCTGGTATGTTGTCAAAAAAATCCAAAACATAAGTTGACATATTAAACATCACAAGAGAAACAATTATAATCATTGTTCCAGTTAATAATATGCTAATAGGCCTGAATTTGGAGCTGCCAGTGATTTTATAGACCAATTTATTGTGTGAATTTAAGTCAGGATAGGCCTTTTGAAAATATATTGCAATTAGATTCATTGGATAGCATAGCAGTACTAAAAATGCTATATAGGCATAAAAAAACTCTAATCCATTGTATTTAAAAACATTTGAAAAAAAACCAAAACTAAAGCATATTGAGGCAGATACTAGTCCTGTAACTAGGGGTGTTGAAGTCTGTTTAATATTCATTAAATTTTCCTGTGTGATGCTAGTTAATCGCGCAGTAGTTACCGCGGAATGTTATATTTATAATCAGCTTAGTATTTTTGTTATATGAAACCCAAGTCGTGCACATTAAAGCTCCAAATTGAACAAAATGAGGATTTCTATTTGCCATTATTAAGCTGTTCATTGGGCTACCAGCATAAGCAGGAGTATTTGGATTAACTGCCTTACGCACATACACATAAGTCTCAACATTAGGATCAGGTGAGACTTGAATCACATTATTAGGCATACCAAATTCTTGAGTATAAGCGTATATATTCTTACCGATCCATGCCTTTTGCTGATCTATATATTTTTGCTTAGTAGCACATGAAAAAAGTGCTGATGCTAATGTTATTAAAACCACTATCTTAAAAAAGTCTTTTATCATAATAAATACTTCCTATTTTATAAAACCAGTTTTTTTCATGTATATAGTCAATAATGACACAGCTGCTGGAGTTACTCCAGGAATTCGAGATGCTTCACCTAAGGTAGTTGGCTTTTGTTCTGATAATTTTTGAAGTACTTCATTAGAAAGTCCTTTCACTTGTGAATAGTCAAAGCTTTCTGGTATTGTTTTTGATTCAAGCGTTGATATTTTGGCTATATCTTTGCTTTGACGTTCGATATATCCTGAATATTTAGCAGAGATTTCTATCTGTTCAATTACAGACTCATCTTCTAGTTTTAAATTTGTATCAGGAATTTGTTGTAATTTTTTATAGTCTAGTTCTGGACGCTTTAGTAAGTCAAAAAGCGTACTTTCTCGAGTCATTTTTTTGTCTAGGAATTTTTCTAGATCACGAGCTTTTTGTGTTTGAGGACCTATCCAAGTATTTTTCATTATAGCTATATTTTCATCTATAGCTGTTTTTTTATTGATAAAAAACTCTTGATCTTGCTTGTTTAGTAGCCCTAGTTCGCATGCTTTGTCTGATAGCCTTAAATCTGCATTATCTTCACGCAATATAAGTCTATATTCAGCACGAGATGTAAACATACGATAAGGTTCTTTGGTACCTTTTGTTATCAAATCATCTATCAAAACACCCATATAGCTATTTGAGCGCGTTGGATACCATGATTTATCACTATCTATACTGATGGCGGCATTTATTCCAGCTACTAAGCCTTGAGCACCTGCCTCCTCGTAGCCTGTAGTACCATTGATTTGTCCTGCAAAAAATAAGTTTTTGATATGTTTGGTCTCAAGAGTAGGTTTGAGATCTCTCGGATCAAAGAAGTCATATTCGATTGCATAACCAGGCCTCATAATAAAGGCATTTTCGAAGCCTTTAATTGAGCGTATATACTCACACTGTACTTCAAATGGTAAGCTAGTTGATAGTCCATTAGGGTATAGCTCAATACTGTTTAAGCCCTCGGGTTCAACAAAGATTTGATGTCTATCTTTCTCAGCAAATCTAACTACTTTATCTTCAATAGATGGGCAGTAACGAGGACCAATGCCTTCTATTAATCCACTATACATTGCTGACTTGTCAAGATTGTTTGTAATGATCTCATGAGTCTTTGAGTTGGTGTATGTTATGTGACAAGGTATTTGTCTTGGATGCTCAATTTTTCCTTTCGAGAAAAATGAGAAATATGGTGTTGGAGTATCACCGTGTTGTACATCCATAACGCTAAAATCGACACTTCGGCAGTCTATACGTGGAGGAGTACCTGTTTTAAGTCTATCAACTCTAAATGGTAATGCTCTTAAGCGAGCAGCTAATGCATTTGATGGTTGATCTCCTGCGCGACCACCTTCCTTTGAAACTTGCCCAATATGTATCTTACCACCTAAGAATGTACCTACAGTGAGTACAACTTTTTTTGATTTGAAAGTGATGCCTGTTTTAGTTATAGCGCCACATACCGTATCATTCTCAACGACCAAATCATCTACAGAATCTTGGAAAATATCTAAATTTTCTTGATCATTTAATAGAGAGTTAATAGCCTTTTTATATAGAACTCTATCAGCTTGAGCCCTTGTCGCTCTTACAGCTGGACCTTTGCGAGAGTTTAAAATTCTAAACTGTATACCAGCCATATCGATGGCTTTTGCCATGATACCACCCATGGCATCTATCTCTTTAACTAAATGACCCTTACCGATACCACCGATAGCAGGGTTACAAGACATTTGTCCAATTGTGTCAATATTGTGAGTGAGTAATAAGGTTTTTGCGCCTATACGTGCTGAAGCAGCAGCAGCTTCTACGCCTGCATGACCGCCACCAACAACAATAACATCATAAGTGTTGTTATAAATCATAAAGATATAAATGTGTATTTTATTTAAATGCTCTTAAATTTTACTACATTTTGAAGCAAAAATAACTACTCTAATGATATTAATTAAGCAACTTTTGCAATATAATTCTTAGTATATTAAGTGTCCTTGAAGTTGATTTATAAGTGCTTAGCATCAGTGAAATATATCATAAATATGTTGACCAAGATCCTATGAAGGTATTTCAGGATGGAGCTATCAAATCTGCAATTATACTTTTTTCATTTTTAGCTATTACAGCATTTTTTGATATCGACAAAAATCTTGTTATTATAATTATCTTGTTCATGGCTAATTTGGCTGGAAGTATTCTATTAGGAAGTATCCAAGCCAAACGTTTAGCCTTTGCCCTATATATGATTATAGCTATCGTTATAGTTAATATATCTCCATATGTACATCCTCTTTTTGAAACTAACTTTATGCTAATAGTATTTGTCGCTTTTATAGCATTTTGGTTTAGAAGGTTTGGCGAAGCTTTTACTGTATTTCCTATGATGATTGTAGTTATTACTTGTATCTGTTTTGTGCGTTATCCGTTGGAAAAAGATAATCATTTACATTTTACTCTTACAGCTGTTTTGATTGGTTTGATTGTTTATCTGGTGATTATTAGAAACTACAAGCTAATGAAAGCTAATGATGTTAGTAAAGTATTTAATGAGTTTTTGAAAAATTTTGTGCGTAACTATATTGATACATTTGAAAAAGCAAAATACAGGAGATTTACTCAATCAAATATTGTTGAAGTAAGTAATTTAAAATACCAAAATATAAATTCTTTTAAAAACCATGGTTTGATGTTCTTGAGAAAAAGCCGTCAAGAACAGTGGCGATATTTAAGCCATAACTTGGTGGTTTTTAATCGTTTAACATCTAAGTTTTTATTAGTCTATAAAAAACTAACAGTTGACTATGTTCGTTTAGGGTTTGAAGAAGAAGAAGCAAAAAATCTATCACAAGACTTAGAGAAAATTTATAAAAATACAATGATTTTGATGTTATACATACAAAAGCCTGCTAAGACTTTTGAAAAAAAGTCAGAAGATATATCTCATCTGAAATATAAATTTGAAATGAACTATATCTATAAATATCAAAATGATAAACAAAAAAGGAAGCTTTTGTTTAGTAGTTTATTGTTTTTAGATGATATGTTGATTGGTTTGGAAAATATCAGAGAGGCATACTATGATCTTATTTAAGGATAGGTATATAGATAAACTCTCTGATACAACATTATTAGCTATAAGGGTTTTTGTAGCATCTATAGTAGGTTTAATAGTTTGTTATTTAATATTTAGTTTAAGTGGTGACGATGGCTTTAGAGATAGAATATATTGGGTAGTCATTGCGGTAGTAAGTGTCGCAGCTAGTACAAGTACTAGTGTAGTTTATACAAGAGCTAAGGCGATTGTTATTTTCTCATTATTGGGTACCTCAATAGGATCTGTAGTATTGTTGCTAATTCAAAAAAATATACCCCATAATTTTACATTGGTGGCAGGATTATGTTGCTTTGCTTTAGCACTATATGTGTATACGATGTTTTTAAATTATGCGACTAGTGTTTTTTTTATACATGTATATCTGGTAATGTATTTTGGATTATTTATTGGTTGGGATAAAGAATTATTTTTTGTCAGGGTCACATGTGTAGCAATAGGAACATTAAGTATAGTTTTGATAACTTTCCTTACAAGGGGACGAAAAAATAGAGTACTTTTTGATAGGGATATGTATAGAATCTATTCTGAACTTAAAGATCTTGTTAATAAAGTTGATCGTAGCGTAGAAAATAGAAAGATTATTTCATTGATAGAAAAAAGTATTAGGCTTAATGAGACTCTTGCGAATGCTAAATATGAGTTTTCTGATACTAAAAAGTATTATGAATATAAGAAAGTATTAATACTTATAGATGAGTTATTAATTAATCTAAGGACATATAGAACTCTATTTATGCAGCAAAAAAAGCATGATGATAGTTTATATAAGGAATTTGTGCATTTTACTAAAGAGCAAATTCAAAGTAATTTTAAGAAAATAACTATCAGATATGATAGATTGTTAGCTCAAAAGTAGTTTAGTTTATTTCACTTTTATTCATGTATTCTTTATTGAAATTAGTTTTGAGATAATTTATCAAAGAGCTTATTCTTTTAAGTTGATGTTTTACTGGTAGTGAAATAATGGAAAGTTTTGTTTCTTCTCTATATTCAGGTAATATTTCGACTAATTTACCATTTTTGATATCAGCATCTACATAAATATCAACTAATCTGGTAATTCCTAATCCTAAAAGGGTAGCTTGTTTCATAACTCTGCCATTAGTTGCATGAAAACCATTGTTATGAATATGGAGAGTATATTTATCATTTATGGAGTTGAAATTCCATTGCTTAATACTACCGTAAATTAGAGGTATATCTTCAAGCTGTCTTGGATCAGATATCTTGGTATATTTCTTAATAAAATCTTTACTAGCTACATATTTAGTAAAAACTGTTCGAAGTGGAGAGATTATTAAATTTGAGTCGGGTAGGTTACCCATACGAATAACTAAGTCATAATCACTATCTATTAGGCTAATTCTATTGCTAGAAAAATCTAAATGGATACTAACTTTAGGATGTAGCAGCTGGAATTTCAAAACTAAAGGAGCAATAACATCTTCACCAATAATTCCCCCAACACAATTGATTTTTATATTGCCACTTATTTCATTATGTTCTTGGCTAGTTAATTGTGTTGCTATATCAAGGTCTTGGAGAGCCTTCTTACATTTCTTATAATAATCTTGTCCTATTTCAGTAAGACGAACGTGTCTGGTGCTTCTATATAGTAGTTGAACTTTAAGATGGTTTTCTAAGTCCTTAATATTTTGGCTTAGATTTGATTTGGCCATTCCTAATATATCTGCTGCCTTTGTGAAGCTTTGCTGTTCAGCGACGTGAATGAAACAGTGAATACCTCGCCAATGAATATTGTTCATTATTCAATAACAATGTTTTATGATTGTTGGTATTTATCAGTTTAATGAGTTTATATACAATTTACAATCATTAAAACGATGTGAAAATTAAAACAAAAAATATAGGAGAAATAACATGGCTAAATCATTAGTTGTAATCACAGGAGCAAGTTCTGGAATTGGTGCGGCAATTGCAAAAAGATTTTCTGAAGCAGGTCATTCGCTTTTGCTAATAGGTAGAAGAATAGAAAAGATACAAGAGTTAAATTTACCTAATACAATGATTCGTAAAGTAGATGTGACAGATGCTCAAGCTCTAAAAAATGCTATAAAAGAAGCTGAAGCTGAATACGGTCCAGTTGAGTTGTTGGTTAATAATGCAGGTTTAATGTTGCTTGGTCAAATCGATACACAAGATCCTATTGAATGGCAAAAAATGTACGAAGTGAATGTATTAGCATTATTAAATGGTATTCAATCTGTATTGGGTGATATGAAGGCAAGAAAAAGTGGAACGATTATAAATATCAGTTCAATTGCAGGCAAGAAATCTTTCCCTAATCACGCTGCATATGTTGGTACAAAATTTGCAGTATCTTCAATGAGTGAAAATATACGTGAAGAAGTTGCTGATGATAATGTTAGAATAATGACAATTTGTCCAGGTGCTGTAGAAACTGAGCTTTTAAGTCATACTACATCTGATCAAATTAAATCAGATTATGAAAACTGGAAAGAGTCTATGGGTGGAGTTTTAGTAGCAGATGATATTGCTCGTACAGCTATGTTTATGTTTAGCCAACCACAAAATATAAATATACGAGAAGTTGTAATTGCTGCAACTAGACAGCCTGCATAATCTTACTTTATAAACATAAAAATTATTCTTTAGAGTTTCTATTAAGTCTTTAAATCAAGCTTATTTGTAATATTCAAAATTATTAATCATTATAAAGGTATGTTAAAATTCTAAGCTAATAATTTAATTAAATATGAGCTTATTCTTTAATGTTTCAAAATCAAACTTTTTTATTTTATGACTTGGAAACTACTGGTATTAATAATTCTTTTGACCAAGTATTACAATTTGCTGCGATTCGTACAGATTTGGACTTTAATGAAATTGAAAGGTTTAATTTTTTTGTGAAGCTAAATCCTGATACAACTCCATCTCCAATTGCAACGATAACGCATCATATTTCTATTGCTCAAGCAAATACTGGTGTGTCAGAGTATCAGGCAATTAGGAAAATTCATAAAATCATAAATACACCAGGGACCATTAGTATAGGTTATAATACCCTTGGTTTTGATGATGAGTTTTTGAGATTTGCTTTTTATAAAAATATGCTACCTCCATATAGTCATCAATTTAAAAATGGTTGTTCAAGGGCTGATTTGTTTCCAATAGTTACTTGCTATTATTTGTTTTGTAATGATGTTCTTAAGTGGTCTAAAGTTCTTGATGAAGAAGGACAGCAGAAAATATCTTTGAAGTTAGAAAATTTAAATACAGAAAATAATCTCTATAGTGGTGGTAGAGCTCATGATGCTATTACAGATGTAATTGTCACAGTAGAGTTAGCCAAAAAATTAAGAATAGCTAATCCTAAAATGTGGCAGTTTTTATTGGCAAAGTTTAATAAGCAAAATGATGAAAATACTCTAGCTCAACTAGATATTGGTGTAGAAGTTGGAGGTATTGGGTATAGACAAGCAATTGCTGTAAGTGGAGTTTTTGGTTTTAAAAATAATTTTATGTCAGCCATATTAGATATTGGTCAGCATAGACACTATAAAAATCAAGAGATATTTCTTCGCTTAGATAGTTATGATTTTAAAGATTTTATAGAAGAGTTTGGCAGTTTAGAAGCAGAACATTGGCGACTGACTGTAAATAAGAAATGGGGTGATATTCCGCTAATATTACCTGCTAAAACCCGTTTTGTGGGGAGATTACCTCAAGATAGACTGGATTTGATAAAAGCAAATAAGGAATTTATAAGAAACAATCTAGAAATATTTACTAATTTTGTTGATTATGTATTGGAATATAAGTATCCAGAGATTGAAAATGTTGATATAGATGCAGCGATTTATCAAAGTGACTTTATGAGTGCCGCTGATGAAAGGGGTTGTGATAAATTTCATACTTCACAAATTTATCAAAAAGCGCAAATGCTTAATCAATTACCAAAACCTTATTATGACAGAGCTGTCAGGATAATTGGTAGATTAGACTTTTCAAAACTACCTGATAAAGCCCAAATGGAGTTTCAAGAGTATTTAAATAAGATTGTTAGCCTAGATAATGATGAGCTTTTGATTGATCATAAAGGTAAAACTCGCAAAACTTTGGAAGATATCTATCAAGAAATGCAAGATTTACGCATGAATCGTGATCTAACAGAAGAGCAACAAGCTTTGCTATATGAGTTAGAGGAGTATTTATTTTAGATGAAAGAATTGGAGTCTCTGAAAATAAGTCCAGAAGTCAAAAATATTTTATTTAATAGTAATGATAAAGATTTAGGTATTTTGATAGATATGTTCTATTTAGTTGCTAATCTTTTTGTTTATTCACATTTTTTAAGAATTATAATAAATGGAGGTAGTTTTGATATTAAAAATTATGCACAGTACTTTATTTGTGAAAGTTGTATTAAGAATTTGGCAATAGGCTTAGGAGTATTATTTGATCGAGAAGAAAATTCGGGTAAAGAAACAGGATGTCGATTTTTAAACTCTACTTTTGATGAAGCAGATAAGAATAATATTTTTAATGAAAATTCGTCAATAAAATTTATTTTGTTTCAAAATAAAAAAGGAGAAGTATACGAAGTTTATACAAAAAAGTTAGAAATTTTTAGAAATAAAAGATATGCACATTTGGATTCAGATTTTCATAAATTATTTGATGATTCAAAAGTTGTAAAAGATGATTTTGATAAGATAGCTGAGCTATGTGGAACAATACAAAGTTTATGTGAGAGTATCTTTAATTTTAATTCTAATCAGCGGATAGTTTGTGATGGTTTAAAAAATTCTAGAGAATTATTAGAACTTTATAATTCAGCAGGAAATATCTCTTATGAATAAATTCAACCTAGTAACAAAGTATGCTCCAGCTGGAGATCAGCCAAATGCAATTAAATCCTTAGTTGAAGGTATTAATAATGGGTTACAGCATCAGGTTTTGCTAGGAGTTACAGGCTCTGGTAAAACATATACTATGGCAAATGTGATTCAACAAACACAAAAACCATGTTTGATTGTTGCACATAACAAAACTTTAGCAGCTCAATTATATTCGGAGTTTAAGCAATATTTCCCAGATAATGCAGTTGAGTATTTTGTATCATATTACGATTATTATCAACCTGAGGCTTATGTTGCAGCTTCTGATACTTATATAGAAAAAGATTCATCTGTAAATGAGCATATTGAACAAATGCGTTTGTCAGCTACAAAAGCAATGCTTGAGCGTAATGATGTAATTATAGTTGCAACCGTATCGGCTATTTATGGTCTAGGCGATCCTGAGCAATATATGCAGATGCTTTTGCACCTAAAAGTGGGTGAAGAGCTAGGGCTAAAAAAAGCTCAAACTAAGTTAGTAGAGATGCAATATTCGCGTAATGATATGGATTTCAGTCGTGGTAGTTTTCGAGTTAGGGGAGAAGTATTAGATATATTCCCAGCAGACTCTGAAAAAGATGCTATTCGAGTAGAGTTTTTTGATGATGAGATTGAAGCGATAAATGTGATCGATTCATTAACTTCCAAAAAAATTAAAACATTACACAGAGCAACAATATTCCCAAGTACGCATTATGTTGCATCAAAAGAGCGCAAAGATATAGTTATAGAAGAGATCAAACTAGAACTTAAAGAAAGAGTTAAATATTTTGAGGAAGAAGGTAAACTACTTGAAGCTCAAAGAATAGAACAACGTACTAAGTATGATATTGAAATGATTCAAGAGCTTGGCTACTGTACAGGCATCGAAAATTATTCAAGATTGTTATCAGGTAGAGCTCCTGGTGATCCACCACCAACATTGATTGACTACTTACCAGAAAATGCCTTAGTTATAGTTGATGAGTCGCACGTGACATTACCACAGTTTGGTGGAATGTACAAAGGAGATTTATCTCGTAAATCAAATCTCGTTAACTATGGTTTCAGATTGCCTTCTGCCTTGGATAATAGACCTCTGAAATTTAATGAGTTTGAGAGTCTACTGCCTCAGACAATATATGTATCTGCGACACCCGCTAATTATGAACTTGAAAAGTCTCAAAATACTGTAGAGCAAGTAATCAGACCAACTGGTTTATTAGATCCTGAAGTCTTTGTAAGACCGGTAACTATACAAGTAGAAGATACTTTATCAGAGATAAATAAAGCTATAGCCAAAGAAGAAAGAATCTTGATAACAACTTTAACCAAAAAAATGGCAGAGAACTTAACAGAGTATCTATCTGAGCATGGCGTTAATGTCAGATATCTACATTCTGATATTGATACTGTTGAGAGAGTCCAAATTATTCATGATTTGCGTCATGGTGTATTTGATGTGCTTGTAGGTATTAACCTTCTTAGAGAGGGGCTTGATATGCCGGAGGTTGGAGTTTTATTAATTTTTGATGCTGATAAGGAAGGGTTTTTGCGTTCCGAAAAATCTCTTATTCAAACTATTGGACGTGTGGCTAGAAACCAAAATGGTAGAGCTATTTTGTATGCAGATGTTGTTACAAAATCTATGAAAAAGGCTATGGATGAAACTCTACGTCGTCGTCAACTTCAAGATGAACATAATAAGAAAAACAATATTACGCCTAAAACAATTATCAAAAGTATAGATGATATGTTAGATAGTTCTCCAGAGATGCAAAAACGTGCATATAAAAATAATTCGCGCTTAAAGGTTGATGATGTAGATGTTTCGGCTATACTAGGTATGACTGAAGCTTCGAAGGTTATTAAAGCTCTAGAAAAACGAATGAGAGCTTATGCAAAAGAGCTTGAATTCGAGCAGGCAACAGCAATTAGAGATAAGATAACTGAAATAAAGCAGAAGTTTATTAATTTATAATTTTACGATTTTTAAACAAAGTATATTGGTATTATGGCTATTGAAAGTAAATTAAAAAAAGACAGGCTCTTTTTGCGCTTTACATGGGCTAGGTTAAGGAACTACCTAATTAGAGCAAAAAAAAGTCTATATGCATCTATTATTCTATGTGGTTTAATAGTTGGTGTTGATTTATATTTAGGGGATATTGAATTTGTTACTCAATCGTTAGAGGTTGGAGTTACTCTAGCATTTATATTATTTGTATTCTTTTTCTTAATAACAAAAGATGATAATCCTGTAGATATAATTATTTCAGGTGCAGAAGGCGAAACTACTGTTTTAGATGAACTAAAAAAATTAGATAATAACTTTGTATTATTTAATCGAGTGGTTCTACCAGATGAGAAGTCAACAGTAGGTAATAGAGAAATTGATTTTATTGCAATATCGCGTAAAAGCATATATATAATCGAAGTTAAGAATAATCGTGGCTATATTGAAGTCGAGAATATGGCTGAACGTTGGAATGTCTCAAAAACTTCTCAAAACAACAAAGTCTATGCAAAAACAATAAAAAATCCAATTAGACAAACATTTGCACAGAAAAAAGTACTGCAAACATATCTTTATAAACAAAAAATATATATAAAAGGTATCCCAGTTGTAACGATAGTTATTTTTGCTAATGATGATGCGCAGCTAAGTGAAAATTTCATTGCAGATGATGCCAATCAAGCAGTTTTATCATTAGGAAATCTAATACCTTTTATCAAGGCAAAAGAAGAATATCTAGAAAAAATGCCTACGCGCTCACGTAGAAAAATAATTCGTAAAATAGAGAAAAAATAATGCTCAATAATAGACCTATAGGTGTTTTCGATTCAGGAATTGGTGGTTTAACTGTCGTCAAGAACTTGATGAATATATTACCAAATGAGGATATTATATATTTTGGTGATATTGCTAGAATACCTTATGGGACTAAATCACGAGCGACTATTCAAAAGTTTGCTGCCCAAACGGCTAAATTTCTAATTGATCAAGAAGTCAAAGCAATAATTATTGCCTGTAATACAATATCAGCTATAGCAAAAGATATCGTTCAAGAGATTGCAAAAACAGTTCCTGTTATTGATGTGATAAGTGCTGGAGTTAGCTTAGTCGATAGTCTTAAAACAGTTGGTGTCATAGCAACACCAGCTACTATTAACAGTAATGCATACGCACTACAAATACACAAAAATAATCCTAGCACCGAAGTTTATAGTAGTTCATGTGGTCTTTTTGTATCTATGATTGAAGAGGGATTTATAGAGGGAGAAGTTGTTGAATTAGTAGCTAAACAATATCTTGAGTATTTTAACGATAAAAACATTCAAGCTCTAATTTTGGGTTGTACACATTATCCTATTATCAAAGACAGTATCGCTAAAGCTCTTGATGTAAAGCTTATAGACCCTTCACTACAAGCTAGTAAGATGATTCAGCAACTACTTGTTGAAAATAATCTTTTGAATAAAAACAATTCTAATCCAGAGTATAAATTTTATGTTACAGATATTCCTTTGAAGTTTAGATCTGTTGGAGAGATGTTTTTACAAACACAGATGCAACATCTTGAAATAGTTAGTTTAGATAGTTATTAAAAAATATACTAAAAAAATCTATCATAAGGCTTAAATATTCTACTAAATAAAGCTAAAAAAATGTATGATTTGCTAAACTTGATTATTAAAGTAAGTGTTATAAATGTACGATAAAGATAGTAGAAACGTTATTTTATTAGCCGGAATTGGTGCAATTCTTGAGTTTTATGATTTTGTTCTATATATGATTTTTTCTAAAGAAATCTCAGCAACTTTTTTTGCTCAAATTACAAATCCAACAATTAAAACTTTTTTAACAGTTTTAATATTTTCAATAGCTTACCTTGTCAGACCATTCGCCGGAACTATTTTGGGGATTGTTGGCGATTTGATAGGGCGAAGACGTCTACTATTATTTACAATATTATTAATGGGAACTTGTTCATTGTGTATGGGATTGATGCCTGGATATGCGCAATGGGGATTATATGCGAGCTTTGTGTTTGTGTTATTGCGTATTATGCAAGGTATTGCTTTAGGTGGTGAGCTACCTGGAGCATATGTTATTGTGTATGAATCGGTTAAGGGTAAAATTGGTTTTGCCACTGCCATATTATTTACATTTGTAACGGGTGGATTTTTATTTTCTGATTTTGTAGGTTTTGCTCTTGAGTATGTGTTTGGTGATTTTGCTTGGAGAGCAGGGTTTATCATTGGTGGATTGCTAGGATTTGTCGGTTATTATGTGCGTCGCAATCTTCATGAAACTCCAGAGTTTGAAAGTATTGATAAACAAAAAAGACATTCTTTTGGTTCTTTAGTCTCTACTTATGGTCCAAACTTGTTCGCTGGTATATGTATAGTTATTATAGTAGCCTTTGGCGGTGTGATGTTGACTCTTTATATACATAAATTTGTTGAGGATATTTTAACTGGATATAATTCTGGTCAGATTTCTTTGATTCTAACTCCAAGTGTTTTAACACTAACTTGTTTTACTTTTATTTTTGGCTTTCTATCTGATAAAGTTGGCATTGCAAAAATGTTTATAGCAGGTGCCGGGCTTGTTGTAGTTTGTGCTTTACCTGTGTTTTATTTGATGAGTTATATAGGTAGTGTATCTGCAATTGTTTTTGCATCTATAGCTATTATGCTCTGTTATGCATTAGTTGCGGCTACCTTTATATTTTTACTTTGTGATTTGTTTCCAACAGATGTTAGATTATCAGGAGTAGGTCTTAGTTATAATCTTGCTTTTGCTATAGTTGGAGGGATCGCTCCTTTAGTAAGTACAACGATAATTACTATGACAGCATATAATTTTTTAGGTCCATCTATTGTTGGTATTGTTTGTGGTGTGATTGGCCTACTAGGTGTCTATGTTTATTCCAAAAGAGGAGGCTATCATAAAAATAACGAAGATATGATAGTTAAATTGTAAGTAATTTTAGAGATGAAAGAAGATTTTAAAGTAGTATCAATCGCAGGTATAGGTGCAGTTTTAGAAGTTTATGACTTTTTGTTATATGTGTTATTTTCGGTACAAATTATAAATACATTTTTTGTAGGAATTGATGATTCAGTAATTAAAAGTTTCATTGCTATAGCTATATTTTCTTTAACATATATTGTTAGGCCTTTAGGTGCTATTACCTTAGGAATATTGGGTGATCGATATGGTAGGAAGAAAATATTTACATTTACAATAATTCTTATGGGAATATCATCATTACTAATGGGGATTATGCCTTCTTATGCTACTTTTGGGGTGTTTGCAAGTATAGCTTTTGTGATATTCAGGGTATTGCAAGGGTTTGCTCTAAGTGGAGAATTACCAGCAGCATATGTAATAGTGTACGAGACTAGTTCAAAAAGCATAGGTTTTAAGCTGAGTATATTATTTGCATTTGTTTTATCAGGATTTTTATTTGCAACGACAGTATGTCTGATACTTGAATATTTATTTGATGATTATGCTTGGCGGATTGGTTTTGTATTAGGAGGCTTGTTGGCTATATTTGGTTATTACGTAAGATTAAAGCTAATAGAAACACCTTTATTTAGAAAAATCGCAAGTAGAGATAAAAAGAGCATTATAACGCTTTTCAAACAAAACTATATAAGTATATTTATTGGTTTTTGTTTTGCAATGTTATTTGCTTTAGGAGCAATAATTTTGCTTCAGTATTCTAATTTTTATATTGCAAAATTACTAAATACTAGCAATACAAGTTTAATCATGATTCCAGTACAAATAATAGTTTTAATATCTGTAATAGCATTTGGGTATATATCTGATAAAGTTGGACTTAGTAAAATGTATATTATTGGCTGTTTCATTTTATTGATAGCTATTCCTATAACATTCTACTTGATGTCAGATACTTATAGTGTTTTTATAGGTATGATTTTTTTAATTATTTGCTATTCATTTGGTGCATCGACAACATTGTTTTTCTTGTGTGATATTTTTCCAACAGAATTTAGGTTATCAGGAGTCGCTTTGAGCTATAGTTTAAATTCAGCTTTTGTAGGAGGTGTTTGTCCAATAATTAGTGCAACAGTTATCTCTAAAACAGGAGTTATTTGGTTAGGCCCTGTTGTTATTAGTTTAATTTGCTTAGTATTGGCTTTATTTGCAATCTTGTTGTACAAAAAACTAAGGTTAGGTTTTTACAAACAAAATATTACATAATTGAGGTATTTAATTTTTGATATTGGTTGTCAAAAATTGATAAAAGAAATATTAGCTCGTTATGATAGTATAAATATCTAAAGACATATTTCACTCCTTATTATGAAAAATATATTTTTAACTTTTTTAAGTTTGTTCTTTTTACAAAGTTCTCAAGCGTATTTTGTAAAAATTGCTAAAGATAGTCATATGTCGCAACCTGGATATATTACGACTATTTATGAGCCAAATATACAAGCGACAGCTATAAGCAAGGATGGAACTAAGCTTTTTTCAATATTCAGGCCAAGCGATAATTATTGTCTAAATGTTACAAAAATATCATATTCAATTAGCAATGCAGGATCATTTATTAGCTGTTTTGATAATCAATATACTGTAGGTAATAAAGTTAATAAAATAATTTTAGATAAATTAGGAAAAACTTTTTATATATTATCAAATTATAATATTTTGGCTTACAACATTTCTCCTATTACAAATAGTATTACTGGAAAAGTTTTTAGTAAGCATTTTACTCAAAAAATTGTTGATGCTAAATTAGTGAGTGAAGGAGAATATTTGTATTTGTTAACCACAAGTGATAAAAGTCAAAAAGGTAAGCTAATTGTCTACAAAGTTAATACAGATGGATCATTAGATGAGCTTAATATTATTAGATTGAATTATAAGCCTAAGAAAATAATATTTGATAATATTGAAAGCGTATATATACAGAGTGATAAAAGCATCTATTTTTATAGTTTTTTAGGAAATGGAAATATTATAAAAGACAACAAAATAATAACTATATCTTCAGGTGAAATATTAGATTTTTCAGTCATTACAGAAAATAGTACTGCGAGTAAAATAATATTGGCAGAAAAAGAAAATATAGAAGGGCAAAATGTTGAACAGGGAGCGGTTAGTGTATACAAGTTTTCTAGTGATATGGTAAGACTATTGTATAAAAATTCATATGAAAATATACCTTTGCAAGTAGCATCATATATCAATAAGGCAACTAATCAAGAGTCGATGATAGCTGTTTTTGAGAATGAGTATAAAGTTAGTTCAGTTACTAATAGCTTTTTAATGTTAAACTTTGAATCTAAAAATGATGGAAGTCTTATAAGCATATATCAAAAAGACAATATGGTAGGGATTATATCATCTCAGTCAGCAATTATTTATGATTTAAAAGATGATGGATTATTAGCAGTTTTAAGTTTGGGTGAAGTTTCTGATAAAAGTTCTTTTATGTCAGATAAATTTATAGGTGCTGGTAATGAAAAAAGTATTAATATCTTTCAAATATAAATTTGCTCGATCTATGATTGTATTTGTTATAAAAGGTTTGTAGCTCTGTTTTGTATAATTATAGATGTATGAATATTAGTTAAAATTTAATATATTGTTTATACAAAAGTAAGTTTTTTGTATACAAAAATAAGTATTTATTATACTATGAATTTGTTAGATTATTTTATTTGGAGGTCTTTCATATATGTCTAATGATAGCATTTTTTCAGGTTATGCTCCTTATTCAGGAGTATATGATGAAATTTTTTCTGATGAGGGGCGTGTGCGTGACGATGTTTCTCAGGCGATAAAAACTATAGATGAGTTAAGTGTAGAATCTTTATATGAAAAGCAGAAATTTGTTGATGCTTCTTTTCTGAAGAATGGGATTACATTTACTGTTTATAGTGATAGTCAGGGCACAGAAAAGATTTTTCCGTTTGATTTAATTCCAAGAATAATTTCAGAAAAAGAATGGCAAGAACTTGAAAAGGGTTTGAAACAACGACTTAAAGCGTTGAATGCGTTCTTAAATGACATATATGATGAGCAAAAAATATTAGAAGATGGTGTAATACCTAGAGAGCTTGTTGAATCATCAGAGGAATATCTACCCGAGATGAGAGGTGTAAAACCACCACACGGAGTATATTGCCATATTGCAGGACTTGACCTTATCAAAGATGAAAGTGGTTTTATGGTTCTAGAAGATAATGTAAGAACTCCATCAGGCGTTTCTTATGTCTTGGAAAACCGTAACTCTTTAATGAAAGTACTTCCTGAAGCATTTTCAAATGCTAATATCAAAAAAGTAGTAGACTATCCAACTGAATTGAGAAAAGCTCTATCAAGTATATCTCCAGTTGTAGATGGTAAAAAAGGCTTGAGTGTGGTTTTAACACCAGGACAATATAACTCAGCATATTTTGAGCATAGTTATTTGGCTCGTAAAATGGGGTGTGAATTAGTTCAAGGTTCAGATCTTTTTGTACATAATAATTATGTATATCTCAAAACAACTAAAGGACCTAAGCTTGTAACTGTCGTTTATAGAAGAATAGATGATAAGTTCTTAGATCCGGAGTTTTTTAATCCGGAAAGTATGCTAGGTGTACCGGGTATAATAGAAGCTTACAAGGCGGGTAATGTGGTTTTAGCAAATGCTGTTGGCAATGGTATAGCAGATGATAAAGCAATATATCCATATGTTCATAAAATGATTGAATATTACCTTAATGAGAAGCCAATATTAGCTCAAGTTAAAACATATTTCTGTAGTGAAGAAAATGATAGAAATTATGTTTTGAGTAATCTTGATAAGCTAGTTGTTAAAGAAGCTAATGGTTCTGGTGGTTATGGCATGTTAATTGGTCCTCAGGCTAGTGTAGAAGAGTTACAAGAGTTTGCGGCTAAGATAAAAGAAAAACCAAGAGCGTATATAGCTCAACCATTAGTAGAACTATCTACAAGTCCTACCTTTATAGATGGCAAGGTACTACCAAGAAGAGTGGATTTGAGAGCATTTTTAGTCAGTGGTAAAGATACATGGATATTACCAGGAGGGCTTGCAAGAGTTGCTCTTAAAGAAGGATCATATGTTGTGAATTCTAGTCAAGGTGGTGGTTCAAAAGATACTTGGGTTTTAGGGAGATAAAAAATGATAATATCTCGTACAGCAGAAAATTGTTTTTGGTTAAGTAGAAATATTGAAAGAGTTCAGATGTTAACTAATGCTATCGATGTGGCATATAATGTAGAGCTTGAAATATATGGTGATGCTGAAGATATTTGGTATCCTTTGGTTGTGGTATTAGGTGGTAAAGAGGCGTTTATTAAAAAATACGGCTACAGTGCGAGATCTAATGCTAGAAAAATTCAAGAATTTCTGATTTGGGATAAGGATAACCCATCTTCGATATATTCTTCGTTATCCTCTGCACGTGAAAATGCTAGAATAATAAGAGATCTTATAGCTGCAGATATGTGGGAAGAGATTAATGAATTGTGGTTATGGATTAACTCACCAGAAACTCATAGGCTTTCTATTACGAGTTTAGATAGTTTTTGTAAAAAAATAATAAAATTTTGCTTTTTATGGATAGGCTTCTATCATAACTTTATTCTCAGAAATGATACTTACAATTTTATGAAGTTAGGTATGCTTATTGAAAGAGTCGACTTCACATTAAGATTAGGAGATATACATCACCATAGGCATATAAGTCTTACATCAAAGAATGAAACTACAGATGAATCACAGTATTGGCAAGAAATGTTGCTAAATACAATGTCTAAAGATGCTTTTATGCGTAAAGCAGAACTAGATGTTAATAGAAAAGATGTAGCGGAATTTCTATTAAAGTCAGATGATTATCCTAGAACAGTTACATTTTGTTTAAATGATTGTCTTGCTGTATTAAAGAGAATGTCTTATCATTCAACGGGAGTCGGTATGCAGTCTAGAACAAAAGTAGAGGAAATTATAAAATACTTTGAAAGTAATACAACAGAATCATTGCTAGAAAAAAATCATGATTTTATTACTTATCTGATAAACTCAATGGCAGAACTTACAACTATTATTTCAAAAGAATTCTTTATATCTGATGTAGATTTCTACGTAGCAATGTTAGAAGGGTAGAAATAAAAAGGAAAAATATTTAATGTTTAGTAATATCTTGGCTATATCTTCTGACTGTCCAATATCTCCACGAATTAATTTTTTAGTAGATGACACTACAACACTACAAGAATTTATGTGGGGTATAGGATGGTATCATGATAATCATAATGCTGTATCAATTATGAAGGATAATCATGTTGAAAATCTAGAGGCATTACGTGCTTTGTTCGATGGTAATCCAAATTTTTGTTCAAGTACTTTTATTGGACATATTTATAGTCATAGCTTGTTTGATAAAACTAATTTAAATCTTCAGCCATTTATGAAGCCTCATGCAGGCAAAGAGTGGACTATAGTTCACAATGGTGATTTAAATAGAATGTATCAAAATACATTGATTTTAACTTTTTCTGATTATGAACCTGTTGGTAAAACTGATTCAGAGTACATATTATGCTGGATTCTTTCTCAATTAAGGAAAAAAAATATTAGAGAGTTAAATGATGATAATCTGTTTTATGTTTATGATTTATTAAAACAGATAAATCAAGTCGGACAAGTAAACTTAGTTCTCTCTAATGGTGATGTAACAATAGTTTATCAAGACAAAGATGACTTTAATCCAATTTATTATAAAAAATTCTTCCCTCCGTCAAATAGTAATAATCTCGATATTGGCTATGTAAATGTAGCTACTGGGTTATATGAAGATGAGCTTAGAACTTATACAATATTCTCAAATAATACTAATGTGGATAATACATGGAGAAAATTATTACCAGGTCAAATGGTAGCTGTTTCTCATGGACGAGTTATATGGAATAGCGATAAAAATAGTAGTAACTATGGTGGTCATACATATCAGCCTGATCAGCTAAATGTTCCGACTGAGATCAAAACATTTAAGAGCTCAGAAAGAATATTGGATATTATTCATACAACAAAATATACTTATGAATTTCCAGTTAATCTAAGTAAGCATAATATTCGGATGAAGCCGATTGTAGATCCAAAACAGCGCATACTTAATTATGATCTTAGTATATCTGTTGCTTGTGAAAAAGAGGAGTATACAGATGTTTTTGGTAATGATGTTGTTTTTCTAAAAACTAAAGAGCCCTATAAAGAGTTTACTATAGAAATGAAAACTAAAGTCGCTGTAAGTACTGATCACAGCGTACGTAAGAGATCAATAAACTCACGGACAACTATGCCAATTTCTTGGATGCCATGGCAAAGACAAATGATGACACCATATCTACTATCTGTAGAGTTACCACAAACTCAGCTTGAAGAGTTGATGGATTATGCTGTATCTTTTGTCAAAAGAAATGATAGTGATATTATGGCGGTGCTTGATGATATTAATAAAACAATCTATTACGAATATAAATATGTCTCAGGCTCTACTACTTTTGCTACAACTGCTTATGATGTTTATATTACTAGACAGGGTGTTTGTCAAGATTTCTCAAATTTATTTATTTGCTTGGCAAGACTTTTAGGTGTGCCTGCTCGTTATCGTTCAGGCTATATATTTAATGGTGGTCACTATAGTAATACTGAAATGAGTGATGCAACTCATGCTTGGGTTGAAGTATATATACCTTGGGTTGGCTGGATAGGATATGATCCTACAAATGGTTGTGAAGTTAATAGTGATCACGTGCGTATTGCTTGTGGCAGAACATATATTGATGCTACACCAACAGCCGGAACAATTTATCGTGGAGGTGGCACTGAGTCTTTATCCATAAATGTTAAAGTCTTTGATGTTACTGGGATATTATAGTTTTATCTAAAAAAGATTCTTGTGATAAATATTAAAATTACATTCTACAGCTAATAAATGGTATGTATTTGGGAATAAGTTTTTAAATGGTTCGATAGAGTGATGTTTATATCCACATTTTGTGTACCACTCTTTAAGGATTTCCTTACTCGGATTAATGTAATGTTTGGGCGTAAGTAACTCAAGTTGCATTATCCTAAAACCACTATTCCTTGCCCAATCTTCTGCGGCATTGACAAGCTTAGTGCCAATACCAAGACCTCTATGATTAAAGGCAGTAGCAAGCATCCCAAATTCAGCTATACTCTCTGAGAGTTTTGTGACTTTTACAGAACCAATAATTTCATTATTATTTGTTGCGATAATTATCTGATTTTGATTAATTAAAGTCTGCATCTCGTCAAAAGTTACTCTTTTAGCTGAGTTTATCCATAAATCTCCTTCAGCAACTTTATAGGCATCGTTGATAATCTTTACAAGACTATTAATTTCTTTCGTACTTATATTATTTATGTTTGCAAAGCTAATTAGTATCTTGTTCATGATTCTTTCTGTGTTAATAGAACACTTACGATATTTATAAAATATTTGACTCCATATAACATTGCTTCATTACTTAGGTCAAAAGTTGGTTCATGTACCATAGATGTAAAACCTTTTGCTTCATTTTTAACTCCTAAGAGAGCATAACATGCAGGAATTTTTTTAGCAAAATAAGAGAAATCTTCTGATGCCATCCATGGATAATTAGCCTCTATAACATTATCTTCACCAAATACACGTTTTGCACTAGCTATACACTTAGTAGCAATTTTTTCATTATTTCTAGTTTCAGGGTAGCCATGAATATAGTTGATTTCTACGTTACCTTTGTACGTATTTGCAATCCCATTAGCTATTTCATGTATACGTTTTTTTGCAATATTTTGACCAAAAGAACTTAAAAACCGAACGGCACCTTTTAGTTTTGCTTGATCGGGAATTACATTAAATGCTGACCCAGATTCTATTGCGGTTACAGAAACAACTATAGGGTCAAAGCTATCGGCATTTCTAGAAACAATTGTTTGAACTTGATTGATAAATTGAGCAGCCATAATGATAGGGTCATTAGCCTTTATAGGAGTACTAGCGTGTCCACCTTTACCGTGAAATATTATTTCGAATAAATCAACACCAGCCATAGCTACAGGAGTTGATATTTGCATATATCCTTCATTGATAATAGGATAAACATGAATTCCATATATTTCATTTACATTATCTAAAGCGCCATCCTTAATCATTGCTGGAGCGCCACCTGGCAAGACTTCTTCAGAAGGCTGAAATATAAACCGAATGTTTACATTTAGCATAGTTTTATTTTTAACAAGCTGTTGGGCAGCAACTAAAACCATAGCACAATGAGCATCATGTCCACACATATGTGCTTTGCCATCTATTTTTGACTTATATTGACAGGTATTTTGCTCATGAATTGGTAGGGCATCCATATCAGCTCGAAAAGCGATGGTCTTGTTTGCATTTGGGACAATTAGATCAGCAACTAGTCCAGTTTTTCCAATTGATTTTTGAACTTTTAAACCTATTTTCTCTAGTTCTTTAGTTATATACTCAGCTGTATTGTATACATCAAAGCCAAGCTCTGGGTGCTGATGTATATGTTGACGAATTCTTTGAAGCTCTTCAATGGCATTATCAGATATATTAATCATCTTGTTTTTATCATATATAGTTATAGTTTAGATTATTACACAAACTTAAATATTTTTCATAGTCATGTATACTTGCAAATACTACTTAATAAAACTATGTAAATATTAAAAGTTATGAATTCGGTAAAAAAAGTATTTTCTATAATCATGTTATTAATATTTCTTAATATTAATGCTCAAGCGAGTTTTGTTCGTACGAGCAAAGATAATCATAAAGCACAACCTGGATATATAAGCACAATAAATGAATCAAATATTCAAGCTTTAGCTATATCCGAAGGAAAAAATTCTAGGTTATATTCAATATATCGTGATGGTCCACAATATTGTATTAGTGCTATAAAATTGGGCTACTCTATAAATAATAGTGCGGTGTTTTCTAGTTGTTTTGATAGTGAAACAAATGTTGGAAGTAAAGTTATAAAAGCACTTACCTCTAAAAATGGTGATCGTTTATATTTGTTTTCGAAGCATATTATTTCTGAATATAGTATGTCACCAATCTCAAACAAAGTTAATTCGCAAATATCAAGTGAGCATATAGCCCAAAATATTATGGCTGTTGAGATGTTTAAAAATAAAATTTATGTTCTCACACATGAGGAAGATAGCAATAAAGGTTCCTTAATTATATTTACCATAGGAAATGATGGTGTTTTAGATAAGACAGACTCTAGGTCTTTGAGCTATACTCCAACTGGATTTAAATTTTATGAAGATGCAGGCTTTGATTATGTTTATGTTAGATCTAAAGAGCAGATATATAAATATGATATTTTGAATGATGGCACAATTAATCGTTCTAGTAAGCTAGTAGATTACCCAGGTAATACAATTAAGGACTTTGGAATACTAAAAGATAGTGATAAAAAAACACTACGAATGGTGGTGGCTTTAAAAAATGGTGACTCTGGTCTTAGCCAAGGTGCTTTGAAACTATATATACTTAATGGTGTGGGAGTGAGATTAACATCAAGTGTTAATCTAGAACTAGAGCCTTATCAAATATATGCATATGATGAAAAACAGATGTTTCTAGTAGCATATGAGTATAGCTTTGATATTAGAGAGATTAACGCTAAAACAAATGCGATAGAAGATAAACTTATTTTGCAAAGAGGTTTTGATGCTTCGCTTATTGATGTGGAGCATGTCGATAAGGTTACAGCCATAATGAGTGAATCGGCTATACAAGTATTTAATGGGTTTGTCTTATCTCAAGCATTTTATCTAAAAGATAAACCTCTTCAGCTCATATTCAGTTCAGATGCTCATTTTGTGGGAGTGGCTAATAAAGATAGCGTAGATGTCTATGAAATAGTTAGACCTAATGAAAATTAAAACTTTTTATGAAACATATTAAAATAGATAAATAGTACAAACTAAGTGTTATAATGAAAATGTGATCAAACTCCATTTATTTGATTTTTTGAAGTTTCGTCGCAAGTATGTTTAAAGTTAATCTTAAGGATATTCACTATGAAAAAATTTATTTTTATTTTTGTATTTATTATTTTTTCTGCTTCGGTATATGCTGCAGATGAACAATTAACTAGTGGTGATTTAAATTGTTTACAGGAACAAAAACATCATGGGGAAATAAAAACTTGTATACCATCAAAAAAGCCAGATAATTGTTCAGAAGAAAACTATGAAAAACTAAAATCAAGTGTTCAGGAATGTAGTTTTAAAGTCAGAGGTGCATTAAGATCAGCACTATAAACAAATTCTTTATAAAACCTGTCTTTCTATTATAAATGTTAATAACGGTTGTATATTAGTTCTGTAAATGTAGAATTTATTCAAATCAAGATTTTTAGTTAATATTATCATGCAAGAATCATTGAAACTAAGCGAATTTCTTGAGCTTATAAAAAGTACTATAGAAATGAGCTTTGGATATGAAGGCTTTTGGGTAGTTGCAGAGTTATCTGAATGGCGTAGATCTGGTAAGCATTACTATGGTGAGCTTATAGAGCATGATGGGGTTAGTAAATTTCCTATAGCTAAAATTAGATGTAATTGCTGGGCAAATAAAGTTGATTATATTCATAGTAAATTTAGTCAAGCTACTGGTGAAACTCTAAAAACAGATATGAAAGTCTTATTTAGGGTAAGTGTAAATTATCATACTAGCTTTGGTCTTAGTCTAAATATAATAGATATAGATCCTGCTTTTACACTTGGTGATAGGCAAGCTCGTAAAATTGAGATTCTACAAAAATTATCTAAAAACGGCATTCTAGAGAAAAATAAAGTTCTTAATATGCCAGATGATTTTACCAATGTTGCAGTAATCACAAGTATGACTGCTGCAGGTAAAGGAGATTTCTTCGAAGAGGCTGATAAATTACAAGATTTAAATTTATGTAACTTTGATATATATGAAGCAAAGATGCAAGGTGCAGAATGTGCAAAAAGTGTCTCAACAGCATTTGCTAAAATAGCAACAATCGCTGATAAATATGATGCGATAGTATTAATCCGAGGAGGGGGCTCTCAAGCTGATCTTGACTGGTTTAATAATATACTACCAGCTGAAAGCATTTGTAATAGTGAAATTCCTGTGCTAGTTGGTATAGGACATGAGAGAGATAGTACAGTTTTAGATGAGATATGTACAAAAAGATTTGATACACCATCTAAGGTTATAAATTATATAGCTAATACAATTGTTGATAATGCAATAAACGCTAAATATAATTATGAATCGATAGTAAGAATCACTAAAAATTTAGCTAAACAGAATAAACATCAATTGGATAATCTGTATCATAATTTTAAAACATGTATAGAACATTATCTCTATCAAATGAGTCAAAGTGTTGATCATAACTATAAAGAATCTACTTCTATAGCAAGGGGAGTTTCTAAACTATATGAAAAAACCGTGAATACTATGTATGAAAATATACTATTAAGCTCAAAAAGATTGATAAGAAGTTACGAAAATAACATTTATAATTCATATAATCAATCAACCAATACAGCTCGAAATATTTTAAAATACTATAATCAAACAAGCGAATCTCTTTATAAGCAGATATTATCTGTATCAATAGAGCCAACCCTTAAAAGAGGCTTTAGCTTGACAAAGACAATAGATGGCAAATATATAACAACTCAAAAACAAGCGCAAGCATACTTAGATTTAGAGATAGTTTATGCCGATGGACATATACAAGTAGAGGTGAAAGAAAATGGCAACTCAAAGTAAAAAATTTGCAAAAAATTATCAAATATTAGAAGAGATTAATGAGAAGCTTCAAGAGCAACAAGATAATCCTGCTCTGTTAGATGAATTAGCACCAATGCTAGAACAAGCTTCAAAAAGTTATCAGTTATGTAAAGAAAGAATTGCTGCAGCTCAGAAGTTTATAGATGAATTTGAAGGTAATGACTAGAAAACCATTCCTGGCATTTGCCATATTCCAGCTGTTCTAAGAGTATCTTTGATTATTAGTATTTTTTCTTGTTGCTGTGCTGGTTTATTAATATCATAATTTGTTCTAGCAGTTATGTTAAACATTTTGATAGGTAATTTAGCATTGTAAATTTCTTGCTCAAAAATAGAGTTTGCTCTACGGATGTGAGAGTCAGAGCTTATTAGTAGAATATTTTTAATAGGTCTATTTATTTTTTTGATTATATTTATCGTATTGATAGCATTGGTGACAGTGCTAGTTGATTGATCCTCTTGTATTATACTTTGTGCAGAAATACCATGCTTAATTAACCATTGTTTCATTTGGTATGATTCTGTCACACCTTCGTGAGCAACTCCACCTGATACTATGATTATCGCATTAGGGTATTTCTTGTGTGCTGCTAGGGTTATTTTTAGTCTATCAACTAATATATTGCTCATAGAGCCATCATCATTTAATGAATATCCTAATGTAACTATTGCTAAAGAGTTTTGATCAATATCTTTTAATTGATCTAATTTTGAGTTTATGCCTAAGTTGAAGTTGGTTTTAGCAGTTTGTATTGCTCGTATAAAGTGAGGCATTTTTGACCATTTAGATTCTTTAAGAATTGCAATGTTTTGATCAAAATTATTGGGATCCCAAATTAAAGAATATGCGGCTAAGAATATTTGTAATATTGGGTTATTATAAGAGCTTATCGTGCCAAGTGAGCTTAATGTTTTTCTAGCATCATTTACTGAATTATTAGATATTTCTAAAGATGCTAATGCAAGGGTGAGCTGTGTATTGATATAACTATTAGGCTTAGATTTTTTAAGAGCATTTTTTAAAGAGTTGATTGAACCTTGTAAGTCGCCTCTTTGGGTAATTGAACCGTCATTTTTATCATCAGTTGAAACACTCAAATCATACTGGATATTTGCTATTGCAGTTTGTTGATTGTTTAAGATATCAAGATTGAAATTATTTGATCGAGCTGCAAATGTTAAAATAGGTAAAGTTATAATTAGTAAGCTTAAGATAATTTTTTTTGAGATTTTCATATTTATGTTTTTGTTATCAAGTATTATAAGATGATATAAAAAAGTTACTATAAATTAAATCTCTTTATAAAATTTTAAAAAATCATTCCTGGCATTTGCCATATTCCAGCGGCTCTAAGAGTATCTTTGATAATCATTACTTTTTCATAATCTGTAAGAGGGTACATTATATTGTATCCTTTAGTCTCAGAAGCTAAATTATGAATCTTTATATCAAGCATACTATTATCAAAAGCTTCTTGTTTGAATATTGCATTAGCTCTTCTAATATCTGCTGTTGAAGTAACTAAAATGATATCAGTAGGTTTTGGGTTCATATTTTTTATAGTCATAAAAGTATTAACACCTTGCCACACCATATTAAATGATTGATCTTCTAATATAATTTTTTTCAAAGGTACACTACTATTAACTAACCATTGTCTCATTTGATATGATTCAGTTTTGCCAGCTGTTACTCTACCACCACTTACTATAATAGTTGCCTCTGGGAATCTAAAATAAGCTTCTAATCCTTTATAGAGTCTTTTGATTAGATACTCATTCATACTTGCATTAGAGTTTAATGGAGATCCTAAAATTACAATTACAGGTATAGAGCCTCTCTCAAGTTGTATTTGATTAGAGCCAGTATTTATGTGTAGGTTAAAACTTCTTTTGATAATATCAAAAGCATTTATATACACTGGCATATCAGGCCATTTGGATGTTTCTAATTTAGTAAATGCTTTTCTAAAGCTACTAAAATCAAAAATATATGAGTATGCTGAATCATATATTTGCACAATAGGGTCATCAGGGAAGTTCTCTACAAGCATATCTAAAGTTTCACCGGCTTGATTATATTCTTTTGTTTCTATCTGAAGAGAAAATAATGATAGTCCTAATTGTAAAAGTTCTTTACTATCTGGATCAGTTTGCTTCATTGCCAATTCAAGAGCATCTATAGCATTACGTAAGTATGTATCTGCAGATTGTTGGTTAAAAATACTATATTGAACATTTTCAATAGCTTTTTGCTTTAGACTAATACTTGCTATGCTCGTGGGAGTAATATTATTACCAAAACTTAAACTTAGCGTGCTTAATATGATAAATATAATAATCGTAAATTTTACATTTATGTATTTCATTTTTATAAGAAATAAAAAGTTTTATAAAGTAATAATATAAGAGTATTTTTGCAAATTAAATTATTATTCATCATAATAGTTAAAAATAAATTTAAAATTGATGAAATGCAAAAAAAAGTATCCCCAAAAAATATAATATTTGCAGGTTTTGCAACAACAGTAGAGTATTTTGATTTTGCTCTATTTACTTATGTAACTATTTATATATCGGCGACATTTTTTCCAGATAATAACTCTTCAGTTGCTATATTAAAAACATTTGGATTGTTTGCTGCTGGATATTTGATGAGACCGTTGGGTGGGATTTTCTTTGGTAATCTCGGTGATAAAAAAGGGCGTAAGCATGTATTGATATTTACTGTGGCATTGATGTTTATATCTACAGCTATGATAGCATTTACTCCTAGTTATGGTAGCTTGGGAATAGCTTCAGTAATAATTATACTCCTAGCTAGAATGATTCAGGGATTCTCAATAGGTGGTGAATATAATGGAGTACTTGCAGTACTTAGTGAAGGCGCTCCTGATAGTAAGCGTGGTTTGATTACTGCTTTTGGTACGTTTTTCTCAGGTTTAGGTGTTTTTTTAGGTACGTTTATAGTCTATATCTTAACAAGTTTTTTAAATTCTGATCAGATGCATGCGTATGGTTGGAGAGTTTGCTTTATTATTGGAGCGATACTTGCTGTTATCGTTTTGATACTTCAGTTTGCATCAGATGAGTCTCCTGAGTATCTTAAATCAAAACAAGATGGGATGTTGGATGATACTCCTGTAGTATCTGCAGTTAAAGAATATCCGTATCAAATCTTTATTGTATTTGCTTTAGCTGGATA
The DNA here is from genome assembly GCF_018135955.1 of Francisella philomiragia. Lineage (NCBI taxonomy): Bacteria > Pseudomonadati > Pseudomonadota > Gammaproteobacteria > Thiotrichales > Francisellaceae > Francisella > Francisella philomiragia. Next base: position 1,122,035 of record NZ_CP063138.1, on the reverse strand, counting down.
TTTGGGAATTGTATATTATATGGTTTCTGGATTTATACCAACATTCCTAAAAAGTGATTTAGGTTATTCTGTACATACAGCTATGTTGATGTCTATGGTTGCAGCATTCTTCTACTTTGCAACAGCACCAATATGGGGTGGCTTATCTGATAAAGTTGGTAGAAAAAAAGTATTGTTAATATCTTGTATTGGGATTGGAGTTTTAATAATACCCGCATTTTATATTATGACTAATACAGATTCACAAATTGTTATAACATTAGTTATGACTGTGATAATGTTATTAATATCAGCAGCTACAGCGACATTTGTAGTCACAATCAATGAGCTATTTCCAACACATCTAAGATTTAGTGGTGTAGCAACTGGGTATAATATAAGTAATGCTTTATTAGGAGGAACTGTACCAATGGTATCAGCAGCATTAGTTATGTATTTTGGTAATGTTGCTCCTAGTTTTTATGCTCTAATAGCTTCTATAATTATAGTTATTATCATAGCGACTATGCCTGAGACAAAAGGTATTGAGTTAGAAGAATAAATTTGTAGTTCTGTAATATTTTTTCTATAAATAAATATATTAATTTAGACGATATTTTTATTTGTATTTGCTGTTCTTATGTACTAATATGTTAATACATTAATAAACTTGTTTATTCTAATTCACCTAATGTCTGAAATAAAAAATAATGAAGAAAATCTTCAAAACTTATACGAAGTATTCAAAAGTTTTGAGTCTGCTGAAGAGGCCAAGATTTTTTTAGAGGATTTATGTACTCCTGTAGACTTAATGGCAATGGCTGCACGTTGGAGAGTAGTTAAAGAGCTAAAAAAAGATAAGCCTTATAGGCAGATACATGCTGAAACAGGAGTTAGCCTTACAACTATTAGCAGAGTTGCAAGATGCCTTAGTTATGGAACTAATGGTTACAATACCATATATAATAAAATTAATAAAGAGAGCTAAAATGAGAGAAAGATTAAGAGTAGCTGTACAAAAAAAAGGCAGACTATATGACAATTCTATGGAATTATTCAACAAAATAGGTATTAAAGTAGAGTTCTCAAGTAAAAGTAACTTGTTATGCCATTCAATAAATGCTCCAATTGATTTTCTTTTTGTGAGAGATGATGATATTCCAACTCTAGTTAATGGTAATGTTTGTGATTTTGGAATAGTCGGTGAAAATGTTTTAGAAGAGTATTTATTAAGTATCAAAAATACCACTAAAAAGAATGATATTATCAAAACTAAGAAGTTAGGATTTGGCTATTGTAGATTATCTATAGCAGTACCTAATGATGCAAGTGATGATATTAGTACACTTAAAAATACACGTATAGCGACATCATATCCTCATTTAGTGCAGAAGTTTTCAGATGAAAATAATTTAAATCTAGATCCATTATCTATTTCAGGATCAGTTGAGATAGCTCCAAACTTACAAATGTCTAGCTCAATATGTGACTTGGTTTCTACTGGTAGAACATTAGAAGAGAATAATCTTAAAGAAATTCATACTATCATGAAAAGCCAAGCTATTTTAATTCGCTCAAATGAGAGTTTTGGAGCGGAGCTTGAAGAGTATTATCAGTTATTACTTAGACGCATTGAGGGTGTAAAACATGCTCAAGAACGTAAATATATTATGTTTCATATAGATAAAGATTCGATAGATACGATTGCTCATATTCTACCTGGACATGAAGGTCAAACGATAATGCCTTTATATGGTGATACTAAAGTTGCGATACATTTAGTTACCAAAGAAGGTGTTTTTTGGGGAACTTTAGAAAAGCTAAAAGCAGCTGGTGCTAGTTCTATATTAGTTTTACCAATTGAGAAGATGTTGGAGTAAGTAACGACAATGATTGAAATATATAATTGGCAAGAACTTAGTCTAGCAAAGCAAGCAGAGCTTCTATCTCGCCCAGTTTCTGCTAATAAAGCTAGCTTAGTCGGAGGTGTTAGAAATATTTTAAATGAAGTTAAGCAGAATGGCGACAAAGCTCTTTTAGAGTTTACTTCTAAGTTTGATGGTGTTGATTTAGATAATATTGAAGTCTCAGCAGATGAGATTAAAAAAGCTTATTCATTAGTTTCACAAGATGATATTGAGTTAGTTAAAAACTCTATTGCGCGTATATCTAACTATCATGAGGTAATGAAACCAAAAACAACTGTTTGTGATACTAATGATGGTGTGGTTTGTAAAAAAATCTATAAGCCTATCGAAAAGGTTGGTTTATATGTGCCTGGTGGTTCAGCACCTTTAGTTTCTACGCTAATAATGTTAGCGGCTCCAGCGCAAATTGCAGGCTGTAAAGAGGTTTATGTAACTACTCCTTGTGATAAAGAAGGCAATATCCATCCATTAATTTTAATAGCGGCTGATATTTGTAAGGTTTCAAAGATTTATAAATTAGGTGGTGCTCAAGCTATAGCTGCTCTAGCTTATGGTACAGAAGCTGTAATAAAAGTTAATAAAATTTATGGCCCTGGAAATTCTTGGGTTACAGAGGCAAAACAACAAGTATCTAATGATAGCCAAGGTGCGGCTATTGATCTACCAGCTGGACCTTCAGAGGTTTTAGTAGTTGCTGATGAAGTGGCCGATTCTAGATTTGTTGCTGCAGATCTATTAGCTCAAGCTGAGCATGGCACAGACTCACAAGCTTTATTAATTACAACTAGTCAAGTTTTAGCTAATAAGGTTAGAGATGAAGTTTCTAAGCAAACTAGTACAGCCCAAAGAAAAGCTATTATTGAAAAATCTTTAGAAAATAGCGCAATTATTGTTGTAGATACACTTAGCCAAGCAATTAATATAGCTAATGAATATGCTTCTGAGCACCTTATTTTAAATATTGAAAATGCAGATAATTATATTAATAGTATCGAAAATGCAGGTGCTGTATTTGTAGGCCCTTGGGCGGCTGAAGCATTAGGTGATTACATTACAGGATCTAATCATGTACTACCTACTTATGGATATGCAAAAGCCTATAGCGGTTTAGCAACTATAGATTTTATGAAAGCTATAAGTATCCAAAATGTATCAAAACAAGGTATAAAAAACATAGGACAAACAGCGATGAGATTAGCTGATATAGAAGGTCTCAAAGCTCATGAAAATGCAATAGCTATTCGTTTGGAGAGTTTATAACATTATGCAAAAGATTGTGCAAAATCAAACAACAGAAAGTCTTATTCGTAAAGATTTACAAAAATTTAGTGCATATTCATCTGCGCGCTCTTTAAAAGTAGATGGAGATATTTGGTTAAATGCTAATGAATCGCCATATAATGATGAATATTTATATAATCGTTATCCTGAGCCGCAACCAAGAAAATTAGTGGAGAAACTAGCAAAAATATATAATGTTGATGCAAGCAATCTATTAGTTACTAGAGGTAGTGATGAGGGGATTGATCTATTATTTAGATTATATTGTGAGTATCAAAAAGATTCTGCTTTTGCAGTTGAGCCTACTTTTGGGATGTATAAAATAGCTGCTCAATTACAGGGTGTTGATTATAAGACTCTTAAGCTAAAAGAAGAAAATAACTTTGAGATTAATGTTACAGAGCTTTTAGCAAATATTCCTGATAACTGTAAGTTATTATTTTTATGTACTCCTAATAATCCTACTGGTAAATCTATACCCTTAGCTGATATTGAGCAAATTCTATCTGAATTAGCTGGCAATTGTGTAGTTGTAGTTGATGAGGCGTATATTGAATTTAGTAATGAAAAGTCTGTTTCTAGCATCATTAATAAATATGAAAATTTAGTTGTGCTAAGAACCTTGTCAAAATCTTTTGGTATGGCTGGTCTTAGGCTAGGGACGGTAATTACTAATTCAGATAGAATAGTTTGGTTGAGAAAAATATTAGCACCATATCCAATCCCAAAAACTACAGAAAATACTATATTAAAAATGCTTGATGATGAGAATTTAGCAAATATAGCTAGTCAAATTGCTGAAGTAAAAGAGCAAAGAGAACATCTATACCAAGTATTATCACAAATGAAGATTGTAGATAAATCGTGGTCATCAGATGCTAATTTTATATTAGTTAGATTTAGAGATAGTGTCTTTAATAAACTAATCGATAATAAAATAGTAGTTCGTTCTATGGCGCATTTTTTCAATGATGAAAAAGTTCTAAGAATTAGCATAGGGACAGTATCTGAAAATAAAAGATTAATCGAAGTATTACAAAAATTAAGTAGCGAATATGAAACAAAATAAATATTTATTCATTGATAGAGATGGTACTTTAATAGTTGAGCCACCTATAGATAAACAAGTTGATAGTATCGAAAAATTAGAGTTTTTTGAAGGTGTTTTTGAAGCTCTTAAAAAATTACAAAAAGCAGGCTTTAAACTTGTGATGGTATCAAACCAAGATGGTTTAGGTACCGAGTCCTTTCCTCAAGAAGATTTCGATGCGCCGCATAACTTGATGATGAAGATATTTAAATCTCAAGGGGTAGAATTTGAGGATGTCTTAATATGCCCACATTTTGCTCATGAGAATTGTAACTGTCGTAAACCTAAAGTTGGTTTATTGATGAATTATTTAGTAGAGCAAAAGATTTCTCTAAAAGATAGCTATGTAATCGGTGATAGAGAAACAGATGTACAGTTGGCCCATAATATTAAAGTCAATCCTATTCAATTTGGTGTTGGAAATTATCAATCTTGGGATGATATAACTACAGCTATATTAAATAAGCCTAGAGTAGCTGAAATCAAGCGTGTAACTAATGAGACTGATATTATTGTAAAAGTTAATCTAGATGTTCCTGGAACTCGAGAAATAGATACGGGTCTTGGTTTCTTTGATCATATGCTTGATCAGATTGTAAAACATGCTGGGATAAGTGCCGTAATTAAGGCAAAAGGTGATCTTCATATAGATGATCATCATTGTGTTGAAGATGTAGCAATTACTCTTTCACAAGCAATTGCTCAAGCTCTTGGTGATAAATACGGTATTAACCGTTATGGATTCTTGTTACCTATGGATGAGGCTTTAGTTGAAATTGCTTTAGATTTAAGTGGCAGAAATTTCTGCTCATTTGAGGCAAATTTTGATCGAGAGATGGTTGGGGATTTATCAGTAGAGTTGGTGAAGCATTTCTTTGTATCTTTTGCTGAAGGTCTAAAAGCAACACTACATATTAAAGTAACAGGTGAGAATACTCATCATATGATAGAAGCGTGTTTTAAAGGCTTAGGAAAAGTACTTAAACAAGCAATTGCCAAAAATGGTATAGATGAGATTCCTAGTTCAAAAGGAGTGTTATGATAGCGATAATAGATTGTTGTGGTAGTAATTTTGCTTCGATAAAATATGCCTTTGAGAAATTAGGGCAAGAAATAGTCCTAACACATGATGCTGAAGTTATCAAAAAATCAGACTGCGTAATTTTACCTGGTGTAGGACATGCTAAATCAGCAATGGCAAATCTAAAAAAATATGATTTAGATAAGCTTATCCCACAACTGACGCAACCAGTGTTAGGAATCTGCTTAGGAATGCAGATTATGTATAGTTTTTCTGAAGAAGGTGATACATATTGTTTAGGTATTTTTCCTGAAAAAGTAAAAGCTTTTAAAAAAACGCAAGGTTTTAGTATTCCACACATGGGTTGGAATATTTTACAAAATATAAATAAGGATCATTTTTTATTTAAAGATATTGCAGAAGATGATTATGTATATTTTGTACATAGTTTTTATGCGGAGCTTAATCAATTTAGCATAGCTACTAATGATTATATAAATGATTTCACTGCAATGGTAAATAAAGATAATTTCTATGGCATTCAATTTCATCCTGAGAAGTCAGGTAATGTTGGGATGAAGATTTTAGAGAATTTTATACAAGGAGCTTTGTAAATGAATATATTTCCAGCGATAGATCTCATAAATGGCAAATGCGTTCGTTTAGAAAAAGGTGATTTTAATAAAACCACTACTTATGAGCTTGAGCCAAAAGATGTTGCAAAGTCATATCAACAAGCTGGTGCAGAGTTTATCCATGTTGTCGATTTAGATGGCGCTAAAAAAGGCCAAACTTGTCAGTTTGAAACTATCCGACAAATTAGAGAAAACTGTAATATGACTCTACAAGTTGGTGGTGGTGTCAAAGATTTTGAGACTATCGAAAAACTTCTAGAGATAGGGGTTGATAGAGTGGTTATTGGTAGCTTGGCTGTTAAGGACATAGCGTTAACAAAGAAGTTTTTTGAGAAATATGGTGCTGATAAGATAGTTTTAGCTTTAGATGTATTTATCAAAGAAGGAATACCTTATATCGCAACGCATGGCTGGCAAGAATCAAGCACAACAACTTTAGATGAGATATTGCAAACTTATCTTGGTGATGGTCTTGAGTATGTTTTATGTACTGATATTTCACGAGATGGTATGCTACAAGGTCCAAATTTTGAGCTATATAGAATTTACTCATCTATATATCCAGATGTTCAGTTTATGGCTTCTGGTGGGGTTGGTAGCTTAGAAGATTTAGAAATTCTAAAAGAGCAGAATACTTATGGTGTTATCATAGGCAAAGCTTTATATGAGAATAAATTTACACTTCAAGAGGCTTTAGAATGCTAACAAAAAGAATAATTCCATGTCTTGATGTCAAAGATGGCGTAGTTGTCAAAGGTGTAAAATTTAGAAATCATAGAATCATTGGCGATATTATTGAGCTAGCTCAGAAATACTCGGATGCAGGAGCTGATGAGCTAGTATTTTATGATATTGGTGCTAGTCCTGATAATAAGTTACTGTCTATCAAATGGATACAAGAGATAGCCAAAAAGATAAATATCCCATTTTGTGTAGCTGGTGGAATTAAATCTGTAGAAAATGCTCGAGCTATACTTAATGAAGGGGCAGATAAAATATCTGTAAACTCAGCAGCATTAGCTAGACCTAATTTAATAGATGAGCTAGTTTATGAATTTGGTAGTCAGTGTGTGGTCGTTGGTATTGATAGCAAATTTATTGATGGTGAATTTAAAGTTTGTCAATATACAGGTAGTGCTGATAAAACTGTACAGACATTATTAGATCCCATTAGTTGGGCAAAAGAGGTAGAGTCTCGTGGTGCTGGTGAGATAGTACTTAATTGTATGAATCAAGATGGTGTCAAAGGTGGCTATGATCTAGAGCATCTTAGAGAAGTTCAATCAAATGTCTCAATCCCAGTTATTGCCTCTGGTGGAGCTGGTGAGATTCAGCATTTTATTGATGTATTTAAACATACAGATATTGATGGAGCATTAGCAGCTAGTGTCTTTCATGATGATATTATTGCTATACCTGAGTTAAAACAAGAGCTTTTTAAAAACAATATACCTACAAGAATAGTAAAATAGGATACAAAATGGATAACAAAATTATAGAGTCTATAGCTTGGCAAAAAATGGATAATTTAGTTCCAGCTATTATTCAATCAGCAATTGATAATAGTGTCTTAATGCTAGGATACATGAGTAAAGAATCTTTAACAAAGACTTTAGAAATTGGCAAAGTGACTTTCTATAGTCGTAGTAAGAAGCGATTGTGGACTAAAGGAGAAGAAAGTGGTAATTTCCTTGAATTAAAAGATATTGCTGTTGATTGTGATAATGATTCTATACTTATAAAAGCTATACCGTACGGTCCAACTTGTCATACTGGTAGTAAATCATGTTTTACTAAAAATGAAGAAAATAGCTCGCTGTATATAATAGATAAATTAGAAAAACTAATTGCTGAAAGAAAAGACTATTTACCTGAGAATAGCTATTTGACTAGTTTATTTAAAAAAGGATTACCTAGAATCGCTCAAAAAGTTGGCGAAGAAGGTGTAGAAGTTGTAATTGCCGCAATGAAACAAGATTCAGAAGATGAGTTAATTTCTGAGACAGCAGATTTATTATTCCATTTATTAGTTTTACTGAGAGAGAAAGGTATTTCATTAGAACAAATTTGTCAAAAGTTAGTTTCTCGAAATACTTCTAATTAAGTTATAATTACTATTTGAAGTTAACCAAAAATTTACTTATATGAAAATAATAATTCGTATCTTAGCGATTGTCCTTTTGGCATTAATTACTACATCAGTATACGCAGTGCCTGCTAAAGGTACATTTACAGCAGAGTCATCGTGTCAAGCATATATATCAAAAAACAAAATGACTAATCCTGATAATACTTATGTAATTGCAGGGCAAACTTACTCTATTCAGGAAAAAAATAAAGATACTAATCCTGATTGGTTTAGAGTATTTATTTCAAATGCTAGTGAAAGCCAGTTGCGCTGGGTAAGTAGTAGTTGCGGTATCGCAGATCCTGAAGAAGGAGGTGATACTCCTGCTAAACAATGTGTCCAAGAGCCTGGACTTGCTGATAGCTATGTATTAGCTCTAAGTTGGCAGCCTGCATTTTGTGAGACTTATGGCTTCAGTGCTGGAAAACAAGAGTGTAAAAATCTACCTGTAGATAGTGCAGCGGCTAAGAGTTTTTCGCTACATGGATTTTGGCCAAATCAAGATACTTGTGGTACTAATTATGGCTTTTGTGGTGCTCAGAAACAATCTGATTTTTGTAATTATGCGCCATTAAATTTAGATGATAAAACTATGGAGTTGCTGCATAGTGTGATGCCAGGATATAATGACTCTTCATGTTTGCAACGCCATGAATGGTACAAGCATGGAACTTGTCAATTACAAGATCAAAACCAATACTATACTCAAGCAGCTACTTTTGTAAATCAAATAAATGATTCGAAATTAGAGCAGTTATTTAGCCAAAATATTGGTAAAGATATAACTATTGAACAATTTGATAATGCTTTTAATCAAAGCTTTGGGGCTGGTACTAGTAATAAAGTATATCTAAATTGTAAAGATGGTGTGCTAGTTGATGTGTATATATCATTGCCTAAAAATGCTGATGAACCAAACCAAAAAGATTTGTCTGCTTTGCTAGCTAATGCACCAAATGCTAACCAAAGTACATGTCCAAATACATTTAAAATTTCTAATTTTTCTCATAATGTGGGTTAGTTCTATAGATATAAAATATCACTCTATTTTGTAATATTTTGGAATGACATAATGAAAAAATGATGTTATCCTATGGCTTGATCATAGAATCTAAAGAATATTGATAACATCTTTACTCTGTTAATGGATACTACGGTCGGAGCCGTAGTAAGACGAATAGTATTATTTTATTTTCTAATAATTTGTTTGGGTCTAGATAACTTTAGCTTGTCAAAAATCATTGATGGAGCTATATTTTATCTATGTTTGGAAGGTATAAAAAACGTTCGCATATTTCAGATGCTAAAATTAGAGAGATTTTGAAGTGTTTCTGCTTGGATTTAACAGCGACAAATACGAGTAAAATAACTAATGTTAGCAGAGTAACAATTAACCGCTATTTTGATAGATTTCGTAAAATAATTCTATTATCTGATGAAAAATTCTTAGCATCTACTGGAGAGTTTGAACTAGATGAGTCTTATTTTGGAGCTAAACGAGTACGAGGTAAACGTGGTCGTGGTGCAGTTGGTAAAACACCAGTATTCGGTGTTTTAAAACGCGATGAACATAATAAAGTCTACGTTTCTATTGTACCAAACTGCTCTAAAGAGTCCTTAATGCCTATAATACAAGGCAAAATACTCGAAAGCAGCACAATCTATACTGATGGCTGGAAAGCATATGATGGGCTTATTCTAAACGGTTATGATCACTATCGTATTTATCACTCTCACAATGAGTTTGCTCGTGGTAAAAACCATGTTAATGGTATAGAGTCATTTTGGTCTTTCTCTAAAAGAAGACTTGCAAAATTTAACGGATTAAGTGATGATAAGTTTGTTTTACATTTAAAAGAGTGTGAATTTAGGTGGAATAACAAAGATAATGATTTATATAAAATCATGTGTACTTTAGTAAGAAAATTTAGTGCTAAAGTTATCTAGACCCTTTGTTTTATGGACTACTAACTGCTAATGTACTGTGATTATATATGTTAATTAATTCAAAACTCGATATTATGATAAGTATTTATTTTATTGAGATTGAAACTAGTTCAGAATGATAGAATAGATAGAGGAAGTTGCAAATTTAATTTTGTATAACATTAAGTAAATCTCTATCCATCAAATGACTTGGTAATACATTTGATAAAGAGTTTAGAATATTACTTGGTACCTTTGGATTTTCATGTGCTAAATCTTGAATTAGCTTTTTAACTTTTTTTCTTTTAAGATTCTCTTGAGATCCACATAGATTGCATGGAATTATTGGGAAATTTTCTTCTTTAGCAAACTCTATGAGATCACGCTCTTGAACTAATACCATTGGACGGATTACAGTATTTTCACCATCTTGAGTAATAAACTTAGGAGGCATAGATTTAATTTGCCCCTGATATAGAATCGACATTAGTAATGATTCGATCAAATCATCGCGATGGTGTCCTAGAATGATTTTATCCATTTTATGTTCTTTTGCATATCTGTAGATATTACCACGGCGAAGTCTCGAGCATAACGAACAATAAGTTTTGCCTTCTGGAACTTTATCTATCACCACACCATAAGTATTTTTTGTTTCAATCTCATAAGATACGCCTAAATCATCAAGATAAGCTCTAAGCTTGCTATCATCCCACCCTGGTTGAGATTGATCTAGTGTATATACATGAAGATCAATATCATAAGTTTTATCTTCGATTAATCCATGCAAAACTTTTAATAATCCAAAAGAATCTTTACCTCCTGATAGACATAGCATAACCTTATCACCTTTTTCGATAAGCTTATAATCAGCTATAGCCTTAGTGATATAGTGGCGTAATTTTTTTTCAGTTTTGCTTATTTTTATTTCAGTCATTTTATCTATGCGCCTTCTTAAAGATTCTATCTTTTTCGCGAGCCCAATCTTTATCTTTTTGAGCCTGACGCTTGTCGTGAACTTTTTTACCCTGAGCAAGAGCTATTTCAACTTTTACACGAGGACCTTTCCAATACATAGCTAAAGGCACACATGTAAATCCTTTTTGCTCAATTCGTCCCATGATTTTGTCTATCTCACGGCGATTAAGTAGTAGTTTACGATTTGCTGAAGCATCAGCTACCACATGAGTAGATGCAGAGAGTAGAGGAGTTATTAGACAATTAAAAAGCCAAGCTTCGCCACGCTTGATATGCACATGGCTATCTATCATCTGTACTTTACCAGCTCTGATACTTTTTACTTCCCATCCTTGTAGTACTATTCCAGCTTCAAATTTCTCTAGAATAGTATAATCATGGAAGGCTCTTTTATTTCTAGCAATAGTTGCTGGAGAAACCTTATGTTTACTCATAACTTTATTATTTTTTGTAAAAGATATACAATGTAACGCTATATATTATCAGCAAAACACAAAAGATTAAATAAATGAATAAAGTTAATAAATCTGCAATTGTTAATTATACTGCTTCACAGATGTATGATCTTGTAAATGATATTGAAAGCTATCCTCAGTTTTTACCAATGTGCTATGATATAGAAGTTTTTGAGCATACAGAAACAGAAGCAAAAGCATCTCTAAAAATCAAATCAGGATTTGTGAAATTGGATTTTGCTACACATAATACAATGGTAAAAGATCAGCATATTCATTTAAATCTTATGAATGGTCCATTTAAAAGTTTAACAGGTGATTGGAAATTTGAACCTCAAGATGAAAATTCATGTAAGGTATCATTGGACATGGAGTTTACCTTTGAAAATAAATTTGTGGAAATGGCTCTTGGTCCTGTATTTCGTGGGCTTGCAGATAAGATGTTGGGCGCATTTTGTAAACGTGCAGAAGAGGTTTATAAATAGTGAAAGTAGAAGTCATTTATGCTTTACCTAATGAGCAGAAGTCTTTTTATGTTGAGTCTGATGATTCTCTGACTGTTAGAGAAGCTATTATTGAATCAAAAATCTTAGATGCTTATTCTGAATTAGACAGTATCGAAAATCTTAAAGTTGGTATCTATGGACAAATGATTGATCTAGATCATGTTCTTGAGGATAGAGATAGAGTTGAGATATACAGAAATCTAACTATTGATCCAAAACAAGCCCGTATGCTAAGAGCAGAACAAAAGCGTAAAAGAGAAGGCATCAGAGGTTTTGGTGCGTAATAAAAAAATAGCTATTATAGGAGCTGGACTAGCAGGGTGTTCATTAGCTTATGAATTAAGTAGAACCCTTAACTTTGATATAACTTTATTTGATAAAAACTCTGATATTGCAACAGAAGCTTCTGGGAACTTTGCGGGAATTTTAGAACCTTATTTAACTTCAGATAATAATTTCTCAGATCAGTTTCATACACTAGGCTATAGTATATTATTAGAGTTTATAAATCAGTATCGTAATGATATAGAAATTTGTACTCAGGGTGTTTTGCAAATATTAAGTGATGAAAAAGAACTAAATAGATATCAAAAGATTTTTACAAAAAGAGAGATAGCTGATGATTTAGCTAGAATAATATCTCATCAAGAGCTTTCGCAATTAATTGGCAAAGATACTCTTAACAAAGCTGTATATTACCCTAATGCTTTATCTGTGGTACCTAAAAGTATTTGTCAGCTATGGCTTAAATTATCAACTGCTAAATTAAAATTAGATAATGAGCTCTTGGATATTAAGAAATTAGAGAATAATACTTGGCAATTAGAATTTAATGATTTTACTGAAGATTTTGATATTGTGATATTTGCTGGAGGGTATCCATTATTTAAAAATATTTCTCTGCTACAAAATATTCCAGTATACCCATCTCAAGGTCAGTTAACAGTTATTAAAAGATGTTTTGATATCTCAAATAATATTATGGATAAAGGATATATAATCCCTAATTATAAAGATAATCTACAAGTTATTGGAGCAACATTTCGAGATAATAATGATACTAGTGGAGATATAAGACAAGAAGATAATACTTTTAATATTAATCAAATTAAGCAAATATTTGATGATAAAAACTACAATGTTGAAATTGTTAACTCAAGAGTAGCTACGAGATGTGTAACTTCTGATCATTTACCACTTGTTGGTAGGTTGGCAGATTATAGTAGTTTCGAACAAGTTTTTTATAAGCCTCTGTCTAAAGGCTATCCAAAATCAAAAATGCCAAAGATTGAATATCAACAAGGTCTATATATATGTTCAGGATTTGGCTCAAAAGGTTTATGTTCATCATTATTAGCGGCTCAGATTATTACAGCATACATAACAAATCAAAATCAAAAATACTCGGATAAGTTACTAGAAGCGCTTGCTATAGAGCGTTTTTGGACTAGAAGCTTCAAGAAAGGTATAAAATTTTCATAAAATATTACTTCAGACCATTTATATATAGCAATTCTTGGCTATAATTGTGAGATTTTTTAAAATCAATTTAATAAGTTCATGAAATTAAAAATAAAAAAGAGTATTTTGTTACTCGCCACTATCATAGCATTATCAGGTTGTTCAATTAAATGGGAGACACCAGTTAATGATAGAGATCCTTATGAAAACTATAATCGTAAGATGTTTCATTGGAATAATGAATTATATGAGGATCTGACACCTGTAGCAAAAGCCTATAATTTCATTATGCCAGAAGCAGCACAAACAGGTATATTCAATTTTTTTCAAAATCTTTTTGAGCCTAGTCGAGTAGCTAATGATCTTTTTCAAGGCGAGTGGAGTTATGCTGGAGATGATAGTATGAGATTTTTGGAAAATACGACACTTGGAGTGGTAGGTATTTTTGATGTGGCTGGTAGTAGGTTTGGGTTGCCAATGCGATATCATCAAGATTTTGCAGTTACTCTCCATAAGTGGGGAGTATATAAAAAAGGATATGCTTCACCATATATTGTTTGGCCAATTTTTGGACCAGGTACTATAGAGGGAGTTAGTGATGGTGTTGATGCTATGTTTAATCCACTTTCGTATTTGTTTTTAGCTCCAGGAGTAGGTACATTTACAGCATATGCTGTAAACTACAGTGTCTATGGCTTATACTATACAAATCAAGGTGTTTCATATCTGCCAGCATATTCAAATTTAGAAGAAGTATCGGTAGACCCATATACAGCTATGAGAAACGCGTATATCCAAAATTATGATTATGGTATGGCAAAAGTTCTCAAACAAAAAGATCCTTCACTTGATGGATCTCAAAATGATAAAGCAATATTAAGCGTTTTAGGTATCAACAACACTAATGCTAAATCAGAGGTTGCCTATAGTGATGAGAGTTTTGTTCAGGCATCTCAAGATACTCCACCAGTCCTAAAAAGTAGCCTTACTAGTGTAAATAAAGCTGCTGAAGTCTAGTCTAAGTTATACATAAGTCTTAAAAAATATCTTTTGTTTAGCTTAAAAGGTTTTTTTAAAATATCGTTTTTTGTTATCTTATATGTATTATGTTTGAAAAATAATTACTGAGGTTTATTAGTGAAAAAACTATTTGTAAGTTTAATGTGTTTGGTAATTTTTTTACCAAATTTAGCTTTGGTTGCTGCTCCAATACCAACAGGTTATGATTTCATCCCTATCCAAGAAGAGATGCAAATTGCTCAACCAGTTGTTGCAACTCATGGTATGGTTTCCTCTCAAGAGGCTTTAGCAAGTCAAGTCGGTTTAGATATATTAAAACAAGGTGGTAATGCTGTAGATGCAGCTGTTGCAGTTGGCTTTGCTTTGGCTGTTACATTACCTAGAGCTGGAAATATCGGTGGTGGTGGTTTTATGATTGTCCATTTACAAGATGGCAATAAGAATATAGCAATAAACTACCGTGAAAAAGCTCCTGCAAAAGCATCTAAAGATATGTTCTTAAACGATAAAGGAGATGTCGATTATGCTAAAGTTTCTGGTTCATACAGTGCTTCAGGTGTGCCAGGTACTGTAGCAGGTTTGGTTGATGCGCAACAAAAATATGGTAAATTGAAATTATCACAAGTTATTGCTCCAGCTATCAAGCTTGCTGAAGATGGAATTCCAGTTAGCTATGACCTAAATCAGTCGCTTATAACTGCAAAACCATGGTTACAAAAATCACCGGAGGCTATGAAGATTTTTTATCATAAAGATGGTTCTGCTTATAAGGTTGGAGAAATCTTAAAACAGCCTGAACTTGCTAATAGTCTGAAGCTAATAGCAAAACAAGGTAAAAAAGCTTTTTATGAGGGAGAGATCGCGCAAAAGATAGCAGATAGTATGGCTAAAAATGGTGGTCTAATAACATTACAAGATTTGAAAAATTATAATGTAGAAGAGATGAAGCCACTTAAAGGGACATATCGAGGTTATACAATATATTCTATGCCGCCACCAAGCTCAGGCGGTGTAATTCTGATAGAGTTATTAAATATTCTTGAGAATTTCCCATTAGCTGACTATGGTAACAATAGCGCTAAAACCATTAATCTTATGAGTAATGCAATGAGCTATGCTTATAATGATAGAAATTCTGATTTAGGAGATCCTAATTTTGTTAAGATGGATTTGGCTAAATTCTTGTCTAAAAAATATGCAAAACAGATTGCTCAAAAAATCACTACAGATAAGCATATTCCAAGTAAAGATATAAGCACAGTTAATCCAGAAGATCGTGAAAAACTTCAGACTACTCAGTTTAGTGTAGTTGATAAAGATGGCAATATGGTATCAAATACTTATACGCTTAATTATTCTTATGGGAATGGTATTGTTGTACCAGGAACTGGTATCTTGTTAAATAACGAAATGGATGATTTTGCAGCAAAAGTAGGCGTGGCAAATGTTTTTGGCTTAGTTCAAGGTGAAGCTAATACAGTTGCTCCCAATAAACGACCATTAAGCTCAATGACTCCAACAATTGTTCTTGATAAAGATGGTAAGCCGTTTTTAGCTACAGGTTCACCAGGTGGAAGTCGTATTATTACAACAACATTACAGGTGATTTTAAATATCATAGACTATAATATGAATCTACAATCAGCAGTTAACAATCCTCGTATGCATAGTCAATTATGGCCAGAAGAGATTGGTGTAGAGCAGGGTATATCTGTGGATACTATCAATCTACTTAAGAAAATGGGTAACACCGTAACTCCTTATGCTGCTATGGGTGCTGCAGAGTCTGTAATGTCTGATGGACAGTATGTCTATGGTGCAGCAGATCCACGTAGAGGTAATGCTTTAGCTATAGGCTATTGATTTATATCAAATTATTTAAATTTTCTTATTCCTTTCTATCTCTTGGTGCAGCAGAGCTTCCTGCAAGTATTCCACCATCTACATTTAGTTCAATCCCTGTGACATATTTTGATTCATCAGATGCTAGATATAAAGCTGCATAAGCTACATCTTTTGCCTCACCCATTTTCTTCAAAGGTATATCCTGAGCAATAGTTTTAATAGCTGCTTGTTTTTGATCCTTATCTTTCGGTAGCATCTCATCCCACATTGGCGTCAATATTGCACCAGGATGAATAGAGTTACATCTAATGTTATATCCCATATCTGCACAGTATAAGGCAACAGATTTTGTATGATTTCTTACAGATGCTTTACTCGAAGCATATGCAACAGCTTGAGGTATTCCTACAAGTCCAGAACGGGAAGAAATATTGACTATACTGCCGCCATTTTCTTTCATAAGTTTTATAGCATATTTACATCCTAAGGCTACACCATTAGAATTTATAGAATGAACCTTTTGCCAAGAATCCATATCTAAATCCTCAGGGTTATGAGGGCCTGCACTTTCAATAAAGCCGGTAATACCTGCATTATTAATTAAAATATCTAATCTGCCAAACTTTGATTCAATATAGTTAGTAACTTCTATCCAATTACCTTCAATACTAACATCTAAGTGTTTATATTCACAATTTGATGAGTTAATATCTTTAACCGTTTGATTACCTAAACTGTCGTTTATATCTGAAACAATCACAGTTGCTCCCTCATTTGAAAAGAGTTCAGCAGTTGCCTTACCTATTCCTCTAGCAGAGCCTGTTATTAGTGCGACTTTATTTTTTAATCTTTGCATATTAAATTCCTTATGAATAAGAGCTTTAGATAAAAAGTAAGAAAAGAATTAGTTTGAAAGAATGTATTTAATTAAAGCGCACCACGAGATGCTTTTTTACGATCAGATTCTGTTAGATGTTTTTTTCTTAATCTAATAGACACTGGAGTAATTTCTACAAGTTCATCATCTTCGATAAACTCAAGAGCATATTCAAGAGTCAATTTAATTGGAGTAACTAGAGTAAGAGCATCATCTTTACCAGAAGCACGAACGTTAGTTAGCTGCTTACCTTTACAAGGGTTTACAGCCAAATCGTTATCTCTACTATGAATACCTATAATCATACCTTCATAAACTTCAGTACCGTGACCGATAAACATTTTACCACGCTCTTGAAGATTCCAAAGAGCATATGCTAATGCTTTACCAGGTACCATAGAAACTAGAGTACCATTTTGGCGAGTTTCTAGAGTTTGTTTCTTCATTGGTCCGTAATGATCGAACACTTTGTTTAGTATACCTGATCCAGATGTAATAGTTAGGAACTCTGTATAGAAACCTATCAAACCACGCGATGGAATAATAAACTCAAGTTTTACTCGACCTTTTCCATCTGGCTCCATATTTTTAAGCTCACCTTGACGTAAGCCCATGCGCTCCATTACAGTACCTTGATGTTCTTCTTCGATATCTATAATAGCTTGTTCATATGGCTCATGCTTTTCACCATCAACATCTTTAAAAATTACATGTGGGCGAGATACAGCAATTTCATAACCTTCACGACGCATATTCTCTAGTAAAATAGAAAGATGAAGTTCTCCACGACCTGAAACTTTGAACTTATCAGGATCATCTAATTGTTCAACTCTTAATGCTACGTTGTGAATTAACTCTTTTTCTAGTCTATCTTTGATTTGTCTAGATGTTACAAATTTACCTTCTTTACCTGCAAAAGGAGAGTTGTTTACTTGGAAAGTCATGCTGATAGTAGGCTCATCAACAGAAAGAGCAGGTAATGCTTCGACATGATCAGGATTACATAGAGTATCAGAGATCTTTAGTCCTTCCATACCTGTTACACAAACTATATCTCCAGCGCTAGCTTCTGGTACTTCATTTCTTTCTAAACCAAGATAGCCTAATATTTGCAGTACACGACCATTTCTTTTTTCACCTTTAGCATTCACGATAGTTACAGGAGTATTTGTCTTGATACGTCCTCTTTGTATACGACCAATACCAATAGTTCCTGTGAAGCTAGAATAGTCTAATGATGATATCTGCATTTGGAATGGCCCATCTTCATCTACAGCAGGATGTTCAACGTTCTCTATAACAGCCTTGAAAAGATCTGTCATATCTTCTTTTTTCTGATCAAGATCATTAGTTGCCCAACCATTAATTGCAGAAGCATAGATAATAGGGAAGTCTAATTGCTCATCAGTTGCACCTAATCTGTCAAAAAGGTCAAATACTTGATCAACAACCCAATCAGGACGAGCACCATCTCTATCAATTTTATTGATGACTACGATAGGTTTTAGACCTTGAGCAAAAGCTTTTTCTGTTACAAATCTTGTTTGAGGCATAGGACCATCAACAGCATCAACTAGTAGTAGTACAGAGTCAACCATTGATAGTACACGTTCAACTTCACCACCAAAGTCAGCATGTCCTGGAGTGTCTACGATATTAATTCTATAGTCATTCCATTTTAAAGCAGTATTTTTTGCAAGGATTGTAATTCCTCTTTCTTTTTCAATATCGTTAGAGTCCATAACTCTTTCAACTTCAGGTCCACGGTTTTTAAGTGTTCCTGATTGTTGTAGTAATTTATCAACCAATGTTGTTTTACCATGGTCAACGTGCGCAATAATTGCAATATTTCTTAAATTTTCAATCATTAGGGATACCTATTTTTATAAAATCACCAACAATTATAGACTAATAAGGTGTAAAAGTACCTAAAAAAATAGATACTTTAGTTTGAAAGTAGTTTTCTATTTTTAATATATGCAACAGAAGATCATCGTGCTAAAAATATATTAAAGCAAATAATCTTTAATAATAAAAAGTTTTGTATTGTTTAGTACTCAAGTTGAAATTATGGCTAATTTGGAGTTATTAGTATAATTTTGTTAAAATTTAAAGTGAACTTATTAATAACTTATAAATATAGTTGGAGTATGCTGTCACAAGTTAACAAAGTAAAAGCACTTTTCAAGAGTAGAAACTCATATAATGATACTTATGTTAGTGAGTTGATATCATCGATTCATCGTGCTGATATCAAAGCTGCGATACTATCTATACTTTGGGCAGCTGGACCCGTTACAATTATAGCTATAACTTTAGGCTATTACCTTAGTCATGGTCAAAAAGTTCCGCTAGTTACAGTTGCGTACTTTTCTTTTTATGTTTTCTTTGTAGGGTTAGTGGGTTTTATTAGCAAAATTGTTTTTGATTCTATTAAGCATCGTAATAAAGAACAGATGCAAGATAAATTTCTATATGTCATCGAGGAATCATATCAAAGTTTATATTTGTCTAAAAAGATTGTTCTCAGTAATTTAACCGATCAAGTAAGAGATAACAAAATTGCATATGAAATTCTTGCTAAATCTCATCCAACAAGTAAAGAAATCTTTTATGCTTTTGAGCTACATTTTGATAAAGAAATGGCAGAATTTGCTGAGATTATATATTTACATCGTGATAATGGTTTTCCTATTGATACGCCAGCTAACAAACGTAAGTTAATAAAGTTTTATAAACAGATCAGTACTAGTCAAAGTATTCCTGAAGATTTAAAGGAGAAGTTCTTGCAAGCTTTAGTGGGCAAGTATTCAGATCTAAAAAGGGGGCTTGACAGAAAAGCTGGCTTTTTATCTAAAGTTTATAATAGTGCAGGGATGTATAATCTATTTGATTTAGAAGATGCGAATAATGTTATAACTCTTTTTATAGAGCTACTATCAGGTAGAAAAATATATTATTTGAAAGCAGTTTCTAAGTTTGAAGATGTTAAAAAAGATTATTTATTTAATTCTATAGAGAATTTAAGAACGGGAATTCTTGAGAAATATAATCATATTCTAGGTATTTATAAACAATGTTATTTAGCTGTATCTGAAGTTGCGCCTGATTTAGATTTGATAGAAGTTGTTGATACAGCTCCAGATATAACAAATAATCTAAATCAATTAGAGCAATCAATAAAACAGCTATCTACAAAAAATCAGCCTAAAGAAATCAAAAAGCTAATACAGCAAAATAAAAATAGATTTTACCAAAGAGTGAGTATAGTAAAAACTCGGCTTAAAAGGATGAATATTCTATTGAACCAATGGAAATCTTTAGAGTTTGGTAATGATGAGAAATTGAGCAAAAATATAGAACATCAATTAGCTTATATATTTCTCGAAGAGCAAATGAGAATGTCTATAGCTTATAAAATGTTTGAATATATCAACCATGAGCATGATTTTTCTTCAAAAACTGAGCAAATCAAAGCCTATGCTCGACAGATTGTAAAAATATTACAGGAGCCTCTAGATTTACAAGAATCTACAGTCTTAACAGCTATTGAAAGTTCTCCAAGGGCAAATCTTAGTAGCATAAGGTTTAGTAATTCAACAACAGAGAAGCTTAATACTACTTACAATTTATGTAGATCTGTGAAGACAAATATTGTTGAATTAAGAAAGCAACTAAACAAAATATTAGTAGCACAGTATATTTAGCAACTCATCTTGTTAGTCTTGTATACCTAGCCATCATAGTTTCGTTACCACTAGTTCCACCACAGTGAATATAGATAATAGGCTTTGTAAGTTTGTGATGTTCATTTAATAATGCACGCCAAGCTATAGGGTCATATAGTAGCTCAAACTCAATTTCTGTCTGCTCTAAAAGCTTTTGGTATATTGCGTAATTTTGGATATCTAATTGCCCAAAATGAGTTTTAAAGTTTAAATTGAGAATTTTAGGATGTTTGAGACCATTATCAATATCATTAAATTGTTTTTTTAAGTATTGATTATCACCAACACAGGCAATAGTGTAGACTTTGTTTGGTAAGTACTTTTCAAGATATAGTGCAGTTGTGCCAGTACCAGATGCCACAACAACACTGTAATTATCGATATCATTTTCTAGACAGTACTTTTTAATTTCATTAGCACAGTCAGCTATGCCTTCTTCAACGAGAGTATTCCTACCACCTTGATCAAAGAAGTAAAGGCTATTGCCTATATTGTAATTTGTTTTTATACTTTCTAGGTTGAGAGAGCTTGTAGTCTCAAATAACTGCATGCCATTTTCTAGAGCTATCTTTAGATTACCATTTTTAGCATTTTTAAGAAATTTTGGTAGTGGTTTTATCCAATAATGGAAATCCCAGCCTTTGATATTAGCTAGCTGTGATAGTGCCAGCATGAAATTAGATTGATTACCACCAAAAGATACAATAGTTTTGATTTGAGAGTATTTATCTGGGTTTTTTAGAAGATAAGCTAATTTTCTAGCTTTATTGCCAGAGAAAATCGGGTGATTTAGATCATCTCTCATTACAATGAAATCTTTATTTTCAAAAGATATTTCTTGAAACAAGGAGACCATTTAAGAAATTATTCTTCTAATAGTTCAAACTCATCCTTACCAACACCACAGTCAGGACATTCCCAGTCTTCAGGGACATCTTCCCATCTAGTACCAGGTTCAATACCATCTTCTGGCCAACCTTCAGCTTCATCATAAATTAAACCACAAACGATACAAATGTATTTTCTATATTCCATAATTAACTCTAAAAAAATGATTAGTAAATAAAAAGTTGCAATATTTTAGCATTATAAAAATCGTATATCCAGTACCTTATTAAAACATTACAAAAGGTTATACTTAGATTCATCAATACCAATCTTACGTGATTTATTTGAAAAGAATACAATATTGTTTTCAACGAAAAGATCTGTAGTTTGTCTAGGTATATCTTTGTCTAAATGTCTTCTAATGAGTCTATAGAAGGCATCTTGATTTGTTTCATTAAAGTGTTTTTTGAATGTTTTATTAACAATGCTTTCATGGCATGACAGGAATTTTTTGATACGTATTTTAGGATCAGTATTACTATTACCGGTGTCGCATTGGTTAGGAGCAGCAGTAGCTATATTGAATCCTTTGCGTGTATAGTATGACGCAATACCTCTAAAAATTCGATCATTACTAAAAATAGTGATGCTAAGGTAAGTACGGAAATCACGATATCTTTCGACATACTCACCAACTTTAGCACAGATATAACCATCCATATTATCTTTGTTGCCTTCACCATAAATTATTGGTACAAGTTCAAAGTTATGATAGATTTGGGTTTTATTGAAGTTTGCTTCTAATTCTTGTGGATTAGTAAAGACAATTACTCTGTCAAAATTACCCTCAGAAATATGAGAGAAATTGTTATAGTTTTCAGAATCAACTATTGCTAGTTTGAGATATTCCATAACTATTTGACTCCTTATCCTAGCACTTATAGTATCTATTTTACCTTAAAAGCTATGTTATTATCTATACTCTGCTAAAATTATACCAAAACAGTAAAGTTTAGATTTTATGATTGATTTCCAATATGGTTATACGGATTTATCTGATAAGTTTTATTCAGCGCAAAAAGTATACAGATATCCTGATGCAAAGTTACTGATTGTAAATGATTGTTTAGCCAAGGACTTAGGTTTAGATTTAGAAGGTAAATCAGAGCAAGAATTATTAAAAATTTTCTTAGGTTATACTAGTAAAAAGCCAATTTCACAAGCTTATGCTGGTCATCAGTTTGGTAATTTTACAATGTTAGGAGATGGTCGAGCTATTTTAATTGGTGAATATGAAAAATCCAATGGCGAGCTGGTTGATTTTCATCTAAAAGGATCTGGCTTAACTAAGTTCTCTCGAGGTGGTGATGGTAAAGCAGCTTTAGCGCCAATGCTTAGAGAATATATAGTTAGTGAAGCTATGCATAATCTAGGCATACCTACTAGCCGAATTTTAGCTGTGATATCAACAGGTGAGAATATTCAAAGAAATAAATTACAACAAGGAGCAATAGCTCTTAGAGTTGCAAGTAGTCACATTAGAGTAGGTACTTTTCAGTATGCAGCTATGCTTGGGGAGAATTATAGCCAAGAATTATTAGACTATACGATTGTTAGACATAATATTTCATATAGTGATAATAAAGCTTTGAGCTTACTTGACTATGTCATTGATAAACAGACAACTTTAATAACACAATGGGAAAGAGTAGGTTTTATTCATGGGGTTATGAATACTGATAATATGACTATTTCAGGCGAAACTATTGATTATGGACCTTGCGCATTTATAGATACTTATGATCCTGATACTGTTTTTAGTTCAATAGATCGAGATGGAAGATATGCGTTTGCTAATCAAGCATCAATTGCTGGCTGGAATATTGCAAGACTAGCAGAAAGTTTATTGAAACTTATCTCACAGGATGAGGATGAAGCTATTAAATTAGCTCAAGATAAACTGCAAAGTTATTCAGAGATTTATAAGCAAAAATGGAGACAAATGTTTCTTAGTAAAATAGGTTTTAGTGTCAATAGCGAATACGATGATGAACTTATTTCCGGTTTGCTCATTGATATGTTTAAGCATAAGTTAGATTATACAAATACGTTCTATAATCTAAGCTATAATAATTTTGATCACTTGCGAAATAAAGGCTTAAAAGATTGGTTAGATAAATATGTCAATTACGATATCAATTTCGAAAGTATGATGAGATCTAATCCAGTAATAATCCCGCGTAATCATCAAGTTGAAAAAGCACTTAAGTTTGCAGAAAATGGTAATTTTAGCATTCTTCAAAGTCTCGTGACAGCACTTGAAACACCATATGAATTAAATGCTCTCACTAAGAAATATATGGCAGAACCTCTAGAACAAGAGAAAGTTAGATTTACTTTTTGCGGTACTTAAATAGTTTATCAAATATTA
Source organism: Francisella philomiragia (assembly GCF_018135955.1). Taxonomy (NCBI): domain Bacteria; kingdom Pseudomonadati; phylum Pseudomonadota; class Gammaproteobacteria; order Thiotrichales; family Francisellaceae; genus Francisella; species Francisella philomiragia. Next base: position 1,097,918 of record NZ_CP063138.1, on the reverse strand, counting down.
CTGTGTTAAGAAGCTTTGGTAGTTTTATCTACGATAATAGCTGTTGTCATAGTACCGTGAATATTTAGAGGAGTTCTAAAGCTATCGATAATAGCGTCAACACCGATGATTAAAGCAATCATTTGCCAAGGTAATCCAAAGTAAGAAAAAACAACACCCGCAGCAACAAATGCTGTACCTGGAATTCCAGATACACCTAGTGAAGCCAACATACAGATTAGCGAAATCAATATCACAGTTGAAAATGTGATATCTACGCCTGTAGCATTCATTGCCATTATTGCTAGCACTGCAGGAAATACTCCAGCACAACCATTCATGCCTAGGGTAGTACCCATAGTTGGTGCAAATGTAGCAATACTACTGGTAGTACCGTATTTGTTTAAACCATCGATTGATAATGGTAGAGTGCCCATACTAGATCTAGATGTAGCAGCAACTAACATAGCTTTCCAAATACTTTTGTAGAATCTGACAATGTTAGTTCTAAATATAACTAATAGAACAATATGCATTATTAGAACAATTGCTAATGCTATATAACAAGTGAAGATAAAATATAAAACTGTAGAAATGCTATTGTTATCTAGCTCTATGCTCATTTGTATCATCAATCCAAGTACACCATAAGGTGTGATAGCAATAATCATTCTAGCTAATTTCTTTATTACGAAAAATGCAGAATCTACAAAACTGATGAAAGGAGCTGCTAGTTTACTATCTTCACGATGAGCTATTAGCATTGAGAAGCCAAGAAGTATCGCAAATATAACTACGGCCATTACATTATTATTATCCATCTGATGGAAAATATTTTCAGGTAAAAATCCTAAGACAGTCTCAGATATGCTTGATGTTTTTATATCTTTAGCAACATTGCCTGTAATAGATGCGATATCTATACCATGACCTAAATTCATTATGATAGCAACAGTAGCTCCTATAGCAGCACTTATCCCAGTTAATATAAGTAGTATTGCTATTGTTTTATATGCAAATTTTATAACATAAGAGCCTTCGTAGTTTTTTAGATTTACTATTGAATGGATAATAGATGTTAGAACAATAGGGATAATTAGCATCTTAAGTAAAGAAATATAGCCGTCTCCCAATATATTGCTAATCTGGATGAAACTATTACTATAACTATCAGTCCAGTTATAGATAATACCAATAATTATTCCAGTAACTAGAGCGAATATTGTTCTAAAATTAAAACTAACCTGCTTAATGTGTAAATATATTAATACAGCGACCGAAACTATAAGTAAAATTACCATATTATAAACCTTATTGTAGAAAATTATAGAGATGGATTTTAACATAGTTTACCAACTTGGTATACTACATAAGTAGCGGAGGTTTGTCTTCTCAAAAATTGATAGTCATAGTTTAATTTTGATAACTATTTTTATTGCAAAAATAAAAAAAACAAGCTTATAATGGATTACCTATAATTTTTATTTCATCAGTTAATATGACAAAAACTCTTATGCACCAAGAGGCTAGTAGTAGCTTCGAGAAAGTCGCTAATCAACTTAAGCTCAATAAAGATATTGTTAAAACTATAGTCAAAACTCTTAAAGAAAAAAATATTAAAAGAGTTATTACTGTAGCGAGAGGCAGTTCTGATTGTGTAGCTAATTATGCAAAGTATTTATTTGAAACGCAGCTTGGATTTAGTGTTTCGTCTTTGCCACCATCTATAACAACTATTTATAACAAAAATATAGGTGATGAAAATACATTAGCTATAGGTATATCACAATCTGGAGGTAGTCCGGATTTGCGTCTAGCACTTGAAGGTTGTAAAAAAGCTGGATGTACTACTTTAGCGATAGTGAATGTTGAGAAATCTCCTTTAGCAGATAGTGCAGACTTGGTCTTACCTGTAAGAGCTGATGCAGAAAATGCAGTTGCAGCGACTAAGAGTGTAATAACTTCTTTAGTAGCGCTAGTAAATATTGTAGCTGAATATAATCAAGATCAAGCTTTATTGGATAGTTTAAATAATCTTCCAAAAGCACTAGAGAAAAGTCTAAATTCTGATTGGACTCCAGCTATAGAAGAGCTTAAAAAAAGTAAAAATATGTTTGTCATCGGAAGAGGTTTTGGATTTCCAATAGTCCAAGAGATGGCTTTGAAGTTTAAAGAAACTTGTGGAATCCATGCTGAAGCATTTAGCTCTGCTGAAGTATTACATGGTCCATTTGCTCTTATGAATCAAACTTTTACAACATTTACTATTTTGCAGCATGATGAAAGTGCTCAAGGTACTCGTGAGATTGTTAAGAGAATGACAGATTTGGGAGTTAGAACTGTATTTGCTACAACAGATAATCAATCTGATGCAAAGGTTCATTTACATATTGATGTAAAAACTCATCCAATTCTTGAAACTGTAGTTATATTGCAAAAATTCTACCTAATGGTAAATGAATTGGCATTGTCATTAGGATATAACCCTGATAGTCCAAGTAATCTAAAAAAAGTTACAGAAACTGTTTAATTTATTTTGAAATGATAATTTACTGATGGCTTTATTTTTTTAAGGAGAAAAGAATGAAAGAAGCTAATAAGCTTAAAGTCTTTATGATTATATTTTTCTCAGCAATGGGTGGAATGTTGTATGGATATGATATAGGTATAATAGGCGGTGCTTTACCTTTTATCAAATCTGAATTGGGTATGACTGCAGCACAAGAATCATTCTTAGGAGGTTCTGTTTTATTTGGTGGAGCCTTCGCAATTCTTATAGGTGGAGTACTAGCAGATATTTTTGGTAGAAAAAATATTATTACCGCGTCCGGATTAATATTTGTAATATCAGTATTCATGATTTATTCTGCTGAGAGTTATGATTTTCTTCTATTTTCAAGATTAGTTCAAGGCGTAGCAGTTGGTTTTATATCTATAACAGTTCCGTTATATTTGACAGAATCTGTGCCTAGTATGATTCGCGGTTTAGCCGTTACATGTTTTCAGCTATTTCTCACAGCAGGAATATTAATATCTGTTGCAGTAAGTTTATTGTTTATATCAAATGATCCTGTAACTGGTTTAGAGACTGGTGACTGGAGAAATATGTTTCTTACAGCTTTAATTCCTGGTCTGATTGTGTTCATAGGAGGATTTCTACTGATTAAATCTCCTAGATGGCTAATCATGAAAAATAGAGAGCAAGAGGCGGAAAAAATCTTATCAGAAACTATAGGTGTAGATGCAGCAAAACAGCAAATGCAAGAAGTTAAAGCTTTGATTGAGAAAACTAAAAATGAAGGCAGTTTATTATCGAGTCTTACAAAAAGACATTATTTAATGCCGATGCTTATAGTATTCTCTGTTGCGATTTTAGCTCAAATGACTGGAATTAACAGTATCTTACAATACGCTCCTACGATGCTAAAAGAAACTGGCTTAGGTTCTGTATATGCAGCTGTTGTTGGTGGTGTTGCAATTACGGGTCTTAACTTTGTGACAACGATTATAGCAGTTGTTATAGCTGATAAAATAGAGAGAAAATTTGTAATTACTTTTGGAACTTTAATGGTTTCTATAGTTTTACTTACTCTAGCAGTTCTAATGTATGCTATGCCTGATACTTCAGCAAAAGGTATGGTATTACTTATTGGTTTCATATTATATATATTCTTCTTTGCCATCGGTCCAGGAGCATATATATGGGTTATTATGTCTGAGTTATTACCTACAAATATTAGAAGTAAAGGCTTAGCTGTAGCACTATTCTTAAATAGTATGGCATCTGCAATTTTAGCTTCTTCAGTGATGCCTGTGACACAACATTTTAATGGAAATTACGGTGTGATTTTAGGTATATGTGGAGTATGTACTTTGGTATATAGTTTTATAGCGTTTAAATTTGTACCAAAAACAAATGGACGCACTCTAGAAGAAATCGAACAAGGTTTTATCAAATAACTTTTTACTAATTCTATATTCTTTTTCATCTTTTATTTTCAATAATCAAATTGTTTAGATAATATCTTTATTAAGTATTATCATTTTAAATTTATTCAATTTGATATAAGGCATATATGAAAAAGAATTTAATAGCTGTATTACTTGGTTCACAGTGTTTACTTAGTAGTGGATTTGCAACTGATTTTGATGTACAAAAAATTCAAATAAAAAATATCAGTCAAAATAATCGTAAATTTGATATGAGTATTGATGTCAAAATTAATCAAAATCAATCAAGGGATTGGCTTTTTGGTTTTTATATGCCAAGAACTTATAATTCATCTAAAGATGTAAATCCTAATCTTACTCTCAAGGTTACTGATTTAAGTACTAAAAAATCAGCAAATCTGAGTTATGTTAAAAAAGCTGATAATTTGACTACTATGCCTATTTATGCTGATGGTTATAGTAATTTGTTTAGAGCTACTACTGATTTTGAACTAGAGGCAGGGCATATATATAGATTTAGTTTCGAAAATAATAACCTGTGGGTTCCTTGTAATATATCATCTCTTCCTCAAAGCTTCTTTTTGATTGACTCTAACGGCAATGTAGTAACTTCCAATGCTAATCTAGATGCTTATATATCTAAAAATACTAAGGAAATCTCAAGCATTCAAGGCTATGATTCAGCTAAGATTAATATAGAAATCCAAAAAAAATTACAATCATATGTTGATAACTCAATTTCCAGAGATTCTTCAGAATTTGCTAATCAATATCATCTGATACCGACTCCCCTAAGTATTAGTAATGTTGGTTCAAAGCAAAATATAAATTTAGACAATGGAGTATATGTGGATGATTCTAATAGTAAGCAGAATATCAAATTGTTAAATCAATATTTTAAAACAGATAAGATTACAACTAATGACTTAAAAGCAGTTACTGATAAAAATCATGCGAGTATTATTCTTGAAAAAGACTTATCTATTAAAAATAAAGAAGGCTATATTTTAAAAATAATTGATAATAAGATCTATATTAGATATCAGACAAGTGCTGGTTTATTTTATGCTATCCAAACACTGAGAAACCTTTATCAAAAAGATAATGTTGGTAGTAAGAATACTAGTAATATGTTGATACTTCCTCAAGTAACAATCAAAGATCAACCAAGATTTCAGTATAGAGGTATATTGCTAGATGTCGCTAGACATTACTTTAGTGTTCAGACAATAAAAACACTAATTGATGCTATGGCAAGCCAAAAGTTAAATACTTTACATATTCATTTTTCTGATGATGAAGGTTTTAGGTTAGCTCTAGATAGCGTAGATGTTAAAAGAGCCAGTACAAGAGGATATAATGATAGCTCAACTATTCCGGCACAAATGTATCAACAAGCAAATTTAGATAAATCAAATTACTTTAATCAGAAAATAAAAGATAGCGATATTATATCGCCTAATTACCCAACAGCTGCAACGATTTATGAGGGATATTATTCAAAAAAAGATATTCAAGAGATTATTAGTTATGCAAATGCTAGACAAATAACAGTTATTCCTGAAATAGATTTGCCAGGTCATGCTAAATCATTGATTGACTCAGCACCTGATATATTTATTAATAAATCTGATAAAAGTGACTATATAAGTGTACAAGGGTATTATGATGATGTTTTACCAGTGTGTTTATATAACCAGTCAAATACTCAAGGAGAAAAGTTTACAGCTAAGATTGATCAGATTGTAACTGAGGTATATAAACTTTTTGATAACCAAAATACAGTATATTTTGAGCCACAAATTAGTGTAGGTGGTGATGAAGTTTCTGCTGATGCTTGGACTAATGACTCGACATGTGAAAATCAAAAAGATTTAAATGCATTAGAAAAATCGCATAAGTTTTTTAAAGAGTTGCAACAAAATACTAATCTAAGAATATCTGGATGGCAACAAACTGTCCAAAATGATCCTAATGGAAATTTAGCGGGAGGTATTGATAAAAACTCAATACCTTCTGAGAAAACTGGATATATTTGGGTTTGGAGTGCATTTAATAGCTCTGGATACAATGAAGCACAGCAACTTGCAAAAGCTGGTTACTCTACGGTATTAGCATATGCTGATGATACATATTTTGATTTATCATATAATCCAGATTTTTGGGAGCCTGGTTTTTATTGGGCTACTGAATATGCAGATACTCATGCTGCTTTAAATAGTGCTTTAGATTCAAAAACTACGATCACCAGTTTATCAACAAAAGAAGCTAAAAATATAAAGGGTCTAGAAGGAGCTCTGTGGTCAGAGAATATTAATAATGCAAATCATTTATGGTATATGGCATTTCCAAAAATGACTGGTTTGGCTGAGGCATCATGGACGGATCCAAATATTATTGTCAAAGATAAAAAAATAAACTGGAATAGTTTAGTGTATAGGCTAGGAACTGATAACACCAAATTTTTGGGATACATAGATAGAATTATTAACCCTAATAATGATAAAACTATTATCTCTTATAGAGGATACCCTAATGGTATCTCCCAAGAATTACCCAAGAAATAATAAGTATGGCTATGCCGGATTATCTATATCTATAAATTTAGCATCTAGAGTAAACTCTTGTTTAAGCAAATTAGCAATAGCCTTTACACCTTCTTTTTCTGTAGCGTGATGTCCTGCTGCGATATAGTTTATACCTAGTTCACGAGCAGCATGAGTTGTTCTTTCAGAGATTTCTCCTGATATGAAAGTGTCAGCTCCTGCTTGATATGCATATTCAATATAGTCTTGTGCTCCACCAGTACAAATAGCTACTTTTTTATTTTGCTGTTTTGTAGAAATTACGATTGGCTTTTTATCAAGTTTATTTTCTATTAAATTGCTAAAACTATCTAAATCTAAATCACAGTTACCTATCACTGAAATATCAGGCTTGGAACCTGTTTCAAAAAACTCTAGATTTGTAAGATTTAGTTTTTTTGCTAATAAGATATTATTACCTATTTTAGAATGTCCATCTAGAGGTAAGTGATAACCAAATAGATGTATACCATTTTTTATAAGTTTTGAGATACGCTCATACTTTATACCAACGATAGGGTAACTTTCACCTTTCCAAAAATAACCATGATGTACAATAATGGCATCAGCATTCTCTTTTACAGCTTGGTCTATAAGTGCCTGACATGCTGTGACACCAGTGACAACCTTTTTGATATCTCTATCTCCTTGAATCTGTAGACCATTTGGGCAATAGTCTTTAAATTGCGCAATATCAAAGTAGTTATTTAAGTAATTTTCTAATTCTTTAAAGTTCATAGCTTATGAAAATTAATCTTTATGATGATATAATCTTACATTGTATACTTTTCGTGAAATTATTTAAAAATATAAATATAATTTTTTGGGTTCTTATATGAGTAAAACAAATGTTGTAAGAGTTGGAGATGTCTTAATTGGCGGAAATAATCCGGTTGTTGTCCAATCAATGACAGATACCTATACTGCAGATATTGAAAAGACAGTTAAGCAAATTTTAGCTCTTCATAAAGCAGGTAGTGAGATAGTTAGAATTACCGTTAATGATGAGCCAGCTGCTGCCGCTGTGCCAGAGATTGTTAAAGAGTTAGCAAAGCATGATTGCCATGTACCTTTAGTTGGTGATTTTCACTATAATGGTCATACTCTACTTAGTAAATATCCAGAGTGTGCAAAAGCACTAGCAAAATATCGCATAAATCCAGGTAATGTGGGTTTCGGTAAAAAGAAAGATACTCAGTTTGCCGAGATTATCAAAATTGCCATTGCAAATGATAAGCCTGTTCGTATTGGAGTTAACTGGGGAAGTTTAGATCAGGCATTATTAGCTAGACTAATTGATGAGAATAATCTTCAAGAAAATCCGTTAACATTGCAGCAAATAATGCACAAAGCGCTTATTACTTCAGCATTAGAGAGTGCAAAATATGCGCAAGATCTTGGCTTAGCAAAAGATAAAATCATTATTTCATGTAAAGTTAGTGAAGTTCAAGACTTAGTCGCGGTGTATCAAAAGCTTGCTAAAGAGTGTGATTATGCTCTACACTTAGGGCTGACTGAAGCAGGTATGGGTACAAAAGGTATTGTTGCTAGTGCTGTTAGCTTGGGAATATTGTTACAACAAGGTATAGGTAACACTATACGTGTCTCATTAACTCCTGCACCAAATGCTCCACGTACAGAAGAGGTTAGAGTGTGTCGAGAGATTTTGCAAAACCTTGGTATGCGAACATTCACTCCAAGTGTGACATCTTGTCCAGGCTGTGGAAGAACTACTAGCTCATTTTTTAGAGAGCTAACTAGTACAGTTAAAGAGCATTTAGATGAAAAAATGCACACATGGAAAGATCAATATCATGGTGTTGAAGCCATGAAAGTAGCTGTGATGGGATGTGTAGTAAATGGTCCAGGTGAGTCAAAAAATGCTGATATTGGTATTAGTTTGCCAGGCAGTGGAGAGTCTCCTGTAGCACCAGTATTTATAGATGGCAAAAAAGCTCATACTCTCAGAGGTGATAATATCTCAAAAGAGTTTATAGAGATTGTCGAGAATTATGTTAAAAATCGTTACGCTAAAAAATAGGTAAGTTTAAGAGGATGTCAGTAGTTTTTGTAAATACGCCTTTTGCTAGACTTAAACTAGGTTATACAAATAATACTCAAGGCTTTAGTAAAGATAAATATGCTAAATTTAATCTAGCAGATAATGTTGGTGATAAGCATTTAGCTGTAGAAAAAAATCGTAATTCATTTAGATCTTACATCAACGCTGATATTAAATGGTTAAGACAAAATCATACCAATATTGTCACAAGTTTTGATGAATATAATGGTGGTTTTTGTGATGCTATCGTTACAGATAAGCCTAAGCAGGCTTGTGTGGTTTTGACAGCAGATTGCCTGCCTATAATACTTTTTGATAAAAAGATGACAAAAGTGGCTGCTATTCATGCTGGCTGGAGAGGTTTATTGCAAGGAATATTAGAGCAGACTCTCAAAGAGTTTGTTGGCTTAGATCTAGTAGCTTGGTTTGGTCCTTGTATATCTGGAAATTTCTATGAAGTTGGTTGTGATGTTCATGATAAATTTGTAGAGCAGCATGAGGCATATGGACAAGCATTTCGCTCAAAAAGTGAAGATAAATATCTTTTTGATATGAAAATGGTAGCTCGACAAATATTAAATGATAATCATTGTTTTGATATAGTCGACTCTGGTTTATGTACTTACAGTAACAAAAGATTTTACTCTTATCGCAAAGAGGGTATTACAGGTAGACAAGCTACATTTGTATGGTTTGAATGAATTTAAATATATCTAATGGGGATAAAATGTCTGAAAAATTACAAGTTTTAAGAAGATTAATGAAAGAAAAGGGCTATGATTTTTATTTAGTTCCTTCTATAGATGATCATAATAATGAGTATGTTCCAGAGTGCTGGCAATATCGTAGCTGGATTAGTGGCTTTGATGGTTCAGCAGGAGATGTCCTTATAGGTTTAGATAAATCTTATCTTTCAACCGATGGTAGATATTTCACTCAAGCCGAATATCAACTTGATAAAAATGAATTTGTATTATTAAAGCAAACAGCTTTTTCTTCAAAAATAGAAGAGTGGCTTGAAGAAAATTTCGCTGGTAAAACACTTGCAATAGATCCGAAAAAAATAGGTATTACTAGAGCAGAAAATTTATTATCAATAGCAAAAAAAGTTGATGGTAAAATTGTTTTTGATAATACTAATCTGGTAGCTCAAGCTCAAAAAGAGCTTAATCAAGAAGCTGCTATACCTAAAGAAAATATTTTTGTACACGAAATTCAATATGCTGGTCAATCGGTTGATTCAAAGCTAAGAAATCTTAGAACATATTTAAAATCTATCAAAGCAGAGTGTCTAATAGAGACAAGCTTAGACTCAATTATGTGGACTTTAAACATAAGAGGCAGAGATATCAAAAATACACCATTAGCTATTTGCTATATGGTAGTTACAGTTGAAAGTACTTTCTTATATATTGATAAAGATAAAGTTACAGATGAGATTCATAGTCATTTTGAGCAAAATAATGTGATCGTTCTTGACTATAAAGAGTTTTTTGCAGATTTGAAAAAGTTTGCTGCAAAGTTTGTTATCGATAGTAATGTTGCAAGTTATGCTGTTAAATTAGCAATCAAAGAAAATGAGCATAGTAAACTTATCGAAGACACTAGTCCAATAATTTTGAGCAAGGCATTAAAAAACTCTATTGAAATAAATGGATCAAAAGATGCTCATAAAAAAGATGCAGCAGCATTTATCTCATGGTGGCACTGGATGGAGAACAACTATCAAGGGATAGATGAACTTGATGCAATGGCAAAACTCAGAGAGTTTCGTGCTAAGCAAAAGGGTTATGTTGAAGATAGTTTCTCATATATTGTTGGTCATGCTGCTAATGGTGCGATTATTCATTATTCAGCTAAGAGAGATGTAAATCTAAAGAAAATTGATGATCAAGCACCTCTTTTGTGCGATTCTGGAGGGCAGTACAAAGAAGGAACAACTGATATTACTCGCGTACTGCACTTCGGTAGACCATCTAATGAGCATAGAAGATACTATACATTAGTTTTAAAAGGTCATCTAGGCTTAGGTAGAGCAGTCTTTCCAAAAGGAACTACAGGATCTCACTTAGATGTATTAGCACGTGAGCATTTATGGCATTTCTGTTCAGATTATGCTCATGGTACAGGTCATGGAGTGGGTAGTTTCTTAGGTGTGCATGAAGGTCCTCAACGTATAAACTCAGCTTCTAAAGTTGAGCTAATGCCTGGCATGATTCTAAGCAATGAACCAGGAGCATATTTTCCAGGTCAGTTTGGCATTAGAATTGAAAATTTGTGTTATGTAAAACAACGTAATCAAGATTCTCCTACAGGGCATGGACCTTTTTATTGTTTTGAGGATTTGACATTAGTACCTTATGAATATAATTTGATTGAAACATGGATGCTAACTTATACCGAGAAAAAAACTATAAACAATTACTACAGTAGAATTAGAAAAGAAGTATTACCATTAATCGAAGATCAAGAAGTCAAAGATTTTCTATTATTCAAGACAAGACATATTAAATAGCTGAATAATTTTTTATTTCTAATATTTTTCAATTAATATAGATGAAAATTTCTAGTGATATTTTTGTGATAAAAAATAGGTAAACATGGCAGCAAAAAATAAAAACTCTAACAAAGACAATAAGAAGTCAATTCGCTATGTAAAGATAGTATTATTTTTGGTATTAACTATTAGTGGAGGTTTTTCAGGACTTCTATTTGATAAGTTTGATATTAAAGAAAAATTTATAGATTTACGTTATAAAATATATAACTATTTTACTAGTGAGCCACTAAAGCATTATACTGCTAAAGATAATCAAAATATAATTGCAAAATTCTTTTCTGAAAGTGATAGTGCAAAAGATCAACAACAGCAGATAAATCAATTCGAGAATCTTAAGCAGTATCCACCTGTTAGAACATTGCCTGCTGTAACTGATTATTGTCATGGTTTTTTGGCTTATGGTAATCCTAGCTATGATGTGACAGAAGGATTAGGACAGTCAAATCTCTACTTATGTCGTGATGGTTATGTTGTTGGTTATAATTATCAAACTAAAGAGGCGAGTTGGGTGGCATTTAAACTTACAAAGTCAAAAGTCGCTAATAAACTAAAAAGAGATGATAAATTTAAAGAGGATAGTGATGTACCTTTTGTTTATCGAGCTACATTAGATGATTATTCACGCTCTGGTTATGATAGAGGGCATTTGGCATCTTATGCTTCTATGAATTTTAGTAAAAAGTCTGCAGATGAGTCATTCTTATTGTCGAATATGTCTCCTCAAAAAGCTGGATTAAATAGGCAAGGTTGGGAGAGATTAGAAACGGATGAGCGAATTTGGGCAAATATGTATGATTCAATCTATGTATATACAGGTCCTATCTATAAGAAACAGAAGATATATAAAACAATAGGTGATAATAAGATAGCAGTGCCAGATTATTTCTTTAAGATAATATATGTACCTTCTAAAAACCAAGCTATAGCCTTTGTAATGCCTAATGCAAGAGTTGAAAAGACAAAGATTGCAAATTATAGAGTATCAATCAAGGATATTGAACAGCGTACAGGATTACATTTCTTGACGAATATTCAAGATAGGGAATCTGTTATAAATAATGTCTCTTCTATGTGGAGGACAGCTTATTTGTAACCATTATTTAATAAGCTATTTGCAGTAAGTTTAGATGCTTGCTGAATAATTTTTTCATTACTTAGAGCTTTTACATCACTAGTGTTTGTATATAGAATACTTAGAGCAAAAGGCGGTTTATTCTGTGGCCAAATTATCGCTACATCATTAGTAGCCGCATACTCTCCACAAGTTCCTGTCTTGTCACCAATTATCCAATTTTTAGGCATACTATACGCTATTCTATTTGCACCAGTATTGTTTTTTTGTAAATATCCTATGAAGATTTCACGATGTTTTTTATCCAAAATATTACCAAATGCTAGATTATAGATATCTTGAGTTATAGCTTTGGGCGTTGTTTTGTTGATATTACTATCTGGTTTTGTATGATTGATTTTAGGCTCATCATTTTTGATAATAGTATCTTTATCTCCTAGTTTTGCTACTAATTTATTAAGCTTTTCCAAGCCCCCAATCTCTCTAACAAGGATATTAGCAGCAGGATTATCACTTAGAATAGCTGCATAATTGAGCTGTGATATTGTCAAAGTTTTACCAATATTTTTGCCTGTTACTGGAGCATAACCTAGAGTACCAATATCGTCTTGAGTTATTAGAATTTTTTTATCTAAAAAACCTTTGTCTTGCATATCATATTCTAGAACTGCACCAACTAATAAAAATTTAAAAACACTACAAATTGGGAAGTGATAATTTTCATTGTAGCTTATATTAATTTTATCATCGGTATTGACGGTATATATACCGAGTTTACCATGATATTTATCTTCCAAATTATTAAAAGAGTCATCTATAGTAGTGTTTGCTAGTAAAAATGTTGGAATTAAGGATAAAGATGTAAATAGTAGACGTTTCATTTGAGTTTAATATATTGTCATGAACCAGTAGTTAGAGTTTATAGAAGAGCTGTGTTAAACAAAAACTTTATATAGCAAGTATTTGTCTTTTTTTAAAGTCGCGACAAAAAATATTTAAATATTTATAACGCATCCTTTACAGGAGAAAAGTATAACTATTTCTTTTGTAATTTCTCTTTGATAACTATACCAATAGCTATACTAAATATAATTAATAACCATATTAATGACATACCAATTCTCATCCAAATAGAGTGATAGTCATTTAGATAGACTGTTTGCTCAAGGGAAGCACGAGTATCTTTAGGTAGTTCTTTGACAATTACTCCATCTGGGTTGATAACTGCTGTAATACCATTACTTGTAGTTGTGAGAACATATTTGATATTCTCAATAGCTCTTACTTGAGATATCTGTAGCTGTTGCTCACGTGCTATGGAGTCACCAAACCACGAATCATCACTTATTATAGAAATAAGTCTAGCACCTTGTAGTTGATCTCGAACCTGCTCAGGATAGGCAACTTCATAGCAAATAAAATTAGCAATAGGCGAGCCAAAGGCTGTCATAATAGGTTGTATATTATCACCAGCATTAAAACTACTAAGACCAACACTATCTACATATCCAAAAAACTTAATTGGAAAATATTCACCAAATGGAACTAAGTGGTGTTTATTATAAACGCCTTCACCTTTGCCAATAATGATTGAGCTATTATAAATTTTAGTTCCAGCAGTTGATTGATCAGCACTTAAAGATCCTATGAGCATAGCATTATTATTTTTATTTGCTAACTTTGTAAGATTCTTAAAATATTCACTCATGAATTGTCGATAATTAGGGATAGCATTTTCGGATAGTATTATTAAAGAGTCTTTATATTTAGATGCAGCTTGTTGATAGTACTTTTGCATTTTTGCAAAGTTATCACGATCCCATTTAAACCCTTGGACAAAATCTCCCTGAATTAAAACCACTTTTTGAGGTTGATTCGTTTGTGTTTCAGGTTGATTGTATTTAATGATATAACCACCTAAATATAATGCTACTATAATAGCTACAACACTAATTGTCTTCTTAGTAGAAGTGTTGTCACAGATGAAAAAGACTATTAGACAAGCAATCAAAGCAATTATATAGCTTACTAAATAGACACCACCAATATTTGCATACCAAATTAAAGGCGATTCTGTCTGTGAGTAACCAAGAGAAACCCAAGGAAATCCTCCCCATAGAAGGTTTGCTTTGACAATCTCAAAAAGTGTCCATAATGCAGGATAAATTAATAGCTTAGAAAAGTTATTAGCTTTACGTGTGAGAATATGGCTAAAAACACCAAAAGGTATTATATGTAAGAAGCTAAGTAAAATTACTAATGCAATAGCAGCAGATAGTCCAGCAGCTACTGATTCGGTAAATAGATGAATACTTATATATACCCAAGATATACTAGTACCAAAAAAGCCTATTCCAAATAACGTAGATGTGAAAAAAGCGTCACGAATTCTAACTGATCGATTTAATAAATAAAAAAAAGCTACTAAAGCTACAACAGCTAATACATCGATGCGAAATGGAGCAAAAGCCAACGTTAGTAAGGCGCCACTTACTATTGGTGGAGCGATTTTTAGAATAATCTTTTTCATTACTTCTTAAATTTTTCTACTAAAATTTTGATGATTTTTCTATTATCTGCTTCTTGTACTATAAATTTCAAGCCATCAATAACAATACTATCGCCTTTTTCAGGTAATCTTTCTAAGGTCTGAATTATCATCCCAGCGATAGTATCATAATCACCATCATCATCTATCGATGTTGCAAAATATTCGTTGAAATCTTCAATTGATGTTGTAGCATCAATTATAAATTTATCATCAGCTATTTTGACAATATTTTGACTAGAAATATCAAACTCATCTTCTATATCACCAACAATTTCTTCTAAGACATCTTCGATAGTTATTAGTCCAGAAATTGCACCATACTCGTCAACAACAATAGCAATATGATTTTGACTATTTTTAAAGTCTTTTAACATTGCATTAAGTTTTTTTGTTTCTGGAATGAAAATAGCAGGGCGAAGTATAGTCTTTATATCCTCTGCTTTTAATTCTTCATCATCAGAAGATTCAATTTCTTTTTCAAAAATTAGTTTTAATAGATCTTTTGAATGCAGAATACCTAGTACCTCTGACTTATCTCTACAATAAACTGGCAAGCGCGTATGGCTTGAGTTTATAGTCTTTTTTAGGATTTCACTGATTGACATTGACATATCTATAGCAACTATTTTTGTATGAGAAATCATAATGTCACCGACATCTAAAGATGATATTTTCATAGCACCAATTAGCATATTCTGTGATGTTTTATCAATAACCTCATTATCAGCAGCTCTATTAATAGCATCAATAAGGGCATTTTCACTTTTAATATTAAAAATGCTTGATGTAAGTTTTTTTATAAAATGATTATTTTCGGCCATTCTAATTCTCTTGTTCAATATACGGATTAGCAATTCCTAGTTCAGCTAGTAACTCAATCTCTAAATTCTCCATTTCCTCAGCTTCTCTATCATCAATATGATCATAGCCTAGTAAATGTAATAACCCATGGATAAAAATATGTTGCCAATGGTCATCTAAATTTTTATTTTGCTCTTTGGCTTCTTTCTTGAGTACTTCTGGAGCTATAACAATATCTCCCCAAAAATTGGCAGCTATATCTTCTGGTAACCCTTCAGGTTTTTCAAATTCAAAAGAGATAATATTTGTCGGTTTGTCTTTGTGACGGAATTGCTTGTTAATTTGCTGTATTTCTTGATTTGATACAATACTCACATTAACTTCAGCTTGTGAAATATTATGCTTATTAGCTACAAGAGCAAAACATTTTTCTAGTAAATCTTGATTAGGTATGGGGTGTTCGTCATCATTGATGACATTTAAATTTAGACTATCCATTTTTAGTGTTCTCTTCATGCTTGTCATAAGCATTTACAATTTTTTGAACTATTTGGTGGCGTACAATGTCAACTGATTTTAAATAGCTAATAGCTACACCATCAATATTATCAAGAATTGATAGAGCATGTCTTAAGCCCGAAGTTACATTCTTAGGTAAGTCAACCTGAGTTATATCTCCTGTTATGACAGCAGTAGTATTAAAACCAATTCTTGTTAAAAACATCTTCATTTGTTCCTTAGTAGTGTTTTGACTTTCATCAAGAACTATAAAAGAGTCATTAATGGTTCTACCACGCATATATGCCAAGGGCGCTATCTCGATGGCTTGTTTTTCTATTAGTTTTGTAACTTTTTCGACACCCATAAAGTCAAACAAAGCATCATACATTGGACGTAAGTACGGATCAATTTTTTGAGCTAAATCACCAGGTAAGAAACCCAATTTTTCTCCAGCCTCAACAGCAGGGCGGACTAGTACTATTCTTCTAACTTCACCTCTTTCATAAGCAGATACAGCACAAGCGATTGCCATATATGTCTTACCAGTACCTGCCGGACCAACACCAAATGTAACAAAATTATTTTTGATATTATCAAGGTAAATAGCTTGGTTTTGTGTACGTGCTTTTAGTTTTTTACTTCGTAATTGAACTTCAGCTTCTTCAACTTTTTTTTGAGCTTTATTACTTGATGCTACTTTTTCTTTTGCGGTAGCATTTAGGATCGTTGTGATTTGCTCTAGGTCAAGCTCAGTATTTCCAGCTAAAATTTCAGCATAACATGATTTGATAAATCTTTTTGATTGAGTATTATTAGCGCTTGATTCACTTGTTATCTCAAACTCATCCGCACGGTGTTTAATTTCAACATCAAAATAATTTTCAATCGCGCGAATATTTTCATCAAGGTTACCACAAAGTAGCATCATGGCATCGTAATTATAAGGCTCTAGAACAAATTGAGTTTTATTCATAAATTAAATAAGTTCTCCTCTAAGAGAGTTTGGTAAGCTTTCTGTTATTTTAACCATAGCAAACTGACCAATCAAAGACTTATCGCCTATGAAATTAACAATTCTATTATTTTCTGTTCTACCAGCCAGAACATTATCATCTTTTTTAGATGTACCTTCAACTAAGATTCTTTGCTCTGTACCTACCATTTGTCTAGAAATAATTTGCGCATTACTATTTAATAAATCTTGTAGTCTTTTTAGTCTATCTTTCTTAACTTCTATTGGAGTATCATCAGGTAAGTCAGCAGCTGGAGTACCAGGACGTTTACTATATATGAAGCTAAATGACTGATCAAAATTCACATCTTTTACTAGATCCATAAGCTTTTGGAAATCTTCTTCAGTTTCACCTGGGAAACCAACAATGAAATCAGATGAAATAGTAATGTCTGGTCTTATTGCTCTTAATTTTCTAATTTTTTGTTTGAATTCTAGAATTGTATGATTTCTTTTCATATTTATTAGAACTCTATCTGAGCCATGTTGCACCGGTAAATGCAAGTGGTTAGCTAGTTCAGGTACACTACCGTAAGCATCGATCAGATTTTGTGAGAACTCAACAGGATGAGAAGTTGTAAATCTAATTCTTTCGATACCATCTATCTCAGCGATGAAGTGAATTAATAATGCTAAATCTGCAGTTTCGCCATTTTCCATTGGACCTAAGTAGTGATTTACATTTTGTCCCAATAAAGTAATTTCTTTAACACCTTGTTCTGCGAGAGCTGCACATTCTCCAAGTACATCCTCAAATGGTCTGTTAACTTCTGGACCACGAGTATATGGTACTACACAGTATGAACAGTATTTATCACATCCTTCCATAATTGATACGTATGCTTTAGCACCTTCAGCTTTTGGTTCAGGTAAAAAGTCAAATTTTTCAACTTCTGGGAAAGATATGTCAACTTGAGATTCTTGAGTGCTTTGTTTTCTCCTGATCATCTCAGGTAATCTATGAATAGTTTGAGGACCAAATACTAGATCTACAAATGGAGCTCTTTTGATAATGTTTTCACCTTCTTGAGATGCAACACAGCCACCAACACCAATTACTAAATCTTCTTTTTTCTTTTTAAGATTTTTCCATCTTCCTAACTCATGGAATACTTTTTCTTGGGCTTTTTCTCGAATAGAACATGTATTTATTAATATTATATCTGCTTCTTTGTAGTCATCAGTTTTAACGGTATGAAAATGCTCATCTAATACCTCATGCATTTTTTGAGAGTCATATTCATTCATTTGGCAACCTAAAGTTTTTATAAAAACTTTTTTTTGTTCTTTCATTGATCTGAAACCTTTATAATTTTTATGCTGTTATTTAATTTATTCTCTAAATACTAAAAAGTTGTTTATAGTAAAATGCTCGCAAATTCTATCATAAAATTTAACTAAAAGCACGGCAAGTCTCTAGACTAATGATTATCATTAATGCAAAATACTCGGAGTCAATTATTTTATATTCTCATTTGTAATGAAACAAAATCAGTTTACTGAAGATAGTATTTGGCAATACTGTATTGAACATACGAGTGATTTATCAGCTAATCTAAATCTTTTAAATAATTCTACGAAAGAGTCTGTTCATGGTGCTCAGATGTTATCAGAAAAGGTAGTAGCTAAATTATTACAGTTTTTTGTATTTACAACCCAAGCAAAAATTTGTGTAGATGTTGGCACATTTACTGGAATGTCAGCTATTGCGATGGCAGAAGTATCAGTTAATACAAAGGTGTATACTATTGATAGAGCTAATCAATCAGGCGAAGCGATAGCTAAAGAGTTTATAGCTAAGTATCCTAATATTGAGTATTGTCAAGGTAATGCTATTGATATATTACCAACTTTACCTAATCATATAGATATTGCATTTATTGATGCCGATAAAAAACAAACTCAACAATATTTTGATATTTTAATTGAGAAGCTATCTGATAAAGGAGTTATCATAGTAGATGATATACTTTGGCGTGGTGAGGTGATAGATCCACAAGATAAACGAGCAAAAGCATTAGATGATTTTAATAAATATGTAAATCAAAGAGATGATCTGGAAACATTAGTTTTACCTATTCGTCATGGGATTAATATTATTAGGAAAAAATATAAAGGGTTTTGATAGTGGCAAAATTATATTTTAGATATTCAGCAATGGATGCGGGTAAAACATTGGATCTCTTAAAAGTAGCTTATAATTATGAAGATAGAGGCAGAAAACCTTTGGTTTTAACTTCAGCAATAGATAAAAGAGCGGGTTTAAATAAAGTTAAATCACGAATAGGTATAGATCAAGATGCTTATTCATTAACAGATCAAGATAACATCTTTGAATTTGTCAAAGATTATAACGAGAAACATAAGGTGGATTGTGTTTTAATTGATGAGATACACTTTTTTACCCAAGCCCAAGTTTGGCAACTTTCTGATATTGCGGATCAGTTAGATATACCTGTCATCTGTTATGGGCTACGTACTAACTATTTAGGTCAACCTTTTGAAACAGCAGCTTTATTGCTTGCAATTGCAGACACTTTAGAAGAGGTCAAAACTATCTGTCACTGTGGTAAAAAAGCTAGTTTTAATATGATGGTGCAAAATGGTAAAGCTATAAAAGAGGGTAATCCAATAGTTGTTGATGATGATTCTTTAAAAGATATCGATACTCGATATGTTTCAGTTTGTCGTAAACATTGGAAAAAAGGTGAGTATCAATAATCATGTAGGAATGATTGAGTATGAATTTATTATTCAATAAGCATTAATATATGTTGAGCATTTCTTACACCTAGTTGAGCCGCTTTTTTATAGTAATACATAGCTTTTTCTTTATCGTAAGGTACTCCGTTTTGCTCTTCATTATAATATAAAGATGCTAGCTTATAATAAGCAGGACCATATCCTTTATCAGCAGCTTCATTGAAGTAATCGAGAGCTGTTTTATACTCTTTTACATTGTAGTAATATTCCCCAGCATAGTACATAGCATAAACGTCACCATCTTTTGCTGCCTGCTCTAGCTTATATAATTGTCTAAAATCTCCTTTTTGAGCAAATACTTGCATTCTTTGGATTTTTTCTTCATAGGTTAGTTGGACTTTATCAACATTCGTTTTAGATTTTTCTGTTTGTTTTACTTTTTCTTTTATAGGTTTATTTGAGTAATCTAAAGGCTGTTCTTGAGCATTAGCTAACTTTGGAGTTAATGATGACTCTTTAGCCTTTATATTTTTAAGAGCTGCTATGGCACTTTGTTTAACCATTTTGTTCTCATAATTATAGAAAAGATAAACAATGCCTTCATACTTGTTATTATTAGCTTTTTCGCCGAAGTCAAATCGTAAAGATGATCTTATGTCTACATATTTCGATAAGATTAAGAAATCATCAATATAACTATAATCTAGATTATTATCGGTATTTAATAGTTTTATGTCGATAGATGCTTTTAGAATATCTGAATAAAACTGTTGTAATTGACCTTTATTTACTCTTGAGAGATTTAAATAAATTAATCCATCTAGATTAGTTATTTCTTGTTTTGGTGTTGATAATGCAAATTCAATTTTTTTCTGTACTTGTTCGATTCTTCTAGTATCATCCAGTTGTTTTTTACGCAAATTTTGCTGAATTTCAATGCGTTTTAGTCTTTCTTTTTCTAGAGTTTTCAATCTTTCTTGTTTAACTAGATTTTCAACTTCTACTGTTTCCTTTTTAGCTAGTTCAGCTACTTTAGGATCTGAGCTGTATAATAGTGTTTGCCATAGCATTAGAGCTCTATAGTTATCACCTTTGTCTGTAAAGTTACGTGCTTGAACAATTATGGCTGGTTCATAACCATTAGCCGCAGCTGTTATAATGTATTTATCTATGGTTTTATCATTTTCATTAGGTAGTTTACCATCTTTGTAAGCTAGATATATTTCATATAAGATTTCTGGATCGGTGGTTGATATTAGGTTGTTATTAGAACTAATTATATTTGCTAAATCGACTATTGAATTTTTGTAACCTAAGTCATATGATTTTTTGAAATAGTCCATAGCCTTTGTATTATCTTTATTAACACCTAAGCCATCTTCATAAAGAACACCTATTTGATAAAAAGCTTGAGGATAATTTAAAGAAGCTGATTTCTTATAGTACTTGTAAGCATCAAAGTAATTTTTTTCAGTACCAAATCCATATTGATATGAGTACCCTAAATAAAAAAAGTCTTGAGCAGTAGCCTCATTATCTTCAACAATCTCTTTGAGAATGCTAAAAGCATTATTATAACCATTGCTATTATGATTTTTGATATCCGTGATAGCAGCATTATACTCTTTTAGAAATTTATTATGTTTATAATCTAAGTAGCTATTTATACCGTAGACACCACCACTGATCATAGCTACAATCAGTAGAGCACTAAGAATATTTTTTCTAGTAGCCTTAATGTGGCTAATTTTTTTTGGTTTTGTTGGAGTGTTTTCTAATTCAGACATTAATTATAGTTTCTAAATAAAAGTATCTAACTATGCTATATGATAGCTTTATATTGATTTTAAGACAATTAGAGATTATCTTCTTGCTCAAGTTGGTTCATAATAAATTGTTCTTTTTCTTGTTGTATAATTTGAGGATCTTCCAAAGAAATTTTACCGAAATGCCCAGCTCTAAAGTCATGAACAATATTTTTAGCTGCTTGTTTTACATTGTAGTTGGTTTTTGTAGCTGAAATATCTTTAATTATTTCTTGAGGATGTTTTTCTAAAAAATCTTGCTCAGATATGAAATTATATCGCGATAAGAATTTTTTTGTATTCTTCTGTTTGAGAAAGTCTATAAGATAATAGGCTGTACCTTCGTAGTCCATAGCTGTATCACGAATAGAGCCTATACTTGCAATTCTATAACCACTAACTTCACTTTTAGGACTAGGAAACATAATTCCAGGAGTGTCAAAAATCATGAAATTTTTACTAATATCAATACGTTGCTGAAGTTTAGTTACAGCGGGTTCATTTCCTGTCTTAGCAACTTTACGGCCAGCGAGCTTATTTATCATTGTTGACTTTCCAACATTAGGTAATCCAAATATAATAGCTCTTGTAGGTTTTAAGACAGTTCCTCTTGATGGACATTTTTTCTGGGCTAACTCAAGTATTTTTTTTACTATATTTTTATCTTGTAAGGTATTAACTGCGATAGCACTTCCTTTATAAAAATCAAGCCACTGTTTAGTTATTTGAGGATCGGCTAGATCACTTTTTGACAAAATTCTTATTATGGGTTTGTCACCAACAATATCTTCTAAAACATGATTACTACTAGAGTCAGGAATACGTGCATCAACTATTTCAATAGCAATATCAGTGGAAGGCATTTTTTTGCGAAACTCTTTGGTAGCTTTATGCATATGCCCAGGAAACCAATGTAACATTGTGGATAAAAAATATAAATTTGGTTAATATAGAGTGTGATTTTACCCATTGGAGAAACTATATGCAAAGTTATATTATAAAAGGTGCCAAAATTTATGCTCAGAATGGTTTTCAACATAAGGATATTGTAATCAAAAACAATGTTATAAGTGCTATAGATGAAGATATAAAGGTCGCTGAATATAATTTGCCTGTAATAGAACTAAGCTCTGATGATTATGTAATTCCAGGGTTTATAGATATTCATATACATGGATCAATGGGCGCAGATGTTATGGATGCTGATATAGATGCGTTACAGACAATATCAAAATCACTATATAAGCAGGGAGTTACAAGTTATCTTGCTACAACAATGACAGCTTCAAACGACCATATTTTAAGAGCAATGAATGCAATCAAATCTTATAATTCACATCAACATACAGACAGTTCAAAAATTGTTGGGGTTCATTTAGAGGGTCCATTTATATCTCCTGGTAAAATTGGAGCGCAGAATCCAAATTATTTGCAGCAGGCAGATGTTGCTAAGATGGCAAGTTGGCACAATGCTTGTAATAATTTAGTCAAAAAAATAACAATTGCTCCAGAAATAGAAAATGCTAAGCAAGTTATAGATTTTTGTAATAATCATAATATTGTCAGTTCGATTGGCCACACAAGCTGTACTATGGCGCAGGCTCTAGAAGCGATAGATCATGGATGTTCACATGCTACACATTTATTTAATGCAATGAGTCCCATCGATCACCGTAATCCAGGTGCCGCTACGGCACTACTGATGTCAAAGAAAGTTTTAGCAGAACTAATAGTCGATGGTATACATCTTCATCCAGATATGGTTAAGTTTGCTTATGAAATCAAAGGTAGTGATAATATTGCTCTAATTACAGATGCAATGTCAGCACAATGCGCAGGAGAGGGTGTATTTGATCTTGGAGGTCAAAAAGTTATAGTTAAAGATGGTCAAGCAAGATTAGAAAATGGTGTGTTAGCAGGAAGTGTGTTAACAATGAATAAAGCTTTAGAAAATTTTATTAAATTTACAAACTGTAGCTTACATGATGCAGTTAAGATGACAAGTACAAATCAAGCTAAATCTTTGGGTTTTAAAAAGGGTGATATCAAAGTTGGCTATGATGCTGATCTTGTTGTTTTAGATAAGTATTATCAAATCAAACAGGTATTTAATTAGAAGATGAAGTTTTTAATAATAGACACATCGAGTAAGTATTGTTCTATAGTATTATCTGTAGATGGTCAAGTATATAACGATACTAGAGAAATTCCTCGTCAGCACAATAAGTATGTACTTGAAATGATCAAAGGTGTCTTTGATAGTTCTTGTACTGATATTAAGTCTCTAGATTTCATAGCTTATGGTGTTGGACCTGGTAGTTTTGTTGGAGTAAGACTTGCTGCAGCGATTAGTCAAGGCTTCGCTGTTGGCTTAGATATTCCTATTATAGGATTTTCAAGTATGTTTGCTTTAGCTAAAAGTACACCAGCAGCATCCGAAAAAGTAGCAGTAATTCTCGATGCTAAAATGGGTGATTTTTATTTGGGGCTCTATAATTTGCAGACAAATCAAACAATCTCTGAGAATGTTTATAAACTTGAAGAATATTCACAAGAACTATATTCAGGTTATGAATTAATAGGAGAATCTATTGCTGAGTTAGAAATAGTTAATAGAGATTTTAAGATTGATGTGGGTAATATTGTAGAGTATATTTTTGATAAGTATCAGCAGCAAAAAGAAACTCAAAGCTTAACTCAAGAAACCTTTCCTGTTTATTTGAGAGGTACTAGTCACTGGAAAGCTAAAGGAGAATAACCTTATGTGTAGATGGTTAATGTACCATGGTGATAAAATCAAAATGAGTGATTTATTAGTAGATCCTGAGAACTCACTTATACACCAAAGTATACATTCATCTCAAGGTGCTGTTTCTGTTAATGGCGATGGTTTTGGTATCGGTTGGTATACAAGTTTGCACAAAGAACCAGGGGTTTTTAAGGACTCGTTACCAGCTTGGAATAATCAAAATTTGATATCTATAGCTAAGCATATCAAAAGTAGAAACTTTATGGCACATATCAGAGCAAGTACTATTGCTCCGACATCTCGAGTAAATTCTCACCCATTTGTATTTGATAATCATCTTTTTATGCATAATGGCTCTATAGGTGATTTTGATGATATTCGTCAAGAGATTGAACAACATATCAACCCCCAGTATTTTAAAGCAAGATTTGGTTCTACTGATTCAGAAGCTATTTTTTTATTAGCGCTTTCAAATGGTATTGATGATAATCCAACTTTAGCTATAGCTAAATCTATTGAGCAAATAACTAAGATCCAAGCTAGAAATGGTCTAAAAGAAAAGGTCAAAGCAAGTATTGCATATTCCAATGGACATACATCATATTCGCTAAAAATGTCTACCATTGGTGACCAACCATCGTTATACTATATAAGTTATAAAAATATTATAGAAACTCTAAAACTGTCACAAAAGCATAAGCTCAAAAATGGATATCTGGTACTATCAGAACCCCTAGTTGATTCTGACTTGTACACATATATAGATAATTACTCTTGTATTGAGATTAAACATAATGAGTTTAAAGTAGAAAAGTTATAAGGAACTAAAATGGCATCACTAAATACAAAGATTCAGAATGTTTCGACTTCACCAACTAATGCGATGGCAGCATTAGCAAAACAAATTAAAGATCAAGGTCATGATGTTATTTCGCTTGCTATCGGAGAGCCGGGTTTTAGTTCTCCTAATATCATAAAACAAGCTGGTATAGAAGCTATCAATAATAATATTACAAAATATACTAATGTAGATGGTCTTAAGGAGCTGCGAGAAGCAGTTTCAGCTAGATATAAAAGAGAGTATGGTGTTGATTTTGCTGCTGATCAAATCTGTATAACATCTGGAGCTAAGCATAGTTTACACAATATATTTAACTGTATTTTAGAAGAAGGAGATGAGGCTATTTTCTTTGCTCCTTACTGGGTGTCATATCCAGATATGATTGCTCTTACAGGAGCTAAGCCAGTTGTAGTTAAAACTAAATTTGAGAATAGTTTTGAGATAGATGTTACAGACTTAGAAAAACATATTACAGAAAAAACAAAGGCTGTTATTATTAACTCACCAAACAATCCAACGGGATTAATTTATTCAAGAAAGTGCATAGAAGATTTAGCTAACTTGCTCAGAAAATATCCTAATATTTGGATAATTGGTGATGATATATACGATCAGCTTTATTTTAATAATAGAATTACTCTAATAACAGAAGTAGCTCCTGATCTAGCAGATAGATATGTAATTGCTAGTGGAGTTTCAAAAAACTTTGCTATGACAGGATGGAGAGTTGGTTTTACTATTGCTCCAAAATTGTTAAACGATGCAATGAAAAAATTTCAATCACAATCGGCCACTTGTGCTTGTTCTATATCTCAGTATGCAGCCATTACTGCTATGCAAATGCCATCTCAGGATTTGCAATATTTTGTTGATTCATATAAGCAGAAAGAGCAGTTTGTTACCAAGTGCTTGAAAGATATGCCTTATATCGATGTCAAAAGTGCAGATGGTACTTTTTATCTTTTTCCAGATATTCGCGATTTAATCAAGCATACGAGCTTTAGCAGTGATATAGAGTTGTGTAATGCGTTGCTTGAAGAAGAGTATGTTGCAATGATGCCAGGAACAGCATTTGGTTTGTCTGGATTTGCTAGAATAAGTTGTGCAAATGAAATGCCAGAATTAGAAGAGGCTATGAGTAGACTTTCTAGGTTTGTTAAACGACATGTTTCTAAGTGATTTTTAGTCTACAAAAATTATTAGATTACAATCTTCTATATTGAAAACTTTACTAAATATTTTCGACTCTAAAGCACATACCTGCTAAAATTAAATATATTATTTCTATTGTAAAGCTTTTATGAAAAAATGTGGCTATATTTCAATTATTGGTAGACCAAATGTTGGTAAATCAACGTTACTAAATAACATACTAAAATATAAAATTAGTATTACTTCACGCAAACCTCAGACAACAAGACATCAAATAACGGGAATTAAAACTCTTGGAGATACTCAGTTTATCTACGTTGATACTCCAGGTATCCACATAGATGAACCTAAAGCGATTAATAAGTTTATGAATAAAGCCGCTACAGCTATGGTAAAGGAAGTTGATGTGATTTTATTTGTGGTTGAGTTAGGCAAATGGACTGAGTTAGAAGATAATATTGTAGAGAAATTAAAATATTCACAAGTTCCAATATTTTTAGTTGTTAATAAAGTTGATAAGAAAAAATCATTGGAAGCTTCAATTTTTATTGAGTCAATTAAAGAGAAATTAAGCTTTTATGATGTGATATATGTATCTGCTAAGCAAGGACATAATGTAAATGAACTTGAATCAAGAATAGAGAAGCTTTTACCTGAATCAGAATATTTTTTCTATGAAGATGATCAAATTACTGATAGAAGTATTAAGTTTATGGTTGCTGAAATAATTCGTGAGAAAATTATGCGAACTATAGGTAATGAAGTACCGTATCAAATAACTGTAGAAATAGATAGCTATAAGGTTGATCAAGAAAAAAGCATAGTTGATATTTATGCTAGTATTCTTGTTGAAAGAGACAGTCAGAAAGGCATAGTTATTGGAGCAAAAGGAACCAAGCTTAAAAAAATTGGTACTGATTCTCGTATAGATATCGAAAGATTAGTTGGTATGAAAGTTAACCTTAAGACACATGTTAAAGTAAAAAGTGGCTGGTCAGATGATGAAAGAGCTCTGAAGTCACTTGGATATGATCTAATCTAAATGTTTGTTATATGCAGCGATTAGAAATCAACAAGTCGCGAAAGTATAGAGCAATTGTTTATTCTTGTTTGATATTTCTAACAAGTTTCGTGATTGGTACTTATCATAACCAAAACATTATTTTCTATTTAGGTGGACTTTTGATTCTATTATCAATATTTTTTGAATCTCGACCAAATAGGCAAGTAATCGAAGCAATTTTATTACCAAATGAATCAGATAATGAATCTTTAATATTTATAATAAATAGCAATGAGTCTGATTTTTGGGATATCAGAAAGTACATTATTATAAATGCTTGGATCTATATTTACGCAGTTCAGCAGGGTTCTAATAAAAAAATCAAAATATGGTTACATAAGTCAAATTTCAAAAATAAAAATGATATTCGTGATTTGGCTAAATATATTTCATTTACTGAAAAATAATTAATCTTCAGTATAATCTTAGGTATACTTTCATCAAGTATATATCCACAGATTCTTTCTAATGTTAAATGAATTTAAATCCCAGTTAAGAGGCCATCTAAAAATTAATCAAATTGTTGAAAATGAGCTACTTCGTTACGCATATTCTACAGATGCTAGTTTATACAGAATGGTACCTAAATTAGTGCTTATTGTAAAAAAAGAGCAAGAAGTAATACAGATCATTAAATTAGCTAATCAGTATAATATTAAACTAACGTTCAGAGCGGCTGGAACTAGTCTCTCTGGTCAAGCAGTTACAGATGAAGTGCTTGTGGTTTTAGCATCGGATGCATGGTTGGATTATCAAATTATTGATGATGGTCAAAAGATGAAGCTTGAGCCGAGCATAATAGGAGAAAATGCTAACAAATATCTTAAAATATATAATCGTAAAATTGGTCCTGATCCTGGTTCAATTAATAGTGCTAAGATTGGTGGTATTATTGCAAACAATGCTAGTGGGATGTGTTGTGGCACAGCCAAAAATTCTTATGCAACTTTAGATTCAATACGGATTGTGTTTTCAGATGGTCAGATATTAGATACATCTGACTCTAATAGTATTAAAAACTTTAAAGATAATAATCAAGATATTATAAGTTCAATATTATCAATTCATAATCAAATCAAAAATGATGTAGAGCTTGTTGATTTTCTTAAAAAGAAATTCTCAATAAAAAATACTAGTGGCTATAGTTTAAATGCTTTTCTAGATTTTGATGATCCCATAAAAATCATAGAAAGATTGATTATTGGCTCAGAAGGTACTCTTGGTTTTGTGAGTAATGTAACATTAAATACAGTGGCAGATCATAAATTTAAAGCCTTGAACTTAATATATGGAAGTCTTGATGAACTAGTAAAACTTACTACACAATTAGAGCCTTATGCTCCATCATCTGTTGAGTTACTTGATAACTTATCATTAAAGTCAGTAGCAGATGTGGCAGAATTACAACCCTTTTTGATAAATTTTGAAAATACTGATACTGCTGCAATTATGGTTGAAGTATCTGAGGATAGTCAAGGTAGTTTAGATAGCAAGCTTGATATAGTAAATCAAAGTATTGAGCGGGCAAATATAGTTCATCAAGTAGGTTTTAGGCAAGATGAAAGAGATATTCAAACTATGTGGAAGGCACGGAAAGGTATTTTGCCTACAATCGCTGGACAAAGACCAAATGGTAGTACTGTATTGATTGAGGATATCGCAGTAAAAATATCTGACTTACCTAGTTTAATAACAGATGTAAAAGAATTATTCATCAAATATAACTATACTAATGCAGCAATTTTTGGTCATGTTTTAGCAGGCAATATTCATTTTGTCCTTACTCCAGATTTTAATGATGAAAGGCAGTTAATTGAGTATGATCAATTTATGCAAGATATTACTTCATTAGTCGCAGAAAAATATAATGGGTCACTAAAGGCAGAACATGGCAGTGGTCGAAATATTTCACCATTTGCGATAGTGGAATGGGGTGATAAATGTTTAAATATTATGTGGCGTATTAAAAAACTTTTTGATCCCAAAAATATTCTTAATCCAGATGTTAAACTTACGAAGGATAAGAATTTACACATTAAGAATCTTAAAGAGCTAAATAGTGTTGATGAAAAAATAGATAAATGCATGGAGTGTGGTTTTTGTGAGCCAGTTTGTCCATCAAGAAATTTGAGTTTAACTCCAAGACAAAGAAATACTGTTGCGCGTAAAATGCAAACGCTAGGTAATGAGCAAAAACAACAATGGCTCAAAGATTATGATTATTATGGTATACAAACATGTGCTACAACAAGTCTCTGTAAGACACGATGTCCTGTTGACATTGATACTGGTGATTTTATTCTTAGTCAGAAAAAACTACAAAACAAGCTAGTTAATCATGACAAAGAAATAAATAAAGCAAAACAAAAAGTTAGGTTAGGAAATTTAGCAGCCAATCTAGTTGGAAAGAAAAATCTCCAGAATATGACTAAGTTATTACATAATAATTTTAAATCTATTCCCGTATATCTAGAAACTATGCCAAAAGTTCAATCAGCAAGCTTTATCAACTCTTCGAAAGAGAATACCAAACCAAAAGTATTACTATTGCCTGCTTGTCCAAATAGAATTTTTGCAAGTAATAAAAAATATGCAAAGTATCCGAGCCAATTAATATTAGAAAAACTAGGTTTTGAAGTTAATTACCCGCATAAAACAAGTAGTCAGTGCTGTGGTCAGATGTATCATTCACAAGCAAATTTTATTCAGCAACATGTATCTCAGGACTTATTGAAGCAAAGTATAGATTATACTCAATATGATTATGTTGTGACTGATAATAGCTCTTGTGCTAATTTTGCTAAAGATCAAAATTTAAATATTATAAATATCAACAGTCTAATCATAGATAAGCTAGATGCTATTAATTTAAATAAAAAGTTTAGTAAAATAGCTTTGCATATTGATTGCTCTACACGTAAGCAGAATATTGATAATAAATATCTAAAAGCACTAAAAAAATGTAGTACTTCTGTAATTGTTCCTGAGCAAATCTACTGCTGTGGATTTGCCGGAGATAAAGGCTTTACAACTCCTGAGTTAAATGCTACGAGTTTAGAGTCTCTTAAACCACAAGTCAGTGATTGTGAAATCGGTGTTAGTTTTAACCGTAGTTGTCAGATAGGTCTGTCATATCATGGACATTTAGAGTATATATCTTTTACAGAGTTATTATTAGAATGTTTAGATTAGAGAGTTTATTTAAGTTGATTAAAGATGTCTTGAGAGACTCTATCAACAGCTTGGTCGCCATCTATTTTTATGTATTTTGGCGTTTTTGTATTTGCAGATGAGAAGTTTCTATAAAAATCGATTAACTTAGAGGTTTGAGCATGGTATACAGAAAGTCTTTCTCTAACTGTGTCTTCATTGTCATCTGTACGAGTTATTAAATCCTCTCCAGTAATGTCATCTTTGCCCTCAACTTTGGGAGGGTTAAATTTAGTGTGATATGTTCTACCAGATGCAGGATGAACTCTTCTGCCTGTTATTCTTTCGATTAGAAGATTATCTTTGACATCTACTTCAACAATATAATCGATATTTACACCTAACTTGTCTAGCTCTTCAGCTTGAATTATTGTTCTAGGTACACCATCTAACAAAAATCCATTTTTGCAATCATCTTTAGATATTCTATCTTTGACGATTTTGATAATAAATTCATCCGAGACTAGTTGCCCAGCATCAAGTACTTTTTTTAACTCTTTACCTATTTCACTACCTGATTTGATAGTTTCTCTTATCATATCTCCAGTAGATATGTGAGCAATATTATATTTATCTTCGATTATCTTTGCTTGAGTTCCTTTACCAGCTCCTGGAGCACCTAAAAGTATTATACGCATAGTTAATTTAGCCTTAACGTTTTAAAACTATAGTTTACTTAATGTGGTTTTAATTATAAAATAAACAAACTTATATATCTAGAAATAGAGTATCTAATTTTAGGCTATAGTTTTTATAAGAAATTTTATGATATCGTTACTACTTGAAAAAAGACGCAAAAAAGCACAAAAGACAGTTTTAGGTATTGAATATGATAGATATTCATTAGCTAGCGTGAAGCTCGATAAAAAAGGAGATAGTTACACATTAGTAAGTTGTAATAGTCACGTATTTGCTCCAGAAGCTTATTTTGAAGGTGAATTAACGAATGAGTATGTTGGTAACGTTGTTGCAGAAATCATAAAGGAAAATAAGTTAGGTCGCTTTGTTAAACTAGGATTTACTAGTTATAATGAAATTGATGTCACTAAAGAAGAAATTACTTGTGATAAAAGAGCATTGGAAATTATCAAAAAAGAGGGTGTATTCTTTTATATAAATGAGTATTTCTTGAAGAAACGTTTTCCAGATACGTATACAGACATGGCGTATGACTATTACGATGAATCAGAAAGTAATGGTACTTTGATCATATACTATATTTCAGATATTGAAAAAATTAAAAGATTATATAGTATCGCAAGTAAAGTAAGACGGGCCTTATCTGTATGTACTTTAGATAAACTTGCAATTAGTAGTTTTGTTTCAGAGCTTTTTATCGGTGAGATATCTCAATATTCGAGTGATAGTGTTTTTTTAGGGTTATATTCAGATAAGTTGTCTATTTATAGTTTTTCTCCTCAAGGCGAGCTAAAAAGTTATGAATCTGTAAAGATTTTTGATGATAATATTAGTGATGTAGCATATGTGGATGAAGTTATTCAGTTGTTGTTAAGATTTATGGATTTTATGTCCTTAGATCTTGGTGAAAATAGCTTTGATAGTTTTGATGAAATCCAAGATAATAATGTTTATGTATATGGTATTAAGCAAAATTTTGAGAGCATTTTTGAATCGATAAAGGATTTGTCACAAAAGAATTGTAAGATACTTGATCCATTCATAAATATAGATTATCAAAAGTTTGGGGATATAGAGCAACCATATAGGTATGTTTTACCAATAGCAATTGCTATGAAGGAGGCTCTATAAGTAATGAAGGATCTTAATTTTGTACGTGGTCGTTGGCGCCAGAAACAGCTTACTTATATAGGCATAGATCTTGGTTTTATGATATTAGTGGCCTTTATATCTATGTTTATTCTCTCTATAGTGTTCTCATGGTCTAGTGATGAAGATATTAAAGTAGAGAGATATATCCAAACTCAAATTACTAAACTAAACAAAAATGTAGCTGAATATCCAACTGTCAAAAGTCAAAGAGATAAACTATTGGATGTATCTTCAGATTTAGCTAATATCAAAGCTAGTCAATATTACATACTACTTGGTTTAGAAAAAATTTCTAGAGCAATAACTGATCAGTTATATATTACAAACATAAATTATGTTGCAAATACAGATATTCTTGTTATTACAGGTGAAGTGAGAGATTTGAAATTACTTTCAATTTTTATGAAAAACTTAGAAATTGAGTTTAGAGTTAAAAAAGTTGAGCTTAAGAATTTAGGATCTGAGAAAAATGGGCAAAGGAGTTTTTCTTTAGAGTTTAAATTTGGTGAAGGTAATGCGTTTAAGGGAGAGAGTGTGAAATGGTAGATAAAATAAGAAGATTCCTTTTATCTAACAAGTACGCTGTAATAGTTATAGATACTCCATTAAAAATTAAGTTACCAGTATTAATAATTACTTTTGTATTATTTGTATTTATTTTCTATGGTATTTTGGTTAGTCCTGTGATTTCACAAGCGAATCAAAGAGAAAGTCACATAAACTCAATGGAGTCTCAAATACCAAGACTTATTAAGAAAGAAAAAGATTTAGAAGCTCTTAAAGAACAAGTGAAGGTATTAGAAAAGCATAATATTGAGGAAAGATTTAGTATTCCTGAACGTCATTCTGTACCTATTTTCTTATCTGCGCTAAATGAAGCTATTCGTAGTTCTGGTATTACAATTATTGATTTATCACCAGCAGGTGTGGAAAAAAATAAATATTTAGACTTATATGCGCTAGATTTTAAAGCTAAATTAGTTGGTGATTTTACTCAGTTGATTAAATTGTTCGTAGCTTTGATAGATATGAAAGATATCGCCGTTATCACTAATATAAACATTAAAAAAGAGTCTGATTCTAAAATAGTTACTGAGCTAAATTTGCAGACCTATTCACGTCAAGGAGTAGGAGCGTAATTTAAATGAGTAAATATCAAAGATTAAAATTGTTATGTCTAATATTATTGATAACTGGTTATAGTAATTGTTATGCTTCTTATCAAACTAGAATATATCAGGTTAATCAACTTATTCAGAATAGTACTAAGACTACAAAAAGTACAGAAAAGCTTGATATTCCTGAATATAAAGGAGATACATTAACTTTTGAGAGATTATCAAAAATACGTAATATTTTTAATATAGATCATATGCTACCTTTTGAAAAAAGAGTACCTATCAAAGGGGTTAAACAAACACAAGAAGTTGTTAAACTTAAGCCAATAGTTATTCCAGAAGAACTTAACGAAGTTATGAGTAATAAACCTACAAGTTTACAACAGTATCCATTAAATTCTTTTAAGTTTAAAGGAACAGTTTCTCAAAATAATCAAAAATGGGGTGTAGTTGAAAACTCAATGGAGAATAAGCCAATATATATAAAAGAAGGTGAACTCATTGGACAAAATTATGGGAAAGTCGAAAATATTACCAAAGAAGGTATTGTAGTCGATGAATGGAAAAAAAATGATCAAAAGAGAGTTTGGCAAAAAACTCCAGTTACTATACATTAGGGTGAATTAATGTTTTTTAGAAATAATAAATTATTAACTGTTTTGACTCTATTGGGAGGATTGCTAGGTTGTGAAGCCTCATTTGCAGACTCACAAAATAGCAGTCAAACACCAGCAAATCAGCTTCAAGAGGCTAAGCCGCCGGAAACGAAGATAGTTGGAAGAGATGAAAGTAAAACCACTAATTATAGCAAACATATTAAAGATCTAGAGTTTCATCGAAGTTTGAATGGTAGTGCTGTTTTTGATGTTGCTTTTGAAGAAAATATTAGCAATTTCGCTGGATATAAAACAAAAGTATCTCAAGATGGCTATACTCTTACTATAACTTTTGATGATACAACAATATCTGATAAATGGGTAAGTAATATTGATACTAAAGTATTTAATACGATAGTAGATTCAATAAAAATTCTTAAAGACAATGATAATGTCATTTTTGTGATACATTCTTTAGATAGAATTGCTTTAAGTGATTTTAAAGAGGGTAATACTTTTAAGTTTAAAATTGATAGACGTAATAGCCGTGTTGAAGGCTTTAACGTTAATGAGCCTATAACAATATCTTTTAAAGATACGCCTGTACAGACAGTTCTTCAAGTCCTATCAGAATTTGCAGGATTAAATTTAGTTGTTAGTAGTAGTGTACGTGGAAACGTGTCTATTGATCTTAAAAATGTTCCATGGAATGAGGTGATGAATATCGTTCTTGTTAGTAAGGGACTAGCTACCAAAAAAATGAGTAGTATCCTTTATGTTGCGACAGCTGCTGAAATCGCAGCACAAGAACAACTCGAGCTACAAACAAAAAGATCATTAGAAAATAACGCGACGTTAGTGACAGAGTTTATTCCTCTAAACTATACTACAGCACAAGCAGCTCAGACAGTTATTACTTCTATGGCAAAACAAAATGGTGGAATTATGTCGCCACGAGGTAGTATAACATCGGATGCACGTACAAATACGCTTATCGTAACCGATACAGAGGAAAAAATTCCACTTATCAGGAATGTCATAAATGAAATTGACATACCTAATGATCAAGTACTTATAGAGGCAAGAATTGTTGAAGTTTCTAGAACAAGTGGTTTAGAGCTAGGTTTTAATTACAATGTCAATTATGATCCATATGTTAACTTAGGACTTAATACATATGCCAATCAAGCTCCTCAACCTGGTCAGCAAGATAATGTTGTTGCTAGTACTGCAAGACTTGCCTATACTCTGGCAGGGGGGCTTCAGTTAGAAATGGAGATAAGAGCTCTTGAGAATGAATCATTAGCTAACCTAGTATCATCACCGCATTTGGTTGTTTCTAATAATGAAACAGCATTTATTAAAGATGGTAAAGATGTACCATATCAACAAGCAACTGCTTCAGGTGCTGCATCTGTAGCATTCCAAGAGGCAGTGCTAGAGCTTCAAGTTACTCCTCAAATTGCACCAGATGGTAATATTGTGATGGAAGTACTTGTAACAAAAAATAGTGTTGGCGCATCTTCAGGTAAAACCTCAACGGGTGAAGACTTACCTCCTATAATCAATAAACGAGAAGTAACAACCAAAGTAATGGTTAAAGATAGTGAAACTGTAGTGATTGGTGGGATTTATACTAAAGAGCAAGCAGAAACGCGTAATAAAATACCTTTTTTAGGTGATATACCTTATTTAGGTTATTTATTTAGTTATACCAAAATAGAAGATAGGGATGCAGAGCTTTTGATTTTTATAACACCTAAGATTATTGAGTCGAAGGTCCAAAAATGATAGCAGATAATAGTTGCAATAATATTAATATTTAGGTATCTTATAGCCTATAATTTTTTATGTATAAGGGGTGATTAGTAACAAACTATCACGGTGTGTAATCAACTTATAATTTTGAGTCAAAAATGATAAGAACAAAAAATATTTTCTTAATTGGTCCAGTTGGTGCTGGAAAATCTACTATTGGTAAGCAATTAGCTAAACAGTTAAAATTAGAGTTTATAGATTCTGATGATACAATAGAAAAAAAGTGTGGTGTTGATATTAATTGGATCTTTGATCTAGAGGGTGAAGAAGGCTTCAGGAAGCGTGAGCGAGATGTTATTGCTGAAATTTTGGCAGAAAAGCAAAACATAGTTCTAGCTACTGGTGGTGGTGCTATACTTGATCCAGATACAAGATCATTGTTATCTTCACGTGGTAAAGTTGTTTATCTTGAAGCAACTATTGAGCAACAACTTGAGAGAACGGCAAAAGATACAAAGAGACCTCTTTTAAGAGTTGATGATAAAAAACCTGTCTTAGAGCAATTAATGGCTGAGAGAGAGCCTTTATATAGAAGTATTGCTGATGTTGTGGTTGAAACAAATGGAGCAACAGTAAAAAATATAGTTAACAAAATATCTACATTCTTAGTTGAAGAAACAATACTGTGATTAGTGAAATATCAGTAAATCCTACGGCTAGTGAAAGTTATAATATTATAATTGATTCTTCACTAGATCTTTCTCATATTATTTCTCATATTGAAAATAAACAAGTCTTAGTTGTCACGAATACTACAGTAGCTGGTTTATATCTTGATAGTTTTTTAGATTCAATGCCTAATGAATTAGATATTAAGACATGTGCACTTGAAGATGGTGAGCAATATAAATCTCAAACAAGCTTAGATAAAATATTATCATCTTTGCTAGAAAATCAATATACTCGAAATTCAACTGTTTTAGTGGCACTAGGCGGTGGTGTTATTGGTGATATTACAGGTTTTGCTGCTGCGATATATCAGCGAGGAGTAGACTTTATCCAAGTTCCTACTACACTATTATCACAGGTAGACTCTTCTGTTGGTGGTAAGACAGCAATAAACCATCCTTTAGGTAAAAACATGATAGGAGCTTTTTATCAGCCAAAACTTGTTTATACATCTGTACAATTTTATCAAACTTTACCTCAACGAGAATATATATCTGGTATGGCTGAAGTTGTTAAATATGCTTTTATCTCAAAAGATTTTTATCATTGGCTTGATTTAAATAGAGATAAAATTTTAGCTAAAGATGCTTCTACTTTGATAGAAATGGTCAAAAGAAGTTGTCAAATTAAGGCTCAAGTTGTAGCGGAAGATGAAAAGGAAACTACAGGCGCTAGAGCAATCCTTAATTTCGGACATACATTTGGTCATGCTATTGAGAAATGTCAAAAATATCTAGGTTTAAAACATGGAGAAGCAGTAGGTGTTGGAATGGCTCAGGCTATAGATTTTTCTTGCTACCTAGATATAATTTCACAGCAACAAGCAAAAGATTTTAAAAAATTTATAGTTAGCTTTGATATTGCTATTGATTTCCCTAGAGATATTTGTCAAAAAGAGTTTTTAGATGCAATGCTTTTGGATAAGAAAAATAGTAATAAAGAGTTAAAATTTATTCTTATAAAAGATATCGGAAACTTGGCTTTACAGAAGCAGTCTAAAAAAGATTTAGAATTATTCTTGAAAGTTTCTAATAGAAAATAATTGATTATATTGATATTCTATTTGTATTAGTGATTTATATAAGATTCATAAAATATGAAAAATAAAATTTTAGTGGTATGGACATTGTTATTTTCATTGTCGGGAGTTTCTTTTGCAAGCTATACTGTTTTAGATGATAAAGGTAAAGCTATAACTAATTGTGCTGATTTAGAAATAGAGAAAGATAATCAAAATAGATTTTCTAGAGCTGTTTTTTCAAAATGCAATAATAGAGAAGTATTCTCTTATACTGGGAATTTTAGATATCAAGAAAGATAAATATTATAATTTTAAAGGCTAATACAAATAAAATAGCTTTCTGAGATATTTCAAATTTATTAGTCTAGTTAATTTTTGTTATCTATCAAACTTCTAGTAGCTTTTTTTAACTCATTTCTGTAGTAATCAAGATTTTTTGAAGACTCAACTTTTAGATCTTTGATTTGTTGAGTGAGAAATGCAATTTGGCTCTCTAGGCTTTCTTTCAAGTCAGATATACGTTGCTTAGATTGTTCCTGAATAAGATCACAGTATGATTTAGCATCTTTAGCTAATCTTTCTGCTGTCTCACGGCGAATACTCTCTTTTACTAATGCAGAGTATAGTTTTTTGATTTTGATTTCATCATCAGATTCATTAAGTAGAGTCGACCACTCATCTGAAATATTGCTAAATAAATCTAGTTCATCGATATCTTGAAGTATTTTTGTAACATTTTGACTGATAGCCATTAAATTTAAATCCTTTTAGTATTTTTTAGTTTGAATAAACTTATTTTAGATAGGTAATAAATAGTTATGAATAAACCTAAAATTATAGAGCAAATAATACCGGATTGTTTAGCTAAATAAAAGAGTATTTTTTGAAATAATTCCTTTAACGATATTGGTTGTCTTAAGTGTATAGTATAAACTAGTGTAATCCTTATATTTAATAAGCTTGACTATTTATGATAATAAAAAATGATGATCTTATATTCAGCTCAGTAGAAAAAATAAAATACTCTGCACGTAGAGGTATGCTAGAGCTTGATATAATATTAGCCCCATATTTAAATAATTGTTATATGCAAGAAGATCTTGCCGGTAAAAAATTGTTTGTCGAGTTTTTGACTAGCGAAGATAATGACATGTTTGACTGGTTGTTTAAAGGAGTTACTCCACCAGATAGATATAGAGAGCTTATTAACAAAATTATTCTAGAAAAGAAAAAATTTAACAAAAATAGATTAAAGTAAGTATAAAAGGAAGCAATATGAATAACTTATTAAACCATTCAGGTGAGTATCCTATTTCAAATGAAATAATGAATATCTCTAAATATTGGCTTATAGAAGAAAAAGAGGCTGTAACTAAACTTGTAGATAAAGCTCATATGTCTAGTGTGCAAAAAGCACAAGTAAGAGAAAGAGCATATGGTTTAGTAGAAAAAGTTAGAAAAAATAGGCTAAAGAAATCTGGTATTGATGCTTTTATGATTGAGTATGACTTATCTTCTGAAGAGGGTATCGTACTAATGTGTTTAGCTGAGGCGTTATTAAGAGTACCTGATAAATACACCATTGATCTACTTATCAAAGATAAATTAACTAGTGCGGCATGGAAAAATCATGTTGGTAGAGAAAAACATTTGTTTGTCAATGCTGCCACATGGAGTTTGATGTTAACTGGTAAAATTTTGAAGAAGCCTCATGGAGCATATAGAAAGGTTTTTCAAAACTTGCTAAAAAAATCAAGTGAACCAGTAATTCGTCAAGCTATGAAGCAGGCTATGAAAATAGTTGGTAAGCAATATGTACTTGGTGAAACTATTGAAGAAGCATTAAAAGTATCAGAAACTAAAGTTGCTAGAGGATATAGTTATTCTTATGATATGCTAGGCGAAGCTGCAATGACTATGGCTGATGCTGATTATTACTATGGTCAGTATTTGCATGCTATAAATGAGCTAGCTAAATATGCAACAAATAAAGAGATTAAAAAGAATCCGGGTATATCTATCAAGCTATCTGCTTTACATCCGCGTTATGAAGTTGCAAAGCATCAAAGAGTTCATGAAGAATTATATCCAAAGTTACTTAAACTTACTCAGTTAGCTAAAGAATATAATGTAGGAATGAATATTGATGCTGAAGAAACTGAGAGATTGCAAATATCACTAGAATTGGTAGAGAGATTGGCTCATGAGCCATCTTTAGATGGATTTGATGGGATTGGTATAGTTGTTCAGGCTTACCAGAAAAGAGCTCCTTATGTATTAGATTACCTAGCTAATCTTGCTAGGAAAACTAATCGAAGATTTATGATTCGTCTTGTAAAAGGTGCATATTGGGATGCTGAGATTAAACATGCACAAGAGCAAGGTTTAGCAGGTTACCCAGTATTTACACGTAAATATCATACAGATGTTTCTTACCAAGCATGTGTGAAGCAACTTTTTGAACATCATCAATATATTTATCCGCAGTTTGCCACTCATAATGCCCAAACTGTAGCTGTAGTGATGGAGTTGGCTAATGGCAATAAAGATTTTGAGTTTCAATGTCTACATGGTATGGGTGATCCTTTATATGACAATATAGTTGGTAAAGAAGGTTATGAAGATATTCCTTGTAGAATATATGCTCCGGTTGGTGGACATAAGCACTTACTTGCTTATTTAGTCAGAAGATTATTAGAAAATGGTGCCAATAGCTCATTTGTAAATAGAATCGTTGATGAAAATTTACCTATTGAAGAGCTAATAGAGGATCCAGTTAAAAAAGCTATTGACTATGGTTGTGGTCAGCATCCTAATATACCATATCCAAAAGATATAGTAGCTCCTAGGTTAAATTCACAAGGTCATAATACTAATGACTTCGCAGTGTTAGCAGATATGTATAAAAATATTGAGAAATATACTCTTAAAAATACATATAAAGCAAAGCCAATAGTTTCTAATGTTGATATTGACAAGAGCACAGCTGAAGCTGTTATAAATCCAAATACTGGTGATACAATTGGTACTGTGATTAATGCTGATGCTAAAATGGCAAAAAGAGCGTTAAAAAATGCTCAAAGTGCATTTGAAGATTGGAATAATACTCCAGCTAGTCAAAGAGCTGATATTCTAGAAAAATTCGCAAATTTATTAGAAAAGAATACTGATGAATTTATTGCTATAGCGATGATTGAAGCTGGCAAAACTTTATCAAATGCTATTGATGAGGTTAGAGAAGCTGTAGATTTCTGTCGTTATTATGCTGCTCAGGCACGTAGAGAATTTAATGGACCGATTGAATTGCCTGCATTATCAGATCATCTAAAACAAATTGAGTTTACAGGTCGAGGAGCAATGGTATGTATTAGCCCTTGGAATTTCCCTCTAGCAATATTCTTAGGCCAGATTACAGCTGTTTTAGCTGCTGGTAATACTGTTGTAGCTAAACCTGCTGAGCAAACTCCTATTATTGCTTATAAGGCTATCAAGTTATTATTCAAAGCAGGCCTTCCTAAAGGTGTATTACAG
Source organism: Francisella philomiragia (assembly GCF_018135955.1). NCBI lineage: Bacteria > Pseudomonadati > Pseudomonadota > Gammaproteobacteria > Thiotrichales > Francisellaceae > Francisella > Francisella philomiragia. The sequence goes on along the minus strand of NZ_CP063138.1, from coordinate 1,056,777 downwards.
TTTACTCCAGGAGATGGGGCAACTGTTGGTAGTGCTTTAGTTCAAAGTCCTGTGTGCAAAGGGGTTATATTTACAGGATCAACTGAAGTTGCAGGAATTATAAATCAAACATTAGCATCAAAATCTAGTGAAATAGTGCCATTTATAGCAGAAACTGGTGGTCAGAATGCTATGATAGTAGACTCTTCGTCTCTACCAGAGCAGGTTACTGGAGATGTGATACGTTCAGCTTTTGATAGCGCTGGTCAGCGCTGTTCGGCATTGCGTATATTATGCTTACAAGAGGACATCGCTGATAATTATATCAAAATGATTGTTGGTGCGATGAAAGAGCTTAAAATAAGTGATTCAAAGTATATTGATACAGACGTTGGTCCTGTAATAGATAAAGAAGCAGCTGATAACTTAAATGCATATATAGAAGAGAAGAAAAAACAATTTAAACTTGTATACCAAGCTCAACCAAATGATGATACTCAAAAAGGTACATTTGTAATGCCTACTGCATTTGAAATAGAGAAGTTATCTGACCTTGGTAGAGAACAGTTTGGTCCAATTCTTCATATTCTTAGGTTTAAAGCAAATGAACTTAGCAAACTTATAAAGGATATTAACTCTACTGGTTATGGATTGACTGCAGGTGTTCATAGTAGAATTAATGAGGTTATGAACTATGTTAAAAATAACATCAAAGCTGGTAATGTATATGTAAATAGAAATATTGTTGGTGCTGTTGTCGGTGTCCAACCTTTTGGGGGACAAGGTAAATCTGGTACTGGTCCTAAAGCAGGTGGTCCATACTATATGCATCGTTTGGCAAATGAAAAATTATCAGGTGTTGGTGCGGTAGAAGAGATTTATAATCCTGAAAAAATTGCTAATGATGAACTAGCTACAAACAAACTGATAAAAGATAAATATAGTATCACTAATATTGTAGCTGGTGAGAAAGCTAAGAAGGATAAATTTGTAGATCTAAAATCTGCTGATGGTAAGAATATTGGTAAAAAATATGTTGCCTCTGTAAGTACCGTCGATAAAGCTATAGAAGTAGCTTATGCAGAAGCAGATGCTTGGAATCATATAAATGCTGAAGATAGAGCTTTAATTGTTGAAAAATTCTTAGATTTATTAGAAAAAGAGCGTCATCTAATAGCATCATGTTTGGTTACTGAATCAAATGTATCTGTAGAAAATGCTCATATTCAGATTGATAAAACTATACAGCAAGTAGCATATTATTGCTTACAGGCTAAAAAGGAATTTGCACATCCTGAGTTGTTACCTGGACCTACAGGTGAAATTGATGAACTAAGCCTGAAAGGGCGTGGTGTAGTAGTTAGTATGTGCTCAAGTTGTGATTTATTAATAAGATTTGTAGGTCAAACAACTGCTGCATTATTAGCCGGTAATACTGTTGTAGCTAAACCTGCATATACAGGTAGTTTAACAGCTTATAATATTGTTAAGTTAATGCTTAAGGCGGGTGTTGATCCTAAAGTTATTAATTTAATTTTATCTGATGATGAAGAGATTACTTCAGCGCTACTGTTCAATAGTAAAGTAGCTTTAGTGACTTTTTCAGGAAGTATTTCAGCAGTTAAACAAGTTCATCAAGCTTTGGCATTACGTAGAGGAGCAATTATCCCGTTTGTTGCAGAAAGTGTTGCTAAAGATGGTAAGTGCACTAGCTTAGCAATAGAAACAGCATCACCTCTATATTTGCGCAGATTCGTTGTAGAAAAAACTGTCAGTGTCGATACTACCGCATCTGGTGGAAATGCATCTTTAATGAGTTTAGAGGAGTAAAAAATATTGTAAACTCATATTCTTGATGGTAATTTAAAACTTACCTTGTCAAATTTTTTGTCAGTCAATGATCAAAAATTATCAAAAAGTTATAGCTAAAAAATATGTCAAATATTTTTTTGTCTAGTTTTAAATTAATTATAAGGAAAGAATATGAGTGATAATGTATCTGTAAAAAAGATGTCGTTGTTTAGTGCTGTATTGATCGGTACTACTTGTATGGTCGGTTCAGGCTGGCTATTTAGTGCTCAGCTTACAGCTAAAAATGCTGGTAACTGGGCTTTTTTGGCTTGGATTTTAGCAGCATTAATTGTTGTAATGATTGCGCTATGTCTTGGTAAAGTTGTATCTTTGTATCCAGTAAGAGGAGCTACAACTAGATCGAGTGCGATATCTCATAATAGTATTTTTGCAATGCCATTTGCTTTTGCAAACTGGTTTGGTATTGTTGTAGTTATTTCATCTGAAGCATTAGCAACTACTCAGTATCTATCTGGTGTTAAGTCTATGCAATGGTTAATGAGTGATGGCGTTTTGACTACAGCTGGTATGACTTTCGCATTAGCTGTATTATTTATATATTTAGTTATTAATTTTTATGGTGTTAAATTATTAGCTAGAGTCAATAATGCTATAACAGTATTTAAAATGGCAGTACCATTTATAATCGTTATTATATTTATAGCCTATGCATTTATACATAGCTCTGATCATGTTAGTATGTTTTCCGAAGATATTCCTAACAATTCCCAGTTTGGATTTGGCTCAGCTTTGACTGCTATTGTTGCTGGTGGTTTGATCTATACCTTCAATGGATTTCAAACAGTTGTTGCTTATGCTAGTGAAGTTAAAAATCCTGGTAGAAATATTCCATTAGCAATTATTTTAGCTTTACTTATAGTTTTAGTTTTATATTTAGGTTTGCAATATGCATTTATGCAGGCAGTTCCTCATCAATATCTTTTAGAAAAAGGTGGTTGGGCAGGATTAGATTTTGATTCACCATTATTACAATTAGCGACACTATTAGGACTTGGTTATATATCATTTTTGCTTATAGTTGATAGTGTAGTTAGCCCATCTGCTACAGGATATACATATTTAGGAGCTTCTTCGAGAATGCTATATGCAATGTCATCAGAAGGACAGATGCCTAGATATTTTGCTAAAATTACTCCTGTTGTAAATATCTCACGTAGATCTCTTCTTGCGAACTTTATATTATCAGTCATATTTTTGTTTTTCTCAGATAACTGGACTGGTTTGATGTTGGTTGTGACAGGTTTTCACATTATAGGATATATGGCAGCACCTGTAAGTATGGGAGCTTTAGCGCCACGTACTAGACTATTTGGTTTGGTTGTATTTGTGGTTTTGACATTGTTACTTAATACAGTAGAGATTCAGACACAAATAAATATGAGTGCAATACTTGTAGTTTTAATAACTATATATGCAAGCCTTGAGTTTAGAAGAATTGGTATTAAAAATCTTTTAATGCTTATATTACCATTTATAATTTTTGTTTGTTTAACTACACCTATAACAAACTATTTTGCTGACGCTATTGTTGGTGCAGTATTCTATTGGTTTGTGACTGATAAGCGTTATGTAGCATTTTGTAGATCTACAGCAAATGAGAAGAATATTATTGTCGATTAATGCTTTTTAGCTATAGTCATTAAACTTTTATCTATCTATAATACATCTCTAATATTATCAATTTATTTTGAATAATGAAAAATGCAAAATGGATTTTAGTAATACTATGTTTAGGTTACTTTATAGATTTTTACGATTTGACTGTATTTAGCGTCTCTTATGTTGATTTACTAAAGCAACAATTTGGAATTTTTGATTCTACTAAAATTCAACAAACTTATTACTTGATAAATAATATTCAAATGGTTGGTATCTTAGTTGGTGCAATCCTCTTTGGTATTTTAGCCGATAAGTTTGGGCGTATTACGGTCATAAAATATAGTATTTTGCTTTATTCTTTGACTACTTTATTGTGTATATTTGTAAATAATATCTACATTTTTATGCTACTAAGATTTTTAGCATACTTGGCTCTAGCAAGTGAGTTTGCTGTATCTAGTGTTTTGATAGTAGAATTTTTTCCGCCTAGATTAGCTGCTTGGGGAATGAGTCTTTTATATATTCTTGGAGTATTAGGAGGAGTGGTCGCTACACTTTTGGGTGTTTTATCTTATAAAGTAATGTTTATTTTTGGTGGATTTGCTGGTTTGGGAATATACGCATTTCGAAGAGTATTAGAAGAGTCACCATATTTTATAGAGTTGTATAAATCTGATAAATTTAAAAATGCGGGAAGTATTAGTTTTCTTATCAGAAATTATAATAAACCGCTGATTCTTAACTTTTTAATTACGCTACCTTATTTCTTTGTGATAACTGTAATGTTTGCATTGGTGAAATTCATCGCTAATGATATGGATTTTGCAAGTTTAGTTAAGCTGTTTCTATTTGGATTTTTTGCAGGAAATATTATTAGTAGTATTCTTAGCGGAATATATAACCAATATTTTAAATCACCGAGTTTATTTTTTGTAATAAATATAGTTATATTTCTGGTGAGTATCTTTGCGTATAAATATGTATCTAGTGATTTTATATTTTTCTATGGAATACTTATTGGGCTTATTGGTGGTGGTTATAATATAATGTGGGCACAATATGCAGCCACTGAGTTTCCGACAGAAGTTCGTTCATTAGCTACTAATATGATATTTGCTTTAGGTAGGAGTAGTAGTATTTTCTTTGGGATTATTTTTGCTTATTGGATTACTAATGAAAGCACATTTAGAATGAATGTAAATATCTTAGCTGTATTAGTAGCTATTATGGTTTTACTAATAATTATGTTTTATAAAAGAGAGAAGATATTAAATAAATAGAGATTAATATTTATGAGTAATAAGATTTTATTTGGGATTACTGGTAGTGTATCAGCTTTTAAGACTATAAATTTGATAAGACTTTTTATTAAAAGTGGTGTTGAGTGTAGAGCTATAGTCACTAAAGGAGCACAGCAGTTTATAAAGCCTGAACTTTTAGTAGCTTTAGGCTGTAATGTCTATACTGATGAATCTTTGAATATGAGTGAATATAGTCAAAGTATGGCACATATCAATTTATCACGCTGGGCTGATAAGATATTTATAGTTCCGGCTTCAGCAAATACTATTGCAAAATTAGCTCATGGTTTAGCTGATGATTTATTAAGTCAAACAATATTAGCTAATGAGGATAATTCTAAAGTATATATAGCTCCTGCTATGAATGTAAATATGTGGCAAAATCAATTAACTCAGATGAATATTACAAAACTTCAAAATATAGGATTTAATTTGATTGCTCCAGATCAAGGCATTCAAGCTTGTGGAGATATAGGTAGTGGCAGATTACATGAGCCTGAAGTTTTGTTTGAGTTATTGAATATTGCTCAAGATTTCAAAGCTAAAAAAGTAGTGATAACAGTAGGAGCAACTGTAGAAGATATTGATGGAGTAAGATATTTATCAAATTATAGTTCTGGAAAAATGGGCTTTGCATTAGTAAAAGAGCTTGTTAATAGAGGAGCGAAAGTTACTGTTCTTAAAGCAAAAACTACAATAAGTTTTGATATTGAACATCCTAATTTAGAAATTATTGATACCAAAAGTGCTGATGTAATGAATCAAGCAATGCTCGAGAAAGCTAAACATAGTGATATCTTTATTGGTTGTGCAGCAGTGGCTGATTATAAGATCAAAAATAAATTTACTAATAAAATTAAGAAAACTGATGAAAATTTAACTTTAGAATTTATTAAAAATCCTGATGTTTTAGCAAATTGTAAAAAATCATATCCAAGTATTTTTGCTATAGGATTTGCAGCTGAGTCTGAAAATATAGTTGAATATGCTCGATCTAAGCTTGTCAAAAAAAATCTAAACATGATAGTTGCTAATTCAACCGAAGTATTTGGTAATGATAATTCAAGTGTAACAATCTTATCTGAAAATAATTTAAAAGAGTATAATAATATATCAAAATCACAAGTTGCAAAATTGATATTAGACTATGCTAAAAGTATCTACTAAAAGAATTAAAACTGCACAAAACTTCCTAAATGTAATTTCATTAGAAAATAATAATATCCAATTAAAACTATTAGATATTGGAGCTACTGTATATTCTCTTAGAACTAGAGATAACAATGGTAAGTTTGAAAATATAATCTTACAGTATGCAGATATAGAAAATTATTTTAATAATCCATCATATTATGGTGCTAGTATCGGTAGGGTAGCTGGGAGGATCAAAGATGGTGAGTTTATCCTAAATAATAAAAAGTATAGTGTTAGTAAAAATGAAAAATCTATTAATACTCTTCATGGAGGTTTTAATAATATATCTCATCAAAGATTTGATTATAGAGTTAATCAAAATAAAGTTAAATTCAGCCGTATTCAAAAATCATCAGATGATGGTTTTCCAGCAGATGTACAGATTGATATAACTTATGAATTACAAGAAAATTCACTAATAATCCATTTTGAAGCCATAGCTAATGAAGATACATTACTAAATCTCACAAATCACAATTACTATAATTTATCTGGAGATTTTAAAGCGACTATAGAAAATCACAAATTACAAGTATCTGCAGAGAGAGTAGTAATAACTAATACAAACAGTATACCTAAGCAAATTATAAAAATTCCTTATGAAATGGATTTTAGTCAAGAATCAGTTATTGCAGATAAATTAGAAACTAATTTTGAATATTTTAGTGGTGGTGGGATAGATCATTGTTATATTGTTGATGGAACTATTAAATTGACAGATGAGATTAGTGGACGAAAGCTTGTAGTAACAAGTTCTTATCCGGCTACGCAGATATATACTACTAATTTTCCTGATGGTTTGAAGTTATCAAATGGCTTAAATTCACAGAAATTTCATGCAATATGTTTTGAGCCACAGTTTATACCAGTAATTGGCAAAAACTATGATAATTCAGATATCAAACTCAAGAAAGGGCAGCAATATAAGCAATTTATTAAGCTTGAGTTTTAGTTTAATTTCTTATGCAACTCTAATGCTTTGTCTCGAGATTTCTTGAGGTCTACTACAGGTTTTGGATAATTATCACCCAATTTAACTCCTGCTTCTTGTAATACTAGCTCGCTTGCTTCCCATGGCTTTGCAATTAGCTTATTTGGTAGAAACTTAAGTTCAGGTACATACTTACGAATATATTCATAAGCTTCAAATTTTTCAGCTTGTAGTACAGGATTAAAAATTCTAAAGTAAGGAGCGGCATCTAGACCACAACCAGCAACCCATTGCCAGTTAGCATTATTACTAGCAAAATCAGCATCAAATAAAGTATCAAAAAACCATTTTTCTCCATATTTCCAGTGGATAAGACAGTTTTTGATAAGGAAGCTAGCAACTATCATACGTACACGATTATGCATATAGCCAGTCTGCCAAAGCTCTCTCATGCCCGCATCAACTATTGGAATACCTGTTTGTCCAGTTTGCCATCTTTTAAGAAGAGTAGCGTCGTTATCCCATTCAAAACTATCAAACTTTTGGTTGATGTTCTTGTTATGTAATTCAGGATAATAATATATCTGATAATAAGAGAAATCACGCCAAACTAACTCTTTGATAAAGTGCTCTTCATTGTTACCAATATAGTCTAGACTCTGCACGGCATTAAAAATTTGGTTAGGTGATATCTCACCAAAGTGTAAATATGGAGATAATTTAGAAGTTGAGTCTGTACTCATAAAGTCTCTAGCTGTTTTGTATTCTTTTACTTTACCATCTAGAAACTCCTCAAGGATTTGATGCGAGGCATCTTCCCCAATTTGCCATTGATCTATTATATTTTGCCAAGAAAGTTTTGGTTCTAGTAGTTTTAAAGAATCTAATTCATCAGCAGTTTCTAGTTTTTTTAGGGAATTAAAACTTGGTTTGACAATATTTGAGCGATATTTTCTAATTTTGATAAGCTCCTTGTAGAACGGAGTATATACTTTATAATGTGTGCCATCATCTTTTTTACATTGCCATGGTTCGATAAGTAGACTTCCATTAAAACTACTTACATTTATATCTTGCTCTTGCAGAAATTGTTTAATCTGAGTATCTCTATCAATACTGTACTTGTCATAAGATCTATTCCAATAAAAATCCGTGATATTATTTTCTTTGACAAGTTTTTTTATGATTTCTAGGGGATTACCACTAAAAAAGTTGAGCTTATTATTTAGAGATTTACTTAGACTGCTCAAAGAGTGATGAAGCCAAAGTTTGCTAGCTCCACCAATCTCTTGATTCTCATCTAGTATAAATATTGTAATTGTCTCATCTGCTTGACTAGCCTGATGTAGCGCAGGGTTATCCGCAAGGCGTAAGTCTTGACGAAACCAATGTATAGCTATTTTTTTAGGCATATTTCCTCATTTATAATATTGTATAACATTTCGACATGTTCATCACAGTCATTTAAACATGGAATTAAAACAAACTCTTTACCACCTTTTTCAATAAAGTTTTCTTTTTCAGTGATTGCAAGCTCTTCCAATGTTTCTAGGCAATCGGCACTAAATCCTGGGGCTATAACTACAACTTTTTTATTTTGCTTTGCAAATTCTTCTAGTTTGACAGTTGTATATGGTTCTAACCATTTTTTAGGACCAAAACGAGATTGAAATGATAATTCAAAATCTATATCAGGATATTCATTTTGCAGGTTTTCTTTGACCAAGCGATAAGTTTTGTGACAATGGCAATAGTAGGGATCACCTTTATCAAAATATTCCTTTGGTAAGCCGTGGAAAGAAAATAAAATTATATCCGGATATGAGTCTGTAGCTTGCAGATAATTTTTAATTTGTTGACTGATAGTTTGAATATGAAACTTATTATCATAGTAAGGATTTATTGCTTTGATAGCGGGTTGCCATCTTAGCTTTGATAGGACTCTGTATATTTCATCATAAACAGTTGCAGTAGTAGTCGCAGAATACTGAGGATATAGTGGAAATACTATTATCTCAGTTACTCCTTGATCTTGTAAGCTTTTAATCTTACTTTCAATGCTTGGATTGCCATAACGCATCGCACAATCTACTATGTAATTATCGAGTCTTTGATCTAGTTTTTTTGCTAGATTTTCAGTGTATAAGAGCAAGGGCGATTTATTATGCTCTTTATTCCATACGGCTTCATAAGTATGCACATTCTTTTTTGAACGAATTGGTAGAATAATTAAATTTAAGATTAGCTTCCATAATAAAGGATTAGCTTCTATTACTCTACGATCAGACAAAAATTCTCTAAGATATTTTCTAATAGATTTTACATCATAGTTATCTGGAGTACCAAGATTAACTAATAAAATAGCTTTTTTATTATATTTAGTACTGTATTGTTGCATATCTTTTGTGTACACATTTAACCTAAGGATAATTGTAGCAAAATATCTATAGTCTAAAGTTAAATTTTTTTCATATAACTAACTAAAAAAGGTTATAATTAATTTTGGGCTAAAGGCCTTTTAAAGGAGATGTAAACAAATGAAAAAAATAATTTTAATCACTGCAGGTTTGCTGGGTGTTGCGATGAGCTATGCCTATATGCGACCAGCTAATCCATACACAATGTATTATGGTCCAGAAGTTGAGCAAGAGAGAGCACAAGGTGCTGCTTATGTACCACCTGATAGAGAGTTTATTAACTCAAGATATGGTGAGTATATAGACAATAGACAAGTAGAATTTAGTCCCGGTGATGATGCAAATAGACTATTTTGGTCTTATAGTCAGCCGTAATTAATTAGACGATATTAGTTAAGTTTAAATTCAAGGTACTTTGTACGGTCATAGTATAGAATATCAATAACTGTAGAGTTTTGTATAGAACCATTTTTTTGTAAGAAATCTAGAGATATGAATACGAAAAGAGCTCGAAAATTAATTAAGAAAAGAAAAAGACTAGAGAATTCTAAATTTTTGGGTTTTGTAGCACATAGACTTACAAATAAAAATCTATGGATTGCTAATTATAATACTGTTGCAAGAGGTGTCTTTATAGGATTTTTTTGGATGATGATTCCATTACCTTTGCAAATGACTCCAGTAGTTATTTCAGCTATAATTTTGAGAGCTAATATACCAATAGCAATTTCAACTGTATGGATTAGTAATCCTCTAACATGGGTGCCAATGTATTTGGGTAATTATATATTTGGATGCTTTTTGCTTGGAGAACAGGTAGATATCTCTAACTGGGAAACATTTGGTTCTTATATGCTAAATCATTTACATGAATTTTGGAAACCACTATATTTAGGTAGTTTTGTTGCTGGTCTTTTAGTGGCGAGTGCTGGATATATAGCAGTCCATGTATTGAGGATTGTTAATCATTTTTGGTTAAGAAGAATTAGATCAAAATAAGAAAATTAAAATGAAGATTGTTGAAATAAGGTTAATTATCAGACACTAAATAATAAATTTAATCTAGCCGTTAATTAGTATATTTAGTATTATTTTACGATATATAAAGTTTTGAATTATTTTTTATAAAATGCAACAATGGCACCAGTTAGAGTTTACACTAAAATCTAAATATTTTGACATAGTCGAGAATTACCTCTTTGATAATGATGCAGGTTCTGTAACAAGAATAGATAAATCCTATGATATAGTCAGCATTACAGTCTTATATGAGAACCATCATGATATAGATAGTATTATTGCTAACATTCAAAAAAAGTTTGAAAACATAATTGAAAGTGAAATAAATTACGAAATAATTAAAGATCAGCAGTGGGAAGCTGCATGGTTATATGATTACGATCCAATATCTATTGGTAAAAATATAGTTGTTTATCCAAATTGGAGGCAACCACCTCAAGATAATGAGCATACTTATATAATAGTTGATCCTAGTATTGCTTTTGGGTGTGGTAATCATGAAACAACTAAAATGTGTCTTGAATGGTTGGAAAAATATGTTTCAAAAGATTCTTTAGTTTTGGATTATGGTTGTGGTACTGGAGTCCTAGCTATTGGGGCTGTTAAGCTAGGAGCAAAGTATGCTGAAGGTATAGATATTGATCCAAACTCAATAGAATCATCTATCAAAAATGCTCAAGAAAATAGCGTAGCTAATAAAACCCACTTTAGTGATAATCCACCTAAACAACAGTTTGACTTAGTAGTGGCCAATATTTTCTCAAATGTGCTTATAAGCTTAGTTGAGAGTATAACTAGTAGTTTAAAGCTTGGTGGAAGATTAGCTCTGTCTGGAATCATAGAGAATCAAGTTGATGAAGTTCAACAAGAGTTTAAAAAATACGGTATGAAATTTGATAAACCCAAACAAATGGGACAATGGTTTCTGTTAGATGGTGTGAAAGATGGGCTTTAAAATTGCAGATATAGAAATTGAAAATAATGTTGTACTCGCACCAATGGCAGGCTTTTGTGATAGTGCATTTCGTACTATATGTAAAGAGCATGGCGCAGGGCTGATATATACTGAGATGGTGAGTAACAAAGCTGTAGTGGAGCGAAACTGGGAAACTATGGAAATGCTCTATATGGAAAATATTGAAAAGCCACTTGGAATACAGATATTTGGTACAGATATTGATAGTTTTGTTGGCGCAACAAAATATATCGCAGAGAATACAGAATGTGATTTTTTAGATATAAATATGGGTTGTCCTATGCCAAAAGTTGCTAAGAAATTACAAGCTGGAGCGGCACTTCTAAAAGATGTTAATAGAATCCATGAGATACTTACAGCTGTTGTTAAAGCAGTACATAAACCAGTAACTGTAAAGATGCGTATTGGTTGGGATGATGAAAACATTAATGCTATAGAGGTTGCTAAAGCATGTGAGGATGCTGGCGTAAGTGCTATTGCTATCCATGGACGTACGCGTGAACAAATGTATACCGGTAAAGCAAATTGGGATATTATACGTGATGTTAAAAAAGCTGTAGATACAGTTGTGATTGGCAATGGTGATGTGTTCTGTCCTCATAGTGCTAAGGCTATGATGGAGCATACAGGAGTAGATGCGGTGATGGTAGGGCGCGCTTCTCGTGGTAACCCTTGGATATTTAGACAAATTGCTGAGTATCTCAATACAGGTGAGCTAGTACCGCCACCAACACCAGTTGAGCGTGTTGAAGTATTAGGAGAACATCTAAGAAGACTCATTAAACTAAAAACTGCCAAAGTAGCTGTTAAAGAAATCCGAACTCATGCAAGTTTTTATCTTGCTGATTTACCTAGTTCAAAAGAGTTTCGCATGAAGTTGAATCAGTTGGAGCATGAACGAGAGATTTTTAGAGTTTTAGAAGAGTATAAAAAAATTTTAGAATAAATCCATCTGCCTATCATCAATCTCCCCAAGTTTTATACCTATACCAATTAGTCGAATAGGATGATTTTGTTTCTGATGTAATTCAATTATTAGATTTTTTAGCATTTCTATATCTAGTGTTTTTGCTACTCTAGTTAGACTTGTTTTATTAAATTTTGTATCTGTAAATTTGACAACAATACTAATTATAGACTTATAATGCTCTTCAGTCATGCGACTAGTCAATTTATTATATAAGTTAGGTAGTTTTTCTAGGCAAACCTCGAGAGTCTTTAGATCTTCTAAATATGTATTTTCAACACTTACAGATTTACGAATCCGTACAGGGTTAACTTCACGATTATCTATACCTCTAGCATAGTTATATAAACTACTTCCAAATTTACCAAACTTATCCAGAAGAGTAGTTAGACTTAGTTGCTGCAAGTCTAAGCAAGTTTCGACACTCATACTTTTTAGCTTCTCTTGTGAGACTTTACCAACACCAAAAAGTTTCTTAACAGGCAGATTTTTAACAAAATCACTAACTTGCTCAGGAGTGATTACATATAAACCATTAGGTTTGTTAATATCACTAGCTATCTTTGCAAGTAGTTTGTTTGGAGCTACTCCAGCTGATCCTGTAAGGCCAGTTTTATTAAAAATTTCTTGTTTGATCGCCTGAGCAATTAGTGTTGCACTATTTTTATAAACTGCAACATCTGTAACATCTAGATACGCCTCATCAAGAGATAGAGGCTCAACCTTGTCTGTGAAAGTGTAGAATACCTCTCTTATAATCGAAGATGCAGCTTTATATTTTGCAAAATCAGTATTTAAAAGTATTAGATTAGGGCATTTCTGCATAGCGATCGCTGTAGGCATAGCAGAGTGAATACCATATTCTCTAGCTATATAGTTACAAGTTGATATTACGCCACGTTTGGGGTTGGTACCACCTACAGCAAAAGGTTTATCTTTGAGGCTCGGATTATTTTTTTCCTCGACCTGAGCAAAAAAATAATCCATATCAATATGTATGATTTTTCTTATTTTGCTCATAAGTTGTTATTTATAAATATCTGCAAATTCATCAACATTTGCATCTTCTTGCCATGAGTATTCTAACTCAATACTTTTTTGTTTAGCAACATCATAGCCTAAGATATCCGCGATAAAACCAAGAGACATATCTATGCCTGCACTTATGCCAGAGCTTGTATAAATATTACCATCTTTTACCCATCTGGCTTTGTCGATCCAGTTTACATCTGGAGCTATAGATTTTGTCCAACTAAGAGCTTTTTTATTAGAAGTAGCTTTTTTGCCATTAAGCAGATTTGTTTGTGAAAATAAAGATGAACCTGTACAGACTGTAAGTATATATTTAGCATTATTTGCTAATCTAGTTAATTCAGTTATTAATTTTTTATTGTATATTAACTTTCTTGTACCAATACCCCCAGGCACAAATAATATCGAGTCTTTTGAATTAGCATCTGAGAGTTTTTTGGTGTTTATACAGACATTTTGACTACTATATACATTACCTCCCTCTAGAGAATAATACTCAAGTTTGAAGTGTTCTTTGAAACTCCCAATAACCTCAACTGGTCCAAAAACATCTAAGGTTTCAAACTCATTAAATAAGACAATAATTACATTTTGCATCATAGATACCAATATAGATAAATGCTTTGGTTAGTATAGCATTATTAGATCTGTAAAATGATTTATAAAAATACCAAATAGTGTAAACTTTCAATCTATATTTTATAACGGTATTTTTTATATGTTGTTGATTACTATAAAAATAATATTATCAGCTTTAATGGTACTAGGATTAATATATATATCTGAGAAAAGTCCTAGATTAGGAGGTTTATTTTCAGGTTTACCACTTAGTGTTGGTCTTTTTACTTATTTTTATGCGCGTGAGAATGGATTACAGTTTTTGATAGATTCAATGCCTTATGCTTTTGCAGGATTCTGTTGTACTTTGTTATTTACAATAGGGTTTTATTTAGGTGGCAAATTATTTCTTAATAATCGTTATTTTAATACTTTAAGCGCTCTTTTTGTTGGTTTTATTATTTATTTTATCAGTGGCTATATTCTTACAAAATTTAGTATTAATATATTCTCTGGTTTCATGATATTTTTGGTTGCCATGTTTATCACGATTCTTTTTTTCAGGAGAGTTGCTGATAATAAGCATACAAAGGTAGCTGTTAAGCTTAAACCGGCTAATAAACTAATTGTTATTACATTTAGGATTATTCTAGTTGCTTCATTAGTCTTAGTGATTACTGGAGTGTCTCGTATAGTGGGTCATGAGTGGGCCGGTATCTTTTCATCATTTCCAGTTATGCTAACATCCGTGACTACAGTTTTGATATTTACATACAAAGATCAGCTATTTCCAGGAGTATTAAAACATTTCTCTTATGGAGTTTCTATATTATTAATCTACGATTTATTAATATATTGGTTATATCCAATTATGGGTATTAATTGGGGTACTGTAGTTGCTTATATTGTTTGCTTTGTATATCTATCATTACTAAATAAGCTAAATCAGTAGCTTATATTTGAAAATCACTTTTATATAAATACTCAATGTATATAATTTAGCTAATGAAATATTTATATTAAAACAAATGATTTTCTTTAAAAATGTATCTTATCAAGTAGAGATAAAAGAACTTTTTGATAGTATTAATTTCTCAATTTTTCCTAATCAAAAAATAGGTCTTGTGGGCAAAAATGGTACAGGTAAAACAACACTTTTTAACCTTATACAAGGCAATCTAACACCAGATAAGGGCGATATTGAGATTGCTAAAAATACCCGTATAGTTACTGTTAAGCAAGAGGTTGATGATTTCGATGCTAAAGTGATAGATTATGTAGTCAATGGTATAGAATCTTTAAAACAATTGAAGATCCAAATGCAAAAATCTTTAGAGTCTGAGAACTTTGTAGATTACTCAAAATATCATGAAGAATATGAATCTTTAGGAGGTTATGCAATAGAGTCTCAAGCTGGTAAATTGCTCTCAGGTTTAGGTTTTAGTATTAGTCACTTGCAACAAAAGGTAAAAGAGCTCTCAGGTGGTTGGCAGATACGTTTAAATCTTGCTCAAGCACTATTACAAGAGTCAGATATTTTACTACTCGATGAACCTACTAACCATTTAGATTTAGATGCTGTACTATGGTTAGAAGGGTATCTACAAGAATATAAAGGTTCTTTACTACTTATTTCACATGATAGAATCTTTCTAGATAATGTTGTCAAGCAAATATTTCATATCGATAATAAGAATATAGATACTTATACTGGTAACTATTCATCTTATGAAAAGCAGTCTTATGAGCAAAAAGTACTACAACAAAAGCAGTTTGAGAAACAACAAAAGCATATAGCTCATTTACAGAGTTTTGTTGATAGATTTAAAGCTAAAGCATCAAAAGCAAAACAAGCACAAAGTCGTGTCAAAATGTTAGAAAAAATACAGCGAATAGAAGCTGTTAAGTCAGATTCTGAATTTAGCTTTGAATTTAAGCAAGTTAAAGAGCATCTTGGAGGTACTTTGGTCAGTTTACAAAATACTGATCTTGGTTATGGCGATAAAAAAATTCTTAATAACGTAAAATTAAATATCTATAATGAAATGCGTATAGGTCTATTGGGTCTAAATGGGGCTGGTAAATCAACACTTATTAAATCTCTTATTGGAGATATTGAGATTTTATCAGGTAAGATAGAAAAACACCCAAATCTTAGAGTAGGGTATTTCTCGCAACATTCTTTAGATATGCTTGATCCTGAAGCCTCACCATTATTGCATATGCAACGCTTAGACTCACAAGCAACTCAAGAAAAGCTTAGAACTTTTTTGGGTAGTTTTAACTTTGTAGGAGACAAGGCTTTAGCAAAGGCAGGAACTTTTTCTGGTGGCGAGAAAGCTAGATTAGCTCTAGCAATGATTGTATATCAAGAGCCTAACTTTTTATTATTAGATGAACCAACCAATCATTTAGATATAGGCGTTCGAGAAGCTTTAACTGTAGCATTACAGAGTTTCCAAGGAGCTATAATATTAGTTTCGCATGATAGATTTTTATTAGAATCAACAGTTGATGAGTATATGCTAGTTGGTGAAGGGCAGGTTAAGCCTTTTGACGGTGATATGAAGGATTACTATAAGTACATTCTTGAAGTCAAAAAATCTGAGAATAATACATCAAATATAGCAGTACAATCTAATAAAGATGCTAAAAAACAGGATAGAAAATTATCTGCTGATAAAAGAAAGCAACTTAAACCACTTCAAGATAAAGTCAAAAAACTTGAAAGGGCGTTAGAAAAATTACAACAGCAAGATCAACAAATGCAAGATGCTCTCCAAAATCAGGATTTATATGATGATAAACAAAAACTTCAGCAAACTTTACTTGAGCATTCTCTGCTAAAAGAAAAAATAGAACAAACTGAATTAGAATGGTTTGCAGCTTTAGAAGAACTGGAGGTTTTAAAAGAGTAAATAGTAGTTATGTTTTAAATTTTTGTAAGAAATATAAGTGAAACTAATTATGAGAAAAATTAATAAAAAGTGGAATTAGTGCTGATAAGCCTCATCCCAATTACCAGTTAGACCTGCAACCTCATATTCTGTTACTCGGTTTTCAAAGAAGTTTGTATGATCAGCACCATTTAAGATCCACTCCAACCAAGTAAGAGGGTTTTTATCAATATTATATATTTCATTCAAACCAAGCTGATTTAAACGTCTATCTGTAATATGACGAATATATTCTTTTACTTCATCAGCTTTTAGACCTTCGATAGTGCCGATCTCATAAGCTAAATCAATAAATTTATCTTCAAGCTCAACAGCCTTGCTAGCCATTAGATATATTTCTTTTTTAAATTGATTATCAACTATATATGGATTTTCTTGGCAGTATATTCTAAATAATGCAGCATTACCTTCGACGTGCATAGATTCATCACGGATTGACCATTCAACGACTTTACCCATACCTTTCATTTTACCAAAGCGTTGGAAGTTAAGTAACATTGCAAATGATGCAAATAGGGCTACACCTTCATTAAATACTGTCTTAGCAAGACACAATCCCAAACCACGACGAGTATTAGGATTAGCATC
Source organism: Francisella philomiragia (assembly GCF_018135955.1). NCBI lineage: Bacteria > Pseudomonadati > Pseudomonadota > Gammaproteobacteria > Thiotrichales > Francisellaceae > Francisella > Francisella philomiragia. The sequence continues at coordinate 1,039,386 of NZ_CP063138.1, read as the reverse complement.
CATCATAAAGTCAATTTTATCTGTCATTGCCTTATACTCTAAGAAAGCATGGTATTCAGAGTCAGGAAGACCAAGAGTATCATTTAGAAGGGCGTATGCTCTTTGATGAATACCTTCACGAGCAGCAAAGGAGCCAAGCATATTTCTAACTTCATTATTTTTGAACAATGGTATAAACTGATCATAGTAGTTTTGACCAACGGCTACATCAGATTGAGTAAATAGTCTTAGAATATTAGTAATATACTCTTTTTCAACTTTAGTGATTTTACCGTTTTTCCAATCAGTAACATCTTCTGACAAATCAATCTCATCTTCTATCCAATGAGCTTTTTCATGTTTGACAGTTAGATCAACAGCCCAAGGATAGCTAAAAGGTTTATACGTTTTTGAAAAGGTTGTTAATGATGAACCTTTAACACGAGCGATAACCTCGCCAGCTCTAGCCATAAGGTTATCATAGCCACCTATATGAACATCGCCAATAAATATCTGTGGAACAGACTTAATATGCTCTTCAACAAGAAGAATATTCTTGTTTACTTCAGCATAGAAATTTAATCTTTCTTGATCATCATCAAGAGTAATTTGTGTAAAAGGAATATCATTAGTGCCAAACCAGCTTTTAGCAAGGTCGCAAAAAGGGCAGTTCGTTTTTGTATATATTTTTACTTCCACCATTATTTACCTATTTTTTAGCTAAGATTTCTATTGCATTGGCTTTAAGATCTGTAAAGCCACCAATATGCTCATCATCAATAAATATTTGAGGTACTGTTGAAATTGGGAATGCAACTTTACCACTTTGATTCATTTCTTCATAGAATCTAAGACGTTGAGAATGATCGTCTATTATAGTTTCTTCAAAAACTATTTCATTTTCATCAAACCATTGTTTAGCCCAAACACAAAATGGACAGCCATTTCTTGTATATATTTTTACTTTCATTTCTTATCCCTCACAAGCGATACATTCACTCTCAGATTGTTTTAGTTCTGAGAATTCTACAAGCCTATTCTTTTCAACTTTTTTAGAGATGTTTTCCGCTCTATTTGAAGTCTCAGTTCTCAAATAATATAGTCCCTTACAACCATATTTCCAAGCATTGAAATGTACTTTGTGAATATAACCACGTGAAGCACCAGCTGGGAAAAATATATTCAGAGACTGCCCTTGACACAGATGTTTTTGTCTTTGACCACCTAAGTATACTACCCAATCTTGATCCATTTCAATAGCTGTTTTGAATACAGACTTAATTTCATCGTTTAAGAAATCTAGTTGTTGGACTGAGCCACCATTAGTAATAATATCTGACCATACTTCTTCAGTATTTTTGCCAATTTTTTCTAGTTCTCTTTCTAGATATTTATTTTTTGTTAAGTGTGAGCCTACTCTAGTTCTAGATGTAAAAGCATTTGCTTTCCAAGGCTCTATACTTGGAGAAGTATTTAATATTAAGGAGCTATTAGCATTAGGAGCTATTGCTAGTAGATGAGCATTTCTGCGACCAGTACCAGCCATATCAGGAGCTTCTCCTTTTTCACGACCAAGTATTAGAGTTTCTTCTACAGCTTGTTCTTTTATACGCTTAAATATCTCTTCATTAATTTCTTCTGCTCTTTGAGATTCAAAAGGAACATTATGCTTTTGTAAATAAGAATGAAAACCCATAGCACCTAAGCCAAGACTTCTTTCACGAGAAGCACTATATCTAGCTTTAGCGATCTCATCACCTGCGTGATCTATAAAGAATTGTAGAACATTATCCAAAAATCTTATCAAATCTTTGATAAGAGAGGTATCTTTCCACTCATCATACTTTTCTAAATTAACTGAAGATAAACAACATACAGCTGTACGCTTTTCATCAGTTACTAAATGGATCTCGTTACACAAATTCGAACCTTTGATTCTTAAACCAAGTTCTTTTTGAGACTTTGGTAAAGCTCTATTTGCTGTATCAATAAAGTTTAGATATGGTTCACCAGTACGATAACGCGTTTCAAGTATAGTTTCCCATAATTTACGAGCTTTTATGGTATCTCTAACTGTTTTATCATCTGGATCTATAAGTTTCCAATCTTCATCATTAGCGACTGCCTGCATGAAGTCGTCAGTTAAGTTGACAGCATGGTGTAGGTTTAAGCATTTTCTATTTACATCACCTGTTGGAACACGTATTCCCACGAACTCAACTATATCAGGATGAGATATATCCATATATGCAGCATAAGAGCCTTTACGAGTTTTACCTTGTCTATAAGCAACCATGTCTGCATCAACAGTATGCATAAAAGGTATCGGTCCAGGTGCTTTGTCAGAGACAGCTCGGACACTTGACCAGTGACCGCCGACTCCACCACCTTTTACTGATAGCCATCTTAGTTCAGATGAGTGCTCAATAAGCCCCTCTAATGAATCAGGCACATAAGACAAGAAACAACTAATCGGTAATGATTTAACTTTTGCGCCTGGAAGTGGTGCATTTGAAAGCACCGGAGATGCAAACATAAACCAGCCTTTAGATGCAGCATCATATATACGCTGAGCAAGATTAATATCGCCAAAAGAGTATGCTACAGAAGCTCTTGCAAAGGCATATTGTGGAGAAGGCTCATTCTCAAGACAATAATAATTAGTAAGTAGTTGCTGTGCTTGTTCTGAAAGCTCACGATCCTTAGATATATCTATATCTATGTCAAGGTATTTTTCATTAGACATAATAAACAAAAACCCTATTTAATTTAAAGTATTTTCAATAAATACCAGATTACACATAAACTATACTAATCTAGTATAATTGAAATTTTAATTAGTGAAATTTTATCAATTTTTTATAATTTTAGAATACTAAAAAGTCAAATATTATACTTGACTTTGTTGAATCAGTTATGAGATGTAGACAGTACAACACTTACTGTCTAAACTTGTTAGAAAATTAATTTGCTAAAATTTCAGCAGCAGCTTTATTTAACTCTTTAACAGCGTTGATAGATACTTGTAGTTGCTCTTTTTCTTTTTCAGAAATTTCAACATGTATAGGTCTTACACCATTTGCAGAAATCTCAGTAGGCACGCCTACAAATAGATCTTCATCAACTCCATACATGCCAGCTTTTATTTTTGCAGCACATGGAAGAATCATTTTTTTATCTCTTAGGTAACTTTCTGCCATTTGGATTCCTGCAGCAGCTGGAGCGTAATAAGCAGAACCAGTTTTTAGTAGAGCTACAATCTCACCACCACCATTTCTAGTTCTAGCCACTATAGAATCTAGTCTTTCTTGGCTAATTTTACCTTCTTTGACTAGTTGCTCTAGAGATACGCCCGCAACATTAGACATTTTTGTAAGAGGTACCATAGTATCACCATGTCCACCCATTACATAAGCTTGAACTTGTTGAACAGAAACATTTAGCTCATCTGCTAAGAAAGTTCTAAATCTAGCTGAATCTAGTACACCAGCCATCCCAACGATTTTATTATCAGGAACACCTGAGAACTTTTGTAGCATATTTACCATAATATCAAGAGGATTTGTGATACATATTACAAATGCATCTGGACAGTTGTGTTTGATACCTTCACCTACAGCTTGCATTACTTTGATATTAATACCAAGTAAGTCATCACGAGACATACCAGGTTTTCTTGGTACACCAGCTGTTACTATTACTACATCAGAGTGTTCTAGATCTTTATAATCATTTGTACCTCTAACTTTGAAATCAACTCCTTCGATAGGGCAAGTTTGTAATAAGTCTAGAGCTTTACCTTGAGGCATGCCTGGAGCTATATCAAAAAGAACTACATCACCTAGCTGCTTGATTAGTGATAAATGAGCAAGTGTTCCACCAATATTACCAGCACCAATAAGCGCTATTTTCTTTCTAGCCATTAAAATCTCCTTAATTATGCTAAAAAATGAATCAAAAAAGATATTTCATAATTATAACTAATAGTTTAGCTGTTATTCAATGAAAACTTTTGTAACGATTATAGTTTATAATTATAATAGTTTTCAATAAAACTTATTTAATCATTTATATGCTAAAAAAAGTCATCAACAATGTTGGGTTGCTGGTAGGGATTTGTGGTCTAATTATATTTATGTTTGGTTTGACTGAAACAAATATTAATCATAAAAACCTTATAGTATTTTTTGCAACTTTTTTCTTATTTTTATCAGCTATCATTCAAAAAGAACCATTTTTTAGTGGTTTGCAAGGTATCGCATTTGTTAGCGCAACAATGGTCTTTTTTAATTTTCCTCAAATATATAATTTATTAATATTTATAATCCTAGCAATCGCGTTTTCAATCTTTTATTTTAGCAAATATAAGATAAATACAGCTAGAGTTTGTGCTTTTGTAGGGCTTGTAGCTTTGTGTTTTGGTATACTATTAGGTAGAAATGAACCCATGGTGGTGTGTGGTATAGTGTTAGCTATCTATGCTATATTTTCTATTAAAGAAGGATACTCTGTGGGTTGGGTATTTTTGATACTTAATCTGCTTTTTTCAATTGTTGCTGCTAATGCACTATTTGGTTTTATTTAACTAGGAAGATTAGTTATGAGAAAATTATCTTTTTTAGATAGAGTTGTTGAGGAAATTGATAGTTATGCAAGATTTACAAAACAGCCTCTTAATCCTAATAGAAAGTCACCAAGTGGTGATACGGTAGATGGTCAATTATCAGATGATGATAAAAAACATGCTGCTGGATTAATGCGAGTTGATTATACAGGAGAGATTTGTGCTCAAGGACTTTACAGAGGGCAGGCATCTGTAGCAAAATCGGCACAAACCAAAGAGCATTTATATCATGCTGCTGATGAGGAATATGACCATCTAGCATGGTGTGCAGAGCGATTAGAAGAACTAGGGGCTAAGCCAAGTTTACTTAATTCTTTTTGGTATTGGGCATCATTTGGAATAGGGGCTACGGCGGGCTCTATCAGTGATAGTTTAAGTTATGGTTTCGTTGTAGAGACAGAAAAACAGGTTATGAAACACTTGGATTCACATTTGAAAAATTTGCCGGTGAATGATAATCGCTCACGAGAGATACTTAAACAGATGTATCTTGATGAATCAGATCACGCTATAGAAGCAGAGAAGGCTGGTGGTAAAAAGTTACCTAAGCCTGTAAAAGCTATAATGAAACTTCAGTCAAAAGTAATGACTACATTGGCGTATAGATTTTAGATCTTACAGTCTTTAAGCTGAGATTTATAAAGAGCTGTATAAGCTTTAACTTTATTTGCTATATTTTTATCCTCTTCAATCTTGGCTTTATTTTTGAATGTACCATCTTTGTAGCGTTTGAACCCAGTTGCTCCAAGCATATATGCCATATATAGATTTTCGCTATCACTCATCTTGAGTTTTAAAGATTTTGCAAGTTGCGACATATACCAGCCTATAAACTGTACGCTATCATCAAAATTATTTCTTTTGGCATTTGGCTTAACTTCATCTTGAAAATGTTTCCATGTGCTATTTATTGCTTGGGCATAACCGTAAGCTGTTGAATAGTTACTTTTTGCCTCAGCATCAAAGCGAGATTCTTGATAGATTAGCCCCATTGCAAAAGCAGGAGAGAGGTTATATTTGTCTTGAGCTTTTTTAAGAGATGATTTCCAGCTAGGATTCTGATCTAGTATTTCACAAGCTCCCATATTAGCGTCAACTTGTATATCAGATGTAGTATTTGAGAAAAAAACTGTGACAATAACAATTATTATAATAAGTAGTATGTACCTAAGTCTGATCTTTTTTGGCATTCTTTAAATAATTTTTAGTTGTATTGTATTTATTAGGGTAAATGATATAGAAACGTATTTCTAGGGTTTGAAATATTTTTATTTATTAAAATCATCACCAATAATATCGTTGATAACAATGCCTGCTATTGTGAGACCAAATAGTGATGGCATATAACTGAGGGTTCCATTTGTTGCTCTAGATCTACCTTGTTGATTTGGCTCTGGATCACTTGGTGGAAGAGGGCTAATGCCTTTCTGTGTTGAGAATACTGCTTTGATTCCCTTTGAAACAAGCTGTTTTTTTAATCTTGTTCGCATCGTTCGTGCTAGGGCACATACGTCAGTTTTATATATATCTGCGACTTTTATTTGTGTGGGATCAGTTTTGCCTCCAGCTCCCATACTTGATATTGTTTTTATACCTAGATCTTGATGAGCTATTTTCACGAGATTAACTTTAGCATTAAGAGTATCTATAGCATCAATTACATAGTCGTACTTCTCATTGCTAAGTAGCTCAAGAGTGTTTTCTGGATTTATAAAAGTTTCTAAAGCATTAACCTTACAAAGTGGATTAATATCAATGATGCGTTGCTTCATAACTTCTACCTTAGGCTTACCAATAGTGCTATGTAAAGCAATAAGTTGACGGTTAATATTTGATGAATCAACTCTGTCCATATCAACTATAGTAAGATTACCAATCCCCGCTCTAGCAAGAGCTTCAATCACATAAGAACCAACGCCACCACAACCTGCTACAAAAATATTTGCATTCTCAAGTTTTGTAATTCCAATTTCATTTACTAAAATACTAGTTCTTTGAGTAATTGCATCAATCATAATCTTATAAGTATACCTTATTCATATCATCAATATATTTATATGCAAATAGATTTGCATAAGTCTCACCAGTAACGTGATCTACTTCATTGATATCAAGTTGAACTGGTAGCCAATCTGTAGTATTCGTTAGAATTTTGTTGTTATCTAATACAAAACTATCAACAATGGCATTAGCATTTCGCATGAATTTGTCATAATTAAGTCGAGTTACTACAGAGTCCTCTTTGAGTGCAAATAGATATAAAGGAGTTCTAGTTTTTTTACCAAAATCAACAATATCTGCAGCTTTCATGGTTTCAATGAGTTCTTTATTGGTAAATATTTTTTCATTAAATAAATCATACATTGAGTTATTACCAGTAGGTATAGCATAGTGAGAAGCTGATTCTTGGTTAGGAAATTTTTTATATAATGCACTATTAAATATAGCAGCAGCAAACTGATTGTTTGGTAAATGCTTTTGTAAGAATAATGTGTCAAAGTTATAACGTTTGCCTTCAATATCACATTTCTCTTGAGAGAAGGTTGAGCATTGCATTTCAAAGAAACCTTTATCAAAATCATTTATACTAATGGTTTTTGAAACGTTACTATAATTTAGGTAGCTCATAAAAGTATTTGCCATTAAACCAGGTTTTAGCATTGATGTGATAAGTTTGCTATGCAGGAAATATTTACTAGAATCATTGTTATCAGTCATGAAATTTAAAGTGGTCTTACTGACATCGTAGGCTCCACTTAATCCAGCAGCAGCCCTATATCTATACAGTGTATCTAATTTATCTACTCCTTCACAGTCGCCACGCCAGCCTAGACACTTGGCTGTCCATATAGAGTATGCACCACCTTCAGAATAACCAACAGAGAAAAGATTTAGCGTAGAGTTATCTTTTAGACTATATTTCTTACGAATATTAGAACTGACATTATTCAATAAATCGACGGCTGTATTTATGGTTTGTCTTGGATATAAAACATAAGGGTGATAGTTTTTATAGTCATCTCCCTGCCCAATATAATCAGGAGCAACAACAATATATCCATTAGCTGCATATACTCCAGCATAAACAGTGTTTAGATATAAACTAGTCTTATTTTCTTTATCTAGATTAGAAGGGACGCCAGCATTATCAAACACAGTAGGGTGATAGTATAAGACTACTCCCTTTGGATGATTGGTGTTAGGAAGCATTACAAGTCCAGATACATGAGATGTTATCTCCCCAGTAGCTGGGAAAGAATTAGTTGTCGTATATGATATTTTGTCAAGTTGGATATCTTTTATGTCTTGATTACCGAGAGAGCTAACATCTATACCATACTCGTTCATGTTTTTAAAATTTTTATCACAATCCTCTTTTGATAAATTTTTATTACAAAAGTATTTTGTTTTAAAATTCTTTTCAATATCTTTGGTTGTCCATGTTGCTGTATTTACAACCTGTGAATATCCTAAACAGGAGAACAACATCACGCTCAAAAGTATACTTTTTTTCATAGTTTAAATCTGCTCTTTCTTATCTTAAGTTAATGTTTCTAACATCAGTGATAGTCATTCCAGCCTGTAATGCACTAATAAGACCTGGTACACCATCTTCAAACACGTGACATTCACGAGGTTTGAGATTGTATTGATTAGCTAATAGTGTAAATGCTTCAGGTGAGCTCTTGTTTGGGTGTGAGTCATCTGCTGTAATTATCTTATCAAAATAATCAGTAAGCCCTAAAACATCCAGAGATCTAAGTACATTGATTTGCTTACCACCAGATATGACAACCATAGGCATTTTATTATGATAATGTATAACCAAATCAACTATAGGTTGGATAGGTTTGGTTTGAATTAGTAGCTCATAAGAGGCTTCTTTAATTTTTTCAGCGATTATTGGGGTTTCAATATCACTAAACTTAAATACTTCTTTGAGTATGTACTCACTAGGAAGTCCGTTATATTTATCAAAGTCGATAGATTCTACTTCTGGTTTGGTATTTTTAAGTACACTAAGCCAAGCATCAATATGAATGTTCATATTATTTGCAATTGTGCCATCACAGTCAAAAATTAGAAGTTTAGTGTCATCATGAACAGGTAAAAGCATATTAAATTTTGTTAATAAGTATTATTATCAATATTATATACGATAAATACAGTTGACATAAGTATAATTAGTAAGCAAAATTACAAGCGCTAAATTCAAAAGAATAGACCGTAAAACTTTATATAAATGGAGGATAAAATTATGGTATTAGTAGGTAAAAAAGCCCCTGTATTCAATGCACCAGCTGTATTAGGAACTGGTGAGATTGTTGATAGCTATGACTTTGCTAAAGCTATGCAAGGTAAATATGCGGTTGTGGTATTCTATCCTTTAGACTTCACATTTGTTTGTCCATCTGAATTAATTGCTTTAGATAAAAGAACAGCTAAGTTAAAAGAACTTGGTGTTGAAGTGGTTTCTGTATCTATAGATTCTCATTTTACTCATAATGCTTGGAGAAATACTCCAATCAATGAAGGTGGTATTGGCCCAGTTAAGTACACTATGGTTGCAGATATTAATCAAGAAATTGTTAAAGCTTATGATGTACAATCAGAAGGTGGTATGGCATTTAGAGGTACTTTTTTGATTGATAAATCTGGTGTTGTTCGTCATCAGGTTGTTAACGATCTTCCTCTAGGCAGAAACATGGATGAAGTGATCAGAATGGTAGAAGCACTACAATTCCATGAACAGCATGGTGAAGTTTGTCCAGCTGGTTGGAACAAAGGTGATGAGGGTATGAAAGCATCTCCTGAAGGTGTGGCTGAGTACTTATCAGGTCATGTTGTAGATTTATAATTTATCAATTATTCTATTATTCTCTATTTAAATTTTAATCAAAATTATAGCGCATAGATGAAAAATATTTTTCTAATACTAATAAGTTTGCTTATGCTGACTTATGATGCCTATGCCACAACTGATGTCGCAGATATAGATACTCAACAAAAATTAGTGAATACTGATGAGTCAAAAGGAAATGTTACTCAAGATGATTCAGCTCTAGATACTGTTGAGCAGTATGAAGGAGAATCTATTGCTCCAGGATCAACTTTTGATGTTGGGAAAACTCTTCTAAAATTATCTGGCGCTGATAAGGTTAAGCTACCCTTGTATCAAGGGATAGAGGATAATGTAATACTTTCTCAAGCAATGCTTAATACACAGCAAGAAACCGGTGATCCAGAATTTATTATTTTATCGCGTCAGAATGGTTTATTAAAGGATGATTACTTATATGTAGGAGGGATGGCTTCCTTTACACCCACTTGGGGTAGAAATTCTCAAAATGGTGTATCTGCAAATTCAATTAATAATTATGCACTAGAATATTATGTGGCGAGTACATTGGGTGAGTGGACTTCTATATATGCCTCTTTAAGTACCTACACGATTAATGGTGAATGGTCTGCAACTCCGGGCGGAGTATATTTTATATTGGGTAATCTCAATAGATTACCTGTTTATACTTACGCTGCATTATCAACAGTAAACTTTGGTAGTTTTGATGAAACTACTAATATTATACCAACATTAACACGTTTATATTTTATGCAATCAGGTGGGAATGTTAATCTTTCATATAACAAAGATGGTTTGCAGACCAATTTTGTGTTTTTGGCTACATCTAAAGATGGTTTTTTGAAGGTAGCTAATGCATATGAGGGTAACTCCAAATTAAGCTTTTCTGTAAATATGAAATATACCCAAGACTTACAAAATGTTGGGGATTACTGGTATGCTGGTGCTGCTTACTCAAATGTTTCGGGTTTTACAAATGATCAAAATGATAATGTTGGTGTAGTAAATTTTAATTTCGGAATGAATATTAGTAAACTTGAATTTGTTAATGAATTTGTATTTACAGATAAAGGAGTGACATCTTTGACAGATGTATCCGGAGGTTTTAATTTAAGAGAAGCTTTTGCTTCATCAATATTTCCAGATTTAACTTCAAATCAATTTTTAACAAGTGGTGGTAATGTTTTTGGCTGGTCATCACAGCTTGATTATACTGCAAATGTAATGAATAAAGATCTAGTACCCTTTGTTAGTTATTCTCAGATTCAACAAGCATCGGATAATTACGCAGCATCAGTTGCTACTGGATTTAGATACAATGTTTTTGCTGATGGATGGCTAGGTTTTAGTTATACATATGTTAGAGGACAAGCAAAAAACTTCTCTGAACAAGATAACATTATGACTATGTACTTAAGAATATTTATCTAAAAATAGATTGCAAATAATATAATAAGATAAATAAATATAATGGATAGTAATTAGAGGTCTATAATGTTATATTAATCCACACTAAAGAAATTATAGGAATTTTATGTCTAGTTATCCTTTGTGTCCTAAATGTCAATCGGAATATGTTTATCAAGTTGATGAAATCTTAATATGTCCAGAGTGTGGTTATGAATGGCAACCAAATGAAAGTGCTGATGAGCAATTAGTTGTCAAAGATTCAAATGGCAATCTTCTTGTTGATGGTGATACAGTTACTGTGATTAAAGATCTAAAGCTTAAGGGCTCTTCGCAAGTTATCAAAGTAGGTACTAAAGTTAAAAATATTCGCTTGGTCAGCGGTGATCATGATATTGACTGTAAGGTCGATGGTTTTGGTGCTATGAAATTAAAATCTCAATTTGTAAAAAAAGTATAAAATGAAGCCTACGAGAATACTTTTTATTATAATTTTTGGATTTATATGTAGTTTTTGTTATGCATATTATATAGAAGAAAATGGTAAAAAAATTCCCGTAAGCAAAAGAGTGGCTGATACTATAGATGATATTGAAATAAAAGAAGGTGAATCACTAACTCAGCAACAGATTGTTGACATAATACAACAAAATGACAAGGACTTAGATAATAAAGAATTGTAGTTTCATGTTTATAAAATTAGTGACCTTAGCAAGTATTTTAACAATATCTACATTTAGTGTGGCAGTTAGTGCTATGCCGGGCACGGATTCAAATACAAATACAAATACAAATACAAATACAAATACAAATACAAATATATCTAGCCTTGTTGGAAATAGTTATGATCCTGATAATATCCGTAGACTTGAATCTAATGCTTATAGAAGAGTTTTTCCTAACCAAGACTATATATTTAACAAAGCACCATTAAGTGTTGAACAACAAGAAAAAATCGAAAAGCAAGCAATTCAGGACTTATCAGTTAAAGAAGGTGAGGCTCTAACAGATAGTGAAAAACGCGCATTAGCTAAGAAGACCTTTGATACTAAAATCAATGAAGCCTTAAATATTGATGCCATAAAAACTTCATGGTTTAATGGTTTTAGGGTTAGTGAGACACTAACTCACGCGATGTTAAACGTACAATCAGATACTGGTGATCCATTGTTTATGCTTCAGGCAAGACAACAAGGCATTTTAGATGATAACTATATCTACTTTGGTACTAAAGTCGCTCTAATTGATTGGCAAAGACTAAATAAGGTACCTCCTGGTGGAGAGAGAGAATTTTTTTCGTATGCTGTAGATTTTTATGCCGCTTCAACAATTTCTAAATGGTTTACATCTTTAGTTGGTTTTACATTATATCAAGATCATCGTGATGGTTTTAATATAGATCCCAATACTATATATTTGATTGTTGGTAATCTTTCAGAAAGTCCATTTTTTGGGTACGTAGCTAACTCAACGGTAATGTATGGTAATTTTGATATTGTATCAAACTATGTTTCAACATTAACTAGAACATATTTTATGCAGTCAGGAGGTAATATAAATTTTTCTTATCATACTCAAGACCTGCATTTAAATGCTGTACTTTTAGATGCAAATTCTAATAGTTACTTTGGTGTTACAAATGCTGCTAGTAAAAGTGGAGTTGGATTCTCTCTAAATGGTAAATATGTTTATGAGATGGGGGATGTTGGAGATTATCAATATCTTGGAGCAGCATATTCTAATGTATCAGGTTTTCAGACCAAAAATGGTGGAAATGTTGGTGCATTTGATATTAACTATGGTCTTGCTATTTCAGATATAAACTTTGAAGCTGAGGCTCTTTTGACAGATAAAGGAGTTGGGGGTATTAACAACTCTTCCTCTGTTAGCCCAAATAATATTGCAGGAGTTCCATTTTTTGGCTCAGTAAGACCTAGTGCTGCACTGATATATGACAATTTCTTAGGTACAGGAGAAAATGTAGGTTCCTGGTCTTTACAATCAAGCTATACAGCAACAGTATATGGCAAAAGACTTATTCCATATATTGACTATTCACAGGTTTTGCAAAATAAATCAAATTTTGCTTATCAGTATGGTGCAGGTTTAAGATATAACGCTTTTTATGGTTCCTGGTTGGGTTTGGATTATACAAATATTTATTCACGCAGTAGTAATTTTAGGGAACGACAGAATTACCTTTCTCTAAACTACACTATATACTTATAGACCTGCACTGTTATAATTAAACGTTAGTAAGGTTAATGAGGTTTTTTTGATGTCTAGGCAAGTTTTTATAGATACAGAGACAACTGGTTTTGATTATAAGATTGGTAATAGGATCATAGAATTTGGAGCAGTTGAAGTTATCGATAGAAAAGTTACAGGTAATAATCTGCATTTCTATTGTAATCCTAATTATGAAGTAGAAGCAGGTGCCTTAGCTGTCCATGGTTTGACTAACGAATTTTTAGCAGATAAACCATCATTTGGAGAAAATGTTGACCAAATGATAGATTTTCTTAGAGGTGCTGAGATTATTATACATAATGCAGCATTTGATGTACCATTTATAAACTGGGAGCTTGGGCTTCTAAAAAACAATAAATACGGCACATTAGAGCAACATGTTGCAAAAATTGTTGATAGCTTAGAACTTGCTAGAAAAAAACATTCTCTTCAAAAAAATAATCTTGATGCTCTTTGTAAGAGATATCACATTAGAAATGATCATCGTACTTTTCACGGAGCTTTATTAGATAGTGAATTGTTAGCGGATGTCTATCTTGCTATGACTGGTGGACAGACTAATCTTGTCTTGCAAACTACAAAAAATGCTAGTAAGGATACTATAGATATAGATTTTGATAAATTAAAATTACGTTCAGCTAATGAAACCATTATTAATATATCTGAACATGATAAGTATCTTTGTAATATATTGAAATTAGAAGAGTCTGCTAAATGGTAAAAAAGATAATATTTCCTGAAGCCGATAAAGAAGATCTTACTTATGTGGGAGAGGATTTTTTTTCTAGAGATTTTTTTTTGGAAAAGACTACTTATCAAGCATGGTTGAAACTAAAACAAGCTGCAGAAAATGAAGGTGTTTGTTTATATGTAGTATCAGGTTTTAGAAGCTATGAGTATCAGCAAAAAATAATAGATAGAAAACTAGCTAGTGGTCAAACTCTAGAACAAATCATGAAGGTGAATGCATTGCCAGGAGAAAGTGAACATCACACAGGTAGGGCAATTGATTTAACTACTGATGACGAAAAAGAGGTCTTAACAGAGTTGTTTGAGGATACATTAGCTTTTAAATGGTTAAGTAAAAATGCTCATAGATTTGGATTTAAAATGAGTTTTCCTCGTGATAATGAATATGGATACATTTATGAACCTTGGCATTGGTGTTATCAAAATGAAGAGAAGTAAAGTAAATAAACTCCTAATACTATTTGTATCTATAGTTTTTTTAAGTTCATGCACAACTCCAAACAAAGAAGTGACAAAAATAAAATTTGCTTCTTATGACTATCCTTGGATATTTGCTCCTGTAAGAAAAGATCTTGTAGAAAATAATATATCTGGAGCAATAAACAAAAATAATAATATTGCCAATATAAAGCAGCTAAAAAATCTTAACTATCTTGAATCAGGAAGATTGCTTCAGCTTAATGATAATTATCCAGAATCAATAAAATTCTATGATCTAGCAATTCAATCTATACCCAAAAATCAAGAAGAATCATTAGAGCAAGCAAAAAAAATCTTATTAGACAAAAATACATACAATTATTATGATATTAAAACAGCATATAATATACCAGACTATGCTATAAGTTTTTTATATACATACCAAGCTCTAAATTATTTAAAAACAAATGATGTTAATCAAGCTCTTAAGTCACTAGATAGTTTGGATACTGCTAAGATATGGCGTGATGAACAAGAGTTAATAGCAGGTGGTATGAAAGAACTTGCTAAGGAAGATCTTGACAGGAATGATATTACTAATGATAACTTAGGTTTAGATAGTTTCAAATCATTAAAGTCAATGCTTGAATTTTCAGCAGTGATTCCAAATGCTTATGGTAATCCAATGACTTACTATCTAAAAAGTTTATTAGATTCAGCAGTTTCAAAAAATTATCAAGAGTCATTAAATGACCTTGAAAATGCTCAAAAGTATACAGTTGGTAATAGATATCTTGATCAAACTGCAAATGAATATCGATCTGCAGTAATTGGTCAAATATCGCCTTTTTCTATGGGGATGGGTAGGATTGTAGTTTTTTATGAGCAGGGACTTGTTAATATTCGCAAGTCAGCTAAAGCTAATCTTGATCTAGGAAATATTGGTATCAGAAAGATGGAGTTTCCTGTATATAAAACTAAATATAGCTTTTTTGATCCCAAGAGAGTAACAATTTCTTCAGGTAAGAGTACATTAGTCGATACCTACACAGAAACTCTACTAGATACAACTTTGTATGCTATGAAGTCTCTCATCGAGAGTTATTCAAAGGTTGTTACTCAGAATGTTGTGATTGAGGCATTCAAGTATGATTATGATAAAAATTTCCCTTTAGGAGGTATTTTAGGAAGTCATCTTAAGTTTGATTTGTCAAATACAGATCCTAAAAGAGCAGATATGAGGTCTTGGCTATTATTACCAAATAGTATTGATTTATTTGAACAGCAAATTGATAGTGGTAATTATACAATTCAAGTTAATAATGTTCGTCAGAAGATAGATGTAAAGCAAGGTAGAACTACTTTATTATGGATTGTAGATATTGGGAAGTTTAAGAAAGTATACTATTTCATTTTTTAGATTATAAAGTTAGTCTTCTCATAGTTTTAAATTAATTAATCATTTCTATTTTTAAGATTTATTTATCAGATATCTTCAAAATAACTAATAAATCCAATACGAATTATATTTACTCATAGCAGTCCAAGTGATATAAATTAAAGTACAAAAGGCGTAATTTTGAGGTATTTATGAAAAATATCGTAATACTTGGTGCCGGCAGAGTCGGGTCTTTAGTTAGTTGCTTACTGGTTGAAAGTGGTGATTATACTGTTCATTTAATTGATAGATACATTCCTCATGACAAACCAGTTTTAGAAAAAAATGTAGATAATTTGATATACGTGGAACTAGATGCCACTAACTCTTCAGACTTAAAAAACTATGTGCAGCAGAATGATATAAAAACTATAGTTTCATGTTTACCGTTTTTTCTTAATAAAGATATAGCTAAGATAGCAGGCGAGTTAGAGCTTAACTATTTTGATTTGACAGAAGATGTAGATGCTACTAACTATATCAAAAGTATAGCAGATAAAGCAGAAAATAGTTTCTTTGCACCGCAATGTGGTCTAGCTCCAGGATTTATAAGTATTGTATCTAATAATCTTATGCAAGAGTTTGACTCAATTGATACCGTACGTATGAGGGTAGGAGCTTTGCCTTTAAATGTTTCGAATACACTTCAATATGGTTTGACTTGGTCTACAGAAGGTCTAATAAATGAATATGCGAAGCCTTGCGAAGGAGTCGTTGATGGTGAAAAAAGAACTCTAGCTCCATTAGCTGATGTTGAAGAAATAAAAATAGATGGACTTACTTATGAGGCTTTTAATACCTCTGGTGGTATTGGTTCGATGATCGAGACTTATGCAGGTAAGGTTAAAAACATAAACTACAAAAGTATCCGTCATCCAGGGCATTGTGATAAGATGAAATTCTTAATGCAAGATATGAAGCTAGGCGAAGATTTGGATACTATGGTTAAGATTATGGAGAGAGCAATTCCAAGAATTAATCAAGATGTAGTTCTTATATATGTATCAGTAGATGGTATCCGAAAAGGCTTAAAAGCAGAGCGTCATTTTGCGCAAAAATATCCTTCAAAACGTATGTTTGGTAAATATTTCTCAGCATTACAATTAACTACTGCAACAAGCTTGTGTGTAAGTATAGATCTATTGCTTAACTCTAAAGATAATCCTACAGGATTTATAAACCAAGAGTCTATATGTTTACAAGAGTTCTATGATAATAGATTTGGTAAGTACTATAGAAATTCAGGACTTTTGATACAAGCAGATTAATCTAGGGGGAAATAATGAGTATTTTACAAGAATTAAATTTAGGTTTAGAAGCACATATAACTGATGATAATAAAAATGTTATAGAAACTTTAAGTCCAGCAACTGGTGAGCTTTTAGCTAAAGTTAAAAATCAAAACTTAGATGATATGCAATATGCTATTACAAAGGCTGCGGAGGTTGCTAAACAATGGCGTCAAATTCCAGCACCTAAAAGAGGCGAGTTAGTTAGACTTATTGGCGAAGAGCTCCGTAAAAATAAAGATCATCTAGGAAGTTTAGTGTCTCTTGAGATGGGTAAATCTAAGCAAGAGGGTGATGGTGAAGTTCAAGAGATGATTGATATGGCAGATTTTGCTGTAGGACAATCACGTATGTTATACGGTGTGATGATGAATTCTGAGCGTCACGATCATAGAATGTATGAGCAATGGCATCCATTAGGAGTAGTTGGAGTTATTTCTGCATTTAATTTCCCAGTAGCTGTGTGGTCTTGGAATGCTTTTATAGCTGTCATTTGTGGTAATACTGTAGTGTGGAAACCTTCAGAAAAGACACCATTATGCTCAATTGCTGTACACAATATATGTCAAAAAGTAATTCAAGAGCATGGTTATCCTGAAATTTTTTATACAATAATTTCTAAAGACATTGAGGTTTCAAAAGCATTAGTTAATGATGAAAGGGTAAATCTAATATCTTTCACAGGTTCTACAAAGGTTGGTCAAGATGTTGGACAACAAGTCGCTAAAAGATTTGGTAAGTCAATTTTAGAACTAGGTGGTAATAATGCTACAATTATTGATGAATCAGCTAACCTAAAATTAGCAATACCAGCAGCTGTTTTTGGAGCAGTTGGTACAGCAGGGCAGAGATGTACTTCTCTAAGAAGACTATTTGTGCATGAATCAATCTATGATTTGGTCAAAGATAAAATGGTCAATGCCTACAAACAAGTTACAGTTGGAGATCCGCTAGATCAAAAAAATCTTATGGGACCTCTTATAGATCAAGTATCAGTTGATAATTTCTTAAAAACTGTAGATCAAGCTACAATAGAAGGCGGTAAAATTTTAACTGGTGGTAAAAAAATCGCAAAAGCTGGTTTCTTTGTTGAGCCAACAATAATTGAAGCAAATGCTAATATGCCAATAGTAGCAGAAGAGAATTTCTGTCCTATTTTGTACATAATGTCTTTCAAAGATATTGATGAAGCAATCAAACTCAACAATAGTGTTAGATATGGTTTATCAAGCTCTATATTTACTGATAATATCCAAAATGCTGAGAAGTTTCTATCAAGTTTAGGTAGTGATTGTGGTATTGCTAATGTAAACATTGGTACATCAGGTGCTGAAATTGGAGGCGCGTTTGGTGGTGAAAAGCATACTGGAGGCGGTCGTGAAGCTGGTTCGGATGCGTGGAAGGTATATATGCGACGTCAAACTAGCACGATTAATTATGGTAAAGATTTACCATTAGCACAAGGAATCAAATTTAATCTGGAGGATTAGTTATGAGTTTTAATATTATAGATAAACTTTGGGATCAGTATATTGAGACTAATCCACATGTTAAGCAAGTTTATGAGGCATTTGTAGAGGAAGGTGAAAAGCCTGTCAATGATCATATAGCATTAAGAACCTTAGACAATCCAAAGATAGATATAAATGTATTATCAAAACCCTTTATAAATATTGGATATAAAGTATGTGGACATTATGACTTTGAGGTTAAGAAGCTAAAAGCGATACATCTTGAGCACAGTGATCCTAGTCAGCCTAAAGTGTTCATTAGTCAGCTTCTAGTTAGTGAATTTAGCCCGTTTTTACAAAAAACAATGGAAGCTTGTGTAGAAGCTATACCTAACAGTTTACTAAAGAATCCTGAAGCTTTGTTAACATCAGGTGCAAGTTGGAGTTTTATAAGTTACAAAACTTACCAAAAGCTTCTCGAAGAGTCTGAGTATGCTGCTTGGTTTTATGCTTTTGGTTTTAGAGCAAATCATTTTACTGTTTTTATCAATGATTTGAAAAAATTTAGTGAAGTTTCTGAAGTTAATGATTTTCTAAAATTAAATGGCTTTGTATTAAATACTTCAGGTGGAGAAATCAAAGGGTCACCAGCAGATTATTTAGAACAATCAAGTACAGTTTCTGGAAAATCAGAAGTTAAATTTATAGAAGGCAAGAAAGAGATTCCTTGTTGCTACTATGAGTTTGCAAAACGCTATCCTGATAATAGTGGTAAGCTGTATCAAGGATTTGTAGCCAAATCAGCAGATAAAATATTTGAAAGTACAAATGCTAAATAATCTATTTATAGTTTTTTGAGATTATTTCACTAACTTTGAGAAATAAATCTTCATAAATTGAGCTTTTACGCATGACTAAATCTATTTCTCTAAAGAAGTCACCATTATCAATATCTATATATTTAACATTTTCAGTTTTTGTACAAGCTGTTTTAGGAATTAATGTAATACCTTCATCAATAGATACCATCTGTCTTAGAGTTTCTAAACTACTGCCTTTAAAGTCATTATTATTAAAATCTTTTAATGAACATAATCTTAAAGTTTGGTCTCTTAGACAGTGTCCTTCATCAAGCAACATAAGATTTTGTTTAACAATTTCAGTTATACAGATTTTTTTATTTTTTGCTAGTGGATTAGTTTTTGCAACAGCTACATAAAATTTATCATCAAAAACTTTTTTTCTTTTAAATTGATAGTTATCCGTAGGAGTCGCCAAAAGAGCAAAGTCGATCTTACCTTGGTCAAGCATATTTACAAGAGTATCAGTTTTTTCTTCAATTATAGATATACTTAAATTAGGGAATTCTTTTTTGATTTCAGGCAAAACCTTTGGCATTAAATATGGGCATAATGTTGGGAAAGCACCTATTGATATGCTTATTTTTCCATTATTTAAATGTAGTTCGGATATCTTTTTTAAGTTTTTTACTTCATCTAAGATCTTATAAGCTTGATTAACTATTTTCATACCAGCTTTTGTTATAAGTACTTGTTTTGTACCTCTTTCAAAAATTTGTATACCTATAAGCTCTTCAAATTTTTTTATCTGCATACTTAGGGCTGGTTGACTAACATAGCACTTTTCTGATGCTGTAATAAAGCTTTTAGTTTCATATACAGAAATGATATATTCAAGAGTACGAGTATTCATATAAGTAAATCTTATAGCTAGTATAAATATAATATATTTTAAATTATTTATTAAAGCAATACAATAACAGTGTAACTTAACAAAACACAAGGAGTTAGACATGACTAAAAGAGTTCCTAATGTAACTTTTAAGACTAGAGTAAGAGATGAAAGTATCGGTGGATCAAACCCATTTAGATGGCAAGATGTAACATCTGCTGATATTTTTGATAACAAAAGAGTAATTGTTTTTTCATTACCTGGAGCGTTTACTCCGACTTGTTCTACTTATCAACTACCTGGTTTTGAAAATAATGCAGCTAGGTTTAAAGAGCTAGGAATAGATGAAATTTATGTTTTATCTGTAAATGATAGCTTTGTAATGAATAAGTGGATACAAGCACTAGATGTAAAAAATATTAAACCTATTCCTGATGGTAATGGAGAGTTTACAGAGGCTTTAGATATGTTAGTAGACAAATCAAACCTAGGTTTTGGCAAGAGGTCTTGGAGATATGCGATGATCGTTAACAATCACGAAATCGAAAAGATGTTTGTAGAGCCAGGTAAGCGTGATAATGCTGAAGATGATCCTTACGGAGAGTCTTCTCCTGAGAATCTTCTAAAATATTTAGAAGCTAAATAGCGATAAATGGAGTCTCTAATGAGCAATAAAGTAGTTCTAATAGGTGCAAGTGGAGTAATAGGATCAGCAACTTATAATAAATTTATAAATGCAGGTTATGAAGTTATTTCAGCAACATTTAGTGGAAGCAATGGTTCACACCGTATTGATATAGAGGATATAGAATCTATCGAAAATTTCTTTGAAAAAGTAGGTTCTTTTGATGCTTTAGTATCTACTACTGGTAAAGTAGCTTTTAAAGCTGTTGATGAACTAACTCAAGAAGACTGGAGTTTTAGTTTTAGAAATAAGCTACTTGGACAAATTAATCTAGTGCAAATTGGTGCAAAGTATATCAATAAGGGCGGTTCATTTACATTGACTACTGGAATATTGAATGTTGAGCCAATTGCTTTGGGTGTTGCAGCAGCTACAGTAAATGCTGCAGTAGAAGGATTTGTAAAAGCAGCAACTCTTGAATATAAAGATTTCCGTATAAATACTGTTAGTCCAACTGTAGTCAAAGAGGCGTTAGCAAAGTATGGGCCATTCTTTGTAGGCTATGAACCTATAGAAGCAGAAAAAGTAGCTAATGCATATCTTAAGTCAGTAGCAGGGATTGTTAATGGTAGTATTATAAAAGCCGGTTATTAATTTATAATTATCAAAAAACTATTCTACATTTAATTTCCTAATAATATTGACCAACTCTATTTATATATATACTATTTTATTTAAGTATCTATTTTAAGATTGCATTCAATAAGTATTGTTGCGCTTAATAATGATTGATATTTATTTCAATGAGGAGAGAACATGAATAAGATACTAACTACAGCAAATGGTGCTCCAGTACCTAATGATAATACAAGTATTAGTGCAGGTAAAAATGGTTCGCTAACATTTGATAATTTTAGATTATTTGAAAAACTAGCTCATTTTAATCGTGAGAGAATCCCTGAACGTGTAGTACATGCACGTGGAACAGGAGCGTATGGTACGTTCACTCTTGAAAAAGACTTATCAGATTTGACAGTAGCTGATTTTTTAAGAGATCAGAATAAACAGACTGATGTTTTTGTACGATTTTCTACTGTTGGTGGAGGTCAAGATTCTAGTGATTATGTTAGAGATGTGCGTGGTGCAGCTATCAAATTTTATACCAAGCAAGGTAATTTTGATATTGTAGGAAATAACACACCAGTATTTTTCATAAGAGATCCTAATAAATTCCCAGATTTTGTACACTCACAAAAAAAGAATCCTCAAACTAACCTACCAGATCCTGCGGCCCAGTTTGAATTTTGGTCAAGAAACCCACAATCTTTGCATCAAATGACAATATTGATGTCTGATAGAGGTATCCCAAAGAACTATAGGCATATGCATTTATTTAGTTCTCATACACTTAGCTTTTATAATGAAAATGGTGAACGTTTTTGGGTTAAGTGGCATTTTAAAACACAACAAGGAATTAAAAATCTCACAAATGAAGAAGCATCTAGGCAGCCAAGCTATGGAGCTCAAAAAGATTTGTTTGATGCTATAGAGAGTGGTAACTATCCAAAGTGGGATGTTAAATTGCAAATTATGACTGAAGACCAAGCAAAGCAATACAGTATAAATCCTTTTGATTTAACTAAGGTTTGGTCTCATAAAGATTTTCCACTTCAAAAAATAGGTGTTTTAGAGTTAAACCGTAATGTTAATAATTATTTCGCTGAAGTAGAGCAAGCTACTTTTGCTCCTAATAATCTAGTGCCTGGTGTTGGTGCATCTCCAGATAAGATGTTACAAGCTAGACTATTAGCTTATCAAGATGCTCATAGATATCGAGTAGGTGTAAATGCAAGTCATATACCGGTAAATGCTTCAAAATGTCCCATGCATAATTATCAGCGTGATGGAGCAATGGCTGGTACAGCTCTTAATGTATCACAGAATGAAACGCCTAATTTTTATCCAAATGCGCATTCTGATTCTCCTTCAGATGCTAAGCAATATATAGAGCCACCTTTAGAAATAGAGGGTTATATTGCTTATTATGATGCACAAGGCGAAGATAACTACTCACAAGCTGGAAATCTTTTTAGATTAATGAGCGAATCTCAGCAGCAACAGTTAGCTAATAATATTGCAGAAGGGTTGGTACATGCTAGTCAAGAGATTCAAGAAATAATGCTTGACCAGTTTGCTCAAGCTGATAAAAACTATAGAGTTAAGGTCGAAAAAGCCCTTCAAAATATGTAGTTAGAAATAATTTTTATTCAGATTATCTGACATTAGCGGAAATAACTCAAAATAAAGCTGTGATATAAAATAAGTTTTTATTTTTTAATAGTAACTATTAAATGAAATTTTATATACTATTGACTTTCAAAAGTTTTTATAAAACATTATAGTATTAAAATCGAACCATAAATTTTGTACTTTATGAAAAAATACATATTAATCTTACTCAGTGTAGCTACTTTTAGTTTATCTTTTGCTATGAGTCCAAGTAGCTTTATCGCTAAACCAACTTCAGAAAAATATGAATCTGAAATTATGGATGCAGATGAACAAATCATAAAGTTCATAGCAAAGCGTCAAGAGTTAAGAAATCAAATGTTAGATCTTCAGAAAAATCAGAAGTTACCTAGTAATGATCCATTTGAAGATAAAGACTTGGCAGCTACGCGTACTAACTTTGCAATACAGTATAATGTAAGCCCTAAGCTGGTCGATCAAGTATTTGATATTCTAAATTCTTCGGCTCAAAAACCAGCAAAATAATATTTTAAATAAAGTTTATAAGAGGTGGTAATACAATGTCAATTTATGATTTTAAATTAACTAAGAATGATGGCTCAGAATATTCTTTACCTAATAATAAGGTTCTTTTGATAGTTAATGTTGCAAGTAAGTGCGGATTTACTAAGCAATATAAAGGACTTCAGCATTTACATAAATTATATCCTGATCTAGAGATAGTGGCTTTTCCATGTAACTCATTTGGCGGACAAGAACCTGGTAGTGATGAAGAAATCAAAAGTTTTTGTGAAACTAACTATGATGTTACATTTCCAATAATGAAAAAGACAAAAGTAAATGGTAAAGATGCAGAACCATTATTTGAATATCTTAAAGAAAGAGCAAAAGGTGTGCTTGGTACCGAAGCTATAAAATGGAACTTTACAAAATTTTTAGTATCAAAAGATGGTGAGACTGTCATTAGGTATGCACCTAAAACAATTCCTGAAGATCTAATATCTGATATCGAGAATTTTCTTAAAGATTAAGTCCAAAAATCTGTATAATTTATTTATCTCTGTTTTAAATTCTAAAATATGATTTCAACTTCATTATCTTATATATCATCTTTATTACTTATATGTAGTCTTATAGTTTTGCTATCAAGTAAGTCAAAATCAAAATTATTTGAATATTTTCCAGCGATTGTAATTATTTATTTTGTCATAGTAGTACTTTCAGCTATGGGATTTTGGGATTCAAAATCTTCAGAAATTATTCAAACAAGATTACAGCTTCAAGACTTAATATTGCCTGTGATGTTATTTTTGATGCTTATTCGTTGTGATATTAGAGTCGTTATAAAGCTCGGTAGAAAATTACTTATAGCATTTTTTGGAGCTACAGTAAGTATCATAATAGCTTTTGTCATAATGTATTTGACTGTTGGTAAGTATATATCGCCAGATGCTTGGAAAGGATTCTCAGCTTTATCAGCAAGTTGGATGGGTGGTACTGGTAATATGATAGCTGTTAAGCAAGCTCTTAGTACTCCTGATAATCAGATGGGCTATATACTATTGACAGATTCTATTAGTTATTCTATTTGGTTTGCTTTTCTGTTTGCGCTTATTTCTCGAGCAAATATATTTGATAAATGGACTAAAGCAGGTTGTATTGAAGAGCATATAAGTAAAGTTGATATTAACAATCCTTATGATGTCAAAGGCGATATTAACTTTGTTGGAATATTTGTATTAATTGCAATGGCATTTACTGCTACTAATATAGCAAAGATTTTATCAAGTTATTTACCAGCAACAGATTTAATATCTGCTAAGACTTGGACAATATTGCTAGTAACACTATTTGGGTTTGTAGGTGCTATGACTCCATTAGCCAAAATTAGAAGTGATAGTATTATTGCAAGTATCTTCTTATATTTTTTGGTCGCACTTATAGCATCAGGCTCAAGTTTCAAAGGGTTTTCTCAAGCACCGATATACATAGTTTGTGGACTTATGGTTCTTGTTATTCATGCTATACTTATGATAATAATTGCCAAGATATTTAGGCTAAACTTAGCAATGTGCTCTATTGCCTCTTTAGCAAATATTGGTGGAATAGCAGGAGCACCTATATTAGCAAGTGCATATACTAGAAGTTTGGTATCTATTGCAGTTGTTATGGCTTTACTTGGGTTTTTGATTGGTACCCAAGGTGGATTAATTGTAGCTAAGATACTTTCAGGATTTGCAATATGAGTAAGATAATTGATATAAAAACATCTATCATCAAGATACCTCTTAAAAGAACATTTATAACAGCTGTACGAAGTACAAACCATATTGATTCCTTAGCAGTTGAGTTAACTTTAGATAATCGAGTTAAAGGTTATGGTGTATCTCCAGCAACCACAGCGATTACTGGAGATACGTTGCAGGGTATGCAATATATTATTCGTGAGATATTTGCTCCAGTGATACTTGGCTCAGATTTATCTGATTACAAACAAACTTTAGAACTAGCTTTTAAAAAAGTGATGTTTAACTCCGCTGCTAAAATGGCTATAGATTTGGCGTATCATGATTTATTAGCCAAAGAACAAAATATATCTGTTGCTAAATTACTTGGAGCTAAAGCAAATTCTATAGTAACTGATGTTTCTATAAGTTGTGGAAATGTTGCAGAAACTATACAAAATATTCAAAATGGTGTCGAAGCTAACTTTACGGCTATTAAGGTTAAAACAGGTGCTGATTTTAATAGGGATATCGAGTTGCTTAAAGCTCTTGATAATGAGTTTAGTAAAAACATTAAATTTAGGTTTGATGCTAATCAAGGTTGGAATCTAGCACAAACAAAGCAGTTTATCGAGGAGATAAACAAATATAGTTTAAATGTAGAGATAATCGAGCAACCTGTTAAATATTACGATATAAAAGCAATGGCAGAGATTACTAAATTTAGTAATATTCCTGTAGTTGCAGATGAGTCAGTATTTGATGCCAAAGATGCAGAACGAGTTATAGATGAACAAGCATGTAACATGATTAATATTAAACTTACAAAAACAGGTGGTATTTTAGAAGCTCAAAAAATCAAGAAATTAGCAGACAGTGCAGGTATATCATGTATGGTGGGGTGTATGATGGAGTCACCAGCAGGTATTTTAGCTACAGCGAGTTTTGCATTAGCAGAAGATATTACAGTAGCTGATCTTGATCCTTTAGACTGGGTAGCTAAAGATTTGTATAGTGATTATATTACATTTAATGAGCCTAATATTATTCTAAAAGATAATCTAAATGGTTTTGGTTTTAATCTCTAAGTAATACATATAACGATGAGTAAAGATAAAGTTGTAATTTTGGTACATGGTTTTATTAAAAATAGTAAAGACATGTCATCTTTAGCTAATTTTTTAAAAGATGGTTATGATGAGGTTATAGCAGTTGACTTACCAACAACATTTGTAAGTGTTGATGTGGCAGTTAATAAACTATGTCAAATTATAAAAAATATTCCACCATCAAAGTCGTTGATATTTGTAGCTCATAGTATGGGTGGGATAATATCATGTATGACTATTGATAAATTACAGCTTACGAATGTTGAAAAATGTGTATTTATAGCTTCTCCATTTGCTGGCTCAAGAGTCGCAGATTTTGGTGATAGGATTCCTTTTTATTCTAGAGTGCTAAAACCAAATAAAGATCTCAAAGTAACAGACAAGTATTTAGAAATCTGCAATAGAGTAGCAGAGAAAGTATCAGTAGGTCTTATTGCTGGTAATAAGTATTCTAAACTTAATTTTTTAGCAAGACTATGTCTGAGAAATGAGCATGATGGTTTGGTAGAAGTATCATCAGTATTTTCTATAAACAGTCTTGACAGAATTACTCTAAATAAAAATCATAGTCAAATTCATCATGATGAAGAAACTCTTACTAAAGTATCATTTTTCTTGAAGACAGGTAGGTTTCTATCTTAAAAAATAATTTATATGCATATTATTCAGAACGAGGCTTACATGCCAGATTCATTTCTGGCTCTGAGAATGAATTGTGACCTACCTCATGAGCGTATCGACAATTTTTGTTGTTAAACTGAGTAGCTTCAAAGAATTTGTTATCATTAGTGTGTATTGAGAATCCTAGATTAAATAAGATTAAAGAGGCTATTAGCAGAGTTGTTTTTTTCATATTATTTCCATCAAATTTTAATTTCGTAGCTATTATGTCAGGTAATTCATATATGTAAAACTAATGATTTTTATACTATATATAAGATATACTTATATACATAGTGTTTTCTAACTTCTAAAATTTGCTTTATGTGAATTTTGTCATGTAATTTGTGTTGGGTATAAAGATAATTTTATCTTATTATAGACTGTAGTAATTAAATTAATTGTTTTAACGTGCAATTTTTAACAGAAAAACAAAACCGTGAAATTGAAGAGTATGCTATTACTCAAGGATTAAATCTAATCGAAAATGCTTCAGATGAAATTGTTAAACTTATCTGTAATAAGTTTGATAAACAAAGTAAAGTTTTAGTAATAGCGGGTTCTGGCAATAATGGCAGTGATGGAATTGCTGCAGCTATCAAGTTATTTAGTTTAGGATATGAGGTTGATGTTTATCGAGTTTTTCCAAAAGGCAATCTAGATAATCAAAATTATTATCAAGAGTTTTTAAAGTTAAAGACTCCTTTAGATAAATTGCCGGATATTAATAATTATGATGTCGTAATCGATGGAATATTCGGTATAGGATTAGATAGAGATTTACAAGGTGATATTTTAGAACTTGTTAAAGTTATAAATCAAAATTCAAAATACACATTAGCTATAGATGTACCAAGTGGATTAGGTGCTTTTAATGCCAAAGTATATGGTGAGGCTATCCAAGCCAATGAGACAATCACATTTTTAGCTGATAAGCAAGGGCTACATACTGGCGATGGTTTAGATTATGCTGGTCAGGTAACTGTCAAAGAGCTGATTGATAATCAAAATATCAATATTACTCAATCGGAGTATCAAGTTTATAAAAATGATATTCAAGATATAAATCTTGATAATATCCTTAGGAAAAAGAAAAATACCAATAAAGGTACTTATGGAAATCTAGCTATAATAGGTGGTAATATTGGTATGAATGGAGCTTTGCAATTAGCTGGTAGAAGCTCGCTATATAGTGGCTGTGGTAAGGTCTCGATGATATCTTTAGATAAAGACTTTCGTGCCGATATGTCTATACCTGAGCTAATGACAAAATCTCTAGAAGATATTCCTAAAAATCTAAATACTTTCTCAGCTTTGGTAGTAGGTGTTGGTTTTGATACAACTGATGACTCTCAACAAGTTTTGCAGTTAATAATTGATAATTTAACTCAACCAGCAATTTTTGATGCAGATGCCCTAAATATAATCTCAACTAATCAACAAATTAGAGAAAAATTTATCCGGTTAGAAAATAAAATAATAACACCACATCCCGCAGAAGCAGCAAGACTACTTGGTTGCACTACCAAGGAAGTCCAAGATGATAGATTTGCTACAGTTAGAGCATTAGCTAAAAAGTATAACTCCACAGTAGTACTAAAAGGAGCTGGAAGCCTAATTTGTAAAGATTATGAAATTTATATAAATACTACAGGAAATCAAGGTATGGCAGTAGCAGGGCAAGGAGATGTATTATCTGGAATCATAGGAGCATTTTTAGCTCAAGGTTTAGATACTCTATCAGCAAGTAGATTAGCTGTATATATCCATGGTCTAGCTGGAGATAATCTAGCTAAAAAACTAGGTGGCTATGTTGGGATATTTTCTAGTAGAGTAGCTGAGGAAGTTTGTGAGATTTTGAATTTTTTAAATTGATTTTGGTCAGAAGTCTTGATTTAATGTTAGAAAAGATATTATTTAAATTATAGATATAATTAAAACATAGTTACCTTGAATATATAATTCAGATTATTATATTTTTTCAAAATTGAATAAGGACACTTTATGAATATCAAAATATTACCAATTGCTATTGATTTAGGTGCAAAAAATACGGGCGTTTTTAGTGCTTTTTATGATAAGGGTCTAAAGCTTGAAAACTTAAACAATAAAGCAGGCAAAGTTTATGAGTTATCAAAAGATTCTTATACTTTGTTAATGAATAACAGAACGGCTAAAAGACACCAAAGAAGAGGTATAGATAGAAAACAGTTAGTCAAAAGACTTTTTAGGCTGATCTGGAATGAAAAGCTAAATTTAGAATGGGATAAAAATACTCAACAAGCTATTAGTTTTTTGCTTAATCGTAGAGGGTTTAGTTTTTTAGAAGAGAAGCATGATGCTAGTTATTTTGAGAAATTTCCTATAGAAGCCATTGAATTACTGCCACAACAATTAAGATTAGATAAAAGTTCTGATGAAAAATATGATCTTAATAGCAAAATTTTTGAAACTCTTGAAAATGACACATTCAAAGATGTATTTGTTGAAATTGAAAATAATATAAAACAAGTAAAAAAGAATATTGTTAAAGCTAACATTATAAATATAATAAAATCAGCTATTGATGATAAAGTTTCAAAAGGAAAAATTGAGTCAACAAAGCAAAATAAATTTGATGAATTAAAGAAAGTATCTTCGTGGATTGTCGAAGATATTTTTGATTCAGAAATATTTGCTTATATAGATAATGTTGATAATTATTCAAAAAATATATTTAACTATTTAAACTCTTTATCAAATGATCAACTAGAGGCTCTAAGAAAAAGTTTAGCTACTATAGATCTCAATGAGTATAAAAATAGTGTTTGGAATTTCAATATCTCTAATTTTAACTTAGATAATGAGAAACTAATTGAGAAGTTAGAAGCAGGTGATATATCAGCACATCTACATCATCTAGGATATGCACTTCAGAATATCAAAAAAGAACTTGATGAAGGCTCTAGACACCGTAGCAAATATTTTGAAGAGGTTGCAAGTGTACTATTAGAGCAAAATCATAAAGAAGAATACCTAAGAAGCTTTTGTCAAAACTTACATGCTGGAAAATATATAAATCTAAACGTTAAAAAATTAGTAAATCTGATTGGTAATCTAAGCAACTTAGAACTAAAACCACTAAGAAAATATTTTAATGATAAAGCTCATACGCAAGCTGACTATTGGGATGAACAAAAATTTGCTCAAACTTATTGCCGTTGGATACTAGGTGAGTGGCGAGTAGGTAGCAAAGACAAAGATAAAAAAGATGGTGCTAAATATAGCTATAAAGAATTATGCAATGATTTAAAACGAGAGGTTGGTACAACTCAAAATATTAAGAGTAGTATAATAGAATTTCTAGCAGATCTAGATCCTTGCAGAACTATACCACCATATCAAGATAATAATAATCGTAAGCCACCAAAATGCCAAAGTTTGATCTTGAATCCTAAATTCTTAGATACTAAATATCCAGAATGGCAATCATGGTTAGATAAGCTAAAAAGCATACAGAGTGTTAAAGAATACTTAGCTATCTTTGAGGATGATTTAAAGGATCTAAAGACAGGTAAAGGACAACCATATTTTATAGAGACTAAAAGCTCAAATAAACAGATTGCAAGTGGTCAAAGAGACAAAAAAGACCTAGATGCTAGAGTTTTGCAGTTTATATTTGATAGAGTAAAAGCTAGCGATGACTTACTATTAAATGAAATATATTCTCAAGCAAAAAAAGTGAAGCAAAATGCTAGTTCAGAACAAGATAAACAAAAAGCTTTTAATAATCTAAAAGCAGTATTGCTAGATAGTCATTTATCAAATGAGTTAAAGCCTGAAGGACACTTCGACAAGCTCAGTGATCTGAAAAATGATATTTTTGAGCAGGGTACTTTTTTACATTTAGTTTGCAAATACTATAAACAAAGACAACGAGCGCGAGACTCTAGACTATATATCATGCCAGAGTATCGTCATGATAAAAAATTAGATAAATATAACAATACTGGCAGATTTGATGATGATAATCAGCTACTAACATACTGTAATCATAAACCAAGGCAGAAGAGATATCAGCTTCTGAATGATATAGCAGGAGTGTTGCAAGTATCTCCAAATCTATTGAAAGATAAAATTGGCTCTGATGATGAATTACAAATTATAGAGTGGTTGAAAAACTTCAAGGTTGCAAGTTATTGCAAAGCTGCTGTAGATATGCAAAAACAATATCGTGGTACACTAAAAAATGTAGCCCAAACAGCTATATTTAAACAAAGATTAGAAATTATAAAGAAAAATAAAAAAGCCAGTGATGAAGAAAAAGCACTTGTAGAAAAATATAAAAATGCAAAAGCTCTTACTTCTGATGAGAATAAGCTAGTAAAACTAGTTGAAAATATTGCCAAATCATCTCAAAAAATCGGCGAAAATCTGGGATTAGGTGATAAGCAAATAGCTAAATTCAACTCAATTTATAGTTTTGCGCAAATTCAACAAATAGCTTTTGCAGAGCGGAATGGTAACGCTAATACTTGTGCGGTGTGTAGTGCCGATAATGCTCATAGAATGCAAATTATAAGCGCATTGAGCCAGTCGAAATGCGATACTCAAACTAGTAATGTTGAGGCTTCGACAAGCTCAGCCATCTTAGATAAAACAAACATATCACATAATAAGGTCACTGAGCTTGTCGAAGTGAAAACAGATAATACTCCAAATGATTTCGACAAAGCTCAATCATCTTTGGGAGCTAAAGCCCAAAGATTACCAGCTATACCAACTAGGATAGTTGATGGAGCAGTTAAGAAAATAGCAACTATATTAGCTAGAAATATAGTTGATGATAATTGGCATAACATCAAGCAGGCTTTGTATGACAAGCAACAGTTACATATACCTATTATCACAGAGTCAAATGCTTTTGAGTTTGAGCCTAGTTTGGCAGAGATAAAAGGCACTAAGAAAAAAGATAGAATATCATCACAAGAGCTATTTGCAAAAAAAGAAAATAGAATCAAAAACTTTTCCAAAGGCATATCCGCATATAGTGATACTATTTTAGCGGATGGTGATTATGACGGATCAAAAGAAGAGCTTGACCATATAATTCCTCGCTCACATAAAAAATACGGTACTTTAAATGATGAAGCAAATTTAATTTGTGTAACTCGTGATGATAACCAAAAAAGGGGTAATAAAGCTGTATATTTGAGTGATTTAAAACCAAATTATAAGTCCAAGCAATTTGGTACTACTGATAATTCACAAATTGAAAAATATATAGCTGAAAAAATTTGGGATGCTGAAAAGCAAGATTTCAAATTTGGTAACTATCGTAGCTTTATTAATCTAACACCAGAAGAGCAGATAGCTTTTAGGCATGCTTTATTTTTAGCAGATGAAAATCCTATCAAGCAAGCAGTTATCAAGGCGATAGATAATCGCAATCGTACATTTGTAAATGGTACACAAAGATATTTTGCAGAAGTGCTAGCTAATAACATCTATCTAAGAGCAAAAAAAGAAAATTTAGATACTAACAAAATATCATTTGATTATTTTGGTGTGCCAACTACAGATAGTAGTGGGCGAGGTATTGCAGATATTCGTAAGCTATATGAAGTTATAGATAGTGATATACAAGCCTATGCAAAAGGTGATAAACCTCAAGATAGCTATTCACATTTGATAGATGCAATGTTAGCTTTTTGTGTTGCTGCAGATGAGCATAAAAATGATGGTAGCATTGGTTTAGAGATGGACAATCAAGGTGGACTATTCCCAACACCAGATAAATATGATGAAAATACTGGAGAAATTCTAAGTTGGTGCGATGATGATATCTTTAGAAAAATCAAAGTAGCAGATAGTGAGTTTGGTGAGAGTAAGTTAGCTAGGAGAAAGGCATATACCGTTGAAACTAATATTAGGCAAGAAATTCAATCTAGAGGAGATTTTAAGAAATCTATACCATATAAAATACATATTGATAGTCTTTCTGCAGAGAGATTTTTCCCATTATTACAAATATCTGAAGATAAATGGAAATATGGATTTACTCTAGATAATTCAGTTGATATACCTAAAAAAGATATTGAACTAATACAAGAGTTTTTAACCAAATCTAAAGAATATAAAGATTATACTGTATGGATTGTAAATAAAACGCAAGCTCAAGAATTTCTAATAAACATAGGCTATGTTGGAGCGGATAAACAGCAGGAAAAAATAGCTAAACTACTTGATAAGCTTAGTTATACTACTATCAAAAAAGAAATAACTAGTATCTTGGCTAAAGCAAATAAAACACCAGATACTGTAGGTGATGCTTTAGATGTAATTGATGAATTAGTATTTAAAACAGGCAAAAAAAATAAGTTAATTAACTTTGTGAAATCTGAAATATTGTTGCCCGTTTATAATGATTGGATTAAGTTAAAAAAAGCTATGCAAAAAGCTGATATGAATCAAAATCTACATGATTTCTTATCTATGTATTTTATAACCACTAACTTTAAAAATAAGCATCAAAAGGTTAGAAAGAATTTCTCTTTACCAGTTGTTTCAACAATAGGAACTATCAGAATTAGAAGAAAATCATGGGATGGTAGCGATATATATCAAGTTACAGGAGATGAAAGCCTAGCAAAATATGGTTTTGATGGGACAGTTAGACCTAAAACTATTTTATCAAGAAATTCAGTTCCTATTAAGTACTATAATGGTAAAGAAAAAGTAGTTCTTATAGAGCCATTATCGTGGATTAATTTAGATATAGACAATTTGACTGATAGCAGTATAATTAGTGCCCAAATAAAGAATAGATCTGCTGGTCAAGTTAGTATTAAAGTAGAGTTAAGCTCATTAGATAATATTTGTCTTAAAGAAGATAGTTGGTTAGGAAATATTGTATATGCTGGAGATAAAGATAAACCTAATATTATTAAAGGAGATAAATTTTATATTAAAAAAGAAGATTTCTATTGGCTTAAAGACTTCTCTTTAATGTTTGATAGTGGTAAAACTAAAGCTTCGCTGTCTATTGATAAAATTGGTAATAGCTATATTTTAGAGTTTGTTTCATCTAAAGGTAAAAAAGAAAAGCAATGGCTAAAAAATGAAACACCTAATAGTTAGTGATTACGGTATATATCTAGGTTTAGAAGCAGGACGATTAGTTGTAAAAAACAAAGAAGATAGAAAATACTTTCCACTAAATCGCCTAGCAACTGTTTCTATCGCTAAAAAAGGTATTAGCTTTTCTAGTGATTTGATAGAGCAGTTTTCTCTTAGGGGTATCAAGCTTTTCTTTTTGGATTTTAGGGGAGTAGCACACTCTATGCTAGTTGGTGCAAATCAGCACGCAGTTGTCCAAGCACGTATTAATCAATATAGGTATATTGAAACAAATGCTCTAGATATCTCAGTCAGGTTGATTGCAGCCAAGATAAAGAATCAGCGAGCAACCCTTAGCTATTTTAACAAGCATCATAAATCTGCAAACTTACAATATGCTATAGATGAGCTTAAACGAACTACACAAATTATCAAAAATGCTAAAACTCTAAATGATGTGCTAGGCTACGAAGGATATGCAGCTAATCTATATTTCTCAAGTTTAGCTAAGGATAAATTCCTAGCAGAGAGCTTTGCAAATAGAGAAGGAAGAGGCTCTCAAGAGATTGCAAATAGTATGCTAAATTTTGGCTATGCTATTTTATCTAGTTATATTCTCAATGCTGTCACAAATGCTGGTCTTGAGCCATATTTGGGCTTTTTGCATCAAAAACGCCCCGGTAAGATGTCATTAGTTCTAGATCTTATGGAAGAGTATCGAGCTTGGGTAGTAGATAGGGTTGTGATTAAGTTACGAGAGCAATATAACAATAAAAAATATATGGATACCAAGCTTAAGTCAGCTTTGATATCTCAGATACAAGCCACCATAGCGAAGAAATATATCTATAAAGGTAAGAGGCTGAAATTAGAACATATAATCCAACGACAAGTATATCGATTATCTGGTGAGTTTGCGGGGGAGCATATTTACAAGCCTTATATTTTTAAGTGGTAGAATTACAAGTTTATTGAGACAGTCGAAATTAGAAATAAGATCACCGAGCCTGTCGAGGTGCCTACATGAGGTATGCATAGTGAAAAAAGGATATGTTTATATACTGAAATGTAATGATGGTACTTTTTATACTGGAAGTACCAATAGTATTGAAACTAGAGTTTATCAACATAGTATAGGCGAAGGTTCTAATTACACAAAAAAAAGATTGCCTGTTATATTAGTTTACTTAGAAGAATTTGAGAGGGTTGATGAAGCATTTTATAGGGAAAAACAAATACAGGGGTGGAGTCATAAAAAGAAAGAAGCTCTTATTAGTGGTGATTTTGATCTATTAGTAAATTTATGTAAAAGTAGATGACTTCGTCAAGTTCAGCTATCTTGGTAAAAGGTCAGAGAGCTTGTCGAGGTGCAGGTGGATGTACAAATGATGACTTCGACATGCTCAGTCATCTTAAGATATAACTATGCAACTAAGAAAAGAATATTTAATAGCATACGATATAGAAGATAACAAAACTAGAACGACTATCTATAAACAACTTCTAGCGTATGGACTAAAAGCAGTACAAAAATCAGTATTTTGGGGCTGTATTAGTATCGCTGAACTAAATGCAGTCAAAAGAATGTTTGATAGCTCTTTAGATACATTTGATAAAGTGTTTATAGTGAGGGTCAATATGCAAGAGCAAAAGCTAGACTATAGTTTTGGTTATGAGGAAAAAACTTTCAAAGATTGGGATGAATATGGACATATTTGATAGCGATTTATCTTTGCCTATTAATCTAATTAGGCAGTGGTGTTTTTGTCCTAGAATTGTTTATTATCAAGAACTTTTAAATATTAAAACTCAAAAACCTTTATGGGTAGTTCAAGGAGAAGATTTTCACAAGAAAGTTGAACATCTTGAAAAAAGACGAAGCTTTAAAAGATACAATTTAGATAGTGCTACACGACATTTTAATCTAAGTCTAAAAAGCTTAAAATACCGTATACATGGCATAGTCGATTGGGTGTTAGAAACAGATGATCATGTATATGTAGTTGAGTATAAGACAAACCCTAATCCAAATAGTTTAGGACATAAACTACAAATAGCGGCTTATGCTTTATTAGCACAAGAATATTTTGATAAACCATCCAAAATAGCATTTTTGGCATCTGATAAAAACTCTTATGAAATAGAGATAACTCAAGATTTAATTGAAAAGCTGTATAGAGTGATTGATGATATTATAAATACACTAGATAACGGCAATAAGCCTGATTCATCGGCATCAGATCATCAATGTATACAATGCGAGTATCTTAATTTTTGTAATGATCGCTAAAATATAAAAGTTCGCCGAGTTCAGCCATCTTGTTAAAAGATCACCGAGCCTGTCGAGGTGCCAATATTGTAAAGTATAGGGAAAGCTAATCAGCAATACTCAGCTTGACTGGGTATCTCTATAATTATAAGATTCCCATTTTCATGGGAATTTCGATGTATTTATGATTAACTCATTCGCAATACCCAACTTGATTGGATATCTATCAAATCCATATTTACACAAACAAAAAAAGCCACTTATGTGGCAATTTTTGCTTTCAAATTAATCAGACGTGTCAGACAGAGGTCCGTTCAAAATACTTTTAAATGATTACAGAGCATTAAATATTTGGTACAAAATCTATTTTAGATACTTTTTCGCAAAATGTCTACTTTTTTTGACAAGTAGGGCATTTGCGAAAAAATACCAGTCAATAATTCTCCCAAAGCCTTATAAACACTAGGTTTATTTTGGCTCCAACAGTAGTATACCAAATATTCTAGCTACTGAAACTGCCAAGTAACAATAATTCATTTTCATAATCTTTACCCAACAGTAGTATACCAAATATTCTAGCTACTGAAACCAGGCAGAACAAGTAATTGAATTTCTTCCTTGAGCCAACAGTAGTATACCAAATATTCTAGCTACTGAAACGCAACCAGTCCCATAGATAACTTAGGATTTTCCATACCAACAGTAGTATACCAAATATTCTAGCTACTGAAACGCTCCACTAGCGTTTGCACCGCCAGCATGAATTGTCCAACAGTAGTATACCAAATATTCTAGCTACTGAAACACTGGTTGTATTTGATTATTTATTACTGGATAGAACCCAACAGTAGTATACCAAATATTCTAGCTACTGAAACAGGAATAAGCCTCCATCGCCAATACGTAATGAAGTGCCAACAGTAGTATACCAAATATTCTAGCTACTGAAACGATGTCGAAGAGTTCGACATTGTCGAATCAAAAAACCAACAGTAGTATACCAAATATTCTAGCTACTGAAACAGTTAGCTCCTGAATTAATTATTACTTGTCTTGAACCAACAGTAGTATACCAAATATTCTAGCTACTGAAACGTGTTGTTATGTTTTGTTTCTCTCTGTTGTATGAATCCAACAGTAGTATACCAAATATTCTAGCTACTGAAACGCGATCGTTTCAGCATCAGTCGCATTTGCTTGAATACCCAACAGTAGTATACCAAATATTCTAGCTACTGAAACCCACCACCGCCTGAGTTCCTATAATTTCTGCCAAAACCAACAGTAGTATACCAAATATTCTAGCTACTGAAACGTGATAGTGTCCTGTTGTGCGATTGCTTTTTGGAACCAACAGTAGTATACCAAATATTCTAGCTACTGAAACTCAGACAACACAGATGCTATAACAAAAGGCGATCTCCAACAGTAGTATACCAAATATTCTAGCTACTGAAACAAAAAACCTTGTACAGCACCGCCGGAATGATCACACCAACAGTAGTATACCAAATATTCTAGCTACTGAAACTGCATCTTATTCAATTCTTTTATGGCATTAATTCTGCCAACAGTAGTATACCAAATATTCTAGCTACTGAAACCTTTATCTCAGCGAATAAGCTATAACACAGCTAAACCAACAGTAGTATACCAAATATTCTAGCTACTGAAACCAACAGTTGCGATCGTTGGAATTGGTGGGGTCGTTCCAACAGTAGTATACCAAATATTCTAGCTACTGAAACTAAAAACAAACAATTAAAGATAGATGCTTTTATGCCAACAGTAGTATACCAAATATTCTAGCTACTGAAACAAAAAAATAAAAAATAATTAAAGATTGGTATTGACCCAACAGTAGTATACCAAATATTCTAGCTACTGAAACAATTTCGCCAAGTATTATCACAAACCCTTTCAATACCAACAGTAGTATACCAAATATTCTAGCTACTGAAACTCAAGGTTTCTACCTTTTTTAATTGGCTCAAATGAGCCAACAGTAGTATACCAAATATTCTAGCTACTGAAACTTTATTTCTTAGTGTTTCTTTACTTCTCAAACTCTCCAACAGTAGTATACCAAATATTCTAGCTACTGAAACCTAGGGATGTTATTGGGATCATAACTAAGTACGTTCCAACAGTAGTATACCAAATATTCTAGCTACTGAAACGACACTGTTTTTTTTGTAACAGGTTCTGTACAAGCCAACAGTAGTATACCAAATATTCTAGCTACTGAAACACTTGATTACTCGGAAGCTTTCCAATTTTTTAGTTTCCAACAGTAGTATACCAAATATTCTAGCTACTGAAACTTAGCGTGTAGCGTAGCACTTCCCACACCTAAACCCCAACAGTAGTATACCAAATATTCTAGCTACTGAAACCATCAAATCCAAATGTATGATTTTCTTCTTTTTTCCCAACAGTAGTGTACCAAATATTCTAGCTACTGAAACTGTTTAAGCATTAATACATTCAAGCTTGGTAGAAACCAACAGTAGTATACCAAATATTCTAGCTACTGAAACCCCTTTACTTGATACTATTATTAGAAATAATTCCTCCAACAGTAGTATACCAAATATTCTAGCTACTGAAACTCTAAAAATAAGTCAATAACAAGTTTTTCAAAATTCCAACAGTAGTATACCAAATATTCTAGCTACTGAAACAAAATGGAGAATCCTTTTCACTATATTTAGGAAAAACCAACAGTAGTATACCAAATATTCTAGCTACTGAAACAAAACGATGAAGATTTTTTATATGGCGATGATAACCAACAGTAGTATACCAAATATTCTAGCTACTGAAACTCAGATACTTGAGTAGCACCTACAATAGTACCATTCCAACAGTAGTATACCAAATATTCTAGCTACTGAAACTGGAAGGGCATGTTTTGCTATTCCCGTTATGTCAACCAACAGTAGTATACCAAATATTCTAGCTACTGAAACTTAATAAATTTAGGGTCTAGATAACTTTAGCTTGTCAAAAATCATTGATGGAGCTATATTTTATCTATGTTTGGAAGGTATAAAAAACGTTCGCATATTTCAGATGCTAAAATTAGAGAGATTTTGAAGTGTTTCTGCTTGGATTTAACAGCGACAAATACGAGTAAAATAACTAATGTTAGCAGAGTAACAATTAACCGCTATTTTGATAGATTTCGTAAAATAATTCTATTATCTGATGAAAAATTCTTAGCATCTACTGGAGAGTTTGAACTAGATGAGTCTTATTTTGGAGCTAAACGAGTACGAGGTAAACGTGGTCGTGGTGCAGTTGGTAAAACACCAGTATTCGGTGTTTTAAAACGCGATGAACATAATAAAGTCTACGTTTCTATTGTACCAAACTGCTCTAAAGAGTCCTTAATGCCTATAATACAAGGCAAAATACTCGAAAGCAGCACAATCTATACTGATGGCTGGAAAGCATATGATGGGCTTATTCTAAACGGTTATGATCACTATCGTATTTATCACTCTCACAATGAGTTTGCTCGTGGTAAAAACCATGTTAATGGTATAGAGTCATTTTGGTCTTTCTCTAAAAGAAGACTTGCAAAATTTAACGGATTAAGTGATGATAAGTTTGTTTTACATTTAAAAGAGTGTGAATTTAGGTGGAATAACAAAGATAATGATTTATATAAAATCATGTGTACTTTAGTAAGAAAATTTAGTGCTAAAGTTATCTAGACCCTAAATTTATAAATACTTCCCATAAATTTTGACCAACAGTAGTATACCAAATATTCTAGCTACTGAAACATTATTTGCCCCTTGTGGGCTAGGTAAAATTTAACGCCAACAGTAGTATACCAAATATTCTAGCTACTGAAACACACGCTCAAATCCTTAAGATCTAAACCAATTCTCCAACAGTAGTATACCAAATATTCTAGCTACTGAAACTTTGAGCAAAAAGAAATTTATTTAGATGTCGAACACCAACAGTAGTATACCAAATATTCTAGCTACTGAAACCCTTTGATTTGTGCAAATTGATATCTACTTTTATCCAACAGTAGTATACCAAATATTCTAGCTACTGAAACAGACATTATTAATAATTACGTTACTAATAATTTTGCCAACAGTAGTATACCAAATATTCTAGCTACTGAAACTTATTAATATCTTTTTGAGTTTTATGTTTAACTTTTATTCTCAAAACTTCTATCCAAAATCGTCAACACATCATCATGAAATCTTTCTCTTTTTTGCTGGGTGGATTTACCACAGAACAACTCAGCGAATCTACTAGTTGGCCATTCAGCATCGACATGGACAGCTCCATCAATTTTGACAAGAGTATTATCTTTTAGACTTATTATGAAGTCTTTGTAGTTATTATTGGCATTACATGCGCTTGCTGAGGCAGCTATTATATAGGTTGGGCAATTTATATTCTTGGCGGCTTGAGAGCCAAGATTGCCTACATCTACAGGGTCTAATCCTATCCAAAGCTTGACCCTAGTATTCTCTGATGTCGCTATCAAAGTAGCTAATCCTCCAGCAGAGAAACCAACCAAAGCAAGATCATTATTTATAATGCTCTTATAATCGCTATTGCTATAGATATAGTTTATTAGCTCAGATATAAACTCAGCATTATTACTATGATTAGCCCAAAATGGTAGATTAGGTACTACTACAAAATATCCATGATCTGCAAGGAAACTCCCCCAACCAGACATATTATCTTTTGATCTTGAGAAACCATGTACTACGATAACTACTGGTAAACTTCGATTAGATTTTTGATAAAAAATATCGTAGTTGGAGCCAGCAATATTTAGAGAAATATTAGCCGTTTCTTTGATAATTTTAGATGAGTTTTTGCTATTTTGAGCATTTGACATACTAAAAGTAAAAACTGTTGTAAATATAGAAAATAAAACGAAACTAAGAAAAAACTTAGTTTTTAGCATGAGATTTAATTAAGAATCAATTTCGATATCGCTAAACTGTATGTCCATAACGTTATTTTGAGCATCAACTACTTCTACATAAGTTATAGTTTCACCACCTTTTAGAGTTACTTCTTTAAGAGCTTTTGATAGTAATTCAGTCTTAGGAGTTAGTACTAATGTCCAATTATCTGTAGTACCGCTGAATTTAGTATTGAAATTATCGTAGATTACTTTTGAGTCACCCTCTAATACAGACAAGAATATCTTAGTGAATGAGAACACCATTGGGCTATCTTCTTCACCAAATACAGATTTTGGACTATCTGCAGTCTTAATTGTGATAGTATCTTTTGTTGCTTTTAGAGAAGATTTAAACGGTTTCTCTTGGTTCCACTCTAAACCATCTTTCTTAGATAGCTCAAATTCACCAGATGCAAGAATAGGCTTATCTAAACCTTGAATTTTGCGTGATTGGATGAAGTGACCAGAGTAGTTATCATTTTTAACTAGCTGTTCTTCTACTTTAGCAAAGTCTGCTGAAGGGGCAGCATAAACTAATCCACTAACTAATATACTTGTAGCAATCGCGACTTTCTTTAACATTTCATTTCTCCTGTATAATTTTCATAAATTTAGTTTTAAACTAAGTATTATTAATATTACATATATAACCTTAATATACTAGACTTATAGATAAGTAAATTATAAAAATTAACAAATATTAATAATCTTATTCGTATCTGAATAGATGCTTATAGTAATTCTCAGCTTAAATTAAAAAGGTGTAATATCGTGGAAAACATCATCTACAATTTGAAAAGGAAGTTTTAATATACAACTATTTAAACTGATGCAACATATAGCAATTGAGCAAGCAAATAAAACTTTTTTTAATTTCATAACTTATTATTGATATATTAAATTTTCTATATATATTATAGTACTAAAAATTACTTTTCTAGAGATGTTTTTTATTTGTTATAATATTTCATAATACCTAGATAGGCAACTATAGTGAAACATCAACTTAAATGGATGGCATGGGAGACAACTAGACGTTGTAATCTTAAATGCGTGCATTGTCGTTCATCTTCAGAATGTGAAGTAGTAGGACATCCAGATTTCTCTACTGAGGAAGGCTTTAGAATCATTGATAATATAGTGGAATTTGCTAACCCTGTATTGGTACTCTCTGGAGGAGAGCCACTTTTGCGAGCAGATATTTTTGAGCTAGCAAAATATGGTGCTAATAAAGGTTTACGTATGGCACTAGCAACTAATGGTTCATTAGTTACTGATGAGATTTGTGAAAAAATCAAAAATTCAGGGATAAGTATAGTATCTTTGAGTATAGATGGTGCTACAGCTGAGACACATGATGATTTTAGAAGCCAAAAAGGCGCCTTTGAAGCAACTGTAAATGCTGCGAAAGTATTTAAAAAACATGGTATACCATTCTTGATAAATTCATCATTTACCAAACGCAATCAACATGAAATCAAAGATGTTTATAAACTAGCAAAATCTCTTGAAGCTACGGCATGGTATCTATTTATGATAGTGCCAACAGGGCGTGGCGAAGAGCTTATGCAAGAGTTAATAGATGTCGATGATTATCAAGAAATCCTAAATTGGCACTATGATATGGAAGCTGATGAGCAAGATATGCTTGTGCGTCCAACTTGTGCGCCACACTATTATCGCATTAGATTTGAGCGTAATAAGGAAGATAATGCAAAAGTTCGATCACGAGCTCTTAGCTTTGGTACTGGTGGTGGCAAAGGTTGCATAGCTGGTCAAAGTATTTGTTTGCTAGATGTTGATGGTAACGTTTACCCATGTAGCTATTTACCTGTGAGTGCAGGTAATGTCAAAGAGAAATCATTTGCAGATATTTGGCAAAATAGTGATGTGATGCATGATATGCGTGATTTTAGTGTTTATGAAGGTAAATGTGGTTCATGTGAATTTATCAAAATTTGCGGAGGTTGTAGAGCTAGAGCTTATAATATCCATGGTAGCTATTTAGCAGAAGAGCCATTTTGTAATCATATGCCAATTAAGCTGAAACAATCAGAAAACAACAAAAATAAATAAGTCATTAAAGCCAAGTATCGCAAATAAATCTTGAAGTTACTGTCTTTCTAAACCAACAACAGCTGACATATCTATGATCTGTTTGATTTCATTCGGAGATGTTACTTTTAGCCCAGAATCTTGCTCAGCTGGCGGGATAGCATAGAAGTTCATCGCATTTAGATCATAAGTAACATAACCGTTATCTATATTCATAGCATAAACTCCTACAGGACCTGTGCCTTGATATACAGCATTATCTTTATATGCTACAGTTAGATTCTTGAGGTCTTTAATAGTTGTCCATAGTGTCATAGATTTCTCATAAGGTGGTACAGAAGCATTGGCAATAATTGATGCTGCATGAAATATAGCTTCTCTATTAGATTTTGGCTCAAGCATCAGTTCAGATAATATATAAGATCTAACAAATCTTGCAGCTGCACTAAAATCTCCAGGTAGTCCAACTAATTGAGCTACTTCTGGACGAGAGCTTGAAATTGTATCAGCATAATTAATAACTCTATCACTAAATTTAGGATTACTATTATTTACTAATGGCTGTAGTAGTGATTTATATTCTTCAATATTGCTTAGATGCCATTCGTAAGTAGGTGCATTAGTTAAGACATTACCAGCATTTTTATGAATGTACATTTTACCGTCAATAAACTCTATCACAGCACTGTTGCCATTAGCATCTCTTAGACACATGTGAAGAGGAATATTTTTTATATATATGCCATCTTTTAACTTTACAGCACTATTCACTATCTGATACTCAGATATTAATTTAAGAGCATCAGCTACATCTTTTGCCATAGCTAACAAAAAATTACCTAACTCATACACCGCTAGTGCAGGCCTATTATCATTATCATCATAACTTGGATATACCGTACCATCTAAATACAAGATACTATATGAAAAGCCTTGAGTGTTTAAACCATCTGTTACATAACTCTCAAATCCTAATCTACAAAAGTAACCATATTTTGAAGTCCACTTAGCGATTCTGCTTTCAGGAATTTTATCAGCATCTATTACAACATCTGTTACATTTTCAATACCGACATAACCCCAACCATTTTTAAAGGCAATATTTATTGGAAAATCCATAGATCTTGCTTCGATTTTGTATTGATTTTTATTTATAAAAACATTAGTACACATATTAATCTTACCTTTCAAATTTCATTGCTGGTGCTATACTTACAATATTAATACTACATTATTTTGGAATATAAGAGAATGACTCAACAGTTTAATAAGATTGTTTTATACAGAATGGTAACACCAGAAAAAACTTGTCCGTATGGTTTAAAAGCAAAAGCGTTATTTGAAGAAAAGGGTTGGTGTTTTGAAGACCATATTTTAAAAACTAGAGCTGAAACAGATGCTTTTAAACATAAGTATAATTTAGAAACTACACCTTTAATATTTATTGATGATAAACAG
This sequence comes from Francisella philomiragia, assembly GCF_018135955.1. NCBI lineage: Bacteria > Pseudomonadati > Pseudomonadota > Gammaproteobacteria > Thiotrichales > Francisellaceae > Francisella > Francisella philomiragia. Next base: position 994,516 of record NZ_CP063138.1, on the reverse strand, counting down.
ATTGGTGGTTATAGTGATTTGCTTGAGTTCTTAGGTCAGAAATGAATCAGCAGTTAAAATACTTTGTTTTGTCAACTAAGGTATTACCTGAACATATCGATCCAAATAATCATCTTAATAATATTGTCTATCTTCAATGGATGCAGGATGTGGCTATTGAGCATGTCAAGGCTAATAAGGTTTTTGACTTAACGGAGTCTCAAGGACTTACATGGTTTGCTAAGAAGCATACTATAGAGTATCTATCGCAAGGATTTTTAGGTGATGATATCGCTGTAGTTACGTGGGTAGAGAGTATTACTAAAATTTCTACATTTAGAAAATATCATATTTATAGAAAGTCAGATAAAGCTCTACTGTGTAAAGCAGATACTCTGTGGGTAATGATAAATGCTCAGAAGGGCAGACCTGCAAAAATCCCAACAGAACTGGTTGAAATATTTGATAAGTATAATGATTTCGAGATTGATAATATTGAGAGCTTAATTTAAAGTAAGGTTCTAAATTATTTTTTATTATTTTTAATAACCTCAACTGGACCGTGATCATCACAATGATTACCATGACGATGATGTAATCTACCATCAACAATATAGTCTATGTGATCACCATGTGGTACTGCTTCATGACCACAATCCGGACCATGTACGTGATCACAGCATTCATCTTTGATTGGTTTACATTCATCAGGATTCTTAGTTGTGACATCTAGAGTGTGTTCATCGTAATGCCCATTATGTTCATGATGAAGGTGACCATCGTGTAGATAGTCGTAATGATCGCCATGTTTGATTCTTGTATGACCACAGTTATCTTGGTGTTTATGTTCGTGGTTTTGATGTGTTTTACATTTGCTCATGGCACTTCTCCTCTTTAGTTTTGTACATTTATTTTAGCATTTTTTGCCTTAGACCCTCAAATAAATATATCGTAGCCGCTTGAGCTACATTTAGAGATTCAATATTACTTAGAGTAGGAATCATTGTCTTTTCACCTACTGAAAAGTCCTCTATACCATTGGCTTCTTCTCCAAAGACTAAGACACTGTTACTCAACTTAAATTCTTCAGAATAACAAGAAACTCCCTCATGTGGTGTTGTCAGCCAAATTTTTCGTTCTTTTAGTGTGGGGTGATTTCTTACAGCACTTAGATTTTCAAAATATCTGAATTTCAGACTAAATTGTGCGCCCATACCGGCTCTTATAGCTTTGGGGTTAAAAGGATCTACGGTACCATCTATAAGTACAATCTCTGTCAAACCAACTGCTATAGCAGTTCTCAATATAGTACCAATATTACCAGGATCTTGTATTCTATCTAGCACTAGTATGAAATCATCTTTAAATTCAAAATCAGATGATGTATCTTTTTTCTTGGCTAAGATTAGCACTCCTTGAGAGTTTTGTGTTTGTGTCAATTCATTAAGATCTTTTTCAGAGAGAATATATTTTTTATCTACAGGGTAGCTAATGCTATCAGTATTTTCTGTTGTCAATAGTGCAATCAAGTCTTCTTTAGGTAATCTTGATAAGGCTTCATCACAGCATCTTAATCCTTCTATAACATAGTAGATAGATTTTTTTCTACCTTGAGGTGAGTGAAGCTTCTTTATTTCTTTGATTAATTTTTGACTTAGATTTTTCATTAAGCTATTAGCTATAATATTTTGCTAGATATTGTATGTTTTTTAGTACTTAGAATAAATAGTTACGGTATGTATTTTTGATATAGGTAGTTATAAATGTTAAGGTAATACAACTGTTATCAAAAAATAGGAATATTATGCAACGAGAAAAAGGTGCTTATGCTCCAGTTTTTTATCCTGCTATTATTTTAGCTATTGTCCTGTCATTGTCAGGAATTTTTTATCCGAATCAATTTGCTAGTCATATCCAAAATCTACAAAATTTAATTCTAGAAAAATTTGGTTGGGCTTATATATTGGCAATGAGTGTTTTTTTATGTTTATGTTTGATCCTAATGTTCAGTCGCTTTGGTGATATCAAGTTAGGTCAAGAACATGATTTACCTGAGTACTCTAATATTTCATGGTTTGCTATGCTGTTTGCAGCGGGTATGGGAATTGGTTTGATGTTTTATGGAGTAGCAGAACCATTGAAGCATTTTTTAGCTCCTCCTAATATGTCTTCAGATGAGTTAGTACTTGTTAAAGAAGCTATGAATACAACATTTTTCCACTGGGGTATAGAAGCATGGTCAGTATATGCAATTGTAGGTTTATCATTAGCATATTTTGCTTATAGACATGATTTACCTTTATTACCTCGATCGGTACTTTATCCAATATTAGGCAGACATATATATGGTCCCTTAGGTCATGCCATTGATGTTTTTGCAGTACTAGGAACATTGTTTGGTGTAGCAACATCTCTAGGATTTGGTGCAATGCAGGTGAGTGCGGGGATGAGCTTTTTGACAGGTTTACCAGATATTGTAAATATGCAAGTTATTTATATCGTAGTTATAGTCGCATTAGCAACAATATCTGTAGGATTAGGACTTGAAAAAGGCATTAAGGCACTAAGTAATTTTAATATTATATTGGCAGTATTATTACTAGTTTTTATACTATTGTTGGGTAATTCATCAGTATTGGTACGCGATTATATTCAAAATATTGGTTACTATCTAAGTACTATAGTAAATCAGACCTTTAATTTGTATGCTTACAATCAAGAAAATCAAGAATGGCTAAAAAGTTGGACATTATTTTATTGGGGATGGTGGATAGCTTGGTCGCCATTTGTTGGAATGTTTATTGCCAAAGTATCTAGAGGTAGAACAATTCGCCAGTTTACTATAGGTGTATTGTTTATCCCTGTTGGGTTTACATTTTTATGGATGACTGTTTTTGGCAATTCTGCTATTGAAATAGCTATGAATGGTAATGGTGAAGCTTTGATAGATGCCGCGAATAATAATATACCCGTAGCATTATTTGAATTTTTACAACATTTTCCATTCTCAACACTATTATCAGTTTTGGCAGTATTTTTAATAGTGACATTTTTTGTAACATCTGCTGATAGTGGAGCCTTAGTTATAGATATTTTAGCTACAGGTAATGCCAAACAATCAATAACATTACAGCGTATTGCTTGGTCAGTACTTAGCGGTTTACTTGCAATATCATTAATTTTAGCAGGTGGTTTACAAGCTTTACAATCAGCTACTATAATTAGTGCTTTTCCATTGTTGTTTATTTTATTTTTGATGTGTGTTTCACTAATTAAATCTTTAAGATTAGATTATCTAAGGCTTAAAAGTATTGAGACACATTCAACTGTTGTTCAATTTGCAAAAGCAAACACATCTTGGCAGAAAAGATTAGAAGCTATTGCTCATAAACCATCAAAAGATCAGGCTATAGAGTTTTTACAAAAAGATGTTACAACAGCCATAATTGAGGTTGCAACTGAAATGGAAAAAAATGGTATTAATACAGAAGTGATTAAAGACCATGATCATATCCAACTAGCTATTTCAATAGAAGGTAATGAAGATTTTATATATAGTGTGATGCTAAGATCATATCAGTCAAAATTAGGTAATTATAATAGGGTAGAAGTACTTCTAAGTCATGGAGGTCAGTATTATGATATTATGGGGTATTCAAAAGACCAAGTCATTGCAGATATTGTCAACCAATATGATAAGCATTTGCACTATTTGCACCTAGTTGTTGCAGATAAGGATATTGTTAATTAAGCATCGCATAGTTAAGATTAAGTATCCATGCAAAACCTACCCATAAAAGATATGGTATAAGCAAATATCCAGCAACTTTATTTATATCCATAAATATTTTAAGATTCCATGCAATAAATATCCATAAAATAGAAATTTCTAAAAGAGCTAAATCAATATTATGCCAGCAAAAAAATATAAAGCTCCATAAGAAGTTTAAACCTAGCTGTATTGCGTAGATAATAAATACCTTTTCTCTAAGAGCTTTTTGTTTGAATACTAGCCATCCAGATATTGCAATCATAATATACAAAATCGTCCAAACTGGAGCAAATATCCAGTTAGGCGGAGCAAAAAAGGGATATTTTAGTTTTGCAAACCATGTTGGAATACTTGTTGCGGTTAAAGCCCCAACAGACATACCTATACCCAAAATAACTATTATGAATGCAGCGAGTGAGATGTAGTCTTTATTTTTTATATTACAATTCATACCAATTTCTCCAATATTGTGCTAAAAAATAGCTTTTAATATCATATAAATATTGTAGATTAGAATATACATTTTTTTGAGTTTATATGATAATTATTAACAATATTTAACAGCTAGGAATATTATAATGTTAAAAACGAAGAGCTTAACACCACATCAATACGAGATAATAATTAACAAAGATACAGAGCATCCTTTTACAGGTAGATATAATGATCTAGATCAAAAGGGTACATATATCTGTCGTAATTGCGGTACGCCGTTATTCAAGGCTGATAGCAAATTCATCTCAACTTGCGGTTGGCCAAGTTATGATATTCATATTGATAATAATGTAAAACAATTACCCGATGCTGATGGCAGAAGGACAGAAATTCTATGTAATAATTGTGATGGCCACCTTGGACATATATTTCATGGAGAAGGATATACTAAGTTAAATACACGTTACTGTGTGAATTCAGCATCTGTAGATTTTGTACCAGTAGAAAGTCTGGGAGAAACAGAAGAGATTATTGTAGCTGCAGGATGTTTTTGGGGTGTAGAATATTACATGAAAAAACTTGATGGAGTTGTATTTGCAGAATCTGGATATTGTGGTGGAGATCAGCCAAATCCTGATTATAGAAAAGTTTGTGCAGGGAATACTGGATATTTAGAAGTTGTTAGAATAATTTTTGAGAAGAAAAAAATATCTTTAGAAGAAGTTTTAAAGTATTTCTTTGAAATACACGATTTTGAGCAGGTTGATGGCCAAGGTCCAGATATTGGCGAGCAATATAAATCGGCTATATTTTATTATGATGATAAACAAAAACAGATTGCAGAAGATATAAAATCTGAACTTAGTGATAAAGGCTACAAGGTAGCTACAGATATTAGAGAGGCTAAACCTTATTATGTAGCGGAAGACTATCATCTAGACTACTATATGAAGAAAGGGACACTACCATATTGTCATACTCGTAAAAAAATATTTTAAATCAAATTATTACACATCTTTAATTGGCGAAAAGTCTATTTTTAATACCCATGAATATGACAACTGAAATTACTATAAATGCTAATTGTTGAACAGGGATACCGACCATTAGCTTTGATATTGATAGAAAACTTAAGAAAAAACCCGCCAAAGCAGCAACCATAAATTTAACTAGTCTAATTATCGCATTGCCAGCAGCATAACCTTCTTTGAGAATATCAAGGGCTTTTGATGTTGTTATAATATTCACTAGTGCAAAACAGCCTGTTGCTAGAGCGTTTAATACAATAAATATGTAAATATCATTCAAGAAATAAGAGTTTAATATATTAAGTAATATTACTATTATAGCCAAGTAATAACCAATAATAATAAGCTCTCTTTGATTATGCGCAGTCTGTTTTCTTTTGATAAAGTTACCAGCAAAGATTATTCCAAACATATTTAATGCAAACAATATACAGTATTGAGTATACCCAAGATGAAAATATTCAATAATTAGATTTGATGATGTACTAATAAAACTAAACAATGCACCAAAACATAGGGCTCCCGTCAGAGCTGCGATGACAAATGGTAAGTTAGCTATATGAATGAGATATACCTTAAAGCTTCTAGCTAAGCTCTTAGAGCGTTTATGTATAGGATGAGTTTCTGGCATAACTATTGTAATAACCAACAAAATAACACCATAGATAGTTAAGAAATGGAAAATATCTTGCCATCTTCCAGTTGTGTAAATAATAATACTGCCTATTATAGGTGCAACTATTGGTGCAATCATAAATATCATAACCATTGTTGCTACAGTTTTTACTAACCTTTGACCTCTATAGCAGTCTTTTAGTATAGCCATAGCTGCAACAGATGCTGGAGAGTCTCCAAGACCTTGTAAGAATCTCATTAATATCAAAGTATCAAAGCTATGTGTAAATGAGCATAAGATAGTACTTACTATATAAATAAGCATACCAATAATAAGTATTTTTTTACGACCAAAACTATCTGATAATGCACCCCAAAAAAACATACCTACACCAAAACCTATAAAGTATGTAGATATAGTAATAGCGAGCTTATTTACATCAACATTAAAGAAACTACCAATATTACCAAAAGCAGGAATATAAGCATCTATAGCAAAGGGTGGTAGTGCCACAAAGATTACAACAAAGAAAACAAGATATTTGCTACCTTTTCTAATTTGAAACATAAGAATTATAGTGATTAATTTTGATGATATATTTTAACAGATAAAGTCGGTAATATTTAGTAGTTACATATCATGATTAAGAATAGAAGTAATATAAAGAATATGTAAGATTAATTATGCCTCAATATCATCTTGATTATTAGATTGATCTGCTGTTACTGAGCTACCAGAATCTGTTACTGGAGCTTCTGTTACGTTTGATTGAGCTTGAGTATCATTTACTGCAGCAGTAGCAGTAGGGGTTGTAACTACTGTAGTATTGTTTGTAGCAGTTACAGTTTTTGGAGCTGTTTTAGCTTTATCTATCGCAGATTGGATATTATCAGCATCTGTATAACCACCTATTACAGTTGTATTATCAGCATTAGCATTGACAGCTGGAGCAATCACTAAGAATGGCGTACCTTGAATGCCTAGATTTTCAAAACCTAGTTTTAAAGTATCTCTTAGATGATCAGCAATTTTATCATCTTTGATAGCCTTTTTAACTTTAGTTAAATCAGCTCCACATTGAACTGCAACCTTATCAATAGTAGAGTCTTTTAGTTTACCCTCATCTTCACCTGTAGCGAAGATACCATTATGATACTTAACATAAGCATCTGCACCATATAATTTATATATTGCAGTACCTACTTCAGCAGCATATTCAGAAGCAGGAGCTCTTTCACCAAATATAGGGAATTCCGCAAAAACTACTTGTACGTTACTGTTATCTTGCATTACTTTTTCAATTTGTGGAGCAAGTTTTGAGCAGTACATACACTGATAATCAAAGAACTCATATACAACTACTTCTGGATCTTTTACATCAGATTTAGGTGTAAGATCAGAGCCATAAATGCTATCTTTAACTTTTAGGAAGCTAGAAACTCTTTCCTCACTCATTTTCTGTTGTACTTTATTACGTAGATTATCCATGTTTTTTGCTATTTCTTCTGGAGATATAGCTGGTTTTTTTGCATTTAAAGCGTCAGAAAAACCTTCAATAATTTTATCATTGTTTAGATTGTATGATTTTACATTTTTATCAGCTTCGATAGTTGCACCCATGCCATAACCAATAGTATAGCTAGCATTTTTTGTAACAGTATCAGTACCTTGCACAACCGGAGCTGTAGTAGCTACAGAAGATCCAGAATTTGTAGCAGCATCCTTAGCTGACTTATCTTTACTTGAACTATCTGAACATGCAACCAAGCTTGTTGCAATTGCAGCAACGGCCAAAGCCTTTAATAATTTCTTTTTAGTCATTATAATTAGCTCCCTTAATTATTTTTTCTGAGCAGCTACTGCTTGTTGTTGAAATTGTAACATTGCATTTTGCATTTGATCTGGAGTAAGTTTAGACTTGCTTCCAGATATTCCATCTGTTAGACCACTAACCACTTCTTGGTTATCTGTCGTTATGTTGTTTTGATCCATTTGAGTTTTTAAAGCTTGTCCCATAGTATAGCCAACAGAGTAGCTAAGATCATCTTGATTATCTGCTGCTGCGAAAGCACCACCAATAAGTGAACCAGCAACTAATGGTGCTAAAAATAGAGTTTTAGTTAATTTCATTATTTAATTTCTCCTTTAGTTTGGAAATGTCTATCCTAAGTTATTCTAACAAACCGGCATTAAATCACAATCATTTATCTATTTTACTTAGATTAATTTGTTTATTTAAAGCCCATTTTATATGTTCCAAGACAATTTCTTTGTCTAGAAATTCATTTTTCTTATTTTCTAATGATAGTATATTTTCTAGTTTATATGGTGAGTTTCCGATACCAATAGCTATATTTCTTATCCAAGCATCATAACCAATTCTTCTGATTGCCGAACCTTGTGTATATTTATCAAAATCTTTTCTAGTCCATGAGAATAGTTCAAGAAGAGGTTTATTTATTAAAAAATCTCTCTGTTGGAAATCCTTTTCTCTAGTTATGGGAGCATTATTGTTAAAAGGACAAACTAATTGACAATCATCACAACCGTATATTCTTGTGCCAATTTTATCTCGAAGCTCTAGAGGTATAGATCCTTTGTTTTCTATTGTTAGATACGAGATACATTTTCGCGAATCAATCATTTTACCATGTTGAATTGCTCCAGTTGGACATAGTTTGATACATGCTTGGCATTTGCCACAAGAATCTTGATGCTTTGGAAGAGTAGGTAAATCTGACAAATCAAGATTACTATAAATTACACCAATAAAGAAAAATGAACCTTGTATTTTATTCATAAGCATAGAGCTTTTGCCTTGCCAGCCTAATCCTGCTTTTTCAGCTAGCGGACGTTCAAGTACTGGAGCACTATCTGTAAAAACTCTGAATTGATGATCACCTGTAAGCTCATTTATATACTCACCTAATCGTTGAAGTTTTTTCTTCATTACCTTGTGATAATCTCTACCGTGAGCATATATAGATATTTCTGCAATATCTGTTGAGGATTTTAATCTCTTAACTTCATTTTTGATAGCTATAGTTCTGTTAAGATAGTTTAATGTGGCAACAATTACGCTATTAGTGCCAGGTACTAATTCATTTGGAACAAATCTCTTTGAGCCATGCTTTATCATGTACTCAAGATCTGCATGATAGTTATTTTCTATCCATTTGTTATAGTAAGGAATATATTCAGATAAATCGCAGTCAGCTTTAGATATAGATGATAAACCAAGGCTATCAGTAGCAAAATTTTGTACTTGTTGCCACTGCATTGCAGAAAGCTTTAGCTTCATTATTAGTCTTCTTTGCGTTTGATATCCCAAAGTTTTTCTAGTGCGTAAAGTTCCCTAGTTTCTTCTAGCATTATATGTACAACAATGTCACCGATATCAACTAAAACCCAGTCAGATTTATTATCGCCTTCAATACCTAGTATTGTAATTTTGTTATCTTTAAGTTCTTGTTCTAGATTTCTTGCTAGTGATTTAGCATGAGTAGTAGATGATGCTGTAGTAATTACTATGTTATCCATCATATCAGTAAGATGCTCAACGTTAATAGATTGAATATCTTGGCCTTTTAAATTATCTAAAGCTTCTAGAACGATTTGTAGTCTTTGATCAGTCGTCATGAATTATTTTAATTATTGTTTCATAAATTTGGACTAAGATTATAACATAAGTTAGCTTAAATAATGATATCATTATATAAACAAATAGTTTCAGGAGATCATAGATGAAGAATAAGAATCTATTTCTATTCGTACTTTTAGTTATTTTAACTGTGATAGTTTTGGTTTTATTTTATAGGTTTGCTCAATGGTATGAGCAGATATTAGGGAGTATATTTTCTTATATTGTAATGATTGCAATATTGTTATTTGTATTTGCGCCTTTTAAATTTATCAAAGATAAGAAAGCAAAAGTAAATATGCTCAACTATTTCAAATACTTAGGTATAACTATTCTAGAAATAGTTAAGATAATAGTTAATATAGTTAAGCAAGCAGTCTTAACCTTGGTATATCTTGTCTCTCGATTATTTGCCAAAGATCTACAAGAAAAATAATCAAATTCGAATTTTTAAATGCAATATACAGCTGAACAACAAAAAATAATAACTCATGATTTAGATAAACATGCCTTAGTTTCTGCAGTTGCTGGGAGTGGAAAAACTCAAACTTTAATAGCAAGAATTGAATATCTAATTGACAATAAAGTTCCACCAAATAAGATATTGGTTCTAATGTATAACAAATCAGCTCAACTTGATTTTGCAGAGAGACTTAAAAAGGTTATTAAAGCTGATATTGCAAGGTTAGTTAACGTAAGAACAATGCACTCATTAGGAAATAGTTTCTTACAAGCTTTTGCAAAAGCAGGATTTGTTAAGGCAGATAAGATTCTTAAAGAGTATGAAATAGATGCAATTATTTCAAAGCTACTTAAGCTATATCAAAAAGAATTTAAAATAACTAAAGATATTGATAACGAAAGAGTTGAAACATTTAAAGAATATATTTCATTATTGAAATCAGACTTATCTCTTACTAACAAAAAACTCAGTGAACTTAATACTAAAGAGAAAAAACTTTTAGATAAAGTGTTTTTAGACTTTAGCAAAGAATGTGAGCATCAAAAAGCTATTACTTATGATGATATGATTTACCTTCCAGCAAAGCTTTTTGAAAAAGATAAAAATAGCATAGCTCAAGCAAGTAGCTTATATTCTCATATAATCATAGATGAATATCAGGATATCAATCAGGCACAACAGTTTTTTTTGAAGTGTTTAGTTGGACAAAACACTTATGTTATGGCCGTAGGAGATGTTGATCAGACAATATATCAATGGCGTGGCTCTACTCCATATTACATGTTAGAAGGTTTCAAAAAAGATTTTAAAAATGTAAAACAATATTGCTTATCTTACACATTTAGATATGGTGATTTAGTATCTTTGATGGCAAATAATATTATTACTAATAATAAAAAACGCCATGATAATCTATGTATTACATACCCTAAATTAAATAAAACAACTGATATTAGTATCCTCGATAGTAGTGATAAAGTTGTCCTTAAACTTAAAGCATTGATTGATAGTGGTGTCAAAGCTAGCGATATAGCTATTCTTGTGCGTAAGTATAATTCAACAACGGTATTTGAGTTAAGCTGCCTGTATCATGATCTAGCTTATAGCGTGGTTGCAGATAAGAATATTTTTAGTGAAAATCTATTTAAAGCTATATATGGGTATTTGATGCTATTTAACAAGGGTAGGGGTTTTGCTAAACACACTATCGATCAACGAATTGAGTTTATAAAAGCTATGCTTGATTATCCGTCACTATATCTAAAAAAAGATGTTAAACAAAATTTGGCAAATAAAATAGCTCAAGATATTTCAGCTAGCATGAATATAATTTCAGAATTGACCAAAACAGTTGATAAACCATTTAAAGAAAAAAATATATTAGCAGTATCGGCTAGTTGGAGAGCTATTTTTAATAATACTCGGATTAAAAAGTCAGAAAGAGCTATAAGTTTTATATTAGAAACTTTAGATCTCGAAAAACAAATTTCTAAAGTCTCTGGAGAGACGCACTCAAGCAAATCTAAATTACAAATTATAGATGGAATGAGTAGTTTTGCTAAAGGTAAGAAAAGTTCATTATCAAAATTTATTGAACTTTTATATGAGCTATACATAAAATCAAACCAGCAGGGTGAAAATGATCCGAATCAGATCCAGATCATGTCAATGCATAGAGCCAAAGGTTTAGAATGGGATTATGTTGTTGTACATGATGCTACAGAAGGTGGCTTTTTCGGTGAAAAAAACTCTAAGGCTTGTGATGAAACAATCGAAGAGGAGCGAAGATTGTTCTACGTTGCTATTACACGAGTCAAGAAACATTTGTTCATAGTATCATCAGATGATATTAATCGTTTATCATCATGGTATGAGATCAAAAAAAATACCTATCCGAAAGATTTGAAATGTAAAAATAGTTTAAGATTTTTGTATGAAGGCAACTTAATAGATTGTCAAAATCATCTAGAGATTATTAACAATATCTCTAATGAGGATAATAAATTTTCTAACAAGATATTTAAGCGTTATTATGAGAGTTTATCAAAATAGAATTAATTAGCCTTATTATCTTGTAATGTTTCGTTTGGAGTATCTACTTTCGGCGCTAACTCATCTTTAGACTCAAAAGGTTGATCTGAGAAGTACATAGCCGGGTGAGCTATTATTTTATTATCATCAATTTTGTTACACCATTGGCCATTTTTGTCTATACTAGCTGAGAAACCATCTAGAATTTGGATATACTTCTTCCAGCATTGCGCTTTGAACATAGGCTTTTTGCCTGTTGTTACATTAGTCTTATGCCATGTTTTACCATTATCAGAAGATTCTAAATACGTGATTAAACAGTAGTCATGAGGTTTTGGCATTTCCGCTTCTTTTGCGGCTGCTTCAGCTGCTTTTTCTTCAAGTTCAGACTGATAGTGAAAATAGTATACAATACCAGATACTGCTACTACTACACTGATAATTACTGAAAAGATAAATATCTTTTTTTTCATTTTAAAACTTACACAAAATCAACAACTTATTTACGATTATATACTTATTTATATTCAAATGCGATTGGTAGAGTTTATTTTGTTTACTAAAATGGTTTATAATACTAGCTGTTTTGAATTTAATTTAAATATCTGTAGCGCTATCTACTGGAAGGTAAACTATGATTTCTACTAAAGAGTTACGTAATAAATTTATAAGCTATTTTGAGTCTAAAAACCACTCGCATCAACCAAGTTCATCTTTAATACCATTTGGTGATGATACTTTATTATTTACGAATGCTGGAATGGTGCAATTTAAAGATGTTTTTTTGGGATTAGAAAAAAGAGATTTTTCTAGAGCTGTTACAGTTCAAAAGTGTCTTAGAGCTGGTGGTAAGCATAATGATTTGGATAATGTAGGTTATACAGCTAGACATCATACTTTTTTTGAGATGCTAGGTAATTTTAGTTTTGGTGATTATTTCAAAAAAGATGCTATCAGCTTTGCATGGGAATTTTTGACTAAAGAGATCAAATTACCTGTTGAGAAATTATGGGTAACTATATATGCAACAGATGATGAAGCATTTGATGTATGGCACAATCATATTGGTTTACCAAAAGAAAGAATTATTCGTATAGACTCAAATGATAACTTTTGGTCAATGGGTGATACTGGCCCTTGTGGTCCATGTACTGAGATTTTTTATGATCATGGTGAAGAGGTTGCAGGAGGATTGCCTGGCACTCCAGATGAAGATGGAGATAGATATATCGAGATCTGGAATATAGTATTTATGCAGTTTAATCGTCATGCTGATGGTACAGTTACGGATTTACCTAAACCATCTGTTGATACTGGAATGGGCTTAGAAAGAATAGCAGCAGTACTACAAGATGTTCATAGTAATTATGATATAGATTTATTTCAAGCGTTGATTAAAAAAGCTCAAGAAGTAACTAATGCTGATGATATAAATTCACCTTCTTTAAAAGTGGTGGCAGATCATATACGTTCATGTGCTTTCTTAATTGCAGATGGAGTCTTGCCATCGAATGAAGGTAGAGGATATGTTCTAAGAAGAATTATTCGCAGAGCAATTCGTCATGGTAATAAACTAGGCGCTAAGGATATATTTTTCTACAAATTACTAGCAGAGCTTATTAACCAAATGGGTGAAGCATATCCTCAATTAATAGATAAGAGAGAACTTATTGAAAAGACTCTTATAAAAGAAGAAGAGTTGTTCCTAAAGACTATTGAAAATGGTATCAAAATTTTTGATACAGAAATTGCGAGTCTAAAAGGTGATACTATTTCTGGAGATATAGCATTTAGACTTTATGATACATATGGTTTTCCTTTGGATTTGACTGCTGATATGGCTCGCGAGAAAGGTCTAAAAGTTGATGAAGAAGCATTTAAAGAGCAAATGCTAAAACAAAAGCAAAGGTCAAAAGAAGCAGGGAAGTTCAATGTTGATTATAACAGCATTATTAATTCACAAGCAAAGTCAGATTTTAGAGGCTACTCGACATTAATTGAAGATGCTAAAGTACTTGAGATATATCAAGATGGACAACCTGTTAATACAATTCAAGCTGAAAGCACGGCTGTTATAGTTCTTGACAGAACACCGTTTTATGCTGAATCTGGCGGTCAGGTTGGTGATAAAGGTGTTTTAGAAGGTGTCGGTGTTGAATTTATAGTTGAGGATGTGCAAAAATCTGGTGAAGCAGTTTTACACATTGGTAAACTATCTAAGGGTATACTAAATACTTATGATGAAGTAACCGCGAGGGTCAATGATTCAGTAAGACTTGCTACTGCTGCTAATCATAGTGCTACACATTTATTACATAAAGCTTTAAAGATTGTCTTAGGTAGTCATGCTGAGCAAAAAGGCTCACTTGTTGATGATAATAAATTAAGATTTGATTTTACGCATGATAAGGCTATATCACGTGTTGAAATTGAACAGATCGAAACTCTAGTTAATCAACAAATCAGAGCTAACTATCCTGTTGCTACTATAGAAACATCTCAAGAAAAAGCCAAATCTCTAGGAGCAGAAGCTTTATTTGGTGAGAAATATGGAGATATTGTCAGAGTGATTTCAATGGGAGATTTCTCTATTGAGCTTTGTGGAGGAACTCATGTTGCATATACTGGAGATATTGGTTTATTTAAGATAGTGTCAGAAAGTGGTATTGCATCTGGTATCAGAAGAATAGAGGCAATAACAGCTAATAAAGCTATAAAGCATACTTTTGCTATCGAAAATAAACTAGCAGCAATAAAAGAAATTACCAAGTCAAATGACTCTAACCTATTAGATAAACTACAGTCAATGTTAGAGCAGCTTAAGAATCAAGAAAAAGAAATTGCTAAACTTAAAAAAGATATTTTATCAGGAGCAAATAGCGATATTAAAGAGTCTTCAATAGACGGTATCAAATTAATAATAGCTAATTTAGAAGGTGTAGATATCAAAACACTGCGAGAAAAAATTGATGATTACAAGTCAAAAAATGATAAGATGGTAGCAGTGTTAAGTACTATAAATGCTGATAAAGTGCAGTTTGTAATTGGAGTTAGTAAATCTATAACATCATTAATCAAAGCCGGAGATATAGCTAAGGAATTTAGTGGTTATATAGATGGCAAAGGTGGTGGTCGCCCAGATATGGCTCAAGGTGGCGGTAATAACTCTACCAATATTGATAAAGCTCTAAGTGATTTAGAAAAGTATATTTCAATTAACATAAAAAAGTAGAGTTTGCTCTTGAAAAGATTGTATAGACATTTATTGGTATTTATTGGAATCTTTGGCTCGTGTATTAGTGCTGCAGCTAATACTGTAGCTGACTATACAGATACAGTAAAACAGTCTATACAAAATTCACCGCAATATAAGTTTATAGGGTTTCAATTAGATTCTAGACAGATGAATCCAGCCATTCAACTTGGAAGATTATTACCAAGTATAGATATTGGAGGATCTATAAAAGCTACAAATATACTAGATCAAAGAACTATGGCCGACGGTGATATTGCTGGTGGTCGCTTTGATTCAATTAAAGGGCTTGTCTCGTTGACACAACCTTTATATGATTATGGAGCTTACAAAGATCTTCAGTCAGCTCAGGAAGTAGCTCAGTTTGCTCAACAAGACTATAGAACAAATTATCAACAATTCTTGTATGATACAAGCTATGCCTATTTTAACTTAGCTAAGGCGATAAAAAATGTTGAATATACTTCATATAATTTAAAAGCCAACAAACAAAGCCTAAATGAGTTAGAGAGTAAATTTAAAGCAGGCACGGCTGATATTGCGGATTACGAAACAGTAAAGGCAAACTATTATATTGCAGAAGCTAGTTATGCAGCTGCTCAGAGAGAAGAAAGAGTTGCACGTGCTGAATTACGTAAGTTTACTAATAATGATGATGATGTTGTCTTGTATAGTAATGATTTTAAAATAAAAGAGCCATCACCTAATACCGAGGAAGGTTGGGAAGAGCTTACAATGCGTAGTAGTCCATCATACTTAGGTTCTATGCATACAAAAGAAAGTAATTACTATAATTATCAGTCAGCCACTAGCTCATTTATGCCTAAAGTTAATTTTGAAGTTAAATATTCTCCTGGTTTTAATGATGTTAGTTCACTAGGTAATCCAGTATTTGATAATTTCTTACCATCAAAAGGTACTGTTAATGCTTTTTATTTCGGTATTAATCTTACTTGGAATATTTTTGCTGGTGGTACCAACTATGCTGAACTAAAAAAAGCCGCGTATGATTATCAGTCCTCAGAATTTGATATGATTCAAACAGGAAGGGTCGCTCAAAATGATGCTATGTATGCTTTTAGATTTGTTGAGCTTAAAAAGAAAGAGATAGAATCATTGCGTAAGTCTGTTGCAGCAGCAAAAATTGCGTATGAAAAATATAAAGAAAGGTATGATCAAGGAACAACAACTATTACTCAGTATTTTATACTTTTAAACAATTATTATCAGTTTCTAATTCAGTTAAATAATACTGAGTTTGATTATATTATGGGCTTTTTGAGCTTATATAAAACAGCCGGTATTTTTACATCAAGTACAGTGCAAGATTTTAATAACTGGCTAATACTAAATCAAGATGTGGAGCTATAAAGTTATGCATATTTCAACGAGATTACAATGTTTTTCTTTACAAAAAGAATTTGATTCTAAGCCTATTTATCTAATACACAAGGCTAATTTTGATAACTGGCTTAGTCAGCAAGATTCTTTTAGTCAAAATTTCATCAAACAGTTTGCTGATAAGAAAATAATAGCTATACCTGGTGAATCGGGAAGTATTCAAAAGATTATCTGTATTGTTTGTGAAAATATGTATAGTTTAGCATCTTTGTCTAGTCAGTTAAGCAAAGGTAATTATCATATAGAATATTCAGAAATTTCTGATTTATCATTGCATTATATTGGTTTCGGGTTATCAAGTTACAAGTTTGAAAAATATAAGTCTAATCAACAAGGTGTAGATGTAAAATTATTTTTACCAATACAATATAAGCACATATTAACAACAGTCGAAGCAGCTTTTATTGTTAGAGATATGATTACAACACCTGCTGAAGATATGGGTCCTGAAGATATTTCTAATATTATCAAATCTATTGCTAAAGAATTTGATGCCAGCTTTAAGGAAATAGTTGGAGAAGAGCTAAAAAATCAAGGGTATATGGGTATTTATACTGTAGGCAAAGCAAGTCATAGGCCCCCAAGATTAGTTAAATTAAATTGGGGTAATGAAAATCACCCTAAAGTTTCTATAGTGGGAAAGGGTGTTGCTTTTGATACAGGTGGGCTTGATATAAAAGCATCGCAATTTATGTTACTGATGCATAAAGATATGGGTGGTGCTGCAAACGCTATAGGTCTTGCTTATATGATTATGAAACATAATCTCCCATTAAGGTTAACTCTATCAATACCTACAGTTGAGAATGCTGTAGATGCGAAGTCATATCGCCCTAGTGATATCATTAAAATGAAAAATGGAACTACTGTTCAAGTTACAAATACTGATGCTGAAGGAAGATTGATTTTAGCTGAACCACTACATGAAGAGGCTACTAAAAATCCAGAATATTTAATAGACTTTTCAACTCTAACAGGAGCTGCAAGAGTGGCTGTTGGTGATAAAATTTCAGCATTTTTCTGTAATAATGATGATGTTGCAAGAGATATTTATAATTATGGGGAAATCGAGCAAGATCAGACTTGGAGACTCCCATTAGCTGATTGTTATAGAAAAAATCTTGAAACAGAATTCGCAGATATATCACACTGTGAACTGTCAACTTTTGCTGGAGCCGTAAAGGCAGCACTATTTATGGAGCATTTTGTAGGTATTGAGAATGCTCCCACTTGGATTCATTTTGACATAATGGCTTGGAATGTTGCTAACTCTCCAGGTAAACCAAAAGGTGGAGAAATGATGGGTGTTAGAGCAATGTTTAAAATGTTGGAAGAGAAATACAGCAAATAAATTTTAAATAATTAATATTTACTTTATTTACTAATACTCTTGAAGTTGTATACTTTACTAATGAAGTGTAAAAATCTTATTAAAAAAACTATGCAAAAATCGTTATTAGAACAGCTTAAAGAAGTAACTATGGTAGTCGCTGACACTGGTGATTTTGAGTTGATTAAGAAATACAAACCTGTTGATGCTACTACAAATCCTAGTTTGATACTTAAAGCTGTTAAAGATCCAAAATACTCTAAATTAGTTATAGATACTATAGATAAGTTTAAGCAGAATAATCCTGAGCTTAAGAGGGATGAGCTTATTAGAGAGATTGCTATCGAGATACTGGTGTTTTTTGGAATAAAAATATTGGATGTGATTAACGGCAAAGTATCTAGTGAAGTAGATGCAAGAGTATCTTTTAATTCTGCAGAAACAATCGATTATGCTAGAAAAATAATCAAAAAATATGAATCTCATGGAATATCAAAAGATCGAGTTTTGATAAAAATAGCAGCTACCTGGGAAGGTATAAAGGCCGCTAAACTTTTACAAAAAGAAGGTGTCAATTGTAATTTGACACTTATTTTTGATAAAGTTCAAGCACAGGCTTGTGCTGAGGCTGGAGTTTATTTGGTATCACCTTTTGTAGGAAGAATTACAGATTGGCAAATGCAACAAAACAAACTTGATGCTTTTCCTGATGTGAATGACGATGATGGTGTTAACTCTGTAAAATCGATATATAAGCTATACAAAGATTGTGGGTTTAAAACAATCGTTATGGGAGCAAGTTTTAGAAGTGCTAATCAAGTAGTTGCTCTTGCTGGTTGTGATGCTTTGACTATATCACCGGTATTACTTGAAGAGCTTGAAAATAATTTCGAGAAATTAGAAGTTAAGTTAAAAAAATCTAATGATGTAAGTACACAAGTACCACAAATTACCGAGTCTAATTTCCGCTGGCAGATGAATGAAAATCCTATGGCGACTAATAAGTTAGCAGAAGGAATTAGACAGTTCGCAAAAGACACCGTTGAATTAGAAAATATAATAACAAAATATCTATAATTAAGAGGTTAATATGAAAAAAACTTTATTAGTATCAGCATTGAGTTCTATTTTTATGGCTCCATTTGTTTCTTTTGCTAATGATGATCAAGAGTACTTAAATCCTAGAAGTGAGACGCAACTACACTCTCAACGTCAAATGATTAATCAAAAAAATAGTCAAGCTTCACAAATGCCTAAAAAACATCAACTAGGTATCACAGAGGAAGATATGAGAATTCCCGGTGAATCAAGCAGTAAATCTCGTAATATGAGTACTAAAAAGGGTTGGGGAAGTACTAACGCACAGGAAAAAAAATCAAAGAGTGATGAAGACTCTGATGATGATAATCCTAATTTATCTGATCTAGCTACTCCAGCACCTAAAAATATTCATAGTAATTTGGCAATTAGTGATGATGATAGGGCATTAAATAGACAGATGATGCTGTCTGGTCCTAAAGGTGGTTTTCAAAATAGTCAGCCAAGAGGTATCGGCGGCTCTAGTGCTAACTTCTAGTTAGAAACATAATTGCTAACATTATCTAAATATAATAAAATCTACTAGTTCAATTATTTAATTAGTTTAGGTTCCCAATGAATTTTCAATACAACAATTTTAAAATTTTAGAAGTAAGTGGAATAGATACCATAAAATTTCTTCAAGGTTTGGTAACATCTGATTTAACTAAGCTATCTGATGATAATAATTTATTGATGACTACTTTTGCTAATTTAAAAGGACGAATTATTTCTTTATGTTTTGTGAAATATGTTTCTAGTCAGAAATTGTTACTCTCAGTTGAGCAAACTGTTATAGATAATCTACTTTCTTGGTTAAAAAAGTATGGTATGTTTTCTAAAGTTAGTTTTGCTGTTAATGAAGATTATTCATTGTTTTTTACCGATAATGGGTTTTTAAATCATGATATTTTAGTCAAAGATGCTTTAAAGTCTGAAATAGCATATGAACAAATACAAAAGATCAATATCCTAAACAAGCTTGCAATTATAGATCAAGCTAATGTAGAGAAATTTCTTCCAGCAGAGTTAGATCTTGATAATATAGAAAAAGTTGTCAGCTATACCAAAGGTTGTTATATGGGTCAAGAGGTGATAGCGAGGATGCACTATAAAGCTAAGTTAAAAAAAGAATTAGCGGTTGTTAAATCTGATACAAATATTCAAGATTTTGATTTAAAAACTAGTGATGGCAAACCTCTAGCAAATGTTGTAAATAGGGTTTATATTGAGGATGTTTGCTATATGCTGGTAGTGTTTCATAAAGAAGCAACAGAAGTTGAATATCAGCTAGAAAATGAAGTAATCATAACTAAATGCTAAATAATCTTAATCAACAGCAACAACAAGCTGTTAAGTATACTAGTACACCTTTATTAGTATTAGCAGGGGCAGGCAGTGGCAAAACTAGTGTAATTATTGAAAAGATTTCTTACCTAATAGAACAACTTTTGTATCCTGCTAAAAGTATTTTAGCAGTTACTTTTACAAATAAAGCAGCCAAAGAAATGCAAGAGCGTGTTAAATCAAGACTTGATAAAGAAAAATCAAAAGGTTTAATGATTTCGACATTTCACTCTCTTGGCTTATCTATTTTAAAAAGGCATTTTTCTGATTTAGGATATAAGAAAAATTTTACACTTTTCGATAGTCATGATTCACTTGCATTAATATACGATATTGCATATGAAGAGTATCAGTTACCCAAACAAAATGCAGGATTTATTCAGTCAAAAATATCATTTTGGAAGTCAGCTCTACTCACACCTGATGAAATACAACCTAAGGATGATCTTGAAGAGCAAGCAGCTTTAATATATAAAGAATATCAAAAATATCTAAAATCTTATAACTCTTTTGACTTTGATGATCTTATATTTCAACCAATACAGTTATTTAAAAATTACTCAAGTATTCAAAAATTATGGTCAGATAAATTTAGATATATTCTCATAGATGAATACCAAGATACTAATGAATCACAATATCAACTTTTGAAGTATTTGACACAGGACAAAAATAAATTCACTGTTGTAGGAGACGATGATCAGTCTATATACGCATGGAGAGGCTCTCGACCAGAAAATTTACGCCATTTGCAAGAAGATTTCAAAGACCTAAAAGTTATTAAGTTAGAACAAAACTATCGTTCCACAGGTAGAATACTTAATGTTGCAAATAAGCTTATTGAAAATAATAGCCATATTTTTGACAAAAAACTTTGGTCAAATAAAGATTATGGTGAGCAAATTAAGGTTATTAGTCTTACAAACGATGAAGATGAGGCACAATTCATAACTAGTGATATTTTCTTTGATAGGGTAAAAACAAAATCTAAAAACTCTGATTATGCAATATTGATAAGGAGTAATTATCAAGCATACTTACTTGAAAGATATATGCAAATGCACAAAATTCCTTATACAATTAGCGGGGGAAGTTCTTTTTTTTCCAAATCAGAAATCAAAGATATCATTTCGTATTTAAGGCTGATAGTTAATCCGGACGATGATAGAGCATTTTTGCGTATTGTGAATACTCCTAAACGTGAAGTTGGTAGTGCAACTATTCATAAATTAGGAGAATACGCAAGTGAACATCACTGTAGCTTTTTTCATACTTTATATAATTTAGAAAAGTTTGAAATACGCGATTTTACCAAAAAAAAATTATCATCTTTTAAAGATTTGATACTTAATGCGCAGCAGGAGATAAATTCAAGTATATCTGCTCAAGAGCTAAAAAATATAATTAATAATTTTATTGATAATATTTCATACCGACAGTGGCTTATAGATTCTAGCTCCTCAGAGAAACAAGCAGAGTTTAGATATGCGAATGTCATAGAGGTTACTAAATGGATTGTCAATCAGCTTGAAGGTGAGTCATATAATGCTCTTGAATCGCTAGCTTCAGTTCTTAATAAAATGTTACTCATAGATATTTTAGATAGAGATAATGAAGATAAAAATGATAATCAGGTTCAAATTATAACTATGCATGCTTCCAAAGGTTTGGAATTCAAAAAAGTTTATATAATGGGTATGGAAGAAGGAATCTTGCCACATCAACAAAGTATTGAAGAGGACTCTATAGAGGATGAACGTAGGCTTGCATATGTGGCGATTACTAGAGCTAGAGAAAATTTGACTATAACAATGACAAAACATCGTAAAAAGTTTGGCGAAAAACAG
Organism: Francisella philomiragia; assembly: GCF_018135955.1. Classification (NCBI taxonomy): domain Bacteria; kingdom Pseudomonadati; phylum Pseudomonadota; class Gammaproteobacteria; order Thiotrichales; family Francisellaceae; genus Francisella; species Francisella philomiragia. The sequence goes on along the minus strand of NZ_CP063138.1, from coordinate 972,297 downwards.
ATATCTATTCCAAGTAGATTTATTGACGAATTACCAGAATCCGATCTATATTGGGTCGGCACAGAAAAAGAATGTGCAGAAACTCGTCAGCAAAATTCTAAACAGAATATATCCGCACTTAAAGATATGTTTGGATAATTTAGAATTTTTTAATAATTATATGGGTTTTAATCATATAACTGTATTTAGTAAACAGTTATTAAATACTAAGATCTATGATAATATTGGAATTGTTTTAAATTAAAGGTATGCATTTTGATTTCAATAGGAAAATATTCTAAGTTAAAAATTCTTGAAAAAGCACGAGATAGATTTGTTTTAGATGCTTTAGAGCTTGGTACAGCAAGTATTGCTAGTTCGGAGCTTAGAGATACAGTAAGTGTTGATGATATTGTAGAGGTTTTTTTATATCATAACTCTAAGTCTGAGCTTGTAGCAACTACAAAAAAAGTCCCAACAGTTGGTCAAATTGCTTATTTGCAAGTCAAAAGTATTACAAAAATTGGCGCTTTTTTAGACTGGGGATTAGAAAAAGATCTTTTTGTACCATTAGCAGAACAGCATCGACCTTTAGAAGTCGGTAAGTCATATATTGTTTATTTGTATCTTGATAAAGTTAGTGGTCGTATTACAGCATCATCAAAAGTTAATAAATTTATTACAGATTATGCTGACGATGAATTAAAACCAAATCAAGAAGTAGATCTTGTAATTGCTAACTCAACAAATATAGGTTATAAAGCGATCATTAATAATAGTTATTGGGGTATATTATATTCTTCAGAAGTGTTTAGAAGATTGAGTTTTGGACAATCTACCAAAGGATATATTAAAAACATCCGTGATGATGGTCGTATAGATTTGTCTTTACAGCTGGTGCATAAAGATCTAGATAAAAATGCAGAGTTAGTAGAAAAATACCTGATTGAGCATAATGGTTCTGCTCCTTTTAACGATAAATCTAACCGTGATGATATAGTGCGTGAGTTTGGAATTAGCAAAGCTGCTTTCAAAAGAGCTATCGGAACCTTATTGAAGAAGAAAAAGATAATAATTAGAGAGAGTGGTATATATTTAAACGGATAAGATATATTATCTTTTTTATTTTTCTAGTGGCTTATGACAGAACCACCAGTCATAACAATCCGAACTTTCGAGTCTTTCTTGAGCAGTTTTTTCATTATTGGCAGGAGGTATTATAACTCTATCTCCAATCAGCTCATTGTTAGGCCAGCCAGCTGGAACTGCACCTTGTTTATCAGCCAATTGTAAAGCCTTGACACTTCTAACAATTTCATCCATATTTCTACCTACTTCTTGAGGATAGTACATAATTAATCTTACTTTAGATTGTGGATCAACTATGAATACAGCTCTTACCGTATTAGTTCCTTTTCCAGGGTGTAGCATACCTAGTTTCATAGCAAGAGAATCGTTTGCTGCGATAATTGGAAATTGTATTTTAATGTCTAAATTTTCATGTATCCATTGAGTCCACTTTATATGTGAAAAAACCTGATCTATCGACATACCAACTAATTTGCAGTTTAGTTGCTCAAAATCCCTGAATCTTTTTTGAAAAGCAACAAACTCCGTAGTACATACAGGTGTAAAATCTGCTGGGTGACTAAATAGTATGAACCATTGTCCTTTCAAATCTTCAGGGATATTCATAATGCCATGAGTTGTTTGTACACTACCAAGATTTGGAAAAATATCTCCAAGTAAAGGTAGTATTGGGCTATCGTTATTCATATCTGAGTTCCTTAATCAACTTATTATATTAGTATTATCTAATAAAGTTAAATCTAATTCAAGTGACTTAATATAATAATTAAAACTTTTTAGAATTACTTTTTAGAAACTTTGTGAAAAGTGCGATGTAAGAATGTAATAATCTACAAATTGCTATTGTTATTAGTTAGCTAAAGTAGTAAAATAATGACTTGCTCTTTGCTATGCAAGATAATTTTGTATAGCTTATCAGTAAAAAACTAACAATGATAAACCGGAAGGAGTTTACAAAATGAAACATTATGAAATCGTGTTAATGATTCATCCAGATCAATCTGAGCAGCTAGATGCAATGCTTAGCAAATATCGTGGAATCATTGAAGAGAAAGGCGGAAAAATCCATAGATTTGAAGATTGGGGACGTCGTCAACTAGCTTATCCTATCGAGAAACTTCATAAAGCACATTATGTGTTATTCAATGTTGAATGTGATGTTGAGTCTCTAGAGAAGCTTCAGGAAAACTTAAAGTACAACGATGCAGTTTTACGTCGTTTAGTAATTTCTAAGAAAGAAGCTGTTACAGAGCCATCAATTATGATGGAAACTAATGAAAAAGAAGTAATTTAATAGAGGGATTTTAAGATGAGTCGTCGTAAAGTTTGCCGTTTCACTGTTGATGGTGTAAAAGAAATTGATTATAAAGATGTAAATAAGTTAAAAGCTTATATTACTGAAACAGGTAAAATCGTACCTAGTCGTGTGACTGGTACATCAGCTAAGTATCAAAGACAGCTTGCAACAGCTATCAAAAGAGCTAGATTCTTAGCATTATTACCTTACTGTGATCGTCACTTTAACTAATACCGGAGGTTGATTACAATGCAAGTTATTTTAAAAGAGAAAGTTGAAAACCTTGGTGTATTAGGTGATATCGTAAACGTTAAGCCAGGTTATGCTAGAAACTTCCTTATCCCATTTGGTAAGGCTGTTCAAGCTACTAAAGCTAATATTGAAACTTTTGAAGCACAAAAAGCTGAATTAGAAAAAGCTGAAAAAGCAAGATTTGATGCAGCTGTTGCTACTGCTGAAGCTATCAAAGACAAGGTTTACACAGTCGCAGCTCAAGCTGGTGAAGGTGGTAAGTTATTTGGTTCTGTTGGTACTGCTGAAGTTGCTGAAGCTGTATCGCAAGCATCTGGAAAAGAGATTGAGAAGAGTCAAGTTCGTATGCCAGAAGGTGTGATTAGATCTATTGGCGAGTTTGAACTTACTATTCATGTTTATACTGATGTAGATGCTGATATCAAAGTAAATGTTGTAGCTTCTGAAGCATAGTTTTATAATATATAAACTAACACAATATCTATATTTAATATAAAAACCATGTGTTAGGCATGGTTTTTTTGTATATAAGGGTCTTGATGTCAATGGATTATCAATTTAAGGTTGCTGAAACTACATATTCAGTTGATGCTGAGAAAGCAATATTAGGAAATATTCTTCTAAATAATGATAATATAGAGCTAGTTGAAGATTTTCTTTTGATTGATGATTTTTTTGATAAAAGGCATAAAATTATCTACAAACAAATTACTGTTTTGAATCAATCAAACACACCGTTTGATGTTTTAATCTTAAGCGAATATTTAGCTACTGAAGGTCTATTATCTGAAGCTGGAGGCGAGTCATATATTATTGACTTGGCAACAAATACACCGGCAGTTTCAAATATTAAGACCTATGCAAATATAGTTAAGGACAAAGCTAAGCTAAGAAGTCTACAGGCTAGTGTTAATGACATAGTTCAAAAAATATACTCTTCAGACTCAAAAAATCCTGATGAAGTTATTGACTATGCTGAAAGTAGAATACTTGATGTAGCTAAAGAGAGAGAGACTTTAGTAAAAGGACCTGAATCAATTAAATCTGTCATACCTAAACTAGTTGATCGAATGAGTGCTATTGTAGATTCAGGAAGCGGGTTGACTGGCATATCTACTGGGTTTATTGATCTTGATAAAATGACATCAGGCTTACAAAGAGCTAACATGGGTATTATTGCTGCCCGACCTTCAATGGGTAAGACTGTACTAGGTATTAATATAGCCCAAAATGTTGCAAAAATTGCAGATAAGCCTGTATTAGTTTTTAGTTTAGAGATGCCATCTGAAGATATAGTAACAAGAATGTTAGCTTCTCAAGCACGTGTAGAGATGAGTTTGTTGAAAGAATGTAATCGTCTAAATGATGCTCATTGGGTCAAGATTACTAGTGCTATGAAGTCTTTAAGTGAGATGCCATTATACATTGATGATACATCAAGTCTTACTCCTGCTGAAATGCGCTCAAGAGCAAGGAGATTGTATAATGAGCATGGTGGTCTTTCTATGATATTGATAGATTATCTTCAATTGATGAAAATACCAGGGTACGAAACTAATAGAACACTTGAAGTATCTGAGATATCAAGGTCACTCAAAGCTTTATCTAAAGAGCTTGATATACCAGTTATAGCACTTTCTCAGCTTAATAGGGCTGTTGATGACCGTAAGGATAAACGCCCGATGATGTCAGATCTTAGGGAGTCAGGAGCGATAGAGCAGGATGCTGACTTGATTATGTTTATTTATCGTGATGAAGTTTATAATAAAGATAAAGAAGATAATAAAAATCTAGGTGAAATAATTATTGGTAAACAGCGTAATGGCCCTATAGGTACTGTACATGTCCGCTTTGATGGCCAATTTGCAAGTTTTGCTAATTTGACACGCGAAAATGATAATATTTTACCTGGTGATATAGGGTATAACGAATAATTTTATATACAAAAGAGAAGTTCAATGCAACAAGATAAAATAAACTTACTTGGATTAAATCAAAAAGCTATAGAAGACTTTTTTATTTCGATAGGTGAGAAGAAGTTTCATGCAAGACAAGTTTTTAAGTGGATTCATAAAAAGGGTGTTATTGACTTTGATAGCATGACTGATCTTGGAAAGAATTTACGTAATAAATTAAGAGAAAATGCTGAAATAGTCATTCCTAAGGTTGTATTTAATAAAGCATCAAAAGATGGTACTCACAAGTGGCTTATTGATGTTGGTGGAAGTGCAGTTGAGACAGTCTTTATACCTGAAGAAGGAAGAGGTACTCTTTGTGTATCATCACAAGTTGGCTGTACTTTAAATTGCAGTTTTTGCTCTACTGGTAAACAAGGATTTAATAGAAATCTTTCATCAGCTGAAGTTATTTCACAGCTTTGGATAGCAGCTAGAACACTATCAAAAAATAATGGTGAGCATGACTTTAGCGTGACAAATATAGTTATGATGGGGATGGGCGAACCATTGATGAATTTTGAAAATGTAGTCCCTGCAATGGATATTATGATGGATGATTTAGCATACGGACTATCACGCCGCAAAGTTACTCTTAGTACATCTGGTGTTGTTCCAAGAATATATGATCTACTTGAACAATCTGGAGTTTCTTTGGCTGTATCATTACATGCACCTACAGACTCCTTACGTAATGAAATCGTACCTATTAATAAAAAATATAATATAGATGAGCTTCTAGAAGCGTGCAAACTTTATGCTGAAAAAGGCCCGCATAAACACATAACATTCGAATATACATTAATGGAAGAGATCAATGATAATTTATCAGATGCTGAACAATTAGTTGAGTTATTAAAATCTCGTGAAGTACCAGCTAAAATTAATCTGATACCTTTTAATCCATATCCGGGTACACCATATAAAAAACCTAGCAACAATCGTATTCATAGATTTAAAGAGTTTTTACAACACAATGGTTTTGTTACTACAGTAAGAAAAACTAGGGGAGATGATATTGATGCTGCTTGTGGACAGTTAGCTGGCGATGTCATGGATAAAACAAAAAGAAAAGAAAGATATTTAAAGAAGCTTGGTGATAAAAATGCGGTCTAATTTTAAAAAGATTTTAGCTACAACTATATTATCAGGAATGCTAGCTTCATGTATGACTTCTAGTAATGTGAATAATAAAAATCCTAGTTCACAAAATCAGAATGAAGTAAAAAATCAGAATGCAGAACAAGCGGAGTATTCAGTTACAGGCGGTTCTTTTCCTCAGGCTAACTATGAAGAAGCAACTAAAATTAATTCTGAATTAGCTATAATTTATTCAATAGAAGGTTATCTTGAAAGGGCGAAGACTAAACTTATAAAAGCACAAGAACTAGCAAATAATCATAATCAAAACTTAGCTATTGTAGATTATGCTGGAGGATATTATTATCAAAGCATTGGAGCAAACTCTATTGCTGAAAAATATTATCAAAAAGCTCTTGATAATCATCCAAAGAACTATGAAGCAATGAACTTTTATGCACAATTTTTGTGTACAGAAAAGGAAGATTATAGTCGTGCGCAAGAACTTTTTGAGAAAGCTTTATTTATGCCAAATAATAATGATATGGCTCAAACACTATTCTTATATTCTCAATGTATGTATAAACAAGGCAAGAAAGATGATGCTTTAGCATATATGCAACGAGCTGACAAATTTAGAATAGACTATAAAGCTGCTAAATTAAGATTAGCACAGATGTATTTTGAAAGAGGTGAATATAAAGAATGCTATAAAGTCATTTACAGCATGAAGAATGATCCTCAGTTCTTTAATAATAAACTTGTTTTAGACATGAGGTTAAAGTTAGCAGAGTACGCTAACAATAAAAATGAAGCTGCAGCTGTAAGATTAGTTTTATCTTCTAATAACTATAATGATGAAGATATAGATAAATTCTTCTCAGCAGCAGATCAAAAGGATATCGATAAAAATGCGTAGAATTAATCAAAATACTGAAAACACTCCAGAAAGACTACAAAAGCTATTAGCAAAATATGGCATTGGCTCACGTAGAAAAATTGAAGAGTTTATTGAACAAGGAAGAGTGCGAGTTAATGGTAAAGTCGCAACTATTGGCGATAAAGCGACAGACAAAGATAAAATTAGCTTTGATGGAAAGGCTCTACACTCTTATGGTCAACCTATGACTAGACCAAGAGTTATTATTTATCATAAAAGAGAAGGGGAAGTCTGCACTAGTAAAGATGAGAAAGATAGAAAAACTGTCTTTGATTCATTGCCTAAGCTAGCAAAATCACGTTGGATAATGATTGGGCGATTGGATATAAATACTACAGGATTGTTACTTTTCACAACAGATGGAGATTTAGCAAATCGACTGATGCACCCATCCTATGAAATTGAAAGAGAATACGCTGTACGCGTTTATGGTCAAGAGTTATCAGATGAAACTTTAAATAAACTTAAAGAGGGCATACAATTAGAAGATGGCATGGCGAAATTTAATAATATAAAATTCTCTGGCGGTGAGGGTGCAAATCTTTGGTATTATGTAACTTTGTCTGAAGGACGTAATAGAGAAGTCAGAAGAATGTTTGAAGCGGTTGGTGTTACTGTTAGTAGACTGACAAGAATTAGATTCGGTGATATTATTTTGCCTAAATTCGTTTCTCGAGGAAAAACATTGGAGCTTAATCCTTCTGAAGTTAATAGACTAAGAAAGTCTGTTAAATTAAAAGAATATAGCTTCCCTAAAAAATTAGTTGAGAGATTAGAGAAAAAATAATGGATTTTGTACGTCAGTTAGAAGATATTTTTGGTATTGATGTCTGGGAGTTGAAGCCAGAGTATAGGTTTACACAGCAGATTGAAACACAAATAATAACTGAAAAATTAGAAGACACAAAATCTTTAGAAAAAAGCTTGGAGATTATCTACTCAAATGAAGTAGATAGTCCTAAGATAATAAATATTCTATTAACTGATAAATTAGATATTAGCTTTTTAAAACAAATTGTTACTAATTTATTTTTTAAATCTAATGTATGTATATATAAAACGAACAATATTAATTCTTTCCATAGTTTAGAAGGAATTAATATTGCTGAAAATGATTTTATAAGTAACGATTATAAGTTATTAGATATCCAAAATAAAAAAATAATATTATCAAACTTATACAAGTATGCAGATTTTAGAGCTTGATATTACATTTCTAACAAAAACCATTCAGCTAGTAAGAGCTACTGATAAAGATTTTAGCTGGTCATATAAACAAATCGAAGATTCATTAATTAATGACACCGTTTTAGGTTTAATGATTGATAGTGAGCTTGTTGCTGTTGCTATTTTTAACTATATATTTGAAACAGCAGAACTTTTGTATATATGTGTTGATACTGCTATGCAAAGTAGAGGGGTAGCATCTAAGCTTTTGAAATACTCAATTAATCATCTTGCAAAAAAAGAAGTTAAAGAATTATTTTTAGAGGTTGATATAAATAATACCAAAGCTATATCTCTATATAATAAACTCAATTTTATTAAAGTATCACAGCGTAAAAATTATTATAAAAAAACTGATGGTAGTCTAAATGATGCCTTAATCTGCCGATTAGATATATCAAACTAACCTTGACTATGCTATATTAATGCCTTGAAGACAACAGGGGTGCTATCTTTATAAAAAAAGAATAGCTGAGAAAATAACCCTTTGTACCTGATCTAATTAGTATTAGCGTAGGGAGTTTGTTTGATTATTTTTTTATATAAGAAATATCACTCAAACTCTTATTATTTATTTTTGAAATAATAGGAGATTAATCATGGAATATTTAGGCTACATAACTTTAAACATATCATTAGTAATATATTTTATTCATTTTTTACCACAAACTATCCATAATCAGTTTAAACATAAAACGTTTGAAATTAGTCTCTGGACTCATTCTTTAATGATTTTTGCTAACTCTCTAGATCTTATATACGCAGTAGGGTTTAATATGCAGTGGCAATATATTTTGGTTGATATTATTCTTTTAAGTTTTTTAACTATTCAACAATTTCAAATTCTTAATGATAGAAGACAGAAGAATATACTTATACATACTATTTTCATTTTGATATTTTTATTAATGATCATATATATAGGTAAGTTTGTATCACTAAGTCAACAAACTTTGTTATGGAGTGGGTCAATTAGTGGTGTTATATACAATGTATATTGGATACCTCAGATATATAAAAATTTTCGCCAAAAACAAGCTGAAGGATTTAGTATCTTCTACTTAGGGCTTTCAGTGCTTAGTCTTATGTGTGATATAAATAGTGCTATATTTTTAGGATGGCCTATTGTATCTGTAATAGTATCTAGTTGTTTACTTGTTTTAGTATCTATACAAATTATTCAATATTTTTATTATAAAGGAGTGATATCAAAGCAAATATTAAAAACTTCTATGAACTAGAATTATAGGCTAGTATATTTTTTATGTTAGAATTAGTGATTAGTATTTTTTAGAAAAAAGTTTAAACATGAAAAAAATTATTAGATATCTAGTGTGTATCTTAGCTTTAGGTGCTAGTTCTCAGGTATTTGCAGTGGATAATACCTCAAAAACATATACAGCTTATTCAATTGGTGATGCACTAGGTAAAGCTTCACATAAAAGCTTTAGTGCTATGAATCAAGAAATTATTAAAAAAGACTTCATCTCTGGCTTTGATGATAATATTTTAGATCATAAACCTGATATAAATAAAATTTCAGATAAAGATTCCTATGAAGTTGGAATGATTATTGCAACTCAATATAAAACAAAACTTAAAAAAATGATTGCTATAAATAAATTAAATTGTGAAGAGTTTATTAAAGGTTTTAATGATGGCGCTAATAGTAAAGATCAGTCTTTAACCTCAGAAGATAAAGAGATATTAAAACACTTTAGGGTTTCAAAAGATGAAGACAACTAGATAATATCAAGTAAATATAGTTGATAAATATATTCTGCTACTTTATTCTTAAATCTAACTAACCAAAAGTCTTAAAATTATAAATAAATGCAAAGCTTAAAAGATATTCAGAACTTGATTAAACAAGATATTGAAAATAATAATCAGTTTATAATTAATTCACTTTCATCAGAAGTGGTTCTTATTAATCAAATTAGTCACTATATCATAAATAGTGGTGGCAAAAGACTTAGACCTTTGTTAGTAATGCTATTTTCTAGAGCATTAAATTATACTGGTAATGATCATCTAGCATGTGCTGCAATTATAGAGTTTATTCATACAGCAACTCTACTACATGATGATGTGGTTGATGACTCACACTTACGTCGTGGCAAAGAGACAGCTAATAATGTTTTTGGTAATGCTGCAAGTGTACTAACTGGAGATTTTTTATATTCTAGAGCTTTTCAAATGATGGTGGGTCTAGATAATATGCAAATTATGCAAATATTAGCAGATGCTACTAATAAAATATCTGAAGGAGAAGTACTTCAATTATTAAACGCTAGAAATATTGAATTGTCAGAAGAAGATTACACTAATGTAATATATTGTAAAACTGCTAAACTATTTGAAGCTGCATGTGAGTTAGCAGGAGTAATTAGTCTTGATAAGCAAAGCTATAGTAAACTTCAAAATAGTATTAAAAACTATGGTGTTTACTTAGGAAATGCATTTCAGATAGCTGATGATGTATTAGATTATGTTTCTGATGCAGAAAGCCTTGGTAAAAATATTGGTGATGATCTTGATGAGGGAAAAATGACGCTACCAACAATTTATGCCCTAGCAAATACTTCAAGTGCTGAACAAAAGAAAATAAAAGATGCCATTGAAAAAGGACATTATGATATAAACGAAATTATTAATATCGTCAAAAGTAGTGGAGCAGTTGAATACTCTTATCAAGTTGCATGTCAATATGCTGATAAAGCAAAAGAATCAATAAGTTTCTTGCCAGAATCAGAGTATAAACAAGCTATGATCTTACTATGTGATCTAGCAGTAAAAAGAAAAAGTTAATAATTTAAAGAATATTATATTACTTAAAATCCTTAAGCGTAATTTCAAAAGCTAACGCCTGATTAGGTCCTATTGTTGCAGGAGCTCTAGTTCCATATGCCTTATTTGGCGCACAGTATAATACAAATGTAGAGCCATTAGGTATTTTAGGAATAGCATCCTTCCAACATTCTATTAGATTTCTAAGAGGGAAAGTAGCACTCTCACTCGAATCAAAACTTGGTCCAATAAGTTTAGCTTCTTTTACATCGTTAAGCTTAGATTTATCATCTTCATATGCTATTACAGGAGTTGTTCCTTTATAAGCAATAGTTACTGTGCTATCTGCAGAAGGTTTTTTGCCATCGCCTTGTTTAATCATTTGATAGTAAACTCCATCATTTACTTTGACAGCATTATCCATTTTAGCAATTTGTGACATGAACTCATCTGATTTGACTTTATTTAGTTTAGCTATATCTAGCTGCTTTTTAATCATCCTATCTTTTAGAGTTTCCATATTTCTTCTAATTTGACTTTCAGAAATTCTAGGTTTATCACCATTGATAGCATCAGCAAAACCTGCAATTGTTTGTTTGTCATACAATCCAAAATCTTGTCTAGCAATACCAGATCCAACTTGATAACCTACTACATAACTAGCATCAGCATTCATTTTTAAACTACTTTTTGTTGTATCGTTTGATTGCGTTTGGGCTACTACGCTTTGAGTATTGGTTGCTGTAGCTTGAGGCTTGGTCTCATTAGTTGTTTCTTTGGTAGAACATGAACCTATTGCTACTCCTAGGACAGTACACGACATTATTGCAACTATTTTTTTTAGTTTCATCTTATCTCCTTATTTATCTTCGAATATCATCTTTTGTGATATTAAAAAAATCAAAAAGCTCTTTATCTAACATTTGAGATGGAGAAATATTTGATAGAGCTTTGAATATAACATTTTTTCTTTCAGGATTATTATTCTCCCATCTGTTAAGCATATCTTTTATGAATACTCTTTGCAAATTATCTTGAGAGCCACATAGATTACAAGGTATTATCGGGAAGTTTTTTAATTGAGAGTACTCTAATGTTTCTTTTTCACTCACAAAAGCAAGAGGACGAATTACAATATTGCGTTTATCATCGCTTAAGAGCTTTGCTGGCATCGACTTAATAGAGCCGTTATAAAAGAGATTTAAAAAAAATGTCTCTATAATATCATCACGATGGTGCCCTAAAGCAATTTTAGTAATATTATTTTGCTCAGCAAAATCATATAGAATACCACGTCTCATTCTCGAGCATAATCCACATGTTGTTTTGCCATCAGGTATCACTCTTTTGACAACACTGTAAGTGTCTCTTTCAATAATATGAAACTCTATATTTTTAGTTTTAAGATAATTAGGTAAAACTTCTTCAGGAAAACCGGGCTGTTTTTGATCTAGATTTACAGCTACAATATCAAATTTTATAGGGGCCTTTTGTTGAAGAAGAAGTAGCATCTCAAGTAGACAATACGAATCCTTACCTCCAGATAGGCAAACCATTATTTTATCGCCATCTTCAATCATGTTGTATTGATTTATAGCTTGAGCGGTTTTTCTTAGAATTTGTTTTTCTAATTTTTTTAGAGCTTGTTTATTTATTTCTATCATTTTTTTCTAAAATCATTTTTTTTAGTTCACTAGGTATTTTTTGTAATCTATGTGTTTTTGAATTATAGCAGGCAAGTTTTGTATTTGCTTTTGTAATAATTTGTTCATCACCTACTAGACGTATTTCATATTCAAATTCAAGACTTACTGCTCCTATTTTTGATATATATTGTGTTACCTCTATTCTATTAGGGTGTAGTAGGGGAAGTATATATTTACAAGTTTGTTCTGTGATTACTAGTTGAATTGAGTTTTGTGTAGCCCAACTCATTAATTCAGTGTTTTCATATGCCCAAGTTGTTCGGGCTTCTTCAAAGTAGTTAAAGTAGGTGCAATTATTTACATGTCCATATTTGTCAGTGTCAGCAAAACGAATATTTACGATATGTTTAAATATATTTGATTCCATAACTTACCTTTAGAAAATATATGAAAGTAAAGGTTTACGTGGTACTTCACAGTTTTGTAGTTGTACTGCATATTTTTGGGCAACATCTGCAGTTTTACGAGCATAGTTCTTTAAGAATGAGTTATTTCTATGGCTACCTCTTTTATATCCGCCAATACCTTCATGATAGGCAAGATATAGATCATAAGTATTTGTTTTGCTTATACCAGTTTTGTTATGAACATTATTCAAATACCAACCAATAAAGTCTACGGCATCAGCATAGTCAGATCTTGAAACAAAAGACTGCTTAGTTTCTTTCTTATAATGTTCCCATGTTCCATCTAGAGCTTGTGCATAACCGTATGCGCTAGATGCTCTACCTTTAGGGATGAATCCAAAGTAATACTGCATTGAAGGTTGTGCATCAGCCCTAAAAGATGATTCTTGGCGCACAAAAGCCATTTGGACATTCAAAGGTATTCCCCAGCGATCATAGGAATCCATCATGTCATAATACCAGTCTGGGTATTGATGAATTATGCTACATGCATTATTAATATTTTTGGGTGGTTCAGTTGAACATGAGCCTAAAAGAATTACGGCTACCATAATAGAGATTAATTTTAGTATTTTTTTCATTATAAATTCCTATAAAAAACATCTACAACTTTATCTTGGAATCTTCGAGCGTTATAGCGATCAGAGTGATTAAGATCATTGAGCATAATAGAAAATGATATACGATGGTTCTTTGCTGTTAAGACATATCCAGATAGTGTTGATACTCCTGCTAAAGTACCTGTTTTTGCATGAACTCTACCTAGTAATTTACCACCCATTCTGTATGATATTGTACCACTTATTCCAGATGCTGGAAGGTAGTTATAGAATTGTTTACCAACTTCACTATTGTAAGTTTTGGTCAAAAAATCCACCATAAATTCTGGTGTAACTCTATCAAGATGTGATAGTCCAGATCCATCATACATAGTCAAAGCAGAGGTATCTAAGCCTAATTTTTTATACAATATACTTTGGACGGCTTCTGTACCTGCTTTAGTTGAGCCAATTCCTTTTTCTTTTAAGCCAATTGTATTTAGTATAGTTTCTGCATACAAATTATCAGAATGCTTAAGTGTTTGATCAAAAAAATGACCTATAGTTGCTGATTTGGTGACTAGTTGTGTGTCATAACCAGCTGGGATATTACCAGTAATAATTACATTGCCATGTTTTATCCCATTTGAACTTAAGAAGTCGTTAACTGTATCGATTGTTTTAAGAGCAGGATTCTTAATTGCAAGTTTAAACATTTTTTCAGCAGTCCTTGATAAGTAGCCACTGATATATAAGACATTATTATCATTCATTGATATTATGGTTGCTTTTGAGGCACTAGTGTATGTTGCTGAATTTTTTATACCAATATTGCTAGCATTACTTAATTCAACAACTCTGGTTGTCATGCTATTTGGGTTTTTAACCAATTTTATAACTGTGCAATTTCTATTTAATGTAAAACTAGAAGCTGGAGCACCATAACATAATGTACTATCTTCTTTTGACCAACCTTCTGGAGTATAAGGACCTGAGAATACTCCAACAAGATATACATCTCCGGTTATTTTGGATATTCCCTTTTCTGTTTTAATTTTTTTGATTAGTGAGCTTAATTGTCCTCCCGTAAGTGCTGGATTACCAGTAAATTTAATATACATATCTCCATGCAGAATATTATTATTTACTCTATTGGATGGATATAAAATTGTAGTAGTAAATCTAAAATCATCAGGAATAGAGAGTAATCCAGAGACAATAGTGAATACCTTATTATTACTTGCGGGTTTCATAGACCTATTTTGAGCATAAGAATATAAATCATTGCCTGTCATAGTTCTTTGAGTAGCTATAGCAATTTTGGCATCAGTTAAATTATATTTTTTTACTAGAGACTGAATTTCACTTCGGGTAGATGCGTAAGAAGCATTTAAACTAATTATAAATATAGATAGAGCTACTAGGAGCTTATTTCCTTTTCTCAAAGCGATAAACCTGTGTTGTAAGTTTCTAAAATTCTTAACTTGGAATAATAGCATTTTATAAAATATAAATATAGTAGGATACGATGCAATAGTCGGTAAGGTTTTATGTCTAAGTCATTTGTTATAAGGTATCTTGCATTTATAATGTTATGTGATAAAATTGTAGCCTATAATTTTGTTACAGGACTTATAAAGTTCTGGTTTGTTGGGTTTATTAAACTGGCATTTAAGTGAGGTGAGAGGGTATGCCAAGCGTTAGAATTAAAGAAAGAGAACCTTTTGATGTTGCTCTTAGAAGATTCAAAAGATCTTGTGAGAAGGCTGGAATAGTATCTGAACTACGTCGTAGAGAGTACTTTGAAAAGCCAACTTGGGCACGTAAAAGAAAGAAAGCTGCCGCGGTTAAAAGAGCTTATAAAAGCAATATAATCGCTAGAAGGTAGTAAATCATTTAATTCACCGTTGAGAGTTTAACTCTCCCTTTCACTAGGAATTCTTTTTTAAAATGTCACAGATTTTTGATCAATTGACCCTTGATATGAAAGAGTCAATGAAAAATAAAGATAAAAATAGATTAACTACTATTCGTATGGCTATGTCTGCTATTAAGCAAAAGCAAATTGATGAGAAGGTTGAGATAACAGATGAAGTTGCTATAGCCGTAATAGCAAAAATGATTAAGCAAAGACAAGATTCTTTCACTCAATATATGCAAGCCGATAGAGCCGAGCTTGCGGAAGGCGAGAAAAAAGAAATTGAGATCTTAACTAAATATATGCCTAAACAACTAAGTGATGAAGAAGTTGTAACTATAGTTCAAAAAGCAATAGAATCTGTGGGAGCTACATCTATGAAAGAGATGGGCAAGATAATGGCAAGTGTAAAGAAAGAGCTTGCTGGTAGAACAGATATGAGTAAAGTTAGTGCTATAGTAAAATCAAACTTAGCTTAAGTTCTAGATTTAATCAGTATGGCAAAAAAGATATCTAATAACTTTATAAAAGAGCTTGTTGCAAATGCTGATATTGCTGATGTCGTGTCTAGATATGTTAATTTAACTAAATCTGGAAAAAATTATAAAGCTTGTTGCCCGTTTCATAATGAGAAAACACCATCATTCTTTGTTAATTCACAAAAGAGGTTCTTTCATTGCTTTGGTTGTCATGAGTCTGGTGATGCCTTAACCTTTGTAAAGAAAATTAATAATTTAGATTTCGTTGAGGCTGTTAAAACTCTTGCTGAAATTGTAGGCAAACCAGTTGAGTATGAAAATTATTCTCAGGAAGATTTACATAAAGAACAACTATTTAACAAGTGTATTGGCTTTTTAGCAATTGCCCAAAAATATTACCGTTGGAATCTTGGTAATTCCGCTTCAAAGGAAAAGGCTATTGGCTACCTTAAAAAAAGAGGAATTGATAGTGATTTAGCTAAAGTTTTTGGCATTGGATACTCCTCAGAAGGTTGGAATAATCTTACTCAATTAGCTAAATCCGTAAATGTATCAGAAGATATATTAATTGATACAGGACTTGCAATAAAAAATGATAAAGGGAATGTTTATGATCGCTTTCGTAATAGAATAATGTTCCCAATTAGAAATATTCAAGGTAATGTAATTGGCTATGGAGGCAGAGTAATACATGATTCAGATGGTGTTAAATATATAAATTCTCCTGAGACTATAGTTTTTCAGAAAAATAATATTTTATACGGGCTTTATGAATATAGAGAAAAGAAAAAACAATATCCTGACTTGGCAAATCAAAGTCTTATTGTTGTTGAAGGCTATATGGATGTTATTGGCTTAGCAAAATATGGCTTCTATTCTGCTGTGGCTACATTAGGAACGGCGTTCTCTCAGAATTATGCAAAAATATTATTTCGTGAAAGTAATTCTATTGTCTTATGTTTCGATGGAGATAGTGCTGGTCAAAAAGCAGTAGTTAGAACTATTAAAATAATTCTTCCTATTTTAGATGGAAATAAAAAGCTTAGGATACTTACCTTAGAATATGGTAAAGATCCAGATGATTATATTAAAGAATATGGATTAGACAATTTCAATAATTCATTAAAGAAGTCTCAGTCTGTCTTAGACTTCATAATAAACTATATCATAAATAATAAAGATATTTCTAAAGCTGAATGCAAATCAGAAATAGTAGAAAACTTAAAAGAATTTTTGATAGATATTGATGAAAACATTTATACAGAGAGTCTCATTTCAACAGTTGCTGAGAAGATAAATATTAATACTAATCAAATAAAAAAATTACTAAAATTAGGAAAGCAGAGGTCTAATATAGTTAATTTAGATATTGATAATTATAAATATAGACAAAAAAGACTCTCAAAAAGTATGTTGCTTGAGGAAGTAATATTGGCTGAAATTTTTGTCAATATTGCTGATTTTCGTATGTTATTAAAAGAAAATAACTTTGAAATATTTGCTACTTCAAAAAATCTTGATATTCTTGTTAAAAGCTTGAAAATTCTCAAAGAAGACTCATCTAATGAAATAGAAGCTGTAATATTGATACAGTTGTTGGCAGAGGACTATCCTGACTATAGAGAGTATTTTTTTGAGTTATTAAGTCAAGGCATCAGTAAAGCTAGAAAAAAATCTGATGGCGAGCAATATTGTGAGCAGATCTTAAAAGATTTGAAGAGAATTGAAGCTAATAGTGTAAAAGAACAGCTTAACTATTTAGGGTCTTTACCTTTTAGAACAGATGTTCAAGAGATGGAACGTAAGTATTTAGTAGCAAAATTAAGTAATAAAATATAAAAAAATCTATTGGAGTATGAGTAGATGACAAGAGAAGATTTACTTTCTGATCTGAAAGATCTTATGGTTGATGGTAAAGAAAGAGGCTATTTGACCAGAGCAGATATTTTAGATGCGTTGCCAGGAGATGTATCAGAAGATCCAAAAAAATATGAGGAAATTGAAGCTATCCTTATAGATGCAGGTATTGATGTATATGATAGAACTCCTGAATTAGACGAAGATGATGATGAAAGAAAAGTAAGTGAAGCTAACTTAGATGATTTAAAGGGTAAAACATCTGATCCCATTCGTATGTATATGCGTGAAATGGGAATAGTCGACCTTTTAGATAAAAAAGGCGAGACGGATATTGCTATTAGAATTGAAGAAGGCACTACTGAGGTTTTTAGCACTATTTTGAGTTATCCAATAGTTGTTAAGACTTATATTGAACGTTTTCGTGAGTTAGAAGAGAAGGCTGTTGACTATATGACTTCTCAAGATATCGAAGATGAGCCTGTTGCTAAGTATATCCGCTTTAATGAAATTATGGCTGGATTTAGTGATGAGCAAGTAACTGAAGAAAAAGTTGCAGAAGACGATCATGATGAAAAGATTGATACTCAAAGAGCATATGAATTTTTTGTAAATCTTGAGAAAATGTTTGAAGAATTTCAAGAAAAGCCAAATAAGAAACTTTATAGTAAAATAGTTAAAGAATTTGAGTGTTTGAGGTTATCTACATCTCACTTACAGAAATTAGTTGACTATATTAGGCTTCCTTATGCAAGGGTTAAGGAGTTTGAGCGAAAAATTCTTAGATTATGTGTGGAAAGGTCAAAGACTCCTCGCCAAGAGTTTATAAAAGTGTATGAAATAGGCTCTATTGAGTGGCTACCATCTTTGACTAAAAAATATAAATTTACAGATAATACTGTCAAAGAAATTCACAACTTGACAAAGCAAATTAATCAATTTCAGAATTTGATGATGATGAAAATTGAAGAGCTTAAGAAAGTTAATGTTGAAATTTCTAAGAGTGAAGCAAAAATTACTCAAGCTAAAAAGGAAATGATTGAAGCAAATTTGAGACTAGTTGTTTCTGAGGCTAAAAAATATACTAATAGAGGATTACATTTCTTAGATATTATTCAAGAAGGTAATATCGGATTGATGAAAGCCGTAGATAAATTTGATTATCGTAAAGGTTTTAAGTTTTCAACTTACGCAACTTGGTGGATTCGTCAGGCTATTACTCGATCAATCGCGGATCAAGCAAGAACGATTCGTGTACCAGTACATATGATAGAAACTATAAATAAGGTTAATAGAATTAAACGTCAAATTCTTCAAGAAAAAGGTCGTGAGGCTACCGAAGAAGAGATTATTGAGTATACTCCTAATATGACTAAGGATAAGCTTAAGAAAATTCTTAATATATCTCATACTCCAATTTCTATGGAAAGCCCAATTGGTGATGATGAAGACTCTACAGTTGGTGATTTTATTGAAGATAAAAATAATTATTCTCCAATAGAGGCTGCAAATTTAGAAAATCTAAGAGAAGCAATTAAGGAGCTTATTGATACTGGTTTAACTGAGAGAGAAGCAAAGGTTCTTATGATGCGCTTTGGTATTGGTATGAACACAGATCATACTTTAGAAGAAGTTGGTAAGCAGTTTAATGTTACTAGAGAACGTATTAGACAGATTGAAGCAAAAGCTCTTAGAAAGCTTAAGCATCCATCTAGATCAGCATTTTTGAAGACATTTTTATAATCTTTATTGCCTAGCACTAAAACTTATTTTCCAAAATAGCTTTTTATCATTTAGTATGATATATTCTTGCTAAATTTTATTTATTAAGTATTTAAAATGAAAAAAATAGTGTCTTTCTTTATATTGATATTTAGTACTTTAGCTCTTAATAGTTGTCTACTGATTGGTGCTGGAGTGTATGGTGTTGATCAGGCAGCATCATATTCAGAGAATCTTGATTACTCAGTTGTAGAAGTTAATAAGGCTGTTCTAGATACTTTAGCAAAAATGCCAGGTGTAACCATAACTAAAAACATTATAACCAATCAAGCATCAGAGATTGATGGTAGTGTAAATTCAAAGAGATTTAAAGGTACATTCAATATTAGTGTAGCTAGGATAGCTGATAATTCATCAACATTAACTATTAAATATGATATATTTGGCGATAAAGTTCAGTCAAAAAGATTCCTCGAAAATGTAAAGTCAAACTTGCATAAGAATTACAGTTAGAAAAATTTCTCTTACAAATCGTTTATAGTTTGATTAACTCTATAAACTCATCGACATATTGCTTTTGTAGTGTCTCAACATTTACTTTGTCAGAAAAATCAGATAATTGACACATTTGTAAATTTGTATAACCACATGGATTTATATAACTAAATGGCGTAAGATCCATTTTAGTATTTATAGCAATGCCGTGGTAGCTTTTACCTTGCTTTATTCTTAAGCCAAGAGAAGCTATTTTTTTGTTATTTATATATATGCCATGAGCATTTTCAATAGTATGCGAATTGAGATTATAATGCTTCTGAAGTATATTTGTACAAGCTTGCTCAACTATATCAACCAATTTTTTTGCGCCAAGTTTATTTCTTTTTATGTCTAGCAAAAAATATATTACAGCCTGACCAGGACCATGATAAGTAACTTGTCCACCACGATCAGTTTCAACAATTGGAATGTTATGTGTGTTTAGAATGTGTTCGGGATTGCCATGCTTACCTTGTGTAAAGACACTAGGATGCTCAACAAGCCAAATCTCATCTTTAGTAATATCACTACGCTTATTTGTAAAATCAACCATATCTTTAAAAACTTTTGAATACGGTTGTAAACTTAAATTCTTTATTATGATATTTTCTTTCATAAATATGAGTTTTTTATAGAACCATATGAACTTCTGGATGACTTGATATTTCTTTATAAATATTATCTAATTGCTCTTTACTATCAGCTGTAAATATTGCTGTTATAGATATATATTTTCCAGTTTTACTTTCTTTAGTATTAAAATCAATTTCACTATGTTTAGGTACATATTTTTCAAAAACTTTAAGAATAGCTTCTACAGTTTCTTTTTGAGGGTTTGCCATTATTTTAATTGGAAACTGGCAAGGAAATTCAAAAAAAGTTTCTGGTTGATTATTATTATTTTCTTCAGACATCATAAATCCTCTATTTTGGTTATAAAATTACCACCAACCTCTTTGTGATATATCATTCATAGATACTACCGGAACACTTGCTATTTTTTCTTTAGTATCACCAAGAGTTATTACAAGTTCGCCTACAGTTTGTCCTTTTTTAATTGGAGCTTTTATACCTGGCGTGAAGACTATACCTTGTTTTAAGAATGGTATATATGTTTTAGGCACTGTTTGGTATATATTTTGAGTTGAAGCGACTGTTATTTTTTGTCCGGCTTTAGCATTAGGAATATTATCTGCACTTATCGTAACAGGTGAGTTAGCCTTGTATAGCAGAACATTTTCATATTTACTTATAGCATATCTTAGCAGTTTAGATGATTCTGAGTCTCTCTTAGCTGAACTGCTAGTACCAAGAACTACAGAAATGAATCTTTCACCATCTTGTTTCGCAGAAGAAACTAGACAGTAACCAGCCGCGTCCGTATGACCAGTTTTCATTCCATCAGCACCATCAAAAGTAAATAGAAGTCTGTTTCTATTATTTTGAAGGACAAAATTGTCACCTTTAGGAAATAATTTAGAACACTTATCCTGCGCTTGAGAATCCAATCCTTTAGCAGAGAAGCTTTCTAATACATTACCACTAGAACGATCAAATTTTGGTAAGCATTGTTTGCGATCTGCAATGCTTACAGACTCCTGCTGTGTAGCATTCCATACCAAGCCTCTATCATCATATATTTTATATGCATCTGGGAAATTATATATGTAAGATCTTGCTAAAAGCGCCATATCATGAGCAGTTGTATACTGCTCACCACCTGGTAATCCATCTGGGTTGGCAAAATGAGTATTGTTCATGCCAATTGCTTTAGCTGTTTGGTTCATTAAATCTGTAAATGCTTCGGCTGTTCCACCAATATACTCAGCAAGAGCAATAGTAGCGTCGTTACCAGAGACTACATCCATGCCTGTAACTAAGTTTTTGACAGAAACTTTAGCACCTGCTTTTACATACATTTTAGATCCACCAGTAGAAGCAGCTTTCTCACTTATTGGTACCATAGTATCCCAACTAAGATTTCCTGCTTTGATTTCACTGGCAACAATATATGATGTCATGATTTTAGTCAAGCTAGCTGGAGGTCTTCTAACATCCATATTCTTTTGACTAACAATATCTCCAGTACGATAATTCATAGCTACCCATGCTGGTGCGTCTAATTCAATATTGACTGGTCTAACTATTATGTCTTTTTGTGCTAGTCCATTACCGCCATTAAAATAAGGGTCTGAACTGGATGAAATATTTGGAGCTGCAAAAGCAGTAGTGGCCACTAAACTAGCCGTCAACAAAGCTATCTTTTTAAATTTCATAATTTTCCTCTTTAAAATCTTATTAAAGTGTAATTTGTAGATAATATCTCACAACATTTTAATATTTATAGGTTATAAATACAAAGGTTTTTATGATAGACTGTTTTGTAGTGTATCAAGCGTTTATGCTTTAGCAAAAATATAGGAGAAATTGTTATGCTAAAAAATATACCTTGTGGAAAAGATGTTCCTAATGATTTCAATGTTGTAATTGAAATACCTCAAGATAGTGATCCGATAAAATATGAATTTGACAAAGATAGTAATATGATTGTAGTTGATAGATTTATGTCATCTACAATGAGATATCCTTGTAACTATGGTTTTGTTCCAAACACTCTTTATGATGATGGAGATCCTATTGATGTATTAGTTTTAGCTCCATATCCATTGGCAGTAGGTTGTGTGATCAACTGTAGAGCTGTTGGTGTTTTCAAAATGGAAGATGATGGCGGTGTTGATGCAAAAATTATTGCAGTACCAAGCTCTAAGCTAACTAAAGAATATGATCACATTAATGATGTTGATGACTTACCAGTGACGTTAAAACAAAGAATCGAACATTTCTTTACTCATTATAAAGATCTAGATTCAGGTAAGTGGGTAAAAGTTGATGGTTGGGATAATGCTGCTTTTGCTAAGCAAGAAATTAAAAAATCTGTCAGTAACTATAAATAATTTCTTCATTTGTTTTAAATATTTTAGTCTCTGATCATTTGTGATAATATTTCTAATTGAATCAAATATTCTTTTTAAGCTTAATAATGAAAATAGATAAACAGAAAAATATTAAATTAGCAATTTTTGATGTTGATGGTGTTCTCACTGATAGTAGAATAATAATTTCAAATGATGGTAATGAATTTAAGAACTTTAATGTCAAAGATGGACTCGGCTTAGTCCTGCTTCAAAAGTTAGGTATTAGAGTAGCTATTATAACTGGCAAAGAATCAAAGATTGTTCATGATAGATTTATAAGTTTAGGTCTGGATGCTGAAGATATTTACCAAGGGCAAAAAAATAAAGTTAAAGCATACGAAAGCTTAAAAAATAAGTATGATTTAAATGATCAAGATATTGCTTATATGGGTGACGATCTTCCAGATCTTATTTTGATGAATAAAGTAGGCCTATCAGCAACACCTTTTGACTCTATAGCAATAGTAAAAGAATATGCAGATTATGTTTGTCAAAATAATGGTGGTAATGCTGCAGTTAGAGAGTTTTGTGACTATATTATCAAGCATATGGGATTACATAATAAAATTATTAATGACTTTTTAGAGTTTGGCGGAGTGAAATAAGGATAAAGATGAAGTTCTTCACTAAGTATTCTTTATTTGCGAATGTACTCTCAATAATAATTATTATATTTGCTATGCTTTATATAAGCTATAATGCTCTAGATGGTGCAAAACCTCTTAAAAGCAACCAACAAAAAAATCGAGTTGAATTAAAGGCATTTGATTTTACTTATAATAAGTATGATGTAAAAGGTAATTTAGCAACAAACTTTTTTTCTAAAGAGCTAAGGCGTTATATCAATCAAGATTTATTTATGATTGATCTTACTGAAAAAAGTTATGATAGTAAAACTGGTAAGCTACAATGGCAAGTTAAATCTAAACATGGTTATATTCAACAGTTTACAGGGCAGAACTTGACTCACTTATATGATGGTGTTGACTCTATTATATACACTAATGACAACTCAGTAGACTCTCAAAATAATAAAAAGTCTGATTCAACATCTTTAGATAAGATTTTTATTAAAACGTCAGAGATGTTTTATAACTCAGCTACAAAAGACTTTTATAATGCAAGATTTACAAGAATATATGATCCTGAAACTGGTAATAATACAACGGGTATAGGGCTATCTGGCAATTCAGCTGCAAAAGTTATTCAGTTAGGACAAAATGTAAGGAGCTATTATGCGTCGAGTTAGATTGGTTGCGGCAATTTTTCTCTCGCTTACATCATATGCCTTTTCAGATGTAAGTGAAAATCAAATTGATAATAGTTTGCCAATGTATAATGCTGAGATTCAAGAAGATAATGTTGCTAATAATGAAAAAGAAGATAATTCAGCAGCTAATAGTCTAAAGGAGTATGGTCCAATAACTATATGTGCTGATAGTGTTGCTTATGTTGATGATCAACGTGTTATTACTTATTTAGGCAATGTTTTTGTGATGCAAGTTCATAATAATCATATTCTTTGTCATAAGCCTACAACTCCCAAAGATAATATTGTTTACTTCGAAAGAGATCCTTCACTAACTCTAGAACAATTACAACAAAGTTGGCTAACAACAGCTAAAAAACTTTGTGCTGAGCAAAAAGAGTGTAACTTTATATCTGGTCAAAGACTAGTAATAAATTTAGATGATAAAAAGAAGCTAAAAACCTTCACTATGATTTCGGATGATAATCATAATTCTCAATTTTATACTTATCCTACAAACTCGAATCCTGATTATAATACAGTCAAGACTGCGACTAGGGGTCCTGTTGAAGGTCAATCAAAGATGGTAATTTATCATGTGAATGATAAGCATCTAGAAATGTATAGAAAGGCTGTAGCTTATCAAAATGATAATGTTTACAAAGGTGAAAAAGTAATCTTTGATATTGATCACGATTTAATATCTATTCCAGGTAGTGAAAATAGAAGATCTACAATAATCTTAGATGGGGTACAGAAACAGACTAGAATTGATACTGGGCTTACACCTATTAGCGATTATGGTAAAGATAGACAAAAAGGAAGTGTAACAGGATTGAACACTTATAACACCAGTACATAATTTTAAGAGTGGTTTAAAATGGAAAAATATACATTAGAAGCAAAAAGATTGGGTAAAAAGTATGGTGCTCGCTGGGTAGTAAATAATGTGTCTATGAAAGTTTCAACAGGTGAAATTGTTGGATTACTAGGTCCTAATGGTGCAGGAAAAACTACGTCTTTCTATATGATTGTTGGACTTGTCGCTGCTACACGTGGCAAAGTACGCATGGGTGATGAAGATGTAACAAAAATGCCAATTCACTTAAGAGCACGAAGAGGGTTGGGATATTTACCCCAAGAGGCTTCTGTATTTAGAAAGCTAAGTGTAGAAGATAATATTATAGCTATATTAGAAACTCGTAAAGAGCTTAATAAAGTCCAAATTGAAGAAAAACTTAATGAACTTTTAGATGAGTTTAGTATTCAACATATTCGCAAAAGTTTGGGTATGAGTTTATCTGGTGGAGAGCGAAGAAGAGTTGAAATTGCAAGAGCTCTAGCTATGGACCCTAAGTTTATTCTCCTCGATGAACCATTTGCAGGGGTTGACCCAGTTTCTGTAATTGAAATTAAAGAAGTTGTAAGACATCTTAAAGATAGAGGGATAGGTGTATTAATTACAGACCATAATGTACGTGAGACGCTTGATATTTGTGAAAGAGCATATATTGTGAATGCTGGAAATATGCTAGCTGCTGGCTCACCAGAAGAAGTCTTAGCTGATGAGACCGTTAGAAAAGTATATCTTGGAGAAGATTTTAAATTGTAATTGATTACATGATTCATAATAGGAAATAAATTATGCAAATTGATCTGACAAAATCAAAAGTAGTTTGTGTTGGTAGGAATTATGTTGAACATATTCATGAGCTAAATAATGAAGTTCCAGAGAGCCCAGTCATATTTATCAAGCCTAATTCGAGCATATCTAAAAATCTTAGATTATCATCAGCTAGAGAAATTCATTATGAATGTGAGATAGTTTTTGCATTTGATCATGATTCAAATATAAAAGCAGTAGGTTTAGGCTTAGATTTAACTGATAGAAATTTACAATCAAAACTTAAAGCCAAAGGACTACCATGGGAATTAGCTAAAGCCTTTGATAATAGCGCTGTGATTAGCGAGTTTGTTAAGATTAATAATCAGGATATTGAGTTTCTAAACTTTAAAGCGTATAAAAATAACTCCTTAATTCAGCAAGGTAGCTACGATTTAATGATTTATAAACCTCAACAAATTATAGATTTTTTAAAGCAAAATGAGATATCTGTGGCTGAAAATGATTTACTAATGACAGGAACACCCAAAGGTGTTGGAGTAGTAAATGAGGATGATAAATTTAGAATAGAACTCTTTTGTAAAGATAGAAAAATATTAGAAACAACTTTTGGATAAATAACATATGTGGGCAATTGTAGGAAGCAGTGGTTTTGAATCTTTTGATGATTTTGAGATTATAGAGGAATTATCACGAGAAACTCCATTTGGGTTGTGCTCAAATGGCCTCTTTAAAATAAAAATAGAAGATAAAGAAGCATTATTCCTAAATAGAACTGGCTTAGGTCAGAATATATTACCACATCAAATAAACTACAAAGCGAATATATATGCTTTGAAAAAATATGGTGCTACTTCTATAATTGCCTTATCTTCAGTTAGAAGTTTAAGAGAAGAGTTAAAACCTGGAGATATGGTTATTCCATATCAGTTCATTGATAGAACAAAATCTTTACGAGAATTTACTTTTTGTGAGCAGGGACTACTTAACTATGTATCTCTTTCAAAACCTATAACAGAGAGTATAGCTGAAGAAATTAGAGCAAAAAAACAAGAATTTGATTTTGATATTCATTTTAAGCAGAGCTACGTATGTATAGAGGGACCACAGTTCCCTACTATAATAGATGCTAAATGCTTCCAGAGTATGGGAGGTGGTGTCATAGGTATGACAGCATTTCCAGAGTTTGCTTTAGCAAGAGAAGCTGGGCTTAACTATATTAGCTGTAACTTTATCGTTGACTACGTGCCGTGGTCTTATGATGTTAGAAATCTCTATAACGTTTTAGAGATAAGAGAAACAAATAATCTGAAAGCAGAAAAACTAGTTAAGTGGTTAGTAAATAATTTACCTTTTTATGCTGAAAATGATTGTCATGAGCTTGGTATTGCTCGATATTTATCAACACCTATTGAGTCGTTATCTCCAAATAAAAAAGAATGGCTTAAAGTCATAGCTAGAGATAATTCTGAACATGAAGAAGCTCTTGAAGCTGAAATTCTTAAAAAAGTTCCAGACTTATATGGTGGTATCAAGACTATACCTGCTAAACTACAGGATTTATTAACTTTCATTAGTAAGTTTGACAGAGATGGCAATCGTCAAGATATTGATACCACAAGAAAGGCTGCTGCATCACTAGGGTTATATAGTTATCCTAAAGTAGATCTTGAGAGTGTTGAAGATATTGAAATTACACATAATGATGGTCACAATATCCCTGTTAGAGTATATAATCCTAAAGTTGATGAGAAACTTAAGGTAATAATTTTTTCTCATGGCGGAGGATTTGTATCTGGTACACTTGATTCATTTGATGCTTTTTGTCGTAAGCTTGCATTGACTACTAATAGGATTGTTTTTGCGGTTGATTATCGTCTTGCACCTGAACATAAATTTCCAGCTGGTCTAAATGATGTCGAGTTTGTTGCAGAGTATGTTTATCAGCACTCTAAAAGGCTAGGAGTTTCTCGTAAGAAATTTACTTTAATGGGTGATAGCGCAGGAGCTAATTTGACAGTTTTGGCAACTTATAATCTACTTCAGAAAGGTAGTGTTAAAATTGGGAATAATATTATCCTATATCCATCTGTAGATTTATCGCATATGCCTACGAAATCGCTTGAAGACTATTCTAGTGGCTATATTTTAACTAAAGCAAAAACAAAATGGTATTCTGAGTTATACGTGCCTGAAGGTATGGACAAATGTTCTCCAGAAATATCTCCATTTTATATTAAAGAATTGGATAATATGCCGAGAACTTTAGTTATGACAGCAGGCTATGACCCTTTAAAAGATGAGGGATTATTATTTGCTGAAAGACTTCTTAGACATGATGTTGAGGTACAACATTATCACTTTGATAGTTTAGTACATGGTTTTATCAATTTCTCAAAATTGATTCCAAAAGAGATGGAAATACTTCATTCTAGAGTTGTTAAATTTCTTGGCTAATTATGAAAAATTATCTACTACAAATTGAGTACTTTGGTAAAAACTATTGTGGCTGGCAAAGACAGTCTCATTCACCAAGTATTCAAGAAGAGCTAGAAAAAGCACTCTCAAAAATTGCAAATCAAAATATAGAAGTTACTTGTGCAGGGCGAACTGATACCGGAGTACATGCGACTTCGCAAGTTGTTAACTTTCATTCAGATGCAGATAGAAATCTTAGTTCTTGGATGAGGGGAACGAATGCTCTTTTACCACAGGATATTAAAATACTAGATATTAAAGAAGTTGGTAATGATTTTAATTCTAGATTTACAGCAACAAATAGAACCTATAATTATATTATCTATAATTCTGCAATTAGCTCACCAATATTCGCAGAACACTGCTTGTGGGAAAATCGTCAGCTAAATATAGATAAAATGAATCAAGCTTGTAAATACTTATTAGGTGAGCAAGATTTTACATCTTTTAGATCATCTCAATGTCAGTCAAACACGCCATTTAGAAATATTCAAAGAGCTGAGTTTATTAAACAGGGAAATTTTATAGTATTTGAGGTTGTTGGCAATGCTTTTTTGCACCATATGATTAGAAATTTTATAGGCTCCTTACTAAAAGTAGGTTTAGAATTTGAATCTCCAGAATGGATTAAGCTAGTATTAGAAGCTAAGGATAGGACAAAAGCCGCTGAAACAGCTAAAGCACACGGTCTATATTTTGTTGGAGTTGAGTATCCTGAGTTTAGCTTTAGACGTCGAGTCACAGAGCTTTTTTATTAGTCTAATAATTTAGTTTTCTATGAAAGTCTTATACGACTATATATTTAATATTATTTTTATCACTAAAAGCTAATTACAATCAAATTCATTTAGGTTAAAATATCCTTTTAAGAAAATATTTATTTCTATAAAAATGACAGATATACATAATCATAAGATTTTGATTTTAGATTTTGGTTCGCAATATACTCAACTTATCGCTCGTAGAGTGAGAGAGGTTGGTGTCTTTTGCGAAATATTTCCTCACGACATAGCAGATGATTTTATCAAAGATTATCATGCTAAAGGTATAATTCTTTCTGGTGGTCCTGAGTCTGTATATGATTCAGATGTTAAGGCTCCGGAAATAGTCTTTGAATTAGGTGTTCCTGTTTTGGGTATCTGCTATGGTATGCAAACAATGGTAATGCAGCATGGTGGAGAGGTAAAAGGAGCTGATCAAAGTGAGTTTGGTAAAGCGATCATTAATATCTTAAAATCATCAGAAAATATATTTTCTAATCTCAAAACAGAGCAGTCTGTATGGATGAGTCATAGTGATAAAGTTACTCAAACTGGCGAACATTTTGAAGTAATAGCATCATCAACTAATGCTCCTGTTGCAGCTGTTGCTCACAAGAGTAAACCTTTTTATGGAGTACAGTTTCATCCAGAAACTACTCATACAGAGAACGGTAAACAGATTATAGAAAATTTTGCCTTAAATATCTGTAAATGTGATGCTCTTTGGAACATCGAAAATATTATTGAAAACGATATCAAAGAAATAAAAAAACAGGTTGGAAGTGATAGAGTAATTTTAGGCTTATCAGGTGGTGTTGACTCATCTGTAGTAGCAGCAATATTACATGAAGCTATTGGCGATCAACTTACCTGTATATTTGTAGATACTGGACTACTTCGTCTTAATGAAGGCGACCAAGTGATGGAAGTATTTGCAGAGCATATGGATATTAATGTTATTCGTGTAAATGCTAAAAATAGATTTTTAGATGCTCTAAAGGGTATTGGTGATCCTGAAGAAAAGCGTAAAATCATAGGTAAGCTTTTTGTTGATATTTTTGATGAAGAAGCAGCTAAAATCGAAAATGCGAAATGGCTTGCTCAAGGCACGATCTATAGTGATGTAATTGAGTCAGCTGGTAATAGCCAGTCTAAAGCTCATGTTATTAAATCTCATCATAACGTTGGTGGTTTGCCAAAAGAGATGAAGCTTAAGCTATTAGAACCTCTAAGAGAGTTATTCAAAGATGAGGTGCGTAAATTAGGACTGGGCTTAGGCTTGCCGTATAATATGCTTTATAGACATCCGTTCCCAGGTCCAGGTCTTGGTGTGCGTATATTAGGTGAAATTAAGAAAGAGTATGTTGAAACTCTACAAAAAGCAGATGCTATCTTTACTGAAGAGCTCTATAAGCATAATTTGTATCATGATATTTCTCAGGCCTTCGGGGTTTTCTTACCAGTTAAGTCAGTTGGGGTTGTTGGGGATCAGCGTAGATATGAATATGTTATAGCATTAAGAGCTGTGGTTAGTATTGATTTTATGACTGCAACATGGGCAAATTTGCCTTATGACTTCTTATCTATAGTTTCAAATAGAATTGTAAATGAAGTTAAACAAGTATCACGAGTCGTTTATGATGTAACAGGTAAACCACCTGGAACAATTGAGTGGGAATAACCACTAGCTGACGAAATGTTTAATTTATTAAAGTATATATTCTTTAGAATTGTACTTTTGGGTTAGATGAAGATTTTATACTATGTCGAAATATACTATTTTAGATAAGATAAATACCCCTGCAGATCTTAAGCTTGTACCCGAGGGACAACTTAAAGAACTAGCATCTGAGTTAAGAACTTTTTTGGTAG
The DNA here is from genome assembly GCF_018135955.1 of Francisella philomiragia. NCBI lineage: Bacteria > Pseudomonadati > Pseudomonadota > Gammaproteobacteria > Thiotrichales > Francisellaceae > Francisella > Francisella philomiragia. The sequence continues at coordinate 941,564 of NZ_CP063138.1, read as the reverse complement.
ATACATTGGATGTAAGTGGTGGACATTTTGCAAGTAGTCTTGGTGCTACAGAGCTTACAGTAGCGCTACACTATGTTTTTAATACACCTTACGATAATATTGTATGGGATGTTGGACATCAAACATATATTCATAAAATCTTGACAGGTAGAAAAGATAAGCTTATTACTATCAAAAAAGATGGTGGAATTTCGGGTTTTCCAAAGCGATCTGAAAGTGAATATGACACTTTTGGAGTAGGGCACTCAAGTACATCGATAAGTGCAGCACTTGGCATGGCTATTGCAGATAGACTACAAGGTAAACACTCTAGCTCAATTGCTGTAATTGGAGATGGTGCTATAACTGGTGGTATGGCATTTGAGGCACTTAATCATGCTGGGGGAATTAAAGAGGACATTTTAGTTATTCTCAATGACAACGAAATGTCAATTTCTGATAATGTTGGTGGTCTTTCTGCTCATTTTAGCAAGATTATTTCAGGTGGCTTTTATAACTCAATTCGTGAAAAAGGAAAGGAAGTTCTTAAAAATATTCCACCGATGTTTGAGTTCGTGAAAAAGATAGAAACACAGACTAAAGGAATGTTTGTCCCTGCAAATTTTTTTGAAGATTTAGGTTTTTATTATGTAGGGCCAATAGATGGGCATAATGTTGTAGAGTTAGTAAAGACTTTAAGAATTTTAAAAGATCACAGAGGTCCGAAACTTTTACATGTAATTACCAAAAAAGGTAAAGGCTATACTAAGGCAGAATCTGATCCAATTAAGTTTCATCATGTTGCACCAAGTTTTCATAGTGGAGATGCTCAATCAAAAGCTTCTAAGCCAACTTACTCAAATATATTTGGTAACTGGATTTGTCAAAAAGCAGCTAAAGATGAGCGCTTAGTAGGTGTAACTCCAGCTATGAAGGAAGGCTCTGATTTAATTAGATTTTCACAACAATATCCAAATAGATACTTTGATGTGGCTATTGCTGAGCAGCATGCAGTTACTTTTGCAGGTGGTTTAGCATGCCAAGGACTTAAGCCTGTAGTTGCTATTTATTCAACATTTCTACAAAGAGCTTATGATCAGGTTATACATGATATAGCATTACAAGATTTAGATGTCTTATATGCTGTTGATAGAGCTGGTCTTGTTGGAGCCGATGGCGCAACTCATGATGGTAGTTTTGATATATCATTTATGCGTTGTATTCCAAATCATGTAATTATGACTCCAAGTGATGAAAACGAGACATATCATATGCTTGAACTTGGATATGAATACAAGGGACCTGCAATGGTACGCTATCCTCGTGGAGCAGGTATTGGTGCTGAAATTACTGATAATCTTGATATAGAATTAGGCAAAGCAAAGCTTGTTAAAAAAGGTTCAAGAGTCGCTATTTTAAATTTTGGAACTTTATTACCACTTGCTAACCAGCTAGCTGATAAATATGATATTACTGTAGTTGATATGAGATTTGTAAAACCTCTTGATGAACAACTGATTGATGAAATATGTCAAAACCATAATATTATATTTACATTTGAGGAAAATTCGATAGCCGGAGGAGCTGGCTCTGCGGTTAATGAGTATATACTTGCTAGCGATCTAAGTAAAAATACGATTGTCAGAAACTTTGGTCTCAAGGATGAGTTCTTAACTCATGGTACAAAAGATCTTCTGCTAGATTATTCAAATCTTTCTTTCAATAAAATAGCTGAGGTTTTAGAGAAGCTTTTAAGTCACAAAAAATAATTATTATAAAATCTATATCTAAAATTTAATTATAGTTGCTATTAATCTTCTATATATAGTATTTTGAGAGTTACTATTTTATAATTTCTAGCATATTTATTTTTGGTGATACTCATCTGATGAAGAAAATACTTCTTGTCATTTTTTTGATACTTTTATTAGCATTGTCATACTATTATTTTATCTACCAAAGCTATAATAATTGGCCGATTGTTAATCAAAAGCCACAGGGCGAGACTATTATTGCTTTTGGTGATAGCTTAACAGCTGGATACGGTGTCGATAAATATGACAACTATCCATCTCAATTATCAAGAATGATTGGTGAACCTGTAATAAATATGGGAGTATCTGGTGAAACAACAGGTCAAGCACTATTAAGAATTGAAGATGTTGTACAAGCTAATCCTAGAATAGTAATAGTATCACTAGGAGCAAATGATCTCAGAAAAAGAATTCCTGCAGCTCAAGCTTTTGCAAATTTAAGACGTATAGTAAATATACTACAGGCAAATGGAGCATTAGTTGTTATTGGAGGTTTAGACATACCATACTATAAAAATGATTATGCTGAAGACTATATCGAGTTTGCAAAAATTAATGGATGTTTGTTAGTTCCTAATGTTTTAGAAGGAATTATCGGCCACCAAGATTTAATGGTTGATGCTGTGCACCCTAATGCAAAAGGATATACAATTATGGCAAATCAATTTTATAACGTTATAGAAGGATATATTGATTAGTATTAAAACAGTTAGATACCTTTATTAAGATTAGAAACGCCTTCTTTTTGATAGACGTGATAGACATCTAAGCCAAGCTTTCTTCTAATGTATGGTAAAGAGAAATAACCACGAATATATTTTTCGCCGTTTTCATTCTTATCATACACTACTATATGATGGTAATCCGAATTAATCAAAGTATTAAGGATATGACCAATCTTAGTATTTTTTATAATAGAGTAAGATACAGCATTTACCTTAGCAATTGGTAACATAATATCATGTGCAACTAAATCAGCGGGTTTTGTGCCTGAGCTTCTAGCTCTTTCTTGAAGTGCTTGACTTTCTATATAATGAAGAGCAATCGTCCCTACAACTTTATCTTCAGCATTAATGACTAGTGCAAAATCTTTATGATTATCAATTATTTTTGTTTTCACATCTTTTATATTTAGATCTGCTCTGACTGTCAAAGCATCATGATCCTTATAATCCCTAAAGACCTCTAAAGCGGAACTTTCTAAGTAAAGAAGATGGCTAGCATCATCTCTAAGATAGTTTATTGATTTAGTATCGGTAAAGTGAGAAAGCTCTATTTGTTTAAAGTCTTTTAAATCCACTATTTTCTCCATATATTAATGTCGATTTTATAAATAGATTTTAGACAAAACATTTATCTTTTTCAAAGTTTATCAATCAATATTTTTAGTATAAATAGTTAAGGTGGTAAAATTATTCAATTCTAAGCATTTAGAACGGGCTAGAGCAAATAATAATAGTAGCTATAAGTTAATATTAAAAACACTAAAAATGTTATAATAGACTAAATTTTTATTAGAAGATTAAAGTATGATCGAGACAGATAGAATAATTTCAGCAAATACTGTACAAACTAAGGATGAAAATTCCATCGATAGAGCTATAAGACCAAAAACTTTAGCTGAATATGAAGGTCAGCCTGCAGTACGCGAACAAATGGAGATTTTTATTCAAGCTGCAAAATCTCGAAATGATGCCCTTGATCATACTCTTATATTTGGGCCCCCAGGTTTAGGTAAAACAACATTATCAAATATTATTGCCAATGAAATGGAAGTGGAACTTAAGCAAACAAGTGGTCCAGTTTTAGAAAAAGCTGGAGATTTGGCAGCACTTTTGACTAACTTAGAAGAGAACGATGTATTATTTATCGATGAAATACATCGCTTAAGTCCTGTTATTGAAGAAATATTATATCCAGCTATGGAAGATTATCAGCTTGATATTATGATTGGTGAAGGTCCCGCAGCAAGATCAATCAAGATTGATTTACCTCCATTTACATTAGTAGGAGCTACAACTAGAGCAGGGCTTCTGACTTCACCCTTGAGAGATAGGTTTGGTATAATTCAAAGGCTAGAATTCTACTCAGTTGACGATCTAGCTAAGATAGTTTATCGTTCGGCTAAGCTTTTAGATCTAGATATTACAGACGATGGTGCCAACGAAATTGCTAAACGTTCAAGAGGTACACCAAGAATAGCAAATAGATTACTACGTAGAGTTAGAGATTATGCTCAAGTTAAAGCTTCTGGAGTTATATCTTATGATATTGCTGATAAAGCTCTTACAATGCTAAAAGTTGATCCTGTAGGATTTGATCATATGGATCATAAATATCTACTCACATTAATGGAAAAATTTGGTGGTGGTCCAGTAGGATTAGATACGATGGCAGCTGCACTTAGTGAAGAAAAGGGAACTATTGAGGATGTTATAGAACCTTATCTAATTCAGCAAGGATATATCATGCGTACGGCAAGAGGACGTATTGCAACTTTACTAGCATACAATCATTTTAAATTAAAAATACCAGATAGTTTATCATCAGATCAACAACAGAACTTATCTCTTTAATTTAGAACTTATTCTTTAACAAGAAGCTTTAAGCTTATCTAAATTATTTGATTTAATTACACTATTTAATCTATTTTGATATTCATCTCCCTCTAACGCAGAGTATTCTGTCAGAGTATTAATGAGTTGAGAAGTATCGCCATTAGCTTGTCTTACTTGTCTAAATTTAGCAAACTTTTCTCCAGTATTTAATCTAAAGTAGTATCCAAGAATACTATCTCCAACATCTTTAAAAGTCTCTACTTGGACATCTGAATCTTTAGCCTTGATACCACAGTTTTCTTCAAAACAATGTAATCCAAAATAATTATTATAGTCAACTGCAAATCTAGATGTTCCCCAGCCAGTTTCAAGAATTGCTTGAGCAATTACTAGACTTTTAGGGGCGATATTAACTTTTGTAACTAAAGCATTAACTTGTTCTTGTAAAGTATTAGCATTCCATACTTTGTAGAATGAAGTATATTTTTTGACTTTTGTTTTTTGATTTTCATCTAAATCTTGTTTGTCATTAAGAATTTCTTGTAGTTTCAAAATAGTTTGTCTTTGTTTACATAACTCTTGATTAGCCTCATCTATTTCTTTTGACATAAACTCTATAAAGATTTTTTTCTTTTCAGATACATCTTTGATATCTCTAAAGTCAGGTTTATAAGTTCCTGCTGGTATCGGAGGGGTTTCTAAGTGATATTTATCAGAACTTGCAAAACTTATATTTATGAAAAATATAGTTAAAACAAAAAAATACTTACCTAAATTTATTTTATTCATAATTTATACTATCTAAGATTAATTTTATTTAAATACAATTGTAACAAGATATACAAAATACTTGTATATCTAAATTCTACAAGATTTTAATCTTCATAAATTAGTATGTCACCAGGTTGACAATTTAGATATTCACAAATTGCTTCTAAAGTAGAAAACCTAATAGCTTTTGCCTTTTCATTTTTTAAAATAGATAAATTTTGCTCAGTAATTCCAATAGCTTTAGCTAAGTCTTTTGATTTTATTTGTTTTGCAGTCATAATTTTAGCTAGGTTAACTCTTATAGCCATCTAAATACCCTTAAATTGTTAAATCATTTTCTTCAGCAAGTTCGTGAGCTTTTTGCATAACTTTTGATATTGTTATAATCACTCCACCACATAATAATGCTAGAATTTCGTTAGTACCGATTGATACACTTACGAAACGTTCACCTACAGGATTATGATAACTTAGAGTCAATGATATTAAAGGCTCAAAAATGATTTGAGCAAAAAAATAATATACCAATCCCCATCCTAATCTTTTGTATATCAAAACTACTCTAGAAGAAAAAACCTAAAGTTTTTCATAACACGTAAATAATTTGATTAAAAGAGCAATTATATAAAGTATTACTGAAACTGGTATCAAGCTAACTAAAAGACCTATAATTCTAGTATCTAAAGCAATTGGTTGTGACATTTGATCGATATAATGCTGTGCTGTATCTGTGACATTAGGTATATATTCGCTCTGTGCAAAAGCCCAAAATGTTGGAACAGATATTACTATCAATACAAAAACTATTCTAAAAATATTTTTATAGAACTTACTAATTTTTTCTAAATTTTGCATAACTTTTATTCCTTGTGTATTTAGAGATATGATATCTATTTTATATTATTTTTATCGTTTATCAATAATTAGTTATTGATAAACAGTAATTTATTTGTGAGAATATCAAAAAAATGAAGGAAAATAAAATATGTTTAGAAAAATTTTAATAATATTTAGCTTTTGTTTATTCATGAATTTATCGGTTGCTAATAATTTACAAGATATTTTGAAAGAATATGCTTACAAAGCATTGAAGCTAGAAAATAAAAAAGAGTTTAAAGCACCATATATACTTGCAAAGGTAAACAATAGATTTGCTTATGTGATTTTTGATTCCGGATCAAAAGGAATAAGTATTTTTAACCACTCAGTTGATCAATTAGGACTTAATCAGGAAAGTGGTTCTGGATATTCATCAAATATGGTAGGACAAAAAATTAAAAATCAAAATGTACTATTAAATAAAATTCAGATAGGGGACATTCTCCTTAAAAATGTCGAAGCCAAAATTACTAACCAGCCTAAAAGAAAACAATATCCGGTAATTGTTATTGGAACAGATTTCTTAGTTAGATATAATGCGATTTTTGACTTTTCAGAGAACTTAATATACTTAAATAAAAATAACCTAACAGCTAAAAAACACTATGAAATAGGACAAGTATTAGATAAAGAAAATTATTTATTAATTAGCTTAACTAAATTATTATCTCAGCATCAGACAATTGCCATATCAATAGATAGTAATCACCCGGTTAATTGCTTACTTGATACAGGAACTTCTAATTTTACAATTTCAGATAAATATCTGAAGAGCATAGACTTAGCACCAACTAAACCTCAGAAAACAATTAAAGCAACAGATGGAACATTGACAGTCGCAGATATTAAAATCAAGAACCTAATCTTAAATCCTATGAATTTGTTTTTCCAAAATAAAATCCAACTAGTAAATCTAGATGCAACTGCTGCAAATATTGAGTCGATGAGTAAATTTTTAGGAGTGGTATGTATCTTGGGATATGATGAATTACATACAAAAAAAGCAATATATGATTTAGTTGCAGGAAGAATATACATAAAAGTTAAAAAGTAATTACAGATATCATTGATTTTTATATAGCTTGCGAAACCACAAAAATATAACCCCAGCAGCTACTAGTTTAAAAAGACAAGGTAAAATACAGTAGACAAATCTAAGAGATATCTCAAGATTAGCAGAGTCAGAAGCAAAAGAAGAGTTTATGATAGGAAATGTTATTATAGTTGCTATTGCATAACTGAATTTAGCAATAAAAGTAAGCATAGCATAATAGCCATTTCCTAGTTCTTTTCGTTCCGGATAACTATCTATCCATTTAGCTAAAAGAATACTTGGAAGAATTAGCTCGGTAGCAAGTCCTGCACCAGAGATAAAGCTAATAATAGTAAAAAGGATATAGTCACCATCTGATAATGCAAAAACAAAAGAAAATATGCTGGCATAAAATAGAAGGGCATAACCCCACGTTTTAATAATTCCAAATCTTAGTGATATTTTCTTCATTATAGGAATAAATACTATCGCTCCTAAGAAATATGCAAATATATATAATCCTGTTAACTCGGGGGTTTTTAGAATATATTTACTAAAGAAAATAATAGTCACGGCTGGTAAGGTAGAACCTATAGCACTAATTGTATATCCTACAAATAGAAATACACCATCACTATCTAGATGATTTATATAGTTTTTGATGTTAAAGCTATATATTACGTGCTTAGATTTATCTTCTAGATTAACTTTATTTATCCATTTTAAGAAAAATATACTAGATATAACAATTAATATTATTGCAACTATAGCATATAAAAAATAACCATTCTGGTGTGGCATTGAAGATAAAAAAATAGATAATAATAAAGAAGCTACCAACACTCCTAAAATATTAGAAATTTCTCGGGCTGAAATTACTTCTGATTTACTATTATCATCTTTCAACCAAAGAGCACCTTTAGTAGTTGAAAATATTGTAATATAGCTAAAAGCCAGTGTAGATAAAAAAATTCCAACAGCAAGATTGACTATAATATTTGTAAATACAGGAGTACATATAATATAAACACCAGTTATGAATATAGCGACTATAGCTATCAAACTAATTTTACTAAGATAATGAAATTTATCACAATACCAGCCTATTATAGGATCAAATATAGCATCTAGTGCTCTTAAAATAAAAAGGACTACACTTAAAACAGCTAGATTCATTCCAAAGCTTGAATGATAATACTCTGGTATAAATATATATATAGGAATACTAGCAAAGGCTACTGGAAAAGCTATAAATGCATAGTTAAATATATCTGATTTTTTTATCTGCATATTATGAATTTAAGATCTGTATTTACTATATATGATATCACCATTGCTAAATTAGTTTAGGTTAAAAATAATTTATCATTATTATAAATGGATAGTTAAAATAACAATTTGAATAATCAAAATTCTACTTCAAGTAAAATTTTTGCTTATCATAACAATCAATACTAGCTATAATCGAATTTAAAATAAAAATTATTATGGATAAAATTGATGAATATTAGAAAGCAAAATTCATTCTTTTTGCTATGTTTTTTCGAATTTTTTGAAAGATTTGGTTACTACGGCTTTAGTTACACAGCTATTCTATTTTTTATGAGTCAGTATGGTTTTGATTTTACAGAAAAACAAGCCGTACTCCTATTTGGAGGCTTTGCTTCATTAACATATGTTTTTAATGCTATTGGTGGATATGTCGCAGATAAAGTCTTTGGTATAAAAAGAACTATGTTCTTAGGAGCTATATTTCTTTTAATTGGATATTTTAGCTTAGCATTAAGTCCTTATTTTGTAACTATTGATAATTATGTTTATATAAGTTTAGCTTGTATTATTGTTGGATCTTCATTATTCAAACCCGCGCCAACAAACTTAATCTCTAGAATGTATACAGATAAACTAAAATTAGATTCTGTCTATACATACTTTTATATGTCAATAAACTTAGGATCACTATCTGCATCTCTTTTGATACCCATTTTAGCAACAAAGTATGGATATACTGCTGCATATGGAGTATGTTCTGTAGGTTTTGCAATAGGTATATTAAATAGTATATTGAGTTATTCTAGTATCAAAAATATTGGTAATGAGGTTGATTTTAAAAACATGGGATATCTAAAAACTATCCTCATCGTGTTAATTTTTATCATTGCTATCATAGGGCTTAGTATAATTTTACAAGCTAATGATACTATTAATTATATTTTATGGTTTGGTGCAGGACTTATTTTTGGAGTATTTGCTTTTCAGATTTATGTTGAGAAAGATCCTAGCTCAAGAAAAAAGATAGTAGCTGCGATAATTTTATTAGTTTATGCGGTACTGTTTTTTATAATATATCAGCAGAAATCGACCTCATTTTTCTTGTTTAACGTCCACCATGTCAATTTAAATTTATTTGGTTATAGTGTTAATCCTCAGAGTATACCAGGGGTGTTGAATACAGCTGGTGTGATTATATTGTCCCCGATATTAGCTTTTATATACACAAAGCTAGGGGCAAAAGATTTTAGCTTACCATTTAAGTTTGCTTTAGGAATTCTATTCTGTGGTTTTGCATATGGTAGCATGTTTTTAGCTTGTATGATTAATGACCCTACAGCTAAAGTTAGTATACTTTGGGAAGTTTTAGCAATAACAGTGTTTTTCTCAGCTGGTGAATTATTAATCTCAGCTCTAGGATTGTCTTTAATGGCTAAATTATTACCTCAAAGGATAACTGGCTTTGCTATGGGAACATGGTTTATAACATCAGCTATTGGTATTAAGATTGGTACAACAATTGCTCAAGCAGTTTCAAGTGGTATACAGTATGATGAATCAAAAGGCTTTGATATTCAAATGACGATAAGTAGTTTCCATAAATACCAGGAATTATTTGGATATGTTTCTCTAGTTGCGATAGTTTTTGCAATAATTGCTTTTGTAATTGGCAAAAAACTTAATAAAATGATCGAAGATTAAATTATATTACCTAGCTATGCATAATCAGTTGTCTACTAAAAAAGCATTAATTTTATTACTAATGACTATAACAATGTGGTCAACGGCTTTTATTGGAATCCGTTATTTGATGTTAAATGGATTTAGTGCTGGAGGCTTATCATTAGCTAGATATGGTATAGCTAGTATAGTTATGCTTATAATATTTTTTAGACAAAAAAATAAAACTAAGCCTAATTTAAAAGATTTGTTGAGATTTGCTATTTTAGGCTTCTTTGGTTTCTTTGCATATAATGTATTGTTAAATTCAGGAGAATCTAGAATTACGGCATCTAGTGCTAATTTTATTATAGCTCAGGCTCCTATAATTGTAGCTGTATTTGCATTTATATTCTGGGGTGAAAAAATTAATAAATATGGTGTTTTTGGATTTATTTTAGCCATTATAGGTGCTGCAGTCATTTTTTGTTCAAAGAATGATACATCATTTGAGTTTATTGGTATTTGCTTAGTTTATGGAGCTTGTTTTTCAGGTGCCATTTACTCAGTTTTCCAGAAAAGTTTATTTATAAAGTTTCATCCAATTGAAGCTATTACCTATTGTATTTGGTTTGGCACAATTATGTTGATGGTATATTCTAATGAGGCTTATGCGGAATTATCTACAGCAAATTTCACAAGTATTTTTGTTGTAATTTATATAGGAGTATTTCCTGGGGCAATGGGTTATTTATTTTGGGGTTATGCTTTTAGAAATATTCCTGCAACAGTTGCTATTAGCTCATTATATTTTATGCCTATAATTTCTTTATTCTTAGGTTGGATTCTCTTGGGAGAGACAGAAGCATATATATCGATAGTTGGAGGAATAATAAGTGTTATAGGAGCATTTGTAATTAGTAAATATGGCTTAAATAAAAAAACTAACTAAAACTCCTAAATTGTTTGTCTTACCACATTTTAATAAAAATCTTTTTTGTCTATAATATCTGCAAGTTTTTAAATAAAGGATAAATATGCAAATAGTTGATCAAATGAGAGATCAGGCTCTTGAAGAGTTAAATCTTGTCAAAGATAAAAAATCTCTAGATGATATTCGAGTAAAATATCTTGGTAAAAAAGGTGAGCTAACAGGTATGATGAGGCTAATAGCTACATTACCTAATGAAGAAAAGCCAAAGCTTGGTCAAGCTGTTAATATTGCAAAAGAAGCACTTCAAAATGCTATTAATGAAAAATTAGCAAAATTTGAAGAAGCAGAATTGAATGAGAAATTAGCAAGTGAAAAAATTGATGTTACATTAAAAGGAGTAGGGCAAAATCAAGGTTCACTTCATCCTGTAACAAAAACACTTAATCGTATTGAAGCTTTCTTTAAGCAAAATGGTTTTGCAGTAGAAGTAGGACCTGAGATTGAAAGTGATTATTATAATTTTGAGACTCTAAATATACCGTCGCATCATCCAGCTCGTGCTATGCATGATACTTTTTATATTGATGATACTCATGTACTTAGAACTCATACTTCAGGTGTTCAGATTAGAACTATGGAAAAGCAACAGCCTCCGATTAGGATTATAGCTCCAGGTAGAGTATATCGTTGTGATTCTGATATTACACATACACCTATGTTTCATCAGGTCGAAGGGTTGCTTGTAGATAAAGATGTTTCATTTGCTGATCTTAAGGGATTGTTACATGCTTTTCTTAACTCATTCTTTGAAAAAGATCTAAAAGTAAGATTTAGACCATCATATTTCCCATTCACAGAGCCATCTGCAGAGGCTGATATGGAGTGTGTAATGTGTGATGGTAAAGGTTGTAGAGTTTGTAAACACACTGGTTGGTTAGAGGTTCTTGGTTGTGGTATGGTGCATCCAAAAGTTCTAAAAGCAGGAAATATAGATTCTGAAAATTACCAAGGATTTGCTTTTGGTATGGGTGTTGAGAGATTGTCAATGCTTAGATATGGTATTGATGATTTAAGAATGTTCTTTGAGAATGATCTAAGATTTTTGAAACAGTTTTAATTATTATTTGAGGTTTATAAATGAAATTTTCACATAATTGGTTAAATGAATATCTAGGTGATACTCAAAATAGCCAAAATTTGGCAGATACTTTAACTTTAGCTGGTTTAGAAGTAGATGCAATTGAACCAGTCGTCACAGATAAAGTTAGCGGTGTTGTGGTTGGTCAGATCAAAACTATCAATAAACATCCTGATGCTGATAAGCTCAATATTTGTAGTGTAGATGTAGACGAAGGTGAGCTTCTAACTATAGTTTGTGGTGCTAGTAATATATATGAAGGTATGAAAGCACCAGTTGCAAAAATTGGAGCTGTTTTACCAGGTGATTTCAAAATCAAAAAATCAAAGCTAAGAGGACAAGAATCTTTTGGGATGATGTGTTCTGAAGAAGAACTGGGCTTAGCTGAAAAAGCTGATGGCTTAATGGATCTACCTACAGATGCTCCAGTTGGTATTGATATTAATAAATATCTAAATTTAGATGATAATATTATCGAAGTTGATCTAACTCCGAATAGAGCTGACTGTTTGAGTGTATACGGTATAGCCCGTGAAGTTTCAGCTCTTACAAAAGCAGAGCTTAGAGATCTAGAAATACTAGAGCCTAAAGTAACTATTACAGATACTAAAGATGTCAATATTACTGCAACAGATGCATGTTATGCATATTATGGTTGTATTATCAAAAATGTAAATAATAATGTCCAAACTCCATTATGGATGGTTGAAAAGCTAAGGAGAAGTGGTATTGGTAGTATTTCATTTTTTGTGGACGTAACAAATTATGTGTTGTTACTAACGGGTCAGCCAATGCATGCTTTTGACTTAGATAAGCTAGATGGCAGTATAAATGTTCGCTATGCAGATAATAATGAACAACTGACACTTTTAGATGAAACAGAAGTTAAATTACAATCAGATACTTTAGTAATAGCAGATGATTCAAAAGCTCTAGCTATAGCTGGTGTAATGGGCGGTTTAGATTCATCAATAACTGATAGCACTACTAGTATATTCTTAGAAAGTGCATTCTTTGTACCAGAAAAAATAGCTGGTAAAGCACGTAAATATAATCTACATACTGATTCATCACATAGATTTGAGCGTGGAGTTGACCCGCAACTAGCTAAAAAAGCGATGAAAATAGCTATCAAATTAATAAATGAAATTGCAGGTGGTGAAGTTGCTCCAATTCATGGAGCAGAAGATTTAGAAAAGTTAAATAAGCAAAACAAAATTACTCTTTCTATTAAAAAACTAAATCGTGTATTAGGTACTGATTTTGATATAGAATATGTAACAGAAGTTCTCAAAGCATTACACATGGATGTAGAAACAAGCTTTGATAGTAATTGTATAGAAGTATTACCTCCTTCATATCGTTTTGATATGGAAATACCTGAGGATCTAATAGAGGAAGTTGCTCGTGTATATGGTTATTCAAAACTGCCAGAAACTATGCCTAAGTATGCGGCAACTAAGATAAATATTTCAGAAACAAAGCAATCTTATGATGTTTTAAACTCTAGGTTAGTTGATAGAGGCTATCATGAAGCTATTAATTATAGCTTTATAGATCCTAAGTTTGATGATTTTTTCTTTGAGCAAAAGGGTATCGCTATTAGAAATCCAATTTCTCAAGATTTATCTGTAATGAGACAATCTTTGATACCTGGATTGATCAATTCATTTAAAGCAAACACATCACGTCAACAAAATAGAATAAGAATATTTGAGAAGGGTGCTTGTTTCAAGTTAGAAAATAATCAAAGAGTTCAATTTGATAAAATAGCTGGCTTAGCGTATGGAGAATTACTAAATCCAAATTGGTCTAGTACAAAAAAAGTAGACTTCTTTGATGTTAAAGCTGATATCGAGGCGCTTTGTGTCGACATTGCCGATCTAAACTTTAAAGTATGTGATGATGTTAATTGGCTACACCCTGGCCAATCAGCTTATATACTTGCTGGCAATAATAAGATTGGTGTTATTGGGGTAATTCATCCATCAGTTTTAAAAACTTTCCAAATCAAAGCAAAAGCTCCTATAGTATTTGAATTAGACTTGGATGTTTTAGTTAACAAGAAAATACCTAGTTTTGAAAAAATTTCTAAATATCCATCAGTATCAAGAGATATATCATTCTTAGTTGATAAATCTGTACTTGCTGGAGATATTATCAAAGCTATAAGTGACCTTAATATAAGTATACTAAAAGATCTAAATATTTTTGATATCTACGAGTCTGAAGAAAATGCAAGAAAGAGTATAGCCTTAAGTATGCTTTTCCAAGATAATGATAAAACTTTAGATGATATAATTATAAACCAAGCTGTAGATTCTGCTTTATCTATTCTAAGAGATATGTTTGGTGCAGAACAAAGAGTTTAATTTTATGATAGAATGAAATAATACAGTCATACTCTAAAGGATGAGTAGATGTTATTTCTAGCTATATGTTTCATAATTACGGGTGTTATCGTTGGCATTCTTTCAGGACTTTTTGGTCTTGGTGGTGGCTTAACAATAGTACCTTTGATGATGACTTTTATGACAATTTATGAACCTGCATATAGTTCTAATGCTATGCATGTTGCTATTGCAACTTCTCTTTTTGTAATGATATTTACATCTAGTATTACGACTTATTCTCATCATAAATCTAATAATATAATATGGGAAGTAGCTATTCCTCTGAAATTTGGAGTTATAATTGGTGCCGTACTAGGAGCAATTTTTGCTAGTTTTTTACCTGGTAACATACTCAAGATATTTTTCATAATATTCCTTATATATACAATAGTTAAATGGGCTATCAAATCTTTTGCAAAAAAAAGTACTAATAACAATAATGCTAATAGACTAAACCCAAAAAAAATAATATCGGTCATTTATGGTGGCTTTACTGGCGCCATAGCTGTACTTCTTGGTATAGGTGCTAGCGTAATGATAGTACCTTTTCTAAAACATAAAAACTTTACTATGGGTCAGGCTGCTGCTATAGCCGCTGCCGTAACACCATTTATTGCATTACTTGGTGCTAATACCTATATAATCACAGGTTTATCTGAATCAGCATTGCCTAAGTTCTGTCTTGGATATGTATATATCCCTGCGGCTATTGGTATGATATTTGGTTCGTTGCTCGGAGCCCCAATTGGTACTAGACTATCATCTGTAATACCGCATGTTGTCCAAAATGTTATATATTTTATATTTTTAGTTATTATATTAGCCATAATGATTGGATAATTAAGCTTTCAAAATTAAATTTCGTTGTATTCCTAAACCTTCTATTTCTAACTCAAGCACATCATTTTCTTGTAAATAACTAGTTTCTAATCCAAGAATTTCATTTTCAAGCTGAACTCCCTGAGGAGTTCCTGTTAAAATAACATCTCCAGCTTCTAAGGTAAAATACTCACTTAATTTAGCTATTAATGTTGGGATTTTAAAAATCATTGTTTTAGTTGAACCATTTTGCATGATTTGATTATTTACTTTAGTTTTTATGTAAAGATTATCTGGGTTAATCTCATCTTTGCTAACAAGATAAGGTCCTAGTGGACAGAAAGAGTCACAGCTTTTACCCATATTATATTGCCCAGGTTGTTGAAATTGTAGTCCTCTTTCAGAAGCATCATTAGCTATACAATATCCAAATATGTATTCATAGGCATCAGATACTTTGATATTCTTCGCAGGTTTACTAATAACAACAGCAAGTTCGTTTTCATAATCTAGTTTATTACAATTTTTGGGGATATATATAGGATCGTAAGGTCCTGTGATACTACTTGAAGGTTTCTGAAAAAATATAAAATTAGTTGGTTTAATTTTAGGTCCACCAAGAAAATTGACTCGCTCTAAATGATCTAAATAATTCATTCCTATAGCGACTATTTTTCCAGGGTTATTAATGCAGCTAGTTATATTATTTTCGTTTATATTTTTTGTTAATACAGGTAAAGTATTTATATCAATATTGCTTATTATAGAGGTAAGTATAACAATATTTTTGGGTGAAATATCTGATACGAAATCTTTAATATTGTATAAAATATCTTTTGATAAGATGCATGGATAAATATCATTATTATACTTATAATGTAGAAATTTCATGATAATTCCTTTTTATTGTTAAAATTTTAGATGTATCAATAATCTTGGAGCAAGTTGAAATTATAATTAATTTAGTGCTATAAAACTAATATTACACTAACCTTTGTTGAGACATTTATCGCATAATCCTCTTAACTCAAGATTCCAACTCTCAATTTGATAAGGTGTAAGTTTTTGAAACTCTTTAAAAATATCTAGATTACAAAAATGTGATTCATCAACAAAACCACAATTTTGGCAAACAAATACTTCAAAGCCTTGATGCTTGTGATTTTCTTTACATTTTACATAACAATTTTGACTTTCTATCCTATGGATAAAACCATGTTTTAACCAAAAATCTATTGCTCTATATACAGTAGGAGGATTTGTTTGTTTTTTTGCTGAAAGGATCTCTAAAATATCATAAGCACTTAGGGGAGTGTTTTGATTATAAATAGTTTGGAGCACTTGTTCTCGAGGTTTAGTAAATCTGTATTTATTCTTTTCACAGAAATTTTTAGCTATTTGTATACTTTTACTCATTAATAGAAGTCAAACTTTGTTTAATTTACTCGACAAAGTATAACTCATTTCTTATTATTTAATAAACTGTTATATTGTAACATATTGTATGTTTGTGTATTATATCAATCAAAATTTAACTACAAAAAAACTCTATATATGAAAAAATTACCTGTTACAGTTTTATCTGGCTTTCTAGGGGCCGGTAAGACTACTTTATTAAGTAATATTCTCAATAATAGTAATGGTTTAAAAATTGCTATGATTGTTAATGACATGAATGAAATAAATATTGATGCTGAGCTAATCAAAAATCATGATTCACATATCTCAAAAACTGAAGCAAAGATGGTTGAGCTTAGTAATGGCTGTATTTGCTGTACACTACGTGAAGATTTGCTAATAGAAGTAGAGCAGTTAGCAAAATCACAAAAATATGATTATTTAATTATTGAAAGCACTGGTATCTCAGAACCATTACCTATTGCGACAACTTTTGAGTTTAGAGATGAAGAGGGCAAGAGTCTTGCAGATGTTGCTTATATAGATACAATGGTTACGGTAGTCGATAGTGTTAATTTTATGAGTCATTACAGCTCTTGTGAATATCTAAAAAATACTGGTGAGAGCTTAGGGGATGAAGATGATAGAGCAATAGTTGATCTTATGGTAGAGCAGATAGAGTTTGCTAATATCATAATATTAAACAAAATTAATGAATGCTCGACGGCAGAAAAAGAGACTGTCAAATCTATAATCAAAGGACTAAATGTTGATGCAGAAATTATAGAAACAAATTTTTCAAAAGTTGATATAAATAAGGTAGTAAATACCAAGAAATTTAATTTAGAAGAAGCTGAAAATCATCCGTTGTGGAGCAAAGAGCTTTATAATTTCAAAGAGCATGTACCAGAAACTGAAGAATATGGTATTAGATCTTTTGTTTATAACTCAATAAATCCTTTTGATCCTGTTAAGATAATGAATTTTTTTGATAATGTTGACTGGCCAGGAGTAGTCAGAGCAAAAGGCTTTTTCTGGTTAGCTACTAGACCTGATTATGTTGGAGAAGTTTCTCAAGCAGGTGCATTAGTTAGACATCAAGGTATGGGTATGTGGTGGGCTAGCATGGACAAAGAGCAATGGCCAAATACTCCAGAATTTCAACAGATGCTAAAAGATAGATGGAATGATATCAGTGGTGATAGAAGACAAGAGATAGTCTTTATTGGCTTAAAAGACGAAATGGATGATGATCAAATCAAAGCAGCTTTGGATCAATGCTTAATAAATGACTATTGGGATAATCCAGAAAAATACACTAATTTAGCAGATCCATTTCCTAGCTGGTTTGAATCAGATGATGAAGAGGTCTAAAGATGAGTAATTTTCAATTAACAATTTTGCTTGTGATTTTATTCGTAACAGCAATCTCTGGTATATTTCCTTTTGTAAAGAAAGCAAATAATCCGAATGGTTTTCATTTTCCCATTGGTGAAGCTTTAGCAAGTGGAGTATTTTTAGGGGCTGGACTAATTCATATGCTGGGTGATTCAGCTGGAGATTTTTCAGAACTAAATATAGATTATCCATTTCCATTTTTGATAGCAGGGATAACTATTTTACTCTTTTTGTTGTTAGAACATATCGGTGGAGCATTATCAAAGAGCAATAAAGGCAACTTATCTTTTATGGCTATAATGGCAACAATAATGCTATCTATACATAGTTTTTTTGAAGGTGCTGCTTTAGGTCTATCTGAAGAGTTAAGTGTAGCACTTGTGATATTCTTAGCAATTATTGCACATAAATGGGCAGCAAGTTTTGCATTAGCTATAAATATAAATAAAACAAATATGAGCTTTATAACTAGATTTATGCTTTTTATAGTATTTGTAATAATGACTCCACTAGGAATAATCTTTGGACAAGCTGCGCATAATTATGTCACAAATCCATTTGTTGAGCCCACATTTACTGCTATAGCAGCAGGTACTTTTATATATATGGGAACTTTACATGGTTTAGATAGATCTGTACTTGTTAAAGACTGTTGTAATACAAAGCAATATAGTTTTGTAATTATTGGCTTTGCAATTATGGCAATAGTCGCTATTTGGACTTAGAAATTAACAATAATTTAGACTCTAATTACCACTATAATATTTATTATCTTTGAAATTCTTACAATAATTAATTGTACCATGCTCTAATATTCCTGATTTAATTCTATCATAGCAACTTTGAGTAGGAGCAGTAACAGTCATCAACATACAGTTGCTAGGGTTATCATAGTTATTAGGTACTATATTACTTTGGAATAGCTGATTTGGGAATTTGACTTTTAAACCACTATGAGAGCCGTACCAATCAGTCATTTGATCACCAATAGACATAAGCCAATATACATTTCTTTGCTCTGATAGGGCTTGTCTAAATGAATCTTTATAAGCGACTTTATCATTTGCACTTGATGCACAAAGACTATTTTCAATTGAACCTGACAAAAACACATATTTATTAATCTGATTATCTGTAAGATTGAGATTACTTTTTAGCCATTTTGCAGTAGTAGTTGCTGAGGCAGTATTACAATACCTAGCAGTTATAAAATAGCAATTAACACCATCTTTAAAACATTGATTTTTGACAAAGTCAGTAATATATGGAGTTGCTTTGGTACCTTTGCTATCGTAATCATCATTAAAAGAAGTTAACTCAAGAGTGTTATCAATATCGAACATAATAGCAGGGTGTTTACCATTTTTCTCTATAGCTTTAATAAAGCCAATATCTTTAAATTCGTACATTAGATTATTTAAACTATCTACTAATTTTTTTGCTGTTTGGGCATATTGAGAGTTATCTGTATAATCATAACCTGTTTTGCTATCCATATACTTAAATACATCTGAGTTTTTGGTAATATTTGTAGTACATTGTTTAGCATTTTGGGGTAATTTGAATGTATCGCCATACTGCTCATCAAAAGCAGCTTCAAGCTGTGTAATTTTGCTATAAAGTTCTAATGGATCAACATTGCTTTTGTCATCATTATTTGAACATGATGTCAATATTGTTATGCCTAATCCTAGTATTAACAATGCTTTCGATGTGGCTTTAAGTTTTTGCATAATAGTATATCTCCTTGGTTTAACTAAAATAAATCAAAAACAAGGACATAATAATTTACAAATTCAAGAGATTAACCAGCTTTTATCAAATAAAAAAATATCAACAAAAGTCTATTTAAAGGATAGCAAATAAGTGTTATGATCTACGGTTACATTAATGGAGTAAGTATTTTAAGAATACTTTCTGCGATCAGGCTACCTCTGCTTGTGGTCATATGCTGTGTGCTTTGAGTAGAGTCAGCTAATATTTTATCAGCCCACTGATATATTTTTTCGACATCGTTGTGACTATATAGAAAAGTAGCAATTTCATAATTCAAAAATAAGCTACGATTATCTAAATTAACAGAACCAAGCATAGCGATGTTATTATCTATTAACACGGCTTTTGCATGGATCATATTCTTTGTAAAATGAACATCAATATCATTTGCTAGAAAATCTCTTATATAACTAGCTCTAGCACGATCAGCTAATTGATGATTAGATTTTTTAGGTGTAATAATTTTGACATCTATGCCTTTCTTTTTTGCTAGTATAATTGAGTGGTATAGTTCAGCAGATGGTATTAGATATGGAGTTATTATCCAGAGCTTTTCTTTGGCTGAATTAATAGCTGTAATAAGACCAGAATATAGTTGATCTTCCTGTAAGTCTGGTCCTGAAGGTATTACTTGAACAAAACCTTCCTGAGAAATAGTGTTTTCAATTTTAAATTCAAGCTCTTCACTTGTAGCAAAGTGCCAGTCTGAGCAAAAAACTTTAAGAAAATATGCTAATGAATCTCCTTGTATTTTAAACAAAATATCATCCCACATTCCTTCATGCTCAATTGGCGACATATATTCATCACCTATATTCATACCACCACTAAATACAGTTTGATTATCAAAAATATATATTTTACGATGATTTCTGTAGTTAATATAGTTACGCAATGGGTTTGATATTACCGGCATAAAAAATACAACTTGAGCACCTAATTTACGTAAGTTTTTAAAGATTTTTCTATTATGGCGATATATATAGAATGATCCTAAAGAATCTATCATCATTTTAACTTCAACACCTTCAGCAGCTTTTTTTTCTAAGGCACTGATTACAAGTTTAGATGTTGTGTCATTTTTAAATACATACGTTTGAATGTAGATATTTTTCTTTGCAGCTTTAATCGCTTCCATAAAAGCTTCGAATGACTTAACCCCATTAGTATACATCTCAAAAGAGTTTTTACTTGTTAAGGTTGGTAGATCCATATTTGTAAAAACATTTATTGTTTCTATCGGCAAATTTTTGCAACTATCACTATCATTAATACAAAATGATTGTAAGCTTGATTCGCTAATATCCATATTTTCCTTTTGCCAAAAGCTACGCTTATCTTTGCGTTGGAATATAAAGAAAAAAGGTATAGCTACATACGGAATAAAAAGTATAGCAAGTAACCACGCCAATATATTAGAAGCAGACTTCTTATCAACTATTAATTTTAGAACAATTAATATTGTAAATGCCTGGCATACAAATAAAATGATGTTTGCTTCCAGGATGTATAGTAAATGTAGTAAGAAATTTTCCATTTATTTATATGGTGATAACAAATTATTAAGCTAGATTGTAACACAGCCTCAATTTTATAGGTAATTTACATTAATGGTGTCAATATTTTCATTATACTTTCAACTATTAAACTTGTGCGTTTCGTTGGTAGGTGAGATGCATCTTGTGTTGAGCCTTCTATTACAGTTTCTGCCCATTTATATAATTTCTTAACTTGTTTAGGTGAATATATAAAAGTTGCTACTTCATAGTTCAAAAATAGACTACGATTATCTAAATTTACTGAACCTAAAATAGCTATGTTAGAGTCAACAAGTACAGCCTTTGCATGTAGCATGTTTTCAGTAAAATATACGTCTATGTTACATTCGAGTAAATCTCTAATATAGCTGGATCTAGCTCGATTAATTATTTTATGGTCAGAGTTTTTAGGTGTGATTACTTTTACATCTATTCCACGACATTTTGCTAATAGTATTGATTGTAATAAATCAAGTGATGGGATTAGGTATGGTGTTATAATCCATAACCTATGTTGAGCAGAGTTTATGGCAGTAATTAATCCAGCATAAAGCTGATTTTTATGCATATCTGGACCAGAAGGTATTACCTGAGCGAAACACTCAGTTGTGATTTGACTTTCAATTTTGAAGTTTAGTTCTTCTGATGTTGCAAAGTGCCAGTCTGAACAAAAAACTTTCAGAAAGTGGACTACAGATTCTCCTTCAATTTTGAACAATAAATCACTCCACATTCCATTATGCTTAGTCGGTGACATATATTCATCACCTATATTTATTCCACCACTAAAAACGGTATTATTATCAAAAATGAATATTTTACGATGATTGCGATAATTTATATAATTACGCAAAGGATTAGATATTATAGGCATAAAAAATACTACTTTAGCGCCTAGTTTTCTTAGATTCTTAAATATTCTTTTGTTATGACGATAAACATAAAATGATCCTAATGAATCTATTAATATTTTAATATCTAAACCCTCAGCTGCTTTTTGTTCTAATGCTCTTATTACTAGCTTTGATGTAGTATCATTTTTGATAATATATGTTTGAATATAAATACTATGTTTGGCTGATTTTATAGCCTCTATAAATACTTCAAATGACTTTGTTCCATCAGTATAAATATCAAACGAGTTTTTCATAGTTAGAGTAGACAACTCAAGATTTGAAAATGTTCTAATGACACTAACAGGTAAGTCCTGACAACTATTTTGATATATACATGATTTATCAAATGATTCGGTATCATCCATACTCATAGCATTTTTTTGCCAAAATTTACGCTTATCCTTGCGCTGAAAAATAAAAAAGAATGGAATCGCGATGTAAGGAATAAAAAGTATAGCTAATAGCCATGCTAATATATTTGATGGTGATTTTTTGTCAACAATAAGTTTTAAGACTACAAAAATAGTAAAAGCTTGGCATATAAACAAAATTGTATTTGCTTCTAAAATATATACCAGACTATTTAGGAAGTTTTCCATGGTAAAACTAAATAAAAGAAATATAAGAAAAATTTTATCATAATGATAGCAATCTATATAGCTATGTTATGTTGACCAAATTTTTTAGTGATAAGTAAAATTATAATGGAAATAACAACTACGGTTAATATTAGATATAGAGGCGTTAATATGTATCCTTTAGCAATACCTAAGCTCGCTAAAGCCAAAAAAGCACCATTAAACACTGCAAAACTAATATTATAACTAAAACCTAATCCACTAGCTCGTACTCCTGGCGTAAATAAAGTGCTCGCATAATTAGATGCTACTCCAACAACAAGTCCCATAAAAATATTGTTAATAAGCATTATTTCTAAAAGATATTTTGAATTAGTTATAACACTATAGTAGAAAAAGCTTCCAAATATCATTAAGCCTAAAGCACCAATCAAAAGTATACGTAAAGGTGTAAATTTATCAGCGAGATATCCTGCAGGTATAGAAACTACTGAAAAAACAAAAAGATTAATAAGTATTAAACTAGGTCCATTTTCTATATGATTTAGCTGAAAGTAAGTTGGTAAATATAATGAGAAAAAACCAACTACCATAGCAAATATTGAGACTGCAGCTGTTGCTCTTACGATTGAGAGCTTTTCTGTTTTGAATAAATCAATTAATGGAACTTTGTGATGATCTTTCTTATTTAAAAAAGTGTTGGTTTCATGTATCTCTTTTCTAAAAAAATAACTAATAATAGCAGCAAGGCCACCAAACATAAAAGCTACGCGCCAAGCATAATCATCAGTAAGAAAATGAGTTGTTATAATCTTTGTAATCTCTGCAAAGAAAATACCAAAGTTAATAAAGCAAAAAATAATTCCACAAGCAAGACCGCCATTTTTAACTAAAGATTCCTTCACAAAAACTACAGCACTTGGAATTTCGCCACCAATTGCTGCTCCTTGGATAATTCGTAGTACTACAAATAGTAATGTAGCCAATATACCTGCATTCTGATATGAAGGTAGTAATGCTATCAAAAAAGATGCTAGACCCATAAATAGTATTGTAAGAATAAATGATTTTTTACGTCCATATTTATCACCGATATGTCCAAATAATATTCCACCAAATGGCCTAGCAAAATAACCTACTGCAAAAACTGTAAATGCAGAGAGCGCTTGTAATGCAGGAGATCCTTCTGGTGGGAAAAATGTCTTGCCTAAGACGATTGCAAACATACCAAATATGACAAAGTCATAAAATTCTAACATTCCACCAATGCTTGTTAGCAAAATCGTTTTAAAATCATCTTTTTTAAGCATATTTAATTAAGTATAATTAGAGTCAAATTGTATCTATGATAGCGAAAACGCTAGTAATTTGAAATCATGAAAATTGAAAATGTCGCTAAAAGGAAAGTCCAAAAAGGACAGAAGCTTTTGCCTAATATAAAAAATATAATCTTGGTTGCATCTGGTAAGGGTGGTGTTGGTAAATCGACTGTTACGGCTAATCTTGCAGTTAGTTTCGCAAAGATGGGGGCTAGTGTTGGTATATTAGACGCTGATATCTATGGTCCTAGCCAACCAACATTATTTGGTCTGAAACAGAACCCTAATACGACAGATAAGAAAAAGATTATTCCGTTGGAAAAATACGGAGTTAAGATGATTTCTATAGGAAATCTAATAGACCCTGAATCAGCAGTAATTTGGCGCGGTCCTATTGTATCTAGAGCGTTGATGCAACTTTTGAATGATACTGACTGGGGAGATCTTGATTATTTATTTTTAGACTTGCCACCTGGAACAGGAGATATCCAGCTTACTATCTCTAAAAATATGCCTGTAACAGGAGCTGTAATCGTTACGACACCACAAGACTTATCACTAATTGATGCAAGAAGAGCGTTAGCAATGTTTCAAAAAGTTGATATAAAAACTCTTGGTGTCATAGAGAATATGAGTTACTATATTTGTCCGAAATGTGGTAATAATGATCATATTTTTGGTGAAGATGGTGCTCATCTATTGTGTGGTAAAAATAACATTGAATTTTTAGGAAATTTACCACTGCATAAATCCATCCGTGAAAATGCTGACAATGGAAAACCATATGTCAGTTTAGATAAAGATGATGCTATCAATACTAGCTATATGACTGTTGCTGAAAATATTATAAATGAAATTGAAAAACTACCTAAAGCGAGTAGTTTAGATTCTATTGGTGTTAAATTAGAAAATTAAGAGAGAAATAATAGTAATGACTATAAAATCAGATAAATGGATCAAAAAAATGTCTCAAGAGCATAATATGATAGAACCTTTTGAGGCAGGACAAATTAAAGTTTCAAATAACCAAAAAATTGTTTCTTATGGAACTTCAAGTTATGGATACGATGTACGTTGTGCTGATGAGTTTAAAATATTTACAAATATAAACTCTTCAATAGTTGATCCTAAAAATTTTAATGATAAAAATTTTGTCGATTTTAAAGGAGATGTTTGTATTATTCCTCCTAATTCATTTGCATTAGCTCGTACAGTTGAGAAATTCAAAATCCCAAGAGATACTCTAGTAGTCTGCTTAGGTAAATCTACCTATGCTAGATGTGGAATTATTGTTAATGTAACTCCTCTTGAACCAGAATGGGAAGGGTATGTAACTTTAGAGTTCTCAAATACTACGCCACTTCCTGCAAAGATATATGCAAATGAAGGCGTTGCTCAAATGTTATTCTTCCAATCAGATGAAGAGTGTGAAACTTCTTATGCAGATAAGGGTGGCAAATACCAAGGTCAGGTTGGTGTTACATTGCCTAAGTGTTAAGTTTGAAAAGTATCCTAGTTTATATTTTTCATATATTTAAATAATCTAAAAAGGAGTTTGAAGCCTCTTTTATATTATCAAAGTTACCTATAGTTATAACTTCATTTTCTATTCTAATATTGACATCAAACATATTGGTCTTTTGGTTATAGGTAATTCCTTGACTGATCTCACATTTTACTGCGGTATTAGTATTTACTTCTAGTTGTGGTGGTGTCGTAAAATCATTTAATCTACAAAAATGTGGGACTTGAGAAACTGATAAACCTATCCTATTACACCCCCAATATACATTATCATTAATTATTATTGGAGTTAATACCAACATACTTTTGTCTTCTATATTGCTAGTATCAATTACTATATTATGTCGGTCATTAACTTTTCTTGTTTTTTTAATATCTTCCATTACTCTAATTTTTTCAGATCCTATACCACTTAATAGATTTGATATTCGTGCTCTTGAAATATAGTCGTTATAAATCTTTGCAGGCATTGCTAATAATATTCCTATTATAGCTAATATCACAATCAATTTGAGAAGAGTATATCCTTTAATAACGAACTCCATATCAAACGAGTCTACTATTAATTGTAACAATAAGTATATTTACCTTGAATAATGTTTGTATTAATTATATTTAATATTAAATTGTAAAAAAGATTTTGTTTTAGTTAAATTCTAGGCTTTTAGATTATCTATTCTACCTCTAATATCTTGGAATGCTCTTAAGCCAAATAAGTGCATACTTGCATAAATATAATCAAAGATTCCTGCTTGTATCGCTTCATAGTTAGCCCATACTGTATCTGTTGTATACATATATAGCTGGATTGGTAAACCTTTCTCTGTAGGTTGTAATTCTCTTACAATAAATAACCAACCGGGCTCTGTATGAATTTTTGGATGATCTTTTAGATAATGTTCTAAGTATTTTCTAAACAATGTTGTATTAATTAATTCATCCTTATTACAAGAGTTTATAATATCATCCATGTAATTTAGTTTTCTTAAATTATCAAGAGTTTCTGCATCACAAAACTTGATACTATCAATATCAATATTAAAAGATCTTTTGATCTGTCTACCACCCATTTCAAACATTCCACGCCAATTTTTGACGCTATTTGTGATTAATGAGTAAGTAGGGATATTGTAAATTGTCTTATCAAATCCTCTAATTTTTACAGTATTAATAGATATTTCTTGGACAGTTCCTTCAACTCCTAATGACTGTATACTTATCCAATCACCGACTCTAACCATATCTAAAGCAGCTACTTGTATATTAGTAGCAAAACCCAAAATTGTATCTTTAAACACTAGCATTAATACAGCTGATAGTGCGCCTAAACCTGTTAAGAAAGCAATAGGTGATTTATTTAGTAACAGTGATATTATTAATATTGTACCCACTAGATATAATAAGATCTTTACTACTTGAGCATAGCTTTTTAGAGAATAATATTTAAATTCATGCAAGGATTGAAAATAGCTAAAAATAGCGTCAATCAAGGATATGAAAAAAGAAATTATTGATATTGTAATATATACCTCAGCTATCAGCTGGATAAAAGAAACTAATTGTTCAATCCATGGGTAAGTAGTACTACTTAAAAATCCAATTACAATATATATAAAAACAGCAGGGGCTATATGTGCTAACTTATCAAAAATTTTGTTTTTGATAAGTGACTTACCCAATGATGAATTTGCTTTAAAAAAAATTCTTTCTGCTAATGATGATATATATTTACTAATTATCTTATTTATTATCCAAGAAAATAATAAAATGGCTAACAAAAATACTATAAAAATCAATATAGCTACTGATGTTGAATTATTAATTAATTCCATATAGTACGCTTTTAACAAATCCATTATATTAATTCCTTTAGTTTCTATTTAGTTTCTTTACTTGGTAATAACTCTGCTATTTGAAGGACTATTCTTGTTAATAAGTCAGATTGTAGATAATCCCAAATTCTTAATAATTCATTATTTTGTGCTAATTGAGTACTTGCGTTTGATTGCCAGAACATCTGAGCATTAACAGTACTATCAGGAACTACAGGAGTTTTAACCTTAGGCTTAACAACATTATATGTTATCGTATAAATAGCAAGGAAGGTATTATTCGATGCACCACCCACAACACTAGTCATTTGAGTATTTTTCGTAGCTCCTTGAATATTTATTATATAATCAGCTTCTTTCATTTGAGTTGACTTTCTTAATACAATAGCTTGGTATCCAATTAGTCTACGTCTTAATTCATTAATTAAGCTTGGAGGTGCACCACCTGCATTATAGATATAAAACTTAGTATCAACTAAGCTGCTAAAATTTCCAGCATTACCATCTGCAAGATCTCCACGTAGGTGAAAACCACAACTAGATAAAAATGCAGCTATTACTAATAAAAATAAAGTTTTGGTATAGTTTTTTATCATTGTATATACCTATTTGACTACAATATTAATTAATTTCTGAGGCACATATATAACTTTGACTATTTGTTTATCTTCGATAAAAGTTTTAATATGCTCATCAGATAATACCTCTTGTTCAACTTGCTCTTTTGTTAATGAGGCATCTAATTCAAGTTTTACTTTAACTTTGCCGTTAATTTGTACAACTAATAAAAATTCGTCCTTCTCAAGAGCTATGTCATCAACAGTAGGAAATTGTGTATGCAAAATATCTTCACCTAAGCCAATTTCTTGCCATAAATAATGACAAATATGTGGTGTAAAAGGTGATAATATTCTTAATAAAATACTAAAACCCTCTAACTTAACACTATCAGATAAATTATCATAATTGTTAAGCGTATTTAAAATTTTCATACATGCTGAAACAACTGTATTAAACTGACTTTTATCAAAATCAAAAATAGCTTGTTTTAAATTAGCATATATCTCATAACGAGCTTTCTTATCATTTTTTGATAATTTAGTTACATCTATAGTTATATTTTTAGCTAAGATTTCTTTGTTTGTATAAGCATAATTATATACTTTACGCAAAAACTTATTAGCACCATCAACTCCAGTATCAGACCACTCAAGTGATTGCTCAGGAGGTGCTGCAAACATACTAAATAATCTAACAGTATCTGCACCATATTTATCGATAAGCTCTTGGGGATCTACAGTATTTCCTTTCGATTTAGACATTTTGGCACCATCTTTTAGCACCATACCTTGAGTAAGTAAGTTTTTAAATGGTTCATCAGATGAAACTAGTCCTTGATCTCTCATTAATTTATGGAAAAATCTTGCATATAATAGATGCATAATAGCATGCTCAATACCACCAATATACTTATCAACTGGTAGCCAATAGTTAGCTTCTTCACTTAACATCTTATCAGCAGTAGGGCATGTATATCTTGCATAATACCAAGATGATTCAAAGAATGTATCAAATGTATCTGTTTCTCTAGTTGCTGGTTTACCACAATTTGGACATGCTACATTTAAAAATTCTGGTATATCTTTAAGTGGAGAGCCTGCTTCTGTAAGAGTTACATTAGTTGGTAATTTAACTGGTAAATTTTCTTCTTTTTCTGGTACTAATCCACAATCATTACAATGGATCATAGGAATAGGGCATCCCCAATATCTTTGACGTGAAATACCCCAATCATGAATTCTAAAATTTGTAGTTTCATAACCTTTATCATTGTCAAAAAGATATTTTTTAATCGCTTGATAAGCAAATTTAAAATTTAAACCATCAAATTCACCTGAATTAATCAAAATACCTTTTTCAGTAAATGCTTCTTTATCTAAGTCTAATTTTGACTTATTATCACTAGGCTTAATAACTTGTTTTAAAGCAATATTATATTTTTGTGCAAATTCCCAATCTCTTTGATCATGTGCTGGGACTGACATTACAGCTCCAGAACCGTATCCCATAAGTACAAAGTTTGCTACCCAAACATCAACTGTTTCTCCTGAGATAGGGTGGATTGCTTGTATTGAAGTTTTAAAGCCTTTCTTTTCTTGAGTTGCTAAATCAGCTTCCATAGTAGAGATTCTTTTACACTCATCTATAAATGATTTTAATTGAGAGTTTGTTTTTGCTTCTTCAAGAGCAAGAGGGTGCTCAGGTGCTATACCTAGATAACTAACTCCCATAAGAGTATCTGGACGAGTTGTAAATACTTCAATTTCTTTATCAGAGTTTTGAATTTTAAACTTAACAGTCAGACCTTTTGATTTACCAATCCAGTTAGTCTGCATAGTCTTCACAGCTTCTGGCCAACCATCTAATTGATTAATATCTTTTAGAAGCTCATCTGCATAATCAGTTATTTTTAAGAACCATTGTGGAATCTCTTTCTTTTCAATTAGGGCTCCAGATCTCCAGCCTCTACCATCTACAACTTGCTCATTCGCTAAAACAGTTTGATCAACAGGATCCCAGTTTACAACTGAGTTTTTGCGATATGCCAAGCCTTTTTTGTAAAGTTGGATAAAGAACCATTGTTCCCATTTATAATAACTTTCATCACAAGTCGCTATTTCTCTAGACCAATCAAAGCTAAACCCAAGAGAATCCAACTGCGATCTCATATATGCAATATTACTTTTTGTCCACTCATAAGGAGATTTTTTGTGTTTTATTGCAGCATTTTCTGCAGGTAATCCAAATGCATCCCAACCCATAGGATGAAGGACATTCTTACCTTGCATCTTTTGATATCTTGCAATTACATCTCCAATCGTATAATTACGCACATGTCCCATATGGAGGGTACCACTTGGATATGGTAACATTGACAAACAATAGAATTTTTCTTTATTTTTATCTTCTACAGCTTTAAAAGAATTATTTTTACGCCAATATTTTTGAGCCTGTTGCTCAATCTGAGTAAAGTTATATTCGCTCATTTAGATATTAATTCCAGTTAATAATTTATTGAAAATATAATTGCTTAATTTTATTTGAAAATGAGTAAAATATCTAGGAAGTTTATTATGATAAAGTATTTACTTAGCCAAAAAGAAATATCTAAGAGTATTATTAAAAATATATTTTAATTTTCCGCCATCCAAGTTTCTAAAATCACACAAGCTGCCAAAGCATCTACTTTTATATGAGATACTTTTTTACTTTTTACTTCTTCTAAGCGCCATCTTGCCTCACGAGTAGAATATGCTTCATTAATGAGATGAACATTTCTTTTATAGCGTTCTTTAACTTCTTTAGCAAAATCTTTAGCAGCTTTTGTAATATCTGTCTCAAAATCTTGAGTATCTAGCGGTAATCCAATGACTATATCAGAAGGGTTCCAACGTTTAACAATCTTATCAAGCTCGATCCAGTTAGGTACACCATCATAAGCTTCTACAGTGCCAATAGGAGTTGCTGTTTTGGTAATCATTTGACCACTAGCTAAACCAATTCTGGCTTTACCATAATCTATTGCTATTAAAGATTGAAACATTAACAATTTCCTATATTTTTGAATAAACTATCTAAACTTTGTAGAGTATATCCTGCATGTTCAATATGATTTTGCCACTTTACTTTGTTCTCGTGATTAAATAGTATCTTTTTGCTTAGTTTATTTGTTACGATCCAATCATTAGACTTTATTTCGTCTGTAAGTTGATCAGCAGTCCAACAACTATAGCCAACTACTGGCAGAAAATATTCAGGTAAAATATTATTGGCTAAATCTTCTAAAATATCCATAGAAGCAGTTATAGCAAGACCTTCATCTAGCTTGATTGTGGAACTATAGTTTCTACCATTGGTAGTATGTAAAATCATGATTTTATGGGGACTAATAGGACCGCCCATATAAAGAGGGTAATCTAAAATTTCATTAAAAGTGTTATGATGAGAAATTTCTAGTTCTTCAAAAACATCTCTTAATGTATCACTTAAAGGTTTGTTAATAATTAAACCCATAGCACCATGACGATCATTTTGGCATAGATAGATTACAGATTTAGTAAATATAGCATCATCTTTGATAAGTGGAGTTGCTAATAAAATTTCACTTTTATGATTTTGGAACATATTATATTTCTTAAGTATAAAAATTTTTTGTAAAAAATGGCAAAAATAAATGCTGCAGTGGCAATAATTTTAGATGAACAGAATGCTAAAGTCTATATAAGTCTAAGACAAAAGTTTCAGACATATAGTAACTATTGGGAATTTCCTGGTGGTAAAGTAGAAAAAAATGAAACTTTTGAACAATGTATAAGAAGAGAGGTTTATGAAGAAGTTGGTATAATAGCTAAATCAGTAAGTTTTTATTTTCGCAAAAAACATATAAATAAAGATAACGATGAAGTTAATCTAGAGTTTTTTATAATTAAGGATTATGAAGGTAAACCTTATGCTAAGGAAAACCAGCAATTAAAATGTATAAACATCCTAGAGCTTAATAATTATAAGTTTCTTCCCGCAAGTTTAGAAGTAATAACGATGTTACAACAAGATTACTCATATGATAGTTAGTATCAGTCAATAATTAAGCATTTTGTGAAAAGGTTAGAATATAAATTAATGATCTAGAAGATAAGCATGAAATTTAACATAATATATATTATGCGAATTTACATATTTTATTATTCCACAGTAATAACCTTACATGATTTAGTTATATTTGCCCAAATTATTATAAATATAACAATTGTTGCTATGCCTGCTATTATATTGATTACAGGAACTATATTCAATAAAGTCAATCCCACATACCAATATACAAGTGAAGCTTTAAATTTTAATTTTTTTTCGTGAGTTTGATTATATAATTTACTTTGATCATCTAATTTCACAGCTGTTACCACTAATGCTATATATGACCATATTGGTATTAGTTGAGTCCATAACCATGCTGGATGTATTTGTTCACCACTATTTACAGTAACTAAAGCTTTTGCTAATTTTTGTTGCGATAAAATAAATAAAACTGAAACAATCAAAGATGTAATTATTAAAGCCACTATACATATTTGTATAATGAGCATCATTGTTTCTAGAGATATAGAGTTTAGTATCATTATTACTATTTATTGAACTCCATGCTTTTGATATTTAATAAATCGTATCTTTATCACTTAACGTTATGGTTATTGCTACAGGCAAAAAAGAATCATTAATCACAAAAACATCTAATTTTAAATCAAGAACGTTGATTATATCAGAAGTAATATAGTTTGTTAAAAATTTAGTATTATCCATGTTGATTTTATGCTTTTCACCAGCTCTATTTATCATCATTTTAATTTCATTTTTATCTATATTTATTAGTATTTTTTCACTAAAAGTCTTGTTTTTAAGTAGTTCCATAGTACATAGACAGATAACCAAGTAATTATAATACCTTGTTTCTATCTCTTCAGCAGCACTAATAATTATAAGTTCTTTACTTATAAGTTGCGAGAATACTTTTGTTAACTCTTTATTTAAGCTAACAAAATCATTAATGCTGAATTTACTTTGCTTAATTAGCCGATTATATAATTGTTCAATTAAAGAGTTTCTAGTAAATAATTGTTCTACCTGGTTTTTATTTTGTTGAACATCATCATTATCTTTTAAATACTCTCTAAATGATTCTACAATTGAAGTTTTATCTCGCTGACTTGTACTACTATTATTTTTTTTGTATTGTGATGATATTAGCGTTTTTCTATACGTTACATCTTGAGCTATTCCAAGTATACCAATAACTTCATTATTTTCTGTCATGATAGGTATTTTTTCTGTTTCTATCCATAAAAAACCTCCATTTATAGATAGCAAATATTCTGAAGTGTGAGACTTTTTAGTAGTGAAAACATATAAATCATCACTTTTAAAAGCATCTGCCTGCTCTTTCCCCCAGTTAAAATCATCATCGCATTTTCCAATGGCATCTTCATACTCAATTTTACTAAGATTACAAATATTCTTACTTAAAAAAATATATTTAGAATCTATATTTTTAACGTATAAAAAAAGATCATCACGATTAATATTTGCTATTGCTTGAAATATTGGAGAAGAAATGGATTTAGATAAATAGTCGTACATTTATAATTCCTTAAGATATTTTTTTAAATTCTCTGCCAACAACTTAATTTCATCAAGTTCATGTGTTGCTGAAAAAGTAATTCTTAGTATTGCTTGAGACTTCTCGACAACAGGATAGACCGCACAAGTTACAAGTATTCCACTAGTCTTTAGAATCTTATAATATTTTATGGCGTCATCTTCGTTACCAATATAAATAATTCTAAAAGGCAAAAAACTATTACGAAGTTTATTTAATTTTATATTTGTAATTTGGTGATCAAAATACTCTAAATTATTACGTAATTTTTGTTGTAACAAATCTATTTTTTTTGATAGGTGAATATCACAACTCTTATTTATCACTTCCAATGTTGGAATTGATAAAGGACCAGAAAAAGTATACGTAGTACAATATTGCAACAAAAAGTCAATTTGCTCTATGTAAGGCATAAGTATTATGCCACCCTGCCCTCCAAAGCCTTTTGTTAATGAAGTAGATATAAAAACCCTATCATTTAGTTTGTACTTAAGCTCTTGCATAACATGACCACTGCCATGTTTACCAGTGATTGACATTCCATGAGCATCATCGAAATATACATATCCTTCATATTTATTGACTAATTTCACTATATCTTTAATAGGATAAATCTTTCCCATAGAGCCAACACTATCCATAATTATAAATGGGGTTTTATCATCTAGATTTATTTTTTCCATATACAAATCTAATTCATAAATATTAGAAGTGTCCAGTACTTCGATGTCACAAAATTGCTTTATAATTCCCTGTAGAATTTTCAAAGATTGGTGTGAGTGTTTATCTAATATACAGTGTATTTTTTTATCTGTTCGCATTTTAGGAAATATTTGAGAAACTAATAAAGGTATAACACCAAGATGTGCCGTATGTAAATTCTGAAATAACAATGGTGAATATGGATAGAAAATTTTGGATAATTTTTCTAATACACTATTTTCTAATTGAGATACCGCACGTGTTCTTGAACTTGAAAATAAAAAACCTTGTAAGTCTAAATCTGTACTATTTTTGATAGCATTTATAATCTCTTTATCATTGTGTAAACCTAGATAAGAACATGAGATAAATTCCAAATAATCCTTGTTGTCAGTTAATGTAATTCTTTTCCTTGTAGTTTTTATAAAAGTATTACGTGCACATTTATAACTAGTTTCTAGAAAATTTTCTGTTCGCTTAAATCTTTTTACAAACCAGTTATCATTAATTTTCATCCTTCCAACCAAGTCATATGTAACATATTAATATTACATATTCAGCGATGCTTATAAAAGATGTTATCTAGCAACTTATGTTAGAGTCTACTAGTTTTATAAGTTTTGAATCATATTGCAATCAAATATATTTTAAAGACGAATTAACAAATAATTACATGAATGTCAGACATAAAATTTCTAAAAAATTATTATCTTGTGAAAAAAATATCCAACTTCTATGAGCTTTCTTTTTGATTTTTCACATTTTGAAACATATAAAGTATCATTAATTACATAATAGATCGCATCCTGCGAAAATTCCTCACCTAAATTACAAGCATCATTAAGCGATTTAGCATCAAACATAAAACCATTTTCTTTGTGCTTAGATGACTTATCAAAACCATTAATTTCATAGACCCAGCTATATGACTTTTCTAGTTGATTTCTTAATATTTGATTTCTAGCTAAATTTTCTTGATCTTCAAGAAGCTGATTAAATGGATTGTATGCTGTAATAATCGCAAATTTGTTAGGATACCTGCTAGGTAATATAGGAACTTCAAATTTAGTTGTAAAATACCATTCACAAAGATCTAAATTAGAACTATTATTCATAAGCCTTTAGTTTTTGCTCTAATTGGCTACCTGTATGGACACCAGTAAGCGTTTCTACAGGCTGACCTGCTTTGAAAATTATCATAGTTGGTATACTTCTTATACCAAATTTAGCTGCTAGACTTTGATTATCATCGACATTAACTTTGACAATCACAGCTCCTGCATAATCTTTTGATAGCTGATCAAGTATCGGCGATAAAGTCTTACAAGGACCACACCAGTCAGCATAAAAATCTACTAATATAGGTTTTGTAGAACTATTTATTAGTTTATCAAAATTAGCTTCATCTGTTTTTATTACTTTACTTAATGCCATATTTATTTCTCCATAAATGTTACATTTGCTCTTATATTAATATCTTGAGATACAGATACTGGACTATAGCTACTTGCATCACTTTCATTATAAGCTGCTGATTTCATTAACATAACCGTATTTCTAGGCTTATAGCCATCTATATCAATATATTGTACTGACTGAATAGTATAGTTGCTATTAGTTTGTTTATTAAAACTAGTAAGGTAGTCTTTTGTATCCTTAAAAAGTTGTATCATAAGCTGCTGTTTTGCAGCTTCTACTTCTTTAGCAGGAGGATTGTAATCTAATACTTTTACAGCTAATCTCTTTCCAGAAGATCTGTCTTGATTTTCAATTGCTTGCTGTAATTTATTTAAATCACCTTGAGATATTCTAGATTGAAGTTGTATCGTAATATTGATAGCACCACTATTACTAGTATTTTGCTCAATATTTTTGACTTTCCAGTCGGATTTTACAATGTTGTTTATACTATCTGTAATTTGATTTTCTATACTATTTTGCTTATCTAAAGTAGTTGTTGCATAGCCAGTTACTTCGACAAGTATACTATCACTTTTTATAGTGGTTTCAGCTTGAGTTGTATACTTGATAGTATTGTACTCGACACAATTATCCGAATTTGCTACTGCAAAAGATACTGTACCAACAAGCCCTATTAAACAAAATGGGATTAATCTCTTCATATTACATCCTCTAAGAAATATTTCTATAAATTCAGTTTAGCAGATATTAAAATATTAAGCAGGCCCAATTTCAGCAATTGTTACTAACAATTATATTATATCATGAAGAATATCATCTAATGATTCTAAAATTTGTTCTTTAATTTCATTTTCAAATGGGAAATCATCAGACGTTAGTTGAGATTTTACAAAGCTCTCTAGAAGTAGATGCTGAGCGCTTTCTAAAGTCAGTCCTCTTGACTGTAAATAGAAAAGAGCATCTTTATCAAGCTCCCCTATTGTTGCACCATGAGTGCACACTACATCATCAGAGAAGATTTCTAATTCTGGTTTTGTATTAATCTCAGCTTTATTGCTTAACTGAATATTTTTATTGTTCTGAAAAGCTTGTATTTGCTCTATACCTTTGTTAACTACTGCTTTTGCATTAAACCATGCTTTAGAGCTACCATTAGCTACACCACGGAAATTTACATTACTATATGTATGAGATGCATTATGATTAACTAAAAAACATGCATTAGCAATAGCATTATCTGCAACTAGATATAATCCTCTGATATCAAATCTTGAATGTGGCTTATTTAGATTTACTACGAAATCATTTCTAAGTAGTCCATCCTTATTCAGCAAACTAAATCCATTAAACTCCGCTGCACGATCTAAATTAATCAAATAATTAGCAGTAGTAATTAACTGGGTGTTATTTGGGTTATCTGCATTATTTGTAAAGTTTACCTTAGCAGATTCTGCGACATTCACATCCAAAAACAAATTGATAGCAGAATTTTCAGTAAGACTTACAAAGTCAATATCCAAATCTAGATTTGCAAACATATCGACATCTAACTTCAATGAGATATTAGTTAGCTTATTTTTAGCCATATCTGTATTTATAAATATAAGGCTAAGAGAGTCTTTAGTATCTTTAGGTATATTTATTGCAAAGTGCTTAGAATTTTCGATAGCTAATCTAGACATAGTTCTATCATCTCTATGTAGCTCTAGAGCGCTAATATGGTTCAATTTTTTGTTATAATCAATAGCCAAAACACCATCTAGAATTATTACAACATTTTCTTCAGTATCAAATTTAAAGCCTTCTAAATAATCCTTAGACTTAGGAGAATCTTTAAGCATTTCAGATATACCACTTTTACTATAAATAGTAGCTAAGTTTGTATATTTCCAGCTTTCTTGTTTAGTAGTTGGTAGCGATTTATTATCTATTAACATTTTTAATCAACCTTTAGCTATTTAACCAAGAATAACCTTTTTCTTCTAGCTCAAGAGCTAGCTCTTTACCACCTGTTTTGACAATTTTACCATCAGCTAAAACATGGACAAAATCAGGTTGTATATGATCTAAAAGTCTTTGGTAGTGTGTAATAACTAAGAAGCTTCTCTCTGGAGATCTCATAGTATTTGCGCCTTGAGATACTACCTGAAGAGCATCAATATCTAATCCAGAATCAGTCTCATCTAATATAGCAAGCTTTGGCTCAAGCATCATTAGTTGTAGCATTTCATTACGCTTCTTCTCACCACCTGAGAAGCCTTCATTAACTCCACGCGACATATATTTTTGATCTATCTTTAAGACTTGCATGTTTGCTTTTAGCTTTTTCATGAAATCTATAGCATTGATTTCTTCTTCGCCATTTTGCTTTCTAATGCTATTTACAGCTGTCTTTAAAAATTGAACATTACTAACACCAGGAATCTCAATAGGATACTGTAAGCTTAAAAAGATACCTGCTGCAGCTCTTTCGGATATAGATAGATCATCTAAATCTTTACCGTTAAATGTTATCGCCCCTTGAGTAATCTCATAGCCATCTTTACCAGCTAAAACATTACTTAAAGTACTTTTACCAGCTCCATTAGGTCCCATAATTGCATGGACTTCACCTTTGTTAACTTTTAGATTTAAGCCTTTTAGAATCTGTTTTTTTTGTTCGCCAACACTTACATGTAAATCTTTAATTTCTAATAACATTTTATTAACCTTTTAACTTATATAATTCTAAAGTTTAACCAACAGCACCTTCTAAACTAACTTCCATTAGTTTTTGAGCTTCAACTGCAAACTCAAGTGGTAACTTTTTAAATACTTCTTTACAAAAACCATTAACAATCATAGCAATTGCATCTTCTTCCGAAAGACCTCTTTGCTTACAGTAGAAAAGCTGATCATCAGAGATCTTTGAAGTTGTAGCTTCATGTTCAATTTGAGATGAATTACTCTTATTTTCTATATACGGGTATGTATGTGCACCACAATTATGCCCTATGAGTAATGAATCGCATTGAGAAAAGTTTCTAGCATTAGAGGCATTAGGTGATATTCTCACAAGCCCTCTATAGGCTTGAGAAGCTTTACCTGCAGAAATACCTTTTGAGATAATCGTACTCTTAGTATTTTTACCAAGATGAATCATTTTTGTACCAGTATCGGCTTGTTGAGCATGACGAGTTAAAGCTACAGAATAGAATTCACCAATTGAGTTATCTCCACGTAATACTACTGAAGGGTATTTCCATGTAATTGCAGATCCTGTCTCAACTTGTGTCCAAGAGATTTTTGCGTTCTTATGGCAAACACCTCTCTTAGTAACAAAGTTATATATACCACCCTTACCTTCTTTATCTCCTGGATACCAATTTTGTACTGTAGAATACTTGATTTCAGCCCCATCTAAAGCAACCAGCTCAACCACTGCTGCATGAAGCTGATTTTCATCACGCATTGGTGCTGTACATCCTTCTAAATAACTAACATAACTTCCTTCATCTGCGACAATCAATGTTCTTTCAAATTGTCCAGTATTCATCGCATTTATTCTAAAATACGTTGATAATTCCATTGGACAAGTAACACCTTTAGGAATATATACAAATGAACCATCACTGAATACA
The DNA here is from genome assembly GCF_018135955.1 of Francisella philomiragia. Classification (NCBI taxonomy): domain Bacteria; kingdom Pseudomonadati; phylum Pseudomonadota; class Gammaproteobacteria; order Thiotrichales; family Francisellaceae; genus Francisella; species Francisella philomiragia. Next base: position 902,101 of record NZ_CP063138.1, on the reverse strand, counting down.
GCAGAGTTAAGTGCTGCATAAAAGTTGTCACCCTGTGGAACTACAGAGCCTAAATACTTTTGAACTAGTTCTGGATACTTCTGTACTGCCTCTGATATGGGACAAAAAATAACTCCCGCTTCAGCTAGTTTTTCTTTGAAAGTTGTTACAACTGAAACTGAGTCAAACACCGCATCAACAGCTATATTTTTAACTCCAGCTAGCATTTCTTGCTCATGCAGAGGAATACCAAGCTTGTTATATGTCTCTATAATCTCAGGATCAACTTCATCTAAACTTTTAGGATGATCTTTTAATGATTTTGGCGAAGAATAATAGCTTATTGCTTGAAAATCAATAGCAGGATAACTCAAATCAGCCCACTCAGGTGACTTCATCTCCAACCATTTTTTATATGCTTTTAAACGCCATTCCAATAGAAATTCAGGCTCTTTTTTTCTTGCAGATATCAAGCGTATCACATCTTCATTAAGACCCGCATCGATAGTCTCAGCTTCTATTTCAGTTACAAAACCATGTTCATAATCTTGCTCAATGATTTTATCTAAATTTTCGCTCATACTTTAACTTCTGCCCTTATTGTTGACAATATCATAGATTGATGTTTTTGAAAGTAGATCTAGCAATTGACTATTTAAAACTCTCCAATAACTACTTACCATACAGCTTCCCAAGCTACATTTTTTATGTAAATCACAACATTCTGTAAGATTCACATCTTTCTCTACAGCTTTAACGACATCCAGAACAGTAATATTTTGTGGATCATCAACTAATGTGTAGCCACCCTCTATACCGCGCTTAGATACTACAATATTTGATATTGAAAGCTGATTTAACAGTTTTCTAACTGTAGGAATATTCAGCCCAGTAGTTTCAGCAATTTTTGCAGCACTATAGGGATTTAAGTTATTTTCAGCAATTGTTACAACCACAAGTAAACCGTAGTCGAGTAATTTACTTATTTTAAGCATAATTAACTCTAATCTATACTAATTTAGTATCATATAGTAGATATAATAATATTTATGATGCTCAATGTAAATTAAAAATTTGATTATTTTATAACCTTAGAATAGTATTTGTAAATAGTTAACCACTACAAGCGTTATTATAACAATTAATCATGAGAATAGCTATTTTAGGTGCAGGACAATTAGGAGTTTATTTGACTCAACGATTAAGTCTAGATCATCAAGTTTCTATAATTGATTTAGATGAAGAAAAACTTGGGTTTATATCTTCTGCTTTTGATGTCCAAACGATAATTGGAGATGTAACAAAACCTAATATAATGATGGAAGCTAATTTTAAAGATACTGATATGATTATTGCTGTAACATCTAATGATACTACCAATATAGCAGTATGTGATATGGCTTACAAGCTATATAAAACACCATATAAAATAGCGCGAATTCGTGATACAGAATATAATAGATTTCCAAAATTACTTAATAATATAGACTTGGTTATCAAATCTTTTTTTGAAACTACAAAAAGATTAGAACAATTGATTTTTTTATCTGGAGCTTATTTTATATCAACATTTTTTGATAAACGTGTGCAATTAGTTGGAGTTGAGGTTTCACAAGATTCATCACTTATTGGTTTGTCTGTTAAAGATATATATCTCGGCTTAGGAGATATAAAAGTAGATATAATTTCAGTTCATAGGGGTGGGAATAAGCTAGATATTAATGATACTGATATTTTAGTTGAACCTGGCGATAGGGTTATGTACTTATCAGAAAAAGCATATTCATCCCAAATTCTATCAATATTTCAGCCTAAAAAAGCAAATATTAGAAAAATTTTTATTGCCGGGATTAATTACGCGAGTATTACTCTTGCAAAATCACTAGAAAATAAAGGTTATATTATAAAGATGATTGATCCAAATGCTGAAAAATGTGAATTTGCTTTAAATGAGTTATCAAAGTCTACAATTCTGCACTATAATCCAGTAAATAATAATTTATTAGTTGCTGAAGGTATTGACGAAGCTGATATGTTTTTCGCGTTAACTAATTCAGATGAGATTAACATAATGTCATCTATTTTAGCCAAAAAACTTGGTGCCCGAAAAACTGTAGCAACAGTAAATAGTTCAGAATATTACGATATTACTAGAGATCTTAAGCTTATTGATATATCAATTTCTCCACATAATTTTTCATACACAACAATCAAAGCATTTTTAACCCAAGTTGATATGCTTAAAATGTATGAGGTTGAAGATAGTGAAGAAATGTTTGTTGAGTTAAAAGTTCATGGTCAAGAGAATATGTCTACAGTAATCGGTAAAAAAATATCTGATCTGAAATTGCCAAATGGTTTACAAATTTTAGCTATTATGAAGGATGACAATATTCCTAGATTCTTTACTGATAATTCTGTTGTCAGTGATGGAGATAGAATTATAATCAAAGTTGATAACAAAAGTGCTCTGCAGACACTCGAAAAACTTTTTCAAGTAATGCCTTTATACATTGCATAAATGATTGCTAAAATACGAGAAATTAGGTTATGATAAATCTATCATAAAATTTACTCATAAGTATAACTCATGGTATCAAACTCAACAGGAAAAGAAAAAATTGGCTTAATTTTACTTATATTATTGATGACTGGAGCAATTGATAATATAAGAAATCTCCCCTCTACTGCCACATCAGGCACCTATATATTTTTCTTTTTTGCTGTTGCGGTTTTGTTATTTCTAGCTCCTGTAGCCTTAGTATCTGCAGAAATGACTGCAACATATACAGCCAAAGGTGAAGAAGGTGTATATGGTTGGGTTAAAAAAGCTTTTGGACCTAACATAGCTATGCTAGCAATCTGGTTTCAATGGATTAACACCTTAATATGGTTCCCAAGTATACTGACATTTATTGCAGGAACTATTGCATATCTATTTAATCCAGATTTTGCTCAAAATATTAAATTCACTATTATTTTTATTACAGTAGTTTTTTGGTCTTTAACTATTTTAAACCTCAAAGGTTTACGTGTCTCTGCGATTTTTGCAAGTGCTTGCACATTTTTTGGCATGGTTGTTCCAATGCTACTTATGGTTATTTTTGCATTAATATGGTTACTCAATAGCTATACTATAAACATTCATTTTGAATTAGGCAATTTAATCCCTAGTTTCACATCTACCGAGTCTTGGATGGGTCTGACAGCGATAATCGCATCTTTCTTAGGGCTTGAATTAGCAACAGTTCACATAAGAAATGTAGCAAACCCTAAAAAAACATTTCCATTAGCACTATTAATTTCAGTGATTTTTATAGTATTTACGATGGTATTAGGTGCTTTAGCAGTAGCGATCATATTCCCTCAATCTGAAATAGATGTTGTACATGGAACAATTAAGACTTTTAAAGTTTATCTAGAAAGCTTAGGTATACCTATGTTTTTCTATTATGTTCTAGGATTGATGATCTTCATAGGTTCTATAGGATCGATGATCAATTGGATGATTTCACCTGCTCGAGGTTTGTTACAAGCTGCAGATGATCATTTTTTGCCTGATGCTTTAGATAAAACAAATAAACATGATGTACCCAGTGGGATTCTTATATTACAAGCAATCATCATGACTATTATATGTCTTTTATTAGAGCTTGTGCCATCAGTTCAAGCTTACTATTGGCTTCTTACTGCTTTAAGTACTCAAATTTACTCTTTGATGTATTTAATGATGTTCTTTGCAGCACTCAAACTAAAACTTACAAATAAGGAATCCACTCGTAACAATGAAGATTTTAATATACCTGGTGGTAAATTTGGTATGGTTTTTGTTTGTATCTTAGGTATTGTAGGAACAATCTCTTGTGTAATAGTTGGTTTTATTCCTCCTGATAATTTATATGAAAATCCTTTTGAATTTATTCAAATGTTATCAATATGTTTTGTATTATCAATCGTTCCTGTAGTATTATTCATGATTTATAGAAGGATCAAACTTAAAAATATCTAATGCTTGAATCACTAATTCTCTTTATATTCCTAATTATTGGCTATTATATTTTTAATTTCTCACAATCATTAAAAATTATAAAACTTATAAATTTATCATTAGATTTTATTGTAATTTCTATAATTTTTTTACTGGGCTATAACTTTAGTATATTTACTAATACAAATACCATAGTTCTAGAGGTTATAGGTATAAGTTTGATATATATTACAATTATTACAGTTGCTAATATATTGGGGATTTTTATTTTTTGTAAAAAAGATCCTAATATAAAAGCTCAGTTTAAATCTGATAAAATAAGTGAAACTAAAGAAAATCTATTTATTACAATTCTTAAAGCAAGTAAGTACTTAATATATCTAATAATAGGTTATATATTAGGCGAAATTATTAATATAAATATTACTTCATTTATAAATGACATTGTATTTGTGATGTTATTACTTCTTATGCTAATTATTGGTGGTTTATTAAGATTTGAAAATATATCACTAATAAGTCTCTTTAAAAATAAATTAGCTATGTCCGTGGTTGTTATAGTTATTGCAACATCGATAATTTCAGCTATTTTGATCAGCTATATGATTAATATACCAGTCAAGCAAAGTATTATGATCAGCTCAGGCTTAGGCTGGTACTCTTTATCAGTTGTCTTAAATACTGACTTCATTGGTGAATATTATGGAATGATAACATTTATGGTTGATTTTTTACGAGAAATATTAGTGATTGCGATGGTACCATTACTCAAACGATATTTTTCTGTAGAGATGGTCGGATATGCCGCAAATACTGCTATGGATTTCTGCTTACCCATACTTAGAAATAATTATGGTAATAAAATAGTTTCATTAGCTATAACTATTGGCTTAACGATGACTATTATAACTCCAATTCTTCTCGTGTTAGAAAATATAATTTTATAACTAATCTAAAAAAATATTCTAATATTATGAGATTTATCTCTTATGAATGGATTAAGTAAAGATAATGAAAAAATTATTTGCTACGGAATTTGATACGACCTTTAGTTAAGTCATAAGGAGTTATTTCAACTACTACCTTATCACCAGTTAATATACGAATATAATTCTTTCTCATTTTACCTGAGATATGCGCTGTTACAACATGCCCATTCTCAAGTTCTACTCTAAACATTGTGTTTGGAAGAGCTTCTAAAACAACACCTTCCATTTCTATACAATCTTCTTTTGCCATATTGGCCTCATCTCCGGTTAAATTAGTTTTTAATAATTACATAAAACAGCATCTATTTTAAAAGGAATTATTTAAAAACTCAAATCTTTTGAAAAAATACTTATGAAAAGGTTATAATTCATTATCAAAATCCCAATATTTTAAGTATTCCATAGTGGAAAAAGTTTTTTTCTTTGAATTAATAATCTTTCTAGTAGCCATTTTAGGTGGTGGCATAGGAGCTATTATAGGTATTGGGGGAGCACTGGTAATAACTCCTTTACTATCAACGATATTAGATGTACCTCTTCACTATGCTATTGGAGCATCACTAGTAGCAATAATCTGTACATCAACAGCAACTTCTCTTGTTTCTTTAAAATCTCATGGATTGACTAAAGAAAAATTAGGAATGTTTTTAGCATTAGCTACTGCTATTGGGGCTATATTTGGAGCTAAACTAGCTTTAACACTAAAATCGCAAGCATTATTTCTTATATTTGGTGGAATATTATTTGTAGTTGCTGTTTTAAGTTTTGTAAAAAAGAAACAAAATAGCACTATTCAAGAGTCTACCAAAGTGTCGGTTATTGCTGAAAAACTTCAGCTTAATGATTCAATCACTGTAAATAAGGTAAAACAGCAATATAATGTCAGACATCCTATTCTTGGTTTTATATTTATGTCTGGAGCTGGGTTTATTGGAGGGTTACTTGGTATTGGTGCTGGTATTTTTAAAGTAATAGCGATGGATAAGGTTATGAAGATACCTTTTAAGGTAAGTGCATCTACTAGTAATTTTATTATGGGTATTACAGCATTTGCAGCGACTTCAACATATTATTTCGCAGGATATATAGATAGCTCGATAACTGCTCCTGTTGCTTTAGGTACTTTATTAGGGGCTACTATAGGCTCTAAAATTATGCCTCATATTTCAACAAGAGTTTTAAGACTTACATTTTTTATAGTTTTATTTATCTCAGCATTACAAATGATAATTAAAGGATTAATATGATCAAAGATAATGTCATATATCGTGTTATAAAGTTAAACTTATCATTGGCTGTTTTTATAATATGCTTAGGTGCTGTAGATGCTATTTTTGGAAGTCCATATATTGCAAAAAATATTGTTAATCTTGGAATTTTTTTAATAATAATAACGCCTGTGTTAAGGATTCTTTTAGAATTTATCTTTTTTATAAAAGCAAAAAACTACACTTACATGCTAATATGCTTACTATTATTCCTAATAATAGCCGTTAGTATAGTCTGTTAGATAGTATATTTATTCTAAAAATGTTAATATTTTGTCTATTGTGATAATTGTGCTCATAAGGGCTGAAAACTTATTGAAATATGTTTACTAGTTTATCAGATAAATTACAATCTTCTTTTAAGAAGATAAAGGGACAAACGTCTTTAACAGAAGAAAATATACAGTCAGCTTTACGTGACATTAGAGTATCTCTACTAGAGGCTGATGTTGCATTACCAGTAGTCAAAAAATTTATAGAAAATATAAAGCAAAAAGCTATAGGTGAAGAAGTCAAAAAAAGTCTTACACCAGATCAAACATTTATTTCATTTGTAAAAAAAGAAATAGAAAGAGTATTAGGTGAAGAAGCTGTACCTATCAACTTAAAAACACAACCTCCAGCTATTATACTCATGGCTGGTTTGCAAGGTGCTGGTAAAACAACTTCTACAGCTAAACTTGCTAAGTATTTAAAAGAGCAGCATAAGAAAAAGGTAATGGTAGTCAGTGCCGATGTCTATCGCCCTGCTGCTATTGATCAGTTAAGAACTCTTGCAAATAGTTTGAACATAGAGTTTTTTGAATCTGACACATCTCAAAAGCCTGACTATATTGTTACAGAAGCTATTAGAGCTGCTAAAACAAAATTAATAGATGTTCTGATAATAGATACCGCTGGTAGATTGCATATTGATAGTAATATGATGGATGAAATCAAACAAATCCATAAAATTGCAAATCCAATAGAAACATTCTTCACTGTAGATAGTATGACAGGTCAAGATGCCGCTATTACTGCTAAAGCATTTAATGATGCTTTAGAGTTAACAGGTGTGATTCTTACAAAAACTGATGGTGATGCTAGAGGTGGAGCTGCTCTTTCGATTAGAGAGATTACAGGTAAACCGATTAAATTCTTAGGTACTGGAGAAAAAACAGATGCATTAGAGCCATTCCACCCTGATAGAGTAGCCTCTAAAATACTAGGAATGGGTGATGTGCTTAGTTTAATCGAAAGCATTGAACAAAAAACAGAGAAAAAATCTGCTGAAAAACTTACCCAAAAGCTTAAAAGTGGCAAAAGCTTTGACTTAGAAGATTTTAAAAGTCAGATACAACAAATGAAGAATATGGGTGGTGTTGGCTCAATTATGTCTAAATTACCAAATATGCCTGCAAATTTACCAGGCAATGTTGGTGATGATATGTTTAAAAAAATTGAAGCCATGATAGACTCAATGACTCCGCTTGAGCGAAAGAAGCCAGAGTTAATCAAACATAGCAGAAAGCAAAGAATTATAAAGGGATCAGGAACTACAATACAGGACCTTAACAAACTTCTACAGCAACATACACAAATGAAAAAAATGATGAAAAGTGTAGTTGGTAAAAAAGGAGGTATGGCTAACATGATGAAAAGGTTGTCAGCTATGCAAGGTATGGGTAATATGCCGGGTCTTTTTGGTAAAAGAAAGTAAGAATATAAAATATAAGGAAATCTCTAATGATAGGTGATAAAAACTTTGATAAAGTTTCTAATATAAATATTAAAAAGGAAAAAGTATTGATTCCAGCTGAAGTTCTAATTCAAGATATACCTCTTTTAAAGACTTCTTTTGAAACAGTTAGGAAATCGCGAAAAGAAATAGCTGAAATTATTCATGGTAAAGATGATAGAGTCGCTGTTATTGTTGGCCCTTGCTCAATTCATGATACAGAAGCTGCTATAGAATATGCTAAGAAACTAAAAGAACAAGTCAAAAAGTTCCAAAAAGAAATTCTTATAATTATGCGAGTATACTTTGAAAAACCTCGTACAACTATAGGCTGGAAAGGACTTATAAATGATCCTGATCTTGATAATTCTTATAATATCAATAAGGGGCTTCGTATGGCTCGTACCCTACTATCTGATATTACTAGTATGGGATTACCTTGTGGAACAGAGTTTTTAGATGTAATCACTCCTCAATATTTCGCAGAACTTATTACTTGGGGAGCTATTGGTGCTAGAACTGTTGAGAGCCAAGTTCATAGAGAGCTTGCTTCAGGCCTTTCTGCTTCTATTGGCTTCAAGAATGCTACAAATGGAGATATCCAAGTAGCTGTCGATGCTATTAAGTCAGCTACTTATCCTCATCATTTCTTAAGTACTACAAAATCTGGCTCTACAGCAATTTTTGCAACTAAAGGCAACCAAAACGGTCACATAATTCTTCGTGGTGGCGCTTCAGGACCTAACTTTAGCAAAGAACATGTTGATGACTGTATCGAAAAGCTTAAAAAATCTGAAATTGATACTAAAGTTATGATTGACTGTAGTCATGGTAACAGCAAAAAAGATCATACTAAGCAAATCGCAGTATTAGAAGATATTTGTGAGCAAATCAAAACTAGTAATGATGTATTTGGAATAATGATTGAAAGTAACCTTGTAGCTGGAAATCAAGATATTAATAGTAAGCCTCTAACTTACGGACAAAGTGTAACAGATAAGTGTGTTGATTTTGATGAAACAATCAAAATGCTTGAAATGTTAGCCGATGCAGTTAAAGCTAGACGTAATTCTCAAGAAAAAGTAGAAGCTAAAGAAGAGTCTCAATTTTCATTACTATAAATATTTTTATTAATATAAGATACTTTATTCTAAAATATATTAAGATATTTTTAATAGGATTCAGTATATTATTACTTTCTAATTGTGCGGATCAAAGTGTTACTTTTAAAAATATTCCTCCAGATAAGCAACTAATTATTGGTAAAGTTCCTAATATCTATATACTAGGTGGATTGGGACAAACATCAGAGGTAACTCCTGCTGACATTTGTGATGAGCATCAAGAGAAAGTTGCAAAAGTTACTTTTACAAAACCATTTATTTGGGATGGATTAATATCTTTGATAACTTTAGGTATTGTAACACCTCGACATACTTATGTTTATTGTGTGTAAGTTTATGAAAAATATAGTAGTTATACTTATTTGCTTATTCTTAGGAAGTTGTGCAACACAAACTGTAAATTTTGAAAAACCTAAACAAGTATTACAAAAGCCTACTTATTATAAAAAAGACACCTTTTTGTTAGGTATGGGACCCTCAACAGATATAAATGCCAGTAAAATATGTAATGGTAGTAACAATATTTATAAAGTTGATTCTGAGCAAACAACTTCAGATTTAGTCATAGCATGGGCTACTTTTGGAATATATACGCCACGTAGTATAGCCATTTATTGTAAATAGCAGTCAACCATTGTCATAAGAAAATATTATACACTTCATAAAATCAATATATTTAACTTCATATTATTTATTTGTCATAATACTCACAGAAAATATATAAGAATTCCAAATAAGGTATAAAAATGAAAAAATAATTATAGCATCAATACTATTAAGTCTAGCGAACATTGTTTTAGGAAGTCCATTACATCAAATGAATAGTTTTTCAAATAATGCGGTATTCCCAGCACCAGTAATGATTCTTGCAGAGTAATAAATAAAAAGGAAAGTTATTAGTTATTAATTAATGTATGTTTTATCTGTTTACCAAAGTCTGTAGCTGATTGAGGATTTTGCGCAGTAATAATTTTAGCATCATTTTTCACACAAGATTGCCATTCCAAAGCACTACTATATTTAGCACCAGCTTTGACTAAACTATCCTCTAGAGAAAAAGGCATAACATCAGTTAAACCGACAATTTTTTCTTCATTATTACTAAAGCCTGTTACTTCTTTATCTCTAATAATATTTTGCCCATCATTATCTTTAACATTTATCAGAGCTGCTACACCATGACATATTGCGCCAATTACTCCATTTCTAGAATAAACATCTAAAATCTTATTCTGTACATTAGAATCATTTGGGAAATCCCACATTGTCCCATGTCCACCAGCAAATACTATTGCATCATATTCTTTGATATTTACATCTCTGAGACTAGTGCTATTTTTCATAATATTTTTCAAATTATCATCGGCTAAAAATCTATCATTTAAAAGATCTTTTTCAGCAACACTATTAGGATCAATAGGGATTTCTCCACCAGTAATTGACACAATATCAATTATGATATTTTCATCAAGAATACTGTAATATGGGTGAGTAAGCTCTGATAGCCATAATCCAGTTTTTTCATTTAAATCACCCATTTTGCTATGACTAGTTGTAACCATTAATACTTTTTTCATGACGTTTTCCTATTTGTTAAAAACTTTATCTAGATGGTTTTTATAATTCTCAGTATACTCCTCAATTTTAGGATCTTTAATAACATCGTTTGCAATAAATGTTGGTAATCCTTTCATACCTATGAATTCATGAGCTTTATGAAAGTGTAGATATACCCCATCAACTCCAACACCTTCAAAAAGCTGGTCTTTCTCCACAAAAGCCTCTAATGGAGCATTCCATGTTAATGAGAGCATATATGTTTTACCCTGAAGTAAACCACCAGAACCATATTTTTTGCTAGCATCATGTCTAGATCGACCATCACTAGCATACATAACACCATGACCTGTGGTGAATACTTCATCGATATATTTTTTAACAATCCAAGGTGGACCCATCCACCAACCTGGCATTTGATAAATTACTGTATCAGCCCAAAGCCAGTTTTGAATTTCCTCATTTATATCATAACCATTATCAATAACTGTAACTTTGACATCATGACCAAAGCTTTTAAGATGATTCTCAGCGATATCATTTAGATATTGATTCAAAGTACCTTTTGAATGCCCAAATTCCTTTTTTCCATTAATTAATAATATTTTTTTCATATGTTTTGCCGGTAATAATTAGATAATAGCCAAGTTAATCAATTGGCTTCCTTGACAGACTGCACCGGTATTATGAATACTGATTACAACACCACCATAAGGCAGAACCAAGTCTTTCTTTTGCATAGTAGATGTTTGGATATATTGACCAATTACATCTCCAGCTTTGAAAATATCACCTGGTTTAATAAACCACTCATATAATCCACCTTCAATTGCTTTTAGGTGTTTGTAGTTAGGCCCATAGACATGGTGTCTAATGTCCGTATTTAATAAATCAGTATCAAAAGGTGAATCAATAATATCTTTGTGCTTCAGGTAATTAAGAATTCCTTGAGTTTGCATTTTAGCATTTGTGAAATTTATATACTCTTCAGAGCCTAATTCAAGTGTGTAACCCTCTTTTAGTACTTTTTCATCTCTACCCTGTTTTCTAAACTCTTGAGATAGGTGCCACCATGGACAAAATATAGCTTCATCAAGGGAGCCGCCAGCTTTATCATTATTAATGATTAACATATCTTTATAGCCAAAACTTTCTGCAATTTCTTTTGCAAACTCTGCAGTATATAAATATGTAGTAGCATCTGTATCAGTATGTAAATCAAGGACATAATCCGCCTTTTGAGCTTCTCTTTGGACTAGAAGATTTAATCTTTTTGCTCTAGATAGCTCCCATTCATTAGATAACTCTTTATCTAACTCTTGTTGTAAAAGATTTTCAAAAGCTTGCTTATACTCTGCTGTAGTTGAGTTGATATGTTCTTTGACAAATCCAGAATAATCGATAGATGGGTAGAAATAGTATCTATTAAAATTATCTCCTGTTGCTGAGTCAAATCTACCTTGGTGCCCTGCTCCTATAAATACATCTTTACCGATAGGATTACATTGAGGGATTAGATAAACATCACCTTTGGGCTGATGCTTTTTGAAATACTCAAGAAGCTCAACCATTACAGCATTTCCCTGTAATTCTGAAGCGTGCATACTTGCTTGCATATATACACTTGGTGCTGATGAATTAGAGCCTTTGATAGTTATTTTCTCTACATGAATATCTTCACCTGTTGATGATTGACTTACTTTGATTTTTTGTTTGGAAATATAGTTAGACATAATGCTAATTCAATTTTTTATGATTACGTAATTATAGCAATATAAAACTTGTACTATAAGAACATTTACTATCAAAAACATTTATTGACTCAATAAGTATTTACTATTACACCACTAGTTCTAAAATGCTAAAATGTCTCAATAAATCTTAAAACTTAGTAATAATCTGATGATAAAAGTAATGACATTCAATGCTAATGGTATACGTGCGGCGGCTCGTAAAGGATTTTGGGAATGGTTTAAAACGCAGGATGTAGACTTCTTATGCATCCAAGAAACAAAAGCACAATTTCATCAATTAGAAAAAGATGAACAGCATTTCCCAGATGGTTATTACTATGATTTTAAAGATGCTGTTAAAAAAGGCTACAGTGGTACAGCTATTTACGCTAAGAAGAAGCCTCTAAAGGTAATCAAAGAGCTTGGCTTAGATTGGGCAGATGATGAAGGCAGATATATTCAATTTGACTATGAAAACTTTAGTATTGCAAGTTTATATCTACCAAGTGGTTCTAGTGGAGATGTTCGCCAAGAGTATAAAATGCAGTTTCTTGAAAAATACAAAGAAATACTAAAAGAACAAACTGAATCTGGTAGAGATTTTATAGTTTGCGGAGATTTTAATATCGTGCATAAAGAGATAGATATCAAAAACTGGAAATCTAATTATGGCAAGACATCTGGGGTATTACCAGAAGAGCAAGCTTGGTTAGATCATATTTTTGATGATTTAGGTTGGGTTGATACTTTCCGTGTAATTAATCATGAGCCGTTACAATATACTTGGTGGTCAAACCGTGGTCAGGCTAGAGCAAATAATGTCGGCTGGAGAATTGATTATCATATTTCAACGTCTGCTCTAAAGGATAAAGTTGTACCAGAGTCTGATTATGTCTACAAAGAAAATTGGTTCTCAGATCATGCCCCACTGACTATTAGTTATGATTATAAAATATAAGGAAAGGTAAACAATGAAAAAACTTTTACTTACATCTTCTTTTGTTGATGTATCACATTTATTAGAAAATTTTATTGATGAAAAATTAATAAATAAACAAATAGCATTTATTCCAACAGCAAGCCTTCCTGAACACTATAAAGATTATGTTGAAAATGATAGAAAAGCTTTTGAAAAATTAGGATTAATTATTAAAGAGTTGGAAGTATCAACTTCTTCTAAAAAATTAATTAAAAAAATACTCAAGGATTCAGACTTTATATACGTTTCAGGTGGAAATACATTCTATTTACTCCAAGAGCTAAAAAAATCTGGTGCTGATAAAGTCATAATAGAAGAGGTAATAAAAGGAAAACCATATATTGGGGCTTCAGCGGGTTCTATTATTATGGCTCAAAGTATTACCTATACAGAAAAAATGGATGATAAAAATAAAGCTACTAGTTTAAATAATTACAATGCTTTAAATTTGATTGATTTCTATCCTGTACCACATCATACAAATAATCCATTTAAAGAAGTTGTTGATGAGATATTAAATGATTATAGAGATAAGCTTAATTTGATTCCAATAAGTAATACAGAAGCAATAGAAGTTAATGGACATGATATAAAGATAGTCGGAAAAAAATAATACTCTTAAAATAATTAATATGCCAAAAGCTTACATCTTCTCAGGTCTACCAGGAGTAGGCAAAACAACTTTAGCTAAGCAGTTAGCTCAAGCACTGACTAATGCAGCCTACTTTAGAGTAGATACTGTTGAGTACTATCTCAAAAAAGCATATTTGCAAGAGCTAAATAAACAAGGCTATGAAATAGTTTATTATCAAGCTAAGGAAAACCTTGAGCTTGGTAAAAGTGTAATTATAGATTGTTGCAATCCTATCTTAGAGTCCCGAGAATTTTGGAACTCATTATCACAGATAAATAATACAAGAGTGATAAATATAGAAATCATCTGTAGTGATAAACAAGCTCATCAAAATAGAATAGAAACTAGATATAAATCAAACCCGAATAAGTACCCTACTTGGCAGAATGTCTTAGATAGAGATTACGAATATTGGAAAGATGAGATTGTTAGAATTGATACCGCAGAAACTGATATCATAGAATCGTTTAATATACTTATAAATCAACTCGAGGAATATTAATGAAACATAAATTATTTTATAAGTTGTTTATTTTATTTGCATTTCTATTTATCACACTAGATAGCTTTGCAGAGAGTTTCAAACAGTATAATGTTTATCTAATCCCAGATACTACAGCTGATAAATATGTTAAAGAATTTGATAATTCTTTGGCTAAAACAGATGTACTAGAGAAATACAAAACTACTCCTTTTATCAAAAACCATCCAGTACATTTAACATTGTATTTAACAAGTTTTCAAAGCAAATATATTAATGATATTGAGAGTCAACTAGCAGAGCTTGCTAAGAATACAGAACCATTTTATATAGAAACTACTGGGTTTAGTGCTGGTAAAAGTGGCTTTGTAATGCTTGATATCAAAAATTCTCAATCATTACAGCGATTATCAAACTCTGCAATAAGTAACTTAGCAAAGTACAGAGATAAAGACTATCCTGCCCCAAGTTGGGTTAAATTCTATCCAAGTAAATTAGTATCTTTTGAAAAATATGGTTCACCAAATGCTTTTGCAGAATTTAATCCTCATATAAGTATATTAGCTGCTAATTTACAAACAGATCAAGAAAGAGATAGCTTTGACAAAGATTTTAATGAGATTATCAAAGATACGAAATTAAAACCAATTAGCTTTAAGATTAAAGCAATCGGTTTTGGTGAAGTAGATGAAAATGGACAAGTAACTAAAACTCTACATATTTACAAACTAAATAAGTAAAATTGTATTAATAAAATAAATAGTAAGGAAATAAAATGAGTAATAATCATTTTGATGTAATAAGTTTAGGTGGTGGTTCTGGTGGTATAGCTTCTGCTGTACAAGCTGCTAAGTTTGGTAAAAAAGTTGCAATTATCGAAAAACGTGAACTCGGTGGTACATGTGTAAATAGAGGTTGTGTACCTAAAAAAGCTATGTGGTATGGAGCTAATCTAGCAGAAGCTTTGAAACATGATGTCGCAGGCTATGGTTTTGACGTTGAAGTTAAAGGATTTAACTGGGCAAAGCTTAAAGAAAAAAGAGCTACTTACATAGGTAATATTCATGGTTTCTATGACAGGCTATTAGATAAATGGAACATTACCCATTTTAATAATTGGGGTAAGTTTAAAGATAACAAAACTATCGTACTTGATGATGGTACAGAACTGACAGCAGATCATATCTTTATTTCTCCAGGTGCTTACCCTATTGTGCCAAAAAATATCGAAGGTTCTGGACTTGGTATCACATCTGATGAGTTTTTTGAATTAGAAGAAACTCCAAAAAAAGCTGTAATCGTTGGTGGTGGCTATATTGGTGTTGAGATCGCTGGAGTGCTAAATGCTCACGGTACAGATACAACTGTTATGGTGCGTAGAGATAAGCCATTGATGGAGTTTGATAATTGTATTAGTGATGCTCTGGTTGAATGTATGCAAATGACAAACCTAAATATCATGAATCATACAAATATCATTAAGGTTGAAAAAGCTGGTAGTACTCTAAAGATTACTACTGATACAGGTAAGGTTTTAGAAAATGTTGATACTCTAATATGGGCAACTGGTCGCGCGCCAAATACTCATAATTCAGGTATAGAAAACACCGATATAGAAATTACTGATAAAGGTATAATTCCTGCTAATGAATGGTCTGAAACAAATGTTAAAGGGGTGTACTCTTTAGGTGATGCTTCAGGCGTGCCACAACTTACACCTGTAGCTATCAAAACAGGTAGATATCTAGCTCGTAGATTATTTAATGGTGAAACTAATCTAAAAGCTAATCTAGAATACATCCCAACTGTGATCTTCTCACACCCTGCTATTGGTACTGTAGGATTAACTGAAAAAGAAGCTAGAGATAAATATGGTGATGATAATGTAAAGATATACAAATCTCGCTTTACAGCTCTATATTGTGCTATCTCGGGTCATAGAATGCCAACCGTTATGAAGCTAGTTGTAACAGGTGATAATGAAAGAGTTGTTGGATGTCATATGATTGGTATAAATGTTGATGAGATGCTACAAGGATTTGCAGTAGCTATCAATATGGGCGCTACAAAGCGTGATTTTGATGATACTATAGCTATCCACCCTACTAGCTCAGAAGAGCTTGTAACTATGTAAGGAAATCTATGATATTGACTACAGCTGATACTCTTGGTAAAAGAGAAATCATAGAATATAAGGGTTTAGTTACAGGGATAATTGTGCGAACTCCAACTATAACTCAAGGGATATTGGGTGGACTAAAAAATATAATAGGAGGAAAAAATACCTCTTATACTAATGTCTGTAAAGAAGCTAGATTACATGCTGAGCAAGAGATGATAAATCAAGCTCAAGAGTTAGGTGCTAATGCTATAGTAGCTATTCGATATGACTCAAGTAGTTTAGGTGGAACTACTAGTGGTACAGAGGTCTTTTGCTATGGTACTGCTGTTGTTATCAGGTAATATATTAAACCTATATTAAGTCATGTTGAATAAAAATATAATCCTTCCTATTATTTATTATTGTTTTTACAGCTTAAATATTCTATGATGAATTTTTGACCTTTTTCAAAGGTTATTTATATTGTTCAAAATAGGAGAATAATTGTGACTATAAATGATGTGAGTCATTCGAAAAAAAGTAATCTTACCCCTTTTTGGGTTCTATGGACATTAGAGTTATGGGAAAGATTTGGTTATTATGGTCTACAGGCAATATTAGCTATATACTTCGCTAAGAAGTTAGGCTTCAGTGAATCTGAAGCGATGTTGATCTTTGGTTCTTTTTCAGCATTATTATATGGTGGTCCATTAATTGGTGGATGGATTGGAGATAATTATTTAGGTGCTAAGCGTACAATATTTATTGGTGCAGGATTTTTATTTTTATCATATTTATCTCTTAGTTTTAGTGCAGTTATAGCTGATTTATTAGGTAGTACAGAAAAAACTATAGTAATGTATTCATTAGCAGGTGTTGCTATTGGTGGCGGATTATTTAAAGCCAACCCTACTTCTTTAATTTCAAAATTATTTGAAAAAGGTGATCCAGCTCTAGATGGTGCTATGACTTTATACTATATGGCGGTTAATATTGGTTCATTTGTATCTATGCTTATAACACCAGTATTAGCAGCAAAATATGGTTATCTTCATGCTTTCTTATGTTCAGCATTTGGGATGTTTCTTGGTTTGATTAGTTATACTGTCTTCTATCCAAAAATTCAAAGAATTGCTACAGAGGCTGGTAAGCAAAAGATGTCATGGATGAAAGTCTTTGTAGTCATTATAGGAGCTTGTATAGCTATATTTATTACAGGTAATATTCTAGAAGATACTACTTTATGTACTAGTATAGTTGTTGTAATCGCGATACTAGCACTAATATACTTCTTTATGCAAATGTTCAAACAGTCTGAGCATGAAAGAAAAAGAATGTTAGTAGCTCTAATATTGATTGTTCAAGGAATTATCTTCTTCGTACTATACCAACAGATGCCTACTTCACTTAATTTCTTTGCCGTTAATAATGTTAACCCTCACTTCTTAGGTATGACTGTTCATGGTGAACAATGGCAGGTACTTAATCCATTAGTGATTGTATTAATGTCACCTTTATTATCTGTAATATATAAGAAAATACCTGGTACGCATGTAACAAAATTCTGTTTTGGTATGACACTATGTGCTATGGCATTTTTAGTACTATACTTTCCACAGTTTACAGCTACTGATGGCATTGTATCCGGATGGTGGTTAGTTGCTAGTTATTTCTTCCAATCTACTGGAGAGCTTTTAATCTCAGCGTTGGGATTATCTATGGTTGCTGAACTATTCCCTCGTAAAATGAGTGGTTTTGCTCTTGGAATGTGGGCTCTAACAACAATGGTCGCTGGTCCTATTGGTGGTTATGTAGGTGCCTTGACTGCTCCTGCAGAGGGTATTGTATTTACAAAAGTAGAAGGTCTAGCAGTCTATGGACATGTATTTTTAACTATAGGAGTATTTGTAGCAGTAATCGCAGCTATTATGTGGATTGCTCGCGGATGGTTAAACTCTATCATCGAAAGTACGAGAGTACATTTCGTATCTGAGAACACTCATGGAATGCATGAAGAGACTGCGGTATTACCTACAAAATAATTAATCTTGAGCCTTTGGCTTTCTGACACTTTTATTCTGATGAATTTTTTGTTTTATTTTTTTTGCAAAATCTTTATTATGATTTGAGCTTTTCTTTTGATTAGTGTTTTTATTATTTTTATTTGCTCTCTTTGCAGCTATTATTTTAACTTCATCAATTTTTTTAGCCTTAGTTTTGCGCGACATACTTGTAATAGGCACATTATGAGTAGCCTCAAAACCTTCTAACTCTTCTCGTGGTAATAAATGCCCAATTAAATGTTCTATATTTGATAGTGATTCAACTTCATCTGCGCTTACTAAAGAAATAGCTAGACCATCTTGCCCTGCTCTACCAGTTCTGCCTATTCTATGGACATAATCTTCAGCAACATTTGGCAAATCAAGATTGATCACACATGGCAGTTGCGCGATATCAATTCCTCGTGCTGCGATATCAGTTGCAACTAAGACATTTATATCTTTGGATTTGAAATCTGCTAATGCCTTTGTTCTAGCTGTCTGGCTTTTATTGCCATGTATTGCACTACTTGTTATACCAGCATTATTTAGTTTCTCTGATATCTTATTAGCACCATGCTTTGTACGTGAAAAAACCAAAACCTGATGTAGATCTTGATCTTTTATTAGTGAAATCAAAGCATTAATCTTAGTTGATTTATCTAGTGTATAAATTTTCTGAGTAATCTTTTTGACTGTTGTATTTACAACATCAGCTGATACTGATTGAGGATTATCAAGAAACTCATTTGCAAGACTTGTTATTTCTGGTGAAAATGTAGCTGAGAACATTAATGTTTGTAACTTTTTTGGTAAAAGCTTATGGATTCTTTTTAAATCATTAATAAAACCCATATCTAACATTCTGTCTGCTTCGTCTAAAACAAATGTATTTAAACTATCAAATTTGAGAGCATTTTGACTATATAAATCAAGCAATCTACCTGGAGTAGCTATCAAAATCTCAACTCCTTTGCGTAACTTCATCATTTGAGGATTGATACTAACACCACCAAAAACCACTGCTGAACGAATATGAGTATTCGCTGCATATATTTGAATTTGTTCTTGTATTTGTGCTGCCAACTCTCTTGTTGGAGTTAGGATTAGAGTTTTAATTCGATTTGCTTGAGCTTTTGGTTGATCAAGAAGTCTTTGGATAATCGGTAATGTGAAGCCTGCTGTCTTGCCTGTTCCTGTTTGGGCAGATGCCATGACATCATTACCTTTTAGAACTAATGGAATCGCTTTGGCTTGAATTGGAGTTGGTTTTGTATAGCCTTTTTTTTCTAAAGCGCTACATATTAAAGGATTTAAACCTAAATCTGAGAATTGCATGAATTTTTTATTTCCGGTATTTTTTTGCATAGCTATATTAACACTAATAGCATCTATTTACTCTATAAAGATGAGTTATTAAATAATATAATACTTAAAGCCCATTTAATTAAATCTAAAGCTAATAAAATATGAATGATAAATACTGTTCTAAGCTAGGTAGAGATGTACAACAACATCTCATAAAATTAGGTCTAGAACAAGCTAGAAATTTTGAACTTGATAACGATGCTAAAATTGCTAAGATCTCAAAAGCATATAGTGAAATATTAGATGCTCTAGGCTTACAGACACATGAATTTGAAAAAACACCTTTTAGAGTAGCTAGGATGTTTACTCAAGAAATATTCAATGGCTTAGATTATGCTAATTTTCCAGCTTGTGCATTATATGAGAATGAATTTAAGTATGAAGGAATACTTACACAAAAAAATATAACTATAATGTCATTTTGTGAGCATCATTTTGTACCATTTGAAGGTATTGCTGAAGTTTCATTTATTCCTAAAAATAATAATATTATAGGCTTATGTCGTATCAATAGTATTTGCAACTTTTTTTCAAGACGTCCACAAATACAAGAAAGAATGACTGCTCAAATATTTGAAACTCTAAAATTCATCCTCTCAACAGATGATGTAAGTGTAAAGATAAAAGCAAAACACACTTGTGTATCATTTAGAGGTACAAATAATCAAAACTCTGAAACATACACCGAAATGCTTGGTGGTGTCTTTGCTAAAAAAGAATGATTCTAAAATGAGTAGCTTATTAGATATTGGATTTTTATTTTTTATTATCCTAATAATTGTTTGTATATTTGCAACAGGCTATCTTAGATATTTTGTTATCATTGTAACAATTATCTACTATCTTGTGGGTAATGGCGTTATTGGTAATATCTTGGCTAAACCTATTAGATTAGAATCTACAGATATTAAACAATGTGCGAATACCAAAGCTATAATATTATTAGGGGCTGGTATCAATCAAGCATTTGATAAATTAGAACCTAGCCTCAGTGCTTATGATCGTATTCTTAAGACTGCTGAGGTCTATAACCAATATCCTCAAGATATCATAATAAGTGGTGGCTCTCCATCTGGTTATAAGTTATCAGAAGCTGAAGTTTATGCTGATATTCTCTATAAGTTAGGAATTCCTAAATCAAAAATAAGATTAGAAAAACAATCTAAAAACACTTACGAGAATGCTCAATTTACCAAAAAGATTTTAAGCGATCACAATAATACATATTGCTTAATCACTGGAGGTATCCATTACCAGAGAGCTAAATTAATTTTTGATAGCTTCAATATAAATACAATAAACATAGCTTCATCTAAATTAGCTCCCGAAATAAGTTTTTTGCCTTGTGCATATAATTTTTATATAACACAGGTAATAATTCATGAGTATTTAGGTATAGTCAAATTTTACTTAACCTTTAAATAAAAAATATCTTTAATTGCTTAAAATATCAACCCAAGATTGAAGAAAGATTTTAAAACTATATAATGGTATAAATGTTATAATTTTATATTGTGGAATGATATGTTCAAAGAAATGTTACTGAAAGTCGCAATTATATTTGGTCTGACCATTGGTATGCTTTTTTTGCTTTTAGATACTTCTGATGCTCATGCTGTAAGCAATCCACCTATTTTAGAGATAGTCTCGTTCGAAACCTCTAAAGATACTTCTACTCAACAAGTACTAGATTTATCTAATAAAGTAACTCAAGACTTAAAAAACTACGAGGGATTCATAAAGAGAACCCTAACACAAAATACTAAAAACCCAAATGAATGGGTTGATATCATCGAATGGAAATCTATAGATGATGCTCATACAGCTATGAATCAAGCTCTTAAAAATAAAGATGTAAAAGCTTTTCTTAAATTAATGAAAAACGGTTCTAGAGTTTATCAAACTAAATCAGAATATTTAAGTATTCAATCTCAAGCATCTTAAGATCTAAAAAGTTAATTACTTTTACAGGAGAGTAATTAGAATGATTAAACATCTAAAATATCTAATAATAATTATTATATCTATTAGCAGTTATGGATATAGCCAAACAATTAATATTGCTGCTGCGCAGATGCTAATCAAACAACAGTCTTTTGATGAGTTTGCCAATGATATGAATAGACTAACTAAGCAAGCTAAAGACCAAGGAGCTGAAATTGTAGTTTTTCCGGAAGATAACTCAGTAAACTTAATTGATGATTTACCATGGAATAAGCAAAGCATAATCAAACTTAGCGAGTATTATAGTCAAACTAGAAACTTAATAGCTAATCTAGCTAAAAAGTACCAGATAATTGTTATAGGTGGAACTATTGCTAAAAATAACAAAGATAAGATATCTAATACTGTTTTAGTAGGTTTGCCCAACGGTCAAGTAATAGAAAATGATAAAATTTATCTAACTCCAGAAGAAAGAAATGTTGGCTATAATAAGTTTGGTAAAAATATATTAGTACTAGATTATAAAGGCACTAAAATTGCTGTTGTAATATGTTATACAAGTGAATTTCCGAATGTCTCTGAACAACTCTCAAAAGTTAAGCCAGATATTATAATCGCACCATCTTACACCAATGATTTGTATGGTTTAAATAGAGTTCATACTGCAATGAAAATGCTATCTATTCAAAATTTTGCATATGGTATGGTAGTAGGTATGGCTTCAGGCTTAGATAAACAAAATACCCAAGGAGTTGATGGAGTAAGTCAAATAATTTTTACATCTCCTCAGAATAAAGCTTTTAAACTCAATCATTTAAATATGGGTAATTTCAATAAAGAAGATGTAGTTGTCGAAAAACTAGATATTACAAAATTACACCAAGCTCGTAAAAATTATGATGCATTCCCTAATGCAGATATTAAATATAATCCAACACTATCGACTAAATCAGTATCTATAGCTCAATAGAAAGATTTCAATAGAATAACTTAAGTTTTAGGCTATAATTTCTATACAGATTTAAATTTAAAAATTAGCTATGAAGTATACTAAACTTGGTAAAACTGATATTGATGTTAGTAGGATATGTCTTGGTACTATGACTTGGGGACGTCAAAATACTCAAGATGAAGGCTTTGAGCAGATGGATTATGCTCTTGCACAAGGTATTAATTTTTGGGATACTGCCGAAATGTATGCAATCCCCCCTACTGCTAAGACTTATGGCAAAACTGAAGAAATAATCGGTAACTGGTTTAAAACAAGGCAGAAACGAAATGATGTAGTATTAGCGACTAAGTTTTCGCCTATGACATGGGCTAGAAATGAGCAAAATCCTATTACTGATAAGACAAACATCATTGATGCTGTAAATAATAGTCTAAAGCGCTTACAAACCGATTACATAGATTTATATCAATTCCATTGGCCGACAAATAGACCTCACTATCATTTTGGTAATTGGTGGGATTTTGAACCTTTAGCAGGTCAACAAAATAAACAACGTATAGTTGATAATATCTATGAAATTTTAGTTACTTGCGATGAGTTAGTTAAAGCTGGAAAAATTAGACATATAGGGCTGTCAAATGATTCAGCTTGGGGGATAAATCAATTTATTAACTTAGCAGAAAAACATAATCTACCACGTCTTGCAAGTATTCAGCATGAATATAATCTGAATCGCCGTAGAGATGAAACGGATATCATGGAGACATGTGCTCTTGAAGAGATATCATATCTTGCATGGTCACCACTTGAACAAGGAGTTTTAACGGGTAAATATCGCAATGGTGCTCGCCCTGCTGGTACTAGAATGTCTGCTGAAATTCTAGATGGACAAGAAGATCGTTATGCTTTTAGATTTGCTACTAATGATGATGCTGTCACTGAATATATCAAAATCGCTGAAAAACATAATCTTGATATATGTCAAATGGCTATAGCTTTTACAATTAGAAAAGCCTATATGAGTTGTAGCATAATTGGAGCTACATCTATGGATCAACTAAAAACAAATATTGAATCTATTAATCTAAATCTCTCTGATGAGGTTTTAGCTGATATTGAAAAAGTTAGAAGAAAATATCCTGTCCCATTTTAGAAAAACTAAATACAAATCAAAATTTAGCTATTATTTGTTATAATTTTCACAGTTTTAAATAATTAAAGATAAATATGAAATATACAAAACTAGGTAAAACTAACATTGATATAAGTAGAATCTGCCTTGGAACTATGACTTGGGGGGCACAAAATACTCAAGATCAAGGTTTTGAACAAATGGATTATGCTTTTTCTCAAGGAGTTAATTTTTGGGATACTGCTGAGCTATATGCTGTTCCACCAACACCTGATACTTATGGTAAGACAGAAGAAATAATTGGTAACTGGTTTGCTTCTAGACAAAAAAGACAGGATGTTATATTAGCCACAAAATTCTCCCCTATACCTTGGGCTAGAAATGAGGAGAATCCTCAGATAAATCATGAAAATATTATTTCAGCTGTTGATAATAGTCTTAGAAGATTAAAGACAGACTATATCGATTTATATCAATTTCACTGGACTGTAAATCGACCGAACTATCATTTTGCAGATTGGTGGTCATTTGAACCAGCTCAGGGTGCTAATGCTAAACAACAAATACAAGATAATATTTTTGAAACACTTAAAGCATGTGATGAACTTATTAAAGCTGGGAAAATTAGACATATTGGATTATCAAATGATTCAGCTTGGGGTCTAAATCAATTTATTAACTTAGCCGAAGAACATAATCTACCAAGAATAGTTAGTTTACAAAATGAGTATAACTTACTTAGAAGAAGAGATGAAACTGATGTAATGGAGACTTGTGCTATTGAAGATATATCTTATCTAGCATGGTCACCACTACAAATGGGAATTTTAAGTGGTAAGTACTTAGATGGTAATATCCCCGCTGGAAGTAGAATGTCTGATGAGGTTATGGGATCGCCTGAACAGAAAGCTCGATTTGCAACTAGACAAAATGCTACAGTTGACTTGGCTGTTGAAGAATATTTAGAAATCGCTAAGAAACATAATCTAGATGTTTGCCAAATGGCGATAGCTTTCACAATTAGAAAAGAATATATGAGCTCTAGTATAATTGGGGCAACTACTATGCAACAACTAAAGACTAATATTGATGCTGTAAATCTTGAATTGTCAGCTGAAGTACTAGCAGATATCGAAAAAGTTAGAAGAAAATATCCAATACCGTTCTAATACAGGTTCAAAACATTGTCCAAAAAAATCTTCCTAATCTTAATATGGCTAAGTGCCGTAGCGTTTTATATGTATACTCGCATGATAAATACTTCACTTTCAGCATTTTCTATACCATTGATAAATCAATATGGATTTTCTAGTATTGACATTGCTTTTGCTATATCAATATACAGCATCGCAATGCTAATTATGAAAATACCTGTTGGAGTTATAGTTGATAGATATGGTATTGATATCCCTGTAATGATTGCGATGACAATAGTTCTAGTTGGAACTATAATTTTTGCGTTTCCTACTAACTCAACGACTCTACTGACTTCACGATTTATTATAGGTATTGGCACGGCTTTTGCTATGATGAGTGCTTATAGACTGACTAGCATTATTCTTAGTAAGCGTCTATTTGCAATTGCGACAGGTTTTATTTATTTCTTTGGCTCGTTGGCAGTTTCTATTTCAGGAGCGCCACTAAATTATGCTGTTAAGCAATACAATTATACTTACATAGTTTTGACATTAGCAGGTATTATGCTTGTTATATTGATGCTCTACTCTATTAGCAGATTTAAGTATGGTAGGATTCCTAGAAGCGATGATATCAAATCATTTAGTGATTATTTTGCTGGTATTAAAGATATTTTCAAAGATAGACAAATAATCTTTACGATACTTTATGCTAGTCTTTTTACCTGTGTATTTTTCAACACTATTGGCTATTGGGGAAATACTATTTTATTAAATACTAAGCTAGCTAGCCAACAAGCTGGTTTAATAGGTAATAGCATTGCATCACTTGCTTCTGGTATAGCTTCAATCGTTGTTGGTCTAATTATTGCCACTCAATTTCTTAAAAGAAGTCATATTTTTATTTTTACATCTCTAGCTAGTATTTCAGTTATTATGATCTTTTATACCAACATCAGTAATATTTATATACTTAGTTTGGCTGCATTGTTTTTTGGTATTGGTTTTGGTTTTACAGGTATAGTTTTTGATACTGCAAATAAACGCAAACAAAGCTATCTTGTTAGTATATTATCACTACTATTTTTGGTTGAATATATCTTAAATAGTATTATTAACCCACTGGCTGCATATATCCAAAAAGCTTTAGTAGATTATGGTTTTGCTACCTTTTTGAGTTATAAAATAACTTATGGTTTATTCTTGGGATTATTGATTATTGCTAATATTTTAAGCTTTTATATAAAACCTCAAAAAATATAATCAAAGAGCTAAAAAATTCTTTAAAGTTAATAAACCGTATTCGGTCAAATATGCTTCTGGATGATATTGAACACCAAAAATATTTGCATTTCGATGAGCAAAAGACATAATTTCATCATTCTCGGTTGAGGCTAAAGTAATCAAAGGCTCTTTAATATCATTAACAGTTAAAGAATGATAACGTGTTACAGCAAATTTCAGTGGATGATCTTTGTATAATACAGATGATTGAAGTTGTTTAATCTCAGAGAGTTTACCATGGTATATTTGTTTAGCTTTTATGATTTTTGCACCATAATATTGAGCAATAAGCTGATGACCTAAACATATTCCTAACAAAGGCAAATTACTTTGCTGACAATACTCAATGATTGGATAGATATTTTTGAGCTCATCTGGATGACCTGGTCCTGGGCCAATAATAATATGAGAATATTGCTCAATATTATCAATTTGCTCATCAGTTTTTAGCATTGATACTTGATAGCCAAGATAAGTTATATAATCAATAATTGTATTACTAAAAGAATCATAATGATCAATATATAAAACCACCTTAAATCTCCAAATAC
This sequence comes from Francisella philomiragia, assembly GCF_018135955.1. Lineage (NCBI taxonomy): Bacteria > Pseudomonadati > Pseudomonadota > Gammaproteobacteria > Thiotrichales > Francisellaceae > Francisella > Francisella philomiragia. Next base: position 875,142 of record NZ_CP063138.1, on the reverse strand, counting down.
GCTGGTATTAAGCCTCTGACACTATTGATAAGATATATTTTATCAGCAGTTTTTAGATCATCAAAATTTAGGCTTTTGGATTGCAGTTTGCCTTGAGAAATTAAAGATTTTCTTGCAACACCTGCTAAGACACCATCTTCTAATTTTGGTGTATAAAGTTTATCATTTTTCTCAATAACTATGTTATGAAACCTAGTTTCAGTAATATTACCTTTTTCATTTAGATAGATAAGCTCACAATTATCTTCATGAATATATTTGTGATGCATTTGAGTATAAAAGCCTCGTGTCGAGCTATGTGTAGTTTTGTGCTGAAATAATTTATTAGCTGAATTTATTTTCTCAGGGCAAATTTTTAGTTTAATAGCTTGTTGGTTGGTAGTATTAATTTCAGTATGCTCGATATTTATAGACTTATCATAATGATATTCTAAACGGATTTTATACTCTTTATCATCAGTTAATTGCTCTACATAGTCATATAGTTGATCTCTAATCTTGCAAATATCAACATCAAAGAATAATTGCCTAGCAGAGTTTTCAAATCTTTCTAAATGTAACTCTAAATTTCTAAATTTATTATGGTAATAAATACTCTCAATTAAGCAAAAATCTGGTTGGTAAATTTGGCGTATAAAGTTTATCTTGGTATTCATTTCTTGCCATTCTGACTGTGCATCTGAATAAACAGTAATACCACCACCGACACCAATCTGTAAGTTATCACGATATTTTTGAATAGTCCGAATAGCAACATTAAAACACATATCATTATTTGGCATAATATAGCCAATGCTTCCGGTATAAACTCCCCTTTTATCTTTCTCTATTTGTTTGATTAGTTCCATAGTTCGTTTTTTAGGAGCTCCTGTAATCGAACCACATGGAAATAAGCCATCTAAAAGCTTTCTAAAAGATATTTGTTTATCTACTTTTGCTGAGATTTGTGAAGTCATTTGTAGTAGATTTTTGTATTTTTCTATTGAGAAAAGTTTATCTACATTAACTGTATGAGTTTTTGCAATAGCGGATAAATCATTACGTAGAAGATCGACAATTATTAAGTTCTCTGCCCTATTCTTATCACATGATGATAATTCTTGATATATCTTTTGATCTTCTGAATCATTACCTGTAAGCCTTGCTGTACCTTTCATTGGGTTAACAATCAAATTTTCAGCATCCTTTTTAAAGAAAAGTTCTGGTGATATTGATATTATATCTGGGTTTAAAAATGGTAAATATGCAGCATATTTAACTGATTGTTGTTTGAGCTTATTGTACAACTCATAGCTAGTAAGCTTTGTAGTAGCTAAGATATTTTTAGTTAAGTTAATCTGATAGCTTTCACCATTGATAAGTGCTTGTTGAACTTCATCAAAGCTTTTTTGATAATCTGCAAAATTAAGACTATCTATCATTAGATCTATATTTTTATCTGAAACTATATTCTTGGGGATTTCATTTGAATAATTACTAAAAGCGACAAAATGAAGTAATTTAGTATTGTCATGATCGCATAAATCATAAAGATTGTTATTAAGATAATAGCTAGCTTCATAACTTAAATACCCAACTAGATATAAGCCTTGTTGCTGCAGTTCTTCCAATTGCCCAAAAGCTAACTCAAGTGATTCATTATCATTAGCTATAACTTCTGCAACCGGATTGTAAAAATAGTAACTTTGGTTATTTGTTAAAGTATCTTCAAGAATTGCAAATTGTGGTAATTGGGTATTACTCATGATTAATCATTTCTTTTAGTTTTTTTCTATCAGTTTTGCCAGTTGTAGTAGTTGGAATTTCATCAATATAAATAATTCCATCTAATTTTTTGTATTCAGCTATGTAATTACCTAGCTTATTATTTATAAACTCTAATGAGTATTGTTCAGATGCCACCAAATATGCCCAGATAGTTTCTCCCCATATTTTATCTTTTTTAGATGTAACTATACAATTATCAATATTTGGTATTTTCAAAATCGCTGCTTCTAACTCAATTGGAGATATATTTGAGCCACCTTTTATAATTATATCTTTATAACGCCCATAAAAACTAAGCTCATGGCTTTGAGCATCGAAACTACCTATATCTCCTGTTTCTAGCCATTCAGTTTGGATATTTAGAGGTAGCATATTATTTTTGATGAAAATTTTACCATAATCACTATTTTCAAATTTAACTATTTTTACTTGAGTATCTGCAAAAACTTTAACTTTATTAACTTTATTAGCAGATATATTTTGACCATATCCAAAAACCTCTGTCATACCTAAACCATTTAGCAGTGGTATACCAAGTTTATTTTCAACTTGATTTGCTAAACTTTCGCTAACTATATCACCAGCAACACTTAGATAGCATAAATTATTGTTACTATGAATATTTTGCTCTAACAAAAAATGATACATTGTTGGTAACAGTGCTAAAGCAGTTACATTATTTTGGTTAATAATCTCTGCTATTAATCTTGCATCAAATTCACGGATAATTGTTATATTTAAACCCATAGCTAATGCTGGTAAGATTTGATAAGAAAAAGCAAAAGCATGATTTATTGATAATGCTACTAATAAGTGGTCATTTTGTTTAAGACCTAAATCATTAATTCTATCATTAGCATATTTGATTATTTGATTAATATCATGAAAATGCTTTTGATAAAATCCTGTTGTTCCAGAACTTACATGCGCTGTTAGAGATCTAGCATAAATCGAATAATCTTGCGTATACTCAAGACTTTCAAAAAACGATGTCGGATTTTCTATATACAATTTATTTACTTCAAGACTACATATTTTATCTGTAATAAATAAACTATCATCTTCAATTATCGCTACTAGCTCATTATCAACTAATCTTGGATTAATTGGCACAAAAATATCTATATCTGCTATCCAACTAGCTATATATAAGCTTACAGATAATGGCGAGTTTTTTAGATTTGAGTATATTTTCCTATAACTACAAGACTCTAAGAATCTAGATAAACTATATGATTTTTGCAAAATTTCATAATAGCTATATTTAGTATTATCAAAATATATATAAGTATCTTTACCATATTTTTCTATATTTGCTAAAAAATCTCTAAGTTGGTGCATATTTGCGAACAATAAGTTATCTAAGCATTTGCCAATATGATATATTAAATAACAAAATTTACTCTAGTTTATCTAACAAAATGAAACAATCTCTGTTTTTATCTAATATGGAAATATATGTAAGTCTTGGCTGCTCTGAAGAGGAAAGATCTCACAAGCAAATGATAACTCTAGACTTAGAACTTGAGTTTAGCCAAAACTATAGCGCAAGTAATTCTGATAATCTTGAAGAAACTATTTGTTATTATACTCTGAGAAATAATATTCAACGCTTTTGTGATAACGTTAGCTGTAATCTTATAGAGTACTTAGCTAAGCAAATTTATCTGTTTATCGGAGAAAAACATAGAGATATAACAATCAAATACTTGAAACTTAACAAAAAGCCCCCAGTTTCACAGATAGGTTCTGCTTCTTTTATTATTAGGAATTAATGTGCAATATATTATAGGGATTGGAACAAATATTGGTTTTACTATCGAGAATATTCATCTTGCGTTAGATGCTCTAGCATCACACCAGAACATAAGAATTATTAGAAAAGCTAGCTTATACAGTAGTAAGGCATTACTTAAAGAAAATGCCCCAAAAGAATGGGATATTACATTTTTAAATACCGCTGTAAAAATTAGTACGTCTCTCAAACCTCAAGATTTGTTGATAGTTTTAAAAGATATAGAAGAAAAAATTGGTAGAGATCTTAATGCTCCGATTTGGTCTCCTAGGCTTATTGATTTAGATATACTATCAGCTGAGGATTTAGTAGTAGATACAGCTAAACTTACAATTCCTCACAAAGAATTAATAAACCGTAGCTTTGCTCTAGCTCCATTACTAGAACTATCCAAAGGTTGGCACCATCCAAAATATGTTGAATGGAATCTAAGCCTAAGACTAAAAGAGCTAGAACCAATTGAAAAACTTAATCAAACACTATCAAATACAATGCGCATGGGTATAGTTAACTTATCAGATCAGTCTTTTTCAGACGGAGATTTTGATGATACTCAGCGTAAATCAAATTTTATTGAGCTAATAAATAATGGTGTTGAAATTATTGATATTGGTGCTGAATCGACTAAGCCTAATGCTACTGCTACTAGTGTAGATGAAGAGTTTAATAAATTAGATGAGTTCTTAGAATATCTTAAAGAACAACTTAATGATTTGAATTATAAACCTCTTGTAAGTATTGATACACGTAGATTTGAAGTCATAAGTAAAATCTTAGAAAAACATCATGATATCATCTGGATGATAAATGATGTTGAATGTAATGATATTGAGAAAAAAGCTCAACTTATAGCTAAATATAAAAAGAAATATGTAATAACTCATAATTTATGCATCACAAATAGGAATCAATATTTAGATAAAGAAGATGCTATAGATAAAGTATGTGAATTTATTGAAAACAAAAAACAAATTCTCCTAAACCATGGTGTAGAGCAACAAAATATATATTTTGATGTAGGCTTTGGTTTTGGTAAAAAAACAGATACTGCAAGATACTTATTAGAAAATATTGTTAATATAAAACAAAAACTAAATCTAAAAGCACTAGTTGGACATTCACGTAAACCATCTGTATTAGGTATTCCTAAAGATAGTCACATCAGTACTTTAGATAGTGCTACAAGAGAACTTTCAAGAAAATTAGAAAAACTCAATATTGATATTATAAGAGTACATAAAATTTAGTAAGGAAAAATTATGCCATACCATCCAGCATTAGAGTCGCTATTAGATACTCCTGAAATAAGAAAAATAAAAAAATTAGATTTAAGAGATCAGCGTAAGATATTTGCAGATCTTTCAATAGCACAAATCAAGCGCCTACCTCGCCCTGATATTATCGAAGAAGATATTAAGTTAGAAAATGATACTATATTAAGACACTATAAACCTAAAAAAGCATCTGATAAAGCTGTACTTTTTATTCATGGTGGTGGTTGGTGTTTGAGCTCTATAGATACTTATGATCACGTATGTAGATACTTATGTGATCAAGGTAATTTAAATATTTTCTCATTAGAGTATGGCTTAGGCCCTGAAGATAAGTATCCTGCTGCTGTTAATCATGCGCTATATGCTTATGACTGGCTTTATGAAAATATTACTAAGTTTAATTTATCTACTGAAAATATCTTTGTAATGGGCGATAGTGCTGGTGGAAATCTTGTAACTATAATATGCCATGAACGTCAAGAAAATATACCAAAAGCACAAATTTTGGTTTATCCTGCTGTCGATATGTATACTAAATATGATAGTAATACTAAGTTTGATGAGTATAAATATCACCTAACTACCGAATGGTGCGAGCTATTTCTAAAAGCATATATAGGTGAAGACATAATGTCAGAGCCTAAAAAACTTAGACAACCTACAATATCTCCATTATTTTATAAAGATACAAAACAACCTGATACACTAATTGTAGCGGCTACTCATGATATCCTTATAGATGGGATTTATGCTTATGAAGAGAAGCTAAAACAACAAGGTACTTATGTTGAAACTCACTATGATGATGAAATGTATCATGGTTTTATTGGAGGACTTGGTGTAGTTCCATTTGAAAATCCTAAAATAGCTTTAGATAAAATAATTGAGTTTATAAATAAAAGATAAATACTGGTTAAATTATATGATTCCATTTTTTAAAACTGATAAAAAATCTGGCGAAAAATCAGAAGAACTTATTAAAAAATTTAATGACCTACCTGCTTTTGTCGCAACTGGTGGAGAAATAGTTTTTGTCTCAGACGATTTTCATGAAGTACATCTAAGATTTAATTTGACAGATAACACTAAAAACTATCATGGTACTGGTTTTGGTGGAGCTATATACTCATCACTAGATCCAATTTATCCATTACAGTTATGTAATATTCTTGGTGATGATTATGTGGTTTGGGATTTATCAGCTAATATAGATTATCTTAGACCAATTACACATCATGTTTATGCAAGATTTCTACTATCACAAGAGATTATCAATAAAATAAAGCAAGATGTTATAACCAAAAATAAATCTGTAATTAGTTTACCAGTCTGCTATCAAGATACTGATAATAATATTTATGCTGAAGCAACCAAAACTATATATATTGCCGATCGAGAGTATTTCAATAATCGTAAAAAGTAGTTTAACTAAATGTATTTAATATAGATTGTCTTGTTGCGTTCTTTAACAACTCAATTTCTTGTTGTGTACTATTTAGTGGTGGTAGCCAGTAGATAGTATTTCCTAGTGGTCTTAATAATGCGCCTAATTTTATAGCTTCTCGATAAACATCTAAGCCTGCTCTTTTTTTATCAATATTTAAATCTGCTGCAATAATTGCTCCAATACCTCTGATATTTTTTATAATCGGTAATTGCTTTTGTAGCTCAAGAAAAGATTCACTAAATTGTTTTTCAAGATTTTTAACATTGTTAAGTATATATTCTTCTTCAAATATATCCAATACTGCATTTGCTACTACAGCTCCTAAAACATTACCACTATGAGTATGTGAATGTAAAAAAGCTTTAGTTAACTCATCATCATAAAACATCTCATAATACTGATTTTTTGTCAAAACAATACTAAAAGGTATAATCCCAGAGGTTAATCCTTTTGATACACACAAAAAATCAGACTTAATATCAAGATATTCATAAGCAAAAAATTTACCCAGTCGCCCTACTCCTGTCATTATCTCATCAAAAATAATATAAACATCATTTTCCTTACACCACTTACAAAGTCTATTTAAGTAATCTTTGCTATAAATCAACATACCTCCAGCACCTTGACAAATTGGCTCTACTATTAAAGCATTAATAAATTCTTTGTGTTGCTCAAGATATTGTTGCGATTTACTCCAATAGACTTCAGCATTTGCCCATAGTGGATCACTTTTGCCACTAACATACGGAATATTTTTTAACTTAAAACTATCAAATAATAATGGTTTATATGGATCAGAATATAAACCACAATCACTAACACTCATAGTTGCCAATGTCTCACCATGATATGAGTTTTCAAGACAAACAAACTTAGTTTTTTTAGTCTGATTTTGAAAGCTTCTAAGGTGTGTCGTCATTTTTAGAGCTATCTCTACAGCACAAGATCCATCACTTGCGTATAAAGTTTTATCCATACCTGTCAAATTACAAATTCTTTGACTAAACCTATCTATTTCATCATTTGTAGTATTTGCAAATATCGTATGCTCATATTTATCAAGTTGTGTCTTAAGCTTATGTATTATGTATGGATGTCTATGTCCAAGAGATTTACACCACCAACTTGATGTAACATCAAAAAGCTTTCTATTATCTTTTGTGTAGATATACCTACCGTCTGTTTTAGAAATATTCATAGGAGGTGATTTTTCAAAGTCTTTCATTTGCGTGCATGGATGCCATATATTTGAGCTATACATATTGTAAACCTTTTGTAAAATATTAAGTTGACATAAATTGTACACAAGATATAAAATACTTTACAACTTTAAAACAATTTTTTATAAAAAATGACATTAGAACAAATCAAAGAAATTTACTCAAGACCATTAACAGAATTAATTTTACAAGCCTTAGAAATTCACAACAAAAACTTTGGTAATGATATTGAGTTATGCTCACTAAAAAGTATCAAAACTGGTACTTGCCCAGAAGACTGTAAATATTGTCCTCAAAGTGGCCATTATAATACTAGTATCGAAAAGCATAAACTATTAGATAAAGATAGTATATTGGCAGAAGCAAAAAATGCGAAAGATGCAGGATCAAAAAGATTCTGTATGGGTGCTGCTTGGAAGCACATTCCCAAAAAAGACTTTGATCAAGTAGCTGAGATCATCACTGAAGTCAAAAATCTTGGCTTAGAAACATGTGTGACTCTCGGAAGTATCAACGTTGAGGAGGCAACTAAATTAAAAGAAGCAGGACTGGATTACTACAATCATAATCTTGATACTTCAAGAGAATTTTACCCAGAAATAATTACCACACGTAAATTTGAAGAAAGAATTGAAACTATTAGAAATGTTGCTAACGCCGATATAAATGTCTGTTGTGGTGGTATATTGGGTATGGGCGAATCTCTAGATGATAGATTTAATTTATTACTTGAGCTATTACAATTACCCGCTGCTCCAAAAAGTATTCCTATCAATACATTAATACCTGTTAAAGGAACTCCTCTAGGAGATAAGTATACAGATGCTCAAATTGATAGCTTTGAATTAGTAAGATTTATAGCGACTACAAGAATACTATTTCCTCAAGCACGCTTGAGATTATCAGCAGGTAGAGAGAATATGTCTTTAGAGACTCAGACTCTATGTTTTCTTGCTGGTATTAACTCAATATTTTATGGTAATAAGTTATTAACAGAAAATAATGCTACTGTTAATTCTGATAATTTTTTATTAGCTAAGCTTGGTTTGGAATCAAATGTCGAATTATGTTAAACCTACAAGACAAATATACTCAATATCAAAAGGATAATTTATTAAGAGAGTTAACTCCTTTTATAAAAGATGACTCTATTATAGATTTTACAACTAGTGACTATTTAGATCTATCATCAGCACACAATCTTAAAGATGCCATAGTAACTGGTTTTGATAAATATGGTTTTGGAAGTAAGGGATCTAATATAGTCTGTGGTTACACCGATGAGACACAGCAATTTGAATATGAGTTTGCAAAATTTGTTAACTATCCTAGAGCTATATTTTTTAGTTCAGGGTTTATGGCAAATTTAGCAATTTATTCAACACTATTTAGTAAGCATGATAGTATCTTTGCAGATAAGTATATCCATGCGTCTATTATTGATGGAATTAAACTTTCAAAAGCTAAACTAAAAAGATATAAACATCAACAATTAGGTCACCTTCAAGATATATATGATGGCAAGAGCTTCACTACTACAGAAGGAGTCTTTAGTACTTCAGGATCAATTACTCAACTTGATAAGCTTGCTAGAATCACACCAGAAAAGCTTATAGTTGATGAGGCTCATAGTTTTGGAGTTTTAGGTAAAAATGGTCGTGGCGCAATCAACAGCTTTCAAATAAGTTATAAAAATTGTCCTATCTGTATTTTTCCTCTTGGTAAAGCATTTGGTGGAGTCGGTGCTGTAGTTTGTACTACAGAAGCAATTGCAGAATACCTAATACAATTTGCACGTAACTATATCTATACAACAGCATTACCACCAATGATATTAAAAGCTGCTTTGATACAACTAAAAAACCTTGAAAAGGCTAATGATAATCGAGCAAAACTTCAACAAAATATCATTTTTTTTAATGAACTATGTGATGATAAAGATCTTGAACTAGTGTCTAAAGATTTATCACCTATTAGAAGTATCCAACTAAATGATGCTAATCTAGCGATTAGATTAAAGGATAAGCTCTTTGAAAATAAAATAATAGTGTCTTGCTTTAGATATCCTACAGTACCTAAAGATCAAGCTATATTGAGATTTTCACTGCATAGTAATAATACCTTTGACCAAATTCATCAGGCTTTAGAAATTATCTCAAAAGAGGTCAAATATGAACATATATGATCAAGTTAAAAGTAACTTTGCAAAAGCTACAGATTACTCTAAAAACTCAACTATCCAAAATCAAGTACGCCAATTACTTTTAGAGCAGACACTAAACTACTCAAGACTAGTCAGCTACAATCATACTAACAATATTCTAAATTTAGGAGTACGCGACTTATCAGAGCCATTAGAACTTAATAGGATATTTTCAGCAAAGCAAATAGATGCTTGCGATATTGCTTTAACAAAAAACTCAAAATATACAAATATAAACACACTAAAACTTAATTTTGATACAGATCTACGTCTGCTTAAAAATAGCTATGATTTAATATTTTCAAATATGTCATTTCAATGGAGTCAAGACATAGAAACATTAATTAAAAATCTAGCAAAAAAATTAAATAATCGTGCAATTTTAGCCTTTAGCACTGTTTTGGATAACAATTTTCATCAAGTAAAAGACATACTAAGAATAAATAAAATGCACAGTAGTTCTAGCATTTTAGAATTTATCAAAAAATCTGACTTAAATTGTCTACATCATGAAGATTTATATTTAGATATTAAATTCAATAACTTTAAAGAACTAACAAATCACCTAAAATCTACGGGAGTTAATACTTATACAGGAAGCAATAATAAACCTAGCTTTTCAAATATCAAAAAGTTTCTTACAAATACTGACCGTATAAACCTTAGTTATCATATTGGTTTATTTATATGTTTTAAGGAATAGTTTATGAAAAAGTTTTTTATAATTGGTACTGATACCGAAGTAGGTAAAACATATATATCAACTAAACTTATCGAAGCTTGTGAGTATGAAAATATTAAATCACTTTGTTTGAAACCTGTAGCGTCTGGACAAAGTCAATTTTCAGAACTGTGTGAAGATGTAGAGAATATTCTAAATGCTTATAAGAACAAATTTACAGCAGATGAAGTAAACCTAATTTCATTCAGTGAAGCAGTTGCCCCACACATAATAGCCGCAAAATCAAAAGTGGATATTTCAATTGAAAATCTCAAACAATTTATTGAAGATAAGTATACTCGTCAAGATTTAGATATTCTCTTTATCGAAGGAGCTGGTGGATTATTAACTCCATACTCAAATCATGCTACCCAGTTTGATCTAATAAAGGCTCTGCAAATACCAGTACTACTAGTATCCGCTATAAAAGTTGGTTGCATAAACCATACCTTACTAACTATAAATGAGTTAAATCGTCATAATATTAAATTAGCTGGTTGGATTGCTAATTGTAATGACTCAAATATCCAATACATTGATGAACAAATAAATACTATGGAAGAGCTATCAGGATATAAGTGTAGTGCAAAAATTTCTCAAAATGCTGATTATTTAGATTTTATAGATTTATCCAAGATACTAATATCGCCAGAAGAAAATGAATAGTTCCCCTTGCTATTCTTAATAAGAATTTCGCCATTATTTGCTAGGCCAACATAGTTACAGTTATTATAAGTTTTATCAACTAAAGCCAATGAAAACTCTTTATCTCTTAGATAATTAAGTGATTCAAATTCATTTTTAAAATATGTAAAACCTTTATTAATAAAAACTGCTAAATCTTCTTTAATAGCCTTGATAATTTGTATAGTTAGGTTAGTTCGATTAGCATGGCGTTGAGATTGTAACTTTATTGATGTCCAATCTTTAGATATTTCTTCATTATATTGCATATTAACATTTATACCAAAACCTATAAATAGCTTCGCTCTACCATTAATTTCAGCACTAACATTTATAATAATACCAGCTATCTTTTTATCATCTACATAGATATCATTAGGCCATTTTAATTTAGCATCTAAGTTAATATTTTTTAGAACTCTTGCAATACTGATTCCTACAACTAAGGATAATCCATTAAGTTTCGATATATCTAGCTCAACTATTTCAAGCATAGTACAATAGATATTTTTACCAAATGGTGAAATCCATTTACGTTTAAATCGTCCAAATCCATCTGTTTGAAATTCTGAGATAAAAATTGCATTCTCACTATACTTAGCTTGATTTTCTATTGCATATTTTGATGTTGAATCTATAGAATAAAAATAATTTATATTGTTAAAAACTTTGATTAATTCATCAACTTTGATTAGTTCTAATTTTTCTTGGAGTCGATATCCAACCCTGGAGTTAGAAGATACTATTATTTGATAGTTATCCTTAAGTGCTTTGATATTTTTTGAAATTGCTGCTCTTGATATACCTAGTTTCTGTGCAATATCTTCGCCACTTACATATTTTTTATCATCTAAAAAGGTTAATATTTGCTGTTGAGTTTTGTTCATTTAACCTTGCTCTTTTAACAAAATCATAAATTGCTACTTCTATCCAAATAAACAGCTGCAGCACCAAAAACTTGGAAGTCACCTTCCGTTTCTGACCATTCTATTTTAATTTTTTTAGCTGACTGAGTAAAGGCAAATGTTTTAATCTCATCCCACATTGTTTTTTCAAAATACTCTCTAGCTGACATTATTGATCCTGCAATTATTATCACCTCTGGATCTAAAGTATACATTATAGACTTTATTGCTACTCCAAGATGTTTACCAAATTGCTTATAGATGTCTATAGCATCGCTATCATTATTTCTTGCTCGTTTAAGGATCTCAACACCTTCAATACCTATCTTTTTTATAAAGAATTGGCCACTACAATAATCCTCTAAGATTCCATCTAAATATGGTAACATGCCAAACTCTCCTGCTCCGCAATTAGAGTCTTTTAGTAAAGAGCCTTTATTGATAATACCGCCACCAATACCCGTGCCTATTGTAATACCAACGAAATTTTCATGCTCTTTGCCCTTGCCATATAGTCTTTGACCTATAGCAAAACAATTAGCATCATTATCTATAAAAACTGGTACTTTAAACTTTGCCTCTAGTATTTCTTTTAGATGAATCTCTTGCCATGATTTAATATTTTGTACATCATATACAATTCCCTTCTCTCGATCTGCAACACTAGGAATACCAACGCCTATGCCCTCTACTTCAGAAGTGAAAACTTTTGCTATAGTATCTATTACAACATCAATAACAGATTGAGCATTATGTTCTGCATCTGGCGGAATTTTGCTCAAGTAAGAGTCTAATAAATTTTCTCCACATACCCTACCAGCATTCACTTTAGTGCCACCGATATCAACACCAACCACAGTTCTATTCTTAATTTGAATTTCTTTACTCATATCACTTCAACTTATTTTTTAAATAATTCTGTTAGCTTTATAGTTTTATTATCAATTAATGGCTTAGCTGTTATGGCTACATATAAAATATATATTATAGTTAGATATACAAAACACATTCCTATTCTTAAGCCTAAGATATCTCCAATATTACCAACCACTAATGGCACTATAGCACCACCGATTATTCCCGTACAGAATATTCCTGATACTGTTCCATGATGTGATTTTAGGGAGTTCATTCCTAATGAAAAAACTCCTCCATACATTATCGATGTCAAAAAACCACAAACAGGGAAAAATATCAAAGCCATAGTAGCCGATCCAAACAATGCTAGAGACAATGATATTAGTTGTAAGATTAGAAATACTTTCAAAATATTTTTGACATTATATAACTTCAATAAAACTATACCTAAAATACCGCCAACACATTGCATGATCCAGAATAATGCTACTGTAGTATTGCCTACAGTTTCGGTATTAAAGCCATGATAATCACTCAAGAATTTAGAAATCCAGACACTAATTCCTTGTTCTTGACCAACATAAGCAAAGATCGCTAAGAAATATATTATTACGACTTTATTCTTTAAAAGATGTAATACAGTAGCAAAACCCTCTAATTTCTCATCTTCTTTCAACTCAACTTTTGGAAACTTAATTAAAGCAATAAATATTACTAGCAAAAACATTACAATTGCATTGAACCAATAAATAGCAACCCAACTAAAGTTTGTCCCTGTTAGCTTATTAAAAAATAGTAAAAAATAATTACTATCTCCAGAATATGGAAGATTCATAACTAGATACGATAGTACAAATGGACTAACAAATGATGCTCCGCCAAAAAATACTTGCTGTAATACAGAGAAAAATGAGTAATTCTCCTCACCACCAGCAACTCTTAATAAAGGCCAAAAAGCAACTTGCAATATCGCAGCAGCTGTACCAACTGTAAATAAACTTACAATATAAGTAAGATAGCTAACTTTTAGACAGAATAAAATTGAACCCAGAGAGCCCAATAAAAAGGCAAATAAGATCATCTTCTTAGATCCATATTTCTCTAGCGCATAGCCTGCAGGAATTGAAATAATGTAAGCTATAAAAAATGCAAACGGTAAAACCCCAGCTTGCGAAAGTGTCAAATGCAGATCATTAGTTGCATCTGGGATTATAGGTCCTAGAATATTAGTCACAAATGATACAGCAAAAAAGCCAATCATCACCACAGATACTATTAAATAGTTTTTTTTCATAAAATTTGCCTCAAAAAATTTCTAAGTATGAACCCGTAGCCTTAAATTACCACTTAATAAAAGCATAAGATAATCAAAAGCTTACTTTTAACAAATATAATACATAATTCAACTTTATACTATTAAATAGATATTTTTATTGAGTATTTTAAATTCAAAAAAATAGTAAATATGCTTTTAATCAAACATCTTTGAGTTATTACTATTACTAAAAAAAATATTAAAGCTTATAATGTTAACTGGAACAAAAACAATTCTGGAGATCTAAATGAAAATAGAAGATGTTAAAAAAAATGTTTTTTCGATGCCACTAGTATCGCCTACAGCAAATAGAATAGCTTATAAATTTACAAATAGAGAATATTTCATAATCGACTATATAGCAGATATAGAAATCCTAAAAAAATATGTACCAGAGCCTCTTAAACCAACTGGTCTAGTAAAATTTGAATTCATGAAAATGCATGATGCAAATGGTTTTGGTAGTTTTAATGAAGCTGGTCAACTTATTGAAGTTGAATTTGAGGGTAAGAAAGGCTTATATTCCCACATCATGCTACTAGATAATTTACCATCAATTGCTGCAGGACGTGAAATATGGGGCTTTCCAAAAAAATATGCCCACCCTACTCTTACAGTAGATTCTGATACATTACTAGGTACAGTAAAATATAACAGTGTTGATGTGGCTTTTGGAACAATGGGATATAAATATCAAGAGCTCGATAAAGATGCTATCAAAAAATCGCTAGAAGAAACCCCTAACTTCTTACTTAAAACCATACCTCATGTTAATGGTAGAGATGTAAGTATTTGTGAACTTGTAAAGTACCATGTTAAAGATGTAACTGTAAAAGGTGCATGGACTGGGCCTGTAGATTTACAAGTATTTAACCATGTTCAAGCAGCTCTTCATCATTTACCTGTTTTAGAAATTGTCAAAGGTTCTCACTTTATCGCTGATGTCACATTAGGTTTCGGTGAAGTAGTATTTGATTACCTTAAATAAAATATTTCAAGGAGATTTTAAATGTCAGTTAAAAATAAAGTGACTTTAATTACTGGAGCTGCATCAGGTCTTGGACTAGGTATGGCGACAGAATTTGCAAAACAAGGCGCTAAAGTAGTAATCGCAGATTTAGATCTAGAAAAATCACAAGCTGTAGCAAAAGATTTAGCAGATAAATATACTGTAGAAACTTTAGCTGTACAAATGGATGTTACAAATGAAGACCAAGTAAAATCAGGTGTAGATCAAACTGTCAAAAAATTTGGTCGTATCGATACTGTGATTAATAACGCAGGTATTCAGATAATATCACCTATAGTAGATTTTAGTGTATCAGCTTGGAAAAAATTATTTGATATCCATATGACTGGTACATTACTTGTAACTCAAGCAGCTATGAGACATATGATTGAACTAAAAACTGGTGGTAGAATTATAGTTGTAGGTTCTGTTCACTCAGTTCTTGCATCAAAAAATAAAGCAGCTTATGTAGCAGCTAAACACGCACAAGTTGGTTTTGTAAGAGCTTTAGCAAAAGAAGGTGCTGAGCACAATATCTCATCTAACCTAATTGGTCCAGGTTTTGTGATGACACCATTAGTAGAAAAACAAATTCCAGAACAGGCAAAAGAGCTAAATATCAGTGAAGAAGAAGTTGTAAAAAACATTATGCTTGGTGGTACTGTTGATGGCGAATTTACAACTGTTCAAGATATTGCTGATACTGCAATATTTTTAGCAGGATTTAAAACAAATGCATTAACTGGTCAGAAAATTTTGGTAAGTCATGGTTGGGGAATGTAAACAAAGCTAATACTTCTGTGGTATATTTATTCTTATATTAATATTATTCTAAACTGTAGATGCCTACAAACTCAAATATAAGACAAAAGCTAGGTCAACTAATTATGATGGATTTTCGCTATTGGGGTGAAGATTCAAATAATCAACGTATACCTTTTACAAAAACCAATGATATCGTCGATAAGATCTTTAAAGACTATAATTTAGGTGGTTTTATCCTTTTTAGAGAGAATATTCAAAATAATGAGCAAGTTATCTCTCTATTAAGAGATCTTCAAGCTAACACCAATACACCAATATTTTTCGCTACAGATCAAGAAGGTGGCAGAGTTAATCGCTTACAACAAGGTACTAGTGGTTGCGGTAATATGGCACTAGCTGCAACAGATAATCCTCATAATGCCTATACTATGGCTAAAATAATTGGTGATGAATTATATTCTTTAGGTATCAATATTAATTTTGCTCCAGCTGTGGATGTCAACTCTAACAAAAATAATCCTATTATTGGTGTAAGATCTTACTCAGATAATCCCAATGTAGTTACTGACTATGCCAAAAATGCTATAAATGGTTGTCATGATGCTAAAATCATAGACTGCATCAAGCACTTCCCTGGTCATGGTGATACTGCAACAGATAGTCATTTAGGTAATGTAATCTTAGATAAAACTTTGAAAGAATTACAGACAACAGAGCTACTACCCTTTAGTAAACTTGCTAGAGATTGTAGTATGATAATGACAGCACATATTAGTGTACCAGCCTTAGATGATACTCTATATCAATCAGTTTCAACAAGCGAGAATATTTATGTGCCAACTACTCTTTCTTATAAGATAATAACTAAATTACTAAAACAACAATTGAAATTTGATGGTCTAGTAGTATCTGATGCTATGGATATGCACGCTATTGCTAAACACTTTGGAACTATTGAAGCTTCTAAACTAGCTATCTTAGCTGGTATAGATATTTTATTAATGCCTATTCGAGTATGGTCAGAGAATGATATTTATAAGTTAGAAGAGCTTTTTTGTGAACTAGAAAAAGAATATAATCAAAATCCTAATTTTGCTAATGCAGTTGATAATGCCTACACGAATATTACTGATTTCAAAGCAAAACATAAACTCGATAAAAGTTTAATATTCAAGCTCTCACACGATGGGCAATTAAAATATGCTAATCAAATAGTTAATTGTAGTAAACATCAACAAATATCTCTAGATATAGCCAAGCAAAGTACAACTGTAGTTAAAAATTCAGGTATTATTCCATGTGATCTCAATAAGCTAAAAAATATCTTGATTGTAGATAGTGATAACCAACGTATGGCAGATTTTCATAATGAATTACAAAAAATAGTATCAAAAAACAACTATACTACTATAATAAACTCTGAAAATATTGATAATCAAGATATAAAAAATAGTATCGAGAATGCTGATTTAATTTTGCTAATCTCAGCAAACCTGCGTGAATACAATAAGGCTTATAGTTATGTAACTTCTATAAAGCCAGAGCAAACTATAAATATCGCAGCACTTGGTCCTTATGATATTAACTATATCGATAATATTATTAATTATGTTTGTATTTATGGTGCGACTTCTATGGATCAAACAAATTATACAAAGACTTCACTAAAGATTAATATTCAAGCAGCATTAGAAAATATTTTTAGTGATAATATCCTAATAGGAAAATTGCCTGTTCAAATTTAATGTCTTAAGCTGTTTTTGAGCCAAAGAATTCATAGTGAATATTTTTTTCTCTAACACCATTTTTTAATAACTTTTCATGTATAGAAAGCATAAATTCTTTAGGTCCACAAAAGAAGTATTGAGCATCATTTTTGTCTTCACTAAGCTGTTGTTGGACAGTATGTATACAGACTAGTCCTTGCTTTGCATCAGATTCAGAATTATCTTCGTAAAAGAAAATAGTTTTAAGTCTTGGGTTCTCATTTGATAGTTTTTCTAACAGCTTAGCAAAAGGATGTTCATTTTTATTTTTTTTACCACAGACAAAAAGTACTTGTCTTTGATTTTGTGTTTTTAGCTCTGATAAAAGCATACTCATTAAAGGCGTAATACCGATTCCTGCTGAAATTAAAACTATCGGTTTATCAAGATTTTTATTTACTTCCAAGAAAAATTCGCCGCAAGGAGGCGCTATTTCTATTTTATCACCAACTTTTATCTCATGCGATAGGTATTGAGATACATAACCTTGACCCTCTTGTTTAAGTGTTATTCTTAGATAATCCTCGGCAGTAGCTGAAGAAATACTATAATTTCTCATAGTAGTCATTCCATTATATGGAACTCTAACAGTAATATATTGTCCTGGTTTAAAATCATATCTTCTGAAAAGATCATTTTTAAAATAGAAAGAATATGTATTTATACTCTCATTTTCTTTTTTGATTACCTCAAACTCTTTAAAATTATCCCAACCATAATGCTCTAAATTCTCTTCGTATATACTCTTTTCATGATTAATCAAAATTTCAGCTAATAAATTATAGGCTTCTCTCCAAGCTATAACTATGTCATCATTATCATTTAAGTCTAGGACTTCTTTAATTGATTCGATTAAGTTAGACCCTACTATTGGATAATGCTCCGCTTTGATTTGTAATGATGCATGTTTTTGAGCTATTAGCTCTACTGCATTACCTAAAACTTCAAGATTCTCAATATTTTTTGCATAAGCTAAAATTGCTGCAGCTAAAGCTTCTGGTTGAGATGAGTTTTTTTGTCTTGAGGTATTAAAAAACTTTTTAACTTCAGGATTATGTCTAAACATTCTATCATAAAAATGTCTCGTTAAAGCAACTCCATTTTCTTCTAAAACAGGAATTGTTGCTTTTATTGTATCTATATTCTTTTGACTTAACATAAGATATCTCCATATACTCAAATTATAATATGCATTATATATGCATATTATAATTTATACAAATTTATCTTATACTTTGAAGACATCTTTACTAAAATATTTTGTATGAATTTAACTTCTTTTACTGATTACTCTCTCAGAATATTAATAATTTTAGGATCAAATCCTAAACAAAAATATAAAACTAAGGATCTTGTAGAAATATTAGATATTAAACTTAATCATGCTACTAAAATTATTAATAAATTATCCAATCTGAACTATATAGAATCATATAAAGGTAGATTTGGTGGTGTATCAATTTCGCAAGCTACATACAATATCAAATTATCAACTATTGTCAAAGAACTAGAACCAATGAACATTGTAGAATGCTTTGATAAGGATAAAGCAACCTGTCCATTAATACCGAACTGTAAACTCAAATTTATACTAAATCAAGCAAGCAATGATTTTATAGCACGATTAAATGACTATAGATTTATTGATATATGCAATATCATGCCCCCAAATCAAAATAACGAATAAGTCTTTAAACTATATTTTTATATTTTCGCTAGCAACTATCGTAGCATTATCTTGACTAGAGATTACATAAAACTTACTTGGATTAAGTTGTTTTTTATAGTCAGCAAAAGCTAGAGGACTATGCTCTTTAGGCTTATTTTTTACAACAAGAATATTTAACTGATTTGAGTTATTCCAATATTTAACAAATTTATCAAATTTCATTAAATATTTATCTACATTTGATTTAGGGAACTCTCTAACATCATCTAACTCACCTTCATCATTAATAATAATTACATTATGTTTAGTGTAGAAGATAATGTCATAAAAGCGATCACTCTCAAAAACTTGAGCATTTGGATATTTTTGATATATTTTAGATATTTCTTGGGCTGTCTTATATTTAGAGCTTGTATCAAAATAATCTCCTAGTACATAACCTAAATTTGCAATAGTCATCATCATAATACAAATATAAGCAACTAATTTATTTACTGAAAAAGTATTTAATTCTTTGATTAATTTGATTGTGATTACAGTAGCTATTATTGCAATTGCTAATAAGATTAAGAAATACTTATAGCCAAAACTCCAATACTGAGGAAGACATAAAAGAGCCACAGCAACGATAGGTAGCAAAGCAAAAATAAGGATAATAAATTTAAAGCTTATACTATCCCACTTATCAAACTTTTGTAAGTCTACACTCTTAAAGTGCATAGCTACAAGTATTGATAATGGTAATATTAATGGTGCTAAATAACCAAATAAGAAAGATTTAGAAATCCCAAAAAATATAAATATAAATGTCGCCCAACTAAATAAAAACCACTTATCTGAATTTTGCTTACGATTTTTGAAGGCTTTTTTTGAGAAGAAACTCTTAAGAATTTTAGGTAAAAACAGAGTCCAAGGAAAAAAAGCTCCCATAATTGCTAACAAATAAATAATTTTAGAAACTTCTCTATTTTGCTCATCTGTAGAATATCTAAGTATCTGTTGTACTACTATGTAATAATAAGCAAAATTAGGATGATACTGTTCAACTGCAAATATCCATGGTAACGAAATAACTGCTACAATTATCAAACCTAGGTAAAGCCTAATATCAAGTAACCTTTTATACTGTCCCATAATAACAGAATATAAACCTACTATAGCCATAGGAAAAACTATTCCCATTAGTCCTTTAGTCATAACAGCTAAACCAGCAAATATAAATGCTAAAATAAGCCAATACGTACTTTTCTTGTAGTCATCATCATATTTAAGGCTTATCCAATAACTAAGCATAGTCATATTTAAAAATACAGCTATTGCTAAGTCCATGTTCAAATATCTACCAACAAATAGAAATAAAATTGTACTTAAACTTACTGCTACTGATAATAATGCTGTTTGACGGCACTCTAATACTTTGCGTACTACTATATATGTAAAAATTAAACATATGCCTAGTAATACAGGATTTACAAGTCTTGCTCCCCATGTATTCTCGCCAAATATGCTCATAAATATACAAGTAATCCAATATGCTAGGGGAGGCTTATGAAAAAATATCATTCCATCAATATATGGAACTATAAAGTTATGATTTGCAAGCATCTCTCTTGCTACTTCAGAATATCTAGTTTCATCAGGAGCATAAAAATTAGCTACACCATACATACAAAAAGCTACAATCATTGTAGCTAAAATTAGCAAAATATCTTTAAATTTGTTATTCATTGTGATTAATTAGTTTTGATTTTCTTGGAAGAATTTTTTAGTAAGACAAATAGTTTTTTCGATATCTTCATCACTATGAGCAATTGATATAAAGCCTGCTTCATAAGCAGATGGAGCGAGATATACTCCATTATCAAGCATATATGCAAAATATTTATTAAACATTTTAAGATTACTTTTACCTAAATCTGTAAATGTATTGACAGCAACCTTTTCATTACAGAAAAATAGTCCAAACATTCCACCTAAATATTTCGCATGGAAATTAAAGTCATAAACTCTAGCAGCCTCATTCAATCCATCAACTAACTGTTTAGCTTTAGCTTCTAATCTAACAAAAAAATCATCTTGCGAAACTTTTTCTAATGTTTTGATACCAGCCGCCATAGCAATTGGATTACCTGATAAAGTACCAGCTTGATATACTGGTCCAGCCGGAGATACTTCTTGCATAATTTCTTTGCGACCACCGAATGCGCCTACTGGCATACCACCACCAATCACTTTACCTAATGTTGTTAAATCAGGCTTCACATTATAAATACTTTGAGCACCACCCAAAGCAACTCTAAAACCAGTCATTACTTCATCAAAGATAAGTAAGCTATTATTTTCATCACATACCACTCTAAGCTTAGCTAAGAAATCATCTTGTGGGAAAATCATATTCATATTACCCGCGATTGGCTCAACTATGATACAAGCAATTTCATCTTTGTATTTTTCAAAGAGAGCTTGTATTGACTCTATATCATTAAAACTAGCAACTAAAGTATCCTTAACTACATCTTCTGGTACACCCGGAGAATTTGGCTGACCTAATGATAGTGCTCCAGATCCAGCAGCTACAAGAAACTCATCCGCATGTCCATGATAGCAGCCTTCAAATTTTATAATTTTATTTCTACCTGTATATGCTCTTGCTAATCTAATAGCACTCATTGTCGCTTCAGTACCCGAATTTACGAATCTAACTTGTTCAATATTTGGCATAAGCTCTACTATTTTTTTAGCAAGTTCAATCTCTTGTTTACAAGGAGCGCCATAACTTAGACCATTTTTTAGCTGACATTGTATAGCCTCAAGAACATCATCATCGCCATGCCCCAAAATCATTGGTCCCCACGATCCGATATAATCTATATATTTGTTCCAATCAACATCATATAAATAAGCACCTTTTGCTGATTTTATGAATCTTGGAAATTCTTGCCCAACACTCTTAAATGCTCTGACTGGAGAGTTTACTCCGCCAGGTATATATTGTAGGGCTTCTTGGAATAAACTTTGAGAGTTAATTTTATTCTCCATGTTCTTGTTCCTGTCTCATTTTATTTATTTTTTTCTCGACTGCTTGCATTAGTAAGCTTGCAGCATTAACTTTGGTAGCTTTATAGATCTCTTGAATACCAGTTGGACTAGTAATATTAACTTCTGTTAGTTTATCTCCTATCACATCTAAACCAGCAAACATTACCCCCTCTTTTTTCAGCTTTTTAGCAACTTTTTTAGCTATTTTATAGTCTTGCTCCTGAAGTTCCCTTACTTCAGCTCTAGCTCCAGCTGCCAAGTTACCACGATTATCACTATCACTAGGAACCCTAGCTAAGAGATATTTAATAGGTTCTCCATTTACTATCAAAATTCTTTTATCACCATCTTTGATTGCTTCTTGATAATCTTGTACCATTATATATCTGGTTTCATGATGAGTTAGCGTTTCAAGGATAACATTTTTGTTTTTATCGCCATCTTTGATCCTGAAGATAGAGCTGCCACCCATTCCATCAAGAGGCTTAACAATAATATCTTTATGCTCTGCGTAAAATTGATTAATCTGCTTATAGCTTCTAGTTATCAGAGTGTTTGGTGCAAATTTAGGATAATTTGAAATAGCTACTTTCTCATTAAAATCTCTAAGTGCTTGTGGATTATTTACGATTAACACCCCATGTTTTTTTGCCAAATCAAGCATATATGTCACATATATATACTCCATATTAAATGGTGGATCTTTGCGCATAAATATACAATCAAGATCTAACAGTGATAAATCATGATGTTGAGATAATATTTCATACCAAGACTCTTTTGCTTTATGGATTTTTATCTTAAGTGCATCGCCTTTTGGCTTACCATTGATTATAGATAAATCATTTAAATAAAAAGTATAAATTTCCCAGCCTTTATCTTGAGCTGCTTGTAGCATCATATATGTGCTATCTTTTGAAATATTAAAAGAGTTTAAGTTATCTATTATAAATCCTACTTTCATTATTTATCCTATTTTATACCCGATATATTTATCTAAATCTTTACCATTCAAAATATCTGCAATATTTAACATTTTCTTGTTGGGAAATTGTAATTGCTTAAATCTGATTATCTTGTCATTTGTAGCAATGTCAAAACCATTTTTAGTTATATCCATAATTGCTGTAACTTCATCATTTGCCGATTTTTCAAGTATCTCAAAATCACCTACTTTGACTTGCTCACCTTCTAGCATAAAAAATGCTGATGGCCATGGAGTAAATGCTCTAATATGACAACTAATTTCTTTGGCAGATTTTGTGAAATCTATAAGACCTTCTTGCTTAGTAATCTTATGTGCATAAGTAGGCTCGCCTTGTTGAGGTTGCGGTTTGATCGTATCAATATTTTCTAGAGTTTCTAATAATGGTTTTATTGATAGTTTAGCGAATTTATCATGTAGTGATTGTGATGTATCCGTATCTTGTATCTCAATCTCTAGAGTGTTTAATATATCTCCAGTATCAAGTCCAGCATCCATTTGTATTATACAGATTCCAGTTTTAGAATCTCCTGCTTGGATTGCTCTCTGGATAGGTGCTGCGCCACGCCATTTAGGAAGTAGTGAAACATGAATATTTAAACAACCATATTTGGGAATATCCAAAAACTCTTGAGGTACTATAATTCCGTAGGCTATCACAACTATGACATCTGGTTTTAGTTCTCTAATTTGCTCAAATACTTGAGGATCTTTCTTAAAAGATAATGGTTGAAGCACTGGTGTGTTGTTGGCTATAGCGACGTCTTTGACAGGTGAGAATTGTATCTTCTTACCACGCCCTTTTGCTCTATCTGGCTGAGTAAGCACCGCTTGAATATTATGCTTTGATTGATATAAGTCTTTTAGAACTTGTGCTGAAATATCAGGAGTTCCAGCAAAAACTATATTTAATTTTTTCATTTATTTAATCTCTAAAAGCATATCCACGTAATTGAACACTACTTAATTCAGTAATTTGACCCTCTGGGAATAGACAAACATATTTTATCTCATGCGCGCCATTTTGAGCAGCTAATTTTACAGCTTCTCTAATATTTTCATTACATAGTTTTTGGAAATCTCTCTCTTGATCTACGCCTATAACTACTCTTATTTCACCTATGCTATCTTGTGTATCTGTTTGATAACGCAGATTAAATATTCTGACTTGTTTTGGATCTGTAGCTGGCAATTTTGCACTATATTTAGGTAAATATACACCTTTTGGTTCAGGGGTATTCTTAGAAACAAAAAAATATATACAAGATATAAAAACTATAAACAATATACCAGCGTACATTAAATTTTGACTGAATCGACTCATTAAAAATTAAATATTACTCTAAACTAGCTAGATTTTAACACATCTAGCCTATATTGGCTAAATATTAAGTTATCCAGATAAACATTAGAAACAAATTGAAAATCATAATTAAAACCATTATTATATTTACAAATTTAAATATATATTTATTTTAACATGTCATCTATCACAAATTTTTTAAAAGTAATTTCTGATAAAAATAGATTAATTATTTTATATGTATTAAACAAAAATACTCTTTGCGTATGTGATATCCAAAAACTTATCTTATTAACTCAAGGAGCGTTATCAATACAGCTAAAAAATCTTGTAACTGCTGGATTGCTAGAGTCTTTTAAGCAAGGCAAATGGGTATTTTATAAACTAGATAAAAATATTCCAGAATATCAATTAAACATTTTAAATGAGCTTTTCAAACAAATAGATAAAGACGAAGAAGTTCAACAAATAATATCTAAACTAGAAATTTCTGAGATTTGTAAAATTTAAGGAGTAATAAATGAAATTAAAGTTTCTCGATAAGTTTCTGACCTTATGGATTTTTTTAGCTATGATTGTGGGTATCATTATTGGATATACTCTACCAGAAGCTAAAAATTTTATATCTGAATTTGATAATGGATCAGGTAATTGGTTAATTGGACTAGGTCTAATTGTGATGATGTATCCATCACTAGCAAAAGTTAAATACTCAACAATGCCTAAAATATTTAATGATACTAAAATTTTGCTTTTATCTTTAATTCAAAACTGGCTGATTGGTCCTATTCTGATGTTTATATTAGCAGTTATTTTTTTTCATGATCAACCTAGCTTTATGATAGGACTAATTTTAATAGGGTTAGCTAGATGTATTGCTATGGTAATTGTGTGGAATGATCTAGCCAAAGGATCTAGAGAATATTGTGCTGGACTAGTTGCATTTAACTCTATTTTTCAAATAATATTTTATGCTGCTTACGCATATATATTTATTACAGTTATTCCAAAACTACTGGGATTTGATACGAACATCAATATAAATATATCAGTGTTAGATATAGCAAAAAGTGTCGGAATATATCTAGGAATACCTTTTGTAGCTGGAATATTAACTAGAGCTATCTTAATCTCTAAAAAAGGTGAACAATGGTATATAGATAAATTCACTCCAGCGATATCACCTCTGACATTGATCGCCCTACTATTTACTATAGTGCTGATGTTTACTACAAAAGGAAATGAAATAATTAACCTACCATTTCAAGTAATCAAGGTTGCTATTCCGCTTTTGATATATTTTTTGATAATGTTTAGCATATCATTTTTTATGTCATATAAAGCTAAAGCAACTTATGAGCAAGCCGTTTCTTTGAGCTTCACAGCTGCTTCAAATAATTTTGAGTTAGCTATAGCAGTTGCAATCTCAGTATTTGGCATAAACTCTACTGAAGCTTTTGTCGGTGTAATTGGTCCTCTGGTTGAGGTGCCAGTTTTGATTGGGTTAGTAAATGTGGCTTTGTGGTTGAATAAAAAATATTTTAATTGAATAAGGGGAAAATTTAAATGATTGTAATATATCACAATGATGAATGTGGAACATCTAGAAATGTACTTAATATTATTAAAGCTGCTGGATACAATCCAATCGTAATAGAATATCTAAAAGAAGGATGGACAAAAGCACAACTATTAGGACTTTTTGCCGCTGCAAATTTAACTCCAAAAGAGGCTCTTAGAAAAACTAAATCTCCAGCTAAAGAGTTGGGATTATTAGATGATAATATAAGTGATGACATAATTATTGAAGCAATGATCAATAATCCTATACTAGTTAATAGACCTTTTGTTTGTTGCCCTAAAGGTGTTAAACTTTGCAGACCTAGTGAAGTAGTTCTTAGCATGTTAGATAAGTTGCCACCAATGCCTTTCTACAAAGAAGATGGACAACTTGTAATCGATGCTGATGGTAACATATGTTCATAATAAACATATTTCAATTTATTAACTTCTAGCTTATTATTTAAATACTCTTTTGACACAGTTTATATTTATGTCATATATTTTTTTAACTATAGCTATAATCACTGAAGTCCTTGGAACAGTTTCATTACCATTATGCAATGGTTTTACAAGGATTGTTCCTTCACTATTTGTTTTGATATTTTATGGACTTTCATTTTACTTTTTATCATTAACATTAAAATATATGAATATTGCTTTTGCGTATTCTATATGGTCAGCATTTGGAATTATTTTAATAGGAATTATAGGATATCTATTTTTTAAGCAAAAGTTAGATTTACCATTTGTCTTAGGAACATCGTTTATACTTATTGGAACTATTATTATTTGTGCATATTCAAAGACTATTATGCATTAAGTTTATAATATTTATTTCTTGTATTTAATTTCCCAGCAATTATGGATATTTTTGTTAGATAAAAAGTCTCTTGATAAACAGACTTTATCAATATTCTCACAATTAAACTTAGCTATTATTTCTTGTGACATTTTGAAACGACGATAATTGTTAGAGAAATATAATACTCCATCTTTTTTGAGAGAGTCCATAGCTAAATTTA
Source organism: Francisella philomiragia (assembly GCF_018135955.1). NCBI lineage: Bacteria > Pseudomonadati > Pseudomonadota > Gammaproteobacteria > Thiotrichales > Francisellaceae > Francisella > Francisella philomiragia. The sequence continues at coordinate 847,829 of NZ_CP063138.1, read as the reverse complement.
TAAGTAACTCATGATCTCTTTGAATATCAAGAATATCATCCATACGCTTAGAGTTTGAAAATGTTGGTGGATCTAAAAATATCACATCAAACTTCTCGCTGTTAGATTTTAACCAACTAATACAATCTGCCTGAATAAAATTATGCTTTTTAATATCTAAGTTATTTAGCTCAAAATTATTCTTACCCCACTCAAGATAAGTATTAGACATATCTACACTTGTAGTTTTTGCTCCTTTTAAAGCAGCATGAACACTAGCTGTGCATGTATAACTAAATAAATTCAATAAAGTCTTATTTTTTGAAGCTTTTGCCACAAGCTGTCTAATTTTACGGTGGTCTAAGAAAATACCAGTATCTAAATAGTCATCAAAATTCACATAAAATTTAGCATCAAATTCATTAATAACGTGAAAGTTATTTTTGTCATTATTTTTTTGATACTGTTCTTTGCCTTTTTGACGCTGACGGACTCTTGTATGTATATTTTCATATTGAATATCGAGAGTTTTATGTATCTGATATATAGCTTGATAGAATCTTTGTTTAGCCATATTTTGATCGATAGTAGCATCGGCACGATACTCTTGTAAAAACACATGCTCGCCATATATATCGACAGCTACAGCAAAAGTTGGAATATCAGCATCATATAAACGATAACACTCTACTCCCGACTGCTTTAACCATGGTTTTAAGTTTTTAAGATTCTTCTTTAACTTGTTAGAAAAATCTATATGCTCATCTGACTTTAGTGCACTTGCTTCAGCTAAACGAATATTTTTCTCAAGCTGGCTTTCATATTTAAATCTTGCATGCTCATTTATATCAAACTGATATAATACCGTTTCAATAGCGCCATTATAGAATTTATTCTTCTTGGTAGTACGTAGCTGCATTTCTTTAATTGATTCATCAAAACTTGTCAAAATAGCAACTTTCCAACCATAAAAATCTTGAGATAATCTATCACCAAAACCATTAAATATGTCTAAAAGCTCATCAAGTTGATCACCATATAAACGCTCACCGTAAGGAGGATTTGTAACTATCAAACCTTCACTTTCAAACTCATTTTCAAGATCACGGATATCTTGTCGCTTGATATTAACAACATCTTCAACACCTGCTTGATAAATGTTTCTATCAGCCTTATCTAAAACATTATTATCAATATCATAGCCTTGAATAATTGCATTTGTTGGCTTTTGAGCTTTTTTTGCTATTTCTAATAAGTTATTCCATAAGTCTTGATCATGAAGCTTTGAATTGAATAGTTTAAATTCTTTATTCAACAAGACAGGAGCTATATTTTTTGCCATAAGAGCAGCTTCAATAAGAATAGTCCCAGAACCACACATTGGATCAATCAATATAGGTTGCTCTTTTTTAAGCTCATCTAACCACCCTGCTTTGATAAGTATCGCTGCTGCTAAAGACTCTTTTAGAGGTGCTTGTCCCTGAAACTGTCTATAACTACGCTTATGTAAGCTCTCTATATTTAAGCATAAAAACACATTCACATACTGCTTATGTAAATGTAATTTTATTATATTATCTGGATTATCAGTATCAATATTTGGTCGTTCATTAGTTTCTCTACGAAACTGATCGACTATAGCATCTTTTGTTTTTTGCGAAACAAACATAGTATTATTGAAATCATAATGCTTACCTGAGATTATGATTTTAAAAGCTGTGTTAACATCAAAGTAATCTAACCAATTTATTGATGATATAAAATCATATAAAGCTTGCTGATTTGTAACTTTTTGAGTAGCTATTTTTAGCATAACTTGGCTTGCTAGATGAGAGTAAATACAAACTTTGTAGGCATCTTCAAAAGATCCCTCAAACTCAACTCCAGCAAGTTTTTCAGATGATGATATGCCTAACGCATCTAGCTCATCTTTTAATAAAAGCTCGATACCCTTTGCACAGCTAGCGAAAAATGTAAAATTTTGCATAAGAAATTATAAAATATAAAATATGTGTTAAATGATATATTAATTCCAATAAATAACAATTAATAAGCGAAAATCTATTGATTTTATAAGATATAAAATTATAATATCTATTCTAAATACTCGCATAGCTCAGTTGGTTAGAGTACTACCTTGACATGGTAGGGGTCACTGGTTCGAATCCAGTTGCGAGTACCAATAAAATCAATACTTTTAGCCCTCCACTCCAAAATGCTATGAATTATCAAGGTGCATATAAGGGTCACTAGGTCTAATTTTTAAAGCTATTCCATAGAATTCATTAAAATAAACAATTTCTTTTCAAAACAAACAAATGTTTTGAAAGTATTGACTGAAACGCTAGTTGATTTAGATAGCCCTGAGGCTATATAAATCTTTCACAATAGCGTTTCTAAGTATTAAATCATGCGAAGCATTACGCCTTGCCCACCGTCGGCCTGATAAGGTTGACCAACGGGTTTTACCAGTGAAACGGGAGGGACTTAGACTAGCAAACTTGTTACTGTGCCCTTAGCTTGCGACAGGGTGCTTTGCTCGGCTTTAGTCCATCGTGTGAAACTCGTTGGTCAAGCGTAGCGCAGACGGTGGGCTGAGCATTCCCCAAATTCTTGGGGAAGCGGCGAAGAGTTAATCAAATATCGGCTCTGTCTAACGCCCTGCTTACAGCTAAGGGCGGACGATATTGAGAAACTCTAGCCTTTGGGGTTTATTTGATAGCTTGATAAATCTGCTTGATTATTTACTTACTTAGACAAAAGTAATAAATAAGCTTAAAACTCATCTAAAAATATTGTTTTTTCGTGATGTTTTAGTTTAGATTTTGAGAGCTACCTAAGAAGAATTAAAATATACCAATTTGCTTCAACGCCCTGCTATTCTAGCTAGGGGTGGGTGGTATCTAATTTTTCATTTTTATTTTTATCTTCTTTTATCTTTATGTATTCGCCTAGGTAACTACTCCATAATACTACCATGTAATTAAACCTTATAATCAACCTCTTATACCCCAAGCCTGTAAAAACTTTACTATCCTTGTTTTTACCTAATAATTTCCTCATATGCCTTGGATTTGGTAACCTAACATTAAACATTGTACATAAAATCATAACATCAAGTATATATAGCCAATCATTACAGAATAACCAGTTATCTAAAAGATCACTGTCACAATCTTGAGCATATTCTCTATAAGGCAATTTTTCATATTTTAGTCTCTGAAATTTTGATGGTACTATATCTTCAAGTATTTCCTTGCATACTGAGTTGTAATCAGTTGACTTTGGTATGCTTATTTTATTTCTGCTTACACTATTTAAAAGACAACAGAAACTAGCATAATTCATATTTTTTTCATGTCCGAAAATAGCTAGTATCATCTCTTGTAGGTTATTATTATCGACACCTAGAGGATTAAGTAAATAATCGGTATTTATATCATCTTGTTTAAATTCTGCATTTATAGGGTCTGTATAAAGATCTCTTACAAAATCTAAAATATTAAATATAGGCTTTTGAAAATTATATAGCATCATAACCATTCGATCATTATCGGTTAAATCAATTACACTACATGGTATAAATTTTTTTGATTTTCTCTTTTTTGATAAGTCAATACCTACACTTTCTGCAAATTCACACAACTTTTTCAAATTTGCTAAAGCACTTAACCTATGGAATTTTGCAATAGCTAATTGTTTAGCACTTATATTGATATCAATATTTCTATACTTGTCAATATCAGGAAATTTAAAATCTTCATATGATAAATTGTATTTAGATGAAAAATCAAATATCTTACTACCATTATCAGAGTATAAAATAATTCTAGGAACCGTGATCTTAAACAAACTAAGGTACTTAGCCGATGGCTCTTTAATTAAGGTTCTTTGACTCTTGAGGTAAGAAACATTTTGATAGTTGTTAAATAAGGTAAATATAGTTGTAGTTTTTTTTATCTTTAATATTTCTATGATAATGCCAGTACTTCTCAAACTGTACTATAGAATCATAAATCATCATATGAGAGTCTGAAAAGTCTAATTCTCTATCTTTATCAACCAAATATATATCAAAACTTTTATAGTTTTCTTTGAATAGCTCAATGAAAATCGAGTTTTTCTCAAATTCATCGATAAAATATCTCTCTAAGACTAGCGGTATGTTAATCTTTTTATGGAAGCATGTTACTTTTAGAATAATGAAGTATATGGCTGATCTAATTGAATATCTAAAACAGAATTTAGCTAGATAATCAAATTTATCATCAACACCTTTCTCTTTGATTTGTTTTTTTATTTGTTCATAATGCTCAATAAATACTTCTGTATTAAATTTTCTTATATTGGGAATATCTTCACAGTCCAACATCACCTCTGATATTCCAGTAATATCAGGTAAGCTGTAAGAAAAAATGTCTATATAAGGATCTGGCAAATTATCAACTGTTTCAACCTGTGTTTTTAATGAAAATAGTTTCACTTCTTTTCCAGATTTAAATAAATCTGAAATTATTTTTTTATTTTCATATTTGTTAATCAAATATTCATCATCTTTATTTACTAATTCTTTCATTATTTAGCTCCAATCTCTTGTGTTATGAGTCTCTAACTCATTATCATCAAAATCAGATAATCTAATGATACAGTTTAATCCATGTAACCTTTCTCGTATCCCATGTATATGATGCTTAGCCTCAGACTTATTTTTAAATATTTTATTAAACTCTGGAATAACTAATTTAGTAGCACAAGATAAAACTTCAACTTTATATCCAATTTCTTCATAAGTACTCATTAAATATTTAATAAACTTATCTTTGTTAATGTCATCTATAGAGTATAAATATTCTATAAGCCTTGTTTTTAGCTTATCGGGAAGCGCATTCATCGCCTCCCAATTATATATATCTTGGAGAGTACTACATGTTAATCGTGATAAATCTTTTCTGCTAATATCTAAATTCTCTAATATTCCTGTTACTAGTTTTTTAATTCTAGGATATGCTGATATCTGCCTATGTAAGACCTTATCATCTTTAGAATCTGCTAATAACTTCATAATTGCAGGCTCTTTAACTTGCCTAGTAAATAGAGAAAATGGTGTTACTAACCCATTATCTAAAAGTTCCTGATACTTCTCAATAAATGTTTCTTTAGATTTTTTATTTTTAGCAAAGATATAGTAGGTATATTTACAGCTTGATTTATCACTAATGTCACATTCATATTGTTTGGATAATCCATCGATTAGTTTTAGCTGATCGTTCATATCTTGATAAGTTTCATCAAATAATATTGCATATTGATATTTCATTGTTTAATTACTAAGTATTTATTTATGTAATACATAATAAAATACCACATATTGAATAGCAATAAAATTTAACAAATTTTCTTTTTTTCATCTCTGCTTAATGTAAATTTTGATGATTATTTTTTAGGAAATGAAAATATACATGTAATAGCATACCTATCCATAGTATATTTATCTTTTTACATGGCGCTTGACTGCGATGATTATGTTCCATATAAGGATTCCATACCAAATATAGAAAATAGCTCTAATAAATGCTAAGCCATCATTGGTTTTGATTACAACAGATAGAAAAGTAGCATCTCTAATTATGCTATTTAGAGCGCTAAATATATACTTTATTGATTCAATATTTTTATACCAATTAGTAATATCCTCACTAGTCAATATGTGAAAGTAAATAATACTCAAAAGCAATAATATAAATGGTCTGAAATAACTCTGACCAAACTTTGATATTAGATCATTAAAAACAAATATAAATTTTTTATCAAAATTTTTTTTAGAATTATATAGTTCTATCTTTCGCTGTCTTAATTCCTCAGCAAAATAATCATTGGCATCAATATGATTTCCAATATCATCAAAACTATTTTTTATTATCCTTAGTGTTTCTCTATTGCTTTTTTTCTGATTATTTGAAATATTAGGTTCTATTTTGATATTCAAAAAGTTAGCTTTATTGTAAAAGTTCGATTTAGATATATCAAGTCCACTATAAAAACTAGTATTTCTAAAGCCTACAAACTCTTTAAAAGTGACATGTTCATAGCTCGATAAACATGCCTTTTTGTTTATACTAAACTCACATTCTTCAAAAAAAGCCATCTCATTTAGAGTACATTTGCGCATAAATATATAATCAGATCTTGTTTTGAACAAATCTAGAATACCTGAAAAATTAGTATCATTAATTTCAATATGAGATACTTCATTATTTTTGAAATTAAACTTTTGCTGAAAGTAACACTCATCAATATATACACCACCACTATCTTTATACTCATTTATTTCAAAGCGACTATCAAAATTAGAGTTTTTAAGCTTGATATTTTCAAATTTTAAACCACTTTTTTGAGTTTCTCCGTGATCATTTCTATATATAAATAAAGGTTCATTAATTAAACAGCCTTCCAAACTTAGATCCTTAAAGGAACAACTAAAAAATTGACTACTATTTAATTCTTTACAAGAGTTAAAAATTTCTTTAACTTCAAATATACAGTACTGATAAATATGTTTTAGATGTTTTGAGTCATTGTCATAATTATAAAATGATTTATAATCATGTAGTTGCCAAAAATCACCTTTAATAATACAACTATCAAATAATACCGTTTTATCTCCTAAATTAAAGTGACCATTACTTTCCATATAAAAGTAACAGTTTATAAAGTGAATTTTGTCATAGTCATTTAATAATGACAAGTACTCGTATATATCTTCATACTTATCATAATTAACTGGGAAATGAATATCTATAATAGTAATATCACTACTGTTACTATTATTAATTTCTATGTAATCTGTAAAGGCTTTTTTAAAATCAATCTCCATTTGTGTTCTGTGATTTGATTTCATTCTGTGAGATTTATCACAATGAAGAATACATTTAGTAGTATCTTTATAGTATTCTTTGATGTCATCAGATGATGGGTGATATATCTCTCTATTGCAACCAACAAGACTACATTTTTGCATAGTTTACCTCAATAAATTACTCATAATGCTTTTGAATAATCTCAAGAATCATACCTTGCAATAGCAATAGTCCATGATTATCATTATGAAGACCTAACTTAGCTCTTTCATTACCAGCATCACTAAAATATTTAGCCTCGTTTGCAAGCTGTTGATATAACCATGCCAGCTCGTCTTTTTGTATTGTGCTTAATATACTAAAATCTGCAACCTCATTTGTAACTAATTTTTCAAGGTTTTTATATTCTATAGCATTGTATATATCTTCGAAACTATAAGACGCAATATGCCCATCAGAAATAGCTGAATTAATTTGCCTAGATAAAAATGTTAAATGTGATAATGATATCTTTGTCATATTATTCTCCATGGTATAATGATTGTAAAACTATTTGTTCATCGATATATATGGAGATAGATATTATTTTTTCAAGAAATATTTAATAAATAATTAATAATTAATCCTACTTCTCACTCTCAATACGATTAAATACATCAGCAAGGTTACCGCATTGATCATAAAAAACTGTATCCTTGGCGATTTTACTAACTGTTTTAAAATGTTCTCTACCGCACTTGATTTTTGCATGCTCACTTGAGTTTATAGAGTGAGTAGTTTTATCGGTTTTGGTCTCTGCTATGAAGTATAGTTTTTCAGAATTTTCATCATCTTTAATAAACAAAGCCCAATCTGGATTATAGTTACCCAATGGTGTTGGTATCTTAAACCAGTTAGGTAGTTTAATGTATTTATTTACTTTTTCATGCTTCTCGCACTCTTGAGCAAAACTCTTCTCTGTTTGAGAGTCATAAACAACATGATCAAAAGGATATTTATCACCATTTACAGAATACATATTGTTATCCAAATAACCTTTAATCTCTTGGTTTAAAAATAACTCTTGGTCATACTTATCGCCAGTGCTATGGTAAGAAATACCATCAACAATGAATTTCTGTTTAACTTTGTTGATGTCAGCTTTTACCTCATCCATAAACTGTTGAGGATTATTCTGGAAATCTTTGAATTTATTTGATTTTGAAAGTATCTCTGCAATAGTCTGTCTTTTGAGCCCTGTACCATTTTGTAGATATGTCAGAATATCTGGTAATGGTTGGTCACCAAAATTAACTATCAAATTATCTTTGGCGACCTCTGTAGCTTCAGTACCTGCTTTTGATACATTTACCTTAGCTTTAAGAGTTTCTACTTTGCGTTTATGGATACTGATATTCGCTTTGATACTTTCAACACAAGCATTGATAAGCCTTTGATTATCAAAATTTACTCTATATTGTGTTTTATGACAAATATTATCCCATAACTGTTTAAACTCTGGGCTTAGTAGTACTTCTTTTTTTGGTTTGACCAGTACACTAGCTCTAGCATTTTTGATATCAAGATTTTTAGTCAAGCTTTGGAGGATTTGCGTAATCTCTTGCTTATGCTCTTGCATATCTTGTGGTACTTCTAGAGTATCATTTTTAATTGCTATTTTTAGTTCATCTGTGATTTTGCCTTTGCTATCGATATAGCCTTTTTCTTGGCAATGTTTAAATATTTCTTTGGACTTCTCACGACCAAGATCAACTAAATTTCCTTCTTCATTTGTGATTTGAATTTTAGCAAAATCAAAGCTTTGTAATAATCCAAACTTAACATTGCCATCCTCTTCTATCTCATGTTGTAGAGTCTCGACAAAATTATGATAATGCTCATTAACCATTACCGTTAGCATATTAATTTCTTTATCAAAAATTCGCTTACCATCTTGACCAACACACAATCTCAAGCCACGACCAATTTCTTGGCGTTTTTTCATTTCTGACTTAGTTTCATTTAGGGTACAAATTTGAAATACATTAGGGTTATCCCAACCTTCTTTTAAAGCTGAATGTGAAAATATAAATTTGATTGGTTCGGACTTACTCAGAAGTTTTTCTTTATTTCTCATAATAAGATCATAAGTAGACTCATCTGCTTTGGTTATTCCAGTAGTGTCTTTAAGACCATTTTTATCTGAAGAAAAATAACCCTCATGCACTTGCTGTGCTTCTAAGTTGGTATCTATCTTTTCAAAAAGTGTTTCATATTTTGGTAGCTTGATAGCTTTTGTATACTCTTCTTCAAACCATTTAGCATATTTACCTTTTTGATCGTCTACTTCATAGTCACGATAGTTAGCAACTCTATCTATGAAGAAAAGACTAAGAACCTTAGCATCAATACCGTTTTTAGCAAATTCTAATTCTCTATCTAAGTGTGTATCTATAGTCTTACGGATTTGTAATCTTTTTAATTCATCTTGATTTAAAGTAGAGTTATCATCTCCAAGTCGGATAAATTGATCATTAGAGAAACTAATATATTCTTTGTCTTTCTCTGTCCAGATATCATCTACAATATAGCCACTATAGATACTACGACCTGTCAGATCTTCTAAGTCTACGCCTTTTTCTACTTTTTTAGAAACTCTAGCGACATTATTTTTTTGCTGAATATCTACTAGTATATCTGCTGTAGTTTTTGTTTTTGTGGCTTTAACTTTATCAAGTTTTATATATGGCTGGTTAAAGCTCTCTTCTTCGATAATAGAAAAAACCTCTATCTGCTTAACAAGTCCTTGCTGGTAGGCATCTATCGGGTCTAGCTTATAGATAAGGTTATAAATATCTCTATGAGTTGCTGAGAATCTAAAAGTACATAATGGATTTAGTTCAGCTATAGCATTTTTTGCTTTATCTGTAGTATCGACACTTTGTGGTTCATCTATGATTACAAAAGGATTTGTACCTTTTATCATATCTATAGGTTTACCCTGTAGTCTGTCATTATGCTCAAAGATTTTATTAGTATTTTTATTAAAAGCATCTATATTCATAACCATAATCTGGATATTACTATTAGTTGCAAAATCTCTGATTTGACCTAGTTTATCACTACTATAAACAAAGTAGTCATAAGGCTCATTTTCAAAGTCTTTTTTGAAGTGTTCAGCTGTTATTTCTAGAGTTTTTTTGACACCCTCACGGATTGCCACACTTGGCACTACGATTATAAACTTAGTAAATCCATAGTCCTTATTTAGCTGTAGAATACTTCTAAGGTAGACATAAGTTTTACCAGTACCTGTTTCCATTTCTATAGTGAAATTATTATTATGCAGGTTATTTGAAATATCTAGTGAGTTATCTAGCTGTACTTTTTGCAAGTTTTCTAAAAGCTGGCTACTAGTTATAGATAGCTTGTTACCGTAACCTGTAGTTTCACCATATTTTTCATCTGTTGAGTATTGTCCAGATTCTTCTTTGATTGCTTCTACTGTAAATAGCTCATTTCTACGAGTTTGCCCATCAAAAATTTTGATTATGCTATCAATAGCTTTTAATTGATGCGCTTGTTTATTATCAAAGTCTAATTTTAATTTTTTCATTTTTTATCACTTTTTATATGCTATATTTATCAAACTCTGTTGCTATTTCAGTTATTATCTCTTCTATATTATAGACATTTAAAGAATTAGTTTTTTTATCAGTGTATTTAAATAAAGAAAGATTGCCTATTTTTGCACTTTCTTCTGTATGGCATTTTCTAAAAAGCTCATCAAACTCTTCTTGTTTATCTTTATCCTTTGCTACTGGATATCTTCCCGCAAACACAACATATTTGGATAATAATGATAAAATATCCTTTTGATTCTCGGATAAAGAAATTTCACATTCTTTAGATAAAAAGACGAAATCATGAGTACTCTTTACTTCTTTATTTTCTGGATTTTTAGCATAATAAGTAGCTTTTAAAAACAATTCTGTAGCATATCCATAAAGTAAATAGATAACATTTTTAGGTGCATTTTTATTACTTGAAAGAATCCTTGCTGACTCTAGATTTTCCATAGCATGGTTCATATACCATTGTGGTGAGATACTATTTCTGTAATACCTATCTCTGATATCGAAATCTTCATCACTTTTTGACATAGTTACAGTACCTTCACAGTCTTGATACCAGCAGACTCTAGCTGTTGGCTGTAGTTAGTCTTAGCAACATCACTCTCAAATACACTATCTTTGAAAACCACTTCTAGCTCGGTATTTTCGGTTTCATTTTTGATTTTGATAATCTCTGAGATAACTGCATCATTTGCTTTATCTAAGCAGATAAGTAATGCTCCCATACCGATGTTATATAGTGTACTGCCATTGCAATTTGTCTCTGTAATAGGCACTGCTAGGTCTAAACCAAGTTTTAGTAAAATTTCATAAAGCACATCATCTGTACTACGGCTTTGTTTGATGTTTTCGATATCTTCTACTAAGTCGCCAAAGTTAGAGATATTTTTACCATCCCATGGTTTGATGTTTGAGGTGTCTAGTTTGAATGCTTTGAAGCCGATGTCTAAGCCTGTTGTGTTGTCGTGGGTAAGGTCACTGAGCGAAATATCTACCTTATTCCCCTCCGCTGGAGGGGTGCCGACTTTGTCGGTGGGGTGGTCACCTTCTAAAACTACCCCGTCTTGCTTCGCAATCCACCCCTTCACGGAAGGGGAATTTCCTAAAAGTCTAGCTAATTTCTCTTGTGCTGTTTTGATTTTCTCTGCGTCTGGTCGTGATTTTGCTAATAAATCAGTTAGTTCTTTTTTAGCATCAGTGATGATTTTATCACCAGCACGGCGAAGTCGCTCTTTGGTGATAGATGAAATAACTGGTTTAAAGTTATTTTTAGGGTCTGTACAGAAGTTAAAAGCTTCTTTGTTGTCTTTTTCACAGATAGGCTCATCAAGTTGCACACAGATATATTTACGGTTACCACCATCTTCTGCATTTAGTTGCATCACAGCATCACCCGTGGTGCCACTACCAGCAAAGAAGTCTAGGATTATGTCGTTTTTACTTACTGACAAAGATGTTAAATACCTTATTAATGATACTGGTTTTGGAAAACTGAAAATCTTACGACCATTAAAAATATGCTTTAGCTCATTAGTTCCATGTGTATTTAAATAATCTACTACAAGTGAATCTGGATACTTATCAATATACTCAACCTCTCTTTCTTTCAGATATACTCTTGTATTATCAAAATACACATCACCACTAGCATATTTATCCAAAAAAGTTTCTTTTCCCCAACGCCATATACCATACTCGTTACCTCTTTTTCTCGGTCTATAACATACATATCCTTGTGATAATAAATTTTCACAAGGATACTCATAGACATTTTGATTTTTTAAATCATAATCATGTTTTATTACCACTCTTTTAATCTCTGCATGATAGTATATTGAATATCCCATTTTATTGCGTAACGGCAAGGTATCATCACCGCCTTGCATTTCCAATGCACGTACATCATATCGTCCATATTCATCAGAATACTGATATTTTTTATTTGGTTTAACTCTGATAGGATAAAAAACAAAGTTCATTCTGGCGTAACACAAAATACTATCAGTTGTTGAAACTATTTTATTGTAGCCCGTATCATTTTTAGAGCCACTACTTTGTTTTCGTGTAATATTACCTACAAAATTATCCTCACCAAAAATCTCATCACACATTTTCTTTAGATTGGCTTGTTCGTTATCATCTATTGAGATGAATATCACACCATCATCTTTGAGTAGATTACGAGCTAGCTTTAGCCTTGGGTACATCATATTTAGCCAGTCGGTATGGTAGCGACCACTTTTGTCGGTATTGCTAGATATTACCATGCCTTCGCCATCTACTTGCCCTGTGATTTTCTTGTAGTTGGTTAGATTGTCTTTGTAGTTGTCTTTGTATACAAAGTCCTTACCTGTATTGTACGGTGGGTCTATGTATATCATTTTAATTTTATTGTGATAGCTCTTTTGTAGGAGTTTTAGCACTTCTAGGTTATCACCCTCTATAAAGATATTATTAGTGCTATCCCAATGTTTACTATCTGCTTTTACGGGTCTAAGTGTGCCAGTGCTACGAGTTTTAGTCGCTTCATGTTCGGCTTTTTTCTTACCATGCCATGTAAATTTGTAGTGTTCTTCATCTTCACAAATACGCTCACCTAGTACGGCTTGTAGCTTTTCAAAGTTTATCTGCCCTTGGCTAAATACATCTGGGAAGAGTTGTTTTAGCTTGTCTATGTTGCTCTCTACTATGTCCATACTTTTGCCGTCTAGTTGTTGTTTTTGCATATTTGTTTCCTTTATTATTAATTCCCCTCCCGTGGAGGGGTGCCAACTTGTTGGTGGGGTGGTCACTTTCTAAAACTACCCCGTCAGTCTGCGACTGCAACCCCTTCATAGAAGGGGAATTTATTATATTTTATATATTTATACCAATACTAAAGCCTAAAATTTCTTTATCTAAAAACTCTAGTATTTCATTAATATCATTTTCAATATTTAAATATTCTGGCTTATTAATTATCTTTTCATAATGAAATATTCTATTTCTAAAATTTCTAATATTATTGAGTTTTTTAGATAGATATGCTCTATTTATTTGCTTGTTTTTTGGTAAATTATTAAATATTTTGATGAGATTATTTTTTCTCATTTGCTCTTCATATGTTTTTGAAAATAAGCTTGTCCAAAAACCAAAATTTAGCTCTGCAACAATTTTATCTTTTGTACATTCTTCTTGTTTCAATTTTAGAAAACTTTTAGCTTCTTCTATTTTAGATATTTCTTTATATCTAAAAACATCTAATAAGTCTGTCCAACTTTCTCCATATCTCTCCGTAAAATAAAAATCTATAGCATTTCTTAAAGAAACTTCCAATATTGATAATGAAGAGTAATACTTTTGAGACTCTAATATATTAAGTTTATAGCTTTCTAAACTAGAATATTTTGCTATTCTCTTGGCTGTTATAAATTTTTGTATATTTATTTGCTTCATAAATTATATTTGTATTTTGCAAATGTTATGCTTATAATAATAATTGAAATGCCGATGTAAGTCTATGTACTAGATACATAGTTATCGGCTACGAATTTAACTCTTTTAATTTATTTTCCAAATCCTCAATACTTTTTTTATTAGCCTGTATTTGCATATTTAAACTAGTTTTATCTGAGAAGTTAATAGCTTTTTTAAACTCTTTTCTTAGCGAATTATTTTGCTTTGTTAACTCTGTTATTTGTCTCAAGATTTCTTTTTTCTCTACTATATCATCTAAACTAAAATAGCCTAGCTTAGTTGCTATTTCTAATGCTACCGTTTTATCCATAATATCTTGGTACATTGCTTTTAAGTCATATTTAACAAGGTTCTCGTATCGTATACTTTTTAGAAAATCTTGCTGAATATTTGTATGGTTATTAGCATCAAACCATTTGCTATCATACTCTTCTAAAAGTACCATTTTTGACTTATCAGCTTGGTTTATTCTCTTACTTTGAGTATGTAGCAAGTACATAGGTATCTGCTCATCATCTAGATAAAAAACTAGTAAATTTGCTGTTGGAATACTCTTATTTATAACACTAGCTATCTTTTTAAAGTTTCTAACATTATTTAACTGAATTGAAATTATATTTATAGCACTATAATTATATTCATCATCCAAGATAGCTGGGATTTGGATATTATTTTGAACTAGAGAATATTCTAGAGTTACTAGCTTGACATCATTTGCCAAGTATTTTTTCTCAGCTGTAGTTAGCTTTGTGTTAGCCTCAAAGCTATTTTTTGGTATACGCTTTGATATTCTACTAGTTGGGATATTTAAATTTTCTATGATGTTTTCTATAGTCATAATTGTTCTTTTTTTTATACAAATATCACATACGATACAACTTCAAAATCACTCATATAATTTGCATTTGTATTAGCTATGACTGTTGGAGTTGTCGAAAACAAGCTATCAATACCTTTCTCTTCAGTCTTACCTATTATATGCTGAATAGCTTTTTCCATAAGGGTTTTGTAGTGCTTCATATTACTAGCTTTTTTAGTCTTTTGATTAAATTTAGCTATAGCACTTGTATCTAACCCAGTTTCATTTTTTTGTATATGTCGAATAATATTTAAAGATTTTTTAGTATGTTTGTACTCTTGAATTATACTTCCATCATCAGCGACATATACCAAAAAATATGGATATAAAGCATATTTGTTATCAAGATTGTTTTTACCAGATAAATCTTTGAGACAAAAAATAGCTCCAGATTTTAACTCTAAGCGTTGTGCATCTAAAACACTAAATATCCCTTTAGGTAATACTTCTAAATTTGTATATTTAGACTTCATACCTGTCAAATCCATTTTGTAGTCATTTAATGTAATATCAGTAAGTGAGATACCTCCGCTTATTTCATCTAAATCTACTACTTTTTCCTGTAGCTCTTTTAGCTGTTTTTTGCGATATTGAAGATCTTGCATCTCTTTTTTAAGACTATTACTAAGCACATTATCTTCACCAGTAGCTGTAACATCAACCATTGTCATTCGCCCTTTTACTCGACTTTCTAGATTGATATATTCATCAAGATCCATATCTGCCCAAAAGTTTACTAGCTGTATTTGCTCATTTATCGAACCAATACGATCCACCCTACCGAATCTTTGGATTATTCTAACTGGATTCCAATGTATATCGTAGTTTACCAGATAGTCACAATCTTGTAAGTTTTGACCCTCTGATATACAGTCCGTAGCTATAAGTATATCGATCTCTCTTGTCTCATTAGGATCTAATTTATCTCTTGATTTTGATTTAGGAGAAAAATTTGTCAATAGCTCGTTGAGATCATTAGGCTTGACACCTTGCATAGTAGTTTTATTACGACCACTACCAGTTACCAATGCACTATGTACACCATATTTTTCAAACAAGTATCTATGGATATTTTCATACAAATACATTGCTGTATCAGCAAAAGCTGTAAATATGATTACTTTTTTATTGTCAGCATTGATTGGATTAGTAATTTTTTGATCAACAACTAGTTTAAGTTCTTGAAGTTTTTTATCTCTCTTTGCATCAATATCAACAGCTTGCGTAGCTAACTCTTCGAGAATTTCTCTATCACTCTCTAAAGCTTGACGATATTTAATCAGATCCATATCTTGGATTAAAACTTTAGTTTTACTACCTGCAACATATTCTTCTAACTGTGGTGAATCAAAATCCAAACTCTCAAATGACTCTAGATCTAGCTCTTCTAACTCATGAATTTTATCCAATTTAGATAATATATCTTCGGTCTTTTTGAGAATATTATTTACAGTCAAGTAAAATGAATTTATCGAGCTTTCCATCCTTTTGAGAATATTGACTCTCATAAGATTAATTAAGCTTCGCTCCCTATCTACCTGCTTGAAATTAACAGTATCATATTTCTCTTCGTACTTTAGCATCTTGCTAGGTTTGACATATAGCAATGGTGAAT
Organism: Francisella philomiragia; assembly: GCF_018135955.1. Classification (NCBI taxonomy): domain Bacteria; kingdom Pseudomonadati; phylum Pseudomonadota; class Gammaproteobacteria; order Thiotrichales; family Francisellaceae; genus Francisella; species Francisella philomiragia. The sequence goes on along the minus strand of NZ_CP063138.1, from coordinate 831,449 downwards.
ATATCGGTAACTCTAGAAATGTAATACTCTCATTTATCTCAGCAAGATTTGGAAATTTGTTATTGATATCAATTGCTGAATATATATTTTTTGGTTCTAGTCTCTTAGGAAAACCACCAATAGCACTATTATTATAGTATTTTTTGATATGTTCCCTAGATCTAGCTATAGTGAATGTATCTAAAAGATTAAAATAGTCAGCATTTAAATTATCTAGTAAATCTTGGGTTGTTCTAGTAGCAACATCAAGCTTTAACCAGTCATTAAACCGTGCTTGTGCTGTCCTTAGTGTATTATCTATGTTATCTATTCCATGCTTTTGCAAAGCGGTAGGATTATCTTTGGTAATAATAGCTAACTGATTACCTAAGTCACTAAGCTTATTGTTTACAGGAGTTGCTGATAGCATCAAAACTTTAGTATTTACTCCAGATTTGATAATTTGGTGCATTAACTTAGAATATCGAGTTTCTTCCTTTTCTTTTTTCGTAGGTATATTTCTAAAGTTATGTGACTCATCTAACACGACAAGATCATAATTACCCCAATTCAATGTAGCAAGATCAATCTCACCAGATAAACCTTTTTCTCTACTCAAATCAGTATGGTTTAAAACATCATATCTAAAATGATCGTCTACTAATAAATTCCTTTTATCATTAGCTTTAAATACTATCCAGTTGTCTCTAAGTTTCTTTGGACAAAGTACTAGTACCCTACTGTTTCTTAACTCATAATATTTGATAACTGCTAATGCCTCAAATGTCTTACCTAGACCAACACTATCCGCAATAATACAACCATTATATTTTTCTAATTTGTCTATAGCTCCAAGTACACCATCTTTTTGAAAATCAAAAAGTTTATTCCAGACGGTTGTTTCTTTTATACCAGTAGATTTGTTAATAATATTATCTTCATCTAATGATTCTGCTATTTTATCAAAGACATTTAAAAGTGTTATTGCATATACATCTATCAGCTCTCTATCTTTTGATAGCTCTTCTAAATAATTGATAATTTCATTCTTAAAATTTTTTGCTCCAGCTATATAATGCTTTATTTTCTGCAAACCATCTTTAAGACTTCTCTGATCATCTACACTATCAACCGAGCTAAGTGAGTTATCAGCTAAATAACCAATTCCTAAAGCATCAAAATTTGCTTGAGATCCCTTATAAGCCTTTAGTTTTTTAAACAAACCATTATTTATAACATAAAAATTATCAGGGAGTTGTTTGTGTATATATGTAACTGTAGCCCTAGAAATAATCTCTTTAGCAAGATTAGCTATATATTTTTGTTTAAGTTCATTTTTAAGCTCAAGTTCTCTGTCTGTACCTACTATATTCGTTAATATTTGTGTTTGACTGATATCGCTTACAATATTTATATCTAATGATTTGACACTTTCTAACTCTTCTTTGAGTAAGTAAAAACCATAAATGCTTAAACTTTTTATAAAAACTTCTAACTTTGTATTTTTAGATAAGTCTTGTTTTAAACTATCTAATAACTTAATGTTACTGAACATTTTTGATGATTTTTTAGAGCGTATACATCTAATATACAATACTGAATAATCAAGTAAAAGATAAAGCAATTATTTTGATTGAATTATAAGAAATATGCTAAATAAAAACAGCGATTTGATTATCAATTTCAAAGGTTGTGATGTCACCTGATAGCTCAATATCACGAGCTAGAGATTCAAAGTCGATATAGTATCTTAGATATTCTGGAACTGATGAAATATCAGTAGTTTCTTCTGCATAGTCTTCAATTGAGTCATATAAACCTATGAAACGATCATTTATCATTTCGATAGCTTCATCAATATTGTTTGTATATTTATAAGCTTCTATAAAAAGCTCACCATGTTCTACAATGTTTTGAGCTACTTGAGAAATAGTTTCTAAGCTTTCATACTCTGACAAACCTAGATTATCAAAATCCTCATAATCATGTATTGCCCATTCTTCAGCATCTGGCATAGGTGAATCTGCTAAAATCTCTTGGATTTCTTCTTCTAAAACAGAAACATCTTGGTTTGCGTCAATCCATTTACCGTATAAGATACCATTGTTATAGCTTGCTAAACATGCGATATAAATTTGAGGCTCGTAGTTTGTTGTCATTTTTTGCTCCTTTTGCTTTCACTGTTACAACAACTTGAAGGACAGCCAATTACAAAACATAGAAAATCATGGTGGAACTCACAGGCAAAACCTTGATTTTATATGGTATTGGCAAACTGGTTTGGTGTAATACAGTGACAAAAGGTATTAGTCAAAAAATACAAACGAAGAGCTTATTTTAGCCATCGCATTAGCAAAAGCTATACGGTGATTACCTAGATATTTATGAATTAGTAAAGATAGATGTTTTTAAAAGTTAGAAATACTGATTTTAGTAGTGGTATGTTAGTGCTGTTGGGCTTGGTATGATTAGATTTTGTGTGGTTTGTTAGAATGTTGGAAGTGGCTATTTTTAGTAGCTATTGTAGATATCATTGAGCTTTTAGAAGCTATAAATTTAATAATACATACTTATGTGTTTTTTGCAGTGAGTGTGTTTGTGAATCTAACTGTACCATGTCATAATGATTCTGGTTAATAAAGAAAATTCTTTTTTCTTTAGCAAAACGATACCTTAAGCTGGTGAATAAATGAATATGCTAAAAGAAGCAAATCTAATATATAGAATGGGAATTAATAAAAAGAGGAAAATATATTTACTTGAACAAAATGCTATAGATTGCTCTTCTGAGATGGATGCACAAGATCAAAATATGAGACCAGAGATATGTAATAACCAATCAGAAGGCTTAAGAAAAACAAAAGATTATTTAAGAAAACTAAAAACTTTATTATAAAAACTCACTATATCTACAATAATAAATCCAACATTTTAGTCATCATATTTTCTTCTAGCAAGTTATTAATATAAAGGTTGTAAACATGAGTAAAATACATGACTCTGAGGTAAAGTCAGCACGCTTACCTAAAGAATTTATAAACAAAGTATCAAATCCACTATCTCGCTTTCTACATATAGAAGCTATAGGTGGATTAATACTATTATTTTCTACAATAGTAGCTTTAATTTTATCAAATTCTCCTTGGGCTAATGGTTTTAGTCAAATTTGGGAAACAAAACTTGGGGTTCATATAAGTTCTTATGATTTTTCAAAATCAATAAAAGAATGGATTAATGATGGATTAATGACTCTATTTTTTTTCATCATATCGCTTGAATTAAAAAGGTATTTTGCCTTTGGAGGAGTAGCCAAGTTTCGCGAAGGTATGTTTGCCACATTAGCAGCATTCGGTGGAATGTTAGTACCTGTCATAATTTATATTATTCTACTACAAGGTAGATCAGAAATATCCTCATGGGCTACTGTAATGGTTACAGATACAGCTTTTGTTGTTGGAGCTTTGGGAATATTAGGTTCTCGAATTAATAATAGCTTACGTATTTTTCTTCTTTCTTTAGCTATTGTTGATGATGTCTGTTCTATACTTGTGGTAACTTTTTTTTATAGTCATCATTTATATTGGTTGATAATTATACTAGCAATAAGTGTATTAATCATAATTCGTTTGATGACTATAACTGGTGTTCGTGATCTAAAAATATATCTTGTAATCGGATGTATAATATGGATTTTGTTTGATGCCTCTGGAATTCATGCTACGATTGCAGGGGTGATTTTAGGTTTAATGACTCCTTCTAGAAGATGGGTTGATGATACAAGGTTATATAATATTCTTAATAATGTAACATCTCATCCTACAAATAAGGAAAATAGTTATGATACTAAAGATAGGCATACCTTATATATGGCAGAAATAGCTATTCGTGAATCATTATCACCTATAGAAAGATTAATAGTAACTCTACATCCATGGGTTAATTTTGTTATACTTCCACTTTTTATACTAGCAAATGCAAGCATAACTCTCTCATTTGAGAATATAAATAGCTATCTTATATTTTCTATATTCATAGCTTTTGGCTTAGGTAAACCTATTGGTGTATTATTATTTAGTTGGCTAGCTGTAGTTACAAAAATTGCTAAGTTCCCAGCTGATCTAAATTGGGGATTATTGACTGGAGGAGCAATACTAGCAGGAGCTGGGTTCACAATGGCACTATTTATTGCCAATCTGGCTTCACAGGAACAATTTATGAATAGCATCAAAATTGCTATATTATTAGCTTCCAGCTTTTCTATTATTTTTGGACTTCTTTATTTAACAATATACTCTCATATAAGAAATCAAAAACTTAAAGATTAGATAAAAATAAAATGTTCAAGTTTTTCATATTTATATAGGTGTAAACTCAAACCATTTCCAAACATCTTCAGTTAGATTGAATTGTCGCTTTTGCCCATTAGTTGAAATAGTCACTGATTTTATTGACTTTATAGCTTTTTCAACCATTTGAGCCTTAGCTTGATCTGGCATCACATATCTAACTTTAGTTATCTGATTAGCTTTTATCATTTTCAGATATTGAACTATTATCTGCTGATAGCGATATTTACTTTTTATTGTTCGCTCAGCTTCTATAGCTATCTTTTGATTATCTTCTGTAATGATAATTGCATCAGGTCTTTTAACATTTTTGCCACCAAACCATTCATCAGTTAACCATCTGCCACTAATATATTTGTGGTTTTGTTTAATAGCTTGTAAATGTATCTGCTGACAAAGAAACTTATGTAATAGTTGACTATGTTTAAATTTGCTTAGTTCAAAACCTCTTCTATCGAGATGATTAGTTTCAGCCATACCTTGTGAAGTAATACCTATTATCTTATAACTTTTATTTGGTTCTTCTACACTTGGTAAATTTATCTCTCTAGCAAAACCTAGTTTTTCTAGCCTTTTGATAAATCCACCAATACCTTGAGATGAAGTAATACCAGTGACTTCTTTTAAGATCTGCCTATTAGTATAAACTTCATCAGCTAAGAAATCTAAGGCAAACTTAACTCGTTTATTGCCTTGTTCTATAAGATCTTTTCTACCTCTAGTCTCAATCATAAAGCCCCCATAATATCATTATCATCTTCTGAGGTTGGTTTATTCTTATTTGAATTATAAGGCTCTGCTTGTATAAGAGTTGGATATTCGGTATCACTTGGATATCTAAGCACATCTGTTTGTACTAGCTTAGCTTCTCCTTGCCCAATAAAGATACCTACTTTAGCTGGTAAATTTTCTAAAAGAGTTGAGCTAAATACACTAGTCTTTTGAGATGTTTGTATAGTTTCTGCTATTTGATCTAACTCTTTTAAGGCTTCATTTCTTTTTATATGTTGCCTTTCAACTTTGATGATTTTTTCGCCAGTCATTTTACTAGCTTTAGCTGATATTTCTTCATGTGGTTGTTGATAAATAAGCTTTAACGAGTTTATTTTTACAGCTGTCATAACTGATTTACCATTAACATCAGAATCTATACCTTCTAAAGATTCGAAACTGGTCATATTCATTAGCATAGTACAGCCTTTCTTTCTAATTTGTTCTATAGCCGATTTGACAGATTTGTTTACGAACTCTGCGAACTCATCCACAAACAAAAAGACATGTTTAGATCCATTTGGATTTCTATTTTTAATTATTTGTAGAATCCTTATAAAGAAAGCTTTACATAAATACGTTATTTCATCATCAGCTGACATTTCTGGGCATGATATATAAATAACATCTCCATCCTCGATAGCGTCAGCTATTGATAAGCTATTTTGAACTTTAAACATTTCAATATTTGCAAAGTTAAGAAATTCTTTTACAAATTGAGGTAAATTACCATTATCATCTTTTAAAGCTTCTTCGCCATATTTATCAAATACTTTCTTGTGTAGGTCATACATACAGCTAACACCATCTAGCTCTTTCTCATAGTAGTTTTGTCTAGCATCTCTAGAGAATTGAGCATAATAATTACCATCTGTATCTTTGATCTTTAAAGATGGGAATAGTAAATTAGTTAGCTCTTTAAACTCATAAGGACTACAGTTTTGTAATAAGTCAATTTGCGGTCTGTTATAGTCTTTAAAGTTTATCCAGTGGAATCTTTTACCCATCTTTTCAGCGTTATAATTTAGGTTTTTCATAACATGCTCATCGTTATTAGGATCAAAAGCAATTACTGGATAACCTTTATTAATCATTTGCACCAAAAATGACTGCGAGAACACACCTTTGCCTGACGAACTAGCTCCAACCACCGAAAAATGAGGTAATTCTCTATTAATAATTTTACTGTCATTGATATAGATAAGTTTAGCTCTATTATCTATATCTCTAGCTATGAAAGTATGATGATTCTGAAAATACTTACTTGGATCAAAGTTTTTAAGATTACCAAGCTTGTATTTTAATTCATCAAGCTCATCTTTAGAGCTAGTTAATCCTTCACTTCTTTTATTGCTAGAAGCTATGTTTGAAATATAATCACTAAATACTGGTTCAATCTTTTTAGGATATACAGTTTTAGATAAAATCACATGAACTATTGCAACTATAGCTAGTGCCATATAGAAATATACTAAGTTAGCCCATATATAATCCTCTAGCAAAGAGTAAGCTTTAATGTATGGATACTGATTTGTTAAAGTTGCCACCCTATCGAATATATTTCCGTAGAAATTCATAAAATTCATAACTTTAGATACATAGACTGCTATTACCCAACCAACTCCTATTAAAAAGCAAGAGAAAACAAATATAAATAATGCTCTGATGCCTAATCTTAAACTCTGAATACCAAAAGTTTGTTGCTGAGATTTGAGCATCGTAAAACCTATATAGTGTGCGACGCTTAAAAATGGAAAAAATATCACAGCTCGCCAAAGCCAACCATAGTCAGAATGAAAGCCAAAACCTCCTGATATTCTCTCCAAAATTGCAAACAATCCTTGTAGGTTTTGACTCCTTGCTGATATCAAAATTGCTATAGCTGATATTACTGGTAATAAAATCAGCATAAATGGTAATAGTTGTATATTGATACTATTTTTGTTTGTACTTTTGTATGTATGTTGTTTCATTTTTTTAACTCCTAATCTGAAACGCTAGTAGATTTAGATGACCGCTGGGTTATATAAATCTTTTACAATAGCGTTTCTAAGTATTAAATTATGCGAAGCATTACGCCTTGCCCACCGTCGGCCCAATAGGGTTGACCAACGGGTTTTGCCAGTGAAACGGGAGGGACTTAGACTAGCAAACTTGTTACTGTGCCCTTAGCCTGCGACAGGGTGCTTTGCTCGGCTTTAGTCCATCGTGTGAAACTCGTTGGTCAAGCGTAGCGCAGACGGTGGGCTGAGCATTCCCCAAATTCTTGGGGAAGCGGCGAAGAGTTAATCAAATATCGGCTCTGTCTAACGCCCTGCTTACAGCTAAGGGCGGACGATATTGAGAAACTCTAGCCTTTGGGGTTTATTTAATAGCTTAATAAATTAGCTTGATTATTTACTTACTTTGACAAAAATAATAAGTCATCTAAAAACTCACCCAAAGTTAATGCTTTGCTGTTATGTTTTGTTTCTAATTTATCTAGCTATTTCGGCTCAAATACCTATTAAATGCGTCTTCAAAATCTGAACGCCTATAACCCTTTTTACGGTTATAATCTCGTCTAAGAGTTGAAGAGTAAATCTCAAATCCTGCTAACATTTTAGCAAGAGCATTTGCATTTATAGGTTTACCATGGAGCCAACTAACCCAAGGTCTTTCTTCCATTTGTATGAGATGAGAAATTAGTTCAGCTGTAAAAATACGCTCATAATTTGTAACTTCAAATATTTCTGCTATATCTTCGAGTAGCTGTATTTGATGAGTTTTTTCATCTCGGTTAAATGTAATAACCCTGTAAGCCCTGATACATTTATCAAGCCAATCACTATTTAAATTTTCAGCAATACAAAATAGTGGATGCCAATTATCCATAGCTCGATCATTTTCAATACGGGGTAAAGATACTTTGGCAAAGCTAATATCATCTTGATGATCAATTCCCCACTTTAAAAGTTTAGAGCGAAGTTCTAAACATTGATCCTTAAAATTTACAGGTAACCGATCTACAATTTCATGGATAGTTTTCCTACGAAGTCTTATCTCAATAGATCTATCCATAACTGTTCCTTGTAATGGCTTTATAGATGCAAAGACTTTAGGTGACCATGTAGAAAATTTTTTCGAGTCGTAGTTATCTCCGACTGTACGAATTATTACAGCTCTATTTTTTGCATGACCAGAGTTAATAATTCCTATCATGTCATCGTTCCTACCAGAGACAAAAGTATCAGCTTCATCAATAAGTAAAGTTGGCTGATATTTTTCTATTAGTCGAAAAATAGCTGCTGGTGTAATGTTACTAGTTAATAGTGACTTATTAGCTAATGCCTCAATTAGATCAAGAGTTGAGCTTTTGCCACATCTGCGTTCTGGACTTGTAATAGATAAATTTGGAAATATTCTAAATGAATTGAATACATAAGTTCCCATTATCCATAATGTAATAGCTGTATTACCACCCTCAGGTAGAAATACATATCTATCAAATATATTCTCAATTTGATTAGCTAGCTCAACACCACAAACAGAACCATCAAAACAATCAATACTCTCAACAATATTATCATTTTCTTTTACAGATTGAGCTTTAATCTGTTCAACTTTTTTATTTAAAAATTGAGTGCTTACTTCAAGCTCTTTAGCTTTATCTCTATAAACTCTCTCATATTGAAGATCATCTAATTTAGATAATTCTTCAAATATTACTTGAGCTTCTTTTAAACTACTCATGACATTCCTCTTGATCTCTTTTTTGAATACGAGTTTCCAGCCATTCATCGACTTCAGAATATAACCAGCCTCTAGAATTTTCTCCTAAAGTAATTTGTCTGGGGAATAATCCTCTTGCCATATAGTCATAAATTGTTGATCTTGATAATCCTGTCATTTCTATTACTGTTTTTATTCTTATTATTTTTTTCATTTTTTAATCCTTTTGTTTTGCCTAGGACTTGGTTAATTACTAATGGTTGTGATCACAGTGATAAGTATGCAAATATTTTTTTAAAATTTGGATGACAAAAAATTTAAAAAAATTGTCATTGACATAATAAACCCTTATATAACAAATGATTTGGTCTCAAAAAAATATTATTTTTCTCCAGCAAATTAATTTTTTATAGCGACCTTCGGTCTTTACTTGTTGCGAATATTAGAAATTAAAAATTTCAAACATTCTCACAAGTTTCGCTATTGGTTTTGTCACAATATTTATATTGATGGGTACGCCTCTATACATATTTGAAAAGTTAAGCATTGTCACGGTGTCACGAATTAAATGACTAAAACGACGAGTGGTATAAATATTCCCTATCGGTAGTATTTATAAGAAAAATATATAAAATGATAATAAATATTACTGTACGGTAAAATTGTATGAATCAAAATATCTCATCTATAAAAGAATTAGGTAAAATAATAAAAAAAGCCAGAAAAAGCCAAAAGCTAACGCAACTAGATGTATCTGGTATTTCTAGTTTAGGAGTTCGTTTTATTAGCGAGGTTGAAAATGGCAAAGAGACATCTCAAATAGGTAAGGTTTTATATCTTGCTAATACTCTAGGTTTAGCTATTTCAATAAATTGTACATGGATGGATGATTTAGGTTAAAATATAGGATTTATTTTCTTAATGGTATCCATGAAGGTATCCAAACTAATTCTAAAAAAGCTCAAAGCCTTTGCTTGTAAAGGTTTCACTAAATAGGTATAATCCAGTTGCGAGTACCAGTAATTCATCTCGACTATCTAATACACATAATCGATATCAAATTTGAAAAATCAAAACCTAATAAATTTTTCACTTCATCACTTTTTAGCAACGCTACTAAGCCTGCTTTAGTATTATCATGATTGAATATTTTTTCTATCGTAGCGTCATTTTCAGTCAGCTGAACTTTCAAAAAATCTTTTTCTAGAAAAATTTTGCACCCTTCTTTTAAACTTGGGTGATGTGCTAGACCATATTCGTATGCTTTTAATTGATTATCATTTAATGTCATATTTACAAACTCTCATCTTCTTTGATCCAACTTTGCATAGCTGTAATAAGCTCAGCAAAAATATCTGCCATTAGTAATAAATCAACTTCATGACCAACATTATCTTCTTTATTTAGATCTTTTATACCATCTAAGAATTTAATACTTTTAAACTGTAACTTAGTATTTGATGTCATAGCAAGCTGCTCTTTCCAAGTTATAGCTAACTCTGTAATGTACCCTCCACTATCAATAAATGATTTGATATTATCATTCAACATCGAACTACCTTGACATGAGATATTTGCAATACTATCTCCTATAGCACTTGTGAGCTTACATTTTTCTGCTATTTCAATATCTACCGGATAAGTATCTTCGACAAGCCACTCTGTTAAAATATCTGTCTCTTCTTTGATGACAGGTTCAAATCTTGCTTCACATCTATGCAATAGATCTAAAACTTCTGTAATTTGCTTTTCTGAAACACTATCAATTATTAGATAGTTATTAGTCAGATCCAAATAGCCATGAATCTTTCTAAACTTACTAAATGCTAGAGGTAGTAGCTTTTGCTCCATATCTTCTTTTATTTGTGTTTTTTCTTTTTTACTCACATATCTAGTGAGCTCTAACTCTTGAATATATTCTTGTGCTTGTTGGTTGATAACTTGAGCAGGAAGGATTTTTTCTTCAGTAAGTAAACAAAATGCAGCTAAATGATTAAACTTAAAAAGGCATTGTTCATCTTTTATAAATGGGTTTGTAAAACCTCTCGAAGATTTCTGAGAATTACTACAAGGAATAAATGCGAGTTTATTCATCGAATCTTCAAAAATATCTATATTAATATCAGTAATTTTGAATGCTGTAAGATTTTTAAAAAACATAAAAAACGATTAAATATAATAAAACTGTCTCAAAATAATAAAACATCTAATCATAAAGTAAAACTATTAAACTACAAATTTAATAGTTTAAATGATTTAACTATCTCAAAACTCATGACTGTTGTTGCTGTATCTGCTCGGAGATATTTGATTATAGCTACTTTGTCAAAGATAATTTTTTTAGAAAATTGATATTTCAAAAGCTTGTCATGATTAGTAGCACCATACACTAAGCTAACATGAAGATCTAAATTATACTCACTTTCTGTATCTAATTTTCTTACACTAGCAAAAAGATTATCTAGCCGTATAGCTTTTGATAACTTGAGATAATAGTTCATAAAATAAGAGTCTCTATCTATAGTTGTATCATCAATATCTAATGAAATATTCTGATAATTAAGCTGACACGCCCAACACCCAAAATCTTCAACAATATTTTTAGCAGAGCTAAATAATGTCAAATGAGGTATAAATGATGGTTGTCTAGCAATATAAGAATTATAGTTTATACATCTAGCTAGAGCTAGGAGATATTTCTGTGCTGGTATTAGCCAAACACTATATTTATGAGATGACACAATTATTAACTCATTCTAACAAAAATTGTAATATTTGTTATAATAGCAAATCTTTAGTTATATAAATTATGAATTTCTAGGAATAAATATGTCACAAATAGTTGTTTGCGCAATGTACAAATTTGTAACGCTTGAAGATTATGAAGCTATGCGCCAGCCTCTGCTTGATACTATGATAAAAAACAATGTCAAAGGTACACTACTTCTTGCTAATGAAGGTATTAATGGGACAGTAGCAGGATCTCGTGAAGGTGTAAATGCGTTATTAGCATATCTAAAATCTGATTCTAGATTAGCTGATATTGACTACAAAGAGTCTTATCATCAAGAAATGCCTTTCTATCGTTCAAAAGTAAAACTTAAAAAAGAGATTGTAACTCTTGGTATCGAAGAAATTGATCCAAATAAAGTCTGCGGAAAGTATGTGGAGCCTAAAGATTGGAATGCTCTTATATCTGATCCAGAGACTATACTTGTAGATACTCGTAATGATTATGAGATAGAAATAGGTACATTCAAAAATGCTATTAATCCAAGTACAGAGACTTTTAGAGAATTTCCAGAATATGTCGATAAAAACCTAGACCCTAAAAAGCACAAAAAAGTAGCTATGTTTTGTACCGGTGGGATTAGATGTGAGAAATCTACGGCTTTAATGAAAGCTAAAGGTTTTGATGAGGTTTATCACCTAAAAGGTGGTATCTTAAAATATCTAGAAGAAGTACCAAAAGAAGAATCCATGTGGGAAGGTGAATGTTTTGTATTTGACTCAAGAGTAGCTGTAAATCATGATCTTGAGAAAGGAAGCTATGATCAATGCTTTGCTTGTCGTATGCCTATCACCGAAGAGGACAAAAAACGTCCAGAGTATGTCAAAGGTATAAGCTGTCATCATTGTTATGATAAAGTTACAGAAGAGCAAAAAGCACGCTTTGCTGAACGTGAAAAACAATCTCAACTAGCTGCTGAAAGAGGGTTTTCACATGTTGGTGATGATGCCAAAAAATTAGCAAAATTAAATAAACAACAAAAACAACAAGCAAAAGAAATAGCTCGTAAAAAAGCAAAAAGTGAAATTTAACTTCTACTTATAAACAATCAAAATTCAAATCATATTTTTACAAGCAATTTTATACTCCTACTGTTAAAATATAATATATTTAAATATTTCTTTTAAGATAAAATTCTCAACATAAAAGGCTATAACTCTTATGCAAGAAAAAATCACACAATTTGAGAACTTTTTAACTCAACTACAACAAAAAATCACATCTACTCTTGAGCAATCTGAAACTAGCTCAGCTAAATTTATTAGTGATAAATGGCAAAAGCCAAACACTCCTGAACAAAAACTCAAAGGCTATGGTAACTCTATGATTATAGAGGGCGGTGAAATCTTTGAAAAAGGCGTCGTTGCATTCTCTAGAGTACACGGAGATGCTTTACCACCATCTGCTACAGCAAAAAGACAAGAACTTGCTGGTAAATCATTTATTGCCACAGGTGTTTCGTTAGTTATTCATCCTCGCAATCCTTTTGTGCCAACATCTCATGCTAACTTTAGAATCTTCGTTGCTGGTGCTGATACAGATAATCCTATATGGTGGTTTGGTGGTGGTTTTGATCTAACCCCTTACTACCCTTTTGAGGAAGATGCTATTTACTGGCACCAGACTGCAAAAAATATTTGCGATAAACATGACACTAGCTACTATCCTAGTTTCAAAAAATGGTGTGATGAATACTTTTATCTCAAACATCGTGATGAATGTAGAGGCGTTGGAGGTTTGTTTTTTGATGATTTAAATGATAAATCTTTTGATGAATGTTTTAAATTTGTGACTGATTGTGCAAATTCATACTTAGATGCTTATATACCAATAGTAGAAAAAAGAAAAAATATCGAATATTCACAAAAGCATAAAGATTTTCAACTTTACCGTCGTGGTAGATATGTCGAATTTAATCTAGTCTTCGATAGAGGTACAATATTTGGCCTTCAAAGTGGTGGGCGCACAGAATCAATACTATCATCAATGCCACCTATGGCTACTTGGAAGTATAACTGGCAACCTGAGCCTGGTTCTGAAGAAGAAAAAGTATATGAATATATAAAGCCAAGAGATTGGATTAAATAGTGTTCACAAGTAAAAAACATATCATTTATGTAAAAATAATTATGTTACAATAAGCTCAAATTATTAGAGGTTTTTTTAGATTATGAAAATTAATTTTTGTGCGGGTCCTGCTGTTGTGCCTACATCTATAATAGAACAGTTACAACAAATGATGATTGATTATAAAAATACTGGCGTATCTTTATTATCTATTTCACATCGTGATAAAGTTTTTGATGAAGTGCATGCCTCTATTCAAAAAAATCTCAGAAGTTTACTTAATATTCCGGATAACTACTCTGTGCTTCTGATGCAAGCTGGAGCTACGGCACAATTTGCTGCTATACCTATGAATTTAGCAGATAAGTATAATAAAGCATTGTATGTATGTAGTGGGCAATGGTCAGAAAAAGCTGCTCAAGAAGCTGCTAAATTCATCTCTGTAGATGCTGTGAAATATGATGATAATATTGCTCAAAGTTTCCAAGCTGATACATACGACTATATATATTACACAGATAATGAGACTGTAGATGGTTTTCAGATTAACAAACTTGCTAAGTCTTGCAATACTGAAATAGTCTGTGATATGTCATCAAGCTTTCTATCAAAGCCGATCAATATTAGTGATTACGGTTTGATATATGCTGGTGCGCAGAAAAACGCTGGTATACCAGGTTTGACTATAGTTATCGTCAAAGATTCTTTAATCAAAGCAAAAGATAATATTCCAGTAGTATTTGACTATCTAGTTACCAAAAAATCAAATTCAGTTTACAACACGCCTTCTGTAATCTCATGGGTTACTTTTGAGTTGACTCTAGAATATTTAATTAACAAATTTGATAATTTGAAAAATGTAGAAACTTTTAGTAACCAAAAAGCAGACCTACTATACTCAGCTATAGATAGTTCAAAAATTTTCAAAAATGATATCAAGCCAGAATATCGTTCTAACATGAATATTATATTTCATTTATCAAACGAAGATTTAACTGCTAAGTTTCTAAGTGAAGCTAGTAAAGCTGGTTTTTATGGCTTAAAAGGACATCGAAGTGTCGGTGGCTGTAGAGCTAGTCTTTATAATGCTGTTAGTCTAGAAGATGTTGAAGAATTAATACAATTTATGCAAGGCTTTGAGAATGAACAACTCTAAAACAATAACTGTAGATGGACCAAGTGGTGTCGGTAAAGGAACATTATCAAAAAAATTAGCCAAGTACTTTGACTATAAGCTTTTGGATAGTGGTGCAATATATAGAATAGCAGCATTACACTGCTACAATGCTGGTGCTAATTTAGATAATCAAGATGATGTTTGTAGTAAGCTTGAATCACTAAACATATCGTTTAAAGTTCAAAATGATTCTATAATAGTCCTTCTAAATAATGCTGATGTGACTAAAGCTATCCGTACTGAACAAACTGGGATGCTAGCATCAAAAACTTCTGCATATCCAAAAGTACGCCAAATGTTACATGATAAAATGCTCTCTTTTGCAACTGATGCTGGACTTGTAGCAGATGGTAGAGATATGGGTACAGTTGTTTTCCCTGATGCTAAATACAAATTCTTCTTAGATGCTAGTTCAGAAGTTAGAGCCCAAAGAAGATATGATGAGCTACTGACAAAAGGTGAAAACCCTGATTTTAATAAAATCAAAAATGATATTGAACAAAGAGATTTTCAAGACAGAAATAGAAAAGTAGCTCCTTTGAAACCTGCTGATGATGCTATTTTAGTTGATACTAGCAACCTATCTATCGAAGAAGTTTTCCAAAAAGTTTTAAATCATATTAACAATCTTTAATTTCTCCACACCAACAACATAAAATATCACAACCATTAGCTCCTGAAACAACAGAATGTTGTGAGTTAATAGGATTGATAAAAAAATCACCCTTACTAAACTCTCCTCTTTCATCACACATAGAACCTTCTATAACATATACCCATTCAACATCTGGATGACTATGTTGGCTTAATCTTGCATTTGGCTCCAATCTAATAAAGTCTATTTGAAAGTTTCTTGAATCATCTCTAGCTAATAACTTTTTAGAAATTCCTGGCTTAAATGCTTCAAGGTTGATATCTTTTAAATTTATTTTCATTTGTCTAACTCCACTCAAACTAAACGCTGCTAATAATTCTACTTTATCATAGATAAAAATAACTTTATAATTACACGATTAAAAAAGATTTTAACTAAATTAATCAATGTCTGAAATTAATTCTCTAAATAAAAAGTTAAATAAAATAATTATTGAAACAAATGGTTTATCAATATTTAACACCCTTGAACTACTAAGTTATGAGAATCTAGATGAACATGAATCGCAATGCCTTCAAGATTTCATAAAAAAACTCAAATTATTCAATAATGATGAGCTAGATATAGAAGACTTACTAAATCACCCTATTGGTATAGCATTTTATGACTTTTTAAAGAGTTTTCCTCTTAAATATCATGAAGAGCATATCCACCTAACAGGCTCTCTCTCAGCAGAGTTTATTTATACGCGCCTCAAGAAACTTTTAGATGGTAAAAATGGTAATATCTATAGTCAAAAAATAGTAAATATCTATGGCGAAAATGCACTACCAATAAATTCTGTAGAAGATGTTGAAAAACTTATAGTTTTAAAAGACGGTGAAAAATTCTCAAGATATTTAGATCTTTTGTATCTTGCAAAAATTATTCTCAATACAAAACAAGATCATATAGATGCCGCTTATCACATGGCTAGTGAACTATATCATAAATATAATGTTGGAAGTATTAGACTTAAATTCACACTATCACGCTCTACAAGTGATGAAAAAGAAGCAATTTTAAATGAGGACTTGGCAACAGAAGAAGATGTAGTTCTTGGACTTTATGAAGGTTTTGAAAAATTCAAAGAAGAATATCCAGATTTTGGTTATGTGCTTTCTCCATCATTTAGAAAAGAAGCTAATTTTTTTGATGCTACAAAGTTTAAAACAAAAAAAGAAAGTTTTGAATACCAAGTAAATTGTCTAATCGATATATTAGAAAAGTATCCATTTCTACAGAATGTAATGAAGGATATAGATACTGTTGGTGATGAAAAAAATATCTACAAAAAAGCCCATTTTGAAACATTAAAACAAGGAATTAGAAAACTACAATATTATGGTTTCAAAATTCGCTCACATCATGGAGAGACTTTCCACACACTAAAGAAAGGCGTGCAAGCAGTTGATAATGCTTTAAATATTTGGAATATTGATACACTAGAACATGGTCTATCAATTGGTATCAATCCGAACTATTACTTTCAAAGATTACTACAAAAGGTTCTAAAACTTAATCAGAACTCTCAGCCTCTTGATGACAAATCTATGGAATATCGAGAGATACAAGAAATTCATTGGAATGAAAATAACTCTTCAATTAGAGATAAAATCACAAATGGAATAAAACTAAATTCTGATGAAATTTTAGAATTTACAAAAATAAAATTCCATACAGCTATTGAAATAGAAAGATATCAACATGATGTTCTAAATAGAATTATCAGTAAAAATATTGGTGTTGTTGGTCTTCCTTCTTCTAACCTCAAATTAACTACAGCCATCCCAGACTACAAAGACCACCCTTTCAGCTGGTGGGAGAAAAAAGGTATCAAACTAGGTATTGGTACGGATAACTACATTACTTTAGATACTAACTATATTAGAGAAATGCTGATTATTTTATTTTCTGATGCACATAATCTAAAAATTACTAAATTGCTAATGGTAGCTTGTAAAGAAAATAGACGAGCTTACATTAGTAGCCTACTATGGAAAATGAATAAGAAATAATTTAAATAAGATACGGTATTATTAAAGTAACTAATATTACACTCTAAGAAAATGGCTTCCTACACTATATTTTCTACTTATTGCTTGTTCTACAGAGAGCTTAGCTAACTTGAGTACTTTACGATATGCTTCTAATTTTAGGTCGTAATTTTCTAAATCATGATTATGGGCAATAGATTTTTCTAATACTTCTAGCTCTTTATAAACATTTATTAACTCGTTTTGCTTTCTGACTAATCCAACACTATCCCACATTAACTGGCGTATATGAGTTATTTGTTTTGTATAATCATAATTAGATTCAACTAATTTTAACTGTTGATTGTCCTCTAGATAAGTATCTTTTATATTTATTAAAATATGTTTACTTGCTGCAAGTGCATACACAATACATTCTAATAGTGAATTACTCGCAAGTCTATTTGCTCCGTGAAGACCAGTACAAGAAACCTCACCAACTGCATAAAGTCCATCGATATTTGTTTGGGAATATTTATCTACACTAATTCCTCCACAACTATAATGCGCTGCCGGAGATATTGGGATTCTATCATTTGTAGGGTCAATATTATTATCTAATAACTTCTGATATATGTACGGAAAATTTTCTTGCCATTGACTAGAGCTCAAATGAGTAGCATTTAGGTAAATATCTCTTCCAGCTTGCATATTTATGTATATTTGTCGTGCAACAATATCTCTAGGAGCTAAGTCTTGTCTTTCATGAACTGACTTCATTATTCGCAAGCCTTTCTCAGTTTCTAGTATTGCTCCACTACCCCGAATAGCTTCTGATATTAATACAGGATCTCCATTTCGAGCAAAAAAACATGTTGGATGAAATTGTGTAAATTCTAAATTCTCAAGCTCACAACCAATATCATAAGCCATTATCATAGAACTACCAGTTCCAGCTGTTGCGTTAGTTACATATTTGTATAGTCCTGAAGCACCTCCTGAAGCTAATATTACTTTTTTTGCAATAAACTTAGTCACATTATGACTTATGTCATGAGTATATAAGCCTATACATTTATTATCTTTTTTAATCAATTCAATAACATTATGTTCAGAATATATAGTGATATTTTTTAATCTATCTAGATTTTCATATAACTTAGTAATAACAGCTCGACCAGTATAGTCTTTGATATGCAAGATTCTTGCTAAAGAGTGTCCTCCCTCTAAATGTAAGCTATATTTACCATCTGACTTTCTATCAAAATCCACACCATGTTCTTCTAACCACGATATTGAGGAGTTAGATTCTGTCACTACTTTTGTAATACTATCAAGATTTGCAATCTTTCCACTAGCTATATATGTATCGTTGACATGTGATTGTATTGTATCTTCTTGAGAAACTATTGCTGCGATTCCACCTTGAGCATACGAGCTTGCGCTATGGCTTAATTTTTGATCAAAAATCAAAGCCACATTTAATCCATGCTCAGCTAACTCAATAGTGGCTACTATACCAGCTAATCCTCCACCAACTATAACTACATCATGCTTTCTAGTAATCATTGTTATAATTGAACCTGCATAGATAAATCTATCGCCGTAATATGTTTAGTAATTGCTCCTACAGATATAAAATCCACACCCGTTTTAGCTATTTCGACTATAGAGTTACTATCTATATTACCTGATACTTCAAGCGCTACCTTATCTTTAGCAATCTCGACTGCTTTGTTTATATCATCAATCGAAAAATTATCCAGCATAATGATATTAGCACCAGCTAGAATCGCTTGATTTAACTCATCAAGATTAGTCACTTCAACTTCTATAGTTTTTGTAGGTTGTAAACCAGCAGCTTTTGAAACAGCTTTTGCAATGCCGCCAGCTGAGCGGATGTGATTCTCTTTGATCAAATATGCGTCAAATAAGCCTATGCGATGATTAAATCCACCACCACATGTAACAGCATATTTTTGAGCCATACGAAAGCATGGAATAGTTTTACGCGTATCAAGAAGCTTTGTCTTATAATCAGCAATCAATTTAACTAAATTATTTGTTGCTGTTGCTGTAGCAGAAAGCATCTGAATAAAATTAAGCATTGCTCTCTCTGCTGTTAAAATACTCCGAGCATTACCTCTAAGCTCAAAAATCTTCTCACCAGCAGATATTTTGTCTGCATCATCATAAAACCATATTATCTGGATATTTTTATCTACTTGATTTATAACTTCATTAGCAAACTCTTGACCACATAAAACCATATCTTCACGTGTAATACAAAATGCTGTCGTATCTACATCTTCGGCAAGTTGTGCTGTAATATCACCATCAGCAATATCTTCGACTAAAGATTCTGCTACTAATTTTTTAATAACACTCCCTGGAACACTATTAATCTGATTAGTATTTAACATTATTTCAGACATAATACTTCCTTAGAAATTTATCATTCTGTTTAGAGGAATAAGAGCTTTTTGGCGCACTGTTTCTTCTACGAATATCTCATTATCTTGATTAATCAAACAATCTTTTAGATTCTTAAGCTGATTTAGCTTCATCCATGGACATTTTGCACATGATTGACATGTTGCACCACGACCTGCAGTAGGTGCTGGAATAAATTGTTTATGAGGTGATAACTGTTTCATTTTATAAAACACACCTGTATCAGTTGCTACGATAAACTTATCATTGTCCATCTCTTTACTTGCAGCTATTAATTGAGAAGTTGATCCTACCGCATCTGCTCTTTTTATAATCTCAGCAGGTGACTCAGGATGTACCAAAACTGCAGCATCGGGATGCTCAAGCATCAGATCATCCAGCGCTTGTGCCTTAAACTCTTCATGCACTATACAGCTACCATCATATAGTAGCATATCAGCCCCTGTTTGTTTTATAATCCAATCTCCTAGAAATCTATCAGGTCCCCAAAGTAATTTTTTACCTTGCTTATGCAGATATGAGCATATTTCCAAAGCATTTGATGATGTCACCGTCCAATCAGCTAGAGCTTTAATCTCTGCAGATGTGTTGACATACACAACAACCTCTCTATCAGGATTAGCTTCTATAAACTTTTTAAACTCATCATTACTACAGCTTAAATCTAGCGAACACTCAGCTTCTAAAGTTGGCATAAGAATTTTTTTCTCAGGACTAAGGATCTTAGCAGAATCACCCATAAATCTAACACCCGCAACCACGAGAGTATCACATTCACTTTCAAGACCAAACTTTGCCATAGCAAGCGAATCTCCAACGAAACCACCAGTTTTTTCTGCTAACTCTTGTATTTCTGCATCAACATAATAATGTGCTACCAAGCAAGCATTATTCTGCTTCAATAGCTCTTGTATTTCATGCATATATTGTTGCTTTTCAGTATCTTTTATTTTCAAACTAGGTAATTCTTGTCTAGCTTGTGATATTTTGTCTTTTATAAGTTTTTGATTTAACATCCAAATGTCTCCTTAGTTATTAGCTTTGGATATTTTCTTCGAAATATTTACATAGTTGCTCTAATGATTGACTAAAATCATCATTTACGAGTTGATAATCATATTCATCTGCATGAGAGATTTCAGACTCTGCTTGACTCATTCGATAGTCTATAATGTCTTTAGAGTCTGTATTTCTAGTTTCTAAACGCTTTCTCAACTCATCCATAGATGGAGGTAAAATAAATATACTCTTTGCCTTGTTTCCATATATAGATCTTGTTTGTTGGGCACCTTGCCAATCAATCTCAAGAATTATATTTTTGCCTTGCGCAAGTAATTTATCTATTTCAGATTTAGATGTGCCATAGTAATTTTTGAAAACTTTAGCATATTCAATAAAGCCATTAGCGTCTAGCATCTTTTCAAACTCTATAATTGAAACAAAATGATATTCTTTACCATTGGTTTCACCTATCCGAGGATCTCTGGTCGTATGTGATGTTGCCACAGCAAAATTTTCTTTGCCAATTTCAGTTTCTAAAAAAGCTTTTAATAAGGAGCTTTTGCCGGCACCAGAAGGCGCAGAAACTATAAAAATATAGTTACTCATTTATAGAAAAAATTATTGTATAGATAGTTCGATGAATTATACAACTTTAGATAGGTAAATAGAATAATACACAAGAAATTATTTATTTGAGAATATAAGAAACCAGTATTATTGAGCTGTAAGATTTAATTTTTTACCCGCAACCCAAACATTTCTAAGGTGACTTATAACTTTTGGAGATAAATTAGCTGGTAAATCTACTAATGTATGATCTTTTTGGATAGAGATATTACAAATATGCTTGCTATCAATATTTCCTTCATTAGCTATAGCACCTACTATATTTCTTGGCTGAACATCATTATCACGACCAACTTCAAGTTTATATGTAGTCAAATCAATATTTACAGCTCTACGAGGCTTTCTATCAGACCTGTCTGATCTGTCGAATTTATCAGATCTATCAAAACGACTATTTCTATCATTACGATCACCTCTACGCTCAAACCTATCATTTCTACCGCCATCTCTAGAGTTACCTCTTAAATTTCTATCTCTTTGAGGTCTATCATCTCTAGCTTGGATTTCTCTCGGGAAGAATGATTTCTTACCTTGAGCTAATAGTGTAAGTACAGCCAAAAGCTCATCAGAGTCTAACTCTAGCTCATCACGTATACTTGTAATAATTTCTTTATAATTATCCAAAGATTTATTTTTATCTAATGCTGAAGCTATTCGAGTCTTGAAATGATCTATTCTACTTTGTGCTAAGTCTTTTGCACTTGGCATAAACACTTCTTGCATTGGAGAGCCTGTAAATCTCTCTAAAGTACGCAAAAATCTCATTTCCTTTAATGGAACTAGAGAAATTGAAATACCCTCACGTCCAGCCCTACCTGTACGACCAATTCTATGTACATACGTATCAGAATCATTAGGCATATCATAGTTAATTACATGACTAATACGCTCAAGATCTATACCTCTGGCAACAACATCTGTAGCTACTAAAACGTCAGATTTAGCGCTTCTAAATTGATCAACTATATATTCACGTTGAGATTGTTGCATATCTCCATTAATAGCTGCCACTCTATAGCCAAGAGTTTTTAGATTATCAGCTACTTCAATAGTGCTTGTCTTAGTTTTAACAAAGATAATAACACCATCAGTTTCTTCAACTTCAAGCAATCTATCTAAGGCATCTATCTTTCTAAAGCCTTTTATTACTATGAATTTTTGTGTCACAGTATTTGCAGTTTTTGTTTTTGCTTTTACTTGTATCTTACAAGGATTTCTTAGATATTCTTGGATAATATCTGCTATATCAGTAGGAATAGTCGCTGAGAAAAGCAATCTTTGGCATTCATCTGATACATGACTTAGAACATATCTAACATCATCAATAAAGCCCATTCTAAGCATCTCATCAGCTTCATCTAATACTAATGCTCTTAGATTATCAAGCTGTAATGTCCCTTTTTCGATGTGATCCATCACACGACCAGTAGTACCAACGACAACTTTTACTCCTTGCTTAAGTGCTCTTATTTGAGAACCATACTCTTGTCCACCATAGATACACGCAACATCTAGGTTTGGTATATTCTTAGCAAAAGCTTGAAATTGCTCTGCTACCTGGATAGCTAACTCTCTTGTTGGAGCTAATACCAAAACTTGTGGAGCTCTATCTCTAGATTCTAAGTCCATATTATTTATTAAAGGTAATGCAAAAGCTGCTGTTTTACCCGTACCCGTCTGTGCTTGACCAAGCACATCTCTACCCGATAAGATATATGGAATAGCATACTGTTGAATTGGTGTTGGATTTTCGTATCCTAATTTTATAACAGTATCTATAATATCTTGATTCAGCCCAAGCTGACTAAAATCTTTTTTAGTTTCAGAATTCATTTTTATCCGTAAATTTTTATATGAGAAATTTATTTAAATAATTTGAAAATTATGAGAAATTTAAAATTATCCGCGAGATGTAATTTCTAATAAATGATAACCAAATTGAGTTTGAACAGGACCGTGAACTTTGTGAAGTTCATCGTTGAATACAACTTTATCGAACTCAGGAACCATTTGACCTTGAGAGAAAGTGCCTAAATCACCGCCTCTAGCTCCAGATGGGCATAGAGAATGTTTTTTAGCTGCTTCTTCAAAAGTTATTTTACCTTCAGATATATCTTTTTTGATTTGTTGACACTCAGATTCTGATTGCACTAATAAATGTCTAGCTGAAGCTTTCATAATTATAGTTCCTTATTTTTTGATTTAACTATCAGTAATTACAAAGTAAAGAATACATTATTTGATAAAAATATACAACTTTATTAAAGGGCACTACTGTCCCAAATTGCGTAGTTTTTTGCCAGAAATAAGATTATCTTCAATCTTCTCTAAGCTAGTACCTTTTGTTTCAGGTACAAACATTCTTAAGAAGAATATAGAAGCTAAACAGAATGCAGCATAAACTAAGAAAATAATAACATCACCGAATGCTACTTTAGTCATAATAACATTTGAATTAGCAATCACAACTCCTGCAAACGTCCAGTTAACAACAGTTGTAACAGTCATACCTATTTCTCTAGTTTTAATAGGGAAAATTTCAGAACAAAGAGTCCATGCAACAGGCCCCCATGAACAAGCAAAACCAAAAATATATACCAAACAAGATATAAGTAATACATACTTAATAAAATCAGCTGGATCTTGAGTATGTTTAATGAAATAGAAACAAACCGCAGAAACTATTAGTGATGACATCATTACAACAGCACCAACAGTTAAAAGTTTTTTTCTACCCCATTTTTCAACCCATTTGATAGCTGGGAATGTAGATAAGAAATTAACTAAATATACTGCTAATGCGGCGACTAATACATTAAGTCCAACATCTGATAGAAAATGTGGTGCATAATAAATCATCATATTAATACCAACTAACTGCTGGAACATTTGAATGATTACACCAACAATTAGTATTTTCCAAAAGTATTTCTTAGCTAAACTTTCTACTACAGAGCCATGATCTGTATTAAGAACTTTTTTAGTTTCTGCTATTTCAGCATCAATCTCATGAGCAGCTCTTAGTTTAGTCAGAACTTTATGAGCTTCTTGGTCTCTACCTCTTGATAATAACCATCTTGGACTTTTAGGCAAGAAAAAACACCCAACAAACATCAAAAATGCAAAAACAGTAATAACACTAAACATCATGGATAATGAAATTTTTTCATGACCTAACCACATTACGATAATTATGTTAGTTAGAGAAATTAATAATATACCAAAAGTAATCATCAACTGGAATAATGTTGAAATTGATCCTCTAATCTTTGTTGGAGCAGTTTCGGCAAGATACAATGGCGTAGCAAAAGATGCTAAACCAACACCAAAACCAAGTAGAAATCTACAAAATGTTAGTATGTTTATTGGAGGCAAAAATGATGATACTAAAGCCCCAACAAGAAAAGCAAATCCTGCAATCATTAGCGTGTTTTTTCTACCAAAAAATTTAGTAAAAAAACCACTACAAATAGTACCTAATATACCTCCAGTTGCTAATATAGCATTGAAGCTACCAGCAGCCTTTGCATCCAAACCATAAAGTTTGTTAAGAGTATCACCTGCATTACCGATAAAACCCTGATCCAAACCAAATAGTAAACCTCCTAATGCAGCTATTGTTGCTATTAGATAGACTATCTTTTTATATTCCTGATGAGCATCCATATTTCAACCTCTCTAGTTACTCAATAATTTACAAAATTAACTACCAATCTTAGCTAGACGCTTGCCAGCTCTTAGATTATTTTCAATTTCTTCCAATGAAACATCTTTTGTCTCTGGTACAAAAAACTTCACAAATAGTAAGCAAACTATACAAGATATAGCAAATCCAAAGAATGTACTATCAGGATGGAAAGTTAACCAAGTTAGTGCAAAGTTACCAATAATAGCATTACAAATCCAGTTACTCATAGTTGAAGCTGTTACACCAAAGTCTCTACCCTCAATAGGTTGAATCTCAGAACATAAAATCCAAATCACAGGCCCCATAGATATCGCAAATCCAAAAATAAATAATAGACAAAAAATTAACGCAGTCCATTGTAGTGTCTGAGATAAAACCATTGGCTGACCATATGCAAAGTGAGCTTTAAATATAAACCCTACTACTAGGCATGATGTAATAAGTAGACTTAAACCAAAGTATAAAATAGGCTTACGTCCAAACTTATCAACGTACTTAATCGCTAAGAATGTAGTCAACATATTAAGTAAACCAATTACTATTGTAGATGTTGAAGGATTAGTAAATCCTGCTAACTTAAAAATATCAGTTGAGTAATACATAAAAGCATTCATACCTGTAAATTGTTGAAATGCTTGTAGAGCAATACCTAGTAATACTACTTTTATAAAAAACTTTTGCTTTAGTAGAGAAAAAACACTAACACCTGTATGAGTTGTTTGTCTAATCTCTTCATGCTCTTCTAGAGCTTCTGCTTCACTTGATCTTATCTTCTTAAGAACTAACGCAGCTTCTTCATTATTACCCTTTAATACCAACCATCTTGGGCTTCTTGGCAATGTCAAACACCCAAAAAACATTATCACAGATGGAACTGCTAATACTGCTAACATTATTCTCCATGAACCAGTACTTTCTAATGCAGAGTTTGTCAAGAAAACCAAAAATAAGCCAATAGTAATCATTAACTGATACAAGGCTATAAGTGCTCCCCTAAACTCTTTAGGTGCTATCTCAGATAGATATAATGGAGCTATAAATGAAGCTATACCTACTGCTATACCCAAAATAAATCTTGATGAAATAAATACTTCATAATTAGGTGCCAAAATTCCCACAATTGTAAATATAGAAAATATAGCTGCTGCAATTAATAAGACTTTTCTACGACCATAATGCTTTGATAAAAAGCCACTACACAATGCTCCACATGCAGCACCTAATAATAACACACTAGATACATGGCCACTCTCAGCTACGCTCAAGTCAAATGTCTGGGATATAAAATGTAATGAACCATTTACATAGCCAATATCCATACCAAAAAGTAGACCAGCAAGTGCTGCTATTATAGCCACACGAATGACTACAAAATTAATTTTTTTTTCACTCTGCATACAAACTTCCTATATTAATTTTTACTAAATACTCCAGTTACTCATGATATACTATACTCAAAATACAAAACAACATTTTTTTAATTATAAATGAAGATTTCAGCTACAGTCTCACAACTAAAATCCTCCCATCGTCGTAAAAATATTTTGACTAACGAATGGGTATTAGTGTCCCCTCACAGATTAAATAGACCTTGGCAAGGTCAATCAGAAGAAACACAAAAAAACACCCTTCCTGAGTATGATGATAAATGTTATCTTTGTCCAACTAATACTCGAGCAAATGGAGAAGTAAATCCTGACTTCAAAGAAACTTTTGTATTTGAGAATGATTTCTCAGCACTTTCTAAAGAAAAAATAGATCCTAAACTTGAAATAAATGATGATTTATTTAAATTAAGTAGTGCTGCAGGTATTGCTAAGGTTGTTTGTTTTTCTGCTAAACATAATCTAACAATGGCGTCAATGCAAGAAGAAGATATAACTAAAGTTGTAGATTTATGGGCGACTGAAGTCAATCAACTCAGTAAAAAATATCAGTGGGTACAAGTTTTTGAAAATAAAGGTTCAATTATGGGTTGCTCAAATCCTCATCCTCATGGACAAATTTGGGCTTGTGATTTCTTACCTACAGAAGCTCAAAAAGAGTATGAGTCGCAACAACAATATTTTGAGAAAAACAAATCTAGTATGCTGATAGATTACGCCGATAGAGAAATAAAGGAAAAAGACCGAATTGTTTATCAAAATGATGACTGGTTAATTGTTGTACCATTTTGGGCAACATGGCCATATGAAACATTATTACTACCAAAATTCAAATGTGCTCATATTAATCATCTGAATAATTTGCAAAGAAAATCACTTGCTAATGCTCTAAAAGTACTATTAGTAAAATATGATAAGCTATTTGATACCTCTTTCCCATATTCAATGGGTTGGCATGGTTCAATAAATGCTACAGAGTCTGATTACTGGCAGCTTCATGCACATTTCTATCCGCCATTATTACGTTCAGCAACGGTTAAAAAGTTCATGGTTGGTTTTGAAATGCTTGGAGAATCACAAAGAGATATTACTCCAGAGTTAGCAGCACAAGTTTTAAGAGAGCTATAATTATGATGGACTGTATCAAAGATAATCTAATCAATCGTTTCGTTAGACTTTATGATAGAGACCCCAAAGTTTTTTTCTCGCCTGGCAGAGTAAATTTAATTGGAGAACATACTGATTATAATAATGGTTATGTAATGCCATTTGCTATCAACAAAGGTACTTTTATATCTATCGCAACAAGAAGTGACAATATTGTAAATGTTTATAGTGAAAATCTTGATGACTCAACTTCTTTTAATATCAATGAAATACAGCAAGAAGTATCAAACACATGGCAAAACTATATAAAAGGCGTTATAAATATAATTAAATTAGATTTCTATAAAGATATCAAAGGAGCAGATATTTATATCTTTAGTGATTTACCTTTCGGGGCTGGTCTTTCATCATCTGCTTCATTAAATACTGCATTAGCTTATGCTTATAATGAGATTTATGAGCTAAACATATCTAAGCTTGAGCTTGCAAAAATTGCTCAAAAAGTTGAGCATGAATATATTGGTACAAAATGTGGAATTATGGATCAGATGGCTTGTTTATTTTCAAAGCAGAGTGCTGCAACAATGATTGATTGTAATGATAATCATTGTGACAACATACCTTTTGAGCTTGATAACCTATCGGTGCTTATTTGTGATACAAATATTAAACACAATCTAGCAGATTCTGCTTATAATAAACGTCGTCAAGTCTGTGAAGATATAGCTAAATTTAATAATATAAAATCCTTACGCGAGCTAAATATAGAAAAATTAGAGCATACTAAAGCTAATTTTAACGAAGCAGACTATAAACTGGCATTACATGTTTACACAGAGAATCAAAGAGTGGTAGATGCTACTAGTGCAATGACAACTAAAGATTGGAGTAATTTAGGTAAACTAATGTACCAATCTCACAACTCTTTAAAAAATGATTATAAAGTTAGTTGTAATGAGCTTGATTACTTAGTCGAGCTATCTCAAAGTTTTGCTGGAGTATATGGAGCTAGAATGACCGGTGGTGGCTTTGGAGGCTCAACCATACACCTTTTGCCAACCAAACTTTTGAAGGATTATACTGAGTACTTAGAAAAAAACTATTCTAAAAAGTTTAATATAAAGCCTACTTTTTATATTTCAAAAGCTTGTCAAGGGACACACAAAATCTCCGATAAATAATATTTAAGAAAAATAGTTGAATAACAACTAATTATTAATTGTCTTAGCTAATATTTTCTGAATTGGCTGGTAATATTTTGAATCTTTAACAAGTATATAGCCAGTATCACTATTAGAATCTGTAAGATAAGCATGTTCAAATATATTTGAAATTGTGAGTGGCTCATTTTTTGCATTAGCAATCCCTAGATAGTAATTATAGATAACTCCTCTAGGATGTTCTTTCGATATCTCAACTTTAGTTTTTGATCCACCTTTATCTTTTATCTCTTGAGAACTTAAAGAAGTTACATGAATATACATTCCTTCTAAATTGTTGCTATTTGTCAAGTAACGTAGATAAGAATCTAGATTGTAGCTAAACTCTATAGCTTTTATTATACTTTTAGGATTTTCAGGTTGATCGTAAATATCTATGACAACATTTTCAATCTTAATTTGACCCTTATATTTATCAAACCACTCTTTTGCACTCAAATTCCAGTTATTATCTTGATTAAAGATCTCATAACTTCGCTCACTATTATATGATAACCTCTCATAGTCACGATGATCCTCTGATGAGTTATAGCTTATCTTTATACGAAAATTTACAGTATTCAAATCATAGTAGTTAGCTATAAAATTACTATCTATGTATTTTTCAATCTTGGGCATCAATATACTCTCGCCACAATTATCACTATTTACATTATACTTCCCATCTATGCTAGGTACAGTTGGATTGGCATTTATAAGATTATTATCAAGTTGATTAGCTACAAACACAGTACACTCATTCACTTTTTTACTTGATAGCCAACCAGTATCGACATACTCTCCTAGAACTACTGATAACCCTCGATCATATGTTCTTTCAACCTTATATTGTCTATCGTATTTTTTCTCAGCATAGTTTTGAGCAATATCTTTAATTTGCCCGCCAGTTGTTAGAGCAAAACTATAACAAAACTGTATAGGAATAAATAAAACTGAGACTGCTATTAATATCTTGTTTAATTTCATAGAAATTCAAGCTCATTTAAAATAAAAAATGTTTGATTATCATTATAACTAATTAATAATTTAAATGTTAATTAGAGTAGGTAATAGATAAGGATTAATTTAACTAGAATATATCTTTGACTTTTTCTAATAACTTAATTATTTCTTGCTCAGTATATGGTTTGGACTGAATATTACCCCACACAGGAGCTGGCCATACAGGATCATTTTCGAAACGTCCTACTACATGAATATGCATTTGCTTAACCACATTACCTATAGTAGCTACATTTAACTTATCTACTTTATATTCGTTAACTATAAAGTTAGATATTTTATTAATAATCTTATTGATATTATATTGCTGTGAATCATCAAGCTGATACCACTCTGTTCTATCTGTAAATGGTACAACTATGAACCAAGGTACTATAGAATTATTCATTAGCAAAATTTTACAATCTAAGTATTCGCAAACTTCAAAAGTATCTGCCTCTAAACGAGAATCTAGTTTAAACATCAAATAGTTTCCTTACTTTTTCTAAATCCTGAAGCGTATCAACACCTGCAGGAGTTGGTTTAGCTGATTGTTCAACAGCAATTTTATAACCATTATATAATACTCTTAATTGCTCAAGAGCTTCATATTTTTCGATTGGTGATATTGCAAGCTCCGCATAGTGCTTCAAAAAGCCAACTCTATAAGTATATATACCAATATGCCTAAAGAATTCAGATATACTAACTTGATGATTCTCTGAAAAACCTCTTTCAAAAGGGATTGAGGCTCTACTAAAATACAAAGCATAATTATTTCTATCAAAAACAACTTTGACATTATTTGGGTTGTATATATCTTCTGCTTCAGTAATTCTCTCACATAATGTTGAGACAACTGCTTCTGGCTTTTCGATTAATAATTGTGCTGCTTGTTCGATATTTTCAACAGGGATCAAAGGTTCATCACCCTGTACATTAACAACAATATCTTCATCAGCAAAACCTAGCTTAGTAACAGCCTCAGCTATCCTATCTGTACCTGACTCATGATCATCTCTTGTCAATATTACTTTTGCACCAAAATTTTCTGCAACTTCTTTTATTTCTTGAGAGTCTGTAGCTATAATTATGCTCTTAAATTTTGATTTAGCTACCTGCTCATATACTCTTTGAATCATTGGCTTACCAGCAATATCTGCAAGCATCTTGCCAGGTAGGCGTGTTGATTTAAGCCTAGCAGGGATTACAACATGAATATTAACCATATTTTTTCACCTCTTCTAGAGTTAGTTTTTTGGCTTCTTCAACTAACATTACTGGAATATTCTCACGAATTGGATAGGCTAATTTATCAGCCTTACAAATTAAGAGTTGATTTTCTTTGTCATAATGTAAGCTTGAGTTACAAACTGGACAAACTAATACATTTAAAACTGAATGATCCACTATTTCACCTCTATTATAAATTCATATTTATCTGCTACTTGTTCTGCTTTTACAAGTATATAATCATTCACTTTACACCATGCTGGAATATCATGCATAGTCCCAGGATCTGTACAAACTACTTTTAGTTGTTCCCCTGTCTGCATAGCTTTCAAAGTATTTTGTGTTTTGATAACTGGCATCGGGCAAAGAAGTCTTTCTAAATTTAATTGTTGCATTATATATACCACTCTTTTTGAATTTCATCAGCAGGCATTGGCTTAACTACAACTTCCTTACTAGTACTGTCAAGATAGTTAAACACCATTGTTACGCTTTCAGCATTTTTACCCTGAGTAAATCTGCCTAAAATTTGTGCCGTAAAATCTTCATCAGCCTTGTCAAAGTCGCCATCAATAAGAATTAAAGGACCTTGATGAGATGAGCAGTATACATGAGTAAATTGATTTTTATAGCCATTTAAATAATTATTTTCACCTTCTTCACGACCGATTATAAGTTTATATTCAGGTTTATAACGAATATGTCTACCTACTTTAAGAAGCATGATATCATCAAATTCATACTCTTTTGAGTTACGCGCCTGCCATAAATCAACTAGTTTATCAGAGTATTGTTTATCAGTAAGAAAACAACATCCTCCAGCAGGAGATGCATAATCTTCTATACCCCAATCACGCGCCATTCTCATTTGATCTTTTCTGCCTCTCCCCTTGATTCCCATCAGCTTAGATCTATCAACCCAACCTTCTCTTTCAGGTTTTGTTTCTGGTAAGTTTTTAGCACTCAAAGGTCTAAGTAATAAATCATCTACTCCTGATTGTTTTTGAACAACTGGCATTGTACTTTTACGCTGTGACATTGGTCTTTGACCTATTACTTCACCTGTAATTATAAAATCAAAGCCATTTTCCTTTGCCCATTCTTTTGCTTTACGAACCATAAAAATCTTACAATCTAAACATGGATTCATATTCGCACCATAGCCATATTTAGGATTTAGTAAGACATCTTTGTACTCTTCAATCACATCAATAATATGTAACTTAATCCCTAACTGCTCAGCAACCCATAGTGAATTGTTACGTTTTTGCTTTTCTTTATCTTGCTTACGAATTGCGTGAGTATGTCCCTCAACACAAAAACCAGTAAAAAAATTTATGCCTTCTACATGTATACCCTGCTCTAGCATCATCTTTGTTGCAAGCATCGAATCAAGACCACCAGAGATTAGTGATACTGCTTTAACTTGTTTCTTTTCCATTATTATTTTTGTCTAATTAAATCAAATATTAAATATTTGTAATAATTCTAACATATCGACATTTTATAACTATAGTTTTGTAAGATTTGTATTTTTATTTAGACTGTTTAAATTTCTGATTATAAGACTGGGCTGCATAATACCCAACTATTGATCCAAGCATTGATCCAGCAATTAAATCACTAGCAAAGTGAAAGTATTGTAGCAATTGCGTAACCACGACTAAAAATGCCAACAATGTCCAAAGCCATCTATACTTTGGAAATAAAATCCACATACTTACACTAAATGAAAATATAAATGTAGCATGACCAGATGGAAAAGAATTATTTATATTATCAAATGTAAACCAATTGAATCCATATAAATCATTTCTAATCAAAGAAGGATTGTTCTTAAAAGTTTCCGTCCAATATCTACCAAAAATCCCCTTTAGAATATCTTTAATAAATTGTCCAATTATAATTGCATTAGCTACTAGCAAAAATTTTGTGTCAGTATCTACTACTTTTTTGAGTATAAGCTTAATGAAATAGTATACATAAAATACAAATACCAAAACTTTTATAAATGAAATAATATCATCTGAAAAAAACTTCATAATTGTATATTGTCGAGAATTATGCTCATATAGAAACCAAACAATTTGTCTATCGACAAAGAAATAACAGAAGAATATTGAAAATATTCCTAAAATAACT
Source organism: Francisella philomiragia (assembly GCF_018135955.1). Classification (NCBI taxonomy): domain Bacteria; kingdom Pseudomonadati; phylum Pseudomonadota; class Gammaproteobacteria; order Thiotrichales; family Francisellaceae; genus Francisella; species Francisella philomiragia. The sequence continues at coordinate 798,158 of NZ_CP063138.1, read as the reverse complement.
AATAGCAAACTTTTTTTATTCATTTTTTTAATTTGATAGTTTTTAAAATGCGAATATTCTACGCCATTATGTTGCTGATGTTTAGTATTTTTTAATGAAAACATTCCCAAATCTCTTGAGCTAGTTTTTTACTAATCCCTTTGACTTTTGCGATTTCATCAACAGAAGCTCTAGATAGTTCTTGCCAGCCTCCAAAATACATTATCAAAGCTTTACGGCGCTTTGGTCCAACTCCTTCTATTTCTTCAATAATTGATGATTGTCTATTTGCACTTACTTTTTTACGCTGACCCTTAATTGCATGATCATGAGCAGAGTCCCTAACTTGTCGTAATAATAAAAACCCTGGATTGTGTTCATCTAATGTATATTCGGTATCATCAAAACCTTTGTAGATTTTTTCTTTACCACTTATACGCTCAACACCTTTACCTAAACTTACAAGCTGGACTTTATCTTGAATTCCATACTCTCTAAAAACTGCTTCTGCTTGATGAATCTGCCCTTTACCACCATCTATTATCATAACATTAGGAAGATTATCAGCTTCTAATCCTGAACTAACTCGACGCGATACTGCCTGATGAATTGCTGCATAATCATCACCTGCTTTGATATCTTTGATATTGTATCTGCGATGAGATTTACGATCTTCACCCTCATCTGTATATACTACACATGACGCTATAGTTGCCTCACCTTGGAAATGTGAAATATCAAAACACTCAATACGCTTAATATCTTTTTCTAACTCAAGAAATTCTTTGAGTGATTCTAAGCGTTTTTGATACTGAGATTTTGAACTTGTGTAGATGCTTAACTTTTGTCGCGCATTTACCTCAGCTAATTTCAACCACTTAAGATTGTCAGCAGCTGGTACAACTATCCAATTTATGGCTTGACCAATTTTTTGAGAGATACTATTCATAAGATCAGTAATATCAGCAAACTCAACTTTTGATATGATTATATTTTTAGGCCAAATATTACGAATTTCATCACCTAAATAAAAATGTGATAAGAATGCATGCATTATTGAAGTTTTATCCTGCCCTTTGGCATCGATACTCCAATGTCTATCTGCGACAACATCACCATTTTGAATTTGTAATAAGGCTATACTTGCATAGCTATCTTGCATATAGATACCGATTACATCAAATGTTTTATCTTCTTGAATATCGACTATTTGCTGCTGCTGTAGTTTGCGTAATATCACTAACTGGTCGCGATATACTTGAGCCTTTTCATACTCCATATCTTCAGAAGCCTGATACATTTTAGCTGAAATTTCTTCTAAAACACTACTAAACTTCCCAGCTAAAAACTTCTTCAAAATAGCTAGCTGTTCATCATATTGCTCTTGAGAAACCAAGCCTACACATGGTGCTAGACAGCGTTTAATTTGATATTGCAAACATGGCCTAACCCTAGACTTATAGTATGAGTTTTCACATTGACGAATTGGAAAAATTTTTTGGATAATATTTAGAGTATTCTTAACTGATGATATAGATACATAAGGTCCAAAACATTGACCTTTTTTATATGCTGATTTACCACGATAAAAAGATACTCTAGGAAATTTATCACGAGAAATTACTAGATATGGATAACTTTTATCATCTTTAAATAAAATATTATATTTAGGGCGATGTTGCTTAATGAGATTATTTTCTAACAAATATGCTTCATAGTCACTAGGAGTAATAGTTATCTCAATTCTAGCTACTTGCTCTACCATCATTAGAGTTTTACTATCTTTCGCGCCTTTAGAAAAATAACTATTTACCCGATTCTTAAGATTCTTTGCTTTACCAACATAGATTATCTCGCCGTGCTTATCAAGCATACGATAAACACCAGAGTGTGTGGTTAAGTTTGCCAAGAAACTTTTTAAATCAAAATCTTTAGAATTATCCGCAATCATCTAATTTTATTAAACAATAAGTTTATGAAAAATGTTAACATATATAAATTTTTATACTAACTAAATAGACAAGTTTAAATTTCTATAAGTATTTTAACTAAAAAAACGATGATAATTAATACAAATAAACAATTAAATAATGTGATTAAAATTCTTAAAAGCACTTCACAAATAGCTGTAGATACAGAATTTTACTGGATGCGTACATATTACCCAGAGCTTTGTCTTGTACAAATAGCTACTGAAAATGAAATCTTTTTGATAGATACTCTAGAAGATCTTGATTTTAGTAAACTTAAAGATATTTTTGAGGATACGAATATCCAAAAAATAATCCATTCTGCAACAAATGATATCCCGATTATAAGAAGATTTTTTGATTGTGAAGTTAATAATATTTTTGATACTCAGCTTGCAGCTTCATTTTTAGGTACTCAATCGCAAATATCTCTCAAGGCTCTACTCAAAGATATACTTGATATTGAAATGGAGAAAGAATCACAGTTTTCAGACTGGCGTAAAAGGCCACTTTCTCAAAAGCAGTTTGACTATGCTCTAAAAGATGTTGAGCATCTTATAGAAATCAAATATCATCTTAAATCAAAACTTAATCAAACTGATTACAAGCAATACTTCTATGAGGAACTATTAGAGATACAAAAAACAGAATTTAACACTGTTGAGAATATTCACAATAAAATTGGTAATATCCAAAAATTTAGTGAAAAAACACAAAAAAACGCTATATTAGTAGCTCAATGGCGTGAATCTATGGCTCAACAAAAAAATATTCCTGTTAGATTTATTTTTGATAATAAAGTTCTTTATGCTATAGCTCATAAAAATCCTAAGTCTTTAAACTCATTTGATACTGAAGAACTAAAAAAACTTAAGCCTTGGATCAAAAAAAGTATAATAACAGTTATTAACTCTAAACAGAGTCTAGAGCATATAAACTTAGAGCAAAAATCTGGAGCTAAAATCTCCACCGAGATAAATGATAAAATAACTACTTTTTTTGATAATCAAACAAGAAACTTCAAGTTTGATGCTTCATTAATAGCATCAAGAAAAGATATTCGCTCAGTAGCATATAATCTTAGTATCGACCCTAACTACTCGGGTAATAAGCTATTAGTTGGTTGGAGATATGAAATAGTTGGTAAAAATTTAAAAGAGTATATACTTGATACCATAAAAAATATATAACATATTCTCTGCTATCTACATATGAAAAATATAACTCGAGATTCTAAATTATTCCCTATAGTATTGGCATTGTTTGCTGCCCTTCCGCCACTAGCTGTCAACACTTACGCTCCTGCTATTCCTCTGATAGCTAATGACTTTGGTGTTAGTAATAGTACTGTTCTTACAACATTTGCAACATATTTTATTGGCTTTTCATTTGGTATGCTTTTTTGGGGAGCTATCTCTGATAAATATGGACGCAAAAAAGTTATTATCATCGGTAGCGTAATCTATATCATAAGTACTGTCTTATGTTCGTATAGTTATAACTTCAAAATGCTTGAAATAATGCGTTTAATACAGGGGTTATCCGACTCAGTAGGTGCTGTAATAGCCTTCTCAATTGCTCGTGACTGCTACAAAGGAGCCAAACTTACAAACCTTGTAGCATCGATAATTATAATATTGTTAATAGCCCCCATAGTAGCTCCAATAATTGGTACTATTCTTACAAATTTAACTCATACTTGGCAAAGTACATTTCACTTTTTAACTATATATGGTGTAGTTATGCTTCTATGTGCTTTTCTAATCGAAGAAACTCTAGAGTCTAAAGATAGAAAATCTAGCCTAATAAAATTAATCCCAAGCTACTTCCAACATTTAACTAATCCTCGCTTTATGCTTGCTACAATCGCTAGTGGAACTATTTTTGCGACTCTTTTTATCTTTATATCATCATCAGCTTTAATATATTTAGGTGATTATGCTACCGGATCTTTATGGTACTGTATCTACTATGGAGTTTGCTGCTTAGGCTCTATACTTGCAAATGTTATTATCAAAAAGAACTCACACCATGTTCAACAATTAAAATTTTTATACTATAGTGTCATATTAATAGCGTTAAGCTGTATTATTTTGATTCTATTTAATGCTCTAAAACTAGACAATGCTTTTATCTATACTGTTATAATGTTTGTTTTGTGTGCTAGCGTTGCTTTTAGTTCAACTCTTATTTATTCATTTGCAATAGATCAAATTGATCATAGTTTTGGTACAGCTAATTCAATTGTAAACTTTATCAAAAATATGATTGCGGCAAGTGGTAGTTACTTTATAAGTTTCTATCATGGTAGAGACTTGGTAGTAGCGTCACCAATTGCTCAGTTCATCTTTGCATTAGCAACAGTTATACTACTTTTTGGAATTTATAAGCTAAATAAAAAAGCTAATAGAAGCTAAACCTCTACAGAATACGCCCTTTCTAACAAATACTCTTTCTTGACTACTTGTAGAGCTTTCTCATTAGTTGACTCAAGCACTACTTCTGGAGCTACTCCATTTTGATATGCCTCTAACCATCTCAACGCACATAGACACCATTTATCTCCAGGTTTGAGTCCTGGAAAATCAAATAAAAGATTAGGTGTAGACAAGTCATTGCCTCTTGATGCTGTATACTCTAGAAACTCTTTGGTCATAATGGCACATACAACATGTAAGCCATGATCATGATTATCAGTACGACAAAAACCATCTCTATAAAACCCAGTCTTAGGCTCTAAACAACACGGCTTCAATATACCACCTAAAGCATTTTTTTGTTCTGACATATTTTTTAAAAAAGATTGTTTTATTAAATATAATAAAGCAGAAAAATAATGAAATAAATATTTTAAGATTAAAGTTTTGAAATATCAGCTACACCAACAAACATTTTATGAATAGTTGCAAGTAATGCAATTCGATTATCTCTGACACTGGCATCATCATCCATAACCATAACATTTTCAAAAAACTCTGCGATAACCTTATCTAAACAAGTCAAAAGCTCTAAAGCATAGTTATATTCTCTATTACCTAGATACTTATCAAGATCAGCGCTTATTTCTTCTATGCTATAAGCAAGAGCTAGCTCATACTCATTGCCTACTGTTTTAGCTATCTCAATATTATAAGAGTACTTTTTATCTTCAGATGCGTTCTTACTAAGAATATTAGCAACACGCTTATTTGATGCTATAAGACTCTGAGCTTTATCTGTAGATATAAAACTAGTTACAGCCATTATTCTAGCTGCAAAATCCTTGATTGAATCATATTTAGTATTAATTACTGATTCAAAGATATTTACAGCAACACCCTCATCTTTATATAGATTTTTTAGTCTATCTAGACAGAATGATACTACTTCTGCTTTTATATCAGAACTAAACTCTAAGCTATTCACTTCTTTATAGCTATCTAATGCAATTTCAATAACCTTTTCTAAAGCTATATCAATATTTGTATCTCTTAGAATACGCAGAATACCAATCGCTGATCTTCTTAGAGCAAATGGATCTTTATTTCCTGTTGGTTTTTGACCAATTCCAAATATCCCAACTAAAGTATCTAACTTTTCTGCTAGTGCAACACAAGCTGCGACATCAGTCCTTGGTAATTCTGCACCAGAATATTTTGGCCAGTACTGCTGTTCTATAGCATCAGCAACGATATCTGTTTCACCATGTGCTTTTGCATAATACTTGCCTATTATCCCTTGTAAATCAGTAAACTCAAATACCATATCAGATATCAAATCAGCCTTAGCTAATAAACCAGCTCTGTAAGCTTGTTGGCTATCTACATTATTCAAATCTGCTAATTTCTGTGCTGTATTAGCAATTCTTTGAGCTTTTTGATACATATTTCCAAGTTTATTTTGGAATGTAACATTCTCTAATCTAGGTAATAATTGTTCTAAAGATTTCTTCAGATCTGTATCATAGAAAAATGCCGCATCAGCTAATCTTGCGTTCATAACTTTTTGATTACCAGATGTTACAAGCTCAGGCTTCTTACTCTCAATATTTGAGATTGTAATAAAATTTGCAACAAGATTATTATCACTATCTAATAATGCAAAACACTTTTGATGTTCTTCCATTGAAGATATCAAAGCCTCTTGCGGAACTCTCAAGAAATCTTTATTAAAACTACATAGCATAGCATTTGGATATTCTACAATAGCGCAAACCTCTTCAACAAGATCATCATCCAAAATTACTTTATAGTTATTTTCTTTAGCTATCTTTTTGGCTTGTTCAATTAGCATTTGCTTGCGTTTCTCCCAATCGACAAGAACTTTGGCTTCAGCTAATACTCTCTCATATTCAGCAATCTCATTGATAGATATTGCATCAGGATAATGAAATCTATGTCCATAAGTAATATTAGAAGCTTTATGTCCTAAAATCTCAATATCAACAGTCTCACTACCATATAATGCTAGCACCCAATGTACAGGTCTCACAAATTCAACAACAGAATCACCCCAACGCATCATTTTTGGAATCGGTAATTGCTTAAGTGCTTTTGTAATAATTTCTTGCAACAAAGAAACAGTTAGTTGACCAGATTGTATAGTTTTATAAAAAAGTTTGTCACCTTTTGGAGTTTCGATTCTATCTAATTGATCAAGCTCTACTCCACAAGAACTTGCGAAACCTAAAGCTACCTTTGTTGGCTCACCATCTTTATAAGCGATACTAACTAGTGGGCCTTGCTTTTCAACAACTATGTCTTCTTGAGACTCAGCTAAGTCTTTGATTATAAAAGATAATCTTCGAGGTGAAGCAAACCACTTGGTACCGCCAAAACCAACTTTTGCGTCTTTCAATTGAGTTTCTACACTATTTAACAAAGACTCTGCTAAACTGCGTAATGCTTTTGGAGGTAGTTCTTCTGTCCCTAATTCAAATAAAAAATCTTTTGTAACTTTGCTCATTTACAAACCTTATAGATAAATGTTTATTTTATTAATACTCTCAAGTATGCTGAAAAGTATAATTGTTATATATATTGCGCTATATTATAACTTAATAAACCAAAGAATTTAACTAAACATCTATGTTTATTGATACGCATTGTCACTTAGATTTTACTATTTTTGATAAGACACGAGATGCAATATTACAAAACAGTGATGAATTAGGTATTACTCACTTTATAAACCCTGCTACTCAAAGAAATAATTGGGACAATCTAATTCAACTTAATCAACAATATAATAATATCTCTATTTGTTTTGGCTTACATCCAGTATTTATTAATAATCATAGTATCTCTGACTTAAATACTTTAGAAGAATATAGTAATAAACACTCAACTAAAATAATTGGGGAAATTGGTCTAGATAAAAGATTTGAAAATTTTGATAAACAGATAGAATTTTTTTCAGTGCAAATAGCTATTGCTAAAAATCTCGATAAACAAGTAATTATTCATGCTGTAAAATCTCATAATGAAGTTTTACGAATCATTAAAGATTTAAAATTTATTAATGGTGGTATTATTCATGCTTTTAATGCAAATGACACTATAGCACAACAGTATATAGATCTTGGCTTTAGATTAGGCATTGGAGGAATTATCTCTCACCCACAATCAAAACTTAAACAAACTCTACAAAAGATTAACCCTAAAAATATTGTTTTAGAAACAGACTCACCTGATATGCGACTTTATACTAGTTCTGAAGATATTAACACTCCAGAAAATATACCTACAATTTTTGAATTGCTTAACGATATTTATCAACTAAATCCTGATATACTAAAACAACAAATTTATAATACTAGCTTAGAATTTATCTAAAAAATGTATATAGCCAACTTACGCTTACAAAACTTTAGAAATATTCCTTTTAAGAGTTTTGATTTTAAAAATAGTATAAATTTTATAGTTGGTAAAAATGGTTCTGGCAAAACATCTATTCTTGAGTCGATATATTTTCTGTCACATAGTAGATCATTTCGTAGCTCACAGCTTAATCGTATAATTAACCATGACAGTGATGAATTTATAGTCTATACAAAAGCTTATAACCCTGATGAAGTAGTCATCTCACTATCACGTAAAAAAAATAGTAATAATATTTCAAAATTAAATAGCGAAATTCAAAAAAATCATACTGAAATAACTCGTGTTTTGCCTATTCAATTAATGAATCCTGAAAGTTTCAATATCATAAACTCTGGCGCTCAACAAAGGTGTAAAGTACTTGATTGGGGCGCTTTTTATCTTGATAAAACTTTTTTAAAAATATGGCAACAAACTAAATTTCTTATCAAGCAAAGAAATTCTGCTCTTAAACAAAACTACCCAAAGGCTTATATCAACGGGATAGATAAAAAATTATGTGAGTTTGCTGATATTCTAGATTACAAAAGACAAGCTTATTTTATAAAACTAAAACCTAAAATATATGAAGTTCTGTCACAATTTAATCCAGATTTAAAACTTGATATAGATTACTTCCGTGGTTGGAACTCACATAAAAGTCTAGTACATGTTTTAGAAGAATCATTTGACTCTGATAATAGATACAATGTCACTAATCACGGTCCTCACAAAGCTGATATAGTTTTAACTATAAATCATAAACCAATACAAGATATCTTTTCCCGTGGCCAACAGAAACTACTGATTTGTGCAATCAAATTAGCACAAGGAGAGATTCATAATTCAGAAAATGAAAACAAATGTATTTATCTAATAGATGATATAACATCTGAACTTGATAGTACTCATACAAAAACTCTCTTTAGCTATCTCAAAAATCTAAAATCACAAGTTTTTATTACGACAACAGAAAAAAATAAAATCATCGACTTTCTTGATTTAGATAGTCATATCATCGAAATATAGGATATAAAATAATGCTTAGAATAATACTCTCACTGTTTCTACCAATACTAGTTTTTGCTAATAATCCAATATGTGATGGTAATACCTATGAGATTAATCAATGCCTTAAGACACAAATGCAAATGTATGATAAAAAACTAGATTCTCTCAAAGACTCTAACATCAAAGAATTTAAAAAATACCGTAACAATATATGCTCAAACATTAGCTCTGCATATAATGGAGGAACTTATGAGTCTATTAAATATGGAAACTGTATAATTTCTCTTGATAGGTGGTTTTTAGAAGAAGTAAAGATGTAAATAAATACTAAATTTAATATTATTATTATTCTTCTTTAATAGCCGTAAAAAGATCTTGGAATCCTTGAGGCGCTTTTTCTAATGTTTTATTTTTCGCAGGATCTCCATAATCATAGTTTGAATAGACATTTTTTGAACCTAGCCAAGCATCTATACTACCATTATCATGTAAATTAATTGAATAACTATTACCTTCAGCATCTTTTAGACCCCAATAACGATCTCCCCAAGAGTATCTATATCCAACCTTTTCAGGAAGTTCAAGAGCAAGCCTCGAACCATCTGGTGCAGCAATTTCAAGATGTCCCTCCTCAGGAGTACCAACCCATTCAAATCCATGTGTACCCTCTTCATTTAAATAACTTTTCTGATCATTTAATAAAGATTTAGTTGGAATAGCTTGTTGTACAATATCACCAGATGCAATTAATGCTGCTCGAGTATCTTCAATTGTTGGAGCAGATGTTGTATCAGTTATAGTGTTAGATACTTCATCTGTTGTATCACTATCATTAGCTACACCAGGAACCATACTACTAGATAAATTCCCTGCAGATTTAGTCACTTCAAGATTTGCAGCATTTGAAGCAATATCACCCAATAAAAAACCACCTAATAAAACTACTATTTTTTTAAATTTCATAACTATACCTCTTAGTTTAATCTCCTACTCAGTCAATACCAAATCATACTGATAGTACGGTTCAGTAACATCAGGTATCAAAGTTGGTTCAACATAAACTTTAATACTTGCATTCTGAGCATCTACTCTTTCTTTACACACTTGTACAACATTATCTTTATTTATTTCAACACATCCCCAAAGATCAGAGTTTTCATCGGGAAATTTTCCAGTTTCATATATATAATGAGTAATCTGATTAATATAATTTCGAGCTGCAATATCTGCACCAGAAAGCTTTGCTCTAATCTGGAAATTTGAGTACATTGGTATTGCTATAGTGGCTATGATAGCAATTATCGCTATAACAATTATTAGCTCTATTAGAGAGAATCCTCTACTATTCATATACTCTTATATAGATAAATAAAAATTGACTTAGGATAACTACTATTAATTTACGTGTATATAGAAAAAAATAATGGCACCCATTAAAAGTTAATTAGTGAAAACCGTACTTATACAAATAATATACTCTAGAAATCTTTATTCATTAGTCTAATCTGATAATATATATTATTAATCTTATTATTAATTGCTAAAGTAATTTACAACTATGCTTAAGAAAATTGTAGGCTTAATAATTCTAACTTTTCTACTTGTAGGTTGTAAAGATGCCTATAAAAATAATCAATGGAACAAATTTCATAGAGATTCATCAACCAGTTCTGATCTTCACTCAAGACTTGTTGAAGTTCATAATCGTGAGAGTATAGGATTCACATATTCACCATATGGAGCTGACTTTAAAAATAGATTATAACCTATACTCTTTTACTAACTGCTACATTTGTCATATATACACCCAAAAACACAACTCCACCAAAAAGCAATGATAAGATAGAAATTGTTTCGCCATATATGACAAAACCAATCAAAATAACTAAAAATGGCATAGTATTTTGAAAAACAGCTGTCTTATAAACTCCTATTTCCTCAAGTGCTCTTAGATACCACAGATAAGCTAATACGGTTGCAAATGCCGCTATATATAGCATACTACCCCAAAACTTAATATCTGTATGAGCAAGTTCTGAAAAGTCTGATTTAAATAAACTCACTATAGCAAACATTATCATGCCAACTATAGCACCGTAAGTATTGATTGTAATCATATCAACACCTGCTCTTACACAACATTTACCAAATATCGCATAAGCTGAAAAACATACAACAGCTAATATACTTAATATTTCTCCTAGATTCATTTTAATGCCAGTTGAACATTCCATAGAAGAATTACTAGAAAACATGACAACACCGATTGTACCTAGCAGTGCAACCAATATACCAATCTTTGCTTGTTGATTGACTTTCATCTGAAACATGTAACTAGATAAAATAGTTATCAAACATGGACTAAATGCAAATATAATTGCAACAATATTTCCAGATATCAGTTTCTCTGCCCATAAGAATACTATGTTATATAGAAATACCCCAAAGAATCCAACAGCTATAACATAAAGCCATTGTTTAAGATTTAAGCGTGGGAAAAATGTTTTGGTAAAAAAATAGTGAACTACAAGAAAAATAAGAGACGCCATTACATAACGAATTAAGCCAACCAAATATATATCTACATATTCTAATGGAAGCGGAGCTATATGATACAAACTAGCCCAAAATACTAAGGCTAGGAATATTTTGACATACCCTTGTAGTAAAGAAGGATTCATGAATTTTAGACTACCTGTTTTTTATCAGATACTCTACTATACTCGGATCTAAAAGTGTAGATGTGTCACCTAAATTATCAAAATCATTTGCAGCTATTTTTCTCAAAATTCTTCTCATAATTTTACCAGAACGAGTTTTTGGTAAATCTGGAGTAAACTGAATCACATCTGGACTTGCTACTGGACCAATCTCTTGTCTAATATAAGATACCAATGTTTTTCTGATGCTATCAAGATACTCATCTCCAGCACCTTTACCATCATGACCATCTTTTAATATGCAATAGACATAAATTGCTTCACCTTTGATATCATGAGGCATACCAACTACAGCTGATTCTGCAACGCTAGAATGAGTATTCAATACAGCTTCTATTTCAGCAGTTGCCATTCTATGGCCTGATACGTTAATAACATCATCCATACGACCTTCTATCCATATATAACCATCTTCATCTCTTCTGGCTGCATCACCTGAGAAATAGAAACCTTTAAAACTGCTAAAGTATGTTTGAATATATCTATCATGGTCACCATAAATAGTTCTAGCCATACCAGGAGTCGCAGTTCTAATACATAGAGCTCCTTTGCCAACTCCCTCAATCTCTTTACCATCAGTATCTAATAAAGCTACGTCAACACCAAAGAAAGGTTTAGATGCCGATCCTGGTTTTAGTTTATGAGCACCTGGTAATGGCAGAATCATATGTCCACCAGTTTCAGTTTGCCACCAAGTATCAACAAGAGGTGCTTGATTATTTGCGCCCTTCTCTACAAACCAGTTCCATGCTTCTGGATTAATAGGTTCTCCAACAGATCCTAATACTCTTAATGAAGTTCTATCTGAATCTTTAAGGTACTGATCTCCAGCTTTGATTAATAATCTGATCAAAGTTGGCGCTGTATATAGGGATTTCACATTATGCCTATCAACTTCTTTCCACATTCTAGAAGCATCTGGGTATGTTGGAACACCTTCAAAGATTAAGGAGGTACAACCATTAGCAAGCGGACCATAAACAGCATAACTATGCCCAGTAATCCAACCAATATCAGCGGTACACCAATATACATCATCATCTTTTAGATCAAAAGCTAATTTATGAGTCATACTTGCGTAAACAAGATAGCCTCCTGAAGTATGAACAAGACCTTTTGGAGTACCAGTTGAGCCTGAAGTATATAGCATAAACAATGGAGTTTCTGCATCAAAGAATTCTATCTTATGTTCATCAGAGACCTTAGCACACTCTTTTTCATAACAAAGATCTATATCGTTCCAAACCATATCTTTTGTCTTAGTTCTACTCACAACTAGGACATTTCTAACGAAGTCTAAACCAGAGATTGCTCTATCTACACTTTTTTTAAGAGGTATTCTCTTACCTGATCTAATACTTTCATCTGCTGTAATTACAAATTTACTATTTGCATTTATAATTCTCTGCTTAAGTGCTTCTGCTGAGAAACCTCCAAATACAACTGAGTGCATAGCTCCTATACGTGCACAAGCAAGCATCGCATATATTGCCTCTGGTATCATTGGCATATATATAGTTACGACATCTCCTTTTTTGACACCATTTGCCTCAAGTATATTAGCCATCTCACATACTCTGTGATAGAGATCTCTGTACGTAATATTCTTAGTGTGATATGGGTCATCTGCTTGCCATACAAAAGCAACCTTGTTCGCCTTGTCTACTAAATGCCTGTCAACACAGTTATAACAAACATTTAGCTCACCACCTTTGAACCATTGAATATCTACAGGATCAAAGCTACTTGCAAAAGCCTTATCAAAAGGTTTATGCCAGCTAATATAATTAGCCTGCTTCGACCAAAATGCTTCTGGATTTTCTATTGATTCTTTATACATAGCTTCATATTGCTCAGCATTAACATTAGCTTGAGCTATAAACTCTTCTGAAACTTGAAAATTTGAATATGACATATCTATTAATTTTAAAACACAATTAAAATCATATTAGCATATTTATTAGAATTTTTGACTATGTTTACCCTATCAATATTTGACAATATTTATCAAATATTGATAAATGATTATCTACTTTGAAGATATTCTTTGAATTTACTACCTAACTCTTTGTGCTGTAGAGCTATTTCATAGTTAGCGATTAAAAATCCAAGCTTACTACCACAGTCATAACGAGTACCTTTAAACTCATAAGATAGAATTTTCTCTTCTTGATCGAGTAGTTTAGCGATTGCATCAGTTAGTTGAATCTCTCCGCCTGCACCTTCTGAAGTTGATTCTAAACATCTGAAAATTTTATTAGGCAATAGATATCTACCCACAACAGCATTAGTTGAAGGTGCTTTTTCTGGAGCTGGTTTCTCAACTATTGCTTTGATAAGATTCTCACTATCTTTAGCTACGATACCATAAGAGCTAGTCTCTTCCTTTTTGACTTGTTGAGTAGCTATACATCCTCTGATATCAGTACCTTCTACAGCTTTTACCATTTGCTTAAGGGTACCAGTACCACAATCATGATTATAGATTAAATCATCCGGCAATATTACCGCAAAATCTTCAATTCCAACAAGAGGTTTTGCACATAGCACAGCATGACCTAAGCCTAGAGCTTCTGGCTGACGAACGAAGAAAAAGCTTACATCTTTCGGAATTATGTTTTTGACTAAATCTAATAGTTCATACTTTTGCTTTTTCTCTAACGAATACTCTAATTCAAAATTTCTATCAAAATGATCTTCAAGAGATTTTTTGTTAGAGCTTGTAACAAAAATAATTTCCTTACAGCCTGCTTCGATAGCTTCCTCAACAGCATATTGAATCAATGGTTTGTCTACAACTGTTAACATCTCTTTAGGACATGATTTAGTTGCTGGCAAAAATCTAGTTCCCCAACCAGCAACTGGAAAGACTGCTTTTTTGATTTTCATTTAATCTCCTTGATATCAGCTATCAGCTAGATGACAATATAAGCTTACATTAGTATTATAACCATTTACAGAGAGGTTGCTCAACATTTTAGACAATCTTTTTAGATCATTTGATCTTTTGACATATAGATCTACTAAGATTTCATTTTCAAAATAATATATAGACATCTTTTTATCTAAAATATTACTTTCATCAATATTATTTTGAGCGAATATCTCTTTTATCTCAGATAATATCTCTATGCGAGAAGGTTCAAAATTTTCAAGCTTAATAACACCGTCTTCATGATTTGTAACATCTACATGTACTGTAATATCTTTGATATTTTCGATATTATGATAAATATTACTCTTAACAATCTCAGCGATATAATGCCCCTCAGAAGCTGTACTATACTTATCAACTAAAATATGAACATCTAATACAATTTTACCAGCCATTTTTCTAGTTCTTAAAAAATGAAAGTCTTGCACTCCTTCTGAATTAGTAATTATTTCTTTGATACTTTTACGTGTTTCAGCATCAACACCTTCATCGATAAGTTCAGCAACAGCAGAGTAACCCCACTTGACTCCCATCTTAACGATCATATAGCAGACTACTAAGGCGGCGATAGCATCCATCCATGGGAAACCTACAAAAGCGCCTATTAAACCAACTAATACTACTACTGAAGACCACATATCTGAACGACTATGCCAAGCATTCGCTCTTAACATATCAGAATCAATCTTATTTGCGGCTCTCATAGTGTATTGATAAATAAACTCATTACCTAATATAGAGAAAATTGCTGCATACACAGTAAATCTATCTGGAGTTTCATACTCACCTACAATCAATGTAGCTAATGAGTGATAAACAATCATAAAACCTATAGATATAAGCAAACCAGATAATACTAAAGTTGCTAAGGTTTCTAATCTCTCATGTCCATAAGGATGATTATGATCCTCACCCTTATTAGCATACTTAGCAGCAAATAAAACCATAGCATCACTCAAAAGATCTGAAAATGAGTGTATTCCATCAGCAAATAACGCTGGCGATCGCCCTATGATTCCAATAAATGTCTTTGAAATAGCAAGTAATGCATTTATAAACATACCTACTAGAGTAACTTTTTTAGTAATTTGATATCTAGTATCTGACATTTTTAAGCCTCTTTTATTAGATTAACTAAACAAATTTTAAGCAAGATAATAATGTGATGTATCAAGAATGTCTATTATAAATATAAAATTTATGACTAATCTTTAGTCATTACAAGTTTAAATAATAATATATGTGCAAAGATTGAAAAAATTATTGTCCCTATCCACCAAGCTATAGGATTGTCCAAACCATGTACTGTTACATAATAAGCTGCAAATATAGATATTACAAACTGTAAGCTAGCCATTACTAATCCAGGATTCCAACTCTTACGCTTAATACCTTCTGCAATATGTGTTAAACAATTTATAATACTAAAAATTATAATCAATAATCCAAAACCAAGATTGATAAAGCTCAAAGTGCCAAAAACGGCAAATGCTAACCAGACCATAAGTATATTTATCCAAAATATCTTAATGTCTGTAAGTTTTTCCTGACCTTGTGGCAGCTCCATAACAGTGCGATTCATGAAATCTTTGAAACCACCTGGTACATAGTGCTCTTCTGTCTGATGAAACAAATACATTGGAATATTAATTAATCCCCAAAAATGTGGATCATATACAGAAAAATTAGCAAATAATAATACAGTGAATAATATACCAGCCCATGGAGCTACTTTTGCCCAATTTTGATTTTTTGCTAAGAAATCTATCATCATCTGACCTCTAAATATAAGTATATTATCGATAATATATTATCTTTTATAAAAGTTACTATATAAATCTTCAAATATCTTGGTATTTTTGTCAAAAATCACCTTGCAATGCAGACAAATAATTGTATAATATACTCCATCAGTTCGGAGAAATGGCTGAGTGGTCGAAAGCGGCGGTCTTGAAAACCGTTGACTGTAACAGGTCCGGGGGTTCGAATCCCTCTTTCTCCGCCATACTAAAAGCTCACAGTAATGTGGGCTTTTTTTATGTCTAAACATTTCTTTATATTTATTATTTTCTTTGGTATTTAGCTAAGAATAAAAACAGTTACTTGAGAAATGGTTCCCTGTTTTCATATTCAAACAAAGCTAATTTGATAATGTTTCTATGACAATATTTAGCTAGTTACTTAGCATTATCAAACCTAGTAAACTATAGTTTATTTGAATGTTAGAAATGACAATTCTTGATGCAAATTTAGACTTAAATGTTAAAAATTAATAAGAATAAGATCTTCTTGCTTCTTTCTTAGCTCTACTAATAGCTGCTTTTTTAGCCATTTTTCTCTTCTGGGTTGGTTTTACAAAAGTTTTTCTATCTCGAAGTTCTTGCTTGATGCCCGCTTTTTCACAAGCTCTTTTGAAGTTTCTTAAACTAATATCAAAAGGTTTTTTAGGGTCAACTATTATTCTTGGCATATTATCCTCTCTTAATTTTAGAATATTAAGAACTATTAAAGTTCTTTTAAGGTTAAAAATATTATTAGCAAAATAGCAATGAAGTATCTAAAGAAGATTTAGAGGCTTTATTTTATTTATACCCTACTAATAGTAATACAAAGTATCCTCTAAAGATACATATTACGTAACATATATGAATATAACCAAGATTATGCTCTTATTTCAGAGTATAATAATCATCTATTTAATAATGTTGATTTATAATGATTGATCCAAAAAGTACATTCATTGATTTTGAAAATAATAAAATGCTAGAAATTATTTTTCATGATATAACTAATTTAGTTAAGAAAATAAGAAAATCAAAAAAAATAAGTATAGCTCAAGCAGCAGAAATGAGTATATTAAATACTGAAATTATGGAGCAGTTTATTAATTTAATAAACCATATGACAGATAGAGATTTTAATGATAATAAAGAATCATCGATGATAGAAAGCTGTTTGGATTTTCAGGACTTATGCTTATACTTGAAAGACATAGATCAATATGAAGAAGATTTTGATTTAACCAAAATACCGAAATTTCATTAAAAAGCTTTCAATTAACACTTTTATACTATATGATTAGTAACAGTTATTTATATTGTAACTTTATTTGACTACTACGACACTAATATATCAGAAGTTTATTTCCAATATTCTATCCTTTATAAGTAAATCGTTAAAGTTTGAAACTAAGCCCAATGTGATTTAACTTATATAAACAACAAAACAAAAGGAAATAAAACAATGAGACAAGGTACAGTTAAGTTTTTTAATACATCTAAAGGATTCGGATTCATAGAGCCACAAGATGGTGGTAAAGATGTATTCGTTCATATCAGTGCAGTTGAAAATGCTGGTTTAAGCTCTCTACGTGAAGGTGAAAAAATAAGCTTTGAAGTAGAAGAAAACAGAGGCAAAATGGCTGCTGTTAATATAAAATCTATCTAATCTAATTATCCTTATATTTATAATTATAAGGATATTCTTTTTCTCTCTTTTGGAATGAAATTATCTTTTTATTCTTAACTAATCCGTCTTTTATATCTGTAGCATCTGATAATACTTTGATTTTTGATTTATTTTCTTTGGTTAAAGTAATATTTGCTAAATAATCATTTATTATTTTAGATATAGATCGAGTAGCACTATCCCAAAGATAGTTTGATGCATGATTGACTCCATAATAATCTATAGTCCCTACTTTAAACATAGGATTATTAAGCGTAGTTGGTTTAGCAAAAAAGAATCCCACACCTTCATTACAACTAAGATCTATAACCAAACATTTAGGACTTATTTTCTCAAGATCTTTTTCTTTTATAAACATTGTTGGTTTTATTAGATCTTGAGAGATTCCATTTACTATAATATCTGATTTATTAAGTAGTTCGACAAACTTCTTGCTATCAGATATATTTTGGGGTGCTGTAATATATTTACACCCCTTGATTACATTCGGTAATGTTGCGATACTATAGCGTGTACATACGGTTATATCTTTATACTCTCTAGATAATAAAGCATGTATAGCTCCTCGACTTACTGATCCAAAACCTATTACTAATATTCTCTTTTGATTACCATATCTACCATCGATACCTTTTAAACTAAGAGCATGTAACACAGCGCTATAGCCTGCTAATTCATTTGCCTCATGAAATACATTTTTCTTTATTTTTTCATCATTATCACAAGAAAACATAGATTCAAAAGAAATTAGTGTTAGTTTTTTATCGATAGCTAATTGTGCTATCTCTTTATCTCTGACACAATTTGTCCAGCCCCAGATTGTACCACCCTCTTTAATTTGAGCTAGATCTTTTGATGATGGAGCTAGCAATATTATATTGCCAATATTTTCTAATATTTCTTGGCGTGAAACTACTCCAGCTGTTAAGCTAGCAATTTTTTCATCAGAAATACCAAAAGATTCTCCATAACCAGCTTCAAAAACAAGACTATTTCTAATATCTCTAGGTATTTTCAATAATAGTTCTGGATTAATTGGCAATCTCCGTTCATTTTGATCGCTTGAAGTCGCTATAACTCCATATAGTTGCTTACTCATATATTATTACCTTTTATATTTATCAACACTATAAGACCTGTAGAAATATTTCTTCGTATCAGTGTTAAAAGTTCGACAGATCAAAAAAAGCTGATAATTAAAGGTCTAGCTAAGAATGAATTTTATAGAATTATTACCTAACATAATTCCACATACATACAGTATATACTATAAAATGGCTATATAGATAAAAATAGGATGGTCAGTTTTGTTATAAGTATATAGATTCAAACTTATTATAACTTACAAATAAGGATAAAAATTTATCTAAAAATCCAAAGACAAGAATGATTGATTTACTTATTTTTATAAGATTTTATAACATCAACAATTTTTAAATTAGCTATGAAAAGATAGCCATTTCTTCGATGGATATCCTGGAATTTCTTTAGTCAATATAGGTACCATAAATCCTGATGAAATTTCTGAAAGCTTTTTCATAATATCTTTAGCACTATCAACATTATAGTGTTTAGTTCCTGAGACAGTATCTAGTGAATGTATATAGTACGGAATCACTTTAGCATTTATAAGTTTTGTACTCAAAGCATATAATACATTAGCATCATCATTTATGTCTTTAAGTAATGTACTTTGATTTAGGATAATTATGCCATGGTTGTGTATTTCTTTTAAAACCTCTCTAATACCATCATCTAACTCATTTGGATGATTAACATGTATTACCAATACAGTATCAAGCCTATGCTCTGAAAGAATTTTTAAAAGTTTATTAGTCATTCGCTCTGGTAATACTACAGGTATTCTTGAATGAATCCTAAGCCTTTTGATATGAGATATTTGCTGGATATTTTCTATAAAAAACTCTAGCACCTCATCATTATTCAAAAGAGGATCACCTCCACTTAATATAACCTCCTCGATAGTTTGATCATTTGCTATATATTCAAATGCTTTTAACCAATCTTTTCTACCAGGGACATTTTCTTTATAGTCAAACTCTTTACGAAAACAATAGCGACAATGTATAGCACAGCTTGTTTGTGATATCAGTAGAACTCTACCATGGTATTTATGTAATAGTCCTGGCACTTTATTATAATTTTTTTCATCAAGTGGGTCACTACTATAAGCTTGATCTATCACTTCTTCATCGATAGTTGGCAAAACCTGTTTGAGCAATGGATCATTGATATTACCTTTTTGCATTCTATTAGCGAATGATCTAGGCACTATCATTTTAAATTTCTTGGTTATATTTAATGAAACTTTGGCTTCTTCACTATCTATTTCCAAAAACTCTAATAACTCTAAAGGTGAATAGAAAGATTCTTTAAGGGCTTTTTTCCAGTCATTAGTAGACATCAATTTATATTTTAAACTAAGATTTTTTAATCTTCGAATTCTCTCATATAACTATAGATTGTCAATTTGTTTATACTAGAAGATTTGATTGATTGATTGATCAATCTATTCAGAATGTTTTACACCTATATCTGCTAAAATTTTAGATTTAACTTTTAAAAGCTCTTTGATATAAAAATCTTTATTTTCTGCATAACGATATTGAGGTACAAGAATAGAAACACCAAGACTACCTAAAAATGTATTTACAGCTACTGCTGTACTGACTATGCCCTCTATTGTTTTACCATAATCATATTCAACACCATCTTCTCTAATCTTAGCAAGCTTATCAAATAGTTCCTTATTATTAGCAACCTCTTCACCGAAGATATCAATAATTTCTTCATCTGAATATAGTGCTAATAAAGCCCTACCAGAGGCAGTATAATAAATTGGTTTTTCAAGTACACCTATTCTTGGAATTACTTGTAGCTCCCTATTTGCTATGAAACGATGCATTATAATAAGATCTGTATTATTAGATTGTGTCAGGACAACTGTTTCACGTATTTTTTCACTAAGCTTTCTTAATGAGTTTTGTGTCAAAGAAACAATATCTGCATAAGATGATGAAGCTAACTTAAAAATACCGGATCCAAGTAAAATCTTACCAGCACCTTCACTTCTTGTGAATCCTTCTGCTTCAAGAGCAGCAACTATCCTTTGCACTGTAGATCGTGGCAAATCAACTTTCTTTGCTATATCTCCCAAGCTCATCCCACCAGGCTCATCACTAATACTTTGTAGTACATTGACAGCCCTACTAATCACTTGGATTTTTTTTTCATTACTCATAAAAAGTTAATAATTTCAAAGATTTAACAATATTTTGACTAATAATAACTTTTTTTATATGAAATTACCAAAACATTATTGTATCATTTTGCGATACAGTGTATCATATAATTGTTTTCAGGAAAGTTACATAAATATTTATCCCCACAAACATTTAAAAAAAGTCTCATCCGAATAAGGAGCTTGATATGCCTGTGATTACTTTTGATGGTTTACTAATCTCTCCAATAATATTATTTTTGGCTATTGCAGCAATATTGACTATCACTACAAATCTAGCAATACCCAAAATCATACACGACTATATAGATCTTAAATTGTCTTGGTTTAACCTTGCATTATTTATCTGTTATTTAGGCTTAAGCATGCTACTAATAGGAAACTAAAATGCCAAATAAAAAAACTAAAACGGCTATTAGCATTATTATAATTTGCCTTGCTTTATTCTCATTATATTCAATATGGAGATACTATCTATATTCACCGTGGACAAGAGATGGTCGAATTAGAGCCAACATTATCACTATTGCACCAGATGTTTCTGGATTTGTAACCAAAATATACGTATTTGATAACCAAAAAGTAAAAAAAGGACAATTAATCTTCACTATAGATAGAGATAGATATGCAGCAACTCTAGATGAAAAAGAAGCTGAGCTTAAGCATGCTATAATGCTATGGGAGCTAGCTGATCGTCAATATCAACGTAGAGAACAACTTGGAAAAGATGGTTCAATCAGCCTTGATACACTTGATGAATATCATATGCAAGTGAAACTAAAAAAAGCCGATCTTGAAAAAGCAAAAGCTGAAGCTAGACTTGCAAAGATTAATCTAGACAGAACAAGTGTCTATGCCCCAGCTGACGGCACTATAAACAATATTGAGCTACGACAAGGAAACTATGTTGTAGCAGCAAAACCAGTAATGTCTTTAGTTGAAGCTAATTCTTTCTATGTGACAGGATATTTTGAAGAAACTAAACTACCTAATATAAAAATTGGCGATAAAGCAAATATTGAATTAATGAGTGGTGGAGAGCTGCTACATGGACATGTAATAAGTATCGGTAAAGCAGTAGCTGATAACAATACAGATGTAAACAGTCAACTATTACCTAAAGTACAGCAGACCTACGATTGGGTAAGATTATCTAAGCGAATACCTGTTGATATAGCTCTAGATGTGATACCTAAAAGTGTCAACTTAATATCCGGTATTAACGCAACGGTAACAATACAATGATACAAAAGATATTAGATGAGCTACCAACAATTATAAATAAAGAAAATGCCATCTATACAATTAAGGGCTGTATATCTTTGACTATGGCTCTATATATCTCCATGAGTCTAAACTTGGATAAGCCAATGTGGGCTATGATTTCTGCACTATTTTTACAAACTCGACCAGAGACCGGTTTTATTATTGAAAAAGCACTTTTATTAATAGCTGTATCCTTTATTGGAGTGTTTGTTGGCTTTTTGATAGTCACATTTTTTTTGCCTTTCCCTGTATTAGCCCTAATGGCTCTATGTACGTTTATATCTATATCTATATTCTTCTCTGCCAATATGTCTCACCCAAACTTTATCTATGCTTTAGCACTAGCAAATGTTACCTGCATAATAATTGTTTTTTATTCCATAGCTAATCCTATACTCACTACCGAAGAGACTATTTTTCATACTGGATTCTCTCGCGTAACCGAAATATCTATTGGCTGTATCTGCTCATGTTTTGTAAATTACTACATATTTCCAGTCAAAATACAAAAGACATTAAAAAATCACTCTAATAAAGTACTTAATCTTACTACTGCATATATACAAGAAATGTTTTCTACACAGGATTTTATAAATAATCAAAAGTATAACTTAAAAGTTGAAGGAATTCTTAATAGCCTTGTAGCTCTTGATAATGACTTAAGTGCTGCAAAATATGAAAACCTAGACAAGAGTAATTATCTTATATTTTCAAATGCTATAGTCGAGCTAATAGAAGCTGTACACTCATTAAGAAAAAGTTTAGCTAAAACAAAAAATAACCCTACCTTACAAAATCACTTAAAAACAATCGCTAGTAGTTTAAATAATATTGATAGTTTAAATGATAATCCTAAAATCATCACCGACAATCAAAAATTAACTAAAGTCATAACAAAACTTATCGATTTAGTATCTAGTTATAAAAATTTAGAACTCGTAAGTAATCAAAATAATATCACATATAGCTTCATAAGATACACCAATCCGATTGTCACACTAATCGCTACGGCTAGGACTGTAAGTCTACTCTTAGTTATGTACTATATATGGGTTAGTACGGATGGTAACTCAAGCTTGCTGATGATGATTATTTTGCCTTGTGTATTATCACAACTTTTTATATCAGCACCTAATCCTACTGATGCAATTGGAAAAAACATCATAGGCATAATAATATCTATACCAATAAGCATCTTTATAACTTTAAATTTACTCTCACAAGCTGTTGGGTATTTTGAGCTATTGATTTTAATTTTATTAATTGTCCTACTTATTCCTATAGTCACACTCAATATCCCCAAATTACAGATGTATAGTCTTGGATTTTATTTAGGATTTGTATCTATGGTTCAGCCAAGTAATCATATGAGTTTTGAAATCACTTCATCATTTACTATAGCTATGAGCTCAATTGTTGGATGTACAGGTCTTTGGTTAGCATTTAAACTATTTCCACTTACTCCTTATACTCTAAGTAGAAAAGTTGCTATTAAATCTATAATCAAAGATACACAAAAACTCAAAAAGCATGAAATTTCAAAAGAATATTATCAAGCAAGCTTAATCAAAAAGATTCTTAGTGTTTATAGAAATAGAAAAGATGACCAATCATCAGAAAAGGATATTGAATTTGCTTTACAAAGTCTTACAAAATATTACTAATTTATATTAACTATCTGAAGATTTTATACAGATAAATTACACTTATAACCACTATATTTACGGATATTTATCACACCTGTATCGAATATTAGATACTGACCTTTGATACCTATAAGCTTTGCATCAATTATTAGATCTTTATCTAAATTAAATGATTTAATTTTTGCAGGATACTCAAGCACAGGATAATTTATAGTTTGAATATTACCCTCTACAGCTTCAACACTATTATCACCATATTTA
Organism: Francisella philomiragia; assembly: GCF_018135955.1. NCBI lineage: Bacteria > Pseudomonadati > Pseudomonadota > Gammaproteobacteria > Thiotrichales > Francisellaceae > Francisella > Francisella philomiragia. The sequence continues at coordinate 773,803 of NZ_CP063138.1, read as the reverse complement.
GCTTTGATTTGAGCTATTTTCTCACTAGATTTTTCTATCAATTCTTCTCTTAAACTCTCAAAATCGACTCCTAAATCTGGTTCTCCTTGAAGCATTTTTCGCCAGTTGGTTTTATCTGAGATATGCTCTTTAATAGCGACTTCAACTAAGCCTGATATTAATCTAGTCTCTACAGCAAAGATCGGTATCGCTTGACTTGCACCTTGATCTATCCAACGTGATGGAATATTTTTAAGCTTTGTAATGCCTACCTTAATATCACCTGTATTTGATAGATATACAATGTGGGTTTTCATACAGTTTTCTTCGCCCCAACTAGAATCTCTACAAGTCCCTACCGCAAAATGACATAATTCCGGCTTAACGATACAAATATCACACTCTGGTAGCTTCCTCATACACATAAAGCAGTAGCCTTGAGAGTAGCTTTTTTTAGTTTTAATGCCACAAGATACGCAGTTTATCTCATTTAGAAATTCAATTTTTAAATTCTTTCCAATCAAATCATTTATACAGATATCATCTAACTCATAACGAGCATTATTATCGCTATCCAATGATGTTTTCATTTTATGTAAATTTATAGTTTTATTCATCGATACTTTTTTGCAGTCCTAAGTTGCCTTTTAGGATAGCAGACTTTAAAACTAGTTAAAATGCTAGTTATTATTAGATATAATCAAATTAATCAAATTAACTCTCTTCTGATATGAGTGTAAGACTGGATAAATGGTTATGGGCTGCAAGATTTTACAAAACTAGAGCTCTTGCAAAAAAAGCTATCGAAGGTGGCAAAGTCCACTTTCAAGGACAAAAAACAAAAGTTAGCAAAACTGTAAATATTGGTGATGAATATCAAATTCAACAATCATATATTAAAAAAACAATAATGGTTGAAGCTCTCGATGAAATTAGAAAATCAGCTACTGAAGCTCAAAAACTCTACATAGAAACACAACAAAGTATCGAAAAGAGAGAAAAAGAAGCAATTATCAGAAAAACTGCTAACTTATTAAGTCCAGAAAAGCCTACAAAAAAACAACGTAGGCAGATAATCGATTTTAAAAGGAATGATTAGTCAGCATTAGATTAATTACTAAATTTTTCTATCATCTTAAGCACAACATAAATTATTGCACTGATTATTGCTGATATAAAACATACTTTTATAGCTATAGGAAATAGATGAATAAAAATAGTAATAATAGTTACTATGATTAAAACCCCTACAAATATTGATAAAAATTTATCCATTTTAAACAACCCCTTATTTTATTATAACTTTTGCAAATTTACGTTTACCAACTTGGAAAACATTTTCTGTACCTTTACCAAAAATAGCTTTGTTATCTTCAGCCTTTTCACCATCTATTTTAACAGCTCCCTGCTTAATCATACGGATAGCTTCTGATGTGCTTGCTACTAAACCTGCATCTTTTAACAAGTTTGCTATTGGTAACTCTTGATTTAATTCTACAACATTTATATCATCAGGTATCTGATTTTTTTGAAATCTTTGGATAAAATCCTGATGAGCACTTTCAGCATCTTCTTTAGAGTGGAATCTCTCTATTAGCTCTTTTGCCAACTCTATTTTAATGTCACGTGGGTTTGTACCATTAGCAACATCTTGCTTTAAGTTAGCTATAGTATCTAAAGATTTAAAGCTAAGTAATTCGTAATATCTCCACATCAGTTCATCTGAAATTGACATTACTTTACCAAACATATCATTAGGAGTCTCTTCAATACCTATATAATTTTGGCTAGATTTTGACATTTTTTTGACACCATCTAAACCTTCAAGAAGTGGCATTGTTATGATAACTTGTGGCTCTTGACCTTGTTGTTTTTGTAGCTCTCTACCCATCAACAAGTTAAACTTCTGATCTGTACCACCAAGCTCTATATCCGCATTCATAGCTACAGAATCATAGCCTTGTACTAATGGATACAAAAACTCATGTATTGAGATAGACTGACCTCCTTTGTATCTTTTTGAGAAATCATCTCTTTCAAGCATTCTAGCAACTGTTGATTTAGATGCTAGTTTGATCATATCGCTTGCAGACATTTTATCAAACCAATCACCATTACGACGAATGACTGTTTTTTCTTTATCTAAGATTTTAAATACTTGTTTAGTATATGTTTCAGCATTTGCAGCAACTTCTTCTGCAGTCAATGGAGGTCTTGTCGCATTTTTACCAGTAGGATCGCCTATCTGAGCTGTGAAATCACCTATCAAAAAGTGAATTTCATGACCTAAGTCTTGTAATTGTTTTAATCTGTTAATAACAACTGTATGACCAAGATGGATATCAGGAGCTGTTGGATCACAGCCAAATTTGATTACTAAAGGTCTATTTTTTTCTAGTTTTTTAACCAATTCTTCTTCGATTAGGACTTCATCAGCCCCTCTTTTGATTATTTCTAAAGTCTGTTGTATAGTCGGCATTATATTTTTGTATATAAAAATTTCTTTCAATAAAGCAAAATTATAGCACAAAACTCTTTTATAGAACCAATAAAACCTTATACTTACTACAAAGTAAAAACATTTAATATCCCATGCATATATATATATCACAAAGTAATGATATTTATTTCAATTTAGCTTTTGAAAACTGGTTGTTTCTAGAAAAACTTCATCATGAAAAGATTTTATTTTTATGGCAAAACTCTCCATGTGTTGTTATTGGTAGAGCACAAAACCCATGGCTTGAATGTAATCTTGAAGCGATGACTAACGATAATATACCAATGGTACGCCGTCAAAGTGGCGGTGGCACTGTTTATCATGACTATGGTAATCTTAACTACACTATCATTAGTACAAAAAAAGAACATGACATCAAAGCAAACCTAGAACTAGTATGCAATACGGTCAAAAAACTAGGCATAGATGTATATGCCAATGAAAGAAATGATATTGTTGTTGATCATAATGGTCATACCTACAAAGTATCAGGTAGTGCTTTTCGAGAGAAAAAAGATCGTGCTTTCCATCATGGTACACTACTCATCAATGCTAATACAAAAAAACTCTATGACTATCTTCATCAACCAATAGATAAATCTTTAGATACAAAAGGAGTGAAATCTCATCGCTCAAAAGTAATCAATCTATCCAAGATAAAGCATGATATACAAACTCAAGATCTCACAAGATCTTTTATTAAAGGCTTCAGAAGTATTGATTTAAGCCTAATTAATGAAGAAACACCATTAGAAAATAGAGAGCTTATAGACAAAGAGATAGAAATACTAAAAGAATGGAAATGGCGATTTGGAAAAACTCTACCATTTACTAAAACCTACACCAAAGGTAGTGAACAAATCAAAATCAAGATTGATGCTGGTATTGTTACAGAGATTAATAATGTTTATAAAAACACAAATCTAGCTGATAAAAATATTCGTTTTGAAAATAGCTATGATTTTGATTTCTTTAAGAAAATTCTTACAGAATAAATTTTATTTAGAGTTTGTTGAGAAGAATGTTGCAACACTAATTGCAAAAATGAAAGGCAAAATAAAAGCATCAACAACTGTCACGACAATATTTTGAATAGACAATTCTAATGAACTCATCTCTAAGCCAAAATCCTTCAATAAATATATTAACCCAAAAGTTACTAATGGTTTGATTATCATTAGAGCTAATATTGTAATAGATATTCTAAACATGTAGAAAAAATTACTTCTTATTATACTAAAGTTATTAGATATAGACTCAAAAATACCCTTTTGTGCCAATAATACAGCAGGCATAACTGTCAAGAAGAATAATATTCCTAGAAAAATACCTATATATTGTAAAAACATCGTAAACAATGTCATAGCAATCATCGAAAGTAAAAATGCTCCAAGAAATACAAATATCCTTTTTGAAAATATCTGTAGAGCTATTTTTAATGCATCTGATACTTTTATTTCATGCTTAACCACAATACCTTGCAATATTATTATCATTGCGTAAACGAATACAGTAGCTACGACAATCAACAAAAATATACTTGCTAATATATTTCCTGATGGTAATTGCGAAATATCAGCTTCGTTACCACTTTGAATATAATCTGCCATGCCATGATTCATTAGATATACAAAACAAAACTCTGATATAAATGACAGCATAAAAGCTAATACAAAAGTTATTTTAAATGCTCTTTTGTATATATTTGTAGCTATTGAAATAGTTTCTCTAAAATTTAAATTATTCATCATAATGCTCTAGTAAAAAATAAAACAAGCTAAAATATAACATAAAATTCACTATTTTTGTCTCAGAAAAACTAATAAGGCCTTTAAAGCAGAAAAAAATATAATAAATTGCTTGTAAAATTTTATATCAGATACCATTTAGTAATATTACATAGATTATTTTAACAAACCTAATAAAGGATTTGATTATGGAAGCAATGAAAGGAACTACCATCCTATGCGTTAGAAAAGGTGATAAAGTAGTAATCGGTGGCGATGGTCAAGCTACACTAGGACATACAATAGCAAAAGAAAATATCATAAAGGTTAGAAAATTAAATGGTGGTAAAGTTCTGACAGGCTTTGCGGGATCTACTGCAGATGCATTCACACTATTCGAAAAATTTGAACAAAAACTAGAATTTTATCAAGGCAATCTTGAAAGAGCCGCTGTTGAAATGGTACGTGAGTGGCGTTTAGATAGAATGCTGAGTAAGTTAGAAGCTATGATTATAGTTGCCGATGAGAAACTATCCCTTCTAATATCAGGAGCTGGAGATGTTATGGCTGCTGACAAAAATGACATTATATCTATTGGTTCTGGATCAACTTATGCTCGATCTGCAGCAACTGCACTTGTAGAAAATACTGATCTCTCTGCTGAAGAGATAGTTAGAAAAAGCCTTACAATAGCTGCAGACACTTGTATATACACAAATCATAATTTCACTATAGAAAGTTTAGAAAACAAAAAAGGATAGTTATACGATGACACAAGTAATGACTCCAAAAACAATTGTACATGAATTAGAAAGACATATCATAGGTCAAAATGATGCTAAAAAAGCAGTTGCTATCGCTCTACGCAATAGATGGCGTAGAATGCAACTTGATGATGAGATGCGTCAAGAAGTAACTCCTAAAAATATCCTAATGATAGGACCTACTGGTGTAGGTAAAACAGAGATTGCGCGTAGACTAGCAAAATTAGCAGATGCGCCTTTTATCAAAGTTGAAGCTACTAAATTTACAGAAGTTGGTTATGTCGGTAAAGATGTTGAGTCTATAATCCGCGATCTAGTAGAAACTGCTGTTAAAATGAAGCGTGAAGAAGCTAAGCAAAAAGTTACAGAAAAAGCTGCTATATTAGCGGAAGATAGAATATTAGATGTTCTTATCCCTCCTGCTAGAGCTTCTGAGTCAAAAGTTGGTTTTGCGAATGAACCTGCCGAAGATGCCCAATCTAAAAAAGAAAAAGAAAATAAAACTCGCGAGATTTTCAGAAAAAAAATCCAAAATGGTGAGTTAAATGATAAAGAGATTGAGATCGAAGTATCTGTAGCTCCTAAAAGTATAGGTGTAATGGGACCTCCAGGTATGGAAGATATGACAAATCAGCTTCAAGACTTGTTCTCTAGTTTAAGTAGCGATAAGAAAAAAACAAAGAAAATGAGAATCAAAGATGCTATTAAACTTGTCAAAGATGAAGAAGCTGCAAAACTTATCAATGAAGAAGATATTAAGGCTAGAGCTCTTGAATCTGTTGAGCAAAATGGTATCGTATTCTTAGATGAAATTGATAAAGTCTGTAAAAAATCTGGAACTTCAGGTGCTGATGTATCTAGAGAAGGTGTGCAGCGTGACTTACTACCATTAGTAGAAGGTTCAACTGTTTCTACTAAATACGGTATGATAAAGACTGATCATATCCTATTTATAGCATCGGGAGCATTTCATGTTGCTAAACCATCTGACTTGATCCCAGAGCTTCAAGGTAGATTACCAATCAGAGTAGAACTAAAATCTCTTGAAATAGAAGACTTCGTTAGAATACTAAAAGAGCCTGATTGTTCTATACTTAAGCAATATATTGCTTTGATGAAAACTGAGGGTGTAGAACTAAGCTTTGAAGAAGATGCCATTAGAAAGATTGCTGAAATTTCTTTTCAAGTAAACGAAGAAGTTGAAAATATTGGTGCTAGAAGACTTCATACTGTTATGGAAAGACTTCTAGAAGAAATTTCTTTTGATGCTCCGGACTTAGAAAACAAATCTATAAACATAACTACAGATTACATAAATGAAAAACTAAGTGGACTAGTCAAAAATAAAAATTTAAGTCAGTACATTCTATAATCCTTTATCAAATTTGCTATCTTATCTATTTTTTAGAAAAAAACATCTATAAAATCAATTTTACTATGTACTTTAATTCTAATAATTTAATGGGTGTTACTCTAATAAAAAAAGCCTCTAGGCTACTACTAATAACACAGCTATTTTCAACAGTAAGTTTTGCTGTTCTTTACTCAACATTAGTTTTATTTATGACTCAAGCTTTGGGATTTACTGTCACAAAAGCAAGTGCTGTAATGGGTGTTTTTGTTGCATTTAACTATGGTTTGCATATCTTAGGTGGCTATATTGGTGGTCGATTAATTAGCTATCGAGTTTTATTTTTGATAGGAATGGTCTTGCAGATAATCGCTTGTTTATTTTTATCGTTCCCAAGTACTGAACATCTATATATAGCTCTAGCTCTATTTCTAACAGGATGTGGTCTAAATGTCCCATGTATAAATATGATGTTAACTCAGCAATTTGAAAATGATGATACTTCTCGCGAGACTGCCTTCTTTTGGAACTATGCTGGAATGAATGTCGGTTTTTTTATTGGCTTTACGGTAGCAGGTATATATCAATCAGAACATAGTTATAACATACTTTTTCTTATTACCACTATTACAAACATAATCGCTTTTTTACTTGTAATTACTAGCTGGAAAACTGTAGCGGATAGAACTACCCCTCTTGTCAGAAAAATCAAAAACTCAGGAACAAAAATCCTATACAAAAACAGTATATATACAGTCATTCTAATTTTCATGACTATAGCTATTTTAGTTATTGCTTTACAATATCCTCTTAATACAAATTATATTGCACTAGCTATCGGAATTGCTCTATTAGCAATGTTTATACCTATAGCAAGATCGCAAGATACGAAAGAACAAAAAGAAAAAGTATATGCTTATATTGTTTTAGCAACTTTTGGATTAGTATTTTGGTCTGCTTATCAGCTTGCACCAATGGCTCTAACTGTATTCACAGAAGCTAATGTTGACAAGCATATTTTTGGCTTCACAATCCAAACCCAATGGTTTCAAAATGTAAATACTGTAGTAATAGCTGTGGGAGGTGTGTTATTACCTAGTCTTCTTATAATTATTCGTCGAAAATTTATATTCTCATTCCCTATGCAGTTTTGTTTTAGCATCGTATTTATAGGAATTGGCTTTTTAATGCTAGTGATAGGAATTTTCTCAGCGAACAAACTTGGACAAACAGCTGCTATATGGTTAATTTTAAGTTATGTATTTCAGTCCATAGGAGAGCTTTTAATATCTCCAACAGGATATGCTATGATCGGTAAGCTTGCCAACCCTCGACTACAAGGCTTAATGATGGGATCTTGGATGGTTGTTACAGGAAGTACATCTGGAGTTATAGCAAGCTTACTATCAATATTAGTTGCTTCACCAGATATCAATACTACACCACTGGAGACAAATCATAATTATTTAGCTCTATTTGCTGGCTTAGCTATCATTGCAGGTATAGCAGCATTTATCATGTATGTATTAATTCCCAAAATTAGAAGACTTGCCCATATATAGTTATATATTAGCTGTATTTTCAACCAACCATACATTATAATCTAATCATCCTTTTAATTATTTTAATATCATCCGTCTGTGACTATTAAAGAAAAGTACTCTAAATATATCCCTCTTTTTATATCTGTAACAATGACTCTAAATGGTTTTATTACTATTTTAGCAGTTGCTGTACCAGTAATTAACAAAATATTCTCTGTCAATTTAGATGCAAATATCCCTTCAGATCTCTACGATTTTGGTATGAAATACAATACTGGATTAGGAATATTTTTACCCTTAATCTTAGGGTATTTGATGATAATCATAGCCCGTGGTATTTATAACCGTAAAAGAACTTTTTGGTTTTTAGCTGTTGTTTTCATTAGCCTGTCAATTATTGGAGATTATGTCCAAGATAAACATATATCTTATGATGTTGCATTTTTCACTCATATTTTAGAAATTTTATTACTTATATATTTTAGAAAAACATTTGACAAGAAAAACTCTAATAGAATTACTTTCTACCAATTTGTATTACTTATTTCATTTTTGTTAGCGATTGGATACAGTGTTACTGGTTTGTACTATCTAAAAGATGAATTTGATGGTATCAAGAATATTTCTGACGCAGTATATTTTACAATAGTCACATTTAGTACAGTTGGATATGGAGACATACATCCTCTAACCGAAGAAGCTAAGCTTTTCACCGTATCTATTATGATTATGGGGATAGGATTATTTGCAACTATCATAACTGTCATGGCTGGTAGTGTTATTAATAGAATTACAGAAAAGTTTAAACAAAAAGATGGAGCTGCTTTAATGAAGGACCATATTGTAATTTGTGGATATACGGAAATTACTAAATGCTTAATAAAAGATTATTTTAAATCACATATTGATAATATTATTGTTATTGAAAAAAATTATCATCAGAAATTTATTAATGCTGATGTAGAACAAGAAAAACATTTCATAGATGCTGAATCCTATGATTATGATGCTCTCAAAAAAGCTAATATAACCAAAGCTAAAAGTATATTTATACTTAATGAAAAAGATTCAGATAATATTTTAACACTTCTTTCAATCAAGGAAGTTTTAAAAACATCAGAACAACCGAGAGATAATATAAAAATATCAATCAAACTAGACAAAGATGAGAGTATCAATATCGCAAATAATATCGGCGTAGATCAAATTGTGTCTCCAACTAAGAAAATCGCTGAAATGCTAATAAAATATGAATAATTTCATCAAAAATAATTAACATAGCTTTAGACTATGTTATCATTTCGAGAATATGTGTACCAATTTTTCCAAAAAATATATTGTGGAGTAAAACCATGGAATATAATTACGACATTATCATTATAGGTAGTGGTCCTGGTGGCGAAGGTGCTGCCATGAAAGCGACTAGAAATGGTCAAAAAGTAGCAATTATTGAAGATGATGCCATTGGTGGGGGTTGTAATAACTGGGGAACAATTCCGAGTAAGACTCTTAGGCAACTATCACGAGAAGTTTGGTATAACAAAAAAAACTTTGATTTTCCTGATATGCTAGACAATGCATTTGAGGTAGTTCTAAAACAAAGAGAAATTAAAAAAAATCGTTTTGCTAATAATGAAATTGACGTATTTTATGGTTTTGCAAGTTTCTTAGATAAAAATAAAATTAAAATTTCGCGTAAAAATGGTTCTACTGAAATCATAACTGCTAAAAAATTCATACTAGCAACAGGATCTCGACCTTACCAACCTGATGATATAGACTTCACACATCCTAGAATTTTAGATAGTGACAAGCTTCTTGAACTAAAAGATAAAAATATTAAATCAATAACTATATATGGTGCTGGCGTAATCGGTTGTGAATATGCATCTATATTGGGTACTCTTGATATCCAAGTAAATCTTATCAATACTAGAGACAAATTAATGTCATTCCTTGATGATGAGATTATAGAAACTTTAACAAACCACTTTACTGTTAACCAAAAAATCAACCTAATGCATAACGAAACTTACAAGAGTATCAAAGCTAAAGGTGACAAGGTAATTACTACATTAAATTCAGGTCGAATTATAGAGTCTGACTATGTGCTATTTGCTCTTGGACGTGCCGGCAATACTAATGGTCTAAATCTTGATAAGATTGGAGTTGAATATAGTCCGCAAAGAGGTCTTGTGAATGTAAATGATAATTACCAAACTACCCAACCTAACATATATGCTGTTGGTGATGTTATTGGTTTCCCTTCACTTGCATCATCGGCTTTTAACCAAGGTAGATTTGCTGCTACGCATATTATTGATGGATCATGTAATGATAAGTTAGTTGAAGACATCCCAACAGGTATTTATACAAGACCTGAAATAAGCTGTATTGGTAAAACTGAAGAACAGTTAACAGCAGAAAATATTCCTTATGAAAGTGGTAGAGCTTACTTCAAAGATCTTGCTCGTGCACAGATTTCAGGAAGTGAAACCGGTATGCTAAAAATACTGTTCCATAAAGAAACTTTTGAAATTTTAGGTATTCATTGTTTTGGTCATAGAGTATCTGAGATTATCCATATTGGTCAAGCAATTAAATCTATGCCTGGCAAACACAACACTATAAGATATTTCTTGAATACTACATTTAACTACCCTACTATGGCAGAAGCATACCGTATTGCTGCTATTGATGGCGTTAATAAGCTTAAACCAAAAAATAAACAATGTGTGCCTGAACACAAATAAATATGTATTACGATATATATATAATTTTCTTATTTATATTTCTTTTTGGTGCAGCTATTGGCAGCTTCCTAAACGTTCTAATATATAGAGTGCCTAACAAGATATTTGCTGATGAGAAAATCATAGCTCGAGAAATACTTGAATTATCCAAGCAAGAATCTGATCAGAATTTTAGCTTAACAGCACCCTCAAGATGTCCAAAGTGCAAAAATAAACTCAAATATCGTCATAACATACCTATTTTAGGTTGGTTTATTCTAAAAGGTAAATGCTATTTTTGTAAAGAAAGCATCTCTTTTGAATACCCTTTAATTGAGTTTATTACTGCTATAGTATTTATAACTATATTTTATATATTTGGGCTTACTATTCAGGCAGTAGCTCTAGCTGGTCTAAGCACATTTTTTATTCCTTTATTTTTTATAGATGCAAGATATCAGATACTTCCAGATTCACTTACTCTACCATTAGTATGGATAGGTATTATTCTTAACTACTATAATGTATTTACTACACTAGATCAGTCAGTTTGGGGAGCAATTATCGGATATCTATCACTATGGAGTGTATTTTGGATATACAAAATTCTCACTGGCAAAGAAGGATTTGGCTACGGAGATTTTAAGCTATTAGCTGCAATTGGTGCATGGTTTGGATATCCTATGCTTCTTTATACAATATTTGCTAGCTGCATATTTGGAATTTTAATTGCTATAGGTATAAATCTTATCGCAAAACGTACAAACGTAATACCATTTGGCCCAGCTATCATTTTAGCGACATTTTTTTACCTACTAACTAAAGATAATCTTTATATATGGTATAATCACGTTATGTTTATTCAATATTAGTCATGTTAAATGCAAAAGAAATCTTTCGCAATCCTTTCAGTATTTGTATTATTTTTATTGGTAATAATATACTTCTTTAGCACTGCAAATCTTAGCAAATCATCGTTTAACAATCAACAAGGTCTATATCTTGTCAAACAAGCGTTTCCACAGTATAAAGTAATAAAAACTTTTGATACAGGTATACATCTACAAGCATATATCCTTGAAGATAAAAAAGATCCAACAAAACGAACAGTAACTTTCACGAGTGAAGATGGCGATGTCATCGTTAATGGAGAGCTTTTAGCATGGGATAGAAATCAAAACAAGCTAACAAGTCTAAATCAAATATATGCCAACTACTTCACATCATCTCCACAAGCAAGTGATCTTTATTTAGATATAAAGAAATATGCTACATATATTCAACAAGGTAGCGACGATGCTCCACATAAGTTTTATGCGATCATTGATCCTAACTGTCGTTACTGTGCAAGCCTTTTTGATGCTTCTCAGCCTGCTATCAAATCTGGTGACTTAGCAGTCCGTTGGATCCCTATAGGTAGTTTACAAAATAGTCCTGATGTTGTTAGAAGTATTTTTAACTCAAAAGATCCACTTCAAGCTTTGATAGAATATCACAATACTAAAAAGTATAATGAAAGCCTAACAAAACCGAATGAAAAAGCTGAAAATAATATGCGATTATCTACAGATATAAGTGGCTTCCCAACTATTATCTACAAAACTCCAGAAGGTGCGCTTAAAATATCAGGTGGAAATAAACTTCCTCTTACTGAAGCAAAAATTGCTGAAAAAGATAATATCAAAAAAGTTAACGAATTCTTACTACTAACATCAAATAGTTTCTAACTCTAGATATGAATAAAATAATAATCTTAATACTTACTATATTTATCTCAAGCATCGGTTTCTCGACTGATGCTGCAAATATTGAAATATCTAACCGTTTACATAATTTAGAAAAACTATACGGTGGTAAAATAGGTGTCTACACGATTAATAGAAATAATAATAGTAATTTTTCGCATAACCAAAGCTTCTATTTCCCCATTTGTAGTACTTACAAATTTCTTGTGGTTGGCGCTATACTCAAACAGAGTATGACCGATAACAACTTACTCAATAAAGAAGTAAAAATCTCAGCAAATCAAATTATTGGCTACTCGCCAGTGACAAAAAAACATATAAATCAAACAATGACAGTGAGTGAGCTTAGCAAAGCAGCTATTCAAAGTGATAACACTGCAACCAATCTGTTGATAGAAGAGCTAGGTGGTTTAAATAATCTTAATAATTTTATACTTTCATTACATGATCATGCAACAAAAGTAGCTGGCTTAGAGCCTGTAGCTAATCAAGTTAGTCTTACAACTAATCAAAATAAAACTACTCCCAAAATAATGGCTAAGGATATTAATAAACTCGCTTTTAGCAATAGTATTCTTGACAAAAAGCATCGATTATTATTTAAAAAATGGCTTTTAGAGAATGACTCTGGTAATAATCGTATAGCTGCAGAAATCCCTGATGAATGGGAAATTGGTAATAAAACTGGTACTTGTGCTTATGGGTCCACAAATGATGTTGCTATTATTTGGCCTGATGATGATAAAGCTATAATTATGGCTATTTTTTATACTCAATCACAAAAAGATGCTAAACCAAATAGTAAAATAATAAGAGAAGTAACTAAAATACTTTTGGATAAATTAGAACAACAAAACACGAACAAAGATGCCTAAAATAAAGATGATTGTTGGCCTAGGAAATATAGGCAAAGAATATGAAAATACACGCCATAATGTTGGTGAGTGGTTTATTGCGAAGATTGCTAAAGATAATAATGAAAACTTTAGTCTAAATTCTAAACTTAATTGCAATATTGCTAAAGTAAATATCAATTACAATAACATAATATTGGTATTTCCAACTACGTTTATGAACAATAGTGGCTTAGCTGTTAGTAAGGTTGCTAATTTCTATAAAATTGAACCTGAAGAAATACTAGTAGTACATGATGAGCTAGATATAGATTCAGGGGAAATTCGTCTAAAAAAAGGTGGTGGACACGGTGGTCATAATGGCTTAAGAAGTATCCATCAACACCTTGGGACAAATGATTATTTACGCCTAAGAATTGGTATCGGACATCCTGGACATAAATCAAAAGTATCAAATTATGTACTATCAAATCCTTCTGTAGCTCAGAAAAATGATATAGATAATGCTATTGATAATGGTATAAGTGTTTTAGATGATATAATAAACTACAAATTAGAGCCTACAATGCTGAGGCTTCATACAAAATAATATTATAAGGAATAAAATAATGGGATTTAAATGTGGTATTGTAGGTTTACCAAATGTTGGTAAATCAACTCTATTTAATGCTCTTACAGAAGCTGGTATTGAAGCAGCTAACTACCCTTTTTGTACGATTGATCCAAATGTAGGGATCGTTTCTGTTCCAGATCAAAGACTTAATGAGTTAGCAAAAATTGTTAAGCCAGAAAGAATACTTCCTACAACTATGGAGTTTGTTGACATTGCTGGTCTTGTTGCAGGTGCAAGCAAAGGTGAAGGTCTTGGAAACAAATTCCTAGCAAATATTCGTGAAACAGATGCTATTGCACATGTCGTCAGATGTTTTGAGGATGATAATATTATTCATGTAAGTGGAAAGGTTGATCCTATTGATGATATTAACACTATCAATATGGAACTAATATTAGCTGACATTGAGTCTTGTGATAAGGCAGTTCAAAGATTCGCTAAAATGAAAAAATCTGGTGATAAAGAAGCTTTAGCTAAAGCAGATTTTTATACCAAACTAAAAGAGCATTTAGAATCAGAAAAACCAGCTAGAACATTTCAGCTAACAGATGATGAAGCTAAGTGGCTTAAGCAAACTCCTCTACTAACTAGCAAACCTGTATTGTATATTGCTAATGTTACTGAAGATGGTTTTGAAAATAATCCATTATTAGATAAGGTTACAGAGTATGCTAAAGCTGAAAATTCAAATGTTGTTCCTGTTTGTGCTGCTATGGAGCAAGAAATCTCTCAGCTTGAGCCAGATGAGAAGCTAGAATTTTTAGCTGATATGGGACTTACTGAGACTGGTCTTGATAGAGTTATCAAAGCTGGTTACGCTCTTTTGAATCTTCATACATACCTAACTGCAGGTGTTAAAGAAGTCCGAGCTTGGACAATCCCTGTAGGTGCTACAGCGCCCCAAGCCGCTGGTGTAATTCACACTGACTTTGAGAGAGGATTTATCCGAGCTGAAGTCATCTCGTATGATGATTATATTCAGTATAATGGCGAAAAAGGTGCAAAAGAAGCCGGTAAAGCTCGTCTTGAAGGAAAAGAATATATCATGAAAGATGGTGATGTTGTAAACTTCAGATTTAATGTATAGCTAAATCTAAGATGTCCAAGAATATAATTCATAACTGTCTAATTTGGTTATCAGTCATTGGTATAGTTGGTTGTAATACATCTTTTACCTATCCAAATTATGAACCTAGCGGAACATACTATAATCCAGACTATGACAAAGATGATCTGATTCATGGTTACTTTCAGCAAAGTGTTGAACAGATGGAAACTAGTCCATATACATATCAAGGTCAGTACTATGAAGAAACTGGCTTTACTCAGCCAAGTCCTTTTATGCAGAATATAAACTGGAATAGAATGAACGTTTAATAACAAAAATCTATTTTATATTTCTATACTCGTAGTTAATTTTATAGAAACTATTTTGTTATCTCTAATATTCGTTATTTCAAGTAAGATATTATTATATTTTATACAACAAGGTCCTTGCGGTAAGTTCTCAATTTCTTCTATTATAAGGCCGGACAAAGTTTTAGCATCTTCACTTTCAAACTCTATCCCTATATGACGATTTATTTCTCTTAATGTAGCACTACCACCTATTAGATAACTATTTTCATCAAGTTTGCGAATATTATTATTCATATCAAATCTATCAGAAAACTCTCCAACAATTTCTTCCATAATATCTTCTATTGTAACCGTACCACAGACATCACCATATTCGTCAACCACAATAGCAAATCGTTTACTTCTATATTGAAAATTAACCAACTGAGTCTGTAAAGAAACTGTTTCTGGAATGAAATACGCTTCATGGGCAATTTTACGTAAACTTGCTTTTGTTATTTGTGATCTCTTAGTTGATATAAGTAAATTAGCTATCTCCTTAAGTTTTATAACTCCAATAACATTATTAACACCATTCTCACATAAAATAATATTCAAAGATCTCATTTTTGCTATTCTAGCTAAAATTTTATCTACTGAATTGCTCAGGTCTATATATTCTATTTTATTAAAATGGGTCATAACTTCTTGGACTAAAACTTTATCAAGTTCTAATACACCTATTAACATATTTTTATTTTTAGCACCAAGTTTTGCATTTGATTCATTTACAACAGTCTGTATTTCTTCCTTATCCAAAGACTCATTATTTACAGGCTCAATCTTTATACCAAAAAGTTTTAAAGTTATTTTTGAAATCATACTAAGAAAAACTACTGCCGGATATAGTAATATCATTATTACTTTTAGAGGTAATGAAAATGGAAAAGCTAATCTTTGTGGATAGACTGCTGCAAATGATTTTGGAATTATCTCTCCAAATACTAAAACTAAAATTGTGACAACTATTGTTGCTATCAATAAACCAATATCACCAAAATGATCTTCTGAATATGATGAAATGACTGTACCTGCAAATATATTTGCAAACGTATTACCTATAAGTATCGCAACCAATAGTCTCTCGGGATTACGAACTAAAGATAAACTTCTTTTTGCTGCTCGATGATTTTTTTTTGCTAAATGTTTAAGTTTATATTTATTCAAAGCCATCATAGCTGTTTCTGAGCTTGAAAAAAAAGCTGAAATGCAAATAAGAATAAATAAAATAATAACTACAGTATAAGTACTCATTCAATAAATAATAATGAAGATAATGCGAAGTCTTATTTTAACATAAGAACTTTGATAATAAAAAATATAATCAGAAATGTTTTGTTTGAGGGTATTATACTCTCATGAAGTCAGCGTGAACAAGCTTAACTTTATATGGATGTCTTTGTAGTGCTTTGATGATTACTTTTTCTTCTTGACCATCAATCTCTAAAGTGATTTCACTTGAGAAGAATGCTTTATCTTCTGTAGAGTGTAAAACTTTATCGTGATCTAATACTATAGATACTGCTTCCTTGTCACCACCATATATAACAGCTGGGATTTTACCAGCTCTTCTTAGACGGCGGCTCGCACCAGATCCTAAATCTTCTCTTTTAACTGCTTTCAAACTAAAATTTGCCATTGTTAAATTTCCTTTGTTTTTGTTTAAACTGAATTTATTAATCTATGCGACCCTAGATTAACCGTGCTATTATAGTCAGCTATAACTATAAATTCAAGGTATTAATCAACTAAACCATCTATTCTAAAGATATCACTCACAGATTCTTCGCCATTAGTCTTCTCTACAATTTGTGCAAGTAAAGGAGCTAAGGTAATAACTTTAATTTTATTACAAGCTTCAGCATGTGGTTTTAGAGGAATAGAGTCTGTAACTATAAGCTCTTCAATAGCTGAATTTTCGATATTTTTGATAGCATCACCAGATAATAGAGGATGTACACAAAACGCAGAAACTTTAGCAGCTCCACCCTTTTCAACTAGAGCTTTTGCTGCTTGACACATTGTCCCACCAGTATCCATGATATCATCAACTAATATACAATGCTTACCTTCAACATCACCGATTATATTCATAACTTCTGCTACATTTGGTCTAGGTCTTCTTTTGTCTACAACGGCAATCTCAACACCCAAATTCTTGGCTACAGATCTAGCTCTCACTACTCCACCCATATCCGGAGAAACAATTTTTATATTCTCATATTTTTCAGGATTTTTACGCACATGCTCTAAAAATATCTTTGTTGCAAATGCATTATCAAATGGAATGTCAAAGAAACCCTGAATCTGTTCAGCATGAATATCTACTGATAAAATTCTATCTAAACCAACCGCCTGAAGGAGATTTGCAACAACTTTTGCAGATATTGGAACCCTTGCTGATTTTGATCGTCTATCTTGTCTAGCATATCCAAAATATGGTAAAACTGCAGTTACTCTTTCAGCTGATGATCTTTTTAAAGCATCAATTAGAAGTATCAACTCCATCAAGTTATCAGATGGTGGACATGTAGACTGAATGACAAAAACATCCTTACCACGAACATTTTCATTCAATACAACATGTATCTCACCATCTTTAAACCTACCAACAGTAGCATTACCAAGAGTTGCTCCTAATTCCTTTGCTACTTCACAAGCAAGCTTTTTAGAAGCATTACCACTAAAAATCATCAAATCTTCAGACATACCTATACAACCTTTTAAAATTCACACACCTTACGCTCATCAATTTTAATGTTTTTTAGAAACTTTAAAAGCCTAAAAACAAGTTTTTATCTATTATTTTAGTATTTGCTGTATATTACCCTGTCTTTTGAATTAAGATTTTGTCTTTGTTATACTACCTGTACCTTTTAAAATCAAATAGTTCCTAAATCTATATTAATTTTATGAAATTCAAAATTTTTGATAATACCTTTCAAGCTGGAGAAATGGCAACTTTAGCAATGCCATTACCAAGCCAATACTCATGTGCACCAATGTATTTACCTATTAAAATTCTCAACGGTGTAAAAGAAGGTCCATGTATTCTAATTTTTGGCATGGTTAGTGGTGATGAGTTTAATGGTATTGAAATCATCAACTCTATACTAGAAAAAACAAACCCAAAAGATTTACATGGAACAATAATTGCTATTCCTGTATTAAATGTTTTTGGTCTAGTACATGCCATAAAACATAGTCAAACGCTCGAACAGGCTTTCCCTGGTGATGAATCTGGTTCATACATGCATCGCTATGCATATAGAATAACTCAAGAGATAATCAAAAAAACTGATTATTCCGTACAAATTAAAACAGGCGCATTAAATCATGAAATACTACCTCAAGTGTATTTCAATGCTGAAGATGAAGAATCTATCAAAATGGCTAGAGCCTTTCAAGCTCCTGTTATTACTGCTGTAAATATGAGTCGTTCAAGTATACGTAAGATTCACCAAGATTTAGATATACCATTCATCTGCTATGAAGCAGGTGAAGCTAATAAATTTGATGAAGAGGCTATAAATGTTGGTGTAGCAGGTATTCAAAATGTAATGCGCAAAATTGATATATTAAAAGATCAAGATTTTGTTCAACAGGTTAAACCTCTTGTCTCAGAAGACACTGAATGGACAATATCAGATAAACCAGGAATCTTAAGAACAGAAATTGAGCTTGGTACAAGGGTCAAAGAAGGTGAAAAAATAGGTAAACTAATAGATCCATTCGGCAACGATGATAGTGTTAATCTAAGATCTCCGATTGATGGAATCATCTTAGGCATTAACAACTACCCTATGATTAAAGAAGGTGACTTAGTATTCAAAGTATCATCTTTTCAAGATGATGAAAAAGCAGAAGCAAAAATAGAAAATTGGGAAGAAATAACAAAAGAAAATTTTAGTGATGAATAATCGATTATCTTTTTTGGCAATCACTATATGGCTGACTTGTGCTGTATTTTTTATGTACGAGTTTTTATTAAGAACTATTTTAGGTACATTCGAGCATCAGATAATATCTGACCTTGATTTAAGCATACTAACTTTTAGTATTCTTAGCTCTACCGCTTATCAGCTTACATATGGAATCATGCAAATTCCTGTAGGTATTATTACTGATAAACTTGGACTAAAAAAAGCCCTAACTTTAGCAATATTAGTATGTGCCTTAGGAGTTGGGTTATTTGGTGTATCAAATAGCTTTGGTGCAGCTCTAGTATATAGAGTTATGATAGGTTTCGGTGCCTCTTTTGGCTTTTTATGTTTATTAATTGCTGTATATGACTGGCTACCACACAAACATATTGGTTTATTTATCGGTCTTTCACAGTTTATTGGTGTTCTCGGGCCAATGCTTGCGGCAGGTCCTCTAGAGTCTTTGTCGCAAGCTGGTGGTATAGACTGGCGCTATGTATTTATTATATTAGCAATAATAGGTGTTGTTCTAGCTGGAATAACTATAGTTATAGTAAAAAACAATGATCAATCTGGTGAATCAGGCAAAAATAGATTTATTATTCTAAATACCCCAACATCAGTAATGAAAGAGATTCAAAGTATATTTTCCAACAAACAAATTTGGTTAATTGCAGTTTTCTCAGCTACTACTTACTTAGCAATAGAATACCTTTCTGAAAATGCTACTAAAAGCTTTTTATCCTTAAATGGCTTTGATGCTAAATTTAGTTCTTATTTGATTACCTTAGCATGGCTAGGTTATGGCATTGGCTGTCCTACTCTGGGTGCAATATCTGATCGTATAAAAAGAAGAAAGCCCGTTATGATTTTTGCTATCTGCTTAACTTTTGTTTCGTTAGCTACAATTATTTTCTTTCCAATAAATCAAGCAATATTATATTTATCATTTATCTGCTTAGGCTTAGGAGCTAGTGGACAAAGTATTGGATTTGCCATTATCGCTGAGCAATCTAGTTCTGGATGTAGAGCAGCAGCACTAGGGGTTAATAACTTTCTTATTATGCTATCAGTCGGAGTTGGTTCACCGATTATTAGTGAGGTTTTTGATTTATTTTCTAATCAAGGCAAAAATCCATCTATAACAAGCTATCAAACTAGTTTAAGTTTATTGTTGGTATTTACTGCCTTAGGTGTATTAATAAGTATATTTTTTATCAAAGAAACATTCTGTAGATCCAAAAAAGAAGTGATTTTTGTAGATGTGAAATAAAGTATTTTTTAGAACTTACTTAACTTATCTAAACTAATCTCCCGCATTCTATATTTTTCTATAACTA
The DNA here is from genome assembly GCF_018135955.1 of Francisella philomiragia. Classification (NCBI taxonomy): domain Bacteria; kingdom Pseudomonadati; phylum Pseudomonadota; class Gammaproteobacteria; order Thiotrichales; family Francisellaceae; genus Francisella; species Francisella philomiragia. Next base: position 753,333 of record NZ_CP063138.1, on the reverse strand, counting down.
ATGAGAATATTATTAAAGTGCTTATAAATAAAGGTACTATTAGATATAAAAAAGCTCTATCAAAAACATTCATATCTATTCGACCAGTTAATGGGCCTCCATTTAGATATACACTAATATAACTGATTAAATATTGAAATATCGCACCACATAGTCCTATAACCATATTAACAATAGCCAATGCAGTAGCTTTAATTTGTGCCGGAAATATCTCTTCTACTACTGAAAATGCCAGAAGCATACTCGAAACCGAAAATCCTATTATAAAAAATATAATATATAAGTAACTAACTGTAATAGAACTTGCAAATATAATTACAGATGAAAATGCTAATAAAGTAATTAAATTACAGATTAGCATCCATATTCTCTTTTCACCAAATAGACTAGCAATAAAACCATGCGATGGTCCACCAACTGCTATACCTACGAACATCATTACACTTATTTGTGCTGCTGTGTGCTGTGATAGATTATAAGCTTGCTCTAAAAATAAAACATCATAAAGCTCTGAAAATGAATTAACAACAATACCAACCATTAATCCTGCATAAATTGCTAATAACCACAGCTTCTTATTTAGAAGCAATTTTAAGCTTTGACGAAAGCTCAAATACTTAAAATTACTAATAGGATTATTAATATCTATTGATGATTTTAAGAATACAATAATTATTATGCTCCAAAAAATACCAAAATAGCCTATTAAGGCTAAAGCTGACTGCCAACCATGAAGGATCACTAAATGATTTAATAATACTTGACCAAATATTCCTCCAAGTACTCCTATAGTATTAGTTAGCCCTACAGCGATAGGAAATACTCTCTCGGGTAAAACATCAGCAGCTACTTTTAGAGTTCCTATAAAAGCTACCGCTGAACCTATGGCAATTAAAACTCTCCCTATTAGCATAGTATCTAAACTTGGATCATATACAAATAGTAAAATCCCCAAACTCATAACTAGACACGATACTGATAGCATTATCCTTGAGCCAAATCTATCTAACATGATACCCGCTGGAACCTGGGATATTGCATAAATAGGAAAATATATACTCATTACATAAGCTATATCTTCTATTCCTACTTCCATACCAGTAGATATTGGTTTGATCAAAACACTTGGTGCAGTATGTTGAAAATAGTCTAAACCATAGAAGATCGCAGCAACGATCCAAATACCCCACCCTATTAATAGACTATATTTCTGAGTCCTCATCAGTCAATACATATTATTAGCTAACCATATTTATAGGATATAGAAAAAAAACCTTTTTTTACGATCAAATATCATTAAGTTTAGGTCTAATTAGTTTGATTTTATAAATAGTAATACTATAAATATTCAAATGTGGTCTATTTCTATATATTTCGCAGCCAAAATAATTATGGAATTTAGGTTTATTTTAAATTCAAAATTTTTAAAATAAGCCATATACTTTATTTATAAATTTAATATCTTTGGGATATCTCTATGACAACATATAACGAACTAATATTTAATAGCGTTTCTACTCTTGTTATCTCAGTAATTATTGTTATTATAGCCATCTTGTCATTTCACATACTGAAAAAAAGAAAAACAACTATAAAACAGGTTAATAAGTTAAAATCTCGAATAATATATATCAGCATAATAATTTTCTTTTTAATAATAATAAAAATATGGCTTGGTGGAATTACTAACTTATTTACAATGTTGAGCTTAGTAGCTGCCGGTTTAATAATCGTAAATAAAGAAACTGTAATGAATCTTGTTGGCTGGATCATCATCAATTGGAGAAGCTTATTTTCTGAAGGGGACTATATCCAGATTCAAGGACAACATGGTTATATTACAGAAGTAAAGTTATTTTATTTTAGAATGTATGAAACAACTGAACATGGCGATAAAAAAACAACTGGGAAGCTTCTAAAATTTCCAAACTCTATAGTTATTACAAGTATTATCTCAACATTTACTAGTGATGAAAATATTATGTTGCATAAAGTTCCTTTTCTGATAAATACAGAACAAAATGTGCTAAAAATAAGAGATAATTTAGACTCTAAAATTAAAAAAATAATTGCAAATAAATACTCATTCGATGAAGACTTCTCAAAAAGTAGTATTATTACTAAGAATAAACTCAAGCAATGTGGAATATATAATTTTGCCCCAAATGTTGAGATAAAAACTGTATCAGACAAAGAAAATATCGTAAATTTACAGGCTTATTTTTATTGTTATATAGATGATAAAAAAGAAATAGAACAGCAATATATTCATGAGCTAATCAAAGAAGTTAAAGCTAAGCCTTCTTCCTAATAAACTTTTTGATATATAAATTAATAGTACTAATCCATAATGGACTAAACAATAATGACAATGATATCAATGTTATACAATATTGGTACATAGTATCTGATAGAATTCCTGAAACATATCCCATAGAAATCAATACAAAACTGAATTCTCCAATTTGAGATAACATTGCGCCACCTATCAATGCTTCATCAGTTCTTTGACGTAATGCCTTAAAAATAAGTGCATTTATTGTTGTATTTAATACATAGGTCAGTAGTAATAGTGAGATGAATAAAGATATATGATTCCAAAATAGATTAAGATCAATCAACATACCTATAGAAATAAAAAAGAGCGCCATAAAAATTGTTTTGACAGTAGAAAGACTATGGCCAACCCATTCTGTTTCTTCGACAGTAGATACAATCATCCCTCCAATAAAGGCTCCTAATGCTGAAGATAGCTCTAAAGATTCAGTAAGCCCAGCCATACCAAAACAGATAACTAAAGCGGCAAAAACTCTCATTTCTTCATCTTTGCCTAATACAGATATAAATGGTATTTTTATATTTTTCTTTACGGCCATAATTGCAGCAATTGATATAACTAAAATACCTCCTACAACTTGTATCAATATTTGACTAACGGATGGCTCTTCACCACCAATAATTCTTATAATAATAAGCATTGGTACTACTGCTAAATCTTGAATTAAAAGTACACCAAGTACATTTTGACCTAAACGTGTCTTCATACTACCATTATCATTCAATAATTTAAGTACAACCGCTGTACTACTTAGACTAATCACAGCACCAAATAGCAATATCTTAGCTAGACTCCAATCCAGAACATAGCCAATAATAGATACAATAAAGCTAGTTACTAGCATCTGTAGCATTGTACCTATAGTAGGAACCTTCCAGTTTTCAGCAAACTTTCTAGGTGATACTTCCATGCCTGCAAAGAATAATAACAGTATTACACCAATTTCTCCTAACCTAGCTAAATTCTCCTGGTCTTGAATTAGTTTTAGTCCATAAGGGCCTAACAAAATACCAGTTAAAAGATAAGCAACCACATATGGCTGTTTTAGTTTTTTGAGAACAATAGTGACAATTAATACACCTAGCATCACTACGACAAAAAGAGGGAAAAGAGGCTCGCTATGCATACTCAAAAATTCTATGATATCTTATGATAATGATACTTTATAAACCCAATAAATTACACAACAATAATTAATTTTTTCTAAATTAGTTATTTAAAATAACTAGCTATCTGGCTCTATATTCTTGTATTACAACTCTAAGCTTTCTAAATAATATTTTTTTGAAAAAACTACTTTACAAACTCATTACCATGAAATAAAATACACGAAATAAAATACATATATTAAATTTCATATTAAAGGGAGGAGAAAAATATGACTAAACAGGATATAGATAATGCACTAGCTAAGTGGAAGGATGGGCTTCTGAAGATTTCTAGAACTTATAGAGAGGGAGGAGACTATAAGAATCTAGCTCACAATTTTATCAAAAACATGTATGCCTATGATAATAGTGAAGTTCTTTTCAAGCCTACTCTTGCTTCTAAGCAAATGTTTAGAGGTGACTTAGATGGTGCAGTATCTTACTTTGTGGCTGGCAATGATAAATACCCTGAAGATAATGGTTTTGCTATTGGCCCATGGGCTGACTTAGAGTTTGAAAATACTGGTTATATCGTTGAAGGCAATATCGGTATTGTTATGGGTAATAAACACCTAACTCAAACTGACGGTACAAAAGTAATAGCTAACTATACTATGGGATTTAAACCAAATGATAATGGTGAAATGCAAATCGTGCTTCATCATTCATCTTTGCCATATTCTCCAGTATAATTAACTAATAAATAATACAAAATATAGATAATGGCTACTAAAAAACTACAAAGTTGGACTTTTCTAACCAACCATTCACACGTGTTATGTCTCATTAATAGTAACCCAAACATAACTATTAGAGATATGGCTATCAAGGTTGGGATCACTGAAAGAGCGGTCCTAAATATACTCAGTGACCTGACCGAGACAGCCTATTTAACAGTAAAAAAAGTAGGTAGAAATAACCATTACAGTATTAACAAAGACAAAAATCTTCGTCATCCTATTGAAAATCATTGTACTATTGATGATTTTCTGAAGCCTTTATCGAAAAAAATTTCTTAATAATTATTTAACGTCACTTATCCTACTTGGAAAATATCTTTGCAAAATGTAGTGCAAAATTCCCATTAGAGCATGAGCATAAATATATATCTCAACAGGATCAACAAGTGTTTTATGAACGGCTTTTACACTATCTATATATGCTGACTGATAGTTCCAAGCAGTGAACCAAAAAAATCCTGTAACCCATGCTAGAGTTAAAGCCAATAAACCTAAACCTTGGACTATAGCAGCAAGACTACCACTACGAGCATTAGGTAATTTAAACTTTCTCAACTCTAACATATCTTCTCTTAGTGCTGAAAAATCACCATACAGATATGGAAAATAGTATCTCAAACCTCTTTTATCTAATGACATAATTAGTAATAGCACGCTCAACACTGCTAACCCTAGCCCACAAAGCATATGGGTATATGCCCATGCGTTCAGTCCATATTTAGTATGCACAAAATTACTATTTATAATCTGAAATAAAACAGCCAGACCAACTACAATATGTAGAATACGATAGTTTTTGTCTTGTGACTGACCCAAATATTCCCAAAATGACTTTATAAAAGAATATGTTCTGTTGCAAAGATTCATATTTTACTCATTATCTCCCATAGCATTCTCAACTAGATTACTTTCAAGCTCTTTTTTAGGTTTTATATTTGATATTACTTTAAGTTTCTCAACTTGCCCAATTAAGTTTCCACGGCCTGTTTTTAGCTTACTAAAAGCATTTTCGTAAGACTTATTAGCATCAGCAATAGATTTGCCAACTTTTTCTAGATCCTCTACAAAACCTACAAATTTTTTATATAACTCTTCCGCCCTGCTATAGATATCTGTAATACTCTGAGCTTGTTTTTCATAACGCCAAGTATTTTCAACTGCTCGTAATGCTACTAATAAAGTTGTAGGACTAACTAAGATAATCTTTTGCTTAAATGCTTCATCATAAAGGTTAGTATCATTATCAAGAGCTAATAATAATGCACCTTCTATAGGGATAAACATAAATATAAAATCTAATGAATTTATACCTTTTAAATTTTCATAATTTTTATTTGCAAGACCTTTTATATGATCGCGAATAGATTTTATATGAGCTTTTAAATGAGTTTGTTTTTGTTCTTCATCTGCCGCCATATAATCATTGTACGCAAATAACGAAGTCTTAGCATCTATAATGATATCTCTACTATCAGGTAGTTTAACAACCACATCAGGACGATATGCTTTGCCTTCATCATCTGTAGTATGCTTTTCACGAAAGTACTCAAATCCTTCTCTTAGACCAGATTTCTCAAGGACATTTTCAAGCACCATCTCACCCCAGATACCTTGCTGCTTGGTACTACTTCTAAGAGCATTTGTGAGATTATGAGCCTCAGCAGTCATTTTTTGGTTTAACTCTTTAAGAGTTTTTAACTCATTTTGTAGAGCCCCTCTAGCAGTAGATTCTTTATCATAAACATCTTCTACTTTCTGCTTAAAATCTTTAAGCTGCTCGCGCACAGGATTTAAAACACTATTTAAGCTTTCTTGATTGCGCTCACTAAGTTTTTTTGAATTATCCTCAAAGATTTTATTAGCTAGATTTTCAAATTCAGTTTTTAACTTAGCCTCACTATTTTGTAATAACTCTAACTTATCTTTCATAGCAGCATTTTGTTCTTTAAGCTGAGTTTCAAGCATTGATACTTGAGACCTATAGTTTTTTATCTCTTCGATATAGCTATAAGATTTTTCTCTCTCTTCTTTAAGCTCCTGCTTAAGCTCATCTATACGCAGAGTATTATCTTGTTTTAACTCTAAATTCTTTTGCTTCTCTTGATCTAAAAGTGTATCAAAAGTTAATTCTTTACTACGCAAAGATAATAATTCTTGCTGTACTGAGTTTTTATAATCTTCAAATTGAGCCCGAATATGCTTTGTTTCTATAGATTTGTTATTAAGTATAAAAAATAGCCCTATGCCACAAACGACTAATAGCACTATCAATGCTATAGCTAATATCATTTTAAATTCCTTAGATTATTTATTTTTTGATCTTATAGACCCTTGTAGAGCCTTGCGAATTGCTTCAGCAGCTGTTGTTGATTCTCCAATAGTACCACGAATCATTTTCTCTGCATCTTTTTGTTTATAGCCAAGAGCTAAAAGTGCATCTACTGACTCACTAAAAATTGAGTTTGAAATAGCTGCCGGAGTTTGAGCGTGCTGAACACTATTAGCATTTATAGATGCTGAAGTATTAGATGATTGGCTATAAATCTCATTTGCCATTTTTAATAATTTATCATAGATCTCAACAACCAAACGCTCAGCTGTTTTTTTCCCAATACCTGGTACAGTAGCTAATAACCCATAATCTTTATTCTCGATACAATGCAAAAGTGTTGTAGAATCCATACCTGATAATATTGCAATAGCTGTCCTAGCACCTATTCCACTTACTTTGATTAATTCTTGAAAGACTTTTTTATCAACCTTTGTTTTAAAACCATATAACTGTTGAGCATCTTCACGAACTACAAAATGCGTATAAAGACTAACTTGACTATTAATTTCACCCAATGAGTAAAACGTAGTCATTGGAACAAAAACTTCATATCCTAAGCCATTTACATCTATAAGCAAAGCTGTAGGATCTTTTTCAATCAAAGTACCTTTAATAAAACTAATCATCATCTATACCTTAGCACTTTTGAATTGTAGTTAGTTTCAAGCTAACCATAAGTGCAACTAAGAATGCAATCGGTAAAATCATAAGTGCAACAGAAATATCTAAGTTGAAACTATTAACCAAAATTCCAACAATAATAGGAACAACAAAACCTGAAAGCATAACAACAGTATTGTTTATACCAAAAAATATAGACTTTGGTTTTTCTGCTCTATAGTTAGCAATTACTGTAAATGATAATGTTTGACCAGCAGCGGCACAACCTATCAAAAATAGTACTATCATACTCATTGTATGGCTCAAATCCATGAACAATAACGCACAAACACAAACAAAGCCCAATAGGGACACGACAAACAACATATTAACTTTATTTTTAAATTTATCATATAAGAATCCAAAAAATGGACTACCAATACCTAAGCCTAACCATAGAAAAGCTACAGAGTATGATGCTTGTGTTGCCGTAAAGCCCTTAGTCTCTAACAAACTCACTCCCCATATAGCCCCTAAAGTAGGTATAGAACAATAGATAAAGAAAGCATAAAAATATATCGTAATTAGATTCTTATTTAAAAGGTTACCTTTAATTTCACTATTTACTTCTTGCTTACTCAAAGTCTCTGCAGCTTTAGCACCCTCTTTAACAAATATCAATATTAAAGCCGCTAAAAAGATTCCTACAATAGCAGATATTAATATTACTAATCTCCAGCTATCTAAATAGCTAACAAAAAACAATAATGGTCCACCAGCTAAGATTGGACCAAGAGTCCCTAATATCTGTGTTGATCCAGATAAAATGCCCATATACCTTACAGGGAACCACTGCGTTGAGATTATTAGTAATCCCAAGAAACCAAATGCAGCCCCAATTCCCATCAAACATCTAGCAAAAATCGCGACATATATACTTGACGTTAAAGAAAATAATAAAGCTCCCAAAGCACAAGCAATAGTTGCAAAAAATAGTGATTTTTTTATACCATATTTATCAAATATAAAGCCTACTGGGACTTGCAACGCTGAATAACAAAGATAAAAAGCGCCCCCAAATAATGAGAAGCTAAAAGCAGTTGCCTGAAAGCTATCGACAATCTCTTGATGTAATGAATTTGGCAATACTCTTAAGAAAAATTCATAAAAGAAAAATGTTGCACCAATAAGCCAAACTGTACAAGCTTGAAGATAATATCTAGTTCCCATAATTTGATAAGCGTAATTTTTATGTTAAAACTATTATAGATTTGCATTTAGCTTTAGACAAACAGTTTTACTAGATTTATCTAATTCTTTTTTGAGATACTCGACTTGCTCCGGCAATTCTAGCTAAAGACTTACTACTATGATAATGACATATTGCTATAGCTAAAGCATCCGCAGCATCTTCAGGTGGTTTTTTGCTTAAACCTAGTATTGATTGTACCATATGTTGAACTTGAGACTTAGCAGCACCACCGGTTCCTACTACAGCTTGCTTGATTTGTTTGGCTGAATACTCTGATACTTCAAGGTTATTAATAGCAAGTGTACACATCGCTACTCCTCGAGCTTGTCCAAGCTTAAGTGCTGCTCCGGGATTCTGGAACATAAAGATCTGTTCTATAGCTGATTCAGTAGGAGCATAAGTATTTACAACTTCTGTAATACCATCAGCTATTTGCTTAAGTCTTCTAGCTGTACCCGTTTCCGTAATCCTGATACAACCACTTGCTACATAATATACCTTATTATCTTGAATCTTTATGATCCCAAAGCCTGTTACTCTAGAACCTGGATCTATTCCTAAGATTACCATTTATAGACTTTCTAACCTTAAATAAACTTATAAAAATTTTATTACAGATAATTTCCAATAGATAGAAGCTTTTTAGATATTACGAATAACATTTGTAACAACAAGTCTCAACTTGTCATTACATAAAAAATATGAAAAAACTATCCTAACTGCTCCATTAACTCTTCAGTAAAGTTAACATTAGAATATACATTCTGTACATCATCAAGATCTTCTAATCTATCAATCAAATTCATAACCTTCTCAGCAATTTCGATATCAAGCTCGGCTTTTGTTTCTGCATCAAAAGTTACTTCAGCATTATCAGAGTTAAATCCTTTTGCGATCAATGCCTCTTGCACATCAGAAAAATCATGAGGTGTTGTGAAGACATCTATACTACCATCTTCATGAGTAATAATATCTTCTGCGCCAGCTTCAAGAGCTACTTCCATAAGAGCATCCTCATCAACACCTGGAGCAAATGAAATAATACCTTTTTTAGTAAACATATAAGCAACCGAACCATCAGTACCTAAGTTACCACCACTTTTTGTAAAGGCATGACGAACTTCTCCTACAGTACGATTACGATTATCAGTCATACAATCTACTATTATAGCAACTCCACCCGGTCCATAACCTTCATAGCGCACTTCTTCAACATTAGCACTATCATCACCACCTGCACCTTTAAGGATAGCTCTCTCAACAGTATCTTTACTCATGTTATTAGCAAAAGCCGTTGCTATGGCTGCTCTCAAGCGTGGGTTTGCATCCTTATCTCCACCTCCTAACCTTGCAGCAACAGTTATTTCTCTAATAAGCTTTGTGAAGATTTTTCCTCTTTTAGCATCTTCTTTTGCTTTTTTATGCTTAATATTAGCCCATTTACTATGACCTGCCATTTTTACACCTACTTTATTTATATATAACTAACTACTTTTTCTACTAATTTATCAATACCTTGAGATACTTCTAAAATATTTTTAGCACACATATATGCTGGAGTTGACACAACTTTTACAGATTCATCAACGCATATATCTGTCGCATCCATAAGAATAGCTTCTGCACCCTTTTTCTCTAGGATAGCAGATGTATTCTCATCTGTACCGATAGTTGCTTTTGTACCCTCTGGATATACTAAGGGAATCATCAATGGTGCAATACATATATATCCAGCAGGTTTATCTGCCAAATAAAAAGCTCTCGCAAAAGTCAACACATCTTGATTCATTTGATAACTTTCGTCACCAACAAATGCAAAATCCATAATATTTTTGGCTGCACCAAAACCGCCCGGAAAAATGATTGCATCATACTCATCACTATCTGCATCTGCTATATCGATAACATTACCTCTAGTGATACGTGCAGATTCTTCTAAAATATTTCGAGGAGATGCTTTGCTATCAACACTTTGATGAAGATGATTGATAACATGTTTTTGATTTTTATTAAGCGCAACTCCTTGCCATTCTACACCTTGTTTTTCTAATGCTAGTATTGTTAAAACAGTCTCTTGTATCTCTGAGCCATCTAGATAACCACATCCAGATAATACTACAGCTATTTTTGCCATTTTAAATTCACCTTTATGTTTTATTATTTTATAAGTCTAGATTATTTCTTTTGAAAACTCTGTCTGCTCTATAGCTTGATCTAACCATAGGACCTGATGCTACTTCTAAAAATCCTTTTTCAAGTCCAACTCTACGATATTCTTCAAATTGCTGTGGCGTAACAAATCTTTCTACACTCAAATGATGTTTAGTAGGCTGCATATATTGACCAAGAGTTATTATATCCACACCCACACTACGCGCATCATCCATAGTCTTATATATTTCTTCATCAGTCTCGCCAAGACCTACCATAATACTAGTTTTAGTCAGGATATTAGGAGATTTTTGTTTAACATATCTCAAAAACTCCAAAGTCTGCCAGTATCCAGCTCTTGGATCTCGCACAGGATGAGTCAAACGCTCTACAGTCTCTATATTCTGAGCTATTACATCAACTTTTGTATTAATAATTTTATCAACATTTTCTTTAACCCCAGCAAAATCAGGAGTCAATGCCTCAACCTTTATGTTCTCATCAAGATTTTTGATAGCAGTAATTGTAGCTGCATAGTGTCCTGCACCACCATCAACTAAATCATCACGATCTACAGATGTTAATACGACATATTCAAGATTCATAAGCTTGACACTTTCGGCTGTATTTTGAGGCTCTTCTTTATCTAGCCATCCTTTTGGATTACCTGTATCTACTGAACAAAACTTGCAAGCTCTAGTACACACAGCACCCATCAACATAATTGTAGCTGTTCCATGAGACCAACACTCATTGATATTTGGACACTTTGCTTCTTCACAAACCGTCGATAATCTATGTTTTTTAGTTATTGACTTAACTTTTAAATACTCTTTTGAATCTTGTTTTTTTACTTTTAACCATTCTGGTTTGCGTATGTGTACTGAGTTTTCCTTTTTGTTTCTAATACCATCTTTAACGGCATGAAAACCATGGTCTGTAGTGTACTTTGTACCACTCTCAATTTTTACTTTTATATTAGATATCTCTTTCATACAATTATTGGAGCATTCGCTTGATCTATAATTTTCACTACATTATAAAAGATAAACTCCTATTTATAAATATTTACTTTCAGATTATCTATTTTATAGAAATTATTACTCGCAATCATATATAAAAAATCGACTTATATATAATTTGCAGATGATTTCAAAAACATTTAAACTGTAATAGAACGATAAAAAATAAGGAAAATACTATGCTATCACAAAAATTACTTGACGCTTTAAATGACCAATTTAATTATGAGCTAGAATCAGCTAATCTTTATCTTGCTATGGCTGGTTACACATCTGACCTTGGTTTGGGTGGCTTCACTAATTGGTTTATGGCTCAGTATGAAGAAGAGCTTTTCCATGCAAAAAAGATCATGAAATTTATCTATGATAAAAATGGTCGTATTGAGGTTAAATCTGTTGCTGCACCACAAAATAATTTTAATTCGTTACTTGAAGCTTTTGAAACAACTCTTGAGCATGAGCAAGAAGTTACGACTAGATTTTATAATCTAATGGATATAGCACTAGAAGAAAGAGAACATGCTACTAAGAGTTTCTTACAATGGTTTATAGATGAACAAGTTGAGGAGGAAGCTACTGTTGGTGATATGATTAATAAGATCAAAATTGTTAAAGATAGTGGTTTATATCTGCTAGATCAAGAAGCTGCTAAAAGAAACTTTAATGCTCCTAATTTAGGTTAATATTTATACAAATTCTATATTTTTTCTTCTCATAAATCTTATCAAAAAATATGCAAGTATAAGCACAAATACTCCTACAAACATAACACTCACACTTGTATCAAAAAAATAATTTTGATACAAACTAGCACTATCTACGGCACTAACACCATCTTTTGGAAGAGCTACTACTTGGTTTAATAATCCTGTAATAGAATTTGCCATAGATGAAGATATATACCATGCACCCATTGCAAAACCTATTGTTTTACTATCACAGTATATACCTATCATACTCAGTCCAATTGCACTTACAAACAACTCTGATATCGAGATTAATACATACGATAAGGTAATATAATTACCACTAATTAGACCATCATTTGCTACAGAGAATCCATAATACATTATAAACAACCCCATAGCAGCCATCAAAACTCCAACAGCAAACTGGTAAGGTATATAAAATCTTGGTAAAAGTGGATATATTCTTATAAGTAACATACCACCAAATATTATCAAAACTGGGTTAACCATCTGATAGCTTGCAGGATTTACACTAAACCCAAACATCAAAAGATCTGAGTTATTCTTTGCAGCCATGACAAGAGTAGATTCCATTTGATTATAGATAACAAAAAATACTACTGCTACGACTATTAATATCAGACCTACTATTTGCTTAATACGCACATCATCTCTTAAGAAAAATATTGTCCTAAATAAAAATAGTAATAAACAGAACATGCTGATGCCTGCCACAACAACATTTGCATAATCTGGATAGTGATAACAAATTACTGTAAAAACATATACTATAGCCAGATATCCTAAAACAACTTTTTTAGCCATATTTGTCATTGGCTTTTTATCAATTTCGTCAACGACATTGTCATAGATTTTATATCTATAAGAAAAGTTTGCTATCGCTATTAACTTACCAACAAAAACCACACTTAATACTGCTAAAGCACCAAATTGATATCCAATTAATGAAGGAGCTACTAAATAAGCTAGTAAACTACCCAAGTTAATAGATATATAAAACATTGTCATACCACTTTTTGCATGCACAGGATCTTTGCTATAAATTTTTGATACCATAGCTGATGCTGTTCCTAACTGCAAAGAGCCACATACAGGAACCAAAGCAAATGCAAAAATAAAAAACTCATTACTGAAATGCACCATAAAGCCACTTAAAAATACTGCTAAGTATGCAAAAGCAAGTAACAAACTACCCCAAAATATAGATCTTCTCAAACCAAGATATCTATCTGCAATATATCCACCAAACATAATGATTGCATAATTCATCGCCTTATAAATACCTTGAAATGAATAAGCATGGCTTTCTGAGAAACCAATACCATAATCTAGTACTGATTTTGTTAGGTATAAAATTAAAATAGCATTAAAACTATAGGTAGCAAATTGCCCCCAGAATGTAATTGCCGCAATTGTAAAGCTCTGTTTTGTTTTTAGATCTTTAAACATATTTACTCTTTTGAAAATACAATAGGTTTATAGTATTACTCATTTGTGAAAAAATGAATATTGAATATAACAAATAAATTCTTTTTGAATTATGATATTATCTTAAAAAATTTTTGATGAATCTTTAGTACCATCTCACAAAAAATAATGAATATAAAAAAATTAAACTTCAGAATAATACTCAGAAACTTATTTTTACTATTAGTGATGACAGTTATTATAAGCTGTAGTAGTTCAACAAGAAATCCTGTACCTAAAGAATATGCTCAACAAGCCAACGTAAAAGGCTATGAAACAGTTAGAGCTCACGGATACGGTAAAAATGAATATTTTCAAAAGGATTTAGAACAAAGTTTGAAAACATATTTATCAAATCAAGGTAAAAAACCAAAAATAGATATTTTAGCTCTATCAGGAGGTGGTAGTGATGGTGCATTTAGTGCTGGTATTATCAATGGATGGTCCCAGTCTGGAAAAAGGCCTGAATTTTATTTAGTCACAGGCATAAGTACAGGGGCTTTAGTAGCTCCATTTGCTTTTTTAGGTGAAAAATATGATCAAAGATTAAAAGAAGCATTTACAACAATTTCAGCTGAAGATGTCTTTGAAATTGATCTAACTAATGCTGTATTGGGTAACTCTGCCTCTTTAGCATCAACCAAACCACTTGAAAAACTAATTGAGAAATATATGAATCAAGAAGTTTTCGATGATATTATCAAGGCTCATAATAAAGGTAGAAGACTATATATTGGCACTACTAATATTGACAATCAAAGAGTTAACATTTGGAATATTGGAGAAATTGCGATTCAACCAGACAAAGAAAAATCTCTAGCGCTTATTAGAAAGATACTATTAGCTTCTGCATCCATACCAGTAGCGTTTCCTCCAGTAAAATTTGATGTCAAAGTAGACCATAAAGATTATGATGAATTACATGTTGATGGTGGCATGATGACAGAGGTGTTTTTATACGGTTTTAGTGTTGATTTTTCAGAGGCTTTAAACAAAATCAACTATCATGATGAAATTGATAAATCATTATATATAATTCGCAATAGTAAAATTCATAAAGATTATGTTCCTGTTGATCAAAGTTTTTTATCAATAGGAACTAAAGCGCTATTCACTTTAACTACATCTCAAGGTGTAGGTGATTTATTCAGAATATATTACCTAAGTATGAAAGATGGTTTTAAATATAATTTCACATACATCCCATATAGTTACAATCCGATATCACAAGAACCATTTGATAATCTAGAAATGAATCAGTTATACGAATTAGGCTATAAAATGGGTAAAAGTCAAGACTATTGGAAACACTCTCCGGCCAATATAACTTTTTAATATCTATTAAAAATAATTATAATCACTAAAAATATCTCATATCAATAATGTTTTAAGACATTTATCTAATTGTGATAAATGATATAATTAGCCTCATAGGTTTGAAAATACTAATAAAATATGAAAATATATCTTTACCATCACTGCTCCTATTGTATAAAAGTTAGACTAGTGGCAGATCTAAGCAAATTAGACTATGAGATGATAATCTTAGCAAATGATGATGAGAAATCTCATATAGACAGAATTGGTTCTAAGCAGGTTCCTTTCTTAGAGAAAGATGACGGAACATTTATAAAAGAAAGTGATGAAATCTGTAAGTTTATAGCAAAAACTCAAAATTTTGAGATAGCAGAATCAACGATTGATAATTACGCCAAAGAGTCTGTTGCTAAACTAGCTGAGCATTATCGCAGAATAGTATATCCTCGTATTCCACATCATCCTCGTAATGAATGTGATTTCCCAACACAAAGTGCTAAAGATTATTTTATAAATAAAAAATCTCAATATATTGGTGATTTTGATGCTCTGCTTAGAAATCCTCCCTACGACTCAATTATAGCGATAAATAAAATTCTTAGAGAAATAGCTCCCTTTGTTAAAACTCCTTTCATCAATGGTGATAACTTCTCTTGGGATGATATAAATATTTTTCCAGTATTTTTCATACTAACTATGGCTAGGGATTTGCTTGAGATTCCTAATAATATTAGCAATTACATAAAAAATATCGAAACCAAAACAAATATAGAACTATATTAAGATGATTATATCCATAGAAGCAATTGATAAAATACTACCACAGACACAATGCCAAAAATGTACTTATGATGACTGTTATAGTTATGCTAAAGCTATTACAAATGGTGAAAAGCACAACAAGTGTATAACTGGTGGAGAAAAGACTTTAAAAGAATTATCAAAACTTTTAAATAAACCTGAAATACCACTAGATAGCTCACTTGGAGAATACAAGCTTCGTGCTGTAGCAAAGATTGATGAATCAATGTGTATTGGTTGTGAGAAATGCTTACTTGCATGCCCAGTTGATGCTATTGTAGGTTCAAAAAAATTCATGCACACTATAATTGAATCCGAATGTACTGGTTGTGAACTTTGTATTGAACCATGTCCGATGGATTGTATATCTCTAGTTGATTTAGCTACAGATATGCAACCTAGTAATCTAGATGAGAAGCAATATACTCAACAAAAAAATCATTACCGAGATAGATATGAATATCATAAGTATAGAGTAAATCAAACAAAAGCTAAGCAAAGAGCCGTTTATAAAAATATTGCTACTGCTCAAGAAATAGATAAAAAAGCTTATATTGCTGCTTCATTAGCGAAATATAAAAATAGAAAAAAGTCTACACCAAATAATGAATAGACAGAAGAGAATCCAAATTTTTGAAACTTGGAAAAAAAATGATCCTCATCCGACGACTGAGCTTGAATATAACTCTAACTTCGAACTATTGATTGCAGTTATTTTATCAGCTCAAGCCACTGATGTCAGTGTGAATAAGGCTACTCAAATTTTATATAAAATTGCCAATACTCCTGAAGCAATATATGCTCTTGGTGAACAAAAGTTAGCCCAATATATTAAATCTATTGGGTTATATAAAACTAAAGCAAAAAATGTGATCGCAACATGTAAAGATTTAATCGAAAAATTTAATAGCCAAGTGCCTGATAACTTCGATGATCTAATATCTCTAGCGGGTGTCGGTAGAAAAACTGCAAATGTAGTTCTTAACACAGCATTTAATCAACCAACTATGGCGGTTGATACTCATATTTTTAGACTTGCTAATCGTATACCATTAGCAAAAGGTAAAAATGTCAATGAAGTTGAAAAAAAACTCTTACGTGTAATTCCTAAAGAGTATCTTCAAGATGCACATCATTGGATAATACTACATGGTAGATATATATGCATAGCTCAAAAACCTAAATGTCGTAATTGTATAATTTTTCAGTACTGTGAATTTAAGGATAAGGAAAAATATTTATGATTTTCTCTCATGATAGATATCAGCTTCGCAAACTTTTTATAGATAGCTGGAATAAGTTTCTAAATAAACAACCACTAACAGCTATTGAAGAACAAATATCTAGAATTATAGAGTTACACCCTGAATATCATAAGCAAATTACTATTGAAAACATTGATAAAGATTATTCGCCTGAGATGGGACAAATAAATCCTTTTTTGCATATTAGCCTTCATTTAGCAATTATTGAACAAGTACAAACTAATCGCCCTGTTGGGATAAATACCACGTATCATCAGCTACTTAGTAAATATAACAATGATGAGCATAAAGTACATCATCTTATGATAGACTATCTAGCAGAGGAAATGTGGCTATCACAGAAATATAATACTCTACCAGATGAGCAAAATTATTTAACAAAATTACAAGAGTTAGTGCTTAGATAATGAGAAATATTAAAAAAATATCTAAAGTAAATATTCACTTCAATCAACCCAAAGGTCTGCATATTATAGCATTTATGACATTTTGCATATGTTTATGTATCGGACCTTTTATGACTATTTTAAATAGTTACGGTGATATTGACTTATTTTATAATAGAAATGACTATCTCTTTGTAATCTTTTTTGCTGGAATTTTTGGTTGTATCAGTAATTATCTCTTTGGTTCAACCAAATCAATAGTTCATGGACTACAGCTCATAATCATCGCTATGATTCTGTCATTTATACATAATATCATATTATTTAGTTGCTCGGTATTATGGATTGGAGTAGCAATTGTTATTGTTAATCTTCTATTCAACTTAAGTGCTTTTTATCTAAAAACTGATTTACGTAGAATTTATGGTTTTATAGGTGTCTACTCTAGTGCTTTACTTGGCATTGCAATAGGGATTATCTCTTATATTACAATCTTTAAAGATATGTATAATTTTAAAATATTTTATCTATTTATAACTATATTTTTATTAGTTTTTTTCTTAAAAAATAGCTATAAACTAAACACTTCTCTAACTAATCAGACTGAACGATTTAATATCAGCTTTTATGGGGTATTATTAATTTTCTTTATATTTTCATTTATTTTATTCTATTTGCTACAGAATCTTAATGTCTTTAGTAGTCTAAACTTGGTTATCTTACCACTATCTTTGATTTATCTGCATATTCTTACTATTTCAAACAATAAAGAAAGTGGTATAAACCTTCTAAAATATGTATATTTTAGCTTAGGTCTTCTCGCAGTAAATAAAATCTTTTATCTTAGCTTTCTTAGATATGAAAATGTTATGAATCCAAAATATCTCAATTCTCCATTAAGTACATCACTATTTCTACTAGCTGGGTATTTTATATGTATAATCATATATTTCGGATGGAGATTCAAACTAATAACATTACGCATAGAATCAATTACCAAATCTCATATCATAAAAACTATGCTATATATAGAAACTTTTAGAGTTTTTATTTTAATGATAGCTATTTTTACCAACAATGTTCTTTTTTGCAATTTAGCTTTGATTTTTGCCACTATATTAGCTTTAGTTTTAAATATTTTTATTGTCCCGATATATTTCTCACTTGGTAAGATACTTGCTGGCGGTAGAAATGAAGTTATCACAACTAGCTTATTGTATCTAATATTTTCTTCTTTAATATTTGTCTCTTTTTTATATGATATCTCTATTAGTTTATAAATAATTTTCTTGTAATTTTAACTTCGTACCCCATATTTAAGAATATACAATTATGCTATAATCTTAGCTGATTGAATTTTATTCATATATAAAACATTTAAAAAAGGAGAAAAAATGAATAACTTTGAAAACAATACTCGTGTAATAGATTCTCTATCACAAGAGTCTGCACTAAGAGCTAACAAGGTTCTTAGAAATACATACTGGTTACTATCAATGACTCTACTATTTAGTGCATTTACTGCTTATATCGCATTTGTACAAGCTTCTAGTGGTGCTGGCTTTATGCTTAATCCAATAATTTTACTAGTAGTTTACATTGGCATACTATTTGGTATTAATGCTACTAAAAACTCGCCTTGGGGCATAGTTTTGACTTTTGCATTAACAGGACTCTTAGGCTACTCGCTAGGACCAATATTAAATCATTACATCCAAGCATTTTCAAATGGTGCTGAACTTATAATGATGGCTTTTGGTACTACAGGTCTAATTTTCTTAGGCCTATCTGTAGTTGCTATGAGCCCTGCTAGAAACTTTAATAGAGTGGGAACATTCTGTGCTATAGGCGCTATTGTTGCAATAGTTGCTCTAGTGCTTAATATCTTCTTACAAATACCAGCTTTAGGTTTCGTGATTTCATTAGTGTTTGCATTTATCTCTGGTGGATTTATCTTATGGCAAACAAATGCTATCGTAAGAGGTGAAGAAACTAACTATATCTTAGCAACTGTTAACATATATGTTTCTCTATTTAATATCTTCGTAACTCTATTACAAATCTTTGGTGCTGTAGCTGGCGATAGAGACTAATTTATATTATTATTTATTCTAATAATTTCTAATCTACTAAATTTTAATGCTCAACAATCAAATATCTGCAAAAGATACTATTGTGTCTAATGCTTATGGTTCTTCTTTTAGCATTTTGTTTAACGAATATCTTAAACAAAATCGCGACTTTAATCTAATAGTTGCTGAAGACTCTCAACAAGCACATAGAATTTATGATGAATTAAAGTATCTAAATAAAGACTCAAAAATAGAGGTATTCTATTTTCCTAACTTAGAAATACTACCTTATGATAGATTCTCTGCAGCAATAGACATTATCTCAAGAAGACAAGAAATATTGCATAAACTTACACAAAATCCTAAAAATACTCTAGTAATAACAAGTATTTCAAATACATTAAGAAAACTTCCACCTGCCAAGTTTATCAAAGAACATAGTTTCATACTTAAGATAGGTGATAGCTTAGATATAACTAAACAAAAAGTATTACTAACCGAAGCTGGATATACTTTAGTAAACAATGTTTTTGAAAAAGGTGAATTTAGTATTCGTGGTAGTATTATTGATATTTTCCCAGTTGGATCAAAAGTAGCTTTTAGAATTGATCTTTTCGATGATGAAGTTGATACAATCAAAGAGTTAGATACAGAAACTCAACGCTCTGGCAAAGAAATAAAATCTATAAATATTATGCCTTCACATGAGCTGATTTATAATTCACAAAATACTTCTTTAGCATTAGAAAAACTCAAAATACTATGTGGTGAACAATCGCAAAATTCAACTATTGCAACATATATAAAAAATAATGAATACTTTAGTGGTATAGAGTTCTATTTACCATTATTTTATCCTGAACTTGTTAGTCTATTTGACTACTTACCAAAGTCTGCAAATATCCACCTTATTGACAATATTAGCAACTCAATTGAAGCATTCTCAGAAGAGGTTAAATATAGATATAACGAGTTAAAGCATGATATTGATAGACCTGTTTTACCATATCAAGAACTTTTTTATTCACAAAAAGAAGTCAAAGATCTGTATGAAAAACATCAACATACCAAATGGTTCCAACAACCAAAATCTAAGTCTAAAACTCTAAATATAGATCATCTAGAAAAAATCTCAGCAAACTATAAATTAGCTAATCCTTTTAGGGATTTACAAAAATTAATAGATAGCTCTAATTTTGATAAAGTTATATTTTCAACTGATTCGAATGGACGTGGTGAAATACTTTTAGAACATTTGAATAAATTACAGTTAAATATAAGAATTGCAAAAAGTTTTGACGATGCTCTTAAAATCAAAGATAAATTTTGCTTAATTATCTCACCTTTTCAAGAAGGTGTAATAATTGATAAGAAAATCATATTAATTACTGAATCAGATCTTTTTCCTGAGCATATTCAAAATTCTTCTAAAATATCAGAACATGATCATCACCCTACTGTTGACCTTAAAGATCTGACTGATCTAAAGCCCGGAATGCATGTAGTCCATATTGATCATGGTATTGGTAGATACGAAGGCTTAGAAAGTATTGAATTAAATGGTAAAAAAGATGAGTTTATACTTCTAAGATATGCAAATGATGCAAAAATTTATGTGCCAATCACTTCATTAAATCTAATTTCTATTTATAACTCTTCTATTACTGAAAAAATAGCATTAAATAAACTTGGTTCAGATAAATGGAAAAAGCAAAAAGAAAAGACTATCAAAAAGATTATCGATGTTGCTGCAAATCTCTTAGAAATATATGCAAGAAGAGAAATGCGACAAGGATTCAGCAATTCTTTAGATGAAGAAGAATACCTACGATTCTGTGCAGATTTTCCATATGAAGAGACTCCTGATCAAATCTTAGCGATAAATGATGTCTTCAAAGACATGATATCTGCTAAGCCAATGGACAGACTTATTTGTGGTGATGTTGGTTTTGGAAAAACAGAAATTGCGATGCGAGCAGCATTTCTAGCAACTCAGAATCAAAAGCAAGTAGCTATTCTAGTACCTACAACTATTTTAGCTCAACAACACTATAATAGTTTTAAAGACAGGTTTGCTAATACTGCTGTAAATATAGAGGTTATAACTCGTTCAAAAACAGCAAAAGCACAAGAAGAGCTTTTTGATAATCTCAAAAAAGGTACAGTTGATATAATAATTGGTACACATAAGCTTATATCCTCAAAAATTGACTTTAATAACTTGGGATTATTAATTATTGATGAGGAGCATCGCTTTGGTGTCGCGCAAAAAGAAAAATTAAAAGCCCTGAAAGCTGAAATAGATATTCTAACAATGTCAGCAACTCCTATTCCACGTAGTTTAAGTATGGCATTTTCAGCACTTCGTGACTTATCAATTATTGCATCTCCCCCTGCAAAACGTTTATCTGTAAAAACATTTGTTAAGGAATATGATAATAACATAATTCGTGAAGCTGTAAGTCGTGAAACCATTCGTGGGGGACAAATTTTCTATCTTTATAATAAAGTCGATACTATTCAAAAGAAAAAAGAAATTCTTCAAGAATTATTCCCTCGTTTGAGAATAGCTATTGCTCATGGTCAGATGAGTGAAAAAGAAATTCAAAAGATAATGTTTGACTTTAAGCATAATAAATATCATATATTACTTTGTACCACAATTATTGAAACAGGTATCGATATTCCAAATGCTAATACTTTAATTATCGAAGATGCTAACAATCTAGGTCTAGCTCAATTACATCAACTAAGAGGTCGAGTTGGTCGTTCACACCATCAAGCTTACGCATATATGCTAGTTCCTAGTGAAGGTAGTATTACAAAAGATGCTACAAAAAGGTTAGAGGCTATTGGTAGCACTGATTCACTTGGTGGTGGCTTTACACTCGCAAATCATGATTTAGAAATTCGTGGAGCTGGAGAGATTCTTGGACAAGAACAAAGTGGTAATATTGATGGTATAGGTCTAAATCTATATATGGACCTCTTAGATAAAACGATTGCTAATCTTAAAGCTGGGAAGGAGCTGAATATTGAAGATGTCATTAACTCAACTGTTTGTGAAGTTGAACTTAATATTCCAACACTAATTCCTGATTACTATATTAGTGATGTAAATACTAGGTTAAACATTTATAAACGAATTTCAAAAGCCGATCATAAAGAATTAGTAAATATAAAAATTGAACTTATTGATCGTTTTGGTAGGCTACCTATTGAAGTGTTATATCTTCTAAAAGTTGCTCACATCAAAATTGATGCTATAAGTCTAGGCATTGGACAAATAAAAATGTTTGCCACATCTGGTAAGATTAATTTTGCTAATACTACTAAATTTGAGCCTCAAAAGCTAATAAAGCTAATTCAAGCTCAGCCTGCTGATTTTAGAATCACAAAAGAACAAGATATACTTATCACAAAAAATACTAAAACTGCTGAACAAAGAATAGAGTTTATAGAGAATTTTTTGAAAAAAATAGCCTAATAATCAAAGGATATATCTATTATATAATTCTAAGTAAATTTATAAATTTTTATAGATAAATATTAGAGATGATAGTTTTATAATTTAATTACTTATTAGGACGAAGAGATCTAACTGTTTTACCAGCTTGCCATACTTCTTTTTGGCTAAGTTCTTCAAGCTCTTTCTCAAGATCTTTACGATAATCAGCGTGACTGTTTTTATCAATAGTACGTTGTGCTTCATTACCATTTTTTACTTCATTATACAATTCAGCAAACACACCTTTAGTAGCATCTCTAAATTTAGGAGCCCAATCTAAAGCACCTCTTTGAGCTGTAGTAGAACAGTTTGCAAACATCCAGTCCATACCATTTTCAGCAACTAAAGGTACTAAACTTTGTGTTAACTCTTCAACAGTCTCATTGAAAGCTTCACTTGGAGAGTGTCCATTTGCACGTAAAACTTCATATTGAGCTTCAATAATTCCAGCAAGAGCACCCATAAGAACACCTCTCTCACCAGTTAAATCACTATAAACTTCTTTTTCAAAAGTAGTTTCAAATAAATAACCAGAACCTACACCTATGCCATAAGCTAAAGTTCTTTTTTCAGCATTACCTGTAGCATCTTGATAGATTGCATAGCTTGAGTTGATACCTTTCTTAGCTAAGAATAATCTTCTAACACTAGTACCAGAACCTTTTGGTGCTACTAAAGCAACATCAACATCTGCTGGTGGAATAATGCTAGTTTTTTCATTATAAGTCACACCAAAACCATGAGAGAACATTAATAAATCACCTGACTTAAGGTTCTCTTTAATAGTATTCCAAGAAGCAATCTGACCAGCATCTGATAACAAGTTAACAACAATTGTACCTTTAGCAGTAGCTTCAGCAATGTTAAATAGAGATTTACCAGCAACCCAACCATCTTCGATAGCTTTGTCCCATGATTTAGAGTTTTCTCTTTGCCCGATTATTACATTAAAACCATTATCTCTTAAATTAAGAGCTTGAGCTGGTCCTTGTACTCCATAACCAATAATTGCAATAGTCTCGTCTTTTAGAGTTTCTAAAGCTTTCTCTAAAGTAAATTCTTGTTGTGTTACAACTGTTTCTTCTACACTACCAAATTTCATTTTTGCCATTTATTATATTCTCCTAAATTTTAATTAAGCTGCTTTTCTTTGACTAACTGTTTTTACATTTTGTGGAATTTCACTCACTACAGCTCCCTGCATAGGTAAACAGTTTGTAATATTAATATCTATTACTTCGATCACATTTGCCAGTTTTTTTACGATTTTTTCTATCTTATCTTGTGTACTATGTACTACCAAATTGAAATGAGAAATACCTTTATTTGCCGTTTCAAAAACTGTTAACTGTTCTATATTTACACGATTACGTGATAAAACAGAAGAAATTCTTTGTAACACACAAAGAGTATTTTCAGTATTCATTGTTATAAAATATATATTTTCGCTCATAGCTCTACTCCTCTCTACCTAGCTTTGTGTTACTAATTGATTCACCAGCTGGAACCATAGGAAAAACATTTTCCTGATTTTCTACCATTACCTCAAGCAAATATGAACTGTCAGAATTAAGAAATCTTTCTATAGCATCTTTTAGATCTTTTCTCTCTTTTACTCTTTTAGCTTGTATTCCATATGCTTCTGCTACTTTCACAAAATCTGGTGATGATATTTTTGTATAAGAGTATCTACTCTCAAAAAATAATTCCTGCCACTGGCGAACCATACCCAAGAATGAATTATTCAGAATTAGAATTTTAACATTAATTCCTTCTTGGTTAAGCACAGCTAACTCTTGTATATTCATCTGAAAACCGCCATCGCCTATTACAGCAACTACAGTTCTACCATCCTTAACCCCCATCTTTGCACCAATTGCTGCCGGAAGAGCAAATCCCATAGTTCCCAAACCACCAGAACTAATATGAGAGTTAGTTTCTAAAAACTGATAATATCTAGCAGCAATCATCTGATGTTGACCAACATCTGAAACTATTATAGCACGACCGTCTGTAGCTTTAGATAAAAGACTTATTACTTCAGCCATTTTCAATTCACCTTCCGTCGGCATAGTTTCATCTCTTATTACAGCATCTACTTCTTTTTGATGCTCAGATGCAAACTCGTTATGCCATTCATTATGAGAATTATTAGCTATATATGGTAACAAACAATTTAGTGCCTCTTTCGCATCAGCATTGATACCAATATCAGCTTTAACATTTTTGTTAATTTCAGAAGGGTCAATTTCTATATGGATAATCTTCGCATTTGGTAAATAATGATTCAAATCACCAGTTACTCTATCATCAAATCTCATACCCACAGCAATTACTACATCAGCTTCATTACAAAGAACATTTGCTGCATAATTACCATGCATGCCTAACATACCTTTATACAGCTCATGATTATAAGGAAATGCTGACAAGCCTAGTAAAGTACTCACAACAGGTATATTTGCCTTCTCAGCTAATTTCAATACTGCTTCCTCTGCTCCAGAAAGCATTACTCCATGACCTGTAATTAAAATAGGTTTTTTAGCATTGTTAATATATTCAGATGCTTTTAAAATATCATCCATATTTATAGTAGGCTTATGCAACCATTTACCTAGCTTATTACCAACTGCTTCCTTATACTCCATCATACCGACTTGTGCATCTTTTGTAATATCAATAAGCACAGCACCTGGTCTACCATTTGATGCTATCTCAAATGCTTTTTTGAATATTTCTGGGATCTCGTTGGGATCTGTAATTTGATAGTTCCATTTGGTTGCTGCTACAGACATACCAATAATATCTGCTTCTTGGAATGCATCTGTACCTAATAATGGACTAAAAACTTGACCTGTAATACAAACAAGAGGAACAGAATCAATCTGAGCATCAGCAATTCCTGTTATAAGATTTGTTGCCCCCGGTCCTGAAGTTGCTATAGCCACCCCTACTTTTTCAGTAGCCCTAGCATAGCCTACAGCCGCATGTACAGCTCCTTGCTCATGACGGACAAGTACATGATGAATTGTATCTTTTGCCTCATGTAAAGCATCATACGTAGGCATAATTGCTCCACCAGGATATCCAAAAATACAATCAACCCCAAGAGCTTCTAACGACTTAACAATAGCTTGAGAGCCAGTTATTTTCATAATTTAGCACTCTCCTTTAATATGAATAATTTTAACACTTAACATCATTTAGAAATACTATTAATACCCTAAATGTTAGATCATTATAAACATGGACTTGAAATTTTTAAATAGAAAAAGTATATTTAGTAGTTTTTTTACAAAATTTTAATCTAAATCTGTAACACAACCTGTTGAAGCAGATGAAACTGTTTTTATATATTTCTTAAGAGTTCCTCTAGTTGCCTTTTGCTTAGGTGCTTCCCACTTAGCTTTTCTTTGAGCAATCTCTTGATCTGATAAGTCTACATTTATAACGTTATTGATGGCATCGATAGTAATTTTATCGCCATTTTCTAGTAATGCTAACATGCCACCCTCATATGCTTCTGGAGCTATATGCCCTACAATAAAACCATGTGAACCACCCGAAAAACGACCATCTGTGATTAAAGCGACATCTTGACCTAAGCCAGCGCCCATTATGAGTGATGTTGGTTTAAGCATCTCTGGCATACCAGGACCACCCTTAGGACCTTCATAACGAATAACTATTACATCACCTTTTTTAACTTTTCCTTCTTCTACTGAAGCGACCATTTCTTCTTCTGAATCAAAAACATTTGCAACTCCCTCAAAAACCTCGCCTTCCTTACCTGTAATCTTAGCTACAGATCCTTCTGGTGCAACATTACCTTTTAAGATTTGTAAATGTCCTGTCTTTTTAATAGGATTATCTAATTTATGTATGATTGTATTATCTTCTGGAAGATCTGCAACATTCTCAAGATTTTCTGCTAAAGTCTTACCGGTTACAGTCAAACAATCACCATGCAACATACCAGCCTTTAACAGCATTTTCATCACTGCTGGAGTTCCGCCTATAGCATGCAAATCAGCCATCACATATTTACCACTAGGCTTAAAGTCTGCTAGAACTGGTGTTTTATTAGCTATTTCTTGGAAATCATCAATATTTAAATCAACATCTACTGAACTTGCCATAGCCAATAGATGAAGCACTGCATTAGTAGAGCCTCCCATTACAGTGATAAGGACCATCGCATTTTCAAAAGCTTTGCGAGTCATAATATCTCTTGGCTTGATATCAAGTTCTAATAAGTTTTTAATTGTCTCTCCAGCTTTGTCACATTCTTGTACTTTCTCAACAGAAGTTGCTGGTGTTGATGAGCTAAATGGCAAACTCATACCTAAAGCTTCTATAGCACATGCCATAGTATTTGCAGTATACATACCACCACATGCCCCAGCACCTGGACATGCTTTTTTGATAGTCTCTTGACGCTCCTGCTCTGAAATCTGTCCAGATAGACATGCTCCATAACTTTGAAAAGCTGTAACGATATCAATAGGCTTGCCACGCATCACACCTGCTTGGATAGTACCTCCGTAGATCACAAATCCTGGTCTATTAAGTCTACCTAAAGCCATCATACATCCTGGCATATTCTTATCACAACCAGGTATAGACACTAATCCATCATACCAATGTGCTGACATTACAGTCTCAATAGAGTCTGCAATAAGATCTCTAGACTGTAATGAGTAGCTCATACCATCAGTACCCATAGAAATACCATCACTAACCCCAATAGTATTAAATCTCATACCTTTGAGGTTCTCTTTTTCAACACTATTTTTGACAAACTGAGCAAGCTGGTTTAGATGCATATTACAAGTATTTCCCTCATACCATACACTAGCAATACCTATTTGTGGCTTGTGCATATCATTGTCATTCATACCTGTACCATATAGCATCGCTTGAGAGGCACCTTGAGACTTATCTTCTGTTAATCTTCTACTATATTTATTCAACACTTTTGTCATAACGTTCCACCTTTCATAAAAATTTATGCATACGCAATATTGTATGCATCTATAAATGCTTCTACAGATGCTTGGATTATATCTGGAGAAACTGCTTTACCAATACTTTTAATACCTTCTTTTTCTAAGCTCATCTCTACATAAACAACAGCATCTGCACCTTGTCCACGTATTTTCACTTTATAGTCCGTTAGCTTATAGCTAATATCACTCGGGCAAGCTTTACATAAAGCATTTAAAACAGCATCTACAGGTCCAACACCAGAACTTGATGCAAAGTATAACTGGTCTGCAACCTTAACAGTAACTTCAGCTACAGATTTTTGATCTAGCTCTACATTTACCTTAAATGACTGTACATCTAAGATATCTTTACTAATGGCATCTGCCATCTCAGTAGCATCTTGGATAATATCTTGTATATCAGAGACATTAATTGATTTACCCTTGACTAAGAATCTCTCAATCAGCTCTCTAACCTTAGCTAAGAAATTCTGATCATAATTTGCTCCGAACAATTTGCCAAGAGTTTTTTTAACTTCCTCAAGAGTTGGAACTTGATCAAATATTACTTCATTTTGCTCTATGAATAACATTGTCTTATTATCAAAGAAATGACTATTATAAAGTCTGTCAAAATCAGCCTCTGCAGGATATATAATTGGTGGCTGAATAGCAGATTTCAGAACTACTGCAGGATCTTTTAGACCTTCTCCGGATAGTACACATACTACTGTACTTCCTTTTTGAAGTTTACCTTCTTCATATTTTTTGAGTAAATGTGCAATAGTTGACGCTGATGCCAGTTCCACAAACAGCCCTTCTTTAGTAGATAGCAAATATTGAGCCTCCAACATTTTCATATCTGTAACTGCAGTAGACTCTCCACCAGTACTATATATAGCATCTATAGCCTTATCACCATCAATAGGATATGGTACAGCTATTGCAGTTGCAATTGTATTAGCTGTTTTTAGAGGCTCAATTCTATTTTGATTCTTTTGATATGCTCTAGCTAATGTATCTGCTTCAGTAGACTGAACACCAGTAAGTTTAGGCAAAGAATTAATAAAACCTAACTCTTTATACTCACAAAAACCTTTATAATAAGCAGTCATATTTGTACCACAGCCTATAGGTATTATAACCTCATCTGGCACTTGGAATAATAACTGATCTATAAGTTCAAATGCCGCTGTCTTTTGACCCTCGACTCTAAATGCATAATCTCCAGCCAAAAAGAAATCTTTTGATTTTGCAATATCATAAGCTAATTTTGCAGCTTCATTATAACTACCTTTGACTTGAACTATTTTACCACCATAAGACATAACTTGAGCTAATTTTGAAGCTGCAACACCTTCTGGAACAATAATAAAACAAGGCATTTTAGCTGCTGCTGCATAACAAGCACATGAAGCCGCCATGTTACCAGTAGATGCTAGCACAATACCCTTGGCTCCAAGCTCTTTTGCAACTGTTATATCAACTGCAGATCCTCTATCTTTAAACGAGCCTGTAGGATTTTTACCCTCAACCTTAAAATATAGATTAATTCCTAACTCTTTACCTATTATTTTACTCTTAAGCAATGGTGTAGCTGCTTCTCTTAAAGATACAAAACTAGATGGATCTTTTATCGGCATAAATGGTATATATTTAGATAAACATGGTGATGCTTGAGTAAAATAGTCTTTGTTAATTTTCTTACTAATCTCATCAATATCCATCTGAATTTCCCAAGGCTCATTCTCCCCAGCAAACACAAAACTATCTGTAGAAACTTCTTCTTTGGTGTAAAAGTTTAATATTTTATACATTCTTTAGAATTACCTCATATTTTATAAAAGATTTTAGATCTACTTTATACTAAAGTATTTTAACTTAGAATTGAATATTCTATATAGGCTATTTTAATTAATTATGTAACTATTGATAATAGTATATATGAAAAGAATATTTTGAATATTACTGATACCATATATCAAGTTTTTCTTTTAACTTATCCAAGCCCATTTTACTTAGTGAAGAAAATAACTGATATGAAATTTTATCTGTACGGATAAAAGTTTTTAAAAAACTTTCTATCATTTTATTTGCTTGCGCTCTTTCTTTATTATTTAATTTATCAGCTTTTGTTAAAAGAATATGTAAATTTAAATCAAAAGATATTGCCATTTCAATCATCAAAGAATCAAACTCTTTTAACTCATGGCGAGAATCTACCAAAAGTACTATACCACCAAGACATTTACGAGTTGTCAAATAGTTCTCCATCTCACTTTGCCATTGTTTTTTGATAGCTTCAGAAACTTTTGCATAACCATAACCAGGTAAGTCAACCAATCTCTTATTATCCCCTAAGTCAAATAGGTTAATCAATTGAGTTCTACCTGGAGTCTTACTTACTCTAGCAAGACCTTTTTGGTCTGTAAGAGTATTAAGCGCACTCGATTTACCCGCATTTGAGCGTCCAGCGAAAGCAACCTCTACTCCTGTATCTTCAGGAAGTTGAGAAACTTTTGCTGCACCCATTATATATTTTGCTTTAGTGTAATTCATAATTTGTACTCTAATTTTATTTTTTCGAAAAGTCCGTGACAAGCTGTGTCTATCATCAAAAAGACCTTTTCAAAATTACTTTCATAATATGGATCTGGAACATCAGTTAGTTCAATGGTAGGAGCATACTGTAACATCCTTGATACTTTCGAAAAGTTTGCCTTTGGAAACATTTCTCTCATTGTATCAATATTTTCTTGATCCATCGCAACAATATAATCATACTCTACAAAATCAGACTCTTCTAATTGCTGAGAAACTTGATCTGAAAGATCACAATCATATTTTTTAGCCATTTCCACAGAGCGTAAATCAGCTCCATGCCCTTCATGTCCCCACATACGTGAACTTGTGCCACACGATGCAACATGGATATGATTTTCTAAAGCATTTTTCTTGACAATATCTCTAAAAACTCCATGAGCTGTTGGTGATCTACAAATATTACCTTTGCACACAAAAAGCACTTTCACTTTATTCATTTTTATTTTGCTTCCTTCATATCTTCAGCAAGCTTACTATCTGGCTCTAATTTAAAACCTTGGAAAAACTTACTATCCGGTTTTAGCATAAATACAACTTCATTTTTACCATTAAAGCTTTCTTTATAAGAGTTCATACTCTTTAAGAATTCATACAATGGAACAGATTTTGAGTAAGCTTCTGTGAAAATTTTAGCAGCTTTTGCATCAGCCTCTGCTCTTATAATCTTAGATTCTTTCTCAGCTTCCGCCATTGTTACAGTAACTTTAGCATCTGCTGCTGCATTAATTTTTTCAGCTAACTGTTTACCTTCTGCTCTAATTGAGGCAGCAACTTTCTGACGTGAAGATCTCATTCTTTGATAGATAGAATCTGTAACAGTATCTGGTAGATCAATCTGCTTAACTCTTACATCTATGACATCAACACCGATTTGTTTAGCTTGCTTTTGGACACTATTTGTCAAAGCAATCATTAACTTATCACGATTATTATTAATCAAGCTTTGAATATCATTATTACCGACTTCTGCTCTCAAAGAAGATTCTAAGAATTGTTTCAATAGAGTTTCCGCTCGTTCTACACTTCCACTTGTACTCGTATAGAATGTTGAAATATTGTTATTACTTATCTTCCACACCACATACGCGTTAATCAAAACATCTTTTTGCTCTTTAGTCACCACACGAGCTGAATCTGCTTCTAATACTCTATTACGCATATCATAAGTTTTAACTGTATCAACAAATGGAATCTTAACATGTAAGCCAGGCTCATACTCAACTGCTTTACCATTTTTATCTTTTACTAGCTCACCTAGTCTTAAGATAACTGCCTCTGATCCTTGCTTAACAATAAATTTAGTACTTAACACCACAACAGATATAACTATTACAAGTACTAAGAATATTTTTAGAAATTTACTCATCTTAGTTACCTCCTTGAGCGTTTGGTAATAATGCTTGCTTTTGAGCATTATCTAAACCATAAAAAATATTTTTTGCACCATCACCATCAATCAAGAAGATCTTATTGTGCTGTAGTACATTAGAGATAGTATTAAAATACATTTGGTTCATAACTATATCAGGAGATTTTTTGTATATAGGCAATAACTGTTCAAACTGAGCAACTTCACCTTGTGCTTCTAAAACTACTTTTTGCTTATAAGCATTTGCTTGATCAACAATTCTTTGAGCTTTACCTTGAGCAACGGGTACAACTCTGTTAGCATAAGCTTCGGCTTCATTTTGCTCCCTTTCGCGATCTTCACGAGCTTTGATTACATCATCAAATGCACTCTTAACAGCTTCTGGAGCCTGAGCTGGCTGCATGATCACTTCACTAATATATATACCAGTATTGTAAGACTGTAACAGTGCTTCCATCTCTTTACGAACTTGTTGCGTAATCACAGCTCTATTAGTAGTTAATATCTGCTCTAGTTTATTTTCACCAACAACCTGTCTAACTGCACTTTCTAGAGCTTGTTGCAATAACTGTGTTGTATTAACATTTGCAAATAAGTATTTTTCTAAGTCTACAATACGATACTGAACTGTAAAGGAAATATGGACAATATTCTCTTCAGATGTAAGCATATCACGCTTTAACGATGTAGTTTTAAGCTCTTGGACATTCTCCTTATATACCTTATCGATACCAATAGGATGCCAGTGTAGACCAGGCTCTACCATTTTAGAGAATTTACCCAATCTAAGTACAGCAGCTTGCTCAGCTGGTTGTACTACATAAAAACCAAAACCAACCCACGCAACTATTAGTAATGCTATAACTATAGACGCTATTTTAGCTACAGGAGGTTTTTCAAACATTGGTTTATTTTTATTAGCATTTTTTGAATAAATACTCTCATTATCATCATTGTTCTTTTTTGACTTTTTGCCAAAGAACTTTTTAATCATTTCTTCTAAATCTGGTGGTCCTTGCTCAGAGTTTTTACTCCAAAACCACTTCTGTTTTAGCCTTTTTATCATAAGTAATTATTCCTATAATTTTTAATTCAAAATAACGTTAAATATTTTTTTACCATAACTATTATATATAAATTTTCCTATATTTTTTGCACTATCTACAAATAAATGCTAAATGCACAGTAAAGCTGTATTGAATAACTATCAATATAACTCTAAAATCTATATTAGAGATACATTTCTTAGGGATATGAAAATGAAAAAAATTGCAATCAATGGTACTGGTATAGCAGGTACAACTTTAGCATGGTGGTTAAGAGAATATGGATTTCAACCTACTCTTTTTGAAAAAGCTCCAGAATTCAGAGCTGGTGGATATTTAGTAGATTTTTGGGGTCCAGCTTGTGAAATAATGAAAAAGATGGGACTTTTTGAGCAACTTAAAGCAAAGTCATATCAAATCAAAAACATTCACTGTTTTGATGAAAATGGTAGAAGATCTTCTAAAGTTAATATTTCTTCACTGATTACTGATAATTATGATGAATTTCTAAGTGTGAAACGCGGAGATATTGCAGAGACCACTTATAAAGCCTGCGAAGGTATAGATATTAGGTTTGGTACATCTATCGAAAAAATAGAAGAAAAAGATAAGGCTATAACTGCTCATCTTAGTAATGGAACTAAAGAAGACTTTGATTTAGTTATAGGTGCTGATGGCTTACACTCTCATATACGCAACATCGCTTTTGATAAATCAGAATATCAAGAATATGATTTAGATAAGTATGTAGCTGCTCTTTCTCTCAAAAGTTACGATCATTATGAGAAATATACTTATGCTCTAAGCGTTGGTGAGAAACGACAAGTAGCTAGAGTGTGTCTAGACCAAGATGAAACTTTAATCATGTTTACATTAGATGCTGACCTAGTAAAACAATTCCCAGCAACTTTAGAGCAAAAAAAAGAGTTACTACAAAAGTCTTTCAATAACTTTGGCTGGGAAACTCCAGATATACTTAATAAGTTAGATGATGTAGAAGAAATTTATTTTGATAAAGTTAGCCAAATACGTATGGATACTTGGCATAAAGGAAGAGTTGCATTAGTTGGCGACTCTGCTGCTTGCCCATCTATACTAATGGGGCTAGGAAGTATATTTGCAATTGTTGAGGCTTATGTATTAGCGGGCGAACTTCATAAAGCAAAAGGTGATCATAATATTGCTTTTGATCAGTGGCAACATCGACTAAAAGACATAATAGCTAGAAAGCAAAAAGTTGGGCTTACTAACTTGTCTGTGGCTGTTTCAGATGAAATAGTCAAAAAGTATTTATCGACTATTACAGTTAAAATATCATCTACACCAGTTATCTCTAAATTCATAGGGGCTGGAATATTTAAAGATCCAATTGAAGTTCCTGAGTACAAATAAGATTGAAACTATTTAACGAAGAACTCTTCTAAGTCTAAATCAAATTCCCTTTTAAATCTTTCAAAATCATCTTCTGAAATTTTTATTTTAAGCAAATAGTTACCTTCTTCAGAAACATCTTCGGCATCAACAGCTCCAAGCTCATACATCATAGCTCTAACCTTTGAATATTTAGGT
The DNA here is from genome assembly GCF_018135955.1 of Francisella philomiragia. Taxonomy (NCBI): domain Bacteria; kingdom Pseudomonadati; phylum Pseudomonadota; class Gammaproteobacteria; order Thiotrichales; family Francisellaceae; genus Francisella; species Francisella philomiragia. The sequence continues at coordinate 718,648 of NZ_CP063138.1, read as the reverse complement.
GGTAATTCTAAAGTTTCACTAACCCATGTTTTATTAAAAAATGTAGCCAACGCATGATAAAACTCTTCAATACCATCTCCAGTCTGAGCAGACAGATATACTCTACCAACCACACTTGAGTCTGAATCATCCATCGGAACGAATCCAGCATAAGCATTCTCAATTTTATCGATTTTGTTATAAACACAGATCATCTCTTTATCTGCGATACCTATTTCATTTAGAACTTTTTCTACTTGCTCAATATAACTTTTATAATCCTCATCTGCATAATCTATGACATGGACTAATAGATCTGATTCTATAGCTTCCTCTAATGTAGCATGAAAAGCTTCTACCAAATCATGAGGTAGATTTTTAATAAAACCTACTGTATCTGAGAAAATAACTTCACCTAGCTTGGGCACGATTACTTTACGCAAAGTAGGATCAAGTGTTGCAAAGAGCTGATCTTTAGCTAAAACATCTGCATTTGTTATTTTATTAAATAACGTTGACTTACCAGCATTGGTATAACCAACAAATGATATTGTCGGAATATTATTTTTCTTTCGTGACGACCTACTTAAATCACGATGATGTTTTACTTTTTCTAGCTTTTGAGTAATTTGTTTAATTCTTTGTCTAATTAGACGCCTATCGATCTCAAGCTGTGTTTCACCCGGTCCACCACGTACACCAATACCACCCTTTTGTCTTTCTAAGTGCGTCCAACCTTTGACTAGACGTGTTGACTGATAGTTTAGTTGCGCTAATTCAACTTGAAGTTTACCTTCATGAGTTTTTGCTCGAAGTGAGAATATTTCAAGAATTAGCCTCGTTCTATCCATAATCTTACACTCAAGAAACTTCTCAATATTTCTCTCTTGAGATGGGCTTAATGGATGATTAAACACAACAAGATCAGCTTCTAACTCATCACGTTTATTTTTGATCATCTCCATTTTACCCATACCACAAAAATATTTGATATCAGGTTCAGGGTGATTGAAATCTAAACTTTCCAACACAACTTTATCAGCTGCTAAAACTAAACCTTCAAGCTCAGTTAAATCAGCATTTAGTTCGCGGCGATATTTAAAATTTATATTTACAAGCAAGCATTTACTACCTGCTTCATAAGATTCGAAAAATTCCATTTACATTACTCCGAATGGAATTATTAAAGAAAAAAGAATAGAGATTATTATTCGTTTATGTTTTCTTGATTTTCTTGAACTTCAAGCTCATCAGAATGAATATCATCTACATTCTCATCTTGATCATCATTTGCATTTTGATGATACGGGTTAAAAGAGCTATAAACCATTCTTACACTCTTAGCTGGTACTATAGTAGAAATAGCATGCTTGTAAACCATTTGGTTTACAGTATTTCTAAGTACGATACAGAATTGGTCAAAAGCTTCTACTTGACCTTGTAGTTTGATCCCGTTAACTAGATATACAGATACGCTAACTTTTTCTTTTCTTAGAGCGTTTAAGAACGGGTCTTGTAAAGATGATATTCTTGACATTGTCTCACTTCCTTTTAATTATTTTGTTATAGTTATTATTTTATCAAGTTTAACAATTAAACTTCGCGGTATATTCTAACAATATTTAGAGTTATCAGCAAATTTTATTTAATGATTACGCCCATCATCACATGCAGTACCCATACTAGCACATTCAAGAGGACTTATCTCTCGTGTAGATTCTTTAAATTCTGGAATACCCCCAATTGTAATAGTTTTATCTGAATCTAGTGCAACTAGTGTTGATATTTCTAAATTTGAAACTCCACCATCCCTGCTAGAGCTAATGCCGGAAACTTTAAAAAAATTATCTGTAATAAGTGAATTAAATAACACTTCACCTTTAAGATTACCTAAATCAACTATTGATAGGTTTTTGTAAACTAATGAATAAGCATTTTTAAAATCCTTACTAGGCTCTAAAGAGGTATAAATATACGTAGTATTAAGTTTTGGATTTTTTAATAAATCATCAACTAGCTTCTGACTTAATTGGTTAAATCTAAGCCTATAATCATGTGATCCTTTTTTAACTACTATATTCTCACTAGCATAATATTTATTTGAATTAGTTTTTTTATTAATGATCTCAATATTAAAATTATTACCATTATAGTTATCGACTTCTAAAATATTTTTCTTATAATCTATTTTTATTGTTGTTATATCTGATGTTGATTTTGACAAAATACTACAGCTTGAGATTATTAAAGACACTAAAATTACTGCTATTATCTTTTTCATTTATTTAACTTCTCTTACAATCAAAATATTCTAGAATCTGTTGTTCTTTACTCTGGCTTTCAGCCTCAACTAAATTAATCTCACCCTTCCAATTACGAATCCATGTAAGTTGACGCTTTGCAAGTTGGCGAGTGGCTACAATTCCTTTTTTAACAAACTCCTCATAGCTAATATCTCCATCTAAATATTCCCATGCCTGACGATAACCAACACTTCTGATGGCTGTAGTTTCTTTAGTAAGCTTAGGATTTTTGCGTAAACTTTGAACTTCATCTAGAAATCCTTGATCAAGCATCTGTTTAAATCTTAATTCAATATTATTATGTAGAATTGACCTATCATTAGGTACCAAAGCACATAGTTTTAATTGCTCTTCTAATCCACCAACTTTAGATGTCTTAACAAGCTCAGAATATTTTTTACCAGTTAGCATAATTACTTCTAAAGCACGAAATATTCTTTGCTGGTCATTAGGATTAATTTTCTGAGCTGATTCTTGATCCATTTTATTTAACTGCTGATGAAGATATTGTAAACCTTTTGCTTTTCTTTCTAATTCTAAAGTTTGTCTTATCTCTAGTTGAGATTCAGGCAAAGATGATAAGCCTTCTATCAAACCTTTGAAATAAAGCATTGTTCCACCTACAAGTAAAACCTCTTTTCCTCTACTCCAAATCTCTTTTTTAATTTTATTAACATTTGTAATAAAATCAGCAACTGAAAAACTCTCTGTTGGCTCAATTATATCTATTAAATGATGTTTAATACCACCTTGCTCATCCAAAGTTGGCTTAGCTGTACCAATATTCATACCTTTATAGACAAGTGATGAATCAACACTAATTATTTCAGCATTAATTTTATTTGCAATAGATATTGATAAAGAAGTTTTACCAGATGCTGTTGGTCCCGCAAGACCATAGATTAGTTTATTCATTTAGATATTTTTGTAATTAACTTTAACCGGAACTTCTTGCTTAACTACTTGTAAATAGAAGTTTAACTCTTCTTCCTTAGCTGCATTTAATACCTGACCAGGTAACTTGGCATTTTTACTATTAAGAGGTTCAACCTTAGTAACTTTATAAATATATATATCACCATTATCTGCTTGATAGCTATGATACTGGTTATTAGTATTAAACATCACATAATCATTAAACTCTTTATTAAATGACTTCGAGTCACTATCAACAGTTGTTTGTTTGAAGCTAATACTTACTTTTTTATTGCTAACCAAGTCATCAAGTAATTTTTGCGATTTTTCTATAGCTAATTGTTGGGATTTTTGTGCAACAAAAGCTTCAGATACTTTATCTTTAACATCAGCTAGTTTTTGCTGACTTGCTTGTTGAGACTTATCTACTTGATATACTAGAAGCTCATTATTAGCTAATGGGATACTTGAATATTTGTCATTATCTACAAAAAACTGAGCATTAGTAAGCGCAGATATTGTTGATTCATCATTATTTACAATGCTAGCTGTTTTAGCTTTACCTAAAGTTTTTTCTAATTCAGCAAATTTCACGCTGTCAATATTTTGAGAATAATTATTAAACTGCTCTAAAGCTCTTCTATTTTGAATTATTTTTTGAATTGATGCTTTGGTATTATTATCAAAATCTTTAAATAATTCTCTGTGAGTTTCATAATACTCTTGTAACTCATCGTTATTGATATTATTTTTACTTACAAAATCTTCCTTACTAATTATAAAATAACTAATATTCTTCTGAGCTGGATTTATATAATCATTTTCATGCGCATTATAATAACTCTCTAAATCTTGCTGACTAGGCTTTACTTGGGATTGAAAATCTACAGGAGATAGCTTCAAATACTCTATTTTCTTATTAACCAAATAAATACTTGCTAGTTGCTTCTTTTCATAGTCTGTAGTGATTACTGTATCTGCTATAGTTTTAGGAATCATTGTTGCTTGAATATTTTGACTTAGAATCTGTTCTAATCTATTCATATCTCCAATATATTCAACAACTTGCTTAAGTTTATCTGCAGAAAATTTACCATCTTTATCAAAGAACATTGGATTTGTAAATATAGCGGATTGTAAAGCTAACTTAGACACAACAATATTATGGCGTTGAGCATCTGCAAGGATTAAATACTGATTTATCATTTGATCTAAAACAGCTCTCTTTTGTGATTCGGTTGTAGCATTTTGAGCATACTGCTGAAACTGTTGTAAACCTATTTCATTATCACCTACTTTTGCAACATAAGATCTACTTGAGCCAATATTCGTGAAAAAAAATGTCATACCAGATATGACAAATATAAAACTTATCGAAATAATGATGATCCATGTAAATGGACCTTTGAGCCTATCATTGAAAGACTGTAACATTTTATCAACCTTAAATAATTACTGCTTTATTAAACTATAGATATTATAGATAAAAAAAAGGCATACCGTTAAGCATGCCTTTCAAAAAATTACTTTTTTTGTAATTTTTTATTATTTTACAGCGTCTTTAAGACCTTTACCTGCTTTAAAGCTTGGAACTTTAGAAGCTGCGATCTTAATCGTCTCACCTGTTTTAGGATTTCTACCTTCTCTAGCACTTCTTTCTTTTACTTGAAAAGTTCCAAAACCTACTAGAGTAACGCTATCACCGTTTTTTAAAGCTTTAGTTACAGCAGCAATAGTAGCATCTAGAGTGTTGCTCGCAACTTCTTTAGTAACATCTGCTTCTTTAGCTATAGCACTTACTAATTCACTCTTATTCATGTCTTAAACTCCTTTATTTATACATAATCGACAAGTGTCATTTAAGTTTATAACACTAAAAATGTGGTGTTTCAATACTTTAACATCAAAAAACTCTCTCTAAAACCTCTTTTATGTTGTTTACAGGTGTAATTTCGAGTTTTTCGAGTATTTCTTTATCAACATCAGCTAAATTTTTTATATTCTGTTTAGGAATCAAAACTTCTTTAATTCCTCCCCTTAATGCAGCTAAAAGCTTCTCTTTAAGACCTCCTATTGCTAAGACATCTCCACGTAGAGTAACCTCTCCAGTCATCGCAATATCATTTCTAACAGGCTTGTTTGTATATACAGAGACCAAAGCTGTAGTCATTGCTATACCAGCACTTGGACCATCCTTTGGTGTAGCACCTTCAGGAACATGTATGTGTATATCTTTTTTCTCGTAGAAATCATCTTCTAACTTATAGTCTTTCGATATCGAACGTACAACACTAAAAGCAGCATCAATGGATTCTTTCATTACATCACCAAGACTACCAGTATATTTGACTTTACCCTTGCCAGGCATTGCCAGAGCTTCTATAGTTAATAGCTCCCCGCCAACAGATGTCCATGCTAAACCTGTGACTTGACCAACCTTAGGTTTAGCATTTTTGATACCATAATCAAACTGATGTACACCAAGATAATCCTCAAGATTGTTCTGAGTAATAGAGACTTTACCATGCTCAGGATCTTTAAGAAGATTTTTAACAGCCTTACGACACACGCCGTCTATTTTTTGCTGTAAATTTCTTACACCAGCTTCTCTTGTATAGTATCGAATAATATCAAGCGTTGCTTTAGGTGTGAAATTAATCTCATTTTTTGTTAAGCCATTATTTTCTAATGCTTTTGGTACTAGATATTGTTTAGCAATCGCTTGCTTTTCAATTTCAGTATAGCCTGATAAGTGGATAATTTCTAATCTATCGCGTAATGCAGGATCTATATCAAGTGAGTTTGCTGTAGCAACAAACATTACTTTAGATAAATCATAATCAATTTCTAAATAGTGATCATTAAATGTACTATTTTGCTCTGGATCAAGCACCTCTAATAATGCTGCTGATGGATCTCCTCTAAAGTCTGACGAAATCTTATCTATCTCATCAAGTAAGAAAAGAGGATTCTCAGTTTTGGATTTAATTATCTTTTGGATAATTTGACCAGGCATAGAGCCGATATATGTACGACGATGACCTCTAATTTCTGATTCATCACGCACGCCACCTAAAGCCATACGCACATACTCACGCCCTGTTGCTCTAGCAATAGACTGTCCAATAGATGTCTTACCAACTCCTGGAGGTCCTACTAAACAAAGAATAGGCGCTTTTGCATTAGTATCTCTTTTGATCTGAACAGCTAAATGCTCAAGAATCCTTTCTTTAACCTTCTTGATACCATAATGATCTTTCTCTAGAACCTTTTCAGCTAAATTAATATCTTTTTTAACTTTTGCTTTTTTGCCCCATGGTAATGAAAGTATAGTTTCAATATAGTTTCTAGACACTGCAGATTCAGATGAAGAAGGTGGCATTGCTTTAAGCTTCTTAAGCTCTTTTAAGCACTTCTCTTTAGCTTCTTTTGACATCTTAGTAGCTTCTATTCTACTCTTAAGCGCCGTTACTTCTGACTCTTCATCAGCTTCGCCAAGTTCTTTGTAAATAGCTTTTACTTGTTCATTTAGATAGTATTCACGCTGATTTTTATCTACTTGAGACTTAACTCTATCTTTGATCTTAGCCTCTAATTCAAGAATTTCTAACTCTTCATATAAACAAGATAAAAGTAATAGAGCTTTATTTTTAATATCTGTAGCTTCTAGAATTTTTTGTTTTTTGGCAATCTCAGTATTTAGAATAGTTGAGATCTCGTATATAAACTTATGAGGCTCTTCTGTATTTATAAGCGTAGCTAAAGATTCTTTTGATACTTTACCACTGATATCAACAAATTTTTTAAGTGAATCAGTTATTGATAACAAAATCGCTTTTAGCTCTTTATCAATCTGACTTGGATCATAATTATCATCAATATGAAGACTATCTAAATTTGCATAGATACATCCATCAATACTTTCATATTTAGCTACCAATCTCTTAGCTATACCTTCAACTATGATTTTCAAACTACCATCAGGAAGTTTCATAATTTGAACAACTTTAGCTAAAGTACCAATATCATAGATATTATCTACAACATCACCTGAGCTAGAGCCATTCTTTTGCGTAGCTAATAAGATATAATTATTATAACTATTAGATGCCTGCTTGACAGCTTCTATAGACTTCTTACGACCTACGTTTAGAGGCAGAGTCATCGAAGGATATATAACCACATCTCTTAAAGGAATAACAGGAACGACATTTAGGACTTCTGACATAAACTTACATTCTCCTGTAGATTTTTTAGATTATCTCTTTTAATTGTTTTTGCTGTTGTGCTTTTGTCACAAGAATTGGCTCTTCTTGTTCTAATATGACTTTATCATTAATGATAACTTTCTCAATATCATCCGATGATGGTACATGGAACATTACTTCAAGAAGCACATTTTCAAGAATTGTTCTCAAGCCTCTCGCACCTGTCTTTTTAGCTATTGCTTTTTTAGCTATCTCAACAAGAGCTTGATCACTAAATTCAATAGCCACATCATCAAACTTAAACAGTTTGACGTATTGTTTGATTAAAGCATTTTTAGGTTCTGTAAGAATTTTAACCAAATCTTCTTCTTTAAGCTCATTAAGAACTGTAACAATTGGTAAACGCCCAATAAGCTCAGGAATAAGGCCAAATCTAGTCAAATCTTCACTTTCTACTTTCTGCATTAATTTTTCAGTATCTAGGCTATTTTTTTGCTGGATAACATCCGCATTAAATCCAATACTAACTTTATCCATTCTATGCTTAACAACTTTTTCGATACCAGCAAAAGCTCCACCACAGATAAACAATATATCTGAAGTATCAACCTGAATCATATCTTGGTTTGGATGTTTTCTACCACCTTTAGGAGGTACAGATGACACTGTTCCCTCTATAAGCTTCAATAGTGCTTGTTGAACACCTTCACCTGATACATCACGAGTTATCGATGCACTTTCAGACTTACGTGCGATCTTATCTATCTCATCAATATAGATAATACCTTTTTGAGCTTTGGCAACATCAAAATCAGCATTTTGTAATAAGCGAACAATGATATTCTCAACATCATCACCTACATAACCAGCTTCTGTAAGAGTAGTCGCATCAGCTATAGCAAAAGGAACATTCAAAAGCTTTGCTAATGTTTGGGCAAATAATGTTTTACCAGAACCTGTAGGACCTATTAACAATACATTACTTTTCTTAAGCTCTGTATCATCATCCTTTGTAGTATTTGAAGTAATTCTTTTGTAGTGATTATATACAGCAACTGATAATACTTTCTTAGCATTATCTTGACCAATAATATAATCATCTAGATATTTTTTGATTTCAATTGGCTTAGGTAACTTCTCAAATGATACATCTTCTGCAGAAGTTCCTGTCGCATTATGGATTTTATCTGCACATTTACTGACACATTCATTACAGATATTGCCATCACGGCCTGCGATAATATTTTTGACTTCTTGTTGTGATTTACCACAAAAAGAACAGTATAGAATTTTAGCCATCTTATTAAATTAGACTTCCTTTAATTATTTAATAATTGCTTCACGAGACTCAATCACATGATCGATAAGACCATATTCTTTTGCTTCATCAGCCATCATAAAATTATCTCTATCAGTATCTCTGACTATAGTTTCTAAATCCTGCCCAGTATGATGAGCTAGAACTTTATTTAATCTATCTTTGATACGCAGAATATTTTTTGCATGAATTTCTATATCAGAAGCTTGACCTCTGAAACCACCTAGTGGCTGGTGAATCATGATCTGTGAACTTGGTAAGCTATATCTTTTACTTTTTGCGCCACCTGCTAATAGTAATGATCCCATACTAGCAGCCAAACCGATACAAATAGTATTCACATCTGGTTTGATAAACTGCATAGTATCGTACACACCCATACCAGCTGTAACCATACCACCCGGAGAATTGATATAGAAATATATATCTTTGTCAGGATCCTCTGACTCCAAAAAAAGTAGCTGTGCAATCACTAAGTTAGCTGAATGATCATTTACCTCACCATTTAAAAAAACTATGCGCTCTTTTAATAGTCTTGAATAAATATCAAAAGCTCTCTCACCACCAGCTGTTTTTTCGATCACAGTAGGAACTAAGTTGTTAGTTATCATTTATAACCTCTCTTTATAAGCTAGTTTAGAAACCAGCTTGTTGAGCTTGCATATTTTCTTTAATAACTTCGAAGAAATCTTCTTGCTTTTCAGTTACTTGAGCTTGAGATAGTACCCAATCAGTTAGCTTATTTTCAATTACTAAGCCTTTAAGATTTAAAATTTCTCTATCATTCTTTTTGATTTGCTCTTTAGTTTTTTCTGGTTCTTCATAAGCTTGAACTAACTCATCTAATAAGCTCTCAACTTCTGCATCTTCAGCTTGGAATTTTTGAGACTCTATAATACTGTCAAGTATTAGACTAGTCTCAACTTTTTGCTTAGCATTAGCTTCAAATAAGTTATCTGGTAATTGGTTAACATCAAAGTTTTGACCGCCACCCATTTGTTTAACTAAATTTTGTTTAGCTGCATCAATTTCTCTTTTGATTAGAGCTTTTGGAGTCTCAAACTCAGCGATTTCTCTTAAACCTTTGAAGACTTGATCTTTTACTTTTCTTTGTAAAATGAACTTAAGCTCACGTTGCATATTTTCTTTGATTTCATCTTCAAAAGTATCTACGCCACCTTTAACACCAAACTTCTTAACAAACTCATCATCAACTTCTGGTAATTGAGCTTCTTGAATCTTCTTAACAGTGATATCAAAAGTAGCTTCTTTGCCAGCTAGATCTTTGTTTTGGTACTCTTCTGGGAAAGTAACTGTGATAGTTCTTTGCTCATCTTTGTTCATACCGATGATACCATCTTCAAAACCTGGGATCATTTGACTAGAACCAATTACTAATTCTTGATCATTAGCTGAACCACCTTCGAACACTTCGCCATCTCTCTTACCAACAAAATCAATCACTACTTTATCATCTTTTTGAACAGCTCTTTCTACTTCTGAGAATGTAGCTAACTGTTTTCTAAGATTTTCGATCATTTGCTTAACTTCTTTGTCAGTTAGCTCAACAACAGGCTTTTGGACTTCAATTTTTTCAAAACCAGTAACTTCAAACTCTGGGAAAAGCTCAAGATTAGCAACAAACTTAAGAGGCTCACCTTTTTTATTTTCTTTTAACTCTACTTCAATACCAGCTACAGCTAATTTCTCATCTTGAATAGCTTTTGAGTATTTTTGAGGAATCAAGTCAGAGGTTACTTCCATACGGATTTGCTCACCATACTTCTTCTCAACCATACCAGCAGGTACTTTACCAGGTCTGAAACCATCCATCTTGATAGTTTTTGCTGTTTTGTTAATTTCTTTTGTAACGATACTATCAACTTCATTAGCTGGTACTTCGATCAATAGTGAACAATGGATACCTTCTTTCTTCTCTACAGTAACTTGCATTATTAAGTTTTCCTTTTATTTATTTAACGATTTTCTAGTAGCAAATTTTAACTATCATCTATTAGATTGTCTATATGTTTATTATTAAATATATGACAAGCCAAAGCATTTGTTGTAAAATCTAGCTATTTTCTACAAATTTAAGCGACTTATGGTAACTGTAATTATAAGTATTTGTTTATTAATATCACCTTTTATAATAGCATTTTTACACTCTAGTATTATATATGGTAAACATCATGCAAACATCTATGCTAACTACTTTATTGTTTCCAATATAAGCCTGTACTCTTGTATCAACAGTTTTACATATTTAGTAGATGGGGATAGTATTAGTAAATTTCAAGGATGGATTTATACCCCTGCTGTTTTTCAGATTGGAATCTTTGAGTTAGCAATTTTTTTATTCTCAATTTTAGCACTATTTAAAAGTAGAGAGTTCAAAGCGGCTTGTTTAATATTTTTTGCTATTTATACATTATTAGATGCTCTTACGCTATTTAGTGGTCAGATTTACAGCCAATACGTTGAAGCTGTGTTCTTTATCAATATTACAACAGCTTTAATAGCCTATATTTTGTATAAAATATTAGATAGAAAAATAATATCTCTATAGAATACTTTCAATCTCGTTTATTAGCTTATCTATCTCAGCGGTATTTTGCTTGATTTATAACTACCCCGACCTGCTTCGCGGCCACCCCTTCGACACTCGAAGGGGAATAACTCAAATTTTAGCTAAAAACCAATTCCCATTAAAATATTGAAGGGGTAGCAGTCGCTAGCTGACGGGGTAGGATTTTTCGTAAGTGCAATCCCTCATTTTTATAATTAGAGTCGAAATGGATTTATACATCCTAAAAAACTTATTTGCTAAAACTGTAAGTAGTGTGCCTATAACTAAGTTAGCCACAAATACAAAGATAGATTTTATCAATTTATATTTTTTCTTTGTCTTATAAATTTTTATATTCTTTTCTATCTTTTTCAGTTAATAATATTGATGAGTAATTTTGCAAATTCATTAATTTTTTTATAAAAACTTTTGTATAACTGTTGATATTAAATAAGCCTATCCCCCCCAAATATAACTAAAAAGGCTGAGAAAATAAGAAACACCTTAGAAAAAAAGAAATGTTTTTTCTATTTGTATTTTAAAAATTAAACATCTGATTATCTTTGTGACTAATCTCATTAACCCACTCATCAAACAACGTTTTAAAGCTTATAGCTATTGTATAATCAACATATTCTATTGTAAAAATAATATTATTTCTTTCAAAAGTATCAAAAAACTCTATTGGTAGCTCATTTTGAACTCTCCCAAGCATAACCAAACCTGAAGCAATATGTATATTTATTTTATAATTTTGCTTTAGTATCTGCTTCAGAATATGACATTTGGGAGATTTTTAATCACATTATATTTTATATAATATGATTAATGATAGGATTTTTCTATAGAAAATTAAGAGTTACAGTGAGCAAGCTTCAGGTTGACAATATCTAGATTTGATAGCTTCGAGAGCTTCTACATAGATAATATCCATCTCTTCTCTGGAGCCTACCCCACCACCAATTTCAAATAATTTACCATCACTTACGCCATAAATAGCTGCATGAATTGTGAAATTAAGACCTTTTGCCCAAGCATTCTTAACAACTGTAGTTTTACAAAGATTTAAAGCTTGATGAATCGCGTTTAACTCACACATCATGTCAACTTTTTTCTTCATATACTCTTCTTCATTACCTTTATAGCAAGCTAGAGCTTCTTCAATAAATTCTTTATTCTGTTCTTTAACTTCATGTATAGATGTTAGCCAGTTATCAATCAAGCCATAGCTCTTATCTTTAACAACAGTCTCAACACCACCACAAGCATAGTGACCACATACTATAATTTTTTTGACTTTTAAAACTTCTACCGCGTACTGCAACACCGACAAACAATTTAAATCTGTAAGTGAGACAACATTTGCAACATTACGATGTACAAAAACATCACCAGAAACCAAACCACAAACTTGGTTAGCAGGTACACGACTATCAGAACAACCTATCCAAAAATATTCTGGAGATTGGCCTTTTGATAGAGTTTCAAAAAACTCAGGATTAGTTTTTTTGATTTGTTCAGCCCAAGCTCTGTTGCCTTTAATTAATTCAGAAATATTGCTCATTATTAGTCCCCTTATATATAAGTGAATTTTTTTTCATGTATTAATATACTATATTAGTACTATAAAATAAACAATTTTTTATAATTGCTATAGCAATGTTACTTCGCCATGCAAAGAAGTATCAAAAGCATTTTTGATCTCTTGTAGAGAAATATTAGACTGACCTAGTAAATAAAAAAGCTTAGCAAACGCTGCTTCATCAGTCATATCATGACCTGAAATCACACCAACATCAATCAGCCCTCTTGCAACTTTGTATGTAGCCATTTTGACACTACCATACAAGCACTGCGTACAGTTCACTATCACAATACCCCTATCACTAGCCTTCTTGAGAGTCGCATAAATTTCTGGATCATTCATCATATTACCAGAACCATAAGTCTTGAGGATTAATCCCTGTAGTGGTTGCTCAACAAAAGCTGATAGCATATTACTATTCATACCAGGATAAACTTGTAATATTGCAACTTTAGGAATTGTAAATGTATCTAAATTTGGTACAACAAATGACTCTTGTCTCTGCCATAATCTCTTTTGCTTGACTGCGATGTCTATACCAACTTTTGCTAGAGTAGGATAATTCGGAGATCCAAAAGCATCAAAATCTGTCGCTGATATTTTCGTAGTTCTATTACCACGCATTAGCTTTTGATTAAAATAGACACAAACTTCTTTGATATTATCATTACATGCAAAAATTAGACTATTAAGGATATTTGCTATAGCATCTGACCTGATTTTGGAGATTGGTATTTGTGAGCCTGTAACAATAACTGGTTTATCAATTTCATCCAAGATAAAAGATAATACTGATGCCGTATAAGCAAGAGTATCTGTACCATGCAAAATCACAAAACCATCATAATTAGCATAATTATCCAATATATCTTGTGCTAGCGAAATCCATCTTTTAGGATCAATATTTGATGAATCAATAAGATCACTATACTCTTTGATCTCGAACTCTGGCATATCATAATGATAAAAATCTCTAATCCCAGCGATTGTTTTTGTCAGATAGCCTGCTTCAACATCATAGCCTTGCTCAGTACTAATCATCCCGATAGTACCACCAGTATATAAAACTAGAATTTTTTTATTAGAGTAATTATTCATATTTATTTTCCTGTCAATTCAGCGATTGCTTTATTTGCCAACTCATCAGCCTTTTCATTACCTTGATTACCACTATGACCCTTTACCCAGCTCCAAGTTACATTGTGTTTAGTTGTCAAACTATCTAGCTCTTGCCAGAGATCTTTATTTTTGACTTCTTTTTTAGCTGCTGTCTTCCAACCATTAGCCTTCCAATTTGCTAACCATTGGTTAATACCATTTTGAAGATACTTAGAGTCTGTATAGATTGTTATATCGCATTTTCTTTTTAGCGCTTGTAGAGTTTTGATTGCTGCCATTAGCTCCATTCGATTATTTGTTGTATCTTTTTCGGCACCATAAATCTCTTTATCAACACCGTTATAACTCAAGATAGCTCCCCAACCACCTATACCTGGATTACCTTTACATGCTCCATCTGTATAAGCAATTACATTATTTTTCTTTGTGAAAATTCCCATATACTTCCTTAGCACAACCACCACTGTATATTTTAGCCACTTCTGACTTTGTAGGTTCTTTGATTAGCTCTCCGACACTAAGCGGATCAACGGAGAAGTAATTATCTTTCTTAAAAACCACTACAAAATATTTACTAAAAATTCTTTTGAAAATATTTACTATAAAGTTACCAGTATAGTTTATTAACCTAACTCGCTTACTAATAAAACCATTTGAGATAAATCTAGATAATAAACTGTATAGGCTAATACTGCCTGAACAAGCGACAATAACTTCACCATCATCTGCTAGACAGAAATGAAGCTGATTGAATATTGCTTTCATTAAAGCAGGACAATTTATAAAACTCTCATCTAATATGATAAGATCAAAAAACTTATGCTCAAAGGGCCAAGCCTCAACATCAAATACACACCCGAGCGGAGGCTCATTTTTTAGATAGCCCGAACAAGCCACGAGCTTCAGAACATTTATCTTATAAAAATAGTTTTGCTCTTTAGCTGTGATAATAAGAGCCTTCTTATACCATCTTTGACTCAAGTATCTGGTGATAATACGCTCTTTATTTGTCATCACGAACCTACTAAGCTTCTCATTCTATCAAAATAGTCAGGACATGTTTTGCTAACCGCCCCTGCATTATTTATCACAACACCATCATATCTTAATCCTAACAATGCTAACGACATAGCGATACGATGATCATTATGACTATCAACTTCAGCTGGCTTAAATTTACTTCTTGTTGAGGATATTAAGATACTATCTTGAGTTGTCTCAACATAGATACCAAGCTTTGTTAGTCCTTCTGCTATAGCATCGACACGATCTGACTCCTGTCCTCTAGTATGACTAAGTCCTGAAATATGAGTATCAGAATTTGCAAAGCATGCAATGGCAGCAAGTGTCATAAAGGTATCAGAAAAATTACGCATATTAACTTCTATACCACTTAAACTATCTGTACCTATAACTTCTATACCATCATCAAAGTAATTAACCTGACAACCTATTTTCTCTAGCACTTCTAAAAATTTAATATCGCCTTGCTTAGATTTTTGAGTAACATTCATAACCTTAATAGCTGAACCTGTAATAGCTGCAAACGCCCAAAAATACGATGCAGTCGAAACATCAGGCTCAACAACATATTTATCTGGAGAAACATAACTAGAGTTATTTACACTATAAATATTTCCATCAATATTTACATTTATACCAAACTCAGCCATTACTTTAGCTGTCATGTCTAAATATGGTTGTTTATGATCTGTGATAGAGTTTAGTTGCAAGCCCTTTGTCATAAATGGTGCTGCCATAAGCAAACCTGATGCAAACTGAGAACTCTTAGCACCATCTACTTCGATATCTCCACCATTTAAAGACTTCGCCTCAATTGTAAGAGGCATAGCATGCTCTTTTTGATGATAAAGTGCTGACATGCCTAGCTTTTCAAGTGGTATTAACTGATCTGCTAACGGTCTATCCATCATTCTTTGCTTTGCATATACATAGTACTGACCTGCAGTTTGTATAGCCAACATAGGAATTATAAATCTTGTCAAAGTACCTGACTCATTACAAAATATTTTTGCATTCGAGTTGGCAAATTTTCCAATACACCCTTGGATAACCAAAGTTTTAGATTCTTGATTATGCTTTAGTTGGCAGCCTAGCTCTTTTAACGCGCCGACACATGCTAATACATCAGCACTATTAGGCAGATTTTCAAATGTTGTTTGACCTTGTGCCATAGCAGCAATTATCAAAGATCTGTTAGATATACTCTTTGAACCATCTAGATAGACTGAGTGTTTTACTTTTGATTTTACTTTAGGTATAAAATCTTTCATTTAACAAATAAATAAAAACTATATTGATGATTATATTAACATAAGTGGTACTATTTTTTTGAATAATTAACCATCCACAATAATAAAAACTAAGACTTATTTTTGATAGCTTTTCTGAGCTTAACAAGCGCTTCTTCTTCGATTTGTCGTACTCTTTCGGCAGAAATATTATACTTAGCGGCCAGATCTTGTAAAGTTGCTTTTGTATCAAGTAAATAGCGCGATATGATAATATCTTTTGTACGTTTATCAAAACCACTTATTACATCTTTTACTATTGCTTTAAAATTATCATAATAATCTTGTTGAACTATTTGATGTTCTATATTTGATGTTTTATCTTCTAGATATAAGCTTTGCTGATTAGACTGCCCACCCTCATCATCAGTATATGGTAAATCAAGACTTGCATCACCTTGACACATTCTCTTTTCCATTTCGATAACAGTTTCTTCTTTGACACCTAGCTCTTCTGCTAATTGCTTGATATCCTCTGAGCTTAACCAACCAATCTTATCTTTACTACTTCTGAGGTTAAAAAATAGCTTACGCTGAGCTTTTGTAGTAGCTACTTTAACAATCTTCCAGTTTTTAAGAACATAGTCATGCATCTCTGCTTTAATCCAATGCACTGCAAATGATACTAATCTAACACCTTGATCTGGATCAAACTTACTCACAGCTTTCATAAGACCAATATTACCTTCTTGGATAAGATCTGCTATCGATAAGCCGTAACCCGAAAAATTACGCGCGATTTTAGTAACAAAACGTAGATGCGATAAAACAAGTTGTTGTGCCGCATCTAAATCTTTTTGATATTTATAGCGTCTAGCAAGTTCCTGCTCTTCTTCTACAGATAGTATCGGCAATGAGTTAACAAAGTTAAGGTATGAATTTAGGTTATTATCAGATACAACTGGTAACGATTTGCCTTTTGCAACTGGTAATAATTTTTTTGTGGTCATATAGCTCCCATAAGACAAGAATATACTATCGGTAGTAATATGCCTGCTTCAACTGATTGATTTGAGCTTGTTGTTGCTCTATAATTTTAGCAAATTCTTGCTGTTGTTGAGTCATCATCGCATATAATTGAGCAATTTTTTGATCTTGAATAACCATATACTCCTCTAATCTTTTAACTGCATTTTTCTTCTGCATTATTTTAGCAACTTTTTGTTGAGCTTGTTTTAACTGCTCCAAGCTTATCCAACCAGTATTGCCATTGTCTTTATTAACCACTTCACACCAGTTATTTTGCTTACAATAAAAAATGTTGTAATTATCTTGGCTTTTGAAATAAATTTGCCCAGTCACTTCAGAAGACTGATCATCCTTTGCATATATGTCTACAAGCTTGTCTGACTGTTGCGAAGCCTCAATAACTTTAGGAGCTTGTGCAGGTTCACTCTTTGACATTGCAAAACTAGATGACATACCCAAAGATATAGCTAACGAAGCTAATATTATTTTTCTCATTTATTAATCCTTAATTCAATTTCTCATTTAAATTATACACTATTTGACTATATAAGAGACATTAATAAATATTAAAGTATTGGCATATCTTCTTTTGATACTTGCTTAGGAAGCAAAGATTCTCTATTTAAACCTAGTGCTACAGCCACAACACCTGCAACATATATAGATGAGTATGTTCCAACTACAATACCCAAAATTAAAGCTAATGAGAAGTTATGCACAGAGCTACCACCGAATAGATAAAGCACAACTACAACCAACATCGTTAATCCAGAAGTTAAAATTGTTCTAGATAAAGTATCGTTAATACTTTTATTAACTACTTCAACTACATTGGCATTACGCATTTTTCTAAAGTTTTCACGCACTCTATCGTAGATTACAACTGTGTCATTTAGTGAGTAACCTATCACTGCTAATATAGCTGCTAACACAGTCAAATCAAATTCTAGTTGAAATGCTGCAAATATGCCCAGAATCACAATAGGGTCATGTATCAACGCAACACATGCACTAATACCAAATTTCATCTCAAATCTAGCACTGATATATATCAAAATACATACCATCGCAATTATGATTGCTAAAACACCATTACTAGCAAGCTCTTTACCTACTTGTGGACCGATATAATTAACACTCAAAACTTTAGCATCTAGAGAGCTCTCAACCTGTTGTTTAAGATACTGTTGAGCACTATCTAAACTACTAGTTTTTGAATTAATTTCATCTGGTGTGAACTTAATAAGATAATTACTATTTTCGCCAAAAGTTGTAACTGTAGTATGTTCAAAACCAACTTTAGCCAATTTTTCAGATATTGTTGCTGAGTTTTGTACACTAGTTGCTTGAATCTGTACCTGATAACCACCTGTAAAATCTAAACCAAGATTTAGTCCTTTTGTGAATATGAAAAATAATGACACAACAATCATTAGAACAGAGAAAGCTGTTGTATATTTTTTTATTCCTAAGAAGTCTATATTTGTTTTTTGTTTAAAAAATTCCATTATAAATCCAACCTAAAATTATATACCTATAGAAATTTTTTCTAATTTCTTTCTCTTACCATACACAAAGTTTGTCATTGCTCTAGAGACAGTTACTGATGTAAACATAGATGTTACAATACCTATCATTAGAGTTATAGCAAAACCTTTGACTGCACCACTACCTATGAAGAATAAAATAACAGCAACAATCAAAGTTGTAATATTTGAATCTACAATAGTTGTAAATGCTTTTTCGTAGCCAATATGAATCGCGCTTTGGCGTGGCATACCTGCTCTAATTTCTTCTCTGATTCTCTCAAATATAAGCACGTTACCATCTATTGACATACCCAAGTTTAGTACAATACCTGCTATACCAGGTAATGTAAGTGTAGCACCTGGTATGATTGACATCACAGCAACAATCAATACTAAGTTCATTACAAGAGCTATATTAGCTATAACACCAAAGACTCTATAATAAACTAATATAAAGACTATAACTGCAATCAGAGCTACCACAATAGATAACATACCTTTTTCGATATTATCTTTACCTAAGCTTGGACCAATTTGTGTTTCCTGTACTATATGTACTGGCACTTGTAGCGCACCTGATTTAATCATCAACGCAAGATTATTTGCTTCTTTTTGATTTAATCCTGTAATTTGGAACTGAGATCCTAGTGCTGACTGAATTGTAGCAACGTTGATTAGCTTTTCAGTTTTATTTACTACATTATTCTCTTTACCATCTTTATCTTTAACTTTTTCATAAGTTGTATTAACAAGCATTACACCCATTGGGTTACCAATATTCTTACCTGTTATTTGTCTAAAGTGGCTTGCTGCACTTCTATCTAACTCAACCATAACAATCGGAGTACCCGTCTGATGATCGATAGAAGGACTTGCGCCAATAATATCAGCTCCTCCAGCTACAGGTGCTCCTCTTAGACTATAGTAACTTTGATAGCCTCTACCATTATCTAAAGCATAAACCTTATAACCCTGCTCTTCTGCAGCTAACCTATCTGTAACAGGACTAACTAAATAAAAACTAGCTGTGGATGTACCACCTAGAATTTGCTTAGCCTGAGTCGCATCTTGCATACCTGGTATTTCAATTACTACACGATTATCACCAGCCTGAGCCACAGATGCTTCTGCAACACCTAAAGCATTAATACGATTACGCATAACTGTCACAACTTGTGATATAGCATCTTGTCTAAGTTGTAAAATTTTTGCACTATTATAAGATATAAATACCGTATTATCTTTTACACTATAAATTATATTAGGGTCTTGCGTTTTTCTAAATTCATTATTCAAATATTGTTTTAGCTGATCAACACCTGTTGAGTTTGCCATAGTAACAGAAACAAAACCATTATCTATATAATCTTGTGGAGCTTTTACTATTGATTTCTCTTCAGCTTTTGTAGAGCCAACAATATTTATATTATTATCTTTCGCAGTACTTAGAATTGTACTTAAAGAATTATCTAACTGAGCATTAATCGCAGTATTTGTATCAGCTTCTAACATCAAATACATACCACCACGTAAATCTAATCCTAAGTTCATAGGGTTAGCGCCTAGCGCAGACAACCAGCTTGGAGAATTCGAAAGCATATTCATCGCTATAATATACTGATCCCCTAGGCTTTCTTTCAGAGCTTTTTTAGCTTTTAGCTGCTCTTCGACATCTTTGAAGATAATGGCAACATTACTTTTATCATCGGATAGTTCAGCTTTTTGATATACAATTTTGTCAGTATTAAGAGTATCTTCGATACTTTTGACAAGCTGTGCACTTACATTACCATCTTTCTGAGATATCTGTAAAGCTGGACTTTTACCAAACACATTTGGTAAGGCATAGAAAAGTGCTAGAGCTAATACAATCACTATCAAAAGATTCTTCCATAAAGGAAATTGATTTATAGGTAGGCTTCTGTTATTACTCATTGAAAATTCCTTTACTAAAAAGAAAAAAATTAAAAGACTTTATAGAAATTTAGCTTATTAAGCTTTTGTAGCACCTTTAGGTAAAATATTAGCTACTGCGTTTCTTTGAATTTTAACAACAACATTTTCTGCAATTTCTAAGTCTACAAAAGACTCATCAATTTTAGCGATTTTTCCTATCATACCACCATTTGTGACAACTTCATCACCTTTTGAAAGCTCAGATAACATTTTGCGTAGTTCTTTATTTTTTTTCTGTTGCGGTCTGATTAACAAGAACCAGAATATTGCAAAAAATACCACAAGCATTAAGATTGAGCTTATTGGACTACCAGCTGCTTGCTCAGCACCTTCTGCAAATGAAGTTGATGCAAATAATACAATTGCAGATAATGATAATAGTAACTTTCTCATTTTTTCTCCCGAAAATTTTTAATTTTTAAACGTAGGAATTTTACATTAGTAGTAGTACTTAATCAATTAAAGACTAATAATAAGATTAGAATAAGTGTTTTATTAGAAAGTTGGACATTCTAATTTTTGGCTTTTATTCAATATTATAATTACTAAATTTTTTAAGCGCTGTTGCTAATGAAGCTTTCGCCCAATTAAGTGGAGTAATAGGAGATGGTAAATAATACCTTTTCTCATCAAAAATAATAACATTTATACTCTCGGGTAACAGTTCTGCATTAACGGGCTGTCCATCTGCTGTTATATAATCACTAGCTGTCATTTGAGCTAAAGCTCTTTTGAGATGCCAAGCAACTTTATTAAAATACTTATCTTTGTTAAATTCTTGTGAATATTTATCATATAGATTCATCATCGCTAAAGCTAACATGCTATCAAAAAACCATTGCGCTTCAGAATCTTCAAATCTACCTTTAGCTCTTTTTGCAAATTCTTCTACACTTGAGGCATCATCTGTTAAGCTTTCTTTTGCTATACTATCATCTTCAAACCAAAAATTACCAGATTGATAACTATCCCCTTTGTAACGTATCACTCCATAATCACGGACAAGATCTCCTACTAGAGCTAAAGTTTTTTGATATTCAGCAAATTCTAAATCATCACTAAAGTATGGTGTAAAAATATGCAACATCGCAGCATCACTCTCACGGTAACAAATATCATCCGCATCATAAAGTGGTGATTCACCACCTCTAGCTATTTGAGTTTTAACTTTATTTATACCTAAATCACTTAGCTGTTGTAAATTTACTGATAACTTAAGGTTTTTATTATCTAAAATACTTTTCCATTGCCTAGCAGCATTCGCCACCAAAGAAATACTACTTGTATTTACCCTATCAATTTCTTCCCATGCACCTGCATCAGCATATTCATAATATTTTATTGCCTTTAAGAAGCCAAAAAACCTCTCTAAAAACGCTAACAATTCTGAATCATTTAAATTAAATATCTGTTTTTGATAAGCATCCTTTAGAGCTAACAAAAAAAGTCCATGAGCATCCATCTGCTTATGGTTCCATATTTGTGGTTTACCATTTATCATCACATCATCATAGCAATCACTAGAGCTATCAAAACGGATATGAGGAACAGCCATTTTATCTGCTGCTAACTCTAAATTTGCTATGATATCTTCAAAACGTCTCTGTTGTGCCGGCGAATCATAATATTCATAAAGCTTGTTAATTAGAGTTTTAGCATCACTTTCTCTAAATTCACTAAAGTAATAATACACCCAAATTGCATCACGCACCCATACAGCATCATAGTTTGTAGCATCATCGTTTGTATCTCTTTCCGCTGCTTTAGGAAAACCTGTCTTAGTTAAACCTATATCAAAAGCTTTATGATATTTATTTAGTATGATTTTTGCTTGAGCAGATGTAAGTTTATTTTCAAGGATAGGCTTCAAATCCTCATTCATATAGTTAATACTACCACCCTCTGGTATCTCTATATTTTTGTATACACATTTTGAGCTTTGAATAAATTTTTTTATCTGATCTATATTAGACATAACACTCCCACTATTTCACGACTTTTAAATTGTGTACAATCACTACCAATGTAACCAATACCAAAAGCATAACTGGCCCTACTAACATTGCAGGCTCACGCCCTAATAAGTTACCAAGCATACCAGATAGGGATGTTCCTAACGGAATACCTATTGCACCTACAGTTACTAAAAATGATGTTGCTCCACTTGATACATGTGGAAGTTTATCCATTGCATAACCTAAAACAGATGGATATATACATGAGTCACTAAGCCCTAGTATAGCCATTAAAATTAGTACTAGGACAAATGATTTTGTATATATGAAAATGAATATCGCAAAAGCAAAAACTAACCCTGACACCACAAGATAACGCTCAATCCTTACTCTAGGTAATAAAAATTTACCAAAAAAGATCCTACCCAAAAGTTGAGAACCTGTATAAACAGCCACTAGCAGACCTACATCTTTCATATTAAAGCCCAAATCAAAATGTAAATGCGGTTGATTATAGTAGTTCATTATCTGCTCTGTATAAACTATACAAAATAGTGCTATAGCCATTAAAATAATAGGCTTAGACAAAAATATGAATCTAGGCTGTGATGTGTTTCCTGCTTTAGTGATTACGCCCTGTTCAATTTTCTCATTAATTCGAAGAGATAACAAAAATAATATAAATATGATAAATAAAACCATGACAACCACAAATACTGACTGCCAACTAGTATAAAAAAGAATATTCCCAACTATAAAAGCACTAGATAAAAAGCCAAGACTAAAAAATACATTTAAAAGGCTAAGTTTACCTTCAGATTCACCTTGTTTCTCTACAGTTCCCATCACAATATAGTTACATGAGACTAACACATAACCAACAGCCATATTACATATAAAAGTCATTGCTGTATAAACATAAATATCTGGAGCAAATATCGATAAAATTGACCCTATAATCATAAATAACGCAGCAACTATTAAAGTATTTTTGCCTTTAAATTTTTTGATAAGGATGCCTCCAGTCGCCATTGCTAAAATCTGCCCCCATAAACCGAAACCATCAAAAAATATAATAGTATTAGAATCAATATTAAAATGCTGTGAAATCGGTACTGTCAACATGCCATAAATAGCACACTGAAAACCAGTAAACAAAAATGCTACAAACGTAAGAAGTATAGCCTTTTTACGATCGATATCTTTATCAAACAAACTTTTTTTAATATCTGGAGATATATCTATAGATGCCATAACAAGTCCTTAGCTAAATTAATACCCATATAAATAGTTTTATCAACTAAATACTATATAGCTAAATTAAGATAACCGGAAGACTTATTAGATTAATTGAGTAGTTTTTATTTTGGAATAGCTTTAAAAATTTTATGACTACAATTATCTATAATCGTCAACTTTCAAATTTGTTGAATATCTAGACATTCTGGAACCTTGCTTAAAAGTATTAACTTTTTCAACGTTTTGTTTGTTATAGTAAGCCTGAAGATACAGCAAATTCTCAGTATCATTGAATGAATACGAGAAACTGAATAATGAAATTGAGATCATTGTCCCAACAAAGAAAGAAGTTATTTGTTTCATATTATTTACTCTCTATATGCAATACGGTGTATTATATCATGGTACAGCAAAAAGGGAGTAAGTTTAATTACCAAAACACTCTCCCTTCAATAAATTATCTACGCATATAATTCTAGCAATTTTATTTAGATTTGACAAACTTGCTT
The DNA here is from genome assembly GCF_018135955.1 of Francisella philomiragia. Taxonomy (NCBI): domain Bacteria; kingdom Pseudomonadati; phylum Pseudomonadota; class Gammaproteobacteria; order Thiotrichales; family Francisellaceae; genus Francisella; species Francisella philomiragia. The sequence goes on along the minus strand of NZ_CP063138.1, from coordinate 694,183 downwards.
CATGCGCTTCTTGGCTACTGGCATTACAAGCATCACCTACAACTGTAACACTGTAATCACGATCATGTAGTTCTCTAACTGTAGACTCTATCACATAACTAGTCGATACTCCACAAATAATAACATCTCGAACATTATTTGCTCGTAATATAACTTCAAGATTAGTTCCATATAATGCACTTACACGATGCTTTGTAATTATCATATCATGTTCTTGGACGTCCATATTTGGATGAAAATCTGTTGCCCAAGTATCTAACTGCAAAACACCATATTCAGGAGCTTGTTTAAACATAGGAGAAACTTTTGAACACTCCTTATAATCTTTACTAAAACCAACTTTAACATGAGCAATCATAATATTATTCTCTCTTGCCCATGCAATTAATTGATTTGCCTTTTCCATAGTTTTATCATCTTTAACTCTCTTAGCGTTATGAGCTCCAAAAACACCTTTCTCATCGACTATCTCATTTATAAAGTCTGCAACAATCACGATTTTATTTTTCATTTCTTTTCCTCTTATTATTTTCTTATTAAAGACAATATGCTCGAAACACACACCATCAAAATTCCTATCATCTCCATATAACCTATAGAGCCATCATAAAACACAACATCTAACAGTGCTGCAACTATTACTGAAAAATACATAGCTGGGGCTATTAGTGAAGGATCTTTAGTGTACTTAAAGGCTTTTACTCTAAAAATCTGTGAACTAATGCCAAATATAATTATAGCTACTGATACCCAAATGACTACAGGCTTCATTGACACCTCATTTAAGCTAGATATAGCAGACATGTTAAACGGTAGCAATAACAATAAAAATATTCCTATAAATGTATATATCCAAAGATTTATAATAAACACATCTTCTTTTTTGCTTGCATTGTATAAAACAACTTGAGATGCTGCATTTAAAACTCCCGCAAAAAGAGCGCAAAGATTATATGTATTAACATTACCTTCTCCAACACCCAGTATAAGATAAATTCCCAAAAAGCTAATAATAATACAAGCAAAATTAAAGTAACTAACACTCTGCTTATAAAACAAAAACCTAATAACTGGAATAAATAAAGGACTAGTATTAAATAGTAAAATGGTAATCAATAATGAGCCATTACTTAAACTTATAAAGAAAAATAACTGTGCAAATAGACTAAACACCACCCTAATAAATATTGAACGCCAAGCGAAAGGAGCAACCCTTGAAAAGGAAGAAATACTTACAACCCACCACATAAGTATGCCTCCACCAACAAATGAAACTAACATGGTTAAGTAGATCCCATCTATTTGTATCAGATACTTGCGTGCAAATGAGCCAAAAGCTATAAGAGCTGCAGAAACTGTCATAAACCATAAGCTTATAAAATTATTTATTCGGTTCATTTTTCTTTACTCCATGAATTTAAGATATAAGAATAATATAACTCTTGCACCAATCTGTAAAACGCTTTATTCTTACATTATAAGTAAGTTTTTCTTACACAATATGATTAAAAAAAATGACTTACCTCCCTTAAACTCATTACCAGTATTTATAGCAGTAATGAAAACACAAAGTTATACTAAAGCTGCAGAACAGCTATTTATGACTCACTCTGCTGTAAGCCAATCTATAAAAAAATTAGAAAACCACCTAAATAAAAAACTATTTATCACGGATAAAAGAAATCTAGTTATTACTGACTTAGCCAAAGAATACTACACAATGATAGACCCTCTAGTATCAGAAATTCACAATGCAACAGAGGTACTAAAAAAACAACGTGCTAAAAAATTATCAATAAACTGTATGACTACACTTTGTGCAAATTGGCTAATCCCAAAACTAGATGACTTAATAGACTCTTTAGCAAACGTTGAAATACAACTTGTAACTTTGGGTAAAAAAGTCGATTTTAATTATGATGATATAGATATAAGCATAGAATATGGTATAGATAGTGATTTTAATAATAAGCACAAATTCAAACTAGCAGATGGCGAATTAATACTAGTTTGCAATAATAAACACTTTGGTGAAAGTTACTCAGAAATAACATCAAAACAAAAGTTAATTTATGTAGATGATAAAATTCGTATTGATGATTATCAACTCTGGGCACAGCACAACAACATCTTAAAAAAGCCTAACAAAAATATAATCTTCAAAAATTCTCTTCAAGCAATTCAGGCTTGCTTTTCAGGTATTGGATTTTTTGTTACAGATAGACTTTTAATTCAGGAACACATCAAAAATGGATTTCTTTATGTACCACCACAAAAAAGCTATCACACTGGAAAATCCTATTATCTTTTGGCTAGAGATTCTGAAACAACTAATTTTGATATTATTAAAAAATTATTGAGTTCTTATTTTTAACTCTATGTTTATAATGCTACATAAAATTTTCTATAAAATTTAGCCTTTATAGTTCTCCAAAAACTCCTTCCTAAACTCTTCAAACCTACCCTCTTCTAGAGCTTGGCGAATATTTTTCATCAGATTTTGGTAATATGTTAAATTGTGGATTGTATTTAATCTTGAACCTAATATCTCTTGAGTTTTATCTAGGTGGTGCAAATAACTACGACTAAAATTTTGACAAGTATAACAATCACAGTTTGGATCTAATGGAGACACATCATCCTTGTGTTTGGCATTTCTAATTCTAACAACACCTTCTGATGTAAACATATGACCATTGCGAGCGTTGCGTGACGGCATTACACAATCAAACATATCAACACCACGATAAACAGCCTCTACTAAATCCTTTGGCGTACCAACACCCATCAAGTATCTCGGCTTATCTTCTGGCATCTGATGAGCAGTATGATCAAGGATTCTAATCATATCTTCCTTAGGCTCACCAACAGATAATCCACCTATAGCAAAACCATCGAAATCTATTTCTTTTAAAGCTTTTAGAGACTCATCACGTAAATGCTCATACATTCCACCCTGAATAATTCCAAATAATGCAGATGGATTATTTCCATGAGCATCTTTTGATCTTTTTGCCCAACGCATAGATAGTTCCATAGAATCTTTTGCTTCTTTTTCAGTAGCTGGATATGGTGTGCACTCATCAAAACACATTACAATATCAGAGCCAAGATCTCTTTGGACTTGCATTGATATCTCAGGAGATAAAAAAACTTTTGAACCGTTAATTGGTGATTTAAATGTAACGCCTTCTTCTGTAAGCTTACGCATTTTACCCAAACTAAAGACTTGAAATCCCCCTGAGTCTGTAAGTATAGGCTTATCCCAACCGTTGAAATCATGTAAAGTACCATGTTTTTTGATAATTTCAGTACCAGGACGTAACCATAAATGAAATGTATTACCCAAGATAATATCAGCACCCATTTCTTTTAACTCAACTGGAGATAGTGATTTAACAGCTCCATAAGTCCCTACTGGCATAAATGCAGGAGTCTGAATATCTCCTCTTGGGAAGCTTATTTTTCCTCTTCTAGCTTTGCCTTCTTTTTTGATCAAGTCGAACTTCATTACAGTCATAAAATTTAACCTTTTGAAACAGAAATTAATGAATAAGTTTTTTAAGCTACTAATCCTATAACAAAGTTATAAAAATAGCTAGCGAAGATATTGCCTAGATAGTATTATCTCTTATAATAACTCAAATAGTTTTAAAATCATCAAGGAAAACAATGAACTTTTTAAATTTTAGCATGCTAGTGTTTGCTTATCTTTTGGGATCAATTAATAGTGCAATTATTGTCTGTTATATATTTAGATTACCATCTCCAAGAAGTGTTGGCTCTGGCAACCCAGGAACTACAAATGTTCTAAGAATAGGTGGCAAGGTTCCAGCAATCATCACCCTTGCTTTTGATATACTAAAAGGTCTAGTGCCTGTAGTTTTAGCTAAAGTATTAACTGGTAATGAATTTATAACTGCATGTACTGCATTATATGCAATTCTTGGCCATATATTCCCAATATTTTTTGGCTTCAAAGGAGGCAAAGGTGTTGCAACTTTAATAGGTACACTATTTGGATTTAGCTGGATTTTAGGTTTAATATTTGTTGTTACTTGGTTATGTGTTGCTGTGATTACTCGTTATTCATCTTTATCAGCATTAGTAGCTACTGTTATAGCAAGTTTTTCAGTAATATTTACATCTGATTTGCAGGTAGCAACGCCATTTTTGATAATAGCAATAATTATACTTGTAAAACATAAAGGCAATATCCAAAGATTAATTAGCGGTCAAGAAAGTAAAATTGGCGATAAAGCAAAGGCGAAAAATGATTCAAATTAAAAATTTAAAAAAAGAGTACAGATCAAATAATACTAGCAATCTCGTGCTTGACAATATAAACCTTGATATTAAGCAAGGCGAGATATTCGGTATAATCGGTCATAGTGGTGCCGGTAAAAGCTCACTTTTAAGATGCTTAAATCTTCTAGAGCAACCTACTGATGGTTCAATATTCATTGCTGATGAGAATATTACAAAGAAGAATCCAAAACAGCTTAGAGAATTTCGCAAAAAAGTTTCAATGATATTTCAGCATTTCAACTTGCTATCATCTCGCAATGTTTTTGAGAATATTGCCCTTCCACTTGAGATTCAAGGAATACCAAAAGCTGAAATCAAAAAAAGAGTTTTTGAGCTTTTAGAGCTGGTAGAGCTTCCAAATAAAGCAAATGCATATCCTCAAGAGCTTAGTGGAGGTCAAAAACAAAAAGTTGCTATTGCTCGAGCTTTAGCTTTAGATCCTTTAGTTTTATTATCTGATGAAGCGACATCGGCACTAGATCCAACTTCTACAAAACAGATTTTGGCACTTCTTAAAAGATTAAATAAAGAACTTGGCTTAACAATAGTTTTGATTACACATGAAATGGATGTTGTAAGAAAAATCTGTGATCGTGTAGCAATTATTGATAAAGGTCGTATTGCAGAAATGGGCAAAACATTAGACATATTCCTAGATCCTCAAGCTCCTGTAACAAAATCTTTTGTTGAGACAAGCATACATACAAAAGTCCCAGATTTTATTGCTAAAAGAATTTATGATAATCCTTACAGTTATGATAATACATACCCAGTAGTACAACTAACATTCTATGGAGACAAAGGTAAGATGCCTATCATTGCTGAAATTTCTCGTCAGTTTAATGCTACAGCAAGTATTATCCAAGCGAATATAGAAACAATCCAAGAACAGATAGTTGGAATTGCCATTTGTCATATTACAGGTGAGCGTCAAGACTGGGAAAATGCATTAAGATTTCTTTCAAACCAAGATGTTAATTTAAAGGTGTTAGGTTATGCAACAGCAGACAATATTTAGTTTACATGAGCTTAGCATAATAGCTCAGTCAACATGGGAAACCATTTTTATGGTTTTTATAGCCACTTTGGTAGCTGTTATAGGTGGTATATTATTAGGCATATTACTGTATATCACACAAGATAGTAAAAATGTTGCCGTTAAAGGATTTAACAAAACATTCAGTATTATTATAAACATAACTAGAAGTATCCCATATATCATATTGCTAATACTTCTATACCCTCTAACAAGACTTATAGTTGGCACAACAATAGGGACTACCGCTTCAATAGTACCTCTGGCTATTGCTGCTCTGCCATTTTATGCTCGACTAACTGAATCAGCTTTGCGTGAAGTTGATAACGGGCTTATTGAAGCAGCCAAATCAATGGGAGCAACTAAAAGACAGATTATTTTTAAAGTATTACTTCCTGAATCAAAAAATTTGTTAATTGATGCTGCTACTTTAACATGTATTTCACTAATCGGTTTCTCAGCTATGGCTGGTATCGTTGGTGGTGGTGGCCTAGGTGATTTGACTTACTTCAAAGGTTATAATTACGGTAATTACACTTTATTACTTGGTGGTGTAATTATGTTAGTTATGCTTGTTCAAATTACACAATCATACGGCAACTATCTAGTTACAGCCAAGAAGTTAACTTCACTTTGGATTATTACAGCTATTCTATTGAGTGCATGTGGTACACAGCTGTATGTAAATGCTGCAGCTACTACCAATACAAATGAAATAACTGTAGGATATATTACCAGTCCTCCTCAAGATAAAATCATGCAGCTAAGTAAAAAAATAGCTAAAGAAAAATATAATCTTGACGTAAATCTAGTAACATTTGGTGATTACAATATTCCTAATAGAGCACTTAATGATGGTGAGTTGCAAGCAAACGTCTTCCAACACATTCCATTCTTAGAAAATCAAATCAAACAGTTTGGTTATAAACTTACTTATATTGGTAAGACTTTCTTATACCCAATGGGAATGTTCTCTAAAAAATATAAAAATATCCAAGATATTCCAAACGGCGCTACAGTAGCAATCCCTAATGACCCTACTAACCAAGGTAGAGCACTAATGATTCTTCAAGATGCTGGATTAATCAAACTTAAAAATGGTATAACTTGGAAAGCCACTACAGATAGCATAGCTAGTAATCCAAAAAATCTAAAAATTATAGCTCTACAAGCAGATCAAATCCCTAATAACCTAGGAGATGTCGATCTTGGTATTGTAAATAATGACTATATCCCTAAAGCAGGATTAAGTCTAAAAGATGCTCTTTTTGTAGAACCTAAAGATTCTCCATTTGCAAATGTCATTGCCGTTAAAGAATCACAAAAAGATAATCCTAAACTTAAAGAGTATGTACAAGCATTTAATACAGATGAAGTTAAACAATTAGCTGAAAAACTTTATCCGAATGGTGCTGCTATACCAGCTTGGTAATTATTTCTTTCATTTATTAATTTATAATCGTTGATTTATATGCTTTAATTTATTCAAACATAAAACTTACTATTCTGAAAATTGACAAGTATAAATAAGCAAATTGGTAGTATTTTCTTAATTATAGGTACTTCTTTGGGTGGAGGTATCCTTGCTATTCCTATGATTCTTTCAAGCTTTGGTGTTGTTATTGGTTGCATCATAATGTTTTTGATGTGGCTTTTAATGACATATTCAACATTAGCTGTTGCAGAAGCATGCCTACATTTTGAAAGTGGTATTAGTTATCTAGGACTTGCTCATAAACTCTTTAAAAAACCAGGAGTCATTCTGGTTTATATATGTGCTTTTGGAATACTTTACGGAATGCTTGCAGCATATATCTCTGCAATAGGCTCATCTTTTGAAAGCCTACTAGATATAAATTATATTATTATAGAAATTAGTTTTGTTATACTTTTTGGTGGATTTATTTTAAAAGGTACAGGACCTGCAGAATGGCTTAATAGGGTTTTTCTTACCATAAAGCTTATTATCATATTATTTACAATATTATTACTTTTCAAGTCTATAAGTATCTCCAAGCTAGATAGTTATAGTTTTGGTACTCTCAAAGAAGTTATAGTTACTTTACCAATACTAGCTACAACATTCTCAGCTCATATAATTGTTCCTAGTGTTGTCAACTATGTTGGACCACATCCAAAAGATATTAGAAGAATTATTATAGTTGCATCTCTAATAATATTAGTAATATATGTATGCTGGATAGTATCAATATTTGGCAATATAGCTATCTATGGTGATAAAAATAGTTTTGCTGAATTCTTAAAATCCCTTAGCTCTGAAGATAGTGTAACTCAACTTATATATATCCTCAAAGCTAATATTCAGTCCTCTAAGGTTATAACTTTAATTTATACCTTTATTACAATTTCTGTAACAACTGCTTTTATAACTCTATCATTAGCATTAAAAGATCTAATACTTGATAGATTCAAAATGAACAACCTATCAACACTAAGCAAAAACATATTATTAAGCTTTCTGCTTTTTATGCTACCTATAATCCTGAACTATTATTTTAAAAAGCTTTTTTTAATAGCACTATCTGTTGTTGGACTATTTTCTCTAATAATGCTTGTTTCGTGTCCACTAAATATGGTTAGAATACTTCGTAACCGTAATTTTGAAATAATTTACAAATCAATGAAAAATAGTAAGCTTAACAACTTTGCTCTAGCTATTGCCATTATTATTATTGTATTCCAAATTATTGATTATATTCTTTAAATATTCTCTTTAAGCAAATAAAAATATAAAATATAAATAGTTATTTAATCACAAAACTATAAGGTATAGATATGCAACACACGTCAGGTTTTTTAGATTTAGTAAACGATGCAAAAAGTAGAATACAAGAATGTACAGTTGATGATATCAACAAAATGAATGAAACAGAAACTCTTGATGGTTTGCTTATTGATACACGTGAAGAGTCAGAATTTGCAAATGGATACATTCCTAATGCTATTCATATTAGTAAAGGAATTATCGAAAGTGCTATTGAGTCAGCAGTTCCTAACAAAAATCAAAAGATGTATTTTTATTGTGGTGGTGGTTTTAGGTCTGCTATCGTAGCTGATAAACTACGTGAGATGGGTTATAAAAATGTAATCTCTGTTGATGGTGGTTGGAGAGCATGGAATGCTAAAGGCTATCCTACTAAATCACCTAATCAAGCTAGACCTCATGAGTTTTTAAGGCTTGTCAATAATGCTAAATCTGATATCAAAGAATGCTCTGTAACAGATTTATACGATAAGATAAACTCTAATGAGCTAGATGGTGTGATTTTTGATGTTAGAGAAGATTCTGAGTTCAATAGATTCCATATCCAAGGTGCTACCCATCTTAGCAAAGGACAAATAGAAGTTAAAATTGAAAGTCTAATTCCAAATAAAAATCAAAAAATATATTTATACTGTGGTAGTGGCTTCAGATCAGCATTAGCAGCTAAAAGCTTAAAAAGTATGGGCTATACAAATATTATATCTGTAGAAGGTGGAATCAATGGATGGTTAAATAATAACTTCCCTGTAACACAAGATTAGGATTTATATAATGTCATTTCGTATAGGTCATGGTTATGACGTGCACAAGTTCACATCTTCAAAGAAAAATATTATTATTGGTGGAATCGAGATTCCATATGAAATGGGACTAGAAGCTCATTCTGATGGTGATGTATTAATTCATGCTCTTTGTGATGCTATTTTAGGCGCATTAAGTCTTGGAGATATAGGTAAACATTTTCCAGATACTGATATGGAGTATAAAAATACTGATAGTAAATTTTTCTTAGCTGAAATAAAAAAAATGCTGGATGACAAAGAATACTCGATAAGCAATATTGATTGTACCATCATTGCACAAGCACCTAAAATGCTTCCTCATATAGAAAAAATGAAAGCTTGCTTGGCAAGTGTACTTGAAATACAAATTAATCAAATAAACATAAAAGCAACAACTACTGAACAACTAGGATTTATAGGTAGGAAAGAAGGCATCGCAACACATGTTGTTTGCCTACTAAATAGATAGTTATTTATCGGCTAAATTTTCAAGATAATTTGCAACTTCTTCTAGCTCTGCTTGGCAACAAAAAATACCTATATCATTATCTTCAAGCATATCTAGTATATATTTAACCCCTATTAACTCTCCATGTGAAATATAAGTTTTTGAGATGTCAAAGCCCTTTCTTTCTAAATCATCACGGATTAGCGTAGGTAACTCAAGAGGTTTTGCTCCTCTAAGATACTTCTCAGTTTCTTTGATAACCACGAAATCTATACCATGTTCGAGTATAATGTCATTAATTCCAGAAATTAAGTATTTGCGATCCCCTGTGGTTCCTATCATTAAATATTTCTTACCACCTTTATCGTAGGCTTTTATCATATTTAATAAAGCTTCCATACCAGCTTCATTATGGGCGTAATCAAGAACAGCAACTTTATTATCAAATTCAAAAATATTTGCTCGGCCTCTATTAACTTTAGGATCATTCTTGTAGCTTCTAAGCGCCTTTTCAATATAATCAAAATCAATGCCAAGCTTAAATGATAAAGCTATAGCAATCATAGCATTTTCAATATTATGCTTAGCAAAGCCTTTAACTGTTAAAGGAGCATCCACCACAGGAAGAATTTGCTTTTTAGATTTTTTATCAATCCATGTGAAAATACCATTCTCCACTACACAAGCATAATCAGCCTTTGACAAGTAGTAATCCATATCATGTTGATCAGGATCTTGTGTAACAATGATTTTAGCGCAACTTAATTTATCAAACTGCTGTTTCATATAGAAATTATCTAAATTGATTACAGCATGAGAGTCTTTGCCCATTGTTCGAAATACAATCGCTTTCGCTTCTGCTAGTTCTGCAACTGTTTCAATCCCATCTTCACCTAGATGATCTGCAGAAACGTTGGTAACAGCTGCTGCATTTACATAAGTCTCTATCAAGCCTCTCTTTAGGAGACCTCCACGAGCAGACTCAAGCAAAGCAACTTCTACTTTTTTGTTTGTCAAAACAAATTGATGACCTGTTGGACCAGAATAGTCTCCCTCATCTATCAACTCATCATTAACTTTAACCCAATCTGTAGATGTGTAACCAGTAAGCTTACCAGCAGTGCGACAAATATAATCAGTCAATCTAACTGTAGTTGTCTTGCCGTTAGTACCTGTCACAATTACAGCTGGAATATCATAAACTTTTGACCAGTCAACATCTTCAATTTTGTCGTTGTCTAGATCAAACTCATAACAACCAGTACCAGAACCAACAAAAGCTTTATTTTTATCTCTAAAAGCATTAAAACCTTTAGATTTAGCTAAATCATAGAGTTTTCTATAAGTTAAGTTCTTATCTTCATTTATCAAAGGTAATAACTTGTCTTTCGCCTCATCAAGAGACTTAAAAACACCAGTTTCAAAACCTTCTCTGACAGATAACCAAATAAAGTCAATAACATCACACGCTGGCATAGTAATATCTACAGGCGCGACCATCGCATAACGGACACCATTATTAAAAAACTTATGTGTCAATTTTATATACTCCCAACCAAGAGCTGGAAGTATCCTTTCTGCCTCTTGGTAGAAAAGTTTTGTTAATTTATCGCGATTATCTATAAGTGGTACATCTAGAACTGTTCCAGTTTCTTTAAAAAACAGATTAGGTCCAACAAGTCTACGTGAATAACCTTCAGGAATCATACAAAGGCTCCATTAAATAATAAAAACCAAACAATTAGTCATTATCTTCTTCATCGAAAATAACTCTAACACCACTTTCATCAGCTATAACACCAGCTTTGATAACCTCAGAGATCTCCAATGATAGACTAGGATCTTGAGCTATTACTGAAGCAGAGAACATCTCTCTTTTTTCAATTTTGTGCTCTTTCTTATCATCATCTTCATTCTTGTTAAAATAAATGATTTGTTTCCAAGTTCTCTTGAGCTTATCAGCAAATATAACAACCAAATCGCCATCCTGTGCAATACTAAGAGCATGATCTACAGCCTTCTGCTCACTTTGAATAGTTTCAATTCTAGAAGCATCAACACCAGCCTCAATCAATCCCTCTTTAAGCATTCTAGGAATTTCACCATCTGCTCTTCCACGAGTATCATCATCACCTTTACATATAAAATAATCATAATAAGGTGCTGCTGTTTTTGCTATCTCGTAGACATCTTGATCTCGTCTGTCACCTGGTGATGCTAATACACATATTTTCTTACCAGAAAATTCCATATTATCAATCATCTGACTTACAAGTTTGATTGCAGCAGGATTGTGGCCATAGTCCATAAGCACTTTGAATGGATGCTCTTCAAACCAGTTCATACGCCCTGGTGCTTGATAAAATGATGTAACAAACGTTCTTAGACCATCTCTAAGATCATCTAAACTCATACCCATACTATAACATATTGCAATAGCAAACATAGAGTTTTGAACATTATGAATAGCTTTGCCTTCCATAGTAGCTGGTATTAAATGAGTCCATAAAACTGGTATGTGAACATTATTATCAAAAATTGTAATCATGTCTCCATTAACACCTTTCTCGATGATACAAGCTTTTCCTCCAGCACGTATATGTTGCTTGACTAAAGCATGTTCTGGATTCATCGTTACATATAATATGTGCTTTGCTGTTACTTTAGCTGACATCTTAAGTACGTTTGGATCATCAGCATTTAATACTGCAACATCTTTTGCTGCTTGAGGAACAATACTCTTGACTTTAGCCAAATCTTCTAGTGTATTTATCCCCTTAAGACCTAAATGATCAGATGAAACATTTAGACATGCTCCAACATTACAATAATCATATCCCATACCACTTCTTAGTAATCCACCTCTAGCTGTCTCTAAGATTGCCATTTCTACTGATGGGTCTTTTAAAACCATCTGTGCAGAAGTTGGGCCTGTAGTATCTCCAGCAACTGTCAACTTACCATTGATATATACACCATCAGTAGTTGTTAAGCCTACGATCTTACCAGCATTTTTCCACATATGGGCAACCATGCGCGAAGTTGTAGTTTTACCATTTGTTCCTGTGATAGCAGCAATAGGAATTCTAGCGTTACCATACTCTTTAGGAATTAGCATATCAATAACAGCTCCCGCTACATCTCTTGGTTTACCTTCACTAGGAGCTACGTGCATTCTAAATCCTGGAGCAGCATTACACTCACAAATAGCACCACCAATATCATGGTATGATTGAGAAATATCATCTATCAAGAAATCAACTCCTCCAACATCAAGTCCTATAGCCTTTATAGCTCTTTCAGCCATATCTTTATTATCCGGATGGACTATATCCGTCACATCTATAGCAGTACCACCAGTTGAAAGATTAGCTGTAGATCTTAAATAGAAAATCTCTCCTTCTTTAAGGATAGTGTTTTCATCATATCCCGCTGCCTTTAACAAAGTCTTAGCCTGATAATCTAACTCTAATTTTGTTAAGACTTTCTCATGTCCGACACCTCTACGCGGATCTTCATTCACGATATCAACTAATTCTTTTATGTTATGCTTCCCATCACCCACAACATGTCCAGGTACTCTTTTTGCAACTGCAACAAGCTTACCATCAACTACCAACATTCTATGATCAAAGCCTGTAGCAAACTGTTCTACTATAACATATCTTGATACTTTGTTTGCTTCAACAAACGCATCTTTAATTTCTTGCATAGTCTTTAGATTAATAGATATACCGCGACCATGATTACCATCTAAAGGCTTAACTACTAATGGAAATCCTAAAATTTTTGCTGCTCTTAAAGCACCTTCATCTGTAGTTACCATTTTCTGCTTAGGAACAGGAAGCCCTAGACCTTCTAATATAGTATTAGTTTGATTTTTATCGCATGATAAATCAACCGCAATACTAGTTGTTTTACCAGTTATTGTTGCTCGAATTCTCTGTTGATATTTACCATAACCAAATTGCACTAATGACTGATCATTTAGTCTAAGATATGGGATATCTCTTTTTTTAGCAGCTTCAATCAATGAGGCTGTACTTGGTCCAAACTCTTTGCTTTGAGCAAATTTAATAAATCTAACCTTCTCATATTCAAAATCAAAGTCTTCATTCTTATGTTCTACTTGTTTCTTGAGCTCTTCAGGTAATAAAGATACTAATAAGTCTCTAGCTAACTCCATAGCTCTTAGACCAACATCTTTCTGTTTATATTCATAAACCATATTATAGTGACCTGCTTCGCCTGTCGATCTTGTACGACCATAGGTAACATCACTACCAGCCATATCTTGAAGCTCAAGTATTGCATGCTCCCAAATATGTCCCATCCAAGTTCCATCATCTTCTCTTAATCTGCGGATAAATCCGCCTTTCTCTCTATAAGAACAACCATGCTCTTCCAATCCTGGTAAACTATCCACAAGTCGATTTATAAAATCCTCACCAATCTTCGCAGATGGCCAGTTTTCAAGTACGCCTAAATCAATCTCATGCTTTATAACAGGAAAGTTTGCATAGATGTTAGGTCCCACATAAACATTAGTAGATAGTATTTTCATTTAAGACTCCTTAGATATTCAATGTTGTATACAGATAATATATACTTCACAAATCATGATACATAAAAATCATGTTCAAGAATAGCGGATTTTAATAAATCAATAAAAAATCATAAGGAAGAATATGAGATATGACTTTGGCTTTATAGCTATTGGTGATGAGATTGTTGACGGTGATATTGTTAATACAAACTCAAGTAACTTTGCTAAATATCTAGTAAGTAATGGGTTTGAAATAGGATTTCATATCAGTTGCAAAGATAGTTATGAAGATATTATTTCTAGCATTGATTTTCTAAGATCTAATCATAAAAATATTATTACTATCGGTGGTTTAGGACCAACTGAAGATGATTTAACCACAGAGTCCATAGCAAAATACTTCAAAAAAGACATGCTTTTGGATGATTCATCATGGCATAAATTAGAAAAAAGAATGCTAGCTAAATATGGCAAAATCACTTTGGGAACTAAAAAACAAGCTATGTTCCCTACTGATGCAAAGATTATAATAAATCAAAATGGTACTGCCAATGGATTCAAACTAGAGTTCGATTCTAATAGATTTATATTTGCTTTCCCAGGACCTCCTAAAGAATGTATACCAATGCTTGAAGCCTTAAGTTTAACCAATAAATCAAAAAACAGAAAAATAATCCGTAAACGATGGCATATTCATAATATAGGTGAGAGCCTGCTTGCCGAAAAGCTTGAAACTATAAAAGAAAAATATTCATTTGTTACTTTCAAATATAGAATTGCTGAAGGATTCATAGAGCTGAAATATTTTTACCCTGAAGGCTGTCCATATAGTGAAGATATTATCATAAATGTGGAGCACCGTTTAAAAGAGTATTTAAATACTAAGGTTTAACTGTTCTTTTTTATCAATGAATATAGCATCAACTTGCCATTCAAGTAATTGTTTAATTTCATCATCTGTGTAAACAGAATAAACAAAAACTTTACCAAATTTGCGTTTTAAATATTTAACTCTTGGATGAGTTAAGCAACTATAATTTATTATGACTGCTATATATCTGTTTTTAATAAAGTCTCTATAAAGCTTACCATCAATATACTCAAAATCCTTAACCCAGTTAGTGGTATAAAAAAGTTTGCCTTGAGTAAAATCTTTATGTCTTCTTAATTCTCTCATTACCACTTTTGAGAAGCTTGATAATAGAATCTTTGATTTCATATTTGGATAAGCTCCAAGAAGCCCTATAACTTTATTGACTAAGATCTTTTGATAATTTATGTTTTCATTGCTTACTTTAATTTCTAGATTCAAAAAAACATTATTATGCTCTGCCCACTCAAGATACTCTTTCAAAGCTAATACCTTTGCCTTTGATTTGACTACAGGATGAATAAGTTCTATAGCTTTTAGTTCAGACCATAACATATTTGTGACATTTTCAGAAATACTAGAAAATCTTTGTGGAGTATCATCATGAAATAAAAATAATTCTCCATCAGAACTCATTTGCACATCTGTTTCAAACCAGTTAAAACCAGCACTCTTAGCAATTTGAAAAGCTTCTATTGTATTCTCAACAGCATCACTATTAGCACCTCTATGAGAAATATATTTATCTACACGCATACGTTAAAAAAGATTATTAAACTTCGACTCGAATTATACATCAAAAAACATTATTAAAATAATTCCTTTTTATTAATTTATATTAAATATTTTGTTTTTTAATAATTATCTTAATCATGATATAATTTTCATTAATTTTGTGATTTATTTTAGTATAAATGATTGACAGTCCGTATATTAATAAGAAGCTGGCTTCTTTATTACTACATCGTAAACTCATAACAAGACAGCAGCTTGAAGAAATAAGCTTAGATAAGTCACTGGCTAAACAAGACTTTTTAGACTACTTAATAGATAATGAATTGATTGATAGTAGATCATTTATGATTGAGTCAGCGACTTTACTGCGCTTACAGTATATTGACTTAACAGCTATAAATGTAAAATTTTTACCTCAAGATTATTTTGATACCGAATTTTGTAATGAAAATAAATGCTTACCTCTATTCAAAAGAAAAAAAAGTGTGTATGTAGCAATAGCAAACCCTATCGATAGTCAAAAAATATTAAAAAAACTTCGTAGTAAATATAATTACTCTTTTACTCTAGTAGTTGGAGAAATAAATCTTATTCGAGAGAAAATTGAAGAATATGATCAATATCTAAAAGATGAAGGACATGTCGAGAGCGAGTCAAAACTTGAAGAGCAGATGAATGCAGGTGCAGAACTTGATATTGATTTTGTTGATGAGGGTGAGCGTGAAGGTGATTCGATAATAGGAAGTGGTGAAGACGAAGAAGCTCCTATTATTAGATTTATTAATAATACAATTGTTGATGCAATACAAAAAGGAGCATCGGATATACACTTTGAACCATATGAGAAAAACTTCCGTATAAGATATAGAATAGATGGTTTATTAATAGAAACTTTTAATACTAAAAAAAATCTCGGTCCCAAAGTCATATCGAGACTAAAAATCATGTCTAGTTTAGATATTGCAGAGAAGAGGATTCCTCAAGATGGTAAATTTAAAATCTCTCTTTCACGAGAAAAAGCCATCGATTTTCGTGTTAGTACATGTCCAATAAGTTTTGGTGAAAAAGTTGTACTTCGTATCCTTGACTCTAGCTCAACTCAAATACCTATTGAACAATTAGGTTTCTCAGAAACTCAAAAAGAGACATACTTAAAGTACATCAAACAGCCTCAAGGCATGGTATTAGTAACAGGTCCGACGGGTTCAGGTAAAACAGTTACTCTATATACTGGGATTAACATTCTTAATAAACCTGAGAAAAATATTTCTACAGCTGAGGATCCTGTTGAGCTTTTTGTAAAAGGTATCAACCAAGTTAATGTTAATAATAAACAAGGTCTAACATTTGCCGCAGCTCTTAAATCATTCTTACGTCAAGATCCCGATATAATCATGGTTGGTGAGATCAGGGATATTGAAACAGGCTCAATTGCGATTAAAGCATCTCAGACAGGTCACTTAGTTATGTCAACTCTACACACCAATAGTGCTCCAGAAACACTAAACAGATTAGTAGACATGGGATTGCCTAGATATAATATTGCTACCTCTGTAACATTAATTATTGCACAGCGTCTAACTAGAAAACTTTGTCCAAAATGTAAACTAGAAGATACAGAAACTGAATTTAAATTACTTGTTCAAGATAGTGGTCTTAATGATGAAATTTTAATAAAAACTTTTGGTACAACACTTGAAAAAGTTCAAAATTCAAAGATATATAAGCCCAATCCTAAAGGTTGTCCAAGATGTTTCAAAGGCTACAAAGGAAGACTTGGTTTATATGAGGTGATGCCTGTTTCTAGAGAAATTGCCAGAATGATACTAGAAGATAAAAACACTATGGATCTAGCAACACAAGCACAAAGAGAAGGTATTGCTACAGTAAGACAATCTGCCCTTGTGAGAGTTTCGGAGGGGTTAACATCTATGGAAGAGGCTTACAGAGTAAGTTAAAGGAATAAATATGCTATTTGGAAATAAAAACAAGAATAAAATAACTATTATATCTTGGAGTTTTAAGGCCAAACTTAAAAATGGTAAAACGATAAAAGGAGTTATTGATGCTGATACTAAGGAAAAAGCAGAAATTCAAATAAGACAAAAAGGTTACTCCGATATAAAAGTAAAAAAACAACCTAAGGACTTATTCCCTAAGAAAATATCTTACAAAGATATTACTGAAATGACTCGTCAGCTAGCTACAATGACTAAAGCTGGTATTCCTATTATTAAATCATTTGAAGTATTTATAATGGGTATACGTAAGCATCCTCGTCTAAAAATACTAGCTATTCAAATTAAACAAGCAATTGAAGGTGGAGAATCATTTTCAAAAGCATTGAGTAATTTCCCAAAAGTATTTGATAAACTATACGTCGGACTTATCACTGCTGGTGAAGAGTCAGGTAATTTAGATTTGATGCTTAATAAAATTGCAGATCAACGTGAAGCATTAGAAAGTATAAAAAAGAAAGTTAAAAAAGCCCTCTCTTATCCTATTGTTGTATGTGTCATTGCTGCTGGGGTAACAGGAATACTTTTAACTTTCGCAGTTCCAGCATTCTCAGCAATGTTTATAAACTCAGGTAAACCACTCCCTGCAATTACACAAATTACAGTCAATGCATCAAACTTTATGCAAGATTCATGGTGGAAGATTATCCTTGTAATATTTGTATCAATATCAGTATTTAAATCATTAAAATTTAGATTTCCAAAGATACAAATTGCCCAAGATCATTTTATGCTTAAAGTACCAATAATTGGTGAAGTTATTTTTAAATCAGCTTTAGCAAGATTTGCCAGCACTTTAGAAATTACTGTTCAATCTGGTATGAGCTTAACAAGAGCATTAGACATGGTTTCACTAGCAACAGGTAATGCAAAATATGATCAAGCAGCTATAGACATTAAAAAAAGTATTAGTGAAGGAGCATCATTTAAAGAAGCTATTGTTGAAACAGGAAATTTTCCTTTCCTAGTAGAACAAATGATAGCCGTTGGCGAAGAATCAGGCGCATTAGAAACTATGCTTGGAAATTTAAATAGAGTGTATCAAGAAGAAGTTGACACGCTTGTAGGAAGCTTAAGTTCGATGTTAGAGCCACTAATTATGATTGTTTTGGGTGGAGTTGTTGGTTTCCTTGTAGTAAGTATGTATATGCCAATGTTCCAAATGGGTGATGCAATAGGATAAAATTAGAAACTTTTATTTTCTATACTCGTTATTATGCACGTTAATTTTTTATTTGTATGTCAATCTTCAAGACTCACATAACATTTTTGTCTGATGTATTAGAACAATTTCAATTAGAGGAAATAGATTGATTGAGTTTATACAAACATTAAATTATTTATAAAATATAGCACGAGCCACATAAAAATTAGCCATAGTAAATAAGGACGATGACTTTTACAATTTATTACTACTTTAGAGAAACTTGTAAAAGGCAATCTAGTCATATGTTACTATAACCAAGATAGAGTATTTAGCATACTTTTAAAGAATTTAATATTCATAGTTAAAGATACTAATAATAATACTTTAGAGTTATCACAGAAAGAATTACAACCAAACTGTATAGTTTTTAAATCTAAGCATTGTAAGATTATAGCCGTACTAACCTTCTACAAAAAACATGATAATAAAGTGATATACAGAGCTTTTACAATGACGCAACATATAAATCATCTAAAGAAATCTAATTGCATTACTTAAGAATATTTTACTTTTTTTTAAAAAAATATAACTATAAATTTGATTAAAGTATTCTTTACTTTTAAAGGGAAACAAAGACCAAGCTAAATACTCATTAGAAAGAGCTCAAAGTAAA
Source organism: Francisella philomiragia (assembly GCF_018135955.1). Classification (NCBI taxonomy): domain Bacteria; kingdom Pseudomonadati; phylum Pseudomonadota; class Gammaproteobacteria; order Thiotrichales; family Francisellaceae; genus Francisella; species Francisella philomiragia. The sequence continues at coordinate 674,834 of NZ_CP063138.1, read as the reverse complement.
GTTATTTAAGACCCTAATCTGGTTTTTAGAAGATAATTAAAGCAATTAATAAGGATAAAATAAATTTATTATAAAAAAATTAGGCTCTTTCCAATTAACTGTGTAAATTCTTAATTAAGATGCTAGATTATTTCTAGCAAAATATTAAGGATAAAAACAATGTCTAAAAATAAGAAATCAGAAGATATTTACTCAATGCTAGCAGACCAGATACTAGATTCTAGAGTTGATGTTAACCAGATGTTTGAGAAAGATGGTTTACTCAAGCAACTGACAAAAAGGTTATTGGAAAAAGCATTAGATACAGAGATGAATAGTCATCTTGGCTATTCAAAGCATCAACGAAGCAATTCTTCAAATGCTAGAAATGGCTATAGCAATAAAAGCCTATCTACAGATAGTGGCAATATAGATATATTAGTACCTAGAGATAGAGAAAGTGAATTTGAGCCACAAATAGTTCCTAAAAGAGTAACAAAAATAAATGGCTTAGATCAAAAAATCATATCTCTGTATGCTAAAGGCATGAGTACTACAGATATCCAACAGCAACTATTTGAGCTGTATGAGACAGAGATAAGTACAAGCTTTATAAGTGATGTTACAGAAGCTATTATTAATGATGTTAAAGCATGGCAAAATAGACCGTTAGAGTCCGTTTACCCAATAGTATTTTTTGACTGCATAGTCGTTAAAGTTAGAGAGGATAAGCGTATTATTAACAAGGCAGTATATGTTGCACTAAGTGGTCACAAAGATGTATTAGGTCTTTGGATAAGTCAAAATGAAGGTTCTAAGTATTGGCTAGGAGTTTTTACTGAATTAAAGAATAGAGGCTTAGAGGATATATTTATAGCATGTACAGATAATTTAAAGGGTATGTCTGATACTATACAAGCTGTATACCCTCAAACAAAACATCAGCTTTGTATTGTTCACCAAATTAGAAACTCTTTAAAATATGTGCCTTACAAAGATAAAAAAGAAGTGGCAAGAGAGCTAAAGAAAATATATGACGCTGAAACCATTGATATAGCTGAATCTGAGCTTGAAAACTTTGCAAGCAAGTATGATGCTAAATACCCATTAATTTCAAAATCTTGGCTAAATAACTGGGATAATCTGACTGTATTCTTGCAATACCCTCCAAAAATTCGTAAAGTAATTTATACTACTAATGCGATAGAGTCGCTTAATAGTCAGTTTAGGAAAGTTATTAAAAATAAAAAAGTATTTCCTAAAGATGACTCTGTGTTCAAATCTTTATATTTGACTATAGATTATTTGACTAAAAAATGGTCTATGCCTGTGAGATATTGGAGTGAGGCTATGCCTTATTTCGCTATAGAATTTGAAGATAGAATTCAGAGATTTATGTAAGTGAATTTACACACTTATTTGGAAAGGCTCGAATAAATCTTTATCTTCTTTTGTTAAGTGTTAGTCGATATTGTAACGTGATTATATAAACTTTTGATCTATTTTTATCTAATTATAAATTTATTATTTTATCTTCTCAAAAGATAAATATATTAATAACAACTACGACAAATTAAACTTATATATTAAGGAATAACTATCCAATTCTTCAACTAACTAGTTTTTAATAGAAATCTAATTAAGTTTATTTTAAGTCATTTTAGCTACTAACAATTCAAACTAAAAAATGCTAAAATGCGTAGGAATAAGAAAAAGATTAAATAAAAAAATATATAAAATTAAGATTCTTGCTTCAGTGGAGCAGAAACGCTAGCTTGTACACGCTGATTACGAGCATCTGACTTATGAATACCATCTAAAGTATTTTCATAACCAAAGCCTTTAGTGATAATTCTATCATTATCTAAACCTAATTGTTTCATATAGTCAGCAACTGCTTCCGCTCTTCTCTCAGAAAGTTTTTGATTATAGATCTCAAATTCGCTTCCAGTAGTTCCTTGAGAAGCATAACCTTTAACTGTTACAGTTTTAATATCACTATTTTTTACAAAGTTGACAAATGATGCTATTGCTTCTTTACCTTTAGAGTTTAAGTTTGCGCTATCATAAGCAAATTTAGTATCTAAATAAACTGTTACATCATCACCATTCACAGTATAACAAGCAACACCTTCTTTAGTTAAGTTAAAGTTACCTTCACACTGCTTAATACCTTGAGGCAAAACATACTTAGACTCATCGATTGTTGGCATAGCAGTAGTTTCTGCTGCTGTAGTAGCTCCATTATCTTGAATATTACCAGTATCATTAGTAGTATCATCTTTACCACCAAAGAACCAAGTAATACCTCCACCAATCATGTTAGTACCTGCTCTACCTTGAGCACCAGACATACCACTTGGAGCCATTGTCTGAATATATCTATAATCAGCACTCACCTGAACATCTCTAGAAAGTTCAAATTTAAGACCACCACCAACATCCCATGCACCAGTAGCTTGACCAGCTAAATTAGCCCAACCAGCACCGCCTGCAGCATATGGAGTAACCATTGTGCTATTACTGAAATTTATAACGCCTTCACCCAAACCAGCAAATACTCTACCAACTAATTGGTTATATTGAACTGCAAAGTACTTATTAATGTTATAACCAACTATCATATTTGCGCCAGCTCCTGAAGGAGAGTTTGGTGTACCAGCAAGACCGTTAGCATCAACACCAAAGTACCACTGACCAGTTCTATCTTGTGGACCCCAAGTATTATTTTTGTTAGTTAAAGAGCTATAAGTGTTAGCAAAAGGAGCAATAAAGGAATTAGTTGAACTATTTTGAGTTGCTGTTGCACTTGTATCTGCTGACATATCCATATTGTCAGAACCTGCTGCAAATGAAAACGTAGCTGTACCAAATAGTACTGACGTAGCGATAACAATGTTCTTTAATTTCATCAAAAGCTCCTTTAAAAACTCTTTATTTTATTTAATAGTAAATTATAAGACTGAAACATTATACAAAATTAAAACACTCTTTCCAAGTTTTTTTTAACTTTTATGAAGTTAATATTTTATATTTTGACAATAGCTGTTCTTGAGTTTCAATATGATTTGGATCTGTAATTATGCATCTTATAGGACATACCTTTGTACATTGAGATTCTTCAAAATGCCCTACGCACTCTGTACATTTATCCGGATTAATTTCATAATATTCTTCGCCTTGTGATATTGCCTCGTTAGGACACTCTGGTTCACATATATCACAATTTATACAGTCATCAGTAATTAATAGTGCCATACTAATCCTTTGAATATTTTAATTCTATTCTATCAAATACACATTCAGGAACAAACTCACCTACTCTTTGATAATTATGAATAGCAACAGCTCTAACTAAAGTAGACGATATACAAGAAAATTTTTCACTAGGAGTTAGAAATATAGTTTGAATATCACTATTAAGCTTATTATTCATACTCGACATTTGAAACTCATAATCAAAATCAGAAACTGCTCTTAATCCTCTCACAATCGCACATGCACCATGCTTCACCGCCGTATCAACAAGAAGCCCCTCAAAGCTAACAACTTTTACTCTATCATTGTCTTTGAAAACTTCTTTAATCATTAACTCTCTTGTATCTAAATCAAAAAGAGTTTTTTTACCATATGCTGTTGATACCGCAACCACTATTTTATCAAAGATATTCAATGCTCTATCAACCAAATCAACGTGACCATTTGTTATAGGATCAAATGTGCCTGGATAAATTGCTACTTTTGACATAATTTACTTAAAATAATCCTAGCTCTAGTTTAGCTTCCTCTGTCATTAACTCTGAGTTCCATGGTGGATCAAAAACCATAACAACATCAACCTTATCAACATTTGGTAGCATTGCAACACGTTTTTCAACATCAGTCATTAATACAGGACCCATGCCACAACCAGGAGCTGTAAGAGTCATATCTATAATCACATGAAAATTACCACTCTCCAACTTTCGAGTAACAACATTGTAGATTAAACCCAAATCGACAATATTAACAGGGATCTCCGGATCATATACTGTTCTCATTTGATCCCAAACAGCATCCATATTTATTGGATCACCCGGCTTTATATCATAATTATCGACTGGATATTTGACTATTTGTTTACCAATCGCATCAGCATCTTTACCATCCAAGTGAAGTAAGTTACCATTTACATTTAGCGTAAAACTACCGCCTTTATCTTGAGTTACCAAAACTTCTTGACCAGGCATAAGTTCAATTTCGTTACCAAATGGTACTGCTACAGCTTTTACTTGCCTTCTAACTATAGTTACATCTGTTGTTTTCATTATATAATTCCCTAAACTGTAAAACTTTCGCCACAACCACAGCGAGCAGATTCGTTTGGATTAGTATATTCTAACTTATACAATCCAAAGTCATGTTTAACATAATCAATTCTTAAACCATTTAAAAAATTCATAGATTTATTCGATACAAAAAATCTCAACCCTTGCTGATCTACTACTGTTGTATCAGCAGGCTGCTGTGTAACAAAATCAATATCATAAGCTAAACCAGAACATCCCATCAGTTTTGTGCCTACATATATTCCAATATTATTAGAATCCTTCGCTAAGTGCTTTTCGAAATGTTTTGCTGCTGCCACAGTAACTTCTAAAATACTATTATTAGGATCAAAAACTTCAACCATACTAACCTAATCCTTTTAATTATTTGACTATTTTAATTGAGATATTACTTTTTTCAATGCTTTAATAAATAAGTCTACTTCATCAATAGTATTATACATACCAAATGACATACGCACTGTTGATGTAGCACCCATTCTGTATAGTAGAGGATGTGCACAGTGTTTACCTGTCCTAACACACATCCCTTTGATTGCCAACAACTCTCCTATATCTCCGGCATTACAACCATCAACTACAAATGTTATAACACCTGCCTTATTTGGTGCTTCACCTATTATTTTTAAACCATCAATTTTTTTTAATTCATTTGTTGCATATTCTAATAATTTTTTTTCATGACTTGCGATATTTTCCATACCAACTGAATTAACATAATCTATGGCTTCACCGAAACCTATAGAACCAACTATGTCAGGTGTTCCTGCTTCGAATTTATACGGCGGTAATGCAAATGTTGTTTTATCGATTGTTACATCATTAACCATATCTCCACCATAATTATACGGAGGCATTTTCTCTAACAATTCGTATTTACCATACAAGACTCCTACTCCAGTTGGACCATATAATTTATGACTAGAGAATACAAAGAAATCACAGTTTAAATCTTGAACGTCAACCTTTGAGTGTATTACTGCTTGCGCCCCATCAACAACTATTAATGTCTTCGGATTAATTTTTTTGACTTCTTGTATTATCTTTTTGACAGGATTAATAGTTCCTAATACATTTGAACATAATGTCAGTGCTATAACTTTAGTTTTGCTTGTAACCAGAGATAAAAGATTCTGTATATTAAGTTCACCGTTATCTTCAACTTTTGCAACTTTAAAAACTAACTGTTTCTCTTCACAAAGTATTTGCCATGGTACAAAATTAGCATGATGCTCCATTTCAGTAACAATAATATCATCACCACTAGAAACCATAGATTTACCAATCGAGCTCGCTAATAAATTGATTGATTCTGTAGTTCCTTTAGTTAATACAATTTCATCTGCTGATTTAGCATTTATAAAATGTTGAACTTTTACACGCACATTTTCATACTTATCGCTTGCTTTTTGACTTAGCTCATAAACACCTCTATGGACATTTGCATAGTTAAATTTATATGCATCTGCCACAGCATCAATAACTATTTGTGGCTTCTGAGCTGAAGCCCCAGTATCAAAAAAAACAACTGGTTTATCGTTAATAGTTTGACTAAGAAATGGAAAATCTTCTCGAATTTTTTTCACATCATACATATTGTATTTGTCCAATTAGATATATAACTCGATTAAATTATACTAAATTAGTATAACTTTGTCAGTAAATGATACTTTTTTGATCTAAGAAAAATAATTAAAATTAATTAACATACAGGAACATTAGTAGCTAAACCACCTAAAGATGTCTCCTTGTATTTACTAGACATATCCAAGCCTGTTTCATACATAACTTTGATAACATAATCCAACCCAACAAAACGCTTCTCACCGGTATCTAAATGAGCAAGCTTTGCAGCATTTATAGCCTGCACTGCCCCCATTGCATTACGCTCTATGCATGGTATCTGTACTAAACCACCAATAGGATCACAAGTTAATCCTAGATTATGTTCCATACCTATTTCAGCTGCTGATTCGATTGACTCAATGTCACCACCAAGCAGTGCACAATAACCAGCAGCAGCCATCGAACAAGCTACTCCTACTTCACCTTGACATCCAACTTCTGCAGCAGATATTGATGCTCCTGATTTATATAAAATACCTATAGCAGCACATACAAGTAAATACTTATTAACTACTTTTTTAAGTTCCTGTTGATTAATAATCTCATGAGTCTGTAAATAATACTTCAATACAGCAGGGATCACTCCAGCAGCTCCATTTGTTGGTGCAGTAACCACCCGTTCACCACAAGCATTTTGCTCATTCACAGCAATTGCAAAAGCATTCAAATAGTTAAAATCGGTATTAACAATATTTTGCTCTTTAAGTTTTCTTATCATACTTGGAGCTCTTTTTCTAACTTTAAGTCCTCCTGGAAGTATTGCTTCTGGACAAGTTAAACCTTTTTCTATAGATGTATCCATAACTTGCCAAATTTCAGCTAATTTATTTAGTGAGTACTGTTCTCCATAAGCTGTTTTTTCATTCTGAAACATTATCTCATCAATAGACATATTCTCTTTATAACAAATATCTTTTAATTCCGCCATACTTGTGAATCTATAAGGTTTATTACATTCTATTTCTGTAGGAACCTCATCTTTTCTTATTTGTTTTTTATCAACAATAAATCCTCCGCCTATAGAAAAGTATTCCTTTTCACAAAGAAGATCTTCACCATTGAATAATGAAAAACGCATTCCATTAGAATGTTCTGGAAGAAATTCATTATAGTGAAATATTAAATCTTTATCATAATCAAACTTAATTTCAAACTTTTGAGCTAGATTAAGTTTTTTTTGCTCTAAGCAGGTTTCATAAAGTTTTTTTGCTAATTCAATATCGACTGATTCAGGCAAAAAGCCCATAACCCCTAAAACAACTGCATAATCTGTTTTGTGACCTTTACCTGTAAGAGCTAATGAGCCAAACAAATCAATCTGGACTCTAGTAGTTTCAGGTAACTTATCTTTATACAAATCAATAAAATTGCATCCAGCTCTCATAGGGCCTATAGTGTGAGATGAAGATGGCCCAACACCAATAGAAAAAAGCTCAAAAGTACTTTCCATAAAACTCCTCCAGAAAGCTGAAATAAAACAATAAAACCACTCAAATTATATCTTATTTTAATCTTTTTTCTCTAACTTTCCAATCAGGCATATAGCATGAAATATAGTTATAAAATTCTTTTGAATGATTTGGATGCGTTAAATGAGCTATTTCATGTAATACCACATATTCTATAGCTTCTATATCTCTTAATATAAGGTTGAAGTTTAGATTAATTGTCTTTTTGATATAATTACATGATCCCCAACGAGTCTTTGTTTTTTTAATAGTTACTCTGTTGATTTCTTGATTAGTGATTTTTAAATACTTTGCCACTAGATTATTGAGAATAATATCTGCCTGATCTCTATAAAACTCTTCTAGCAGTTGTAATTTAAATTCTTTATTACTGATAACACTGGGATTTAACAGAAATTCAATGTAATCATCATAATAGTTAACTACATTATGCTTTGATTGAATAACTTGGATAGGATACTCTCTACCTAAAAAATAAATAAGATCGCCATCATTCAAACTATAATTATTGTAGTCAAATCTTTGATTGTTCTGCAATCTTTGAGTTTGTTTATCTATCCATGCTTTCTTTGTTTGTAATAACTCTAAAATCTCTTTTTTTGCAATACCTTTCGGTGAAACTACAGTAATTAAACCATCTTTGCTCAAAGAGATTTTAAGATTTTTAACATTTTTATAGACTATATCAACTTTATATGACATCAATTATTCTACTACTATATTTTGCCAACCTTGAGCAATATCTGCACTATTTTTTGACCAATAATCGGCTATCATATCTCTTATCGTAATATTACTGTCTTTATAATTTTTAATATTATCAAATACAAAACCATCACCACCAGTAGTTAAAAAATCAATCGTTGCAAGCTTATATGTTTGCTTTTCATTTAATGGTTTACTATCTATTAAGACATCATTTATATTACCGGCGCTATCCAATGAAACTTTCAACCCTGCAAGCACTCCTACTTGTTTATCTCCAAGTGGCTGTATACTATGCTCAATAAGCTTAAGCAAATCAGTGCCTTTGATATCTAATGTAACAACCATATTATCAAAAGGCATTGTTTCATAGATCATTCCATAAGTAATATCACCTTGAGGTAGAGATCTTCTAACACCATGTGAGTTGACGAGCGCTAAGTCAGAAGCTGTTTGACCCTTGATGATATTTGCTAGTGTATATGTTAAAGGGATATTATAATAACCATCTTGAGCTTCATCTGACAACTCTCTAGGGGCATTAGTTATGACCTTATCAAGCTCAGCTTTGACAGAGTCATTATACTTAGCTAGTATATTGTTAACATCCTTATTTGGCTCAAGATTTTTTGTTGCTTGTGATAGATTAATAACCTCTGGAGTTACCTTACATACATCTGATGTGTGACAATCATAGTGCAAGACACTTATGTCTTTACCTTGACTCTCTCCTTGCTCTACTACAACACCATTTTTAATACCATTAACAAATTTATGGCTATGTCCAGTCAATACCGCTGAAATACCATCAACGCCATTTACTACTGCATATATTTCTGACTCATCGCCTAAATCAGCTCTCTTAGTGAAAAAGACTTCTGAGTTTTGTTGATCAGTAGGAATATGTGTAAGCAAGACTATCGTATCTGGTTTTGGAATATTATGTCTATTATAGTTACTTATATATTTAACCCATTTATTAGCGCCTGTAACTGGATCTGTGAATTTGAGATTAGAAATATTTTTCTCTGCTGTGGTTTCAGGAGTTTCTAAGGTTGCTAGCCCTATAAAGTATATTGTTTTACCACTAGGCAATGTTTCGTAGCCAAATGGCTTAATATAAGCCAAAGAATCCTGACTTGTATATTTTCTATAAAAATAATCAAATAAAGAGTCATCTTTATAACTAATATTTGCAGCTAAAAATCTGATACCATTCTTTTCATACCAGTGCTTAAACCACTTTTGACCATAATCAAAATCATGATTACCTACAGCAGAGTACTTAACTCCGATATAATCAAAGAAATCATTGACAACATCACCATGTGAGATATTTGATATGCCAGTACCTTGATAATTATCTCCTGCTGCTACAACTACTAAGTTCGGATGTGTTTTTTTGTAATCATCGATAAAACTAGCTATCTTTGCTGCTCCAACCATGTCTTTATTGGGCTCAACCTGACCATGAAAGTCATTTAAAGATAAAACTGTTATATCATCTTGAGCATATCCAAAAACAACACTAAAAAAAATTATTATAAAACTAAATATTTTTTTCATAATTATTTCCATTAATTATAATGATAACTCTTGTATGAACCTAAAACTTTTAAGAAAGTGCTCTTCTTTAGTACTTCTAATAAAGCTTTTTGAACATTTTCATCATCCTCAGATCCCTCAAAATCTATAAAAAACAGATAATTCCAAGCTCGATTTCTTGATGGTCTAGACTCTATTTTTGTAAGATTAATGTTATGTTTACCAAATACATTCAAAGTATTTACAAGCGCATTTGACTTATCTTCAACAGAAAAAATTAATGTTGTTTTATATTTATTGTTATCCGAGTCGAGCTGGATATCATCATATCCCATTAATAAGAAGCGTGTATAATTAAAGTGCTCGTCTTCAAACTCATCTTGGAAAATCTTTAATCCGTATGTTTTTGCAGCAAGTTCTCCAGCTATTGCTAAATGATCTTTTATATTTTTCTCAAAAATATACTTTGCCGCTCCTGCAGTATCAACAAATGCTTCTGGAACAAGCTTTAATTTATTAAGACTTTTTGAACATTGTGATAGTGCTTGCGGATGAGATATTACACTTTTAATATCAGAAAACTGCACCCCTTCTAATCCCATTAAGCAATGCTTAATTTTTAACACTACTTCAGCTTTTACTTTTAAATTACTTTTGATTAACTCATCATAAGCTGGTACAACAGATCCTGCTAATGAGTTTTCAACAGGGATCATGACAAAATTTGACTTACCAGCTATTGTGTGTTCAATAGCTTCAGAAAACGAGAAACACGGAATGGTCTGAAAATCTTTGATATTTTGTTGATTTAAAAAACTAGTTATTGCCTGCTCAGAGTAAGCTCCATGCTCACCCTGAAAAGATACTTTAATCATAATATGTTATTAATAAGCTTGTCTAAACAATATAATACATTATGAAATAATAAGATAGAAATATTTATTTAGATATAATTGTCATCACTAATAGCTTTTTTGATTCCTTCTTGCATATCTTCTGCTGGTAAGCATAGATTTTTTGCAACAGTAACAACAATAAAACTAATCACAAGAACTATTGCCGAACTCCAGTATAAATCGAGATCTCCAGTCCCCCCAAATGAACTAAAGTATGAAACTAATGTTACTAAAACTATATATATCCAAAACCATACAGATTCTCTTAGATTCCAATGAATCTCTTCTGATCTATCCCTTCTAAACGTTCTATAAACACCAAGCATAACCAAAGCAATGATTAAAGCAATACCAGCCTTTGAAACTATTGCCCAACCACTCCATAAAAATACTAAAGTAGCTGCAAACATACCTAAAGTTGACAACAAATAAGCGCCTTTAAGCCTAAATGGTCTATGCATATCAGGTAAATGATGTCTAAGTGCCATAGTAGATGTTGGACCAGTAATATATGTAAGTGCTATCAAAGATGTTAAGAAAGTAGCCATTTCCTTCCAACCAGGAAATGGTGCAAACATAACTAAAGCTATCAAGAAATTAAGAGCAATAGCATAAATTGGTTTTTGCATGATTGGACTTAACTTTCCTAAAATGCTCGGAAGATAACCATTATGTACCATTGCACCTAACGACTTCATTGCGATACTAAAGTAAATTAAACCAGCCATAAGTGGAAAAACTATAGCTCCAAAGTACAATGGATACATAACCCACTTAACTCCAAAACTTTGAGCCATCACAGCAAATGGTCCAAAACTAGATGAAGTAGCACCTGGCATAACAACACCTTGCCAATCATTGTTATGTACAAATTTTGACATAACTAGTAAATATGCGGCTTGCAAAAATAGAAAAATAACCAAACAAATCAAAACAGCACCAACTGTTGCCACCGGAATTGATTTCTTAGGATTTTTTGTGCTACCTGCTAATTCTACAATAGTCTTAAATCCTGTAAACGCATAAGCAATACCACCAACTGAAACTGCAGCTAATACACCATTAAAACCAAATGGCATAAATGATAACTCTTCTGTCTTTATATCTTTTAGAGCAGGTAATGTAAAACAAAATATAATAAATACAATAGATATAAATATTGGTACAGCAACTTTAAATAAAGTAACAATATTATTAATTTTTGCTAACCATTTAAGTGAATAAAAATTAATAACACAGAATCCCAAAAGAAAGATTATCGCTAAAGGTAATCCAGCCATGGACAAAGCACCATCTCTACTAGCATCGATAAGCGAAGGATAAAATACTGCTAAATATTGAATAACTGCTTGAACTTCGATTGGCGCTAAGACCAAGTATGATATCCAAGTAATCCATGCAAACATATAGCTTGTCATAGTTCCATGTGTGATATGAGGAATACGTGAAGTAGATCCCTCAACAGGCACAATTGTACAAACCTCGGCAAATACTAAAGCTATAAAGACCATTAAAATAGCACCTATTACCCAAGAAAGAATAGATCCAGGCCCTGCCTCTTGAGACGTGTACTGTGCTGCAAACATCCATCCTGATCCCATAATAGCACCAACACCCATAGCTACTAAGCTAATGGTAGAAAGACTCTTCTTTTCCATGTTATCCTTTGATTAACAAATTACTAAATAGTAACTATGAGTTTACTGCGAATAATCTCCTATGTAAATACTTTAGCTATTATATAACCTCTCTTATAATTCTATCATTTAGTGTACTCATAATGTCGTATTCAATGGTATTGACTTGTTTAGCCATTAAAAAAGCACTGTTTCTATTGCGTGGAATATCAGATATTAACTCTACAACATCTCCAACTTTAACATTATGCTCATTATGACCTAATGAGACTGTCAAACCGTCCATACTCATTCTACCAGCCATTGGATACATTACATTATCAATATTAACAAAACCTCGATCTCCAAGTTCTCTTGGAAATCCATCACCATAACCAATAGGTATCACTGCAACTTTTTCGCCATCGAAACCTCTGTATATCATAGAGTAACCTACCCCATCGCCCTCTTCTAATTCGATTATCTTAACTACTTTTGATAATAACCTTGCGATCGGTTTTATTTCTCTAATTGATCTTTCAACATAGAACTCTGGAAGAAAACCATAAATGAGGATTCCTGGTCTAACCATATCGTAACAAATTTCTTTGTCACCAAGAAAACCATAAGAATTTGATAAATGACAAATTATGTCTTGAGATAACTCTTTAGCATACTCAACAATTTCTGAAAATCTTTTCTTCTGCTTAGCATTAGTTGGATGATCTCTATTATCAGCACACGCCAAATGACTGTACACACCTTCAAGTATAATCCATTTAGAATTATAAGCTCTCTTGATAGTTCTACAAACATCATTGTAACAAACACCCATACGGTTCATGCCGGTATTTACATTAATATGGACATATATCTTTTTATTAAGCTCTTTGGCTATTTGCTCTAGCTTTTCAATATCGTCATAATCTTGGATACTAACTCTAATATTTTCAGAGACCATTCTTTCAAGATACTCATAGTATATTACTCCAAATACTAGCACTGGCTTTTTAGTGATAGCAGTAACTCTAAAAGCCTCTAGAGAGTTAGCCACAGCAAAGAAATCAACTAAATCATGCGTATTTTCTACTATCTCTTCTATACCATGCCCATAAGCATTTGCCTTAACAGGAAAACATATCTTAGCGTTGCCAACATATTCTCGAATAATCTTAATGTTATTTCTCAAAGTTTGTTTACTAATTTTTAGAATATTCATAAATTTCCCACATTATTTATAAATTACATTATTAATTTTATTTTTTAAAACCAGAAGTGAACAAGCTGCAACTATAGTAACTATAGCTATCCACATAAACAAATTTTCATATCCCAAATAGCTATTAATCTTAGCTTGACCAACTAGTAGAGAGCTTTTAGAGTTGGCTAAATCTTTACTAGCATAAAGCGAAGCCACGTATGCACCAAGCTTGATCCCAACAGCCCAAGTTAAGAACCACATCCCCATACAAAAGCCTCTTACCTTAGTGGGAACAAGTTGGGTTATCAAAGATAAACCAACAGCTGTTGCCATAATCTCAGCCCATGAAAAAAATACTCCAACTGCTACTACTTCCCACCAAAATGAAACTTTCGAAGATGGATCATTAAATACACAAACGAAGTACAAAAACGCGTAACATATACCAGCAAATAATAAACATAAAGCAAACTTACTAGTTGATCTTAATCTATCGCCCATCTTGTTAAAATACATAGCAAGAATTGGAGAGAAAATTAAAATCCCTGAAGTATTTAATAGTCCTGGTACAGTTTGCGAATTTAGCTTAATACCTAAAACATTCAAATCCACATGGTGAACATTAAATAAGAAAAATGACGTTGTCTTTTGAGCATAGGTCATAAAGAATATTGTTGCGTAAAATATAAATACTAATAAAAGTAACATTTTCAAACGATACTCTTTATCTTGCTGAAAAGTAATATTTATAAAATAGCCAACAATTATAACTACTGCTAAAACCAGCACGATAATAATTAGACTACTAAAATAAAGTAATCCTGTAACTACTGATACAAAAAATATTATACCTACTATAGCTAAAACTAACTGCTGAAAACTAAGTGTTTTTTTGCCTACAGGAGCTGCTATTGTTGAAAATAGCTTTTTATTCATAAATATATTACCAAGAGCTAACAATACTCCACAAGCACACACCCCTAAAGCAATTCCATAGTGTCTATTTTCTAAACCATATGAATCTGCACTGCTTAAATAAGGTATTAGAATAGCACCTGATAATGCCCCAATATTGTTAGCCATATTAAAATACGCATATATAGAATCTAGCTTTGCTGGATCTCCTGCATATAATCTAGACACACTATTTAAAGTCATAGGCACAAATAAACATGCTCCAACGATAATCATTGCCAACCCAATATAAATCGAAAAATTCATTAGCATATCGCTAGTTGCTAATAATGAATATCCTAATAGTAAACAGATACCTCCAGCTATTAAGGTTCTTCTAACACCTAAAGCTTTATCAGAAATAAATCCCCCTAATGAACTTAAAACATAACAAAGCGCAGTAAATGAGCCTGCAAAAGTTGAAGCATACGACTCTGTAAGATTTAACTTATTTATACAGAAGAATATTAAGATATAAAAGAAACCAAAAAAACTAAACCTTTCAAATAATTGTAACAAAAATAATGAAATAAAATATTTTGTTCTTTGTTTTTCTTCTATATGCTGCACTTACAGATCCTCCTCATATTAGCGACAAGCTGTTTTAAAGCTATTTGAACTAGTCAAACAGTAAATCGTGTTAAATTATTACTCTTTAAAGTACTACTTAGTAGAAAAGTAGTCGCGTAGATTAAAAATCAAGCTCAAATGATTCTTGCATATTTTTAATAAAATTATCAAGTTTAAGACTAATCAAAAAGTTCTGCAATCTTTGCCCACAACTGCCGTCAGCAATATTAATTAGAAAGCTAAAGACTACCAAGTCTACTAATGATAGTTTAGAATTGAAGAAATACTCTTTTTCACCCAAATAGTCTGCTATAGCCTTTAAATCACGCTCCGCTTTTGAATAAATTTCATTATTAGTTAGGTTTGTAACACCAGCGGCCTTTAGTTGACGCAGAATGTTTCTCTTAGCAACAGGATAAACTATACTCGCCATAGCCTTTGGTAGTTTAGTTGATTCTAGAAACTCTTTCTTCCATGCATAATTATCTTTATCAGCCCAGCGACTATATACTCCAATCCAATACAAGCTATCCTCACATAATCTTATAAATGCTGTAGATATAGCTTTTTGCTCAGAATTTAGATGCTCATCCAAATTATTGTGATTTTGCTTATCTAACATTTCGATAATGAGATTGCTATCAGCGAATTTCTTACCCATAGTTTCTATATATGGCATCTTACCTGTTGGTGACTTATTAAACTCCAAACTAAAATGATTCTGATAACTCAAATCAGTAGCTTTTAGATATAGTTCAAGTTTTAGACAAAAAGGACTACAGCTATAATTTCTGCCTTTTAACTTTGGTAACTGGTGTAAATGAATAATCATAATTTTCCTTCTTCATCAAAATTTATAATATTATGTACTGATGATCCTGATTGAGAATCCTCAAATTGTTCAGATACTATATTTTCTCTAATAACATCAGCCTTCTCAAATTCTGATATAACAATATCATCAAGCCTACCGTTTCTTATTACTATATATCCTCTAAATCTGTCATCAGATAATGAACTGTTATAGTCGAATGAATATACTCTATAAAAAACTAAACGCCTATTCTCAAGCTTAACATCTATTTTACGTAAACAAACAGTTTCATCTAGCAACTCTAAATCATATTTTGCCGTTGAACGTTGAGCAACATCTACAGCATATTCCTTATTTTTCATAAAATTACGCCATAAAAAGAAACATAATCCTAAAAAAATAATCGTATACAATGCTAACGACATATAACTACCTTGAAAATATCTTGTAAAATATCATTATATGTTAAAATCTACTCGTTAAAAACATACTTTTTGATCGCTTTGAAAATTTTAAAATACTTCTATGGTTCTTTCTTTGTAACTCTTATTGGTATCGGTATTGCTATATTTATTTATCCAACTGCTCCATTAGAAACAATATACTCGGTATTAATTCTGGCCATACTTGAAATTTCTCTTAGTTTTGACAATGCCGTCATCAATGCAAAAATTCTTGGACAAATGTCACAAAAATGGCAAAAGATCTTTATCTACTTAGGTTTACCGATTGCCGTTTTTGGTATGCGTTTATTATTCCCAATTTTATTGGTAAGTGTCACAAGTGGTATTAATTTTACTAACGTAGTTACACTTGCTCTAAACGATCCTCAACAGTATCAAAATATATTAGAACATTCGATGCCCTATATTTGCAGTTTTGGTGGTAGTTTCTTACTTATGGTTTTTCTGAACTTTTTTCTCAGTGAAAATGAGGGTCATCATTGGATACCTATAATTGAGAACAATAAGATTACAAGAAAAATACGTGATTATAATGGTGGATATATTCTATTTGCAATCTTTATTGGCTTAATAATCATCTATGATGCAGAACCTGATTATCAAGGCAGTTTAGCAATTGCTTACTTTTTAGGTATAGTTGTACATGAAAGCATTGGTATGCTTAACTCCATATTTGATACATCGCATATAGATAATTCGACAGTTGCTCGCAACGGCATAATGGGATTTATTTACCTTGAAATAATAGATGCATCATTTAGTTTTGATGGTGTAATTGGTGCATTCGCTATTACAGCAAATATTATCATAATTATGATTGGTCTTGGTATTGGTGCAATGTTTGTAAGATCACTGACCATACTATTTGTAGAAAAGAAAACTCTGGCAAAATATATATATTTAGAACATGGTGCTCACTACGCTATTGGTTTTTTAGCAGCTGTACTATTACTAAAGATATTCGTTCATATTCCAGAATGGTTTAGTGGTTCTATAGGAATACTAGTATTGTTTATAGCATTTATTCACTCGGTAATATCTGCCAAAAAGTTAGAAAAGCAATAGCTCTAAGTCATCTACATTTCTAGCTATATATTTAGATAATTGTGACACTTTTTCTCTTTCAACATGTTCAAAATATGCTATGAACTTATTAACATAACCGCTTTCATATAGCTGATAATCTGTATAACCATCACCAACAGCTATAATTTCACCATTTATCAAATCTTTAACTTTATCAAAAGCACTTAACTTTGAATCACATGCTCCATTAGAGTTATCAAGAGTCTTAAAGCTTCCATCGTCATTCCAAATAATATCTACTGCAAATATATTGTCTCGTGGAATATGCAAATAATCTGCAAATGGCTCGATACTCTCCGTTAATCCACCACTAAAAATCCATATTTGATAACCTTTATTTCTAAGTGTTTCGATTATTTTTTTGATACCACTTGTCAATAAATCAGGACAATACTTATCTGCAAAATCTTTAATACTTTGCTTTGTTGGACTTGCAATAGCTAATCTTCTTTCAAGAGATTCTCTAAAACAAATATCTCCTTGCATACCTAAATTGGTAATATGCTCAATTTCTTTTAGCTTTGAAGGAGATTGATCTAATAATGGCTCTAAGATTAACTCTAATGATTCTTTTTTAATCAATGTTGAATCAAAATCAAAAATTACATTTTTCATAAAATACTACTTTAAGTATACCCCATGCAGCGCTGGAGGAATTAAGATTGGTAAATATGCTTTATATACTAAACTTAAATCAGTTGCATTTAAATAGACAATATAACTAAGTTTCTTGTCTGTATCGATAACATTTACAAATATAAGACCATCATCTTCAGTTTGAGCTTGTGGATTAGCTATAAATATAGGTTCTGAGACAAAATCATTTCCAAAGCAATATTCAACCATATCATTATTTGATAAGTCTATTTTTATTATGCTATTAAAAAATTCTGCTTGATCTGTACGCTTAGCTAGATAAACATAACGATAGTTTTTTACTAGATATTTCTCATTAATCCTTGGGAACTCAACATTAAGAGCTGTAATAATACTTTTCTCTATAGTGTTACGACCGATATCAACGACCATCCGTGTTAGCTGTGTTTTTAGCCTACAATCATTACTCTCAATATTTTTAAAATAGAACTTCTTATATGGTTCAAGATTATCGGTATACTCAATAAAGTCTAGATATATTTTGTTATTTTGTTCAAAAGCATTAACACTGTGAAGGAAGACCATACTTGAAATATCCAACATGCTCACTTTATGTGTTTTTTCGATTGATAAGCACTAATTTACATTTTGCATTTGGATCATGGGAGATCACTTCTGAAACAGGCTTAGTCAAAAAATCAAGTGGATTTGCTCTTAATGGGCCTAAATATAAAACAACATAGCTCTCTGTAAGAAATAGCGTATGGTTATATATAAATTGATTATCATAGAACTCATATATTTTTGTTCTTTGTGAAGAGTTTTTCGCAATTTTATAAATAGTATATTTACATTTTTTTGATATATCGACGACAAAGTTAAACTGCTCTTTTGTTATAGGATCGAATTGAGGATGCGCACAGCTAAACTGCCCTTTGATTTTATCACCAAATCTAAATTCGTTTAATGTTTGCAGATCATCTTTATCAAACTCAATCATAGTAGTTACTTCACTAGTTGCCAATAAACTATCTTTCACTTTTAGGATATTTACATTACAACTTGGTTTTTCTACCTTAACTCCTAATATAGTTTTGATTAATGATCTTATTCTGGCAAATTTATAAGGCACAATTGTACCAAACTCATCGAACTTTATACGTCCTTTAGTAGCAGCTAGATATTGCTCAGATCTTAAATATCTATTTGAAAAATAAATTTCCCTATCATTACATCTAAAGCTATACAACATAGCCAGTCCATCAAACCAGTGATTCAATTTAATATTCCCATATTCAAATTTAGCTGGCCCGACTCTCAAAACCTTTCCATCAAACCAATCAGGTAAGTTTGATATTTCAGGTTTTAATATATATCTAGTAAATTCTTCATCTACATTAACAAAAACTGATGATAATTTGTTCATATTTGACTACCAAATATAATGCTACTATTTACATTATACTTATTATTCTTAGCTAGTTTAACAAAACGATAAAGATACAATAATATAAATAATAGTTATTAATTCTAATATTTACTTTTTTTCTATATAAAAATTGCTTATTATTAAGAATCTTAACTAATTTATATAGAACTAAAGATGCAAAAATCTTCAAAAAAACCTTTGGTTTCTATAAAGAACCTTTCAAAACAGTTTGATGATGGTCATTTAGCTGTTGATTCTGTTAATCTTGATGTTTATCCAAAAGAGTTTTTTTCTTTGCTAGGTGGCTCAGGAAGTGGTAAAAGTACTCTTCTTAGAATGCTAGCAGGCTTTGAAAGACCTACTGATGGCAAAATAATTATTGATGGTGTAGATATGTCTAATACTCCACCATACAAAAGACCTGTTAATATGATGTTTCAATCATATGCTCTTTTTCCGCATATGAATGTTAAACAAAATATTATGTTCGGTTTAAAACAAGAGAAATCTCTAAAAAAAGAAGAAATAGAAAAAGCTACTGATGCTGCTCTAAAAATCATAAAAATGGATCATCTTGCTAAAAGAAAACCACATCAATTATCTGGTGGGCAGCGTCAGCGTGTAGCTCTAGCAAGATGCTTGGCAAAAAGACCTAAATTAATTCTCCTAGATGAACCATTATCAGCTCTAGATAAAAACTTGCGTGATCAGATGCAGTTTGAACTTGTAGATATTCAAGAACAGACAGGCAGTACATTTATAATGGTAACTCATGATCAAGAAGAGGCTATGACTATGTCTACTCGAATAGGTATCATGACTGACGGCTGGCTAGAGCAAGTAAGTACTCCTTCTGAAATTTATGAATTCCCTAAGAGTCGATTTGTAGCTAATTTTATTGGTAAAAGTACAATTTTTGAAGGTCGCGTAGAAGCAGTAAGTAGAACTCGAAGTATCATAACTTCAGAACAAGCTGGCACTAATTTTGTGTTAAGAAGAAACATAGAAGCTATTGAAGATCAAGAAATCTGGGTTGGGTTACGTCCTGAAAAGATTGTTATAAGTAAAGACAAACCAGAAGATTACAATCCTAACAAACCTGTAAATTGTATTAAAGGTATTGTTGAAGATATTGCTTATATGGGAGGTTTATCTACTTACCATGTTAGGACAGCTAATGGCAATATAATTAAGTCTACTGACTTTAATATTGAGAGAAATGCAGATCATCCATCTTGGGATGATGAAGTATATCTCACTTGGGAATCAGAAAATATCATGGTGTTATACTCATAATGCAAAACTTAGAAAAAAGCTTTAGACATACTTTAGTGTACTTAGTTCCTTTTGTATGGTTTATGGTATTTTTACTTATACCTTTCTTATTTGTTATAGGTATCAGTTTTACATTGCCAACAGATGGTACTCCACCAGTTACATCTTTGATGCAATTCAAAGACTCAACTGTAAACTTCACCCTATATCTGAGTAATTACATTGAATTAATTCATTACAATCTTATATTCATATCATTACTTAAATCTTTTAAAGTTGCCTTTATAACCACTGCTTTGTGTATCTTAATTGGTTACCCTATGGCTTTAGCTTTATCTAGAGCTAAAAAAAATACTCAAATCTTCTTCTTAGTCTTGATTATTATTCCATACTGGACTTCATTTTTACTTAGAACTTACGCTTGGGTAACATTACTAGGCAATCATACTCTTAACCAATTCTTAATGGATCTAGGTCTACCAAGTATGGCTTTGTTATATAATGATTTTTCAATGTATTTAGGTATGGTTTATTGTTATTTACCATTTTTGATATTGCCACTTTATAGCACATTGATAAAAATTGATCCTAGTATATATGATGCAGCTGAAGACCTAGGCTCTAAACCAATAAACTCATTCTTTAAAATAACTCTGCCATTATCTATGCCTGGCTTGATTGCCGGTAGCTTGTTAATATTTATTCCAGCTATTGGTGAAGTAGTAGTACCACAGATTATGGGTGGGATGAATTCATTAATGATAGGAAATGTTATTTGGGAAGAGTTCTTCACATCTAACAACTGGGGTATGTCTGCTGCAATATCTGTAGTACTAATAGTCGTTCTAGTATTGCCTATTCTGTGGATGCAACGTATACAAGCTAAGAGAACTTTTGTTTAGGGGGTATAAGCAATGAAAAAATTTTCATTTAGTAGCATAATGCTTGTATTTGGCTTGGTATTTTTATACATACCTCTAGTAATCCTAGTAGTTTTCTCATTTAGTGACTCTCAGATTATAAACTTATGGGGAGGCTTTACTTTTGACTGGTATCATGAAGTAATTAATGATGAAGATATTATAAATGCCACTTTTACTAGCCTAAAGATAGCAACAATAACATCAATTATTGCAACAATACTTGGAACTATAGTAGCCTACGCTATGACTAGATTTAAATTTTTTAGATCTAGAAGTTTTTTATATGGTCTTGTGGCAACTCCACTTGTTTTACCTGATATCATTCTTGGGGTGGCTTTATTATTAATGTTCTCAACATTACAGCATCTTATTGGTTGGCCTCATGAGAGAGGAACTACTACGGTAGTTATAGCACATGTAACAATGTGTACAGCTTATGTTGCAATAGTAATGCAATCACGTATAGCTAGTGTAGATATATCATTAGAGGAAGCTGCTCTAGATTTAGGTGCTGGTCCTATAGAGACTTTCTTTAAAATAACTTTACCTCAACTTATACCTGCATTGATTACATCAGCATTACTTACATTTACATTATCTATTGATGATTTAGTTGTCACAGAGTTTGTGGCTGGTAGTGATAACCCTACTCTGCCAATGTATATTTACTCAACTGTCAAAAATGGCCCTACTCCAGAAATAAATGCCCTAGCGACAATTATGATAGCAATTATCATAATAGGCGTATTACTTGGTATGTTTATTTCTGCTAAATTCCAAAAAAGACAAGGCTAAAGTAATTACTCAAAAATCATAAGTACAATTGAAAGTATAAGCAATAATCCTAGGATTAAGTTAAATACTCTTAAATGATTTTCATTATTTAAAATTCTTTTGACTGAGCTACCTCCAAATAACCAAAATCCTGTACATAGAAATGAAACTATCATATAAATAATTGTTATAATAAGTACTTGAAACATCAAGCTCATATCAGCACTAACAACCGTATAAGTAGATACAACTCCAATTGCCATAATCCAAGCTTTAGGATTTATCCACTGAAATAATGCTGCTTGAACAAAGCTTAGTGGCTTACTACTTTTTTCATCATCAAAATTAGATGATAGAATTATCTTAAAAGCCAGCCATAACATATAAATACCGCCTACAACTTTTATCACTGTATGTAGTGTTGGATGATTTATAAAGATTGACTCTAAGCCAATCCCTATGATTAAAACCATAAAAGGAAAGCCAAGACAAACTCCTAAATAATGAGATAATGTCTTTCTCACACCAAATCTTATCGATGATATCAACAACATCAAATTATTTGGTCCAGGTGTAATAGTAGATGATATACAAAATAAAAACAAAGGTATGTAGAAACTCATATAATTAACTTTAAGTTTTAAAGTAAAGATTATATCTAGAAAATAATTAATTATAATATCTTTTTTCAGCAAATACTCATTATGAAATGATGATATTTTCAAAAAGATAGATATAGATAAATAGATAGATTATTCGTCAATTGAAACGAACTTACGATTTAAAGCACCGCCAACATGGAACTTAACAGTACCATCTTTAAGAGCAAATAAAGTGTGATCTTTACCACAACCAACATTCACACCAGGATGAGTCTTAGTACCTCTTTGACGCAGAATAATTGTACCTGCTTTAACAAATTCACCACCATATCTTTTAACACCTAAATACTTAGGGTTTGAATCTCTTCCGTTTCTAGTACTACCACCAGCTTTCTTATGAGCCATTTGTATACTCCTTAAATATTCTTAATAAAATTATAAACTAATAGATGAAACTTTTACCGCTGTAAAATACTGACGGTGACCTTGTTGCTTCATGCTGTGCTTACGACGACGGAACTTCATGATCTTAACTTTTTTGTTACGACCTTGTTCTACAACTTCGCCTACAACTTTAGCACCTTCTACAATAGGAGCGCCTATTTTAACTTCGCCTTCTGCTGTTTGACCCATCAAAACTGTATCAAACTCAACTTTTTCGCCAATACCAAGATCGAATTTCTCAAGTTTAACAACTTCGCCTTCTTTAACCTTGTATTGCTTACCGCCATTTTTAATTATCGCGTACATTTATTACTCCATTTATTAGATTTTAAATCCTCAGAACTGCCTATAATCAATAGACTTCTGACTTTTTGTTATTATTCCATAGTACCTAGTTACAAAACTAGACACCATATTATAACAAAAAACCCAAAAATCACAAGCCTGATTCTATTACGACTATGTATTAAATGCTTCCTGCTTGAGGAAAATAGTTATAAATTTTTAATCTTATAAATGTACTTTTTATATCTCTCGAGTATAGCACCAACAATCAACTAGATGATCATTAACTAAGCCAGTTGCTTGCATATAAGCATAAATAATAGTTGGCCCAACAAAACTCATTCCTCTTTTTTTTAGGTCTTTTGATATTTTCTCACTGATAGTAGTTGATATCGGAACTTGACTACGAGATCTCCAGCTATTCTTAATCTGCTTAAAATTAACAAATTTCCATAGATAATCACTAAAGCTACCAAACTCTTTTTGAATTTGAAGAAATACTTGAGCATTTTTTCTAACAGAATAGATTTTCAATTTATTACGGATAATATTTGGATTGTCTCGAAGAGATTCAAGTTCAGATTCTGACATACTTGTAGCTTTAATAGGATCAAAATTATAAAAAGCATCACGATAACCTTGACGTTTTTTTAGAATAGTTTCCCAATTAAGACCTGCTTGAGCTCCTTCTAATATCAAAAGCTCAAAAAGCTCCCTATCATCATATTTAGGAATACCCCATTCATTATCATGATAGTCAGCATATATCTGTGAGTTTGAGCCAAAGCACCTTGTTTTGTTATCTACCATATTATAAGATTTACTAGTTTATTATTGGATTTATAGTATTAAAGACATAATAAAGATATTTATGACTCCAGTAAATACGTTAGTGTAGTTGGGTATATATTAAAATATAGTCTCTATATAAAATAGTAAAAAAGATCAAAGATACAAACTGTTGTAAGTTTCAAATAAAGGATAAAAATTATGGACATAAAATTCCCAACAATTGATACACTTCCTAAAAATGTTCAGGAAAAATTAAAGACTCTTCCCAATATCAATTTATATAAAAAGATGGCTACAGGTTATCCGCAAGGCTTTATACAAATGATTGATCTCATTGCTGTCATCTACTCTGATCAAAGAAAAATTCCTGACAGACTGAGAGAAATAGGGATACTAAGAATCGCTAGAAACACTAAATCAGAATATGAAAACTACCAGCATTATTATCTTTCAAAAGCTTCAGGTGTAACAGACGAGGACGTAGAAATCATAAAATCAAGCTTCACTGTTACAGATCTGTCTACTGAAGAAAACTTAATCTGTAAAGTAGCAGATGAACTTTGTTCCAATTTTAAAGTCTCAGATGAAACATTAAATCAACTTTATACTAATTTTGATTATCAAACATCAACAGAAATTATAGTCCTTCTTAGCTTATATATTTTTATTGCATGCTTTATTAGTGGTGCTCGTGTAGAAATAGAAGATAATTCGCCTTTAAAGACACACAGTACTCCTATTTAAAAGCTTTCTATACTTACTCCAAACTATCTAATTCTCATTAATTAATATAGCTCACACTTTGATTTAAATTACAATCTCATCGAGATTCTACAGATCGACTTCAAATAACAACCAAATCAAGGATTTAAAAATCTATATTCGCATCATTTTTTAATGAAATTAGAAAAAGTTAATCGACTACTTTACCATGACACTGTTTATATTTCTTACCCGAACCGCAAGGACATGGATCATTTCTTTTTATTTTTGGACCTTCTCTCTTAACTTGCTGAACTTTTGGTGCTTCTTCTTGCTCTTTATCATCTTCTGATTGGTTATTATCAATAACACTTTCATGCTCAGCTTTGATTTCACTCATAGACTCTTTCCATTCTTCTTGAGCTCTTTGAGTTTCTTCTTCTGTAGCAATTCTTATCTTAGCAAGTGAAGATATAACCTCATACTTAAAGTTATCTAGCATAGTTGAAAACAACTCGAAAGCTTCTTTCTTATACTCATTTTTTGGATCTTTTTGAGCATAACCACGTAAATTTATACTATTACGTAAATGATCGATTGAGCTTAAATGCTCACGCCAGTGACTATCTAATGACTGTAATAATGAGAACTTCTCAAATTGTCTAACTGCACCGACCTCTAAGTTTTTAGTTTTCTCAGCAAATTCAAACTCTATAGCCTCTCTTACAAACTTCTTAAGATCTTCTTCTCCTAGATTATCATCTTCTTCATAAAGCTTTTGTAAGTCAATCTCTATCATAAAATCAGACTTAAGTGCCTTTTCTAGACCCTCAAGATCCCATAGTTCATGCATAGAGCCAGCAGGCACATAATCATGAAATAACTGTTCCGCCACGTCTATACGAATATCAGCAAGAATTTCACTAACATCATCAGAATCTAAAAATGCTTGTCTTTGCTCATAAATAACTTTACGTTGAGTATTCACAACATTATCATACTCTAGTAAGTTTTTACGGATATCAAAATGATAACTTTCAACTTTACCTTGAGCTTTTGATATAACTTTTGACATAAAACCAAAAGCTAATGATTCACCACCTTTTAGACCTTTCTTAACTCTTTCAGCCATACTTTGAGAAGCAAAAATCCTCAAAAGATTATCATCCATTGATAGATAGAATTTACTCTCACCTGGATCACCTTGTCGAGCAGCACGACCTCTTAACTGATTATCAATCCTACGTGAATCATGTCTTTCTGAACCAATAATACATAATCCACCAGCATTTTTAACAACCTCGTTACGCTTAACCCATTCTGCCTTAATTTGGGCAACCTCTTCTGCTGTAGGATCCTCAAGCTGTGCAATCTCAACTTCCAAATTACCACCTAAAATGATATCAGTACCACGACCTGCCATATTTGTTGCGATCGTTACATTACCTGGATAACCTGCCATGGCAATAATACTAGCCTCTTTCTCATGCTGCTTAGCATTTAATACATTGTGTCTAATTTTCTTTTTCTTCAACAAAGTTGATAAAACTTCAGATGCTTCAATAGAGGCAGTACCAACTAATACTGGCTGACCTTTAGATATTCTTTGTTTGATATCTTCAACTATAGCATCAAACTTCTCTCTTACACTACCATAGATTTCATCATGATGGTCTTTTCTAATTAATGGTTTATTAGTAGGAATAATTATTACTTCTAATCCATAAATAGAGTGAAGCTCAAAAGCTTCTGTATCTGCCGTTCCAGTCATTCCTGCGATTTTGTTATATAACTTGAAGAAATTCTGGAATGTGATAGATGCCATTGTCTGATTTTCAGCATTGATTTTGACGCCTTCTTTAGCTTCTATCGCTTGATGCAAACCATCTGACCATCTACGTCCTGGCATAGCTCTACCAGTACTTTCATCGATAATAACAATTTCCTGATCACGCACAATATAATCAATATTAAGCTGATACAATGAATGAGCTCTCAAACATGCATTTAAATAGTGCATTTTTGTAATATTATGCGGACTATACAAATTATCATCTTCTTCAAGGATGCCTTCTTTTTTAAGCATACTTTCAATTTTTGCATAACCTTTCTCAGTTAAATATGCATTTTTAGACTTCTCATCAACATAAAAATCTTTTTGCTCTTGATCCTCGTCTAACTCTTCTTTTTCTTGCTTTTCTAAAAATGGAACTAATCTATTGAAAAGATTATACATCTCAGAACTATCATCAGATGCCCCAGATATAATAAGAGGAGTCCTAGCTTCATCAATTAAGATTGAATCAACCTCATCTATAATTACATAGTTACGACTTCTTTGAACTTGCTGTTCTTTATCATAAGCCATATTATCTCTAAGATAGTCAAAACCAAACTCATTATTTGTTCCATATGTAATATCACAAGCATAAGATTCTCTTCGTTGCTCAGGATTTAGGTCAGCCACTATCACACCTACTGATAATCCTAGGAATTCATAAATATCACTCATTAATTCCGCATCACGCTTTGCAAGGTAATCATTAACTGTAATCACATGCACCCCATTACCAGTCAAAGCGTTTAGATATGCTGGTAACGTCGCAACTAAAGTTTTACCTTCACCTGTTCTCATCTCAGCTACTTTGCCTTGGTGAAGTACTATACCACCAATAAGTTGCACATCGTAATGGCGCATATTTTTGGTACGCTTACCAGCTTCTCTAACTGTAGCAAACGCCTCTGGAAGAAGATTATCTAATGCTTCACCTTTTGCTACTCTATCTTTATATTCTTGAGTTTTTGCTTTTAACTCTTGATCGCTAAGTTTCTCAAACTCAGTCTCTAAAGAGTTAATTTTTTGGACCGTTTTAGAAACTTTTTTGATGAATCTATCGTTGCGACTACCTATAATTTTTTGTACTAAATTTAACATTGTTAACTAACCAAATACTTAATAGTTTTAAATAAAAATAATAACCTAAATGTACATTATATAGAGTTTATAAGAAATTTAAATTAAGATAGATACATTAATTGTACGAATTTAGACCATATACCTGTCATAATGAGATATTTTAAGCTAAAGCTGCCAATGTTAATAACATTAAGTCTATTAACATCTTGTTGCTCCACAAATACTCAAAAGAAATATGATATTAGAACAAATGCTGATATTCAAAAGGCGCAAAAAACTAGCAATAAACCATCTAAAATAGAAGATACAAATATAGAATATATTCCACAATGGTTTATAGCAAATCAATTAAACACAGATGAAGTTTTATATGGCTTTGGTTCAGGTAAAACCTCACAACAGGCGACTCAAAATGCTCTAGCTGATATGATTCAAAGACTTCAGGTGACTGTGTCAACAACAACAAGTTTCACTAATATTTCTAACAATAATAAGGTATCTCAGAAACTTATCCAAGAGGTCACTACTTCTTCTGCAGATGTTACAATTCCAAATTATCAAGTAATAAATCAATCACTAACCGATAATATATTCTATATAGAAATTCAAATAAATAAATCACAAACCATAAATGACTTAAAAGATTTAATTAGTAGTAATATCAAACAAGCAAGTCAACTACTCTCCACTACATATAACAAAAGCTCTATTTATAGATTTAATATTACCCAACAAGTAGATAAAAATATCAAAATAATAAAATCTAGCCTAAGAGTACTAGTAGTGTTATCTCCTAGTATTGATATTAATGACTACATGGAAGCCCTAAATCATATAGATAATGAACTTTTAAATGTTAAGCGAACTATACAAATATATATTGATAAACAAAATAGTGGCTTTTTTTATAGCTCTTTAGAAAAATATCTACAAGTAAATAACTACATAACCACAGATAATAAAAACTCTGCAAATATCAGTATATCTCTAAAATTAAAAGACTATGATAACCGATTGATTAACAATAGTTACTGTATCAATACAACTATTGAGCTACAAATAACTGATAATTTATCTAGCCAATTAGCTCCTAAGCAATATGTAGTAAAGTCTTGTTCAAGTAAAGGAAGAGAATCCGCTATAGACAATGCTATTGAAATATTCTATTCTCAACTAAGTAATGCTACCAAAATATACTAGATTATTATGAGCATAAAAATTATTCCAGAAAAAGTTGCTAATATAGATTCACACCGAACTAGAAAAAAAATTACTGAATCAACTTACGCTAGCAAAGATTTAATAGCAAAAGCTGTTAATCTAAGTACTACTATAGAAGTAGCAAATAAACAATTACATAAACTAAACCTACCATACCTAAAAGATACTCAGCTAGTCTTCTACTCTCCAACTAAGATAATAGTACAAAGTGACAAAGAAATACTAAAATCAAAAATAAAAGAACTACATAACCAGTTTATTACAAAATTAAACCAAACAACTCTATTTTCAAGGGTTGAGAAAATAGAGCTTGTTGTAGACTATTCAAACCATCAAACAAAAAAAGCTGATATAAATCCACCAAATAAAGTAGCTAAGAAAGCATTAGAAAAAATAAAACTAGAAATTAATAAATTAAAAGAATAAATATACTATTTCTCAGTAATAGTACCTAAAGCAACTTCCATCATGTTAGTGAAAGATTGCTCTCTTTGTTGAGCAGTAGTTGATTCACCTGTTATGAAGCTATCAGATATAGTTACAACTGCAGATGCATTTTTACCCAACTCATTTGCTGTTGCAAATAAAGCAGCAGTTTCCATCTCAACTAAATCACAGCCATACTTTTTGATAATTTTTTTATAATCATCAGAATTTTTTCTATAAAAAACGTCTGTACAATGTGCTTTTGCTTTTTTAAGTTCTATATTTTGTCTTTTTGCAGACTCTTCAAGATCCTTATTAAGCTCTTCTGAAGACTTAACATCACGTGCCTTATCACCAGTTACAATTTCAACAAAATCAGATTCACAGTAACTTTCTTCAACAAGTACTACATCATAGACTTTGAACTCTTCTTTATATGAACCTGCTGAGCCTACTCTAATGATATTATCAACATCATAATACTTAAAAAGCTCATAAGCATAAATGCCCATGCTCGCCATACCCATACCAGAACCCATAACACTTACTTTTTTGCCTTTGTAAGTACCTGTGTAACCAAACATATTTCTTACAGCATTAACTCTTGTAACATTTTCTAAATAGTTATCTGCAATATATTTAGCTCTTAAAGGATCGCCTGGCATAATTACAGTTTTTGCAAATTCTTCTTTTCTTAATGTTTCTATATGAGGAGTAGGTAATGACATATCTGTTCCCTTTATCTTAATTTCGCTGAAGATATATTAGCATAAATTCCACAAAAATCTTAATTTTATAGCTTTTAATATCATTAACTTTAATTAAAGTATTAACTTTAAAATTATTATTCATATATGTTGGATTTTGTTATGAATATTTCTAGAATTAAAATATGTTTGTTTTGATTAATAAAAGATTTAAGTCTGTATATTTAAAGATCATTTCTGGGATTAGATTCATCAGATGAATCAGGAATATCCTCATCGGGTAAAGCAGGAGCGATAACCATATCATCATCAGTACTAGGCTTATAGCTATCTCCATACTCACCTGGTTCACGCACATCGCGTCGTGCCATCAAATCATCTACCTGTAATGCATCTATAGTCTCATATTTCATAAGAGCATCGGCCATAGCATGAAGTATATCGACATTATCTTCCAATAACTTCTTAGCCTTGTTATAGCTCTTATCAATCAATTTACGTACTTCTGTATCTACCTCACGGATAGTAGAATCTGACATCTTGACAGATTTACCACCACTTCCACCAAATGGACCCTCATCTTCAACATCATATAAGACTGTTCCCATAGCATCTGACAAGCCCCAACGAGCTACATAATTACGAGCGATATCTGTAGCAACTTGAATATCATTAGATGCTCCTGTAGTAACATGATCATATCCAAATATAAGCTCTTCTGCGATTCTGCCACCAAATATACTGCATAGACGTCCATGTAGAATAAGCCTGCTTTGGCTAACAGTGTCACCCTCTGGCATATACATAGTCACACCAAGAGCTCTACCTCTAGGTATGATACTTACCTTATAAACTGGATCATGTTCAGGCATCAGTTTACCGATAATAGCATGACCAGCTTCATGATATGCAGTAAGCTTTTTCTCTTTTTCAGTCATAGCCATACTTCTTCTTTCTGAGCCCATCAAGATTTTATCTTTAGCTTTTTCAAAATCTGCCATGCTAATCTTATTTTTAGACTCTCTTGCAGCAAATAGTGCTGCTTCGTTTACAAGGTTAGCAAGTTCAGCACCAGAAAATCCTGGAGTACCACGCGCTATCCAATCAGCCCTAACATCATCGCCTAAAGCTACTTTTTTCATATGAACTTTAAGTATAGCTTCACGGCCTTTAACAGTTGGCAAACCTACATTTACTTGTCTATCAAACCTACCAGGTCTTAATAATGCCTTATCTAAAACATCTGGTCTGTTAGTAGCAGCAATTACTATAACGCCTTCATTATCAGCAAAACCATCCATTTCAACAAGCATTTGGTTTAGAGTCTGTTCACGCTCATCATTACCGCCACCCATACCTGAGCCACGATGACGTCCTACAGCATCTATCTCATCAATAAATACCAGACAAGGTGCTTTTTTCTTAGCTTGATCAAACATATCGCGCACACGAGATGCACCGACACCAACAAACATCTCTACAAAGTCAGAACCTGAAATTGAAAAAAATGGTACTTTAGCTTCACCAGCTATAGCTCTTGCTAGAAGTGTCTTACCCGTTCCTGGAGGTCCTACCATTAAGACACCTTTTGGAATTTTACCACCAATTTTTTCATATTTTTTTGGCTCACGTAAGAAATCAACGATCTCAGCCACTTCTTCTTTAGCCTCATCAACACCAGCCACATCTTCCAAAGTTACTTTGATTTCATCTTCGCCTAAAAGTTTAGCTTTACTCTTACCTACAGAGAAAGGACCTCCTTTGCTACCACCACCAGCTTTCATCATCATATAGATAAAGAAACCAAAGATTAGTAGCATAGGCAACCAATTCAGCAAGAATGCTAAAAATATATTTGGCTTCTCAGGTGCTTTTGCTTTAATAACAGCTTTGCTATCCTCTAACTTATTGACTAAACTACCATCAAGTAGCGGAGCATAAGTCACAAAGCTTTCACCATCTTCTGTCTTACCAGTGATAGTTCTACCATCAACGTCTACTACGCTAATCTTGTTATCTTTTAGCTTAGTTACAAATGAGGAGTAGTTAATACTTTTAGATGAGCTATTCGTATCATTGATACCATTGAAAAGCAGTAGCATCCCACCAATGATTAAAATCCAAAAAATAATATTTTTAAGCATATTATTTTTATTATCATTATTTTGTGCCATATATTTATTTTACCTTTTTCTTCCTTATGAAGTTTTAATACTAAAATCCAACTAATACTATAGTAAAAAATTCGATTATTAGCTAGTCGTTTTGCCAAATAATTGTATAAATATCAATATGATATTGAGCAATATAAATATATACTAATCTATTGATGATACTTAATTGTTGTCAAAACGAACGTAATTCTTAAATTTATAATGGATAAAAATAAAATAATAGCCTATACAATTGGTATAGTTTTTCTCATAGAGTTAATTGATGGTTCTGCACTTAATACTGCCCTACCTCAAATAGCAAATGATTTTCAAGTAAATGCGTTAGCTCTTAAGGTAGCTGTAACTGTTTATCTGTTAGCTCTGGGGCTATTTATCCCTGCATCTGGTTGGATCTCAGATAAAATAGGTTGCAAAAAACTTCTAATCATCTCTTTAATAGGGTTTATTATTTCTTCTGTAGCTTGTGGACTATCAACAAATATTATTAGCTTAGTAATATTTAGAGCCTTTCAAGGAGCCTTTGGAGCATTTACTGCTCCAGTTGCTCGTTTGGCTATGGTTAGAATATTCAAAAATGATCGACTGACAGCGATGTCAATAGTTGCAGTTATTGCTACATTAGGACCCGTTATTGGACCTTTAGTTGGAGGTGCGATGACAACTTATATTGGCTGGAGAATGATATTCTTTATTAACTTTCCTATTGTGCTAATTTGTATAATACTAATAAGCATCTACTTACCTAATATTTCGGTAGCAAAAATTAGAAAGTTTGATTTTAAAGGTTTTCTAATTCTTGGAATATCAATAGCTTTATTAATGTTCTTTATTGATCTTATGATTGATGCAAGCATACTTCCAAATATTAAATGGTTAATACTTTTATCATCTATAATTTTATTTGTAGTATATCTTCGACATGCAATACGATTAGGTGATAATGCCGTTATTAATCTAAACATTTTCAAAAACAACTGCTTTAAATATCTTACTATTATAAGCTCTACGACTCGCTTACTGATAATGGGGATGTCTTTCCTTCTGCCATTATATTTACAGACAAAGCAACACTTTTCTGCTTTTGAATCAGGCCTAGCATTAATGTTTTTTATAATGCCAGCATGGTATGTTAAAAAGATAGTAAAAAAAGTACTAATCAGCTTACATTTTTATAAGTTTTTTGTGATAACTCTTACAATAATGGCTTTTACATATTTGAGCCTAGGAATAGTCTTTATTGACTTTAACTTTTTTGCATTCTCAGTTTTACTTATAATAATCGGTATTTGTTTTGGGATGTTTACTATAGTTTGTAATGCAGGAATTTATAACTCCATTGAAAATGATGAACACATGAGTCCTGCGACAATTGTTAACAGTTCAATAATTCAACTAACAAATGCATTTGCCATATCATGGGCGAGTGTGGTTTTAGCAATGCTTTCTGGGGTTAAAGATATAAGCTTTGATTCTATTATATCTTCTTCTGCTTTTGCATGGGTTCAGGTTATATACTTTTTAGGCTTATTAGCTATCTTAGCTTATGTGATACTTTGCAAACCTAATAACTTAAATAAAGTTTCAACATCTTAATCAAAGTAAATTACTTAAGTACTTCCCCGTATAAGATTTTTTACATTTAGTAATATCCTCAGGCGTTCCTTCAAAAATTATCTGCCCACCTTTACTTCCGCCCTCTGGACCTAAATCTACTATCCAATCAGCCATTTTAATAACATCAAGATTATGCTCAATAATTACTACTGTATTACCTCTATCACGTAAATCCATAATTACTTTTAGCAGTTGATGAATATCATAGAAATGTAGCCCAGTTGTTGGTTCGTCTAAAATGTATAAAGTCTTACCCGTTGAGCGTTTTGAGAGCTCTTTAGCTAGCTTAACTCTTTGAGCTTCTCCACCAGATAAAGTAGTCGCACTTTGGCCTAACTTAATATAGGATAATCCCACGTTCATCAAAGCTTCTAATTTAGTTTTGATACTCGGAACAGCTTCATAAAACTCTAGAGCCTCCTC
The DNA here is from genome assembly GCF_018135955.1 of Francisella philomiragia. Classification (NCBI taxonomy): domain Bacteria; kingdom Pseudomonadati; phylum Pseudomonadota; class Gammaproteobacteria; order Thiotrichales; family Francisellaceae; genus Francisella; species Francisella philomiragia. The sequence goes on along the minus strand of NZ_CP063138.1, from coordinate 640,276 downwards.
CACAGTCATTTCTAATACTTCGTATATATTTTTTCCTTTGTACTGTACGGCAAGAGTTTCACGATTATAACGCTTTCCTTCACAAACATCACAAGCAACATAAACATCTGCCAAGAAATGCATTTCAACTTTTATAACGCCATCACCTTGACAAGCTTCACATCTACCGCCACGCACATTAAAACTAAATCTTCCAGCAGTATAACCCCTTGATCTTGATTCTGCAGTAGCTGTAAATAACTCTCTTATAGGAGTAAAAACGCCTGTATATGTAGCTGGATTAGAACGAGGAGTACGTCCTATTGGCGACTGATCAATATCAATAACCTTATCTAAGTGGTTAAATCCTTTGTGAGATTTATATTCCATAGGTACAAGCGTACTTCTGTTTAGTAATCTAGATGCCAAAGGGTATAGTGTCCTATTTATCAAAGTTGATTTACCAGAACCTGATACCCCTGTTACACAAGTCAAAGCTCCAACTGGAATTTTTAAATTATCGCCTTGCAAATTATTTCCAGTAGCACCATTTATTTCAATATGACGATTTTTACTAGCTTTTAGCCTAGTCTTTGGAACTTCTATCTTCTTACGACCACTTAAGTAATCAGCAGTCAAAGATTTTTTATTTTTGATAATTGCCTGATAATCCCCAGATGCTACTACTTCGCCACCATGAACACCCGCCATTGGTCCCATATCAATAATATAATCTGCTTGTTTAATTGCATCTTCATCATGTTCAACGACGATAACTGTATTACCTAGATCCTTAAGATTATGCAACGCATCTAAAAGACGTTGATTATCTCTTTGATGAAGTCCGATAGATGGCTCATCTAATATATACATAACTCCCACTAGACCAGCACCAATTTGACTAGCTAGCCTAATGCGCTGTGCTTCACCACCTGAAAGAGTATCAGCTTGTCTTGAAAGGCTTAAATACTCCAAACCAACATTTGCTAAAAATTCGACTCTTAATCTAATCTCTTTAAGTAAATTCTCTGCAATAACTTTTTGCTGTCCGACAAATTCTAATTTATCAAGCCACTTTAATAAATCATCTATAGACAAAGCACATACATCTGCTATATTTTTATCTTCTATAAATATATTTCTAGCATATTCATTAATTCTAGCACCATTACAAGACTTACATTTGAGATTACTCATAAGCTCATATAGGTCTTTTTTGACCATATCAGAATCAGACTCATAGTATCTACGCTCAAAGTGAGGTATAACTCCCTCAAATGGCTTGACCCTAGTTTGCCTACCACCCCTAATTGAATCAACAGTCATCTTAATAGCCTCATCACCTGAGCCATATAAGATTACTTCTTGAATCTTTTTAGATAATTTTTCAAAAGGTTCATCTAATGAGAACTTATAATGCTCAGCTAAAGATTCCAATTGTGAGTAATAATACTGATTTGTCTTATTCCACTTAACAATTGCTCCATGTTTAAGTGAAATTGTTGGATCTATTATTACTTTTTTCTCATCAAAAAATTCTTTGACTCCTAGACCATCGCAACTACTACAAGCTCCTAACGGACTATTGAATGAAAAAATTCTTGGTGATAACTCTTTGAGAGCATAATCACACAACGGACAGGCATGCTTAGATGAGAATAAAATATCATCAGCAGTTTCGTTAGTCATATCTACTAATTTGACGATACCATTACCAAGATCTAAAGCAGTTTCTATAGACTCTGCAATTCGTTGCTCATTATCTTTTTTAGGCTTAAACCTATCAACCACAACTTCTATGTTATGTTTCTTGTAGCGATCTAACTCTGGATAATCTTCATCTAAATTAAAAAACTCTCCATTTATACGTACACGAATATACCCCTGCGCTAATATCTTATCTAACAGAGTATGATGAGTACCTTTCTTTTGAGAAATAATTGGAGCTAATATCATTAAGCGTGTATTTTCATCAAACTCTAGGATTTTATCAACCATCTGACTGATTGTCTGTGCTTTAAGTTCTATTTGATGAACTGGACATTTAGCCGTTCCTGCCCTAGCAAAAAATACCCTCAAATAATCATATATCTCAGTAACAGTACCGACGGTAGATCTCGGATTATGAGATGTTGTTTTTTGATCAATTGAAATAGCAGGAGATAGACCTTCTATATGCTCAACATCTGGCTTATCCATCATCGATAAAAACTGTCTAGCATAGGAAGATAGCGACTCAACATAACGTCTTTGTCCTTCTGCATACAAAGTATCAAATGCTAGTGAAGATTTACCAGAACCGCTTAATCCTGTAATAACAGTAAGCTTATCTCTAGGTATTTCAACATCGATATTTTTTAGATTATGGGTTTTTGCACCCTTGATGATAATTTTTTTCATAAAGAATTTTTTAGAGGAATATCCATTAGGTTAAAGATTATTTATATTCTACTTCTACAATTTCGTATGTAACTTTACCTTTAGGAGTATCTAAGATAATCTCATCACCTACTTCTTTTTTAATCAAAGCACGAGCTAATGGCGCTACAACAGATATCTTATGATTATCTATATCAGCTTCATCTTCGCCCACTATCTGGTATGTAGTTTCTTCTTCTGTATCAACATTAATAACTGTGACAGTAGCTCCAAAAATGACCATACCATTAGCTTGAAGTTTTGTTACATCAATAACCTGAGCGTTAGATAATTTTGATTCTATATCTTTAATCCTGCCCTCAATAATACCTTGTCTCTCTCTAGCAGCATGATATTCAGCATTCTCTTTTAGATCCCCATGATCACGAGCTTCTGCTATAGCTTCAATAATCGCAGGCCTTTCAGTTTTCTTTAATCTACTCAACTCTGCTCTTAATGCTTGTTCTCCTGCTGGAGTCATAGGCACTCTACCATTTGTCATTATTTATTTTCTCCTTTTAATAACACACAAATTAAATTATTCACAAGTATACGCGCCACCGCCCTCTCTTGTAGGACTGTCAGTATAAACTACTCTGCCCACTAAGTTAATAACTAATGCTGCTTGGTATTTATTATTTCTATCACAATATGTGACGTTACCATTGCCCGTAGCCATAAATCCATTAGATGATATCCTTATAAAACCAGAATTACCTGCTAAATTAACGTAGATATTTCCTCCATTACCTTGAGGAAGATTAGCTATTATTTCATCGGTATTCCCATCATATAACTCAGTACCATCTGCACTTTCAAAAGCTACTATTGGACCATCATTCCATGAAGTTGAGTTTAAACAAGAAAAACTATTTTTATCTAACTTACCCGTTCCGTCAAAACTATCTGAATTAGCAGCACAAACAATTACAGTCTTGCCATCTGAACGAGCTTTGATAACACCATACTCAATAAGTTTTTGTAAATTAGTTAATCTAGTTTCGGCAAATGTTTTATAGTAAAAAGAAAAGGAACTAATTGCTGCCATCATCAATATAGTCATAATGACAATAACAACCATTGTCTCAACTAAAGAAAAACCTTTTCCCTTACTAATAACCATTATTTACTTTTTACCTTCGCTATAAGCCATTTAGTTGACTCATCTAAATTTTGATACTCCGCTGAAGAGTCATCGCTCATTGCCTTTAAAATATTTTTACCAAGTTTTTTACCAAGCTCAACACCCCATTGATCATAGCTATTGATATCCCACAATACTCCTTGAACAAATATCTTGTGTTCATACAAGGCTATAAGTGCTCCAAGGGTATATGGACTCAACTCATCTAGTAAAATTGTCGTACTTGGTCTATTTCCTGGAATCACTTTGTGAGGTGCTAACTGTTTTGCTTGAACTTCACTCAAACCAGAATTTAAGAGCTCATTATAAACCATATCATAAGATTGTCCAAACATTAGCGCTTGTGACTGAGCAAAACAATTAGCTAGTAAAGCCTGTTGATGATTATCATAATTATGATGACTTGTCGCTACAGCAATGAAATCAACCGGAATAAAAACATTACCTTGATGTAGAAGTTGATGAAAAGCATGTTGTCCATTTGTGCCAACACCACCCCAAAGCACAACACCTGTTTGATAATCAACACCCTCACCTGCAAGATTTACTGATTTACCATTACTTTCCATATCGGCCTGTTGAAGATAGTCGACAAAATAACAAAGTCTCTCATCATAAGGGAGTAAAGCCTGTGATTGACTCTGATAAGCACAAGAGTAGTAGCTTGCTAATAGCCCCATAATAACAGGAATATTTTTATCAAACTCGGTTTCTTTAAAGTGCTTATCTATAGAGTAGGCACCTGCTAAAAGTTTCTCAAAATTATCATAACCAACTGCAAAAGCTATCGACATCCCTATTGATGACCATAATGAATAGCGACCACCAACCCAATCCCACATTTTATAGCAATGTTCAAGATTTATACCAAACTCTTCTACTTTATCTAATTTACTAGATATAGCAACAAAATGGTTAGCTACAGCTTTTTCATCTTCATAATGATCAAGTAACCACTCTCTAGCTGAAATAGAATTTAGCAGAGTCTCCTCTGTTGAAAATGATTTAGAAGCCACAATAAATAAGGTTGTCTCAGGATCAATAACATGCAAAGCTTGTAGCAATGAATCAGCATCAACATTTGAAACAAAATGTACTTTTAATCCAGTACAATGATAAGGTTGTAATGCTCTGACAACCATCTTAGGTCCAAGATCTGAACCACCAATTCCAATATTCACAATATCCGTAATTCTTTTACCTGAAAAACCTTTCCACTCTCCTGATGTTACTTTTTCAACAAGAGCTTTTACACGTTGTTTTTCTTCATTTACCTCTTTACGAATATCTTGTCCATCTATAACTAATGGAGAATTAGACAAATCGCGTAATGCAGTATGTAAAACCGATCGATTCTCGGTAGAGTTAATTTTTTCTCCAGCAAACATCTGCTGGATTTTATTTTTAAGATTAGATTTACTAGCTGACTCCAAAAGAGTTTTCAATATATTGTCATTTACAAGATTTTTTGAATAATCAAAATATATATTCTCAAACTTTAAAGATAATTTCTCAACTCTGTGATTATCTGTAGCAAACTCATGCGATAAGCTTACTTTCTGTTCTTTTAGCTCTTTATTAGAATCATTACAAAATAGCATTTAATCTATCCTTATATTTTGCATGCGATATAAACAATAAAATATCCCCACGTGAATAAGATATCTCAACCTTATCCTCTGTAGCATAATTTCTTGCACCTGTACCAGTATCTATACTCAAGCTTGCTCCGCTTAAAGGATACCTAAGACCATTATAATATATATTTTCTGCATATCCAAAAGGCATAACTGAAAACATCTTACCCAATACACCACTTACAGTATATTTTTTAGGTATAAAGAAATATCTAGAATATATATCTATAAACTCAATTTCTATCTTTTGCATATAGTTTTTAGCAATAGTAATATTACATAAGAAATGATCCATTTCTCCTTCTGATGCACCAAACACATAGATTTTTGAAACACCTAGAGATATTATATATTCTAGTGATTTTTCAAAATCAGTAGAATATTGATCCTTATCAATGAGAAATAGCTCATCATTTAAAACAGCAAACGAGTCAAAGTCGCCTATAACTTTTTTGACTTTTGAGTTTAAATATTTAGATTTATTGATCTTTTCGTAAGAACCATCTGCACAAAATATATCAAGATCATTAATACTGCTCTGAATATACTTTTCACAAAAAAATAAATCAATACTACCATTTAAGAACAGTATAGCTTGTGACATTGTTTTTATATTTAGAAAATAATAGTAAATTATAACTTACTATGACAATAATCAAGAAATTTTAAGACTGATAATTAGGTGGCTCTTTTGTAATTGTTACATCATGGACATGTGATTCTTTCAAACCAGCTCCAGTAATTTGAACAAATGTAGGTTCTGTACGCATTGTTTGGATATCTTTTGAACCAGTATATCCCATACTAGATCTCAAACCACCTATTAACTGGTGAATAACTGCAGCTAGATGACCCTTGTAAGGCACTCTACCTTCGACACCCTCCGGAACGAACTTCTTAGCATCAGTATTACCTTGGAAGTATCTATCAGAAGAACCCTGCTCCATGGCGCCTAGTGACCCCATACCACGATATGACTTATAAGAACGTCCCTGAAAAAGTTCAACCTCACCAGGCGACTCTTCAGTACCACCAAAAAGACCACCAATCATAACAACCGATGCTCCAGCAACTATAGCCTTTGCTATATCTCCAGAGAATTTGATACCGCCATCAGCAATAACTGGGACTCCTGTGCCTTCTAAAGCTTCAGCAACATTTGATATCGCTGTAATCTGTGGTACACCCACTCCTGCAACTATTCTTGTAGTACATATTGAGCCAGGACCTATACCCACTTTCACAGCGTCAGCACCAGCCTTAACAAGATCTTTTGCAGCTTCTGCTGTAGCAATATTACCACCTACAACCTCAATATTTGGATAGTTATCCTTGACCCATCTAACCATATCAAGCACACCTTGAGAATGACCATGCGCAGTATCAACCACAATTATATCAACACCTTCTGCTGCTAACGCAGCAACACGCTCTTTTGTATCTGCAGCAGTACCAACAGCAGCACCGACTCTTAGACGGCCAAGCGAATCTTTGCAAGCATTAGGCTTGTTTTGTGATCTTTCGATATCTTTTGTTGTTATCAAACCAACTAGCTCACCTTGTTCATTAACTACAAGCAACTTCTCTATTTTATGTTCATGAAGTTTTTTCTTGATTGCGCCTTGAGAAGCATCCTCTGCTACTGTTACTAACTGATCTCTAGGCGTCATTATAGAACTTACTGGTTCATCCAAGTCTTTAGCAAATCTAAAATCACGCTTAGTAACAATACCAATAATCATATTATTATCATCAACAACTGGAAAACCAGAAAAGTTATGCTCTTTCGCAAGCTGCATAACTTCTTTGATTGAACTTTCTTGCTTTATAGTAATTGGATCAATTACCATTCCGTTTTCAAATCTTTTTACTTTTTTAACTTCTTGAGCTTGAGCTTGTATAGACATATTTTTATGAATAATACCAATCCCACCTTCTTGAGCTATAGCTATAGCAAGACGAGATTCAGTAACGGTATCCATAGCCGCAGAAACTAAAGGAATATTCAATTGAATATTTCTAGTAATATTTGTCTTCAAATCTACTTGATGTGGAAGTACGTTTGAATATCTAGGCGAAAGCAACACATCATCAAAAGTGATTGCTTGTTGAGTAATTCTTAACATTTTTAATCTCCGTAATTAAAATCTAAAAGAGGTGATATTTAATTACAGAAATATTCTATCATATTAGAAAAAATATACTAGAGATAGATAAGCTAATAATCTACTATTTAGCTTGAGATAAAAGATAATGTACTAGTAGCGGTACTGGTCTACCTGTTGCTTTACAGCTAGCAAAATCTCCCATTGCAGACCCTGCAATATCAAGATGAGCCCATTCATAATCTTCCGTAAATTTTGATAAGAATAATCCAGCAACTATCGATCCAGCCGATCTATCACGACCACAGTTATCCATATCAGCAACTTTACTTTCTAATTTCTTAAGGTATGGCTTATGCAAAGGTAATCTCCACACCAAATCATTAGAAACATCAGCTGCTTGCTGAAGACTATTAGCTAACTTATCACTATTTGCAAACAATCCAGAAAAAGCATCACCTAAAGATATAATCATAGCACCTGTTAAAGTTGCCATATTAATAACTGCTTTGGGATTATATTTACCGATATAAGTTAATGTATCACAAAGCACCAAACGACCTTCTGCATCTGTGTTGCTTACTTCTACTGTTATACCTTTCATACTCTTAAGTACATCACCAGGTCTATAAGATCTAGCATCTACAGCATTTTCTGCTAACCCCATAACTCCAACAACATTTATAGGAAGGTTTAACATTGCTAGAGCTTTCATTGTACCCATAACAGCTGCAGCACCGCCCATATCCATTTTCATAGAGTCCATCCCAGCTGCTGGCTTAATACAAATACCGCCATTATCAAAGACTAAACCTTTACCAACCAGTACTATAGGCGCTTCATCTTCATCTCCACCATTATACTCCATACAAACAGTATAATTAGACATATCAGATCCACGACCTACAGCTAGAGCACAACCCATACCAAGCTCTGCCATTGCATCTTGATCTAGATAGTTAAGATTAAATGTTTCATATTTAGATGTTAAATCTCTCGCCTCATTTAACATATAGTCAGTATTACAGATATTAGCAGGAAGGTTTTGTAAATCTTTAGCATAATTTTGACCACATGCAATCGCTGAACCAATCTTAGCAGCATCTTCAAGATCTTGATTGCCTGAATACACCAACTCAATCGCTTCTAATGAGAAATTTTCTTTTTTAGATTTTAGCTGATCGAAAACATAAGTTTCAGAGATAAATGCTCTAACAGTGTCTAATGCAAATTGCTTCACGTTAGCATTATCAAATATATAATCTATGTTTACAGAAACTTCTTTTATATTGAGCTTTTTAAGCTGCTCAGCTGCTTTAGCAATAATCTTATCGTATTCTGATGCTATAAAATCTTGTCTAAGACCAAGACCTAAAAGAATCACAACCTTATCACCATGTAGCAAAGGAAGAACCTCACCAGACTCAGCTTTAAAAACTTTTTTATCCAATAAAGATTTGGAATTTGGGCACTTTGTTTCAGCAACTAATTTTTTAAGATTTTCTTGAGCAACGATTAATACTTCAGCAGACAACGTCGACTGATTATTTACAACAATTTTCATTAGATATCCTATATTATTTGTAACACAATTTTATAAACATAATATCAAAAAAGAATATTTATCGCATTAAAATTAAAAGCTAGCTATTCTTATCTACTGACTTTTGCTTATAAAAAATATAGAATTGCAGATAGCATAATTATTATATATACATAGTGACATACATTGATTCTTGAAAAATATTACAATAAAGACATAGTTAACACCTTTACATCGATTACATTATTCATAATATCTATTGTATCGGCTAACTTACTTATTCGACTTTTTCAACAAGCATACTCGCAAGGTTTAGGTATTGACTCAATTATAAAGTTTGTGACACTAACAATACCTGGGAACGTAAGTCTAGTAGCTCCTATCGCAATATTTCTAGCTATTGTGATTTGTTTTGGTAAGTACTTTGCAAATAATGAGATGTTTGTAACTCTAGCAGGTGGAGTTACATGGATGCAAATAGTCAAAAATACCATGAAGCCGGTGTATGCTCTGACCATCATTACATTTTTAACCGTAATGTACATTAACCCCTTATCCAAACAAACTCAGGATATTTATCAAGCTTCACTAACAGCAAAAGCTCTTTTGTCCTCAATAACCGATGACAAAATAATTAAAACTACTGACGGAAAAGTCATATATATAAAAAGTAAATCAGGAAATACTCTTAAAGATGTATTTTTGTATATGGCTACAGATAATAGTGATGAGTATAAAGTAGTAACTGCACCTGTCGCAGAAGTTATAACAGATAAGGGCGCTGCATATGTAGACTTCCATGATGCTCACATATATACAAAAGAGCCCAAAACATACGAACATACTTATGACACGGCTAAAAATGCTATCTATACAATCTTTGATACATCTGATCGTGATTACAATCATGATAAAGTTGATAGATTATATATGCACACTCTTATAGAAAACTTTACTGACAAAGATGATGGTACAGTCTCTCGCGGAGAGTTCTTTGGGCGTATTAACAACTCTATTTCTGTTATAGTAGCATCACTACTTGCACTTGCGCTTTGTCGGCTAAGACCAAGACAGAACAAATATGCTAAACTACTACCATCAGTTGTTGTTCTAGCAGTATATTTGTGTAGCAACATGTTTGTAAACACTCTTATGACTGGTGGTAAATTACCAGTTTGGGTCGGACTTTGGCTTCCTCACATCTTTTTTATAATTTATGCTATCAGAACTATAAGAAAAGATAATGGATCTTCTAAGAAGGAAAAATAAATGTTTTTAAACCGTATTGATCGCTACATATTCAAAACAGTATTTAGTAGCTTTCTGATTGTAAGTTTAATTTTTTGTATCTTGTTTTTTATTTTTACTTATCTAGCACAAGTAAGTAACAATGATACAGGAGCAAGTAATATAGAGCTTATTATAATAACCATATACCAATTACCAGGAATTTTATACACACTACTTCCCGCTTGTGCTATGGTGGGCGCTCTAATGGGACTTAGCTTACTTGCAAACAACTCCGAGATAATAGTATTGAGATCTTTTGGCCGCTCTACAGCTCAAATCGCAAAAGGAGTTGTACTAGTTGGTATCATAGGCTCTATAGTTACTATGGTTTTTGGTGGGTATATTGCCCCAGTTTTACAAAAACTTGCTGATTCAAATACTGTGGCATATAACACTCATGATTTATGGCTAAAAACTCCTGATGGCTTCATGAATATATCAAACATCAATCCAAATGAAGGAAAAGCATACGGTATAAGAAAGTTTATAACTAAAGATAACCAAGTACAGGAAGTTAGATATGCTGAAAAAGCTGAATATGTGAACGATGCTACAGCGAATGTATTTAATGTCAGTGTCGTCACATTTCCTAATAAAGATGTTAAACATATAGATGTTAAAGAGAATGTTTATAAAGCTATCTGGTCTAACCCTATACCAATATCTGTAGCCAAAGTTATCACTATCAATGACAATGATTATCTAAATTTCACCCAGTTGACTAGATATATGTTATCTAATAGCCAAGCTAAAGATTCAATATCACTAAAATTCTGGCAAGAGATTTTTCAACCATTAGCATTAATGGTATTAATATTACTTTCTGTACCATTAAGTATCGGATCAACCAGATCATCAACACTGATACTTAAATTACTACTAGGTGCATTTTTTGGTTTTGCATTTTTTATCATTAACCAAATATTTGGTCCAATTGCATTAATTCTACACCTACCAACTATACTTGGTGCCGCAGGTCCTACAGTTATTGCATTGATATTACTAATTTATCTATTTATAAAATCTAAAGAAACATAAGAAACTTATATGAGCATCGATAAATACTCCCTTGATAATGATCTTAATATATATATAAAAAAAGACTCTAGAGCACCTGTTGCTCTCGCTCAAATTTGGTATAAGGTAGGATCAACATACGAACCTACTAAACTAACCGGCATATCTCATATGCTTGAACACATGATGTTCAAAGGTACTGATAAATATACTAAAGATGAGCTAAACAGTATAGTTGAAAATAATGGTGGTGTGCAAAATGCATTCACAGGATTTGACTATACTGCTTATTATCAGTTTTGGCATAAAAAAAATCTAGAACTAAGCCTATCTATTGAATCATCAAGAATGTCAAACTTACTATTTGATGAAAATGAATTTATTCCAGAGAGAAAGGTTGTACTTGAAGAAAGAAATCTACGCGTAGATGACAAAGCATTTAGTTATGCTTTTGAACAATTTATGAAACTTGCATATCAAAATAACTCTCGACATACTCCAATAATTGGCTGGCGTGAAGATATTGAAAATTATACACTTAATGATCTAAAAAAATGGTACCAACAAAACTATGCTCCAAACAATGCTAGTATTGTTCTTGTAGGTGATATTGATAAATCATCTGCTATACCTATGATAAAAGATTACTTTGGTGGTATTCCCAAATCTAAATTGATGAATATAGCAAAAGAGCCAAGCTTAATAAATATTGGCTATAGACACTCAAAAGTACAAAAATCACCAAATGATACAGATGCTGCGATATTAGGATACATAACACCCTCGTTAACAACTGATTATCATGATAATGATCCTTTTGCTTTAATGATCCTAAATAATATTATTGGTAGTGCTGATGCATCAATATTACAGCAGCAACTAGTTAGAGATGAAAATCTTTGTTGTCATATAGATAGCGAATACTCCCCTTTTATAAAAGGAGAAGATATTTTTACTATCACAGCAATAGCAAACCATGATCAAAGCCTAGATAAAATTCAGGATAAAATAGAAGACTCTATTGCTAAACTTAAAAACGATGGCGTAACTCAAGAACAATTAAATAGAGCAAAAGTAACCATAAAAGCTGATAAAGTATTTGCTATGGATTCACTTGAAACTCAAGCAAATTTGATAGGCTCTCTTGCTAGTATAAATCTAGATGTTGACTACTATAAGTATCTTGAGAAACTCTATGATGTGTCAATTAACGATGTTAACCGTGTACTTGATAGGTATTTTGGCAAAAACAATCTTACATCTCTTCACTTATTAAAGGATTAGGAACTATGATCCATAAATTTGATATAGATAATACAACAGTATATTTCCAAGAATCTCCTAGTCTACCAATAGTTGATATTCAGCTTAACTTTAGAGCTGGATCAGCATTTGATAGCAATCTAAATGGCTTAGCTGATTTAGCAGTAGGAATGTTCGCTACAAAAACTCAAAAATCTAGTGAACAAGAGCTTATAAATAAAATAACTGATAGTGGAATATCTATACACTCAGAAACTACTAAAGAATTTTTTAATATAAAAATTCGTCTATTAAATGACCTCAATATTATTAATAATACTATTAATATACTACAAGAAATTTTCACCTTCCCCGACTTTGATGCTGATATATTAGAAAGAGAAAAGATTCAGACTCTTACTCATATTGATTACTTATATCAACAGCCTAACTACTTGGCTTCACTTGAATTTTCAAAGCATATTTTTGCAAATAATCCTTATAGCAAGCCAACAATTGGCTACAAAGAAACTATTAAAAAAATATCAAAAAAAGATATTGAAGATTTCTTTAGTGAAAATATTTGTGCAAATAATGCCAATATATGTATAGTTGGTGCTATTGATAAAATACAGGCTGAAGATATTTCTCAGAGCCTAGTTAGTTTTTTACCAAAAGGTAAAAAAAATACGCAAAAATTTGCTCAACAAAAAAACAACTCTCAAATAATTAAAAATAAGTTCTCAAGTAAACAAACTGCTATACTAACAGGTCATCAATTGTTACTTGATATTAATGATCCATTATATTTCCCACTAAAACTAGGAAATGAAATACTTGGCGGTGGTGGTCTAAACTCTCTGCTTTTCAATAAAGTTCGTGAAGAGCTTGGATTAGTTTATAATATCTCAAGCACAGCTAATATTAATCCTGATTATGGTAGCTTTGTAATATCTGCTCAAACAAGCAATCCAAATCTTGCCTTAGAAACTATAAATAGTGTCTATAGTAATTTCATCAACTCTACTATAGATGAACAAACTCTAACAAACTCTAAAAAGCATATTGAAGGCACACATTTATTAAGCTGTGTAAAAAATAGCTCTAAGCTAAATATGCTATCTTCAATCGCAAATAAAAATCTGCCTTTAGATTTTTTTGATACTTATGTTGAGCATATCAATAATGTTACTGCTACACAAATTTATGATGCTTACCAAGCTATACAAGAAAATAACATAATTACAGTAATGGTTGGAGATATCGAATAAGTGAAGACAAATACTATTCGTATAATATCTGGGAAATACAGAAATCGAAGACTAAAATTTCCCAATGTTAATGGCTTACGTCCAACTTCTGATCAGCTTAAAGAAACTATCTTTAATTGGTTAGCTCCATATATACATGATATCATTTGCATTGATGCTTTTGCTGGTAGTGGTAGCCTAGGTATAGAAAGCATATCAAGAGGTGCTTCAAAAGCCATATTCTATGAACTTAATTTTAAAGCTTTGCAGCAAATCAAAGAAAATATTAATACATTAGAAATACAGAATTATGAAATATATAAAACTGATAGCATAAAGGCCCTTGCAAGTTTTGACGCCAACAATTCTAAGCTAATTATATTTTTAGATCCTCCATTTAATAAAAATATTATTCCCAAAGTTCTAGAATCGATATTAAAAAATCATAATATCCCTAATGAAACATTAGTATATGTAGAAACTGAAAAAACTGCTGAATATAACCTTGATGGTTTCGATATATTAAAAGAAAAAATAACTTCAAACATTTCTGCAAAACTAATAATAAAAAATGATTTAAATTCTAAAAATAATCTCTAAAATATAGCCAACTCTAGCTTTTGGAAATAATTATGTACCACGTTGGAATATCAGGCCCTTTTATTTTTACTATTATGTTCCTAATAGGCATAATTGCTGAAAGCATGACTGGAGTAATCTCATCATCTCGAAGAAACATGGATGCTTTTGGAGTAGTTGCAATCGCATTAACAACGGCTCTAGGTGGTGGTGTAGTTAGAGATTTGCTACTCGGTAATCTACCAGTAACGATTATGCTCCATCCTCACTATATTGTGATATGTTTATGTTTCTCTATTATTGCTATTTTTACACAAAAGTATATCAATAAGTTTTATAAAATATTTTTGATCTTAGACTCAATTGGTCTTATTGCATTTGCATATATAGGTAGTAGTATAGCGTACCAAATTTGTACAGAAGTATTTCATATGAAGTTCTTTAGTGTTTTTATAGTTGGAATTGTTATTGCTATAATTAATGGTGTAGCTGGTGGTATTATGAGAGATATGATCTGTAATGATATCCCTGTTGCCTTCAAGGCAGAATTATACGCATCTGTAGCAGCGGTTGTTGGAGGTATGAACATTATCTTTATATATTTGGATGTGAATTTATATATTAGTGCTGCAATAATTATCGGATTTGGATTAACTATAAGAGTTATGTCGATAGTATATAAATGGAAATTACCCATTATCTAATAATAGATCTCTAATCTATACTATAACCTACTACTTTTAGATGATTTCAGCTATATAACTAAATACCACTATGGAATCTAAACTCTGAATCTGAAGATAATATAAGATCCTTTTCTATTTCACCTATTCTTTTGATATCTTTGCCAATATCTGTAGAAGAATATTTTTCTGCAAAATGTAGATATATCGTAAAATGTCTTTTTTCTGACTCTAATAATCCATTATAAAACTTCTGTAACTCAGAATCTAAATATGGAGCAACTTTTGCAAATCTTTCACAAGAACGAGCTTCTATATATGCTCCAATGATCAAAGCATCGATAAAGCGCCCTTCTTTATCTGTCCGAGCGGCTTTAATTAACTGACTAGCATATCTAGATGCTGATATAGCTTTGTATTGTATATCCCGCTTTTTCATAATACGCATCACTTGTTCAAAGTGTACTAACTCTTCTCTAGCGATCTTAGACATTCTTGTTACTAGTTCATATTTGTCTGGATGCCTATATATGTATGTCATAGCTGAAGATGCTGCTTTCATCTCACAGTGAGCATGATCTATCAGCATTAATTCTATATTAGCTAATGCTTTCTGTATCCACTGTTCAGGTGTTTCACATAACAAAAAATTCTCAATAGTTGCAAAGTCTGCATACTGCTGCTTCATAATAGCTTATAAATTTATTTTTTGAAGTATTATAAAAAAATTGCTTAATATATTCTATTTAAAATTATTAAGAGTAGAATGTTTATATGAGTAAATCTGAATATTTAAAGTTATGAGTAATATAAATATAGCTAATAAACGCGTAGCAAAAGATGAAGTCCTTTATCATATAGGGTTAAGTGAAGAGATGATATATAGCGCAGAAATCGCAATTCTTCCTGGAGATCCTAAAAGGTCTGAACCTTTAGCAAAAATGTTAGATAAAAATGCTAAGTTTCTTGCTACTAATAGAGAATATACATCGTATTTGGCCAAAATAGCTGACAGAAATGCTATTGTGATATCAACTGGTATGGGTGGTCCTTCAACTGCAATATGTATTGAAGAGCTAGCTATGATAGGAATCAAAAAACTAATACGTGTGGGAACATGCGGCGCTATTCAAGAAAATATTGATTTTGGTGATTTAATATTAACCACTGCATCTGTTCGTTTAGATGGCACATCATATCATTATGCTCCAATAGAGTATCCTGCGGTTGCTGACTTTAAGTTAAATAGTTCTTTATACAACTCAGCAAGATCATTAAATATAGATATTCATTGTGGAATAACAGGATCTTCAGATACTTTTTATCCGGGCCAAGAGAGAAGAGATAGCTATAGTGGTTATGTAAGAAAACATTTTAGAGAATCTCTAGATGAGTGGAGAAAATTGAATGTTCTTAATCTAGAAATGGAGTCTTCTGCTTTGCTTACAGTATGCGCTACTTTTGGCTTGCAAGCCAGCTGTATATGTACAGTTCTAGCAAAGAGAACAACCTCAGAATCAGTCAATAAAAGCAGATATGATGAAGGTATGCAGAATATAATGTCAATTATAAAACACTCGATTGAAAATAATTTCGAAAACTAAGGAAAAATAAATACTAATGAGCAATGATATTAACAACAAACTAATTGATGCAGCTATACAAGCAGCTGAGAATGCTTATACTCCATATTCTAAGTTTAATGTTGGTGCTGCACTATTAATGAAAGATAGCTCTATTTTAAAAGGTGCTAATGTAGAAAATGCTTCTTATGGACTATGCAACTGTGCTGAAAGAACAGTATTATTCTACGCTTACGCCCA
The DNA here is from genome assembly GCF_018135955.1 of Francisella philomiragia. Lineage (NCBI taxonomy): Bacteria > Pseudomonadati > Pseudomonadota > Gammaproteobacteria > Thiotrichales > Francisellaceae > Francisella > Francisella philomiragia. The sequence goes on along the minus strand of NZ_CP063138.1, from coordinate 623,566 downwards.
AGGTTATCGTAAAGAAGATATCAAAAAACTTGCGGTAGTTGCAGACACTCCAGAAGGAGTTTCGCCATGTGGTGCTTGCCGACAAGTTATGTCAGAACTTTTGGATCTTGAATGTCCAATCATATTATCAAATATCAGAAAAACAGATATAAAAGAAACAAATATTAAAGAACTTCTTCCATATATGTTTTCTTTCTAAAAAAATTATTATCAACATGCAAAATTAACAGCATAAAAATAAGTTTATGTATAACGATCATGCTTTTATAAAAATAAATAATGGTGGGTAGTACAGGATTCGAACCTGTGACCAATTGGTTAAAAGCCAACTGCTCTACCGACTGAGCTAACTACCCATAATTACAAAATAAAATCTCTTTAATTTTGTATTGAAATGATTAATCTAATGGTGGGTAGTACAGGATTCGAACCTGTGACCAATTGGTTAAAAGCCAACTGCTCTACCGACTGAGCTAACTACCCAAAAGATGCTGTTTATTATACTGACTAGATTTTTTGTGTCAACACTTTATGCTGTTTTTTTCTATTTAATTCCAAAATTTCTATAGGGTGTTTGATTGTATGGCCTTCCATACGCTTTACTTGACATCTACATGAAAATCCTGTTGCGATTACAGACCTAATTCCACTTTCTTTAATTTTGTCTTTCCAGCTCAAATTATAAATATGCTTTGATGTATCGATATGCTTAGTCTCATGACCAAAGCTACCAGACATACCACAACAACCGACTTTAGCAATTTTAGTTTCTACCCCAAAATGCTTAAATATTTTTTGCCATTGCTCTATCGAAACAGCTGATAATGATTTTTCTGTACAGTGATTAAATAAATTAAACTCTTTATCTAGCATTTTGCGCATAGTCGGCAAAGTATCAAGTTTTGTTGTTAACCACTCTTGTATTAGTTTGACTTTGAATCTTACCTTATCACCACAGATCTTTTTGTACTCATCTCTATAAACAAGAGTCATTGCCGGATCGACACCAATCATTTCGACTTTTGTTTCTGCTATTTGGTTGTATAGCTTAGTAGCTTTCATAGCTTGCTTTTTAAAGTACTTAAGGAAACCTTTGACATGTGATGGCTTACCATTTACTTTAAATGGAGCAAAATAAACCCTAAAGCCTAAAGCTGTCAAAAAGTCATATAATGTCAAAACTATATGAGTATCATATAAAGATGTAAATATATCTTGAACGATACAAACAGTTTTTTTCTTTTGCTCTGTAGACAGACTTATCATCTCTTCGAGATTAAACTCTGGAGCACCTCTTTTTTTAAGCTCTGATCTTAGATTTAATGAACTAATAATTGGAGTATCCGCAAAACCAACCAAGTTAGTCAACCCAGCCCTAACAAATTGAGTATTAAAAATATCATTATATATTTTTGGCATATATAAATTGATACTCAGCAATGATTCACTAAATTTAACAAAATAATCCAAGCCAGGACGTTTATATTTAGAATGATAGTGATATAAAAATTGTGATTTCATCGTAGGAATATCAACTTTTATTGGACATCCAGATACACAAGCCTTACACCCTAAACACTTATCTAGTGAGTCATATACTTGATGTGAGAAATCATCTGGATATTCTTCCAACTTATCAAAACCAGTGTTATAAACTTTATCTTTTGTTGAGTACCCTGCTGCTGAGAGCTGATTAAGCCACTCACGTAATACTGCTGACCTACCTTTTGGTGAGTATAACCAGTTTCTACTAGCTTTGGCTGATGGACATATTACAGTATCTAAATTATAGTTTAGGCATTGTGAATTACCATTGCAGTTATATGCTCCAGAGAATTGTTCGCGCATTTCTTTTGGCACTTGCTCATCTGAATAGCCTCTGAATGGTCCATCTACTTTTACAAGCTTATCTTTACTACCTGTTGGAACAGTAATCTTACCAGGATTAAGTTGATTATGTGGATCAAATACTTTTTTGATATGTCCTAATGAATCATACAGCTCTTGACCAAAGTACTCTTTGATGTACTCACTTCTATAGCCATGACCATGCTCACCACATAAGACTCCACCATACTTCTTAACAAGATCACTAACTTTTTGGGTAATTTGTTTGACCTTTTGAGAATCTTCAGCTGAAGACATATCTAGCGCTGGTCTTACATGCAGACAGCCTACATCAACATGACCAAACATTCCGTATTTAACACCATAAGAATCTAACAATACCGTTAACTCTTTGATATAGTCTGCTAATTTTTCAGGAGCCACTGTCGTATCTTCAATAAAAGGTATTGGTTTACGATCTCCTTTCATAGCACCAAGTAGACCTACACCTTTTTTTCTCAACTCCCAAAGACTATCCATATCTGTTTGACTTTCTGTGAAATGAAACACTGCTTGCTTTTCTAACAGTTTTCTTTCTAGACGAGAAGTCATATTATCTAACTCATGTTGACTATCAGCAATAAATTCAACTAAATTTACAGCTGCTACATTTGTAGAGTTACGACCCTTTTCAAGCATATACTTTATTTTGTGATAAACCTCATCACCCTTTGCAATCTCAATAATATTATTATCTATAGTCTCTATAGCAGATGGGTTAGATGATAATAAATCTCTAGCAGCTCTCAATGCGTCATCAAAACTACTATATGAAATTGCAAACAGTGCTTTAAATTTAGGTTTTTTAGTTAGTTTAAGTTTTAGCTCAGTAACAAAAGCTAATGTTCCTTCAGAACCGGATATTAAATAACTTAGATTGACCGTATTATCTTTTTTATTATAAGTTTTAGCTAGATTATATCCCGTCAGATAACGGCTTAATTTAGGAAACTTCTCCTCGATTAGCTCATACTTATCTATAATTTGCTCAACAACTGTTGAGTATATATTTTTCTCAATATCATTTAACTTATTTTCATTAAGATCACTTAACTTAATTTTTTTAGTAGAGAATTTCTGCCCATTTACTAGAGTACACTCTAATTCTAAGACATGAGCACTTGTACGCCCATATATTCTAGAACCTTTACCACATGCATCAGTATTTACCATACCACCCAAAGTTGCTCTATTACTTGGTGATAAGTTCGGTGCAAAGAAATATTCTGAGTCGGCTAATGTATCATTTAACTGATCAAGTACAACACCTGGCTCTACTTTGACATATTCATTATCAAAATCCACCTCTAGAATATTATTCATGTATCGACTAGTATCAACAATAACACCAGCACACAATGAATGTCCAGATGTACCTGTGCCACCGCCACGAGGTGAGAATTTAAGCTCTTGATATTCTTTTTTGCTTGCTAATGCAAAAATTCTATTTACATCATTTTTATTACATGGAAAAACAACAAGCTCAGGAACAACAAAATATACACTATTATCCATTGATGACGATATTCTCGAAGCATAGTCAGAATGTATATCACCTTCAAATCCTTTTCCTCTTAGCTCCTCAGCAAAAGCATTAATCAAAGCATTTAGAGCATTTGTCTTATTTAAGACTGGCAGTTTACTTGTTTTCATATATAAAAAATGACCCTAGTTAATAAAAAACAGACAAGATTCTCTTAAATTATATAAGAAAATTAACTTCACATAAATAATATTAGAAAAATACATAGAAGATAAAAACATTTCATTTTTTTGTATCAAAGCAGACAAAGTACAAATATAAAGTTATAATAACACTCGTATTTAAAAATAATTTCAAAAGTTAAAAGTTTTTGAGGATAAATATGAAAAAAACTACTCTTTTAGTAATCTTAGATGGTTGGGGCTATAGCGAAAGTGATTACTTTAATGCTATCAAAAATGCAAACACTCCTACTTGGGATAGCATCTGGCAAGACTTTCCTAGAACATTAATTAGCGCATCTAGCTTAGAAGTTGGTTTACCTAAAGGTCAAATGGGAAACTCTGAAGTCGGACATGTAAATATTGGTTGTGGTAGAGTGGTCTATCAAGAGCTTACAAAAATTGATAAAGCGATCGAAGAAAAAACTTTTGGTAATAATAAAGCCATCTGTGATGCTATTGATAATGTTATTCAAAAAGACTCAAATCTTCACTTAATGGGCCTACTCTCTCCTGGAGGAGTTCACTCTCACGAAGAACATATTTTTGAAATGATAAAAATTGCTAAACAAAAAGGTGTCAAAAGAGTATATCTACATGCTTTCTTAGATGGTAGAGATACTCCTCCACGCTCAGCTGAAAGCTCAATCAAAAAAACAGATGATCTGCTACAAAAACTTAATCTTGGCTATATTGCTAGTGTTAGTGGTAGATACTATGCAATGGATAGAGATAATCGTTGGGATAGAGTTGAAAAAGCATACAATGCTATAGTAAATGCTGATGCTGAATTTGTTTGTAATTCCGCATTAGAAGCTCTAGAAGAGTCTTATGCTCGTGATCAATCTGATGAATTTGTAATTCCAACCTGTATCCAAAAAAATGGAAAACTGATAAAAGTTGAAGATAATGATAGTGTTATTTTTATGAATTTTAGAGCTGATAGAGCTAGAGAAATATCTCATGCTTTCACGGATGAGAACTTTGATCATTTCCCGAAAGATAGACATTTAAACATAAACTTCACGACTCTCACAGAGTATGATTCAAAACTTAAATGTAATGTAGCATTCCCACCAGAACAACCAGTTAACACTCTTGGTGAAGTGCTAATGAAAAATCATAAGACTCAACTAAGAATAGCTGAAACTGAAAAGTATCCTCACGTAACTTTCTTTTTTAATGGTGGTAAGGAGGATCAATTTGAAGGTGAAGATAGAATATTAATTCCTTCTCCAAAAGTTGCCACTTATGATCTACAGCCAGAGATGTCAGCTCCGGAAGTTACTGACAAATTAGTTGATGCTATCAACAATGGTAAATATGACTGTATAGTTTGTAACTATGCAAACTCAGATATGGTTGGTCATACTGGCAACTATGAAGCAGCAATGCAAGCAATTGAATATCTTGATAAATGTTTAGCAAGATTGAAAGACGCAATACTTGAACATGATGGTAATATGTTTATTACCGCAGATCACGGTAATGCAGATATGATGGTCAATCCTAAAACACAAAAGCCTCATACTGCTCATACTACCAATCTGGTACCATTTGTATATGTTGGGCATAAAAAAGCTCAAGTAGCTTTAGAGCATGGCAAGTTATCTGATATTGCTCCAACTATACTTAATGTGATGAATATTGCTCAGCCTCAAGAAATGACAGGCAAAACTATATTTAAATTTGAAAAATAAGGATTTCAGACAAAATGCTTGATGCTAAATATATTAAAGATAATTTAGAAGAAGTGGCTGAGAAACTCGCAACTAGAGGTTATCAGTTTGATATAGCAGAATTCAAAGCTCAAGAAGCAAAAAGAAAAGACCTTCAAGAGAGAACTCAAGAGCTTCAATCTCAACGTAATACTATCTCCAAAGAAATAGGTAAAAGAAAGTCTAAAGGTGAAGATGCTAGTGACATTTTTGCCAAAGTTAATGATATCAATGATGAACTAAAAGTAATCGAAAAAGAGCTTAAAGATCTTCAAGACTGTATAAATAATACTCTTCTGTCAATGCCAAATCTTCCAGCTGATGATGTACCAGTTGGTAAGGATGAGAGTGAAAATCTCGAGATAAAAAAATGGGGAACTCCTCGTGAATTCCACCCTGAAGCTCAAGCTAAAGATCATGCAGATATTGGCGAAATACTTAATATGATTGACTTCAAAGCTGCAGCAAAAATTACAGGTAGTCGATTTGTAGTTCTAAAAAGTAAAATTGCTAAGCTTCATCGTGCATTGACACAATTTATGTTAGATATGCATACAGAAAAACATGGCTATGAAGAATTATATGTGCCATATATGGTAAATAATGATAGTTTGTATGGAACAGGTCAGTTACCTAAATTCTCTGAAGATTTGTTTAAATTAGAAGGTGACTTTGAATATAGCCTAATACCAACGGCAGAAGTACCTATCACAAATCTAGTAAGAGATGAAATCTTAGATACAGAATCTCTGCCTAGATACTACACGGCACACACACCATGTTTTAGAAGTGAAGCTGGTTCTTATGGGCGAGATACTAAAGGATTAATTCGTCAACATCAGTTTGAGAAAGTTGAATTAGTGCATATCACTATAGCTGATAAAGGCGAAGAATCTTTAGAGCTATTAACATCTCATGCAGAAAAAGTACTACAAAAACTAAACCTACCATACAGAGTAGTCAAACTATGTACGGGAGATATGGGTTTTAGTGCGAAAAAAACCTATGATCTAGAAGTTTGGATACCTTCACAAAATACTTATAGAGAAATATCATCATGTAGCTGGTGTGGAGATTTCCAAGCTCGTCGCATGAAAGCTAGACACAAAAATCCAAGTATGAAAAAACCTGAATTGGTACATACTTTAAATGGTTCTGGTTTAGCAGTTGGTAGAACATTACTAGCTATTATTGAGAATTACCAACAAGAAGATGGATCTATCATGATTCCTGAAGCACTTATTAACTATATGGGTGGAATTTCTGTTATTAAGTAAACTTCTCAAAAAAATTATTTGATTCAGTATTTATTCATAAGTTTTACCATAAAATAATGATAAAATTTCATCAGTGTATTTCAAAATTTATTTATTTAATATGCATTTACTAGGTATAGAAGCTGGTGGAACCAAGTTTTTTACAACTATTGGTGATTTTGATGGAAATGTAATTGAACGTCATCGTACTGATACTACCACTCCAGAAGAAACAATGTATGAAGTTCTTGAGATAATAAGAGATTATCAGAACAATTATGAGATCAAAGCTCTAGGTTTGGCATGTTTTGGACCTATTGATATTAATACTAAATCTAAAACTTATGGATATATTACAAACACTCCTAAGATAGCATGGCAAAACTTTGATATTGTTGGAGCTATAAAGTCAGTATATAAAGGACCGATTGGTTTTAATACTGATGTAAATGCTGCGGCAGTTTGCGAACAACTTTGGGGTTGTGCTCAAGACCTAGAAAATCTTTTATATCTAACGGTTGGTACTGGTGTTGGTGGCGGTGTTATATGTAATAATAGATTAGTTCAAGGAGCTATGCATCCTGAAATTGGTCATCTTTTTATCCCAAAGAATCCTGAAGATAAATTTGAGGGCTGTTGCCCTTTTCATGGCACATGCATAGAGGGTTTAGCTTCTGGTACAGCTATAAATAAAAGATGGCAAGTTGCTCATGCTGGAGCGCTTAACGATGATCATATCGCATGGGTATTTGAAGCAGAGTATCTAGCGAAAGCATTAGTAAACTATATATGTGCTTTTTCTCCAGAAAAGATTATTCTTGGAGGTGGTGTAATGCATAAAACAATCTTGTTTGATATGATTCGTAAAAATGTGAAACAATACTTAAACAACTATTTTGACTATCCTGCATTAAAAGACATGGATAACTTTATAGTACCTGCTTCTTTTGGTGACAATACAGGTGTCAAAGGCTCCCTTGCTCTTGCACTAGAAACTTTCAATACACAAACTAAGTAATCTAGTCAAAATTATCCTTATATTATTTGCTCTTTACTGTTAAAATCTCCTTAAATTTAATTGATAAATAAACTATTAGCTAATCTTGATAAAAAAAATACTTTCTAACCATATACTATCTAAATCTTTACAAACCATGGTAGTTCAGGCTTTAGGACAAGCATGTGCATTTATTACAGCTATCCTTTTAGCTCGCCACTTAAATATGAAAGATTATGGTTTTTATATCTTTGGTGTTACTGTTGCTACTATCATAGCAGTAGTTGCGACTATGGGAGCTGGAGGTATATTAGCTAGGACTTGGGGCAAGTCTGACCTAAAAAGTAATTTTGAGCGCCATAAAGAAACATTTAGAGTCCACAACTGGTACTTCAAACGAGGTTTCGCCATAGTAGTTATAGTAATCGCTCTTATAATTTTTTATAACCGTTCTGAACATAGTGATAATTCAATAGAGAATTTTGCACTGTTGTTTGCTGTACCATTTTTTATGGCAAATATATTTCAATCATTCTTCGTTGCAAGAAGAGTAGTTGTTTTTGCTAACCTAATACAACTAGGTTTAAGACTTATTATGCTATTTTTAACTGTAGCTTTTATAGTCTTATATATTAATGACACTGCAATGCTTATTGGTACAATGATGATTTTTATGACCATATATGTAACATCTATATGGCTTATCCAAACATCAAAATATAGCTTCGAAAGTGCCAAACCTGTTGGTAGCAACTTATCTTTTGCTTTGATGCAATGGGGATTATTACTTCTATCACAGATTGATATTATCATTTTAAAAGGATTGTCAGGTCCTAGTGATGTAGCGCTATTCGGTGTTGCACTACAGCTCAGTGCTCTAGTAAGCTTTGTTTTAAATGCGGTAAACTCTAATGTTTTGTCACAGATAGCTGATGACTACAAAAATAACTCTAGAGAGATATTTCAACAGAAGATAACATCATACACAAGAATAATATTCGTTTTATCTATTATCGCTATTTTAGGGCTTATTATTTGCGGTTACCCAATAACTTTGATGTATGGAGAGCAATATACAACATCATACTTTATTTTCTGTATTCTAATGATTGGGCAAATTGTTAATGTACTTTCTGGCTGTGTGGCGACAATTCTTAATATGGCAGGATTTGAAAGAAGTACTTGCTTTGCATTTTATATTGCCTTAGTTCTAAATATCGTATTAGGAAGTATTTTTACATTGTATTGGGGTGTATACGGACTAGCAGTTGCTTCAAGCATTTCAATGATATACTGGAATATTCATTTATTGTATAAAGTATTCACAAAAATAAAGATCAATCCTACTATATTTATTTTTAGATAGTCTTACGACTCTATTGGACTACTATTAGTCTTAGCTGCGCTATTAAGTGATTTAGAAACGTTATCAACGGCGTTATTTACTTTTTCTTTGACTTCCTTTACTGGCTCACTTTTTATATTTGCAACAAGTAACAAGCCACCTACAAGAGCCAAGAAAACTATTAACGGTATATTTATTTTTCCAAGAATTTTTTTTAAAATTTTCATACTATATCTACTTAATTATTTAAAAAACCATTGTTGCTCCGCTACTTGCTTGATCTGTACCATCATCAAATCCTTTTTTGAAGTTTTGAACTTTTGTTTGGGCGCTATTAGCCATATCATTCAAAGCATCTGAGGCATCATTTGCCTTTGCTTTTATAACTTCTTGGCTCTTATTTGCTTGATCTACTATCTGATTAGCTGTTTCAGAAAATTTATTCTTAACATTATTATATGTTTGATTCATAGATTGTGAAGCGTTGTTAGTCTTCTCAATAATATCCTGTTTTGCTTGAGTAACAGATTGTCCAAATTCTTTACCAGCTTGATAAGAATCTCCTTGCGAATAATCAAAATCATCAGCATATACTGATAAAGAAGATAATCCCAAAGCTGTCGCTATAATTGCTATTTTAATTTTTTTCATAAGAGAATCTCCTAGTAATTATCTATATCCAATTTTATAAAATTAGCTAACTAGTCAAACCATTAGCCGCATCATCAATATTGCTAATTTCTTCTTTCATAGTTTGAGTTTTACTAGAGTTATCAATAGTTGCTTGATTATTTTCAGATTCAACATCTGCTAAAGTCTTAACTGATTGTGATTGCTGCGGAGTTGTACTACTATCACTAGTTATATTTTGGGCTGGAGTATCCATAGAAGTAGCTTCAGGAATAGCTCCACAGAACATTGGTAATATCATCAAACTTAATACCGACAAACTTAGATATCTTTTTTTCATCGTATTAACCTCACTATAAAGCGAATAAATTACTATAGAAATTACCACAAAACTCCTTTTTTTACTATATTTCAGCACTAGTTTGATATCATAAACAAGTTTATAATTCTATTGTGTTATAATTTAAAACAAAATAAAAACTAATGAATTTCTAATGCTATCAGATGCATCTAAAGAAGATAAAAAACTAGCAAGGAATTGGCTTAAAGATATCGCATCTCCTGCTAAAAAATGGATTAAATTAACTGTATTAATAGCTTTCCTAAGTGGCCTACTACTAATAGGTCAACTCTATTTACTTGCTCATATCTCTTATGAAGCATATCTACAAAATTCAACCTTAGGTCAACTAAGTACTTATTTTGTTTTGATTATTGTAATTGTACTAGTTAGAGCTGGTCTAAGCTGGATCCGAGAAATAGTAAGCTACAAAGCCGCAACAATGGTCAAAAAACAAATTCGTGAAGATATCCTAGCTCATGTTAACAGTCTTGGTCCTATTGAGCTTAATAAAACCTCTAATGCCAACATAATAACCAGCGCAATGGAGCAAGTTGAAGGGCTAACAGGTTTCTTGACTAAATTTTTACCTCAAATAACATTATCTGGGCTAATGCCCTTGGCTATTTTAGTATTTATATTTCCACAAAGTATAGTATGTGGGATTCTACTACTAATATGTGCTCCTCTTATACCATTATTTATGATCTTAGTAGGTTTAGGTGCAGAATCTGAGAGCCAAAAACATTTTAAAACTCTTGCAAGAATGAGTATGACTTTCTTAGATACTCTAAAAGGACTTACAACTCTAAAACTTTTTAATAAAAGTAAATCTCATAGCGAGACTATTTACGAAGCATCTGATAACTATAGAATCCGTACAATGAAAGTTCTTAAAATTGCCTTTTTATCTTCGGCTGTACTAGAGCTTTTTGCTGCTGCTTCTATCGCTCTAGTTGCGATATATCTTGGTATGGGTTTTATCAATGCTGGTGCAGGTAATGATATTTGGTGGTCACTAGAAAATATAACTTTACAAGGTGGATTATTTATTCTACTTTTAGCCCCTGAATTTTTTATGCCTCTTAGAGAGCTTAGCACTCATTATCATGCCAAAGCTGAAGCAGTTGGTGCTGCTCTAGAAATAGCTAAAATATTTGAGATGCAACCATCTCATCAAGAAAGAAATGAAATATTTAACGATAAAGTAAACTCTATAAACATCAAGTATCTGACTGTTAAATATGATGATAAAATAGCTCTTGATAATGTTTCTTTAGAGATTAATCACAAACAGAAAATAGCTATAGTTGGAGCTAGTGGCGCAGGTAAAACCACGTTGATAAATACACTACTTGGTTTTATAAAATATCAAGGCAATATCTTAGTTAATAACAATGTTGAGCTCAAAAATCTTGAAGAAAAATCTTGGCTTAGAAATATCTCGTGGCTAGGACAAAACTCATCATTATTTAAAGGTTCTATCAAAGATAATCTGCTACTGGCAAATGCTAGTGCTACAAATGAGCAAATAAATCAAGCTTTACAAAATACCGATTTAAATGACTTTATAAACTCTCTCTCAAATGGTTTAAATACGGAAGTTGGCGAGCAGAATATAGGAGTATCTGGAGGTCAAGCACAAAGATTAGCTTTAGCTCGCGCATATCTAAAACCTCATGATATTCTAATTCTCGATGAGCCTACAGCAAGTCTAGATAAAGATAGTGAAGAAAAAATCATTAACTCATTAAAATCAAACTGGAATGATAAAACTGTGATTATGCTAACTCATAAACTAAGCTTCCTAGAGTGTGTTGACAAAATTGTAGTCTTAGCAGATGGAAAAATAGTTGAAACAGGAACATTTGAAGAGCTAGTTAGCGATCAAAATAGTGAATTCTATAACTTCTATAGAAATGAGGTAACAGCATGAGAAATTTAATACCATTTATAAAGCTGTTTAAAAATCAAACTCAATGGATGCTCTTGGGTACCCTACTTGCATGGTCAGCAATACTTATGGGCATAGGATTAATGTCACTATCTGGTTGGTTTATTTCATATACTGGCTATTTGGCTACTACTACCTATGCTATTGCAACTTCATTTAACTATTTTTACCCTTCTGCTGGTGTACGCTCTTTCTCACTCGGTAGAATACTAAGTAGATATGGTGAAAGAATACTAACACATGAAGCAACTTTTAGAATAATCACAGATATTCGTGTGTGGTTCTATCAAAAGCTTGAACCACTAGCGCCTTCTCATTTGTACAAATATAAAAGTGGCGACTTACTTACACGTCTAGTCAATGATATTGGTGCATTAGATAATCTATATATTCGTATAATTTCCCCAACCATTGTATTTGTCTTAGCAAGTTTAACTATAGCTATATTATTTAGTTTCTTTAGCTTAAGCCTTGCACTACTTACATTTATAGCATTGCTGTTAATAGGCTTTGTGATACCATTGGTTAGTAGTCTATTAGCCATGAAAAAAACTCAAGATCTTAATCACACTAGTGCAGAATTAAAAACAAATATCACTGAACATGTTAACTCTCTAGCAGAGCTTAAAATCTTTGACTTAGAAGGTAAGCATCTTGAAAATATTAAAAAGCAAAATTCTGAGCTACTGAATCAAGAAGAAAAAATTAGCTTTATAAGTGGTTTTGGTAGTGCTTTAATGACTTTGGCATTAGGCTTAACTGTAGTTATGGTAACAGTCTTTGCAGTCAAACTAACTCAAAATGGCTATATAAGTGGTGCATTTATTGCTTTGATATTCTTGGCGATAATGGCGATGTTTGAGTCAATTATGCCATTACCACTAGCATATCAGTATTTAGGTAAGACAATTTCTGCTTCAAAAAGGATATTAAATATTACAGATGCTAAAGCAGATGTTGAGTATCCAACAAACTCTGACATTAGTTTAGATAACTATAGTATCAGCTTCAATAATGTTGATTTTGGATATAATGCAGAGCAATCAGTACTTAAAGATTTTTGTTTAAAAATCAAACAAAATGAAAAAATAGCACTATTCGCACCAACAGGAAAAGGCAAATCTACCATTATCAACCTACTTGCTAGATTCTGGGATGTTAGTAGTGGCGAAGTCACTATCGGCGATAGAAATATCAAAGAATTTAACGAAGATCAACTTAGAAACCTAATGACTGTGATTAATCAATCTCCACATATTTTTAATACAACAATTAGAGAAAATCTAAAGATTGCTAAAGATAATGCTACTGAAGAAGAGCTCCTAGAAGCTTTAGGAAAAGTTGAATTAAGAAAACATGTTGAATCACTACCAAAAGGTCTTGATACTTGGACTGGGGAGCTTGGTAGGCAATTATCAGGCGGTCAACAAAAACGCCTAGCTTTAGCGCGTGCATTCTTACAAGATAAGCCTATACTTATCCTAGATGAGCCTACTGAAGGACTTGATAAAGAGACTGAAAGGCTAGTTTTTGAAAACTTAGTTAAGCTTATGCAAAATAAGACTGTTATATTTATTACTCATAATGCTAAGCTTTTGAATAAATTTGATAGGGTTGTTAGGTTTTAATTGAGCCTTTCCAAATAAGTGTGTAAATTCACTTACATAAATCTCTGAATTCTATCTTCAAATTCTATAGCGAAATAAGGCATAGCCTCACTCCAATATCTCACAGGCATAGACCATTTTTTAGTCAAATAATCTATAGTCAAATATAAAGATTTGAACACAGAGTCATCTTTAGGAAATACTTTTTTATTTTTAATAACTTTCCTAAACTGACTATTAAGCGACTCTATCGCATTAGTAGTATAAATTACTTTACGAATTTTTGGAGGGTATTGCAAGAATACAGTCAGATTATCCCAGTTATTTAGCCAAGATTTTGAAATTAATGGGTATTTAGCATCATACTTGCTTGCAAAGTTTTCAAGCTCAGATTCAGCTATATCAATGGTTTCAGCGTCATATATTTTCTTTAGCTCTCTTGCCACTTCTTTTTTATCTTTGTAAGGCACATATTTTAAAGAGTTTCTAATTTGGTGAACAATACAAAGCTGATGTTTTGTTTGAGGGTATACAGCTTGTATAGTATCAGACATACCCTTTAAATTATCTGTACATGCTATAAATATATCCTCTAAGCCTCTATTCTTTAATTCAGTAAAAACTCCTAGCCAATACTTAGAACCTTCATTTTGACTTATCCAAAGACCTAATACATCTTTGTGACCACTTAGTGCAACATATACTGCCTTGTTAATAATACGCTTATCCTCTCTAACTTTAACGACTATGCAGTCAAAAAATACTATTGGGTAAACGGACTCTAACGGTCTATTTTGCCATGCTTTAACATCATTAATAATAGCTTCTGTAACATCACTTATAAAGCTTGTACTTATCTCTGCCTCATACAGCTCAAATAGTTGCTGTTGGATATCTGTAGTACTCATGCCTTTAGCATACAGAGATATGATTTTTTGATCTAAGCCATTTATTTTTGTTACTCTTTTAGGAACTATTTGTGGCTCAAATTCACTTTCTCTATCTCTAGGTACTAATATATCTATATTGCCACTATCTGTAGATAGGCTTTTATTGCTATAGCCATTTCTAGCATTTGAAGAATTGCTTCGTTGATGCTTTGAATAGCCAAGATGACTATTCATCTCTGTATCTAATGCTTTTTCCAATAACCTTTTTGTCAGTTGCTTGAGTAAACCATCTTTCTCAAACATCTGGTTAACATCAACTCTAGAATCTAGTATCTGGTCTGCTAGCATTGAGTAAATATCTTCTGATTTCTTATTTTTAGACATTGTTTTTATCCTTAATATTTTGCTAGAAATAATCTAGCATCTTAATTAAGAATTTACACAGTTAATTGGAAAGAGCCTTTTAATTATCTATTCTTCTTAAAATTCTCAGCTTGTTTAAATATCTCTTTGAAAACCTCATCTTCTGTAAATTTGTTCATTTTTTTACCAAGTATAGTACTATCCTGTTTTGCTTCGCAATCCACCCTTTCACAGAAAGGGAATGTACCTAAGCTTAGCTATAAGCCAAATTCCCCTCCGCTGGAGGGGTGCCACCGCAGGTGGTGGGGTGGTCTCTTCTACTCCCCAAGTAGCTCAATAAATGCAAGCTCTAGTTTTTCTTCTGTGAATTTGCTTATTTTTTATATCTTTCAAGTATCATAGCTAATTTTGTTTTTTGGTCTTGAGTTCCTTCATTCAATAGCTCTTCCATAGCTTTAATAAGATTTTTTCTAAAAGACTCATAACCATTTTCGCTTCTGATACTAAAACTATTAACCCAATCTATAAATTCTCTAAAGTAATACATGAAATTCATATCACTTAATAAATATTCTTTTAGAATATCTATACTAATGCTAGACAGTATCTGAGGTTCTTCATCCCAACTTCGTTTGAATAAAACATCTTTCATAATATTTTTAACAGCATCTTTATCACTAATTTTAATTTGATTAATTCTTGCTATTTCTTCTTCATAAAAATCCTTTAAAGAGTTATCAAAACCAACTATTTGATTTATCGATTGTCTAGCACAAAAATGATTATTAGAAAGACAGTTTTCAATATATTTTTTTAAAACTGGTATTGCAAATTTTCTATATTTTTCTTCATTTTTTTTATCAAAATTCATTAATTCTTCTATATAAAAAAGAAAGTTTCTATAATCTATAAACTCTTCTATTTGACTTTTATTTTGATTTAATTTGTTAAAAACATCTCTTACATACTCTTCAAAGGTGTATGTCAAATCATTTTGAGATTTTTTGATAAACTCTTGTAACTCATCTTGTATGTTAGATTTTTTTATTCGAGCTATATTTTTATCAATAACCATATTAATGGATTCTTTATTTACTATTGACGTTCTAAGATATTCAATTATATTCGTTTCTAAATCAGATATAGTAAATCTGTAATAACTATCAACTGTTAGATACTTTGACAACTCCTCTTTTTCTTTATCTTTCTCTGGTTCACCATCAGTTAAAGTTTTATCCAAAGAATATTTTTGATTATACGTATCCAAATCTTCAAAGTTAGTCTGGCTAATAGCATTAACATAAGCTAAACCTATTATTTTGTTAACTATAGCCTTTTCTAACCCAATATAGTAAGTAAGCTTGTTTTGTATAAAACTATAATCATTTAGGGCATTAATAACTCGCTTTATACTTCGTATATTATTTATATTAAATCTATAAAAATAATCTAAAGCATTTTGATGAAAAGCTAAAAGCTCATTTTTTACCAAATCAAATGAGTTTTCTGGTGAAGGGTTATATTCAAATTCATAATCAACTATCTTATCTTTATAAATACCCAAAATCTCAGTTTCTTCTAACTCGTTATTATTCAAAATCATAACGATATGGCAGTTTTTCTGCTCTTTAAGCTCAGATATTAATCCGAAGACATCTTTTAAATTTAATTTATCTGATATTCGTTCAAAGTCATCAAAACAAATAATAAGATTTTCAAAATCTTTTTTTTCAAAAAAAGTAAGCAATGCTCCAGCACTCAAACCATTATATTTTAAAGTACCAAATTTATTTTTTAATTTATTAATCCAATTGTTTTCTCTATAAATTTGTATTAATAACTCTTCTTTAACTTGCGATAAAGTTTCTTTACCAAATAACGATATATAAACTGCTGTTTTAATATTTTTTTCTTTTTTGTATTGATCTTTAGCTTGTAAATAAATATCTTTAAAGTTAAATATGGTGCTAGGTTTACTCTTACAACGAATGATGAACTCTTTGATAGATATGGAGAGAGTAGTTTCTTTAATATTCTTGAAACTTTCTTTTGTAAATTCATTCCAAAAATAAGTTTTACCAACTCCCCATTGACCATTGATGGCTATACATAAAGCATTAGGTTGTTCTAAAAGTTTTTTAAGTGAGCTAGTTATACAATCTTTATCCAAACCTCACCCCTCCACAGTTGCCATTTTTGAAAAAAAACACTTCTTCAAATCGAAGAAATATCAATCTCAAAATTTGTTTTTTTGACTTAGGTTTAGATTTAACCATTTAGATAAAATTATTTTAAGGTCTATATAAAGATTATATTTAATTGGTTTTATGATTACTAGAAGTATTGGTTTCTAGAATAGAATCTAGCGGATATATCAATAAAACTCTTTTCAAATTTATAGAAAAATAAAATGTTATAATTTATAACAATTAAATTACTTATATAAAGTACGAGATGAAGTATAAGCCGCCATACACTATTACATCTAAAATTGTTTCATTAGTATCTGAAATAAGCCAAATGGTTGGTGAGATAAATGCTTCATCAAAAATCCAAAGAGATCTTAGACTACGCAAAGTAAATAAAGTTAAAACTATACGCGGAACTCTAGCAATAGAGGGTAATACTCTAGATGAGTCTGTTATTACAGCAATACTTGAAGGTAAAAAAGTTTTAGCTCCTCAAAAAGAAATTTTAGAAATCAGAAATGCTATCAAGGTTTATGATACTTTTAACACACTAAACTATAAAAGTGAAGAAGACTTTATTGAAACTCATTTGCTTCTAATGACTGGTTTGGTTGATGAGATAGGTTGCTATCGCTCTGGATCTGTTGGTGTTATGTCTGGTAGTGATGTAATTCATGTTGCACCTCCAAGTAAGAAACTTCCTCATTTAATGGCTGATCTATTTAATTGGATATCTAATACAGATGAACATCCTTTGATAAGTAGTTGTATTTTTCATTATGAGTTTGAGTTTATACATCCATTTGCTGATGGTAATGGTCGTATGGGTAGATTATGGCAATCGCTAATTTTAAGCCAATGGAATGAAATCTTTAGTTATTTACCAGTTGAAAGCATCATATATGACAACCAACAAGCATATTATAAAGCTATTAAAGATAGTACAGATAACACTGATTGCTCTGTATTTATAGAGTTTATGCTTGAGATGCTTCTAATCTCAATCAAAGATATTACCCCCCAAGTCACACAGCATGTTACCCCCCAAGTCAAAGAGCTTCTCAAAGTTTTAGGAACTTTGGAGCTATCAAGACAAGAAATACAAGATAAATTAGGCTTAAAAGATAGAAAATCATTTGCTGACAGGTATCTTAATCCAGCTTTAGAGCAAGGTTTTATAGAGATGACTATTCCTGATAAACCTAAAAGTAGATTGCAAAAGTATCGAAAAAAATAGGATAGATTTGTTTACCCTCTCAACTCACTATTTAATTTATCAATATCTAATTTCTTCTGCCATTTGGATATAATAATCGTTCCTATGGTATTACCAATCATATTTGTAATAGCGCGCCCTTCTGACATAAATCTATCTATACCCAAGATAATCACAATACCTGCAACTGGTACTACGCCCAAGGCGCTCAAAGTACTCGCTAATATAATAAATCCACTGCCTGTAACACCAGCTGCCCCTTTTGAACTAATAACCATAATTAATAGCATAAAAACTTGCTGGCTCAAAGTAAGCTCTATACCTAATGCTTGTGCTATAAATATCGCAGCTAGTGATAAATATATAGCTGTACCATCTAAATTAAAAGAATATCCAGTTGGTATCACCAGACCTACAACCGATTTATCACAACCTAAATTCTCAAGTTTCTCCATCAAATTTGGTAGAACTGTTTCTGATGATGAAGTACCTAATACGATAAGTATTTCTGTCTTGATATATCCAAGTAGTTTAAATATATTTATGCCACAATATAGCTTTAGTATTAACCCTAAAAATACTAAGATAAATATCAAACATGTGATATAAAAGCATAATAACAACCCCAATAATCCAAGCAGTGTACCTGCTCCATACATACCTATTGTATAACCAATCGCAGCACAAGCAGCTATCGGTGAATAATGCATTATTACATGAATTATCTTAAAAAATACTTTGGATAAGCTCTGGATACCATCTAATATTGGCTTGCCTGATTCTCCATACATTACTAAGCCAACAGCAAATAATATTGATACAAAAAGTACCTGTAGAATATCGCCATCTGTAAAAGCTCCTACAAATGTATGAGGAATAATATTCATAAAAAAGTCTTGCATATTTGCCACATGCTCAACATTTCCCATATACGCTTTTGCGGCGCTAGCATCTAGAGTATTTGGATCGATATTAAGACCTAATCCAGGCTTTAATAAATTTGCTGTAACCATCCCAATAATTAGAGCAACTATAGTCATTGAGAAAAAATACAATAATGCCACTCCACCTATCTTACCCACTGCTTTTAAGTCTTTCATTGCAGCAATACCAGATACCAAAGTGAGGAAAATAATTGGGGCTATCATCAGCTTGATTAATTTAACAAAAACATCTGCAAAAGGCTTCAAAGCCACAGCGAAATGAGGAGCAATAATTCCAAGTAAAACTCCTATAAATATACCAAGTAAAACCTGTGCATATAAGTGACGAAATATTTTCATATTGATTTCAAAATTAAGAAGTCATAATTTCAATATATCTTATATAGATATCCTAAGTAAATTGTTTTTATTAAAGTTTGCAAGTTATCATTTAAGAAATCATAATACTTCTAAGAGATAAAAATATAGGATTGGATATATGACCAATGAACAAAAAGGCGTTTTACAGGGATTATTAATTGGAATAGTTCTATCTGTTTTGATAGTTGCTATAGGATCAATATGTGATGTTTTTAATTTGGGAAAAATAGATAATAAAATTACTATAGCTTTTAATAGTTTAATAATTCCTGGGGTATTTCTTGTAATTGCCGTAGCAAGATTAGCAAAATATCGCTTCTTTAGTGATACTGATATAAATGGTAGTGGGTTAACACAAGGATCACAGCAAGCTAAGATCCTACAATCTTTAATACAAAATACTTTAGAGCAATTATGTATAGCTTTTGTAGCATATACTGCTTGGTCTGTAATCATGCCAGCTCAAAGTATGTCAACTATCATTTTCGCAGCTTTCACTTTTGCTCTAGGAAGAGTATTATTCTTTGTTAATTATAGAAAAGGAGCCAGTGCCAGAGCTTTAGGATTCACTTTAACATTCTACCCTTCTGTAGTAATGATAATTACTGTCTTAGGCTTCAAACTTTATAATCTCTTCTAATAAGAGATAGTATAAAAAATTATTACTCTGCTAAAGCGACCGCTTCTATTTCAACCTTCACATCTCTTGGTAACCTAGCTACCTCTACACATGAACGAGCTGGGAAATTACCATTAAAGAAAGAGCCATAAACTTCATCAATAAGCTTAAACTCTGTCATATCTTTGATAAAGATAGTTGCCTTGATTACTTTATCTAGACCTGAGCCTGCTGCTTCTAATACTGCTTTTAGATTCTGCATGACTTGAGTAGTTTGTTCTTTAACACACTCTCCAGACATAGTGCCATCTGCTTTTAGTGGTATTTGACCAGAAGTATATACAAAGTTTCCTACTTTTATAGCTTGCTCATACGAACCTATAGCTTGCGGTGCATTAGTAGTATTTATTTTAATCTTTTCCATTAGACATCCCTCGCGAGTTTATAAGTTGGATCTATTTCTTCAAAAACACAGTATGGACCAGCACTTTTGAGTATTTTACGACAATCTTCACTTAGATGTTTAAGCGTAACTTTCTTACCTAAATCTAAGTATTTCTTAGTAATATCATCTATTGCCTCAGCTCCGGAGATATCCATAACTCTAGAGTTAGCAAAATCTAATATAACATTATCTGGATCATAATTTACATCAAATAAGCTCTTAAACGAAGATGTTGAACCAAAAAATAGTGGTCCAAAAAACTCATATACTTTTGTATTGTCATCTTCTCTATGAGTACGGCTATGTACTTGTGAACTCTTCCAAGCAAAAACTAAAGCTGAAATAATCACACCAGAAATAACGGCAATCGCTAAGTCCGAAAATACAGTAATAACTGTGACCGCTACTAAAACCACCTTATCTGAATTTGGCATATAACGGATACGATTAACACTCTCCCACTCAAAAGTATTGATACACACCATAAACATAATACCAGCTAACACCGCGACAGGAATATAAGATATATACCCAGATAGAGCAACTACAAAAGATATCAGTAGCAATGCTGCTGTTAATGATGATAAACGCCCACGCCCACCATTTGTGAAGTTAATTATCGACTGACCTATCATGGTACAACCAGCCATCCCACCAAAGAAACCACAAACAATATTACCAGTACCTTGAGCGATACATTCTTGATTACCATTACCACGCTTATTATCCATTTCATCAAGCACTGATAATGTCAGCAGTGATTCAATCAAACCAACAAGTGCAACAATCACAGCATAAGGTAATACCATAAGAAATGACTGCATAGTCAAATGAATATTAGGCAATGCAAAACTTGGAAATGCTCCAGAGATATCTGCCAAATCTCCAACATTTTTTGTCTGTAATTTGAAGAATACTACTACAGCTGTTATAACAATAATTGCTACTAGACCTGAAGGCACTTTATCAGTAAATTTAGGTAAGAAGTAAACTATCAACATAGTTACGCCAACTAATACATACATTGTAATTCCTTCACCTCGGAATAACGGTATTTGTGCTAAAGCGATAACTATAGCTAAACCATTAACAAAACCATACATCGCCGGTTGTGGTACTAGGCGAATTAACTTACCTAAGCGAAGTATCCCAATTATAACTTGTATAACACCAGCCATAATCGCACATAACAATATGTACTGCAGGATATAACTACTTAGTTCACCAGACTGGGTAAGTGAGTTTAGCATCTCAGGAGAAAGTGATGCCTTAACTTGAATACCTAAGCTTACTAATACAACTGCTACCGCTCCAGTTGCTCCAGAGATCATCCCGGGTTTACCACCTATAAGAGCTGTTATCAGACCCAATATAAAAGCAGTATATAAACCAACTGTAGGAGATACTCCCGCGATAAATGAAAAGCCTATAGCTTCAGGGATAAGAGCAACTGCAACTACAAAACCAGATAATACATCTGATTTGATGTTCCTGCCAATAAAATTCTCTTTATAATTTAACAAACTTATTTCCTAATTTTTTAGATTCTAATTTTTAAGCCTTAAAGATACCATAAAAGAAATTTGTATTTAAGTAGAATTAAAGTTCGTCTAAATAATCTAAATAGTATTTTTGTATTTTTTAATACATATTATCGAAACCACAATCATAAAAATCAATAGTGGATAAATGCTATTTAGAATATCAAAGAATCCTCCTCCTTTGAGAAGAATTTCTCGGACAATATTTAGATAATGAGTTAAAGGTAAAATATTACCTATGACTTGTGCCCACTCTGGCATACCATCAAATGGAAACATAAATCCTGACAGCAATATCGATGGTAAGAAAAAGAAGAATGTCATTTGCATTGCTTGTAATTGTGTATCAGCAATAGTTGAAAATGTAATACCCACCAAGAGATTTGCAATAATGAAAGGAAAAGTTGCGATAAGTAATAGTAAAATACTACCAACTATAGTTATTCCAAATATTACTTTGGCAAATATTATAATAAGCAATAACTGAATATAACCAACCACAATATATGGAGTAATCTTACCGAAAATAATCTCAAGAGATGTAACAGGTGTCGCAAGTAGAGATTCCATAGTTCCATACTCTTTCTCGCGTGTGATTGTCAAAGATGTAACCATAACCATAGTCATAGTCAAAATCACTCCTGCCAATGCTGGTACGATATTATTTTGTGTTTTACTCTCTGGATTATATTTATTATGGATTACAAAATTAAAAGGCTGTGGCTGAGGTATTTGTTTATTAGAAAAGTATTGACTGTATATCTCTTTGACCTTATCAACAGCTTGTAAAGCACCTGAGTTTGAAGTTGCATTTGCTCCATCTGCTATTATTAGAATATTCGGAGATTCACCACGATAAACTTGCTTAGTAAAGTTAGGCGGTATATCTATAATAAACTGTACCTTACCTTTACGCATTAGTGTTGTCGCATCATCTCTTGAGATGTCTTGATATTTGATATCAAAATAACCAGTATTATTAATTTTCTCGATTAGATAGTTTGTTTGTAGTGTCTTATCAGCATTAACTATTGCTGTACTTAGATGCTTTGGATTCATATTTATAGCAAAGCCAAATAGTATTAGCTGAATAAGTGGTATACCAATCACTAGTCCAATTGTGACTTTATCTCTAAGCATATGAATAACTTCTTTGAGAAAAATCGCATAGTACCTATTAATATCAAAATACTTCATGCAAAGTTATCCTTTTGGCTACTCATCAAATATATAAAAGCATCCTCAAGTGATGTTTCTATTGATTGCCATTCAAATTGATTATACTCTGTTTGAATATGTGTAATATCAACATTATTTTTAACACTAAGATGTACACTACTACCAAACATTGATACTTGCTCAACTTCAGTATTATCTTGAAGCTCTAACACAAGGCTATAAACATTTTTGCCTGAAATATTGTATGTTTTGATACCACAGCTATCAATAATATCTTTTTGAGTACCACTAGATAACAGCTTTCCATAAGCGATATATGACAACTTATTGCATCTTTCTGCTTCATCCATATAGTGAGTTGATACCAATGTTGTGATGCCTTTACTTGATAGAGTAGATATATAGTCCCAAAATTCTCTACGTGCTTTTGGATCTACTCCAGCTGTAGGTTCATCTAATAGTAATAATTTAGGATCATGAATTGTTGCCACACCTAAAGCTAATCGTTGTTTCCAACCACCTGATAACTCATAAGCTTTTTGATTCGCTCTAGCTTTACCTATTTGTAAATTATCTATAGTCTTCTCAACAGCTTCTTTAATATTTTTTAAACTATGAAGTCGCGCAAAAATCTTGAGATTCTCTCTAACTGTAAGATCTGGATAGAGTGTAAATTTCTGAGTCATGTAACCAACTTGCTGTTTAATAATACTCGCGTGAGTACCTATATCATAACCAAGACAAGTACCCTCACCTTTTGTAATTGGAAGTAGACCACATACCATTCTTATAGAGGTTGTCTTACCTGAACCATTAGGTCCCAAAAAACCATAAATATCCCCTTGCTTAACTTGCAGAGAGATATTATCAACTACCGTTTTATCACCATAGACTTTGGTAAGGTTTTTGACATCTATTATTAGTTGATCTTCTTTGTCACTTATCATCTTAGCTCTACCTTTACAGGCTCTCCGATATGAATCTCAGAGCTATTTGCAGAGTAATCAACCTTAGCATGCACTTCAAAAGAAATCTCTGAATCAGAATTTATGCCATACAATAATGGTGGTGTATATTCAGCCTTTTGTGAGATATAACTAACTTTAGCTTCTAAACTCTTATTATTAGGTGTAATAAATTTAATACTTTGACCAATATGTAGGTTAGCTAAATTATCCTTTGATAAGTAAAATACAATATATACATCTTTAGGATTAATAATAGTCATTACTGGACTATACGCCCGTACTTCTTCACCTTTGTGATAAAAAATCTGATAAACATAACCATTTTCTAGTGATTTAACATCTGCTGAACTGATTTTTTGTTGTAAATATTTAGAGTTACTATTGATAAATTTTGACATAAAGTCAATCGCATTTCGCAAATCCTCTCGAGCAGGTAAATTATTAATAATTTGCATTACCTCTAATACTTCAACTTGATTATTTGCTTGGATATATTTACTTTGCGCCTGTTCAAATTCTTTTTGAGAAGTACTATCATCTTTTAATAACATTTGTTGGCGCTGATACTCTTTAGATGCAACGGCTAAATTTGCTTTAGCATTAGATATATCGATGGCTGTCTTTTCTATATATGGTTGTCTTTTACCTTTAGACATATTTTCTGAGACTGCCTGAGATGCACTGTACAAAAATTTATTTGAATCTAATAAAGTCTGATTTTTTGATGAATCAATTAGAAATAATGATTGCCCCTCTCTAATATACTCTCCTTGACTTACATCTAATCTAAGAAGCCTACCACTTTCCTGTGAAGATATATATCTAACATCTGTACCAACGTAACCAGGAATTACTTTAATACTCGATCTACTAATATAATAAATAAATCCTAAGACAAAAGTAACAAATATAATCGATACAATTATAATTTTTTTTCTAATCGACATCACTAATCAAAGATAAAAATCACTACGGTGATTATAAAGTAAACAACTATCATAAAAAACCATTTTTCTGATATAAAAATATTGCTATTTGATAATAAAAAAGTAATTATACTTCTGCTTTCAACCAAATCATGTAAGTCAAAATGTTCAAAAAAATTACCGCAACTGCTTTTACTTTATGTAGTGTTAGTATCGCTACTGCTGATGTTATAAACATTTATGCTCATAGAGGTCTTAGACCTATTGCTCCAGAAAACACTTTGCCAGCATATACAGAGGCTATGCGTGTTGGTGTCGATGTTATTGATATGGATATAAATATGACTAAAGACAAAGTTTTAGTTGTAACACACGATTTAACACTAAACCCAGATCTTACAAAAGATGAAAATGGTAATTGGGTAACAGAAAAAACTCCAATAAAAGATCTCACTTTAGATCAAGTCAAAAAATACACAGTTGGATATATAAAACCTAATTCTGCAACAGCAAAAATGTATCCAAATCATATTGGTATGGATAATGTTCACATGCCAACACTTGAAGAAGTTATCAACTATGTCAAATCTAATGTTGGTAGTAGAGTTCGTCTACAAATTGAGATAAAAACCAACCCTTATGATCCAAATGCAAGTTGGACTGCAGAAGAAATGGCTGAAGCTTTAAACAAAGTTTTGGTTAAAACAGATATGACTGATAATGTTGAAGTACAATCTTTTGAATGGCAAGCTCTAGTAGATTTACAGAAATTAAATCCAAAAGTCAAAACAGCATATTTGACAGATCATACAACAGAGCCAATGAATGCCGAACAAGCAAAACAACTTACGGATTACCAAAAATGGACAGCTCCACTTGATCCTAAAGACTATAATTACAATTATCCATTAATGGTCAAAAAATTAGGCGGTACATTCTGGGAACCTTATGAAAAAGATCTAACTAAAAAAGATGTTGAAGAAGCTCACAAACTAGGTGTCAAAGTTGTGACTTGGGGCTGGACAGAAGATGAAGGTAGTGATTTCAACTATGAAGTTATCAATAACTTAATCGATTGGAAAGTTGATGGTATCATTACTGATAGACCAGACATACTAAGAGGTGTAGAAGCAGCTAAAGGTTTAGATTTACCACCTGCTTATC
Organism: Francisella philomiragia; assembly: GCF_018135955.1. Lineage (NCBI taxonomy): Bacteria > Pseudomonadati > Pseudomonadota > Gammaproteobacteria > Thiotrichales > Francisellaceae > Francisella > Francisella philomiragia. Next base: position 597,324 of record NZ_CP063138.1, on the reverse strand, counting down.
CTAACATCCCTTTTCCAAAAAAATTCTAATCATTACCTAAAACATCCCAATTAAACAGTTAATTTATATTGCTGAATACCAAAAATTAAACTAAACTAGCGAATTACTATTGTTTAATATTTACCAATTAATAATGAATTTTCTTAAACCTGCGAAAGCTCTGCCTTTATTAGCTAAAGAGCAAATTCAAAAAGCTTACCCTCATTGGCGCCTGAGAATGTTTTTGGTAGCCTATATAGGCTATTTCACATACTATTTTGGTCGTAGTAGTTTCGATGTATCAAAACAATATATTACAACCTTAACTCCAGATGAGCTTGGACTAATTGGAGCGGGTTTAGGTATAGCTTATGGTATAAGTAAATTTTTGATGGGAAATATTTCAGATAGAAGTAATGCAAAGATATTTTTGGCTATTGGATTATTTATTACGGGGCTTATAAACCTTTTATTACCAAGCTTATTATCTCTAGGCGTACTTGTGTTATTCATTGCCATGCTTGTTAACGGATGGGTACAAGGTATGGGATGGCCAGCATGTGCGCGTATCATGACACACTGGTTTTGTGCTAATGAGCGTGGTACAAAAATGGGAATCTGGAATACTGCTCATAATGTTGGTGCTGGATTTTTAGCTATTGCAGTTGTACCTATTGGACTACTAATATTCAATGATAACTGGCACGGACTTTTTTATGTTGCTGGTGCAATGTGTATATTTGTATCTATTTTAGTTTTGATATTTGGTGCTGATACTCCTCAATCAGTTGGCTTACCAGCTATAGAAGTATACAAAGGCTATACAACTTCAGAAGCTCATCATGAACAAGAGTTTTCAGCTAAAGAAATCTTCTTTAAATATGTCCTAAACAATAAATGGGTTTGGCTAATTGCATTTGCAAATGCTTTTGTTTATTGTGCCAGATATGGTCTTTTAAGCTGGTCAACATATTATCTTGTTCATGTTAAGCACATGTCAACAACTACAGGACTTTTGGGATTTGCATTGTTTGAATTACCTGCGATTCCAGGAACTATAATAATTGGTTGGATAACAGATAAATATTTTGGTAGTCGTAGAGCTCCTATGGGTGTGATATGTATGCTTTTATTCATCGGTGCTTTATTTGTATACTGGTATAGTGACACTGCTTGGGTATTACTACTTTCATTATCTGCTATGGGTGTACTTATCTACGGACCTGTTGCTTTGATAGGAATATTAGCTTTGGACTTAGTGCCTAAAAAAGCTGGTGGTACTGCAGCTGGATTCACAGGATTGTTTGGCTATTTCTTAGGTACAGTTGGAGCTCAAGCGGTGATTGGTATTATCGCAACTATGCTAGGTTGGGATGCTGTATTTATATTCTTATTAGGCTCTTGTGTGATTGCTACTGCATTATTAGCTATCTGCTGGAACCTAAGTGCAAAAAAACACTAAAAAATACATTTATGAAAAATATTTTAATCACTGGTGCTAATGGTGGAATTGGATCTGCCATAGCATTAGCGGCAGCAAAAGCTGGTTATAATGTTGGTTTACATTATAATAAAAATCATAAGAATATTGATAAACTAAAAATTCAGCTATCTGAATATAACATCAATATTTCTACTCATTGTGCTAACATAGCAAATGAAGAAGATATCAAAATAATGTTTGATGAATTTATTTCTCAGCATGGTTCTATATATGCTCTTATAAATAATGCTAGTACAATTTTTCAGACCTGTCGGCTAGAGGATATGAGTGCTGATCGTCTACAAAAAGTATTCCAAGTAAATGCTATTGGAAATATTCTATGTGCAAAGCATGCGATAAAAAATATGTCGCAAAAATATGGCTACAGTGGTGGTAAGATTATTAACATATCATCTGGTGCATCTCGCTCTGGCTCCCCTAATGAGTATATAGATTACGCTTGTACCAAAGGTGCGATTGATACTCTTACAAAAGGATTATCAAAAGAGCTAGCTGATGAAGGAATCCTTGTAAATTGTATTAGACCTGGTTCTACTTATACAGATATCCATAAGCTATCTGGTGATGCTGCTAGAGTTGATAAAATCAAACATAAAATCCCGCTTAAAAGAGGTGGTTATCCTGAAGAGATTGCTAGTGGAGTTATATGGCTATTATCAGATGGTGCAAACTACTGCACAGGAACTATTATCGATATCACTGGTGGACTGTGAATAAATCAAAATAAATCTTTAAATTAATGAATATATAAGAAATTGTTATAGAGCTTATAACCATATACTATTTGACTAGACTTTTTCATTTACATACAATCACTTGTAGACCTTAATTTTATTTTAAAGATAAGATTCGGTTCAGTTTAGAAAATATAAGAAGAATCTTGTATTATAAGTTAACTTTATAGCGAGGAAATCACCATGCTAAAGAAAATTGTAACAGCATTAGGAATGTCTGGAATGCTACTAGCAGCCAATAGTGCTATAGCTGATGACAAAAATACCGAAATGGCTACACCTCAAAGTGTAGATTTATCGCCCTTACGTAATCTAAATAAGCTTGATAGTCCAATGGGGAAAAACTATGACTATCACCAGTCTTTCAAGAAGTTAAATACTGAAGAACTTAAAAAGGATATGCAAGATCTTTTGACCCAATCTCAAGATTGGTGGCCTGCAGATTTTGGTAATTATGGTCCTTTCTTTATTAGATTATCTTGGCATGATGCTGGTACTTACAGATTAGCAGATGGTCGTGGTGGTGCTAATCGTGGTCAGCAAAGATTCTCTCCGCTAAATAGTTGGCCAGATAATGTTAACCTTGATAAAGCAAGACAGCTTTTATGGCCAATCAAGCAGAAATATGGTGATGCTGTATCATGGTCTGATTTGATTGTTTTAGCTGGTACTGTTTCATTAGAATCAATGGGTATGAAGCCGATTGGTTTTGCCTTTGGTAGAGAAGACGATTGGCAAGGCGATGATACAAACTGGGGTATATCTCCTGAACAACTAATGTCTAGTAATGTCAAAGATGGCAAGCTTGCTCCAGCTTATGCAGCAACTCAAATGGGTCTGATATATGTAAACCCTGAAGGTCCAGATGGCAAACCTGATATAAAAGGTGCTGCTAGTGAAATTCGCCAAGCTTTTAGAGCTATGGGTATGACTGATAAAGAAACAGTAGCTCTTATTGCTGGTGGTCACACATTTGGTAAAACTCATGGTGCAGTTCCAGAGAAAGATATCAAAAAAGATATTGGTCCTGCTCCGGATAAAGCACCTATCGAGCAACAGGGCTTAGGATGGCATAATAGCTACGGTACTGGCATGGGTGATGATACTATGGGTAGTGGTCTTGAAGGCTCTTGGACTTCTACACCAACTTTTTGGAATCATGATTTCTTACATAACCTATATAACTTAAATTGGGAAAAAACTCTTAGCCCTTCTGGAGCTCATCAATGGACTCCTACAAATGCTAAGCCAGAAAATATGGTTCCTGATGCTCATAAGCCAGGTGTAAAACATAAACCTATAATGTTTACAACAGACTTAGCATTAAAAGAAGACGATGGATTTAATAAATATACTCAAGAATTCTACAATAATCCTGAAGAATTTAAAGAAGAATTTGCTAAGGCATGGTTTAAATTAACACATAGAGATATGGGTCCAAAATCTAGATATATAGGTCCTTGGATTCCTGAACAAAACTTTATATGGCAAGATCCTGTACCTGTTGCTGACTACAAGCAAGTATCAGCTCAAGATATCGCTCAACTTAAGCAAGATATCATAAACTCTGGATTAACGAATCAACAACTTATAAGAACTGCTTGGGATTCAGCTTCTACTTATCGTAAAACCGACTATAGAGGTGGATCAAATGGTGCAAGAATTGCTTTAGCTCCTGAAAAAGATTGGCAAATGAATCAACCTGCTAAACTTGAAGTTGTTCTTGCTAAGCTTAAAGAGATTCAAACCAACTTTAACAATAGCAAAACTGATGGCACCAAAGTATCATTAGCAGACTTAATAGTACTAGGTGGTAATGTTGGTGTTGAGCAAGCAGCTAAAGAAGCTAGTTATACTATAGAAATACCATTTGTACCAGGTAGAACAGATGCTACTCAAGCTCAAACTGATATAGAGTCTTTCAACTATCTAAAAACAAAAGCTGATGGCTTTGTAAACTATAGTGATGGTAGTCTAGCATCTAACAAGCTACCTCAAGCACTAGTTGAAAAAGCAAGCATGCTTAATCTAAATATACCTGAAATGACTGTCTTGGTTGGTGGTATGCGTGCACTAAATGTAAACTACGATGACTCCCAAGAAGGTGTATTTACCAAAACTCCTGGTCAGTTAAATAACAACTTCTTTGTAAACTTACTTGATATGTCTACAAAATGGGAAAAATCTGACACAAACAATGGTGAGTATATCGGTATAGATAGAAAAACTGGTGCACAAAAGTGGACTGCTTCTTCTGTAGATCTAATCTTTGGTTCAAATTCTGAACTTAAAGCTGTGGCTCAAGTTTATGCTGAAAATGGTAATGAGCAAAAGTTTGTAAATGACTTTGCAAAAGCTTGGCATAAAGTTATGATGCTTGGCAGATTTGATGTTCAAGAATAATTATTCTTAGTCTCTTTATCTTTCTTACTACTAAAATATTGCATATCTAGTCATTTACTCTAATATTTAATATATAATCACAAATTATATTTGAGTATATATGGCAATAAATCTTTATCATGAAAATGATTATCTAAGACAAAATAATGATATATCAAAAAAGGATAACTTTTCTCCTTTCAGACGGGATTATGCTCGTGTCGTTCACTCTTCATCATTTAGAAGACTTCAAGCAAAAACACAAATTTTCCCTAGTTTTGAAAATGACTTTTTTAGAAATAGGCTTACTCACTCTCTAGAGGTAGCACAAATAGCCAAATCTATAGCTGTTAAACTTAACGCAGAACATGGACTAAATTTAGATTATGATCTAATTGAAACAGCAGCACTCTGCCATGATATTGGGCACCCTCCTTTTGGTCATAACGGTGAAGTTGCCTTAAATAAAAAAATGCATAATTTTGGTGGTTTTGAAAGTAATGCTCAGACGCTACGACTGATATCACATACTGCGAAAAAAGATATTGATCAAAAGCAAACTTTTGGTTTAAATCTAACATATAGAACTCTTGCAGCAACTATAAAATATGATCAGCATATTCCACCAATTAGTGATCTAGGCAAGCTTACAAAAGGCTACTATCATGAAGAGTCAGGACTAGTTGAAGATATTAAACAAAAACTCCTGGAGCCTTATGGCATAACAACTATAGAAAACTTCAAAACTATAGAATGTTATATTATGGATGTAGCAGATGATATTGCCTACTCAACTTATGATGTCGAAGATGCTCTTAAAGGCGGATTTATAGATCCGCTATCTATGGCAAGTATTGATAATAAGCTTCTAGATAAAATCTACAATGCAATGCCTAGTGATTTAGAGATTACTAAGGATGAAATTCAAAATATCCTCAAAGATATATTTTCAGATTATATTGATTTCAATGCAGATAGCACTGAGATATACAAGATATCAAAAAATATTGCTAATAATAGCTTATTACGCACTAAACTAACTTCAAAACTAGTCAATAGTTGCATTCAAAATATTGAACTAGACTTAAACCTAGAAGTTCCTATTATTTCAAAGGTGTATCTAAATAATAAGATTAGAAAACAGGTAGAAGTACTTAAAAAATATATTTTATTCAAAATTATAAAATCACCTAAACTCAATGTCCTAAGATATCGTGGTCGAGAAATAATTTCAGAGATTTTTGATATTTTGATTAGCTCAACTCCAGATGAAAGCCTATTACCAGATGACATTGGTGCTATATTTTATAATACGCAAAACATTCACGAGAAAGCCAGAATTATAAGCGATTATATATCTTCTATGACCGATAGATATATAATTGAGCTCTATAATCAATTCAAATCAGACCCTTCGGCAATGATTTTTAAGCCTTTCTCATAAACCAACTAGCAGCAGCAATCCCAAAAAATGATACCGCTCCAGCAAATATAATTAAATATACTGGTACCAGAAGATTATTAGTTGTAGCTATAAGCGATATTGTCAAAGCAGGTATGCCTGCAGAAAATATTAGATATCCCAAATTATAGGCAATACCATAACCGCGACACCTATATTCTAATCTAAAGAAATTTGTAATAATCACATTATATGTTGAAGCAAAAAATCCCATTATAATTGACAAAATAATAAAACATGCAAAAACATCAGTTCCGGCAATCATATTTTTATAGAAGATTGGGGTTACTGCTATACTTATCAAAATCAATAGTGCCATCACCTTAGACTTAGATACATAATCACTAATAAAACCACCTACCAAACAACTAATCGCCATAATTATAGAACCAGTTAGAAGTAAATTAGAAATATCATAATTTGACTCTACATACATTTGTTTATACGCTGGTAAAAACATATATAGCTGAGTAGTTAACATAGCAATACAAGCAACTAAGGCTATACCAACAATTACCTTCACAATAAACAAAGAGTTTTCGGAGCGAGGTTTATCTAGCGCTTCAACAACTCTAGGAACATCAACAATATTTTTTCTGAGGAAAAATAATATAAATGTAAAACAAGCACCTATGAAAAATCCAATCCGCCAACCGTAATTTTCTATAAAGCTTTGGCTAGTAAAATGATTTAATATAAACAGTACAAGTGATGTCATCATAATCCCAATACTCAAACAACAAAACACTATACTAGTCATAAAGCCTTGTCTTTGAGGGTAGTTCTCGACAATATATACTACTGATACTGGTATTTCAGCTCCTACTGCCAATGACTGTATACAACGCAAACCAACAAACAAAATAGTAGCTAAAACACCAATACTTTCTATCGTAGGTAAAAAAGCTAATGCAAGAGTTGCGAAGAATAGTAAGAACATATTAAGCCTTAAGACAAATGCTCTACCCTTCTTATCAGCTATATATCCAAACCCCCAAGCACCAATAGGACGCACAAGATAGCCAACGATATATACTAAAAAAACCAATAACGTATTGCTTATAGAACTACTTTTATCAAAAAACTTACTACCAATAGCTACAGCAAATACTGAATATATTGCAAAATCATAGAACTCAAAAGCAGCACCTAATGATGAAAATAGTAATCTATTATAGTTTTTCATTAATTTTCTAATATCTAAGTTTGAAGATTTTAGTATATATTAGTGAAATAATAACGATAATCAAATATTAATTAGCATAAGCAGTAGATAGCTCCATCAACTCTAAAGTTACACTATAACTGTCTAAATCAATTTCAGAATTTAACACTTCGCGAATTTTAGCTTTCAATTGTTGTGAGATCTCTTCTAGGTGCCCAGGCTTTCTTCCTTTTAGAACTTTTATCTGCACATGGATTACATCCAGGCTATCATCTCCAGCTACACTACTAAAACTGTATCTATAAACTCTACTTTTAAAGGTTTCTAATTTAGTTGGTAACTTTTCTACCAAAAATTGCTGTGCTAAATTTATTACCTTCTTTGCTAATTCTGTATCAAATTGTTGAGGTACTTCTAAGATTATATGCGGCATTTAAACTCCTTTTTTAATATACTGACCTAGTGGAAGCATCAAAAATACTGTTCTAGCTATATAGAATAATATTAGCGCAATCCATAAGCCATAATTTTCATAGGGTTGTAATAAAAAAACAAAAGCAATATACACTCCTGCTGATAAAATCATCGCATTTCTCATTGCTACAGTCTTTAGGAGACCTACAAACACACCATCTATCCAAAAGCTAAAACTTGCAAATAACGGCATAAGAAACGAAAAAATAATATATTTATTTATCTGGATCTTAACATCTACAATATCGGTAAAGATTGATATTATATAACCACTAAAAGAAAAATAAACTATAGATAAAACCAGAGTTAGTATCATACTTTGCACAAATGTTTTATAGATAGTTTCTCTCAATAGGCTAGTATTTTTATCAACGTGCGCTTGAGCAACTAACGACTCAGTTGTATTAGCAAGAGCATCTAGAAACATCGCAAAAAACATACCTATTTCTACAAGGATAGTATTCGCAGCTAAAATAGTTTTCCCGTAATTCGAAGAAAATATATAAAAAGAATTAAATGCTAATAATAAACATAAAGAACGCACAAAAATATTTATATTAAGTTGAAGAAAAGGCATATAACTACCAAAATTTAAGAGCTTAAAATCTACCAACTTTTTGATACTAAAACTACCTGATCTATAGAAATATCTAAATATTTTTGTACTCAGATATATACTACAACTAGCAGAGGCTATAACTAAAGAAATTGCTACACCAACAACATTATAATTGAGAATAACCACCAAGAGCGTGCTCAACCCTATTGCTACACTCATATAGATAATAGAACTATAAAGTACTACTCTAGGATTTCCAACACCAATAAAGAAACCAATAAAAATATAATTTAATAATGAAAAAAACAAAATATAAATAGCAATATTATAAAAGTTTGCTAATAACATTTTTATATCAAATGAAGTATTTACTATTTTTAATACAGCAATCAGAATCACACTTTTAAGACTAAAAATAATTATTGATATTAATAATGCAATTAACACTGCCTTTATAACTATTTCCAGCATCTTTTCAAGATTATTAAGAGACTGAGCTATCAACCCTGTCAAACTCATTCTAAAAAATGAAAACATGAAACAAATAACATTTATTATTGAAACTCCTAAGCCTATAGCTGCAAGATAGTTGCTATCACTAAGATGACCAATTAATGCAGTATTGACAATACCAACCATTGGTAAAACCAAATTAGATAATATAAGAGGTAAAGATAATAAAAATATTTTTTTGTGCATCTAAAGAATCAAGAATCTATTTATGAACAAAATTATAGCATTTAAAAATGTATAACAATTCCATTAGCTATACATATTTAGCTATTAGTTTTTACAGCCAGCTATTAGTTTTTGATAATTAACAATTTATGACAATATGTTATATTGTGTCGCAATCAATGACATACCAGCACCTTTAAAGAAAAATTAATTTTTATTTATGCAAATCATAATAAACATCAGGAAAAATATTTTTTTCTTGATTAGCTTTATTTCATAAGCATAAAATTAATTTGTAAGCAATACACTTACGGTTATTAATATTTGTATAAGGAGAATTCCATTATGAAAAATAAACTTAAACTTACACCTACTATGGTTTGTGCTTTGATAGGTATAGGATCATTTTCAATAGCTAATGCTACTGATGCATGGTCTACTGCAAACCTAAAGTCATACGTTGCAGGCTCTCAAGTAACTGATGGTGGCAAAACATATAAATGCAAAGTCTGGCCAGCTTCTGGATGGTGCCAAATCGCTGCATATAAACCAAGTGGCACATATGGCTCTGATGCTTGGGATGTTATTGGTGATGATCCAACTCCAGCACCAGAACCTACACCAGAGCCAACTCCGGAGCCTACGCCTACACCAGATCCAGTAAATCCTGGTGACTCAGTACAACAGTGGGATGCAAATACTGTATACAATCCAAGCGATAAGTCTAAGCCTTCTCAAGCTATATATAATGGCAACTTATATACTGCTAAATGGTGGACCCGTGGTGAAAATCCTAGTCAATCTGGGCAATGGGGGGTTTGGAAAAATGAAGGCCCTGTTGCTGAGCAAGGTAAAGCAACTGTATCAATAGTATTACCGGCAAAACCTGACTTTATAGCTAATGATAAATTAGCGGATGTTCAAATCTTAAAAGATGGTCAAAAAATAGCAGAATCAACCAATGCTAAATGGGGCTCTACTACAAATCTAGAAGTTGTAGTTGGCGATAGTGCAGACTTAACTGTAAGTGTTCCAGCTATTGATGGAGCTACAGGTTCTGCTACACCAGCTTCATTTACTCTAGCTAAAGATGCTTCCAAAACAGTTAATATAGAATACACAGCTCCTAAGCCTGCTGAAGAAGGATCTATTAAAATAAACGCTACAGTAGAAGCAATAGGTAATCCTACAGCAACTTACACTCTCAAAGATACTAATGGAAATATTGTTAGTAGTGGTAATCTTACAATTAATAGTTCTACTACCTTAGATCATATTCCTTCATCTGAAAATGGTACTGCTTATACTCTAACTATAGGTAGTTTTACAACTAATGGTTACAACTATACTCCTAGCAAGACTTACGCTATAACTGTTACTAACTTTAATACTACAGCTGTTGATGTTACATTCTCTAAAAAACAAGTTCCTACTGAAACTATTTCCATAGCAGTAGAAGGTCTACCAAAAGATAAAACAACAACTCTTACATTAACTAATGAAAATGGTGATACTAAAGAGGTTGATGTTAAGAGCAACTCTTCAATTTCTATAGAAGTACCAAAAGATGGCAGTACTTGGAATATTGCAGTAGCTGCAATCGCTGGATTTAAACTTACTGTGACTCCAACATCTTTTACAGCTAATCAAGATACTCAGCAAATCTCACTAAAAATTACTGAAAATAGCTCATCAAGAGATGGCTGGCCTGATAGAGTAGTTGTTGGTTATGTTAAAGGCTACAACTCAAAATGGTATAGTCAACCAGATACTACAAATCAAATGATCTCAACAGCTCTTGACAGAGGCTACAATGTACTAGTATATGCTTTTATTGGTCAAGATACTGACGGTACAGTTTTCTTTGACAGCCCTTTTGAGGTAGATAACATGCAACTTAAATGGGAAGATAGCCTAATTGCCCAGCTGCCTACTCAAATGGAAACAATTCATCAAAAAGGTGGTATTGCTTTAATAGCTATTGGTGGAGGAGTCAACTTCTTCAGACCTGATATGAGTGGAGAAAAAGCAGTATCTGCTGGTAAAGCTATGGGTAAATTCATTGCAGAACACAACTTCGATGGTTTAGATATAGATGTTGAGCACCCTGTTGGATCAGCCAAAATAGATGCAAATTTCTTACGCTATATCGAAGCAACTAGAGCTGAGTACAAAAACATCACTGGTAAAGACATGTATCTAACAGCAGCTCCTCAAATACAAGGTTGGTATGGAAGCGGTCAATGGGCAAGTGGTAGCGCTAAGTTTGCTGAGCCTATGTATACTCAAAACTTTGTAAACAATGCTCACTTTGACGCTTTCTTTATACAAACATACAACCAGTATGGTGGTGCTAACTTCTCTGGACTTAAAGGACAAGATGTTGGCTTCTTAACCAAAACATTTGAGCTACTAAGCCCACAAACACGCGATAAAATGCCTGGCGTACCTGCTGATGCATTTTATATACCAGAAGAAACAAAAATAGTCTTAGGAGTACCAAACTTTAAAGATCCATCAGTATCTGAATCTGAATACAGAACAGGAACTTGTTTAGCGACAGCTAAATGCTCAGGTTCGGGATTATACAAACCTGCTGATATAACTAAAGACATTACTAACGGTGGTCTTGGTAACTATAGCCAATACGGCGGTGTAATGACTTGGATTGTAAACTCAGATGACTATCAAGGCTGGACTTGGGTTGATGGTGTCAAAGAAGTAGCTTATAACTAATCAATCACCACTTCACATTTCTATACATCAAACAATTACAATATACCTATCTAATACTCAAATTAAGTCTTAATTTAACCAACCATAATAATTAACTTAAATTAATTTTTAATTATTGAAAATTAATTTAAATATAAATATAATATGTGATGATTTTAAAAAACCACTTATAATTTGTATTATATTTTTAATTAATAAACCACAGGATTTCTTTATGAAAAATAAACTTAAATTATCTCCAGCTATGCTTTGTGCTTTAATGGGTATAAGCTCATTCTCAGTAGCTAATGCTACTGATGCATGGTCAGCATCTAAAGTCTCTTCTTATGTTGCTGGTACTCAAGTAACTGATAGTGGTAAAACATACCAATGTAAAGAGTGGCCTGCTTCTGGATGGTGCCAAAATGCTTCTTATAAACCAAGTGGAATATATGGCTCTGATGCTTGGGATGTTGTCGGTGATGGACCAACTCCAGATCCTAAACCTGAACCTGAACCTAAGCCAGAACCTAAGCCTGAGCCTAGCTCTTCTGATTGGAACTCTTCAAAATCATACAATAAAGGCGATATTGTTACTTATAACGGTGAAAAATATACTGCAAAATGGTGGACTCAAGGTGAAACCCCAAGTAAAGATTCTAAGTGGGGTCCTTGGGAATATAATGGTGAAGCATCCCAAGGTAAAGGAACTGTATCTATAGTTCTACCTGCTAAACCTGATTTTATCGCTAATGATAAATTAGCAGATGTTCAGATCCTAAAAGATGGTAAAATAATTGCTGAAGTTAATAATGCTAACTGGGGCTCAACTAAAAGTTTACAAGTTGAAGTTGGCGAAAAATCAAATCTGACTATTAACGTACCTGCAATTGATGGCGCTACTGGATCGGCAACACCTGCTTCATTCACTCTTGCTAAAAATGCATCTAAGACTGTTAGTATTGAATATAAATCTGCTTCTCCTGCTGAACAAGGTTCTATTACTATCAACCCTAAAGCTGATGTTAGCGATAGCCCTACAACTTCTTATACTCTTACAGATGCTAAAGGCAATACAATTGCTACAGGTGAACTACAAATCAATAAAGTAACTACTCTTGAAAAAATTCCAGCTTCTGAAAAAGGCGTAACTTACACTCTTACTGTCGGTAGTTTCAGTAGTAGTGGATTTAGCTTCACTGCTGATGATAAGTATTCTGTAACTGTATACAACTTCAATACTTCTAATATCGATGTCGCATTTACTAAAAAAGCCATCCCTACTGAAGATATCTACATAATGGTTGATCAACTTCCTGAAAATAAATCAACTAAATTGACGTTAACTAACAAAAGTGGGGAACATAAAAATATAACTATAGATTCTAACTCTACTTTATCTACTAACATACCTAAAGACAATAGTGTCTGGAATGTGACTATAGATAATATCCCTGGATATAAAGCAACTGTATCCCCTTCTTCTTTCTCAGCTAATAATAACGCTCAAAATATCAACGTTAGCTTTGAGCAACTAGCACCTATAGAGGATGGTAAAAAAGTTATTGGATACTGGGAGAACTGGAAACCTGGTTTAATAAGCGGTGATTATAAAGGTAGCGCTGAAGATGTAGCTCCATACACTCATGTTTTATACTCTTTCTTAACTTTAGATACAAATCCAAATGATGAAAATCCAGCTAATAAAGCGTGGAATAGTGGACACTTGAATGAAAGCATGGCTGGTGTAGATGTGCTATCTGTAATGGGCAATTATGAGAATCCATGGGATAATAATTCTAATTGGCAAAGAGTACGTATAGACTCTCTTATTAACTTAACTCATGCAAATAATGGCAAGTTTATATGGGCAATCGGAGGATGGTCTGACTTACAACAGACTATAAGCGATAGTCAGATTGATGCTTTTGTTGATCAAGTAGTTAAGTTATTAAAAATTGCTGGTGATGGAGTAGACTTTGACTGGGAACATCTAAGTCAATTAGCAAATGGTTCACCAAATCCTAACAAAGATCAGCAATTAGCTACTCTAGCTAAGACACTAAAAACTCTTAGAGAAAAGCTAGATGCTGAAGGCATGAGTGATAAACAAATAGGCTATACAACTAGATTTAATGCTTTCTTTGAAAGTAGTAAAGCCCATGGTTTTGCAACTGACTATAATTCAGATGGAGAAGGTATTGCTATTGATAAATGGCTTAAAGATAATGGTTCATCATTGGATAAAGTTGTCAATTGGGTAAATATTATGGCTTATGACGTTGGTCCTACTGAGATGCCAAATGGAAAAACTTGGACTGCTGATGTATACAAAGATGTACTATCTAGCTATGCTAATTATGTAGACCCTAGCTTAATTGTTCTTGGTTTTGAGCCAGGCGGTCAAGCTGCTAGTGGCGATTGGGAAGGTATGGACCTAGATAAAAATATGATTGATTATATAGCTAATAATGGCTTTGGCGGCTCAATGTTCTGGGCAATAAACCAAGTGGCTATGGGAACACACTCAATATATAACCAAGATATTGTAACAGGTGAAAACGTCCATGCCTTGGCTAACTATTCTCAAGAAATATTTGCTAAGAAATAAAGATCTATAATACAAATTTATCTCTCACTATCAACAATTAATTTATCTGAGATACTAGCTTCAATATTATTTAATCACAAGATAAATGTCAGATATTTCTTAAATCTTTTTCTTATTATTTTAACTTAAAGAATTATTGTTTTATTGTTGTAAATAAAAATTCTATCATTAAGAACTAAACTCAAGGCTGTTGATAAAACATTTTTTTCAACATCATGTCCTGCATCTCGCATATCTTGCCATGAGTAATTATGATCCACCCTAATTATATCCTGAGCTATAATTGGTCCTTCATCTAAATCATCTGTGACAAAATGACTAGTTGCACCAATTATTTTCACTCCTCTTTCATAAGCCTGTTTATAAGGATTAGCCCCAATAAATGCTGGTAAAAATGAATGATGAATATTAAGTAACTTACCTTGAAATTGCTCAACAAAATTTGGAGACAATATTCTCATATACTTTGCAAGTACAATTACATCATAATCATAAGTTTTTATGATATCTTGGACCTTTTCCTCATGCTCTTCTCGAGAAATCCCTTCATGAGAAACATACTCAAATGGGATATCAAACTTCTTTACCAGATTCTTAAGATTATCGTAGTTTGATATTACTGCGGTAATATTTGCATCTAGTTTTCCTTCTGCATGCTTTATGAGCAAATCCCCTAAGCAATGCATTTCTTTTGTAGCCAAGATAACTATATTCTTTTTGGAAGAATCTACTAGTTTAATCTCTGAATTAGCAGGCAAAGTACTCTTTACATCAACCAACATTTGCTCAATGTTTACTTCTCCAGAAAACTCAGTACGCATAAAAAATTTATTATGCTGTTTATCAACGAATTCAGAGTTTCTCTCAACATTGAGATTATTTTCATAGATAATTTTTGAAACTTTATAAACCAAGCCTTTTTGGTCATCTGTCTCAATCAATAATCGATACTTTTGCATCATATATTTTAAAAGAAATTAATAATAACCATAAACTATAATACATAATTATTATTTTAGTTAGATTTTTAATTATTTTTTTGATTTATTTAGTTCCAAATATCTTGTCGCCAGCATCTCCAAGACCTGGAATTATATATTTTTTCTCATTTAGATAACTATCTATAGATGCTGTGTATAACTCAACATCTGGATGAGCATTAGCTAATGCCTCTATACCTTCTGGAGCAGAAACTAGAGTAATTATTTTTATATCTTTTGAGCCTGCTTTTTTTAATAATGTAACAGTCTCAATCATAGATCCTCCAGTTGCCAACATTGGATCCACGATTAGTGCAACTCTCTCATCAAGCTTGTCACAAAGTTTAGCAAAATAAGCTACCGGTTTAGCAGTATTTTCATCACGGTACATACCAACCATACTAACTTTTGCAGCAGGGACATGCTCAAACACCCCATCCATCATACCAAGCCCAGCACGGAGTATAGGTACAACAGTCAACTTCTTACCTTTGATTTGATCAACTTCGATATTTTCGCCTTGCCAACCTAGAATTTCTGTTTTTTCAAGTTCAAACCTTGCTGTGACTTCATAAGTTAATAAGCTTGTTATTTCCTTAGTTAATCTTCTAAACTCTTGTGTACTTATTGCTAATGCGCGCATAAGACCAAGCTTGTGCTTAACCATGGGATGTTTGATTTCAACTACTTTCATAATTTTCTCGAGATAGACTAATTTGTTTAATTATAACAAAAGTTTATTAAATTAAGTGTTTTGAATTAGTTTATTACGAGCTTAAAAATAAATAACCTCCTTGCTGAATAGTCAGGAGGCATATTGAATAGGACAGAATATTATTTAGAAATTTTTAGACAAAAGATTATTACTGTTTTTGCCAAACACTACTATTTGATGGAGTATCTCCTTGAGTCCACCATTTAGCTTTGTATGTAGATCCTTGATAAGTTACTGTTTGACCTCCAGAGTAAGCAATGCCACTCTCCCAAGCACCACCAGCTACAACAGGTTTCTTCCAAGCACCACCATCAGAAGGCTTGTTACCTTGAGTCCACCATTGTGCTTCATAGCTTACACCATTATAAGTTACTTTATCGCCTTTATTATAGACTTTTGTAGCATCCCAAGTACCTGAAGCTGATGAGTTATCATTCTCATTTCCTTGGTTTGTATCAGTATTACCTTGATCTGTGTTTCCTTGATCGTTACCCTGATCTGCGTCATCACCTTGATTATTATCTTGGTTATCAGTCTGACCAGAAACTGTACGCCATACGCCCCACTGACCAGTTTGAGTAGGGTTCTCGCCTTGAGTCCACCATTGTGCCTCATACGTTACACCATTTACAACTACTCTATCGCCTTTGTTGTATACACCATCAGCTTTCCAAGTACTTGCTGTTTGATCACCAGCATTTTGATCTTCATTATCATTTTGGTTTTGGTTTTGATCTTCATTATTATTTTGATCATCATTCTGATCTTGATTTTGATCATCAGCTGGTTCTGCACCTACAGTTTCAAAAGTCAAACTATCTTCTCTAGATGTAGCAGATGTACTTGCAACAACTTCAACAGTGTATCTAGTACCTTTCTCTAAATTAGTTAATACATAGTTTAAAGCAGTAATATTCTCAGCAATCACATTACCATTTACTATCACTTTATAACTAATAGAACCATCTAGTTCTGGTTTGTTCCAAGATACTGTAGCAGAATTTTCAGTAACATCTGTTACAGATACATTAATTGTGTCAGATGCATATACTTTAGCAACAGCATTTATCAATGATTTGTTAGGATCTGTAGAATCATTATCTGCTTGCCAGAACATAGTACCACCAAGATTCCTACTCTTAGTATACTTAGTCTTCTCACCTACAGACCAAACATCATCATAAGTTATAAATGATTTAGTTGATGGACTATATGCCCAAGGCTGCATTGCGACCTTACCATATTTGTTAAATACATCGACATTATGGCTAATATCATAGTACTTAAGATTAGCCAAACCACTAACAGGCTTAGCTGTACCACAACCAGTAACTGGATCATTTACAGGGTTAACTAAACATTTATAGTCAAATACACCTGCTTCGTAATCACCTATACCAGGTGCTGTAATAGTTTGGAAAAGACCTCCATCAACATCACTATCTACAGTCATCGATCTAGCATATAATGGCAAGCCAACAATTAATTTCTTAGCCGGTACACCTGCTGCAATATATGCATCTACTGCACCTTTAATTGACCAGCCTCCTTCTTTACCTATAGCTTGAACTAAGGTAACGCCATCTTTACCAATATCAGTAACATTATCTTGAGCATCAACAGGAGAAGCTCCAGCTGAGTATACTCTATTACTGTATGGAGTATTGCTAGGGAAGTCAGTTGATGCTTGGAAGTATGCAGGGAAACCTGTACCCCAACCACCTTGATAGTCATAACTCATAATGTTAATTTCATCCATCAATTCACCAGTTTGCTTCCAGAAATCTGATACGCTATTTGGATTACTCGGATTTTCCATTGCCTCGATACGACTTCTAGCACCATTCACAGCTATAGCAAGGTAGTATTTCTTACCATCTGCTTTACCAGCCTTATCTAACTCTGTACGCAATACTTTGAAGAAAGCTAACATCTTCTTAGCTGGTGCCACATCATTACCATAATCTGACCACCACTCCCAGTCGATATCAATACCATTGAAACCAAGCTTACGCATAAGCTCAATTGATTGATCTGCAAAATTTTGCATACTTTGTGGATTTGAAGCTAGCTTTTCAAACATTGGAGCTGTTGTAATTCCATTATTAGTCCAACCACCAAATGATAAAAATGATTTTAAATATGGATATTTTTTAGCTGCTCTAGCTGCTGCAGATAAACCCCAAGAGTCTGCTGAGGCATCTAATGTTTTGATATTACCAGTATTTTTATCAAACCCTATAAACGCATAAATTATAGTGTTTAACTTATCGTATTTGAAATCATACGGGTTATATTTACGACCCCAGACAGCCCACTGTGCGTAATATGCAGCATTTGTATATCCTGGTGTTGGATCTTCACAAACATTATTTTCGCACGGTCTTTGAATATCTAGATCTTTACCATCTACTTTTAGACTACTTACGATAGGAACTACTACTCCCGGTAATACAACTGCATTACCAGAGTCTGTACCCATAATGTCACATGACTGACTAAAGTTAAATGATGCAGTATCATCTTTTAATGTCATTTTTGTTACAAAATCACCATTGGCATTCTGAGTAGTATCAAAATTAACATTATCAACAGTTGTACCAAAACAATTACCCCAACCTGCTTTAGGTTTAAAGTTACTTGTAAATTCAACTGTTTTACCAGATGCTACATTATTAATACTTAAAACAATTTTATTATTATAGTCCTTAAATGGTGCTTTGAAATCATAAGTTTTGACATCATTTACTGGAGCTGCTTCAGCTACTGCAAAAGAACCAACACCCATCAAAGCGCATACCATTGAAACTAATTTTGTTTTGTTCATGAATTTCTCCTTATACAAAGATTAATAACCGTAAGCATATTGCTTACAAATTAATTTTATGCTTACAAAATAAAGCAAATCAAGCAAATTTTTTTAAAAAACCTGTTTATTATGATTTGCATAAATAAATATTAATTTTTCTTTAAAGACCCTGCTGAATTTTTATTGAGACACAATATAACATATAGCCAAAAATAAATAATTATCAAAAACTAATAGCTCACAGCAAAAACTAATAGCCAAATCTACAACAACATAATTAACTTTACAGTCGACACCTATAATATAGAGCAAATAAAATATTAATTTTTTAAACAGCTTTATTTCATTAAATCTACAACTTATGAGCTAGCAGAATATTTACCAAGCAAAAATAATATTCATTATTAATATAATTTGATATCAAATTGTTTTAAAAAGTATCTTTATTAGCTAATATTCTAAAGTCAAATATAATATAAACTCTATTTTTGAGAGGAGCTCAAATATGAATAATAATTTCTATGCTAATGTTGAGAACAAAATACAAGAAATAAAAGAAGCTGGTACATACAAAAGCGAAAGAATAATAGCAACCCCACAAGAACCTGTCATTAATCTAGAAAATGGTGAAACACTAATTAACTTCTGTGCAAACAACTATCTTGGCTTTGCAAATAATCCAGAAATAGTTTCTTATGCAAAAAACCATATTGAAGAATGTGGTTATGGTATGGCATCAGTTAGGTTTATCTGTGGTACAAACTCTGTGCATAAGCAACTAGAAAAAGAACTAAGTGAGTTCTTTGAGTTTGAAGATACAATCCTATATCCATCATGTTTTGATGCCAATGCGGGGCTTTTTGAGACACTTCTTACAAAAGAAGATGCTATTATAAGTGATTCTCTTAATCATGCTAGTATTATTGATGGTGTTAGATTGTGCAAGGCGATGCGTTTTAGATATAACAATAATGATATGCAAGACCTTGAAGCAAAACTTATAGAGGCTGATCAATCTGGAGCAAGATTTAAAATGATTGCTACAGATGGCGTCTTCTCAATGGATGGTATTATTGCTGATCTAAAATCGATCTGTGACTTAGCTGATAAATATAATGCTATTGTTATGGTTGATGATTCTCACGCTTCAGGGTTTGTAGGTAAAAATGGTAAAGGTTCAATTGAGCATTGTGATGTTATGGGTAGAGTTGATATCCTAACTGGTACTCTAGGCAAAGGATTAGGTGGCGCTTCAGGTGGATACATTTGCGCTAAAAAAGAAGTAGTAGATTTACTTAAAAACCTTTCTAGACCATATCTTTTCTCAAATGCTTTAGCACCTATAATAGCTAAAACATCTATTAAAGCTTTAGAGATAACTAAAAATTCAAATGAGTTAAGAGAGCAATTACAGGCAAATCAACAGAGATTTAGATCAAAAATGACTGCCGCAGGTTTTGATTTAATACCAGGAGAACACCCTATTATTCCTGTCATGATATACGATGAGAAAAAAGCAGCTGAATTTGCTGATAAGCTGCTAGATTATGGCATATATGTAATCGCTTTTTCATATCCAGTGGTACCTAAGGGTAAAGCCAGAATTAGAACACAAATGTCTGCTGCTCATACTTTTGAGCAAATTGACAAAGCTGTTGATGGCTTTACAAAAGCTGCTAAAGAATTAGGTATTATATAGTTAATAGGAATCAAACTATGAAAGCACTTGCTAAATTAAAAAAAGAACCTGGTATTTGGATGATTGATGATGCTCCTATGCCAGAATATGGCTACAATGATGTTTTGATTAAAATTAAAAAAACAGCAATTTGTGGCACTGATTTACATATTTATAATTGGGATAAATGGTCTCAAGCTACCATACCTGTACCAATGATTACCGGACATGAGTTTGCTGGCGAAGTTGTAGCCAAGGGAAATGGTGTCACAAGTGTAGATGTTGGCGATAGAGTATCTGGTGAAGGTCATCTTGTATGTGGACAATGTCGTAATTGTAGAGCAGGTAAACGCCATCTTTGTAGAAAAACCATAGGAATAGGTGTAAATGTACAGGGAGCTTTTGCTGAATATTTAGTAATGCCAGCTGTCAATGTTTTTAAGATCCCTGATTCTATAAGTGATGATATAGCTAGTACATTCGATCCTATGGGTAATGCTATTCATACAGCACTTTCATTTAACCTAACTGGTGAGGATGTGCTTATAACTGGAGCTGGTCCTATTGGACTTATGGCAGTCAAGATAGCAAGATTCTGCGGTGCTCGTAGAATAGTTATCACGGATATTAATGAATATCGTCTACAGATGGCTAGAGACTTCGGAGCTACTGTTGCAGTAAATGTATCAGAGTTTCAAAATCAACAACAATTAACCGCAAAAATGCGTAAAGTTATGTCAGAAATTGGCATGACAGAAGGGTTTGATGTAGGTCTAGAAATGTCTGGGATTAACTCAGCAATATCTATGATGCTTGATGTTATGAATCATGGTGGCAAGCTGTCACTTTTGGGCATATCAGCTGGTGATATCTCTGTTGACTGGGGAGCTATATTGTTCAAAGGTCTTACTCTTAAAGGTATTTATGGCAGAGAAATGTTTGAAACATGGTATCTGATGACTAGTATGCTTCAAGCAGGCATGGATATGGAACCAATCATCACACACAGACTTCATATTGATGATTATCAAAAAGGATTTGAAATAATGAAAAGTGGTCAATGTGGTAAAGTGATATTGGATTGGAGTAGGTAAGTGGAAAATTCAAATCACACAAAGACAACTAAA
The DNA here is from genome assembly GCF_018135955.1 of Francisella philomiragia. Taxonomy (NCBI): domain Bacteria; kingdom Pseudomonadati; phylum Pseudomonadota; class Gammaproteobacteria; order Thiotrichales; family Francisellaceae; genus Francisella; species Francisella philomiragia. The sequence goes on along the minus strand of NZ_CP063138.1, from coordinate 575,752 downwards.
GTTGATATACAGTGGATTTTTACACTATTTGGTACTGCTATTGGAGCAGGACTATTATATCTTCCTGTTCAAGCTGGGCATAGTGGATTATGGGCTTTAGTAACAGTTCTTATTTTTGCGCTACCATTGACATATTATTCACATAAGAATATGGCGAATATAGTTTTATATACAGATAATGGTGGCATCACAGATGTTTTCACACATAATCTTGGTAAGTTATTTGGGCTAATTTGTGTAGTACTCTATTTTTTTGCTATATTTTTAAATATGCCGATGTACTCAATTGGTTTAAATAATGAACTAAGTAACTTCTTATTAAACTATCATATTGTCAACACAAATCTTTCGACTAATATATGGTTTAGCTTTAGTATTCTTGCTGGACTATTAGTTATTGTTTCTTTAGGGATCAATTTAATCCTTAAATTTATGCAACTAATAGTAATATTTCTAATAATATTAGTAATTACACTGTCACTATATATAATTCCATATTGGAACTTTGAGTTTATAACTGATAGTCATTTTGACACTATTGGTTATATTACTGGTGTATTAATGGTCTTGCCAATTTTGATATTATCGATGAATCATTCACCGGTTATTTCTAGTCTAGTAATATTCTATCGTGATTATGTAAAAGTAGAACGCTCGCAAGAGAAGTACAAAGTATATAAAATACTTCAGATTAATGCATTGATTCTTTTTATATTTGTACTATTATTTGTAACATCTTGCTTACTCAGCACTACAATACATGACCTTGATAGAGCGAATATAAATAACCTCTCAATAGTAACTCTAATACAAGAACAACATCCGGGGACATTACTAAACATTCTAGCTCCTATGATAGTTTTTACAGCTATTATAAGCTCATTTATCGGTTGCTATATTGGCTCTAAAGAAGCATTAAAATATTTATTCAAATACTTTTTTAGAAATATCTATAAGATCAATATCACAGATATAGTCATAAATAGAATTTGTGTCAGTCTAATATTTATAATCTTATGGATATGTACAATCTGCAACTTCAAAATACTTAACATTATAGGAATATTAGTCGCTCCTACCGTAGCTTTCTTATTGTATGTATTACCCGTGATAATAATCTACAAAAACATACAATACAAAAACTACAGACGTGTAGTACTTGATTGTATTTTATTTATAATGGGATTAGTGATAATATTTGGATATGTGATAGGCTTACTACTAAAATAGATAACTAGCTAATCTGCCAGTTAGCAAACTCTAAATCATCTTGTGTAGTGATCTTAATATTCTTCCTAGAACCTTCAACGACTATTGGGTTTATACCATACAGCTCCAAAGCCGATGCTTCGTCTGTTATTTTATCTATGAGATTATTTGTATAACAAAAATCAAATGCTGTTTCTAACTGCCCAAGTCTTGATAGTTGTGGAGTCTGTGCAAGCCAAATATCTTGTCGATCAATAGTCTTAGTTACAATCATCTTTATCGCTACCTTTTTAACCGTCTCAAATGCTCTAATAGCCAAGATACCAGCTTGAGTATGAGATTTTTGAGTTTGATTATAAAGAGCTATAACATCTTCTATATTTACACAAGGTCTAGCTGCATCATGTACAAATATCCAATCATCACTTTTACGATCATTGATAGTTTTAAGTGATTTATAAACGCTATTAAACCTTGTGGCTCCACCTATACAGGATTGTACTTTTGGATGATTATAATACTCAGAATTACTCCAAAGATTATCATTATCACTAACAGCTACAATTACTTTATCAAAAAAGGAATCTTTGACAAACTTTTCTAAAGTATTATCAAGTATAGTCTTACCATTAATGAGTTTGTAATATTGCTTAGGAATATCTAATCCCATTCTTGAGCCTATCCCAGCAGCTGGAATTATTACATATTTATTTGACACTATAAAAAACCTCTCCCTGCTTTATGAAGCCCATATTTTCACGAGCCAAACTCTCAAGCACTTCGCTATTTTTACGCAGTGAAACTACTTCGGAATACAGTTGAGCATTGGTCTGAGATTTATGCTTAATTTCTTTTGTTTGAGTAGCAATTGATTTTTTTAGAGTCTCATAATTTAACAATCCTGTATTACTGAACCAAAGCTGATATTGTAACAAGATAATTAGTAACAAAACTGCTGAAATAAAAATATAAAAAAAAGAATTAGATTTAATATCCATGAAACTATTATTCTTCTACTTGCACTACAACTTTTTCAGTTTCACTTTCTTCAACAATAATCTCTTGGACTTCATTATCAGCTTCTTCTGAGCTAAATACAAATGCTTTGATACCTGGATAGATAGCATTTTCACCTAACTCTTCTTCTATTCTAATTAGCTGGTTATATTTTGCTATACGATCAGCTCTTGATAATGAACCTGTTTTGATTTGTCCTGAGCATGTTGCTACTGCTAAATCAGCAATGATAGTATCAGAGGTTTCGCCTGAACGATGTGATACTACACATGTATAGCCTGCTTGACCAGCCATAGCCATTGCTTCGAAAGTCTCTGTTAGAGTACCGATCTGATTAAGCTTAATCAAAATTGAATTAGCGACGCCTTTTTCGATACCTTCAGCAAGGATTTTTGGATTAGTTACGAATAAATCATCCCCAACTAACTGGACTTTCTTACCTAATCTTTCAGTCATTAACTTCCAACCATTCCAATCTTGCTCAGCCATACCATCTTCGATTGATACAATTGGATATTTTTCAACCCACTTAGCAAAGTACTCTACCATCTCTTCAGAAGTTAGTGACTTGCCTTCAGAGGCTAATTCATATTTGCCATCTTTATAGTATTCACTACTAGCAGGATCTAATGCTATAAACACATGCTTACCAGGCTCGTATCCAGCTTCTTTAACTGCTTTAAGAATTGCTTCAATAGCAGACTCATTTGATGGAAGATCTGGAGCATAACCACCCTCATCACCAACACCAGCTACACTATAACCATCAGCAATTAGAACTTTTTTAAGTGTATGGAAAACTTCAGATCCACATCTTAGAGCTTCTGAAAAAGTATCAAACCCTGCTGGAACGATCATGAACTCCTGCATATCCACATTATTATCAGCATGTGATCCACCATTGATCACATTCATCATTGGCACAGGCATTAAATATTCTTTAACATCCATCAGATAACGGTAGAAAGGCTTTCTCAAATGAGATGCTGCCGCTCTAGCTGTTGCTAATGAAACACCTAAAATAGCATTTGCGCCAAGATTACCTTTATTCTCTGAACCATCAAGTTCTATCATAGTCTTGTCAATTAATCTTTGATCAAGAGCATCTAAACCTTTAACTGCTTGAGCAATTTTAGTATTAACATTCTCAACTGCTTTATAGACACTTTTACCCAAGAAAAGAGACTTATTACCATCTCTTAACTCTAATGCTTCTCTAATACCAGTAGAAGCTCCTGAAGGAACAGCAGCACGACCAAAAGCTCCACTTTCTAAAATTACATCTACTTCAACAGTAGGATTACCACGTGAATCTAATATTTGTCTAGCAAAAACTTGCTTGATTTGTGATGACATAACTATAATCTCCTTTAGATAAATTAAGTCTTGTTATGAATTTTAAAAACCTTATCAATTATAAGCTAGCGATGTATGCTTTGCAATTTAATATACTTAGATTATTTCTCCGAAACTATCTCTTGCGCTTCGCTAAAATTAAGACTCTCTGGTGTTGCTATGGTGAATGAAGAAGTATCAACTGCTGATTTTCTAACAAAAATCCTATACGTTGAGTACACACATAAAATAGCACTAAGTATCGCTGTTATAATAAAAAATCCAAATGGACCAAATACTGACATAACACTGGATATTATAACAGGACTAACAACTGATCCTATTCCATAAGCAATTGTCAAAACCCCTATGGCCCCAAGCACTTCATTTTCCTCTAAAAAGTCACTAGCGTGAGATATAGATAAGGGATATATCACAAAAGCACAACCACCAAATACAAATATAACTACTCCAAATATCAAATAAGAAGTATGAAAAATAGCAATAAGCAATGATGCAATAAGTATACCTGCTCCAGCTAACAATATTACCTTTCTCCTATCGATAAGATCTGAGATTTTTCCGATAGGTACTTGTAATAACATTCCTCCAAGAATAGTTGTCATCATTAGCACAGAGACCATATCATGTTGAATGTTTACCCTGACCATAAATATTGGTAATAAAGTATATATAGAACCCAAAAGAGATCCGCCTATCACACTAGCGGCCATTGCAAGAGGCACCTTTTTAATAATCCTTAATGGTGAACAAACCCCCTCAGAATGCGGTACTGGAGCTACTGTTTTTGTAAATGCCATCAAAACAATTGCAACACTACAAAGTGATGATATAAAACAATATGCCAGTAATCCATTGCTAAAATGAACATTAATCATTAACTGTGATAATGCTTGTGTTCCATAGTAAACAAATAGATATATCGAAAATACTAAGCCACGATTTTTTCTCTCTGCAGATAAGATACACCAACTTTCTATGACAATAAATAACGCGGCAAGAGAGTACCCACAAACAAATCTAAAAAAGACCCAAACTGGTACACTTTTGTTGACACCTACTATCAAAGTACTAATTGCCATAAGAGATGCGAACAAAACAAAAGCTCGAATATATCCTACTCTGACTATAGTAAATTGCGAAAAATAAGATCCCGCTGTCATCCCAAAAAAATAGGCCGCTGATATTATACCTATCATTAAGTTAGAACGACCAAGACTATTTAGCTCTATTGATGAGTATGTTGTGAAATAACCATTACCAAATGATAGTACACACATTGCAATTATAGGAGTAATAATAAGAAATAGAGTTTGTCTAACAGTCACTGTTCTACCCTCCATAAGATATATAATCAATACTGCAAATTATATAGAAATGGACCAAGTAAGTTAAGCTAATTATAGGAAAGTTTTTTAAGAGCTTTTTTATATGTCTTTTTTTAGCTTTAGCCAGTTTATATATCCATATATTGCATTAAATAAATATATCAACCACATTGCCAAAAATGCAATACCATCACTTGAGCCAGAAAAGTACTGTTGTAGCCATATAACTGTTGAAAGTGTATTAATAACTATCCACAATACCCATTGTTCAATATATGCTTTAACCATCAAGATAATTGCCACAACAGATACTACTCCGGTTAATGAGTCGGCAACTAAACCTATTTGTTGATGAAAGTATCCTTTTAAAATAAAAAAACCATACAAAAATGCAGCAATCACAATTCCACTAATAAGATAAATTCTATATTTGTTAGATAGCGTTTTTGTAATAATATCACTATTTTCTGTTATATTCTGTGGCTTAGTCCAGGTATATAAACCATAAAATTGCATTGGAAAAAAGAAAAATGCAAAAAGCAGAAACTGTCCATAAATACCCTGAGTATAACAAATATACGCATAAGTAAGATTATTTACAAAAGCAAAAAAATAGTTAAGAATTTTTCCTTTAGCGACTAACAACAGATTTAGCATTCCTGTGACTGTAGCTATAACTGTGAGCACTAAATAATCATCCGTAGTCAAAATACTTATGACAGCTAGAATACTCACAGAAGCTATAAGCCAAACTATCTCAAAAATATTCCAATCATTAAAAATTTGCGTCAAACTTATATTTCTAAAGCCTTTAAAATAAGCAGACAATTGAGAAAAAAACTCACTTAGAACACAAGTCATATTAATATAATCCTAATTAGATTAACCAGCAACTAACTCCATAGCACCATAAATTCCTGCTTGATCCCCGAGCTTTGCAAGTTTAAATTGACACTCTGCATAAATATCAGCAAATGAATTTCTCATAGCAGCTCTTTTGATTTGTGGTAAATATTGTTCACCAATAGCTTCCATAACACCACCTCCTAATATTACCATCGAAGGATTTATCATATTTAAAGCACTACCTAATCCAGTACCTAAATACTCCATAGCCTCACTAAGTATATCCTTAGCAATCTCATCATTTGTTTCAAGTGCTTTTTTGATATGACTACTCTTTAGCTTACCATCATTTTCAGTTACTAATTCAATTAGTGTACTTTTAACTTTCTTTTTAGCTAAATTTTCAATTTTCTTTTCTATACCTACTTTACCAGCATATGCTTCTAAACAACCTTGAGAACCACATCCAGGACAGTAAGCCCCACCTTGTTTTATGATTGTATGTCCTAGCTCAGCCGCCAAGCCGCTATTACCACCATAGAGTTTGCCATTTAGAACTAATCCACCACCAATACCAGTACCTACAAAAGCACCAACTATATCATCATGGCCAATACCAGCTCCATATTTCGCTTCACCTAAAACACCAACGTTAACATCATTATCTATCTCAGATTTAACTTTGTATTTATCTTCAACGACTTCTTTGAGATTAACACCATTAAGGTTTATGTTAACACTTCGACGTACAACTGATGTTCTTTTATCTATAAGCCCTGCTACACCAATGCCTATACCCTCAAGCTTCTTATCCGAAGGAATTTCTGAGATTAGTTTATCAATAACTTTAAATAGCTGCCCTATGACGATATCAGTTTTTTCTTTGGCTTTTGATTTGACTTTTGCAGTAGTTATTAACTTTTTATTTTCATCAAATAATCCAGCGGCCATATTTGAACCGCCAATATCTACACCTATAAACATTACCAATTTCCTTCTAATCTATTAACTGCTATATCCATAGCACCATAAACACCTGAGTTGTCGCCTAATGTTGCGATCTTCAATTCACATGCCTCTAACATTGTCTTAAAAGCATACTTTGAACATGAATTATAAATAGTATTCAAATACTTATGTCCAATAGCTTCCATAACACCACCGCCCAACAATACCAATGATGGATTCAAAAGATTTATATAATTAGCTATAGCAATACCCAAATTTGTCATTGCCAGATTGACAATATCTTCTGCCACAGAATCTTTAGAATCTAGTGCTTTTTTCAAATGTGATCCCTTAAGCTTATTGTTATTTTCTAAAACCAAATCTATAAGTAAGCTTTTGACACCTTTTTTATGTAGGTTTAGAATCCTATTTTCCATACCTACTTTACCAGCATAAGTCTCAACACAGCCCTGTGAACCACAACTTTGGCAATAAGTGCCTTGGGTATTGATACTAACATGTCCTACAGCTCCGGCACCTCCGGTAACTCCATATAAAAACTGATTATTTATAACTAGACCACCGCCAATCCCTGTGCCTGCAAATATACCAACGATATTTTCATGACCTTGCCCAACTCCGTATTTCCATTCACCAATAACACCTACATTGACATCATTTTCAATAAATACCGGTACATTACCAAATTTTTGACTAACTTCTTTAGCTATGTTTATACCATTGAGATTGATATTTGCACTAAAATTTAAAATACCATTTTTTGAATCTACAAATCCAGCTATACCAATACCTATAGCCTTAATTTTGTCTCTTGTTGAGTCATCAAGTAACTTGTTAATAACTTTAAAAATTTGACCCAAAATTGTATCAGAGTCACTCTTGCCTTTTGATTTTACCTTGGCTGTCTTAAGTAGATTCTTATGTTCATCAAAAATTCCTGCTGAAATATTACTACCACCAATATCTAAACCTATAAACATGATTAAACCTTTTCAAAAACAGCTATTGATTCCACATGCATTGTATGAGGGAACATATCCATAACACCTGCACTAACTAGTTTATAACCTTTATGATTTACTAAAATGCCAGCATCTCTTGCCAAAGTAGCAGTATCACACGATACATAAACAATACGCTCAACATCAAATTTTTCAATATTGCTACAAACTTCTTGAGCCCCAGCTCTCGGCGGGTCCAAAAGCATTTTGTTATATTCAAAATTATTAAACCATTCTTTATCTTCAAAGCTTTCAAAAAGGTTAGCCGCATAAAACTTAACATTGCTAATATTATTATTAACTGCTGTCTCTTTAGCTCTGCTAACCATTGTCTGCTCTCCCTCAACACCAATTACAGTTTTTGCATACTGAGAAATTGGCAACGTAAAGTTTCCTAAACCACAAAACAAATCGATAATAGAATCATTTTCTGATATTTCTAAAAGATCAATAGCTCTTTTAATCATTTTTTTATTAATATCATTATTAACTTGAGTAAAATCATTGGGTTCAAACCCAATATTTATCCCAGCAACTGGCTGATAACTTAACTTTTTAGGCTCAACAGCTTCTAGTGGATATAGTCTAAAGATAGTATCAGGACCTTTTGATTGCAGATATATCCAATAACTATTTTCCAAACCAAAAGCTTTTAGCTTTTCAAGATCTTCATTTACAAACGGCTCAAGGTGGCGCACGATAAGTGCTGGTCTAGTATCATCAATTGCAATCTCTAATTGAGCTATGTGCTGATATATAGAGAGTGTCTCTATAAAAGAGGCAATTTGTGTTAGTTTCTCACCTACTAATGGATTTAATACTTTGCAGCTATCTATCTCTGCTAAAAATCTGCCATTACGTTCTCTGAATCCTACTAGAATTTTTTCTTTTTTATTAACATATCTAACACCTAAACGCGCTTTATTACGATACCCTTCGGTTTTAGTCGTACGTAATGGTTCTAGAATATTCTGAGGTTCGACTCCTTGACCAATATACTTAAGTTGATTAAGTAAGGTTTGTTGCTTATGTTCAATCTGTGCATCTGTAGACATATGTTGCAAGCTACAACCTCCACAGATTTCAAAATACTCGCAAGGTGGATTAACTCTATTAGGTGATTTTTTAATATATTCAACTACTTTTGCTTCATCAAACTTAGCCTTTGTAAATGTATACTCAAATTTGACTACTTCTCCAGGTAATGTAAATGGAATAAAAGTCGTTTTACCATTAACTTTTGCTATTCCTCTACCATCATGACTAAGTGCTATAATTTCAGCTTCAAAAATACCCTCTTGAGGTTTCTTATGTCTTCTAGATCTTCCCATAAAAAATTCTAACAAAATATATTACGACAATTGTATTTAATTAAATTTATAAATACAACCAAAGGATTTATTTCAGATTCATTGCTTTATCATCATATGCAGCAATATGTCCTGGAGCAAATTTATATACTCCAGCTTTTGAATGAGAAAAAATCATATCAATTTTACCACTATTTGATAATCCTGATATTTTCTGAGGATAAATAGCAAACTCAACTTTACCTAAAGATGATGATAAGAGCTTTATTTGTCCAGTAGTCGGCTTAGTATCTAAAGGCTTAGTTGGACCATATGCTCCACCAATATTTGCATAGACATCATACTTAATCCCTTCCTGTAGTTTTTCAGGTACAAATATAAACATATTAGAGCCCTTCATAGTTTCTGCACCAAATCCAGCTGCAAACCATCCACTACCATCTTTTTGCCAGTCACTATTCTTGCTAATATCTACACTTAAAACTGCACAAATATGATCTTCATATTGTGCATATTCAAAAGCCATATCTCTCATATTAATAGTTTGATATTTCAAGTCAGCTGGACATACCGAAGTATCTGTATCATCTGCGTAAGATAATGAACAAACACTCAAAGATAAAAATAACGAACTTAATAATACTTTCTTCATAAAATCTCCTAACAAAGCTTCTAGAAAGATTTTAACATATAAAAGTAGAATATTCTTAATGATAAATTATATTATTAGATATAAAAAAAGCGACTAGAGTCGCTTTTTGAATCGTGGTGGGTGCTGAGGGGTTCGAACCCCCGACCCTCGCCTTGTAAGGGCGATGCTCTCCCAGCTGAGCTAAGCACCCGATAAATCAAAATTATACAGCTTTGTGAAAACAAGTCAAGCTTTTTATAAAACTTTTATTAACCTTCTATTTCATTTCTTAAAATTTGGTCCGGGGTAATTTCAGATTCCGCTATTTCTCTTAAAGCTACTACAGTTGCCTTTTCTTTTTTCTCATTATCTGCAGACTCTGAATAGCCTTTCTTAAGTATATTATTTGCTCTCATAGAAGCCAAAACTACTAAATCAAATCTTGTTTCTACCTTATCAAGGCAATCTTCAACTGTTACTCTAGCCATTTTTTACTCCATTTTTCTTCAATAATTGTTTTACTTTATTATATATTATATCAATCACAGTTTTATTTTGTGCTCCATCAGGAACTATAATATCAGCTTTTCTCTTTGATGGCTCAATAAACTTAATATGCATTGGTCTTACTGTTTCTAGGTACTGATTTATAACACTTTCAACACTACGACCTCTTTCATTTTGGTCACGCATAAGTCTTCTGATGAAGCACAAGTCTGATGGCGTATCCATATATACCTTAAAATCCATCATCTTTAATAACTTACGATCATTAAACAACATGATTCCTTCAAGGATAATTACACTTACTCCACCAGTAATTTTTTCGGATTTCTCTTTTATTCTTGAATGAGTAGTATAGTCATAATGAGGTATATAAATATCATTACCTTCAATCAAATCTGCTAAGTCTTTTCTCAATAACTTATGATCAAAAGCATCTGGATGATCATAATTGATTTTATTAGCTTCTTCAAAACCAACCATCTCTCCCCAGTTTTTATAATATCTATCTTCAGAAATTACTGCAATTTTGTTTAAATGTTTTGATTTTAATTTTTTGATAATCTCATTTGAAAATAAAGTCTTACCAGAGCCTGATCCTCCAACAATACCTATTATAAAAACATCGCCTTTACCAGCCATTACTTATACCTTACAACTCTATTTTTGGTTGACTCTTAACTAAATGATCTAGTTCTTTTAGTAAACTTAAAAACTCTTTTATTTTATACATTGGAAAAGAATTAGGACCATCACTTAAAGCTTCTGCTGGCTTTGGATGAGTCTCCATAAAAAGACCATCAATACCTACTGCCATAGCCGCCTTTGATAGAACAGGTACAAATTCTCTTTGACCGCCTGATGAGCTACCTTGACCACCTGGTAATTGCACTGAATGAGTAGCATCAAATACTACGGGACAACCAGTAGATTTCATTATCTCAAGAGAGCGCATATCTGAAACCAGATTATTATAACCAAAGCTCACGCCTCTCTCACAAACCATGATTTGCTCATTTCCAGTAGATTTTGCCTTAGCAACCACATGTTGCATATCCCAAGGTGCTAAGAATTGACCTTTTTTAATATTTACAGGTTTACCTTGTTTACATACATCTAATATAAAGTTTGTCTGACGACATAAAAAAGCAGGAGTCTGCATCACATCAACAACTTCTGCAACCTCAGCAAATGGAGTATCTTCGTGTACATCTGTAACAACTGGGACGTTGTATGTTTTTTTAACTTTAGCTAAAATCTCAAGTCCTTTGTCAACTCCAAGACCTCTAAAGCTGTTAATAGATGAACGATTTGCTTTATCAAAAGACGATTTATAAACAAAATTGATACCTAAATCTTTTGTAACTTCTGCCAAATATCCAGCAGTATCCATAGCCATTTGCTCTGACTCAATTACACATGGTCCAGACATTAAGAAAAATGGCTTACCATTTCCTACTTCAAAATTAGCAATTTTCATAAAAACACTTCTACTTTAAATAAGTTAATTACGATTAAATATTATACAGAAAAAGATGAACCACAACCACAAGTAGTTTTGGCATTTGGATTTCTTATTACAAAATAGGCACCTTCAACATCATCCTTGTAATCAACATCAGCTCCAACTAAATACTGAAAGCTCATAGAATCAACCAAAAGACGAACACCATTTTTTGTAATGACCATATCATCTTCTTTTATCTCATTATCAAATGCAAAAGCATACTGAAACCCTGAGCATCCACCGCCTGTTATATAGACTCTAAGGCTCAGAGAATTATCACCCTCTTCTTCAATTAGTTCCTTAACCTTTAAAGATGCTGACTCTGTAAAGTTGATTGGATCAACACTTTGAACTACTTCACTCATAATAATTACCTCGCAACAAGAGAAAGTTTAACTCTACCACCTCTATCAATATTTTGAACCAAAACTTCCAAGCCCTGACCCTCTACTAATGAATTAGTTTTCATCCCAGCTTGTTCAATTTCAGAGAATGGTAAATATCCATCTTGGCTCCCAAGAAGATTAACAAATGCTCCAGAATCTAAAAGCTTAACAATTTTACCTTTATAAATTTGTCCTTCTTCAACTTCTGCAACAATCTCTTCAACCATAGATTTAGCCAAATCTAAGGATCTTTTATCTTTAGCAAAAATCTTAACTTCACCAGAGTCACTAGTATCTATCTGCGCACCTGTTTTTTCTACTATGCCTTTTACTACAGAACCACCACGACCAACAACATCTTTTATTTTAGCAGGATTTACATTCATAATATGAATTTGTGGAGCAACGTCAGAAACAGATTCTTTATGCTCTCTGATCACTTCATTCATAATTCCTAGTATATGTAGTCTACCAGTTCTTGCTTGTTCAAGAGCTTGCTCAAGAATTTCTCTAGATATCCCTTTAATTTTGATATCCATTTGAAGAGCTGTAACACCATATCTAGTACCAGCAACTTTAAAATCCATATCACCCAAGTGATCTTCATCACCTAAAATATCGGATAATACAGCATATTTTGCACCATCCTTGATAAGCCCCATTGCAATACCTGCTACAGGCTCAGCTATAGGCACACCTGCATCCATCATAGATAATGACGAGCCACAAACAGTTGCCATAGAACTAGAACCATTTGACTCTAATATCTCAGATACTATTCTAACCACATATGGATATGCCTCTTCATTAGGAAAAACTGCTTGAGTAGCACGCTTAGCTAAGTTTGCATGACCGATTTCACGGCGCTTCGGAGCCATACCTACCATACCACACTCGCCTACAGAATATGGAGGAAAGTTATAGTGAAGCATATAACGCGATTTTTCAATACCGTCTAAAGATTCAACAAGTTGTGCATCTCTATCACTTCCAAGAGTTGTAACCACTAGAGCTTGTGTTTCACCTCTTGTAAATAGAGCTGAACCATGTACTCCAGGTAGCACTCCTATTTTAACATTTATTGGTCTAATAGTTTCTGTGCATCTACCATCGATTCTTGGCTTGCCTTCTAAGATATTTGATCTAACAAGATCTTTTTCTATATCATGAAAAGCTTCTAGAATTTCTTTTTCAGCATACTCATTCCCATCGACATCACTTGTAAATATATGCTCTAAAACATTTTTTCTCAGTTCGTTAAGCTTAATATTTCTTTCTTGCTTAGATGGTATTGTATAAGCATTTTTAATCTCGCCAAAAAAATGTGATTTAATTTGAGACTTTAATAATTTATTAATTTGATAAATTGTATATTCTATACGTGGTTTAGATGATACTTTAGCCAGTTTACTAATAGAATTGATAATAGTCTTAAGATGCTTATGCGCATATAAAATACCGCCAAGCATTACAGATTCTGGTAAGCTATTAGCCTCTGACTCAACCATTAGTATCGCATCATCCGTACCAGAAACGACTAAGTCTAAATCAGACTCTTTTAGTTCCTCTTTGTTAGGATTAAGAATATACTTACCATTAGTATAACCGACTCTTACACCAGCAATAATATCATCATAAGGAGCCCCTGATATTGCTAAAGAAGCAGATGCTCCTATCAAAGCCAACATATCCGGAGAAAACGATCCATCATAAGATAAGACTGTAGCTACAATCTGAATCTCATTAAAAAATCCATCAGGGAATGATGGTCTTATAGATCTATCTATTAATCTAGAAATAAGAATTTGCTCTTCAGATGGTCTTCCTTCTCTTCTTAAGAAACCTCCAGGTATCTTACCAGCAGCATATGTTTTTTCTAAATAGTGTACTGACAATGGAAAGAAATCAGCGCCTGCTGCTACTGATTTTTTGACTACTGTAGTCACCAACACAACATTATTACCACAACTTACAGTCACAGACCCATCTGCTTGACGAGCCATTCCACCTGTTTCTAGAACTATTTCTTTGTTACCTAGTTCAAAGACTTCTCTAAATATTTTCACAGTTTAACCTTATATAATTATTTGATTGAATGACGTAAGAACGATTAAGATGAAATTATTATCTACGTAAATTTAGTTTCTTGATTAATACACGGTATCTTTCTACATCTTTACCATGTAAGTAATCCAATAATTTACGACGTTGACTTACTAGTCTTAAAAGACCTCTTCTTGAATGATTGTCTTTTTTATGAGTTGCAAAATGACCTTGTAGATCATTGATTCTAGCAGTTAAAAGAGCAACTTGCACTTCAGGTGAACCAGTATCACCTTCAGACTGTTGATTTTCTTTAATAATATTTTGCTTATCTTGAGTTGTTAACATAACATTTCTCCATTTGTTTTCTTATTAATTAACACACGATAAACCGCACAAAGGAACAGTTTACCAGTTGGAGATTATATACTATTAAAGCAAAAAAAACAAAAGTTTAGTTATCAATCTTATCTGGTTTGATACCTAATATTTGTAAACTATTAAGAGCTACGTCTGCAAAAACTGGAGCCGCAACAGAACCACCTCCATATTTATCGCCTTTAGGATCTTTGATTGTAACAACTATCGCTAACTGCGGATCACTAGCTGGCACGACACCTACAAAGCTTGCCAAATATTTTGCACCATAGGTTCCTCCGGCAAGCATCCTGGCAGTACCTGTTTTACCTGCAACATGATACAGAGGTATTCTTGCATTAGCTCCTGTTCCACCAGAATCTTCAACAACAGACTGCATCATACTAATCATCTCCTCAGAAACTTTCTTAGATGCTACCACTCTTGAGTCAATCTCCTCTCCAGGTTTTCTTTTAAGAATCGTTGGTTTAATGTACTTACCATCATTAGCAATAGCTGATACTCCAGCAACTAACTGAAGATCTGTAGCATTCATACCATATCCAAAAGATAGAGTGGCTAATTGGAAATCGCCCCACTTATCCTTAACTGGAACAAATCCATCACGCTCACCTGGTAGTTGTATACCTGTTTTGTCTCCAAAGCCAAAATTTCTTAATGATGGTTCAAGTATTGTAGGATCAGTCAAACCCAATATCATTTTAGATATACCTACGTTACTAGATTTCATAAGAATATATCTTAAATCTTCTTCACCATAATCCCTCTCATCTCTGACAGTATTTTTACCAATACGATAAAAACCTGGGTGCGAATTAATTACAGGTTGCTCTGGGGTCACATCATCACCATAAATAAGCGCCGTAACTGCTGCAAAAACTTTCATTACAGAACCCAACTCATACACGTCCGTGATAGCCCTATTTCTACGTCTATCAGGGTAAGCATCTGCCATACTGTTAGGATTATATGACGGATAATTAGCCATAGCTAGTATTTCGCCTGTATGAATGTTTTCAATAATGACTGATCCAGCTTCAGAGTTTGTTTTAATAACTCCTTTTTTTAAATACTTATATGCAACATACTGTAATCTAGAATCAATACTTATTTGAAGGTTGTGTCCATTTTTAGGTAATATAAAATTATCTTCAACCTTAGCAACGCCACCATGTAAATCTTTTTTATACTCAAAGTAACCATCCTGCCCTGTAAGGAATTGATTAAATTCTAGCTCCAAACCTTCCTGACCCTTGCCATCCACATTAGTAAAACCAACAATATGAGAAGCAACTTCTGCCATTGGATAATATCTTTTAAACTCTCGAATAACATGAATACCAGTAATATCAAGATCTTTAACTTTTTGAGATAAGTACGGCTGAACTTTTCTTTCGATATAAACGAAGCCACTTCTACCCTCTCTGACCTTAACTTGTCTTTCTATCTTTTCTCTTTTTTCTTTAGATAGATTTAAAATATTCATAACTTCTTTGAGTTCGGGACTATCCGCACTAACATAATACGGGTCTACCCAAATAGTATCTACTGGAGTACTTATAGCTAGAGGATTACCATTTCTATCAAGAATTATACCTCTGTAAGACTTTATATCTATACTTCTGTCACTACGATTATCACCTTCTTGCTTAAGTTTGGGATATTCAACACTTTCCATATAGACTAGCTTAGCAAATAAAACTATAAAACTTGATAAGAGTAATAAGATAACAACTAAATGCCTTAACTTTGGTCTATAGTTACTCATTTGTAGAGATCTCCTTCTGATCACTCAAAGTACCTATACTTTTTTGTGTAGGTAGTGACATTTTTTCTTTTTCAGCAAATTTCTCTACTGCTGTAGGTGTAGCTAATGAGCTGTACTCTAATACAATCTGACTCCACTGCTCATCTAACTGAGTTTGTTCAACAATCAAATCCTTACGCTCATTCAATAACAGCTTAAATTCAAAACGAGTTACGATTAGTGTAAAAGCTGTAAGCAGCAACACAAATAAAAGCACAAAGGCAATGCCCACAGTCTTTTTTAGGAAACTATTTTTTAATGACTCAAATAATCTTATCCGTATTTGACGGTTTGTTAGCATCATAACTTTTCAACAACCCTTAAAATAGCACTTCTAGAACGAACGTTTTGACTAAGTTCATCTTGATTTGCTTTCGCTTTTTTTGTAATCCATTTCATTTTCGCTTGGCTATTGTCTTGTGGTAACATTTTTGCAATTCTATTAGTTTCTTGCTTTGGATTAATTAAAGAAGTAAATTTCTGTTTAACAATCCTATCCTCTAATGAATGAAAAGAAATAGCCGCAACTCTACCACCTTTTTTGATAACATCTAAAATACTCTCCAAAAGAATTTCTAAGTCTTTGAGCTCATCATTAACATATATGCGCAATGCTTGAAAACACCTTGTTGCAGGATTCTTTTTCTCTCTTTTGCCAATAGTCGCTCGAATAAGTTCAGCTAACTGATGGGTAGTAGTTATACTCCCATTTTCGACTATATAGTCTTTAATTCTTAGAGCAATTTTTTTTGCAAAACGCTCTTCACCATAAACCTTAAAAATATAAGTCAACTCATCTACTGATAACTCTTCTAGTGCTTGACTAGCTGTCAGACCTTTCGATATATCCATTCGCATATCTAATGGACCATCATGAGTAAAGCTAAAACCTCTATTAGCATTATCCAACTGAGGAGAAGAAACACCCAAATCCATAATGATACCATCGACCTTACCCAAAAGATTGTGCTGTAAGCAATAATCATAAATGTAGGTAAAACTTGCATGAACCATTTCAAAATTATCACTCTGGAAGTTATGTGTTGCATAATCTATAGCATCTAAATCTTTATCAAAAGCTATCAATCTTCCTGATGTTAATTTATCCAATATTGCTTTTGAATGACCTCCTCGACCAAATGTCGCATCTATATAGATACCTTCTGGATTAATATTTAGATCAGCGATAGATTCTTGAAGTAAAACTGAAAAATGCATACAAATTATGCCTTAACCAGTTCGTTGGCAAGTTTTTTAGCCTTTGAGAAATCAGTCTTCCCAGAGCCTAGTTTAGGTATAGAGATAACTTTAAAATAATTGGTTGGCTTATAAAGATTCTCTATCCCTGAATGTCTTACAATCTCTTTCAAATCAGTTGGCTCCAAGTCTTCTAGAGTATATAGTAAGTTAATAATCTCACCTCTTTTGGTATCTGATGTAGCCACAGCTAAAACCTCAAAATCAATTTTATGAGAGTCATAACCTTTTTCTCTCAAAGTATCATAGACTTTTTGCTCTAAAAGTCCCAAACTCACCATTTCACCAGCAACTTTTGCAAATCTAGAGTACCTATCAACTACTGTTAAGTAACCTTCGCCATCAATTTTGCCTTTATCCCCAGTTATGTACCATTTATAACCACCCTTCTCTATCATCACCTCATTCGTCTTTTTGGGATCATTAAGATAGTAATCCATCTTATTAACCCCGCGATATATAATCATACCCTCAACACCAATAGGTAGCTCTTCATGAGATTCTGGGTGAATGATTTTGAATTGGCCACCAGGAACTGTTAAACCTACAGTACCTATTTTATTAGGCGATTTGGTTGGTCTATTAACAGCAGCAACTGGTGAAAGTTCGGTTGTCCCATAACCTTCATTAATAACCTTATCAAACTTATCTTCAAACATCGTACGAACTTCTTTAGAAAGTTTTTCAGCACCCGTAATAATAAGTCTAAGAGTTTCAAAATCTTCTTTTTCAACTGCTTTATTTTTGGTATAAATTCTTAAAAATGTTGGTGTTGCACACAATACTGTGGTCTTATTTTTCTTGATTAAATTAGCAACTCCTTTAGCATCTGTTGGATCTGGATGGCATGCTATATACCCCCCTTGAAACAGAGAAACTAGTGAGATTGTAAGACCAAAAGCATGAAATATTGGTAAAATTCCAGCCACAGAATCATTCTCTTGGCACTCGATAACATTTGTACTTTGATAAACATTTGCAAGAAGGTTTTTATGCTTGATTGCAATACCTTTAGGCACCCCTTCACTACCACTACTAAATATTATAAAAGCTAAGTCATCTAGTTTGGTCGGTTTAAGATATTTTTTAACTAACCATCTAACAGGTAAGATTTTGATTTGTAAAAATGTTTTTATTGACTCAGCTTTAGTTATTTTTGCTTTGATATCCTCTAGATAAACAATCTTACACATCGAGAAAATCTCTTCGACAAAAAAACCTTTGTGAGTTAGCTTCTCGACAAATGCTCTAGAGGTAATTATTGTTTTAATTGCCGCATTATTAATAGCATGTCTTAATGCTTCTTCTGAAGCTGTATAATTCAGATTAACTATTGCCTTTGCACTCATCATCAAAGCCAATATTGCCAAATACCCACCAGCACTAGTAGGCAAACAAACTCCAACATTGTCTTCTTGCTTAGTGATTTCCTGAAGCTTTTTAGACATCAATGCTGCACCTGTTGCAAACTTGTAGCCATCTAAAGCAACACCTGTAGTATCAGTTAATACTAAATTTTTTTTAGCATTTAACATTTGTCTAAACCAAATTTCAGCAGGAGCTTTTAGCAAGGTTAAGTACCCTTCCCATGCCCTCACAGAAAGATCATCCATCTCCTCATTCAAACTTTTTAAATTTTTAAGTTTAGCAATATCGAAAAATACTTGCCTATCTAGGTTCTTACGATCTGAAAAATATGGCATTTCAGGCCCACATACAAACAACAAAAATCTATTATCATTTTGCTCAACCTGAGAAATGTAGCTCTTATCTACCACAAGTATATCTTGATGATTCCAAAAACTAATATCATCAATATAATTTATATCAGCATCAATTACAGCTTTTTCAAGACCTCTGATTCTATCATCAAAACATCCCAGTACAGTGATAGCCTTATCTTTTAAATATTTCTTTAATGCTAACAGTGTAATTATAGAAGTATCATTAGCAATAATTATTGACCCATTTACAAAACTTTTAAAGTCAATTTCTTTATTGCAGTCATAGATATAAGATTGATTTAATTTTTTATGTATAGCAGATTTAAGCTGTTTTAGGCGCATTTTTATACCGGTATTAATTGTAATAATAAGCTTATAGATAACCTATTATGTTATCATATAGTAATCTTAATTTTTATAGTAATATCAAATTTATGCCTGAACTTCCTGAAGTAGAGACTGTCAAAAGAGGTTTAACCAAAAATATTATTAGCAAAAAGATTAAAAGTGTACAGATAAATACGGATAAGCTTCGCTATCCCGTAGATAAAGCCCAACTTCTATCACTAAAAAACAAAGTCGTAAAAAATATTCAAAGAAGAGGTAAGCATCTAATTATTTATCTAGAAGATAACTTACAGTTAATTATTCATCTAGGTATGTCAGGTGTCGTTAAAATTATAAATACTTCTGAATACAACAAGATCAAACATGACCACATTATTTTAGAGTTATCTGATGATTTAAATCTAGTCTATAATGATCCGCGTAAATTTGGATATTGGTTAGTCAATACTAATAAGATGCCACTAGAACACAGAGTTTTAGCCACTCATGGAGTTGAACCTTTAACAGATGATTTCAATACTGAATATTTGATATCTAAATTAAAGAAAACCTCTAGAAAAATCAAACAAACTATCATGGATAATAGCATAGTTGTTGGCGTAGGAAATATATATGCCAGTGAAGCATTATTTGATAGTAATATCTTACCCACAAGAGCTTCTAACACCATCACAAAAAAAGAAGCTGAGAGGCTTGTAACCTCAATTAAGAAAATACTTGATAAAGCAATTGCCGAAGGTGGTACAACACTCAAGGACTATAAAAATACAGAAGGTAAACCTGGCTACTTCACACAACAACTCAATGTTTATGGCAGAGCCAATCAAAACTGTTACATCTGTAGTACTAAAATCGAAAGTTTAGTGATAGCCCAAAGAAACACATTCTTTTGCAAAAAATGTCAAAAATAAGACTACATATTTAGAAAGTACTTATGCACAGAAGAATCCTCAGTCAATTCAGGATGAAAACTACTCACTAAAATATTACCTTGCCTAACTAGTACAGGTAAATCATCAAATTTAGCCAACACCTCAATATTATCTCCCACTCTAGTAAATTTTGGAGCTCTAATAAATACGGCTTTGATAGAATTACTCATAAAACCTAAGTCTGTGACAAAACTATCAACTTGACGTCCATAGCCATTTCTCTCTACCTCTAAATCTATAAGACTTAAATACTGAGAGCCTTTTGATAGAATTATACTACCTGCACAAGTTCCAAAGACTGGATTCCGTGAGCAAAAATCTTGTAATTTATCGAGAATTTGGTGTTTAGTTAAAAGATTTAATAATGCTGTACTTTCTCCCCCAGGAATAATAAGCCTATCAATTTCATCAAAATCATTTGTAAATTTGACTAACTTAACTTCTACACCTAAAGACTCAAGCATCTCAGCATGTTTCTGGAACCCTCCTTGAATCGCTAGTACGCCTACGTTGACAGACATCTTTTACCAACCTCTTTGTGAGAATTTCTCAAAATCACAATTAATCCCAGTCATAGGCTCACCAAGATCTTCAGAAACTTCAGCTAAAATTTTTGGATCATTATAATATGTAACAGCACTGACTATAGCTTTAGCCCTCTTTAGAGGATCTGCTGATTTAAATATTCCAGAACCTACAAATACTGACTCAGCTCCTAGTTGCATCATAAGAGCCGCATCAGCTGGAGTTGCCACACCTCCCGCAGAAAAGTTTGGTACTGGTAACTTACCATTTTTGTGTACATACTTAACTAGATCATAGGGAGCTTGCATATTCTTTGCTATAGCCATAAGCTCTGACTGATCAGCACCTTTAATGTAATTAATATCTTTATTAACTTGTCTTAACTGCCTAACAGCTTCAACAATATTACCAGTCCCTGCTTCACCTTTTGTTCTAATTAAGGCAGCCCCCTCACCAATTCTTCTTAGAGCTTCACCCAAATTTGTACAACCACATACGAAAGGAACTTTAAAGTTATCTTTAGCTATATGATTAAGGTCATCCGCAGGACTTAAGACCTCACTTTCATCAATAAAATCAACACCTAAAGACTCAAGAATCTGTGCTTCAACAAAATGTCCTATACGAGCTTTTGCCATCACAGGTATAGAGGTTACTGACATAATTTCTTTAATCAGCTTTGGATCTGACATTCTAGCGATGCCACCATCTTTACGGATATCTGCCGGCACTCTTTCTAAAGCCATTACAGCTACTGCACCTGCCTGTTGAGCAATCTCTGCCTGTTCAGCGTTAACAACATCCATAATAACGCCACCCTTTAACATCTCGGCTAAACCAATCTTCAAATTAATATCTGACATCTATAAACTCCACTAAATTTGTCGTACTTTAAAATTTACGAAAGATTATAGTTTTTTAAATTGCTGTAGATAAATTAATTTTTGTTAAGATTACTAAATTAAAGAAATATAAATCAATTTGGCAGAATAAATAGACTAACTACTCTTTAAAGGATTTCCATATTTTTTCAAATACAACTCACCAATTAGATTTGAGCCATATTCATTAAGATGTGCATTATTTAAATCATTATTATCAATCATTTTATTACTATCCATATATATAATATGATTATTCATCACATTAGGACATTTATTATGAGAACAAATTATTTTTTTAGGGTCAATAATTATCAAGTTATTATATTTTTCTTTCAATCTATTTATATATTCAACAGCACTACTTTGAGATCTTATAACATCTGATAATGGTCTAGAGCACTCCATACCCAATAATTGTTGAAGTTTTGTCATTCCACAAGTAGGCTTCATTCCCTTAAGTGATGGCCAGTCTAATAATATTACTGGCTGAATATTATTTTTTTCAAGAATACTAATTATATCGTTTAAAAAATAAATTGTATTCCCATATTTTGGACCACCATTCTCCCCATAAGCATTCCACCATCCTACTAAAACAAAAATCTTAGGATGTGTTTTATGAATTATGGTTTCAACAATATCTTTATAACTTTTGTCAGCAATAATTTTATATATAGCTCCCTGATCGCCTCCAATCAAAATAGAGCTATAACCAAGATCTTTGGTCCAGTTATTTATCATGGATTTAGCAACTTTAGAATGCGAATCACCAAAGATAAGTACATCGTATACTTTATCATTCCCAATTTGTTGAACTAATTTTTTTTCATTAAGATCTTTAGAATCATAATCCCAAATGTCATTAATATTATATAATTTTTTTAGCCTTTCTTGCCAACCAGGATATTGATACTCATACACCCCATTACCATTTTTTCCAACAGCGACATAGTCTCCAACACTTTTATTAAAGCCGAAATTATTAATATATTTAGAACCTAAAGCGAAACAACATGCGATTGCTATTGGAATTATCCATAATATTATAAGTGTCTTTTTAAATGATGTCTTAAACTTATACCTAAATGGCTTCTCCACAAATAAATAAGTCAATGTAGCCAATACAATACTTACAGTCAGTACGATCAATTTAACTAAATGTGTCTTCTCTATACTTAAATAATTTAAATACGCAATAATTGGCCAATGCCATAAATATAATGAATATGAAATCAAACCTATAAATACAATTGGCTTAATCGATAAAAACCTATTAACTAAAGTATTATATCTTTCGTTACAACCAGCATATATATACAATACCGCTCCAACACATGCAATAACTGTCCAATTACTTGGATAAGACACATCCTTAAACAATATTGGATACAACATAAGCAATATCGAAATAATTGATAATAACTCAAGTATTAACTTGTTACTTGTTGGCTTATATTTTGTAAGATAAATAGCAAGTGCACATCCAAACAAAAGCTCAAAGGCCCTTGTTAATGGAAAATAATAAAACCTCTCATGATTAAAGTAATCATATATCTCAAAATAACTAAAATATCTAAAACAAAATAAAGATAAAACTATAAGTATCAGACTTATAATCAAATACTTATCAAAACTACTCAACGCTTGTTTATCTTTCCAACCTATTCCTATATATACATTAAAAGCAAATATTAAAAATAAAGGCCAAAATATATAAAATTGTTCCTCAATTCCTAAAGACCATGTATGTAATAAAGGTATTACCGTCGCATCTGTACTAAAGTAACCAAAACTTAATGTCTTGAAAAAATATAAATTTGAGAATGATCCCAATGCACTTACTAACGATTTAGAGTAATTCTTTAAATCTTGTGGTAACAATATCAACCATGCAAAAATCGTAGAAAATATTAATACAGTAATTAAGGCTGGAAGTATTCTTCGCATCCTTCTTAAATAAAAGCTCTTTAATGAAAAACTTTTATTCTCTAAATCTCTAATAATGATACTAGTAATTAAAAAGCCTGATATAACAAAAAATATATCAACACCCAAAAATCCAGACTTAACTAAATTTATATCAAGATGAAAAAATACTACAGATAATACCGCAACAGCCCTTAAACCATCTATATGCTTATAATACTTCAAAGGAAAGCTTCTACTAAAAATACAACTAATAAAATTATATATAAAAATTTATGAAATAGAACAAAAAGTATCAATTGCAAATATAAATATTTCTTAATTTGTCATATCACAATCTGACAAAAGCTAAGGTTAGTTAAACATACACTAATGAGGCTGAGAATATAATACACAATAAATTTTATTCCAACCTAAAAGGATTTCCATATTTTTTGATATACCTATCACCTATAATCGTCGAGCCCATAGGACTTAAGTGACTATTAGCCCCAGAGGTCTGATATAAAGGCACACCATCAATTGATACTTTACAAAATTTACCATCAGCGCAAATTATTTTATTAGGATCTACCACTATTATTTGAGGATATTTTCTTTTCATTTCATCTATAAAAGAATTTATCTCTAATTGCTCTTTTTTTATCTTTGAATATGGATTTAAACATTTTTTTACAGTTATCTTAGTAAGCCCACAATCTACTCCCAAATCGAATGTACTCGCATTATCTTTAAAAATAACAGGTATTGCATCATTATGTATTATAAATTTGATAGCCTCTTCTAAACCACTTTTAAATAAAGCGTAATTATCATGGTACTTATTAATATTAGCTTTCCAAAAAGGATTATAAACATTGGGATCCGTACTATAAAGATTCCAGAACCCTATCATAGCAATATATTTATAGTGATTTTCTTTAATCAACTTCTCAATAGCAGTACTTCTTGATTTTATATAGCTAGTATCCAAATTATTTGCTATTTCGCTTCCTGATACATAAGGTGATCCTGCCTGTGTCACAACTCTTGCTGACAAATCAACATTTTTCAAAAAAACATTTATCATTTCTAAGGCTGAAGAAGCATGCGAGTCTCCAACTATTAAGATATTAGCTTTAGCATTTAAGTTTCCTATAATACAATTATTTGCTATCGGTAAAATAGAAGCTGACTTATTAGTTACAACGGGCACTTTGCCAACATTATCATAAGTAAAGCAATTTTTTTGAACTTGTAAAACATTCTGATCTAAATCTACTGTTTTTATAGTATATTTGTTAAAGCCGAAATTATTAATATATTTAGAACCTAAAGCGAAACAACATGCGATTGCTATTGGAATTATCCATAATATTATAAGTGTCTTTTTAAATGATGTCTTAAACTTATACCTAAATGGCTTCTCCACAAATAAATAAGTCAATGTAGCCAATACAATACTTACAGTCAGTACGATCAATTTAACTAAATGTGTCTTCTCTATACTTAAATAATTTAAATACGCAATAATTGGCCAATGCCATAAATATAATGAATATGAAATCAAACCTATAAATACAATTGGCTTAATCGATAAAAACCTATTAACTAAAGTATTATATCTTTCGTTACAACCAGCATATATATACAATACCGCTCCAACACATGCAATAACTGTCCAATTACTTGGATAAGACACATCCTTAAACAATATTGGATACAACATAAGCAATATCGAAATAATTGATAATAACTCAAGTATTAACTTGTTACTTGTTGGCTTATATTTTGTAAGATAAATAGCAAGTGCACATCCAAACAAAAGCTCAAAGGCCCTTGTTAATGGAAAATAATAAAACCTCTCATGATTAAAGTAATCATATATCTCAAAATAACTAAAATATCTAAAACAAAATAAAGATAAAACTATAAGTATCAGACTTATAATCAAATACTTATCAAAACTACTCAACGCTTGTTTATCTTTCCAACCTATTCCTATATATACATTAAAAGCAAATATTAAAAATAAAGGCCAAAATATATAAAATTGTTCCTCAATTCCTAAAGACCATGTATGTAATAAAGGTATTACCGTCGCATCTGTACTAAAGTAACCAAAACTTAATGTCTTGAAAAAATATAAATTTGAGAATGATCCCAATGCACTTACTAACGATTTAGAGTAATTCTTTAAATCTTGTGGTAACAATATCAACCATGCAAAAATCGTAGAAAATATTAATACAGTAATTAAGGCTGGAAGTATTCTTCGCATCCTTCTTAAATAAAAGCTCTTTAATGAAAAACTTTTATTCTCTAAATCTCTAATAATGATACTAGTAATTAAAAAGCCTGATATAACAAAAAATATATCAACACCCAAAAATCCAGACTTAACTAAATTTATATCAAGATGAAAAAATACTACAGATAATACCGCAACAGCCCTTAAACCATCTATATGCTTATAATACTTCAAAGGAAAGCTTCTACTAAAAATACAACTAATAAAATTATATATAAATTATAAAAATATAATACTAAAAATTATTATTCATAGCATTACCATTTTAAAATTTTTACTTAAAAGGGTTTCCATATTTTTGTAAGTATTTTTGTCCTATTAATGTTGAACCTTCTGGACTCAGGTGACTATTAACTCCTGCAGTTACATATAAAGGTACATTATCTATTGATGTTCTACACCAGTTGTCATCAGCACAAATTATCTTATTTGGATCTATTATAATTATTTGATGATACTTCTTTTTCAACTTATCTATAAAAGAATTTATTTCGATTTGATTTTGTTTTATTTTAGTGTATGGATTCAAGCATGACTTTAGACTCACTGTTGAAAGTCCACAATAGACTTTTAAATCAAGCGTACTTGCATTATCTTTTACTATGACAGGAATAGCTCCATTATTAATAATAAACTTAACAGCATTTGTCATGCCTTTTTTTAAAAGTTTATAACGATCCTTATAGCAAATATCATCGACATGCCAAAACCCTTTTGTATCGTATAAATTCCAAAATCCTGCTAAGACCACATATTTATAATGATTACTTTTAATTAGTTTTTGAATCACTATGCTTCTTGTTCTAAGAGACCTATTACTTACTTTATCAGTTATTTGTGAATCGATAACAAATGGTGTGCCTGATTGAGTAGCAACTCTAACAGATAATTTCGCATTCTTTAAAAACACTCCTAGCATGTGCAAGTCTGAAGAAGCATGCGAGTCTCCGACTATAAGAACATCCGGAGATTTATTATTTTTAATAATAGTGCACTTATCTTTACTTGGTAAATCAGAAGCCATTTTCTTACTAATCGTCCCGTCACCATCATCATTATCGTGTGTAAAACAATATAATAGTTGTGTAAAATCACTATCTAAATCTACTGTTTTTATAGTATATTTGTTAAAGCCGAAATTATTAATATATTTAGAACCTAAAGCGAAACAACATGCGATTGCTATTGGAATTATCCATAATATTATAAGTGTCTTTTTAAATGATGTCTTAAACTTATACCTAAATGGCTTCTCCACAAATAAATAAGTCAATGTAGCCAATACAATACTTACAGTCAGTACGATCAATTTAACTAAATGTGTCTTCTCTATACTTAAATAATTTAAATACGCAATAATTGGCCAATGCCATAAATATAATGAATATGAAATCAAACCTATAAATACAATTGGCTTAATCGATAAAAACCTATTAACTAAAGTATTATATCTTTCGTTACAACCAGCATATATATACAATACCGCTCCAACACATGCAATAACTGTCCAATTACTTGGATAAGACACATCCTTAAACAATATTGGATACAACATAAGCAATATCGAAATAATTGATAATAACTCAAGTATTAACTTGTTACTTGTTGGCTTATATTTTGTAAGATAAATAGCAAGTGCACATCCAAACAAAAGCTCAAAGGCCCTTGTTAATGGAAAATAATAAAACCTCTCATGATTAAAGTAATCATATATCTCAAAATAACTAAAATATCTAAAACAAAATAAAGATAAAACTATAAGTATCAGACTTATAATCAAATACTTATCAAAACTACTCAACGCTTGTTTATCTTTCCAACCTATTCCTATATATACATTAAAAGCAAATATTAAAAATAAAGGCCAAAATATATAAAATTGTTCCTCAATTCCTAAAGACCATGTATGTAATAAAGGTATTACCGTCGCATCTGTACTAAAGTAACCAAAACTTAATGTCTTGAAAAAATATAAATTTGAGAATGATCCCAATGCACTTACTAACGATTTAGAGTAATTCTTTAAATCTTGTGGTAACAATATCAACCATGCAAAAATCGTAGAAAATATTAATACAGTAATTAAGGCTGGAAGTATTCTTCGCATCCTTCTTAAATAAAAGCTCTTTAATGAAAAACTTTTATTCTCTAAATCTCTAATAATGATACTAGTAATTAAAAAGCCTGATATAACAAAAAATATATCAACACCCAAAAATCCAGACTTAACTAAATTTATATCAAGATGAAAAAATACTACAGATAATACCGCAACAGCCCTTAAACCATCTATATGCTTATAATACTTCACCAGAAAATGTCAAATTATGAATATATAGTTAGCAGAATTATAACGTAAATGTAATTAAAGTAATAGTAAACAAGATACAAGGATTAAACATCCAAATTAACAACATTAAGCGCGTTAGACTCAATAAAATTCCTACGAGGCTCAACTTCATCACCCATAAGAGTAGTAAATAAAGCATCTGCCTCTACAGCGTCTTTGATTGATACCTGAAGTAACACTCTATTATCAGGATCCATAGTTGTCTCCCAAAGCTGGCCTGGGTTCATCTCACCTAGACCTTTGTAACGCTGTACATCATTACCGCGTCTTGCTTCTTTAAGTAACCAATCAATTGCTGACTCAAAGTCATCAACATATTCCTTTTTAGTACCCCTTTCTACATAAGCACCTTTAAAAGAAATATCAGATAATACATCACCATAAGTAACAAGATCTTCATAATCCTTAGTAGTAAAGAAACTATTTTTAACAATATAGTCAGTATCATAACCATTGATATAGTGGTTAACACCATAAGAAATAGTTTCTTGACCATCCTCATCTACATCTTTAGTTTCTATAAGCTTAAATCTTTCGTAAGATAATGCTTTGTGATTACATTTATCAACAATAGTTTCCCACCATTGTTTTATATCAGCACTTTCATCTACATACTTAGCACCATATGCCATCACTCTAAGTAATTTTTCAGGATATGTTTTTGCATACTTTTTAATTACTTTTTCTGATTTCTGATAGAGCTCATAATAATTAGTTAAAACTTGACCAGAAATAGCATTACCCCCTTCAAGGAAAATAATAGCGCCCTCTAAACCAATATTCCCAAGATATACTGCTAAAGCATCTTCATCTTTTAAGTATGTTTCTTGCTTACCTTTTTTAACCTTATATAAAGGTGGTTGTGCAATATATAAATAACCTCTCTCAACGAGTTCAGGCATTTGTCTATAGAAGAATGTTAAAAGAAGAGTTCTAATATGAGATCCATCAACATCAGCATCCGTCATCAAAATAATTTTATGATATCTAGTTTTATCAGGATTATAGTCTTCTGCACCAATACCACAACCTAGTGCTTTGATAAGAGTAGCAACTTCTTGAGAACCAAGCATTTTGTCGAAACGAGCTTTCTCTACATTCAAAATCTTACCTTTTAGAGGTAGAATTGCTTGAGTTTTACGATCACGAGCCTGTTTAGCTGAACCTCCTGCAGAATCTCCCTCCACTAGATAGATTTCAGATAATGAAGGATCTTTTTCTTGACAGTCTGCTAACTTACCTGGAAGACCTGCAATATCCAAAGCTCCTTTACGACGAGTCATATCACGAGCTTTACGAGCTGCTTCACGAGCTTTTGCAGAGTCTAAAATCTTCTCACATACTATTTTAGCCTCTTTAGGGTTCTCTAAAAGAAACTCTTGTAACTTCTCATTTACTAATGATTCAACAGCAGATTTAACATCTGACGATACTAGTTTATCCTTTGTTTGAGAAGAGAATTTAGGATCTGGAACTTTTACAGATAATACAGCAGCCAAGCCCTCTCGAGTATCCTCACCTGTAAGTGTAACCTTAAGCTTTTTGTTTAAACCTTCTGACTCGATATATGTATTCATAGTACGAGTAACAGCTGCCTTTAAACCTGATAAGTGAGTACCACCATCGCGTTGAGGAATATTGTTTGTAAAACAGAAAATAGACTCTTTGTAAGAATCATTCCACTGCAATGCAAGCTCAACCTGAATATCATCTTTAATGCCATTTACAGCAATAACATTTTCATGGATTGGTTTCTTACTATTATTCAAATATTTTACAAAGGCTATAATACCACCATCATACTTGAATATTTCTGATCTATTATTGATTCTATCGATAAGCTCAATTTTTACACCTGAATTTAAAAAAGATAATTCACGTATTCTTTTCATCAGAATATCATAATCAAAATCGACAAAAGAAAATGTATCTTTACTAGGCTTGAAAGTAATAACTGTACCTTTTTTATCGGTAGTTCCAACTTCTTTAAGTGGAAATTGTGGAACACCATGAACATACTCTTGATAATGCTCGATACCATTACGATATATAGTAAGTTTTAGCTGTTCTGATAAAGCGTTAACTACAGAGACACCCACACCATGTAAACCACCAGAAACCTTATATGAGTTGTCATCAAACTTACCACCAGCATGAAGCACAGTCAAAATCACTTCAGCAGCTGAACGACCTTCTTCTTTATGAATATCTGTTGGAATACCACGTCCGTTATCTGACACAGATACTGAGCCATCTTTATTTATGATAACTTTAATATCATCACAATGACCAGCCAAAGCTTCATCGATAGCATTATCGACAACCTCAAATACCATATGATGCAAACCACTACCATCATCCGTATCACCAATGTACATTCCTGGTCTTTTTCTAACTGCATCTAAGCCTTTGAGTACTTTAATACTCGACGAATCATAAGCTTTATTTTCAGACATTAACAAGCTCCAATATATATTTATATTTAAAATCTACAATCACATGATATTATAACACAAATAAACATTTATATTAATTTAGATCAGTAACCTTCTAATAATCCTTAAGGGGTTTTCATTTAATATAGAAATGCTAATATAATCTTATACTTTAGATATAAAGCAGTTTTTAGAGCCTTGAAAAAGAAAAATATTTTATTACTAGTATTATTAGTTGTTATAATTGCTTCTAGTTTCCTGATCGGGAAGAAATCAGGCATACAAAAAGCAGAATCAGTTCACCAAAGTGAACTTAGAATATTAGAACAAAGTAAACTATCTCAAACACCTGAAAACAGTTTAAATTGCCGTCCTGAGGTCAGTTCAAAAAGAAATAACTATGTTATTGGCTATGGAAGCTTGATGAATAAAGATTCTCGACAAATAACTGTTCCTGAAGCGACTTATGCGGCACCTATAATTGTTAGTGGTTTTGAAAGATTATGGGCATCACGTGGTGATAAATCCCATGCTACATTTTTATTGGCTGTGCCAAATAAAGGCTATGTAATGAATGCAATATATTACCAAGCTAACGCATCTGATATATCTGCTACAGATTTAAGAGAAGCATCATACTGTCGCGTAAAAATACCACACAAAGACATTGTTCCACTAGGCATCAAAAGCTTACCCAAAGGTGACTATTGGATGTATGTTAAGGACTTCAAAGATGCTGAATTCCCAAATAAAGATTATCCAATTTTGCAAACTTATGCTGATGTTTTTATGACAGGGTGTCTTCAAACTCAAGCAGAGTTTAATCTAACAGAATTCGGTAAACTTTGCTTTACAACAACTTATGGTTGGGATTTAGCTAACTGGCTATATGATAGATCAAATCCTCAATATAGTAGATATTCAAAAGACACCGAAAAATATCGTACTCAAATAGATAGTATCATTCATCGCTTAACTTTTGATGATGATCCATTATAATTACCCATAATTCAATTTCTTACTACACAATTAAATGAAAGTTACTGATAGAAAAATATGTATTGCGCCAATGTTAGATTGGACAGATAAGCACTATCGCTATATGATGCGTCTAATAACAAAGCAGACTATGCTATATACAGAAATGATTACCTTGAATGCCATAATACATGGCAATAAAGATTTTTTATTAAAATATAATCCCGAAGAAAATCCTGTTACATTGCAGCTTGGAGGATGTGTCCCAGAAGATTTCATAACATGTGGTAAACTTGCACAAAATCTTGGCTACAATGAAATAAATATAAATGTAGGCTGCCCTAGTGAAAGAGTAAAAAAAGGTAATTTTGGCTTATCACTAATGGCTGAGCCTGAACTTGTAGCAGATTGTGTCAAAGCTATGAAGGATAATTTAGATATACCTATTTCTGTAAAATGTCGTATTGGCTACGATCATAATGACAGTTATGAAGAACTTTATAACTTCGTCAACAAACAAGTACAAGCTGGTGTTGATTATCTTTGTATTCATGCTCGCAAAGGTTGGCTTAGTGGTCTATCTCCCAAAGAAAATAGAACAATTCCTGAACTAAAATATGATGTTGTTTATAATATTAAAAAAGATTTCCCAAACCTAGAACTGGGTATCAATGGTGGAGTCACAACCATAGAAGATACTCAAGAACATTTAAAGTATGTAGATAGTGTGATGATTGGTCGCGAGGCTTATCATAATCCTATGTTATTTAAGAATTTTGATAATTTGTTTTATAATCAGCCGATCAATGACATATCTCCACTTGAAGTAGCTTATGAAATGGCTGAATACATAAAAATCCAGCTAAAAAGTGATCCTAACATGAAACTTAACAATATAACAAAACACACATTAAACTTATTTAATGGTTTGCCTAATGCTAAAGTCTTCCGTCGCTATTTAAGTGAAAATGCAACTAAAAAAGATGCTAACGTAGATACTTTCCTGAAAGCTATAGAAGTATTTGAGTAATATTACATCTCTACTTCATATTTTTAAGCTGTATTTGAATTTTTGATGCTGACCATTTTGCAGCCTTTTGATAATCATCTGTTACAGAATTTGTTTGCTTGTCAGAAATCACATATATTTTGTCTGTATTACTCTCAAGCTGCTTCGCATTCATATTTGCCAAATCCGTAGGAAGGACTATAAATGCATGAGGCCCGTGAAATCCTATTAATTTACCAAGCTTTCTTGTTTCAAGTTCTTCAGTAACTGCCTTCTGCTTAAGATTATTATCATCGACTTTGATTCCAAGTCGTTTAGCAGCATTCTCGACATCTACATTTGTCAAACGACCACTACTCTCACGCTGTGAGAAAACTGCTTTGTTGTATGCTAAAAACAATTCTGATCCACCTTGAAGATACGCTTCATTAGCAACTAACGTCGCATAATTTGCAACTTTTGCATCTCTTTTCAATGAAGGATATGCCTTAAAGATAAACTCTGTATCTGGATTTTCCTTAATTAGTTTATTCATTTCTTTTGATATTTGTGCACACTTGCCACACGCATAGTCAAAGAATATAACTACTGCTTTTTTAGCATTTTTAGGACCAACTCTAGGAGTTGATTCATCATCTAATAGACTACTCATTACCATAGGAATTGCTATAACTTCTGCATACGATCTAGTATCTTCATTTTTTGTTGATATTGCATCATCTACAGAAGTAGCTGGTTTAGTCTCAACTTGTTGATTAGCACAGCTAGATAACATTAAACTCAAAACACTGAATATAGATATAATAAACCTTCTCAAAACTATTCTCCTTTTTATGAGTAAAGTGCAGTACTAAACCTAATACCTAGGCATTTATTGTAACATCATAATAAAAAATAAAACTATAAATAAATATTCTAGCAAAGAGTACTATATAAATATGCTGATATCATATAAGTAATTTACTAAATGGATTCTAATAGAAAGTTGACTATAAATAAATTTATCAATTAATTTTAATTCCAAACTGAGAAGCTATATTTTGAACATCTTTTTTATTAATTTTTTTGATGTCATTTGCATTTAAATCTTGGATAGACTTACCATTAATCTTGGTGTTGTTAATAATTTGTTGCGCTTTCTTATCTAACCCTGCCTGCTTAGCTACTTGATTTGCAACATTTTTGACAGTATCAGCACTCAATAAGTTCTTCAAAGAAGATGCATCAACACTAAAGTTGAGTTTATTCAAATCACCAGTGATAACACCGTTTAATGTTAAGCTAGGTATTTTCTGAGTAAACTGGTTAAAGCTAACACTTACAATATCAAATTTTAGCTGCAAAGGAATATTGAACATTATATTTCTTACTCCACTAAACTGCCAAGTTCCTTGACCAGATATTGTTAAGCTATTAGCATCTATATTAACCCCTTGAATATTTAAGCCCTTAATTGCTTTTCCAGCTACATTTTGCAAATTAAATTTGACAGTATTATCAACATTTAGCTCATTTGAAACAACTACGCTAACATCAACATCACTATTATTTACAGATTTAACATTAATTGCTGTTGGCTGACCTAATAACACGGGGTTTGTTGATATGTTAGTTATATTAGCATCGTAGGTAATACCTGCATTTTGATAACCTTTTATATCAATATTTTGAATTACAAAACTAGGATACTTATCACGAAGCATTTCATTTTTTACATTCGCATAACCATATACTTTAGCTTGTTGCTTCGGTGTAATTGATCCTGTCTGTTTAGTACCAGTTGCATCATCATTACTAGAACTAAAGTTTGATAAGAACTCTGCTGCTTGCTTAATACCATCAGCAATTTCTTTAGTTTGCTTTGCATTAGCTTCTAACTTTTGCAGATCTACTTGTTGTAAATTTTGACTTGCTTTACCAATACTTTCTATAGCTTTCTTCTTGAATTCTTCTGAGTTTATACTAGCACCATCTTTAGATGTTGCTTTAGTATTGATATATAAGCTAGCTTTTTCAGCTCTTTGTTTATCTAAAGATACACCAGTAACTAAAACATTTTTTAGCGTTAATTGTCTAGTAAGTAAATTTGAAATATTTAGACTCGCACTCACATTTTCAGCATAGAATCTATCCTTATCAAGATTTTTTGGATCTGCCACGCCTAAACCTTTAATATCAAGACTTGCTTTTGTGAAATCTAAGCTTAAAGATTGATAGTCTACTGTTGCTCCATTTGCTTTAGTCAACTGTTGCTTAATGATATTTGATACCATTGATGTTTCTAAGAGCTTAGGAGAATATATCAAAGCCGCAATAATTAAAGCTACAAGAACAATTCCTGTTAATCTAAATGGCTGTCTAAACTTACGATTTTGCATTTCAACCCAGTCAACTTTTGCAATATTCTTACCCAAGAAGATCCAGCTAGCTACCTTAACAAAAAAATTCTTAGTGATTTTGTTATATAGTTCTGTACCTGACTGAATAGATGACATTTTTGCAATTATCTTTTTGTATATCTTTGCGATAATAAGACCAAATATAACACCTAAGATTATTGCTAGAACAAACCCTCCTGCAACGAGATAATAATCAAATCCGGCATAGGCTAAGACTGGCGTATTAACCATAGTCTTGAAAATAGGTTGTGTAAAACCATCTAGCAAAAATTGTCCGAATGAGAAGCTAACAATCTCAAGCAAAAATGAAAGTGCTTTTGCAATAATCGCAATAAATACAAACACACCAATATTTATTCTAAGAATTATCACCAATATTATTACTGCTACAAAGAGTAATGGTGAGTATGAGACTCCTGGAATAAAACCAAACACAAACGCTAATACTGATGTAATTAACAATTGTGCAGGCGTGAGTTTAGAAAAAATAGTCGATTTAATTTTATTAAATATGTAATCAAACATTCCCAATCACCTTATTTTATTTTTAAATTTACCAAATAATATTACTATAATTGCATTTTATTAACGACTTTTTTAGGACTAATCTTTCAGCATTCGAGAGTTTTAGTAAATTATATTTACTCTAGGTAAAATGTAACACCACCATAAACAAAATACTTATAGACGATAAAATCAATGATATTGAGTACTCCATTACATGCTTTAGCTAAAGAGTTTTCATATATCCTATTCTTTAAGTTTAAATTCTGTTTTTTATTAGAAAAAATAGCGTAAATGAGTTATTATTTGAGATGTTATTTAACAAAAATTTTCGTCAAACGATCAAATAAGGAAGAAAATCAATGAACTTACATGAATATCAAGCTAAAGATCTTTTAGAAAGCTATGGTCTAAAAGTTCAAAAAGGTATCGTAGCTCATAACCCAAATGAAGCTGCTCAAGCATTTGACCAACTTGGTGGTAAATTTGCTGTGGTTAAAGCTCAGGTACATGCTGGTGGTCGTGGTAAAGCTGGTGGTGTAAAAGTTGTTAAATCATCTCAAGAAGCTCGTGAAGTAGCAGAGAGCCTAATCGGTACAAATCTTGTTACTTTCCAAACTGATGCTGAAGGTCAGCCAGTTAATTCTGTAGGTGTATTTGAAGATGTATACCCTGTTACTCGTGAGTTATACCTTGGTGCGGTAGTTGATAGATCTAGCCGTAAAGTAACATTCATGGCTTCAACTGAAGGTGGTGTAGATATTGAAGAAGTAGCTCACAACACTCCAGAGAAAATCCTTAAAGTAGAAGTAGATCCATTAGTTGGTCTTCAACCATTCCAAGCTCGTGAAGTAGCTTTCAAACTTGGTCTTGAAGGTAAGCAAATTAATGATTTCGTTAAAACTATGCTAGGTGCTTACAAAGCATTTGTTGAGTGTGATTTTGCATTATTTGAAATCAACCCTCTTGCAGTTAGAGAAAACGGCGAAATCGTTTGTGTTGATGGTAAAATCAACCTTGATTCAAACGCTCTTTACAGACACCCTAAATTATTAGCTCTTAGAGACAAATCTCAAGAAAATGCTAAAGAACTTAAAGCTTCTGAGCATGAGCTAAACTATGTAGCTCTTGAAGGTAACATCGGTTGTATGGTAAACGGTGCTGGTCTAGCAATGGCTACTATGGATATTATCCAATTATACGGTGGTAAGCCTGCTAACTTCCTAGATGTAGGTGGTGGTGCTACTAAAGAAAGAGTAATCGAAGCTTTCAAACTAATCCTAGATGATGAAAATGTAAAAGCTGTTTTAATTAACATCTTCGGTGGTATTGTACGTTGTGATATGATCGCTGAAGCAATTATCGAAGCTGTTAAAGAAGTAAACGTAACTGTACCAGTAGTTGTTCGTCTAGAAGGTAACAATGCAGAAAAAGGCGCTAAGATATTAGCTGATTCAGGTTTAACACTAATACCTGCTGATGGTTTAGCTGATGCTGCTGATAAAGTTGTGAAATCACTAGGTTAATAAATTAAAACAGTTAAAAGGATATTAAATAATGAGCGTATTAGTTGATAAAAATACAAAAGTTTTAGTACAAGGTTTTACTGGTAAAAACGGTACTTTCCACTCAGAGCAAGCTATTGCTTATGGTACAAATATCGTAGGTGGTGTAACTCCTGGTAAAGGTGGTACTACTCACTTAGATAGACCAGTTTTTAACACAATGGCTGAAGCTGTTGCAGCTACTGGAGCGGATGCATCTGTAATCTATGTACCAGCTCCATTTGTAAAAGATTCTGCTATCGAAGCAATCGATTCTGGTGTTAAGTTAGTTGTAATCATTACTGAAGGTGTTCCTACTCTAGATATGTTAGTAGTTAAAGAATATTTAAAAGGTAAAGATGTACAAGTTGTTGGTCCTAACTGCCCTGGTGTGATCACTCCAGGTCAATGTAAGATTGGTATTATGCCTGGTCATATTCACCAACCTGGTAAAGTTGGTATCATTTCTCGTTCTGGTACTCTAACTTATGAAGCAGTTGCTCAAACTACTAAGTTAGGCTTTGGTCAATCTACTTGTATCGGTATAGGTGGAGATCCAATCCCAGGTATGAACCAAATCGAAGCTCTTAAACTTTTAGAGAATGATCCTCAAACTGAAGCTATCATCTTAATCGGTGAAATTGGTGGTACAGCTGAAGAAGAAGCTGCTGAGTACATTAAACATAATGTGACTAAGCCAGTTATCGGATATATCGCTGGTGTTACAGCTCCTCCAGGAAAGCGTATGGGTCATGCTGGTGCGATCATCTCTGGTGGTAAAGGTACAGCTGAAGAAAAATTCGCTGCATTTGAAGCTGCTGGTATTGCTTATACTAGATCACCTGCTGAATTAGGTTCTAAACTTAAAGAAGTTACTGGTTGGTAATTTTTATTTTCTAAATATTTTTTCTTTATTCATATTTCAATTTTATAATTTTAAAAAATCTAATTTAAAGTGATAATATAGTTTCATATAAGCTATTAACTTACTAGTGAGATTATGTTTAAGAAAATAATTTTATTTTTTAGTCTTACGATACTACTCCTATCTACCAACATAGGGTATTGCTTATCAGAGAGCAAAAATAATAAACAAAACAAAGAATGTGGCACACTATCTACCATCCTTATGACGCCTATCTCAGCAGTAGGTATAGGAGTAGGAACTATTCTAATGGTACCTGTAGGTTTATTAGGAGGAATGGTTGGCGGAGCCATGATGTCTCCAATGATGTTTGATAGTGGTGGCTTAAGTAAAAACTCATTTATACAACTATTCCAAATAGGCGGGGCTGTTATTTTAGGAGCTATTTTAGGTGCAGGA
This sequence comes from Francisella philomiragia, assembly GCF_018135955.1. Taxonomy (NCBI): domain Bacteria; kingdom Pseudomonadati; phylum Pseudomonadota; class Gammaproteobacteria; order Thiotrichales; family Francisellaceae; genus Francisella; species Francisella philomiragia. Next base: position 537,031 of record NZ_CP063138.1, on the reverse strand, counting down.
GTAGGAGCTGTTGAACTACCTAAAAGTACCGCGAAGAGTTTAATTAGTGATGCCAAAACTAATTGTCATATAATATAAAACCAAATATATAAGTACTAAAATAATGCAAAAAAATATTTTAATTACGGGTGCGAATAGAGGAATTGGGCTAGGTTTCGTTGAACACTATTTAACAAAAAACTGTAATGTAATCGCAACTTGCCGTGATCCAGCTAAAGCAAATGACCTAAAAGAACTTTCTAAGAAATATCAAAAACTTATTATAGAAAAACTTGATGTTAGTAGTCCTACAGACCAAGAGCAATTATTTCAAAAGTATAAAAGTATTGTTATTGATATATTAATAAACAATGCCGGTATTTACCCTGAGAACCATCAAAAATTTAGTATTTCTGAAACTAATCCAAACTGGATAAATAATGCTTTTCAAACGAACTGTTTAGGAGCTTTTTATCTTATTCATAATTTCAAAGAGAATCTGCTAAAATCTGCTAATCCAATAGTTATCAATATGGCTAGTCAAGCTGGCTCTATAGAGCAAACAAAAGCTGGTTTTGGTTATTCATACCGCATATCAAAAGCAGCTCTAAATATGTTGACAAAAACATTTGCTGCTGAGTGCCCAGAGATAATTACCATAAGTCTTCGACCTGGTTGGGTTAAAACTAAGATGGGTGGAGATAATGCTACTATGGAAATTAGTGATAGCATCCAAACAATGACGAATCTTATTGAGAATCTTCATCATAAAGATTCTGGAAAATTTTTAGATGCTCAAGGAAATATTGAGCAATGGTAAAATCTCTCGAAATGCTTCTAAACATTGATAAATCAACCTTGTTACACTTTAGAATCAACTTAAATAGTTGTAAGTTTTATGAATTAAGCTTATAGAGCAGTTTATAAAACTTAAACATATTGCTATTCTTTATTCTAATTGTTACAACAACTATAAATAAAATGTCACTACAAACTATCAAAAAACTATCTATTATTTGCATTATTGGTGCTTTAGTAATGTGGGTTTTATACCCTTTTATTTACTCTATTCTTTTTGCAGGACTTTTAGCAATAATACTTGCTCCCCTTCAAGAGTACTTAGAGCAACATATTGGTAAACATAGAAGTAGTTTCCTATTAGTTATGGGGATTCTTCTGTGTGTTTTTATTCCTATATTAATTGTTCTATACTATGCTATTTCAGAGATTGTTTCATACTTACAACATCCAGAAACACTTTCACAAACTTTTACTACTCTTGGTAATTCTATAGGCAAAATTCCTTACATAGGAAGTATCCTTCAAGAACATTTTGACAAACTAGTAAAGGCAATTAACGATGATAGTGACACCATAATCTCCAATTTAGGTCAAATATTACCTAAAGTTAGATACGTAGGCTCAACATCTATAAGCTTTATAACAGATTTTTTAATTACACTTTTACTGGTATATCAATTCCTAGTTAGTAGCTCTACTTTAGAAAAATTTGCAAAAAAAGTAGTACTTAAGGACTTTGATGATAGTGATAGTTTCATATCTACAGCAATTATTACAACTCGTAGAGTAAGTTTAGCAATTTTTCTAACCGCATCACTTGTTGGTACTGTTATGGCTATAACATTCTTACTAACAGGTATGCCAACACCTATTTTACTTGCATTTACCGTAGCTATTGCATCTATGATCCCATTTATGGTTGGCATTGTTTATATACTCATCGGAGCCAGTGTATTTGTAGTATATGGTGCTACCAAAGCTATTATAATATTAGTAGTCGGTTTTGCTCTAAATATTTTCACAGACAATATTATGCAACCCAAAATTATCAATAAACAAGTACAACTTAGTTTCGCTGCCTCATTGATAGGTATACTAGGAGGAATCCAAGCTTTTGGTTTTATCGGAATATTTCTTGGACCTGTAATATTTAATGTTACATTCGTTGGTATAGAAAAACTTATGAAAAATAGTAAGTAATATTATTCTTTAAGGCATTGGAAAAGCATCAAAACTATGAGCTGATGCTAAATTTTCATCCCAATTAGCTTTACTAGCCATAAATATATTAGCTGTCGGCTTAATATCTACTTTATCATCTAGACTACCAGCAGGCACTACTAATAAATTAAATTCTGATTGCTCAAAAGGTAATGCTGAACCACATTCACTACAAAAACTTTTTGTATGATGTGATGCAGGTAGTTTATATTTTTTGACTAATGCTTGACCAGATTGCCAATTTAATTTTGCATTTGATGAAAACAAATTAGCTGCATGAGCTGAACCTGTATCTTTACGACAATGCTCACAATGACACAGAAAGAAATTTTCAAAACTACCATTAATTTCAAATTGAACAGAATTACAAAGACACGAACCTTTGAATGACATACTTACTTACCTTGGGTTATTAATTTTATATAAGAGCGGAAATTATATTCAATATACATTAGATATCAATAGCTACTAAGGCTTTTAAGCTATTAAAAGTGCATTTAGCAATAGCTTATTAATGATTTATATTTAGTGTTTAGTTAAAATGAATTTACCCTATATTTTAATAAAATCAAAAATGGAACATCTTAGACATCCTCAAGGACTCAAATTCTTATTCTTTGCTGAAATGTGGGAACGCTTCAGCTTTTACGGATTATCAGCTATTTTAATTCTATACATGACTCAGCGATTAGATTTCACAGATGCTAATGCTGCTCTAGTTTTTGGTAGCTATGTAACATATCTATATATCACTACCGCTGTTGGTGGGATTTTAGCAGATAGAATTATTGGCTACAGGCGTTGTGTGCTGATTGGTGGTGTCTCAATTATGACTGGTCATATAATTATGGCACTATCTGGATCTAGTGATACTGCATTATTTTTAGGGTTAGGTTGTATTTCTGCTGGCACAGGTTTTTTCAAGTCAAATGTCTCTACAATGGTTGGTAGGCTCTATGATGATAGAGAGTCTCTACGAAATAGTGGCTTTGCATACTTTTACACAGGTATAAACTTTGGTTCTGTATTAGCAACTTTTATAGTTGGTTTTGTTGGTGAAAAAATTGGTTGGCATTATGGTTTTAGTTTAGCCGCTTTTGGAATGGCTCTCGGGTTAATATTTTTTGAATCAGGTAAAAAGCATTTCCCTAAAAGCTGTGATGCGCCGAACTATGAAGTTATGCAAAGAAAACTTTTCTTGGGATTAAATGTTTGGCAAGCAATTATATTATTTGTGATTTTTTCAGCATGTATTTTTGCTTATTTAATAGCTCACCCTACTCAATCTATGATAATTATTTCATTATCTGGAATTGTTCTGTTGATTTATCTAATATCTCTTTGGAAATCTCTTGGAAGTAATCAAAAGACTAATATTGCTATTCTTTTAATACTATCAATATTTATGCTTTTTTACTGGTCACTGAGTAATCAAACTTCTATTAGTATTCCTATATTTATCAAGCATAATATTGAACTTAATATCTTAGGTTTTAATATGCCTGTTACTACTGTTATGGCAACACAACTGACTTTATTAGTTATAATTACCCCTTTTTTTGGTGTTTTATGGCAGAAACTAAGTCAACGTAACAAAGAACCTTCTGATGAGTTAAAATTTGTATTTAGCTTAGTATTTCTTGCGTTATGTTTCTTATTCTTAAGCATAGCTGGATCAATAGCAGCTCAGTCAGGTCATGCTAATGTAATATGGTTATTACTATGCTATCTAGTGCTTGTATTTGGTGAGCTGTGCATTTCACCTGTTGGATTAGCCTTAGTCACTCGCCTTGCTCCTGAGCATCTAAAATCAACAATGATGGGTGTATGGTGGACAATTAGTGCTTATGCTGGATTCTTTGGTGGTGTAATTAGTTCACATATTGCTGTAGATAAAAACACTCCTGCAAATAGTTTTGCATCAGGATATTTTAAACTTTTTATTGCAGCAATTATTATGGCTGTTATATTATTTGCATTAACTCCAGTATTAAAAAAAACTTACTAAACTTAGGGTATAAAGATGATTCTAATTGCAAATGATGAAGGTCGTGGTGGCGTACCTGAAGCTTTCAAACGACTTAAAAATAAAGAAAATGGTCTCAGATCTATAATTGAGGGTATTAAACTTGTAGAGAATGATACTACTATCAAAACTGTAGGTAGAGGCTCTTGGCCTGATATTTTGGGCAATGTAACTCTAGATGCTTCTGTAATGGATGGTGATGATCTGCGTACAGGCTCTATCGGTGCTCTAAAAGGTTATGCTAATGCTGTCGAGGTTGCTTATGAAGTTATGCAAAGATTACATCATGAGATATTAGTTGCTGAAGGAGCAAATCGATTTGCTAATGAAATTAATGCTACTAAAATCGATAACCTATTACCAGAAATTAAAAAAGTTTGGTTAGAACATTTAGATAAACATTTAACTGCTGAGCAAAAAGCTAAGTTTCCAAATATTCCACTGATAGAACTAAGTAAATTTGCTGTTGATCCTGAAAAAATATTTGATACTACAGTCTATCTATCAAAAGACTATAATAACACTATCTCATCTGCTACAAGTACTTCTGGCTGGGGCTGGCGTTATCCTGGTAGGTTAGGTGATAGCCCAATTATTGGTGCTGGCTCGTATGCCGACTCTAGATATGGTGCTTGTGCTTGTACACATACTGGTGAGATGGCTATTCGTTGTGGCACAGCTAGGTCTGTAGTTCTATATATGAAAATGGGAATGTCTGTAAAAGATGCTGTGTTAGAAGCTGCTAAAGATTTACGCTATCTTAAAACTGGATATTTAGATGAGCTAACAATTCATGCTATTGATAGTCAAGACAATCACTATGTGGCAAGCTTTAAAGGTAGCGAACCAGTATTCTATTGGGTTTGGACTGACAGTATGAATGAGCCTGTTAAAAAGCAGGCTGAATTAATATCGTAGTTATTTACTTTTCTTAATACATCTATTTAAAATAGATATATTCAAATAAAATGCTCTAGTAAATGACAAAATTACTTTTATCAGTTTTTACCATATTAATATCGCTTAGTATTTCATTCTCAGCAGAAAGAGATTATATGGGGATGTCGAAGGATCAAGTTAAAAACTCTATTCAAACAATGCAAATTTATGATGCTTCATTGATATACCCATATCCAACATGGTTTAGCACGGATCTAGTCGGCGATGTATATAGAAGTCAAAAAGGGATTAGCTTTTTATATGAGCAAATACCTACGGGACAGAGTTTTGATGATTGGAAAGAAATATATACCATATCAGGATTATATGACAAAGAAAATAAGCTTAGTGTATCTCAATATGCTAACTATGTTCTATCTGGGTTTGTAAAGTCATGTGGTAAAAATGTTAAAATTCTAAACACTGCAAAGACAGAATCTTCAAGTATGTCAATTTTGCTATGTGGATCCTTATCAAATAAAAATATAAAAGCCTATAATAACAATCCTGGTGAGATAGCTATTTTTAAATTTATTAAATTCAAAAGCACTATAATACAAATTGGACAAGAATGGAAAACCAAATCATTTGATGCTGCTAGTATTAATCAATCAGATTTTTTAGAAAATACCTATAAATACGTTAATAGTAAAGAGGCATTTTCAAATGCGTTCAAAGAAATTCATGAAAATGTTAGTGTTACTCAAGCTATTTCAAAACCATATTAACTTTAAGAACCTATAACTCTATACCCAAACCAATCAGGTTTTAAGTCATATTCTTCATCACTCGGAGTTAAATGAATATACTTACCTCCAATAGAGCCAATCTCTAAACAATCATCGACTTCCATAAGATTATCTTTATGCAGATGTAATGAGTTTTTTAGTAGGCTTTGCTTCGCTTTCTCTTTTGCCTCTGTCTTATCTGTAGCAACAAATAAAGCAAACTCATGTAGCTCATTTAGCTTAGATTCATCATAGCCTCCAAGATTGACAAAATATAACTTTTTATTAAAGTTTTGAGGTCTATCTTGGATAGATATTTGATAACCATCTGCACCTTTGAGAGCTTTATAACTATCCAAATGCAATCCTTTGACCGTGCCAAACCAATTTTGTCTAAGTTGCTCATACGTATCTTCGATAGTATTACCAATTACAAACTGTACATCATGTAACTCGATATTTGCTTTGGGTGCGTTCCCGCCAAGATAAACGATAAATAGTTGACTCATAAAAACTCTATAAAATTAATTTTGTTACAAACAATTATACCAACTCTAAAACAAATTGAAGACTATGAATTATGATTAATAAAGGGTTACTCATTAGTAGTTAGTAGCGAAACCAACATAAAACTAATGTTATAATATGATAAATCAAAGTTAGATAATCTACTAATCCATGACAACCCTAGAAATCTGTATAGATAACTATCAATCAATACTCAATGCCCAAAAAGCTGGCGCTGATAGATTAGAACTATGCTCCGCTCTTGGAGTAGAAGGACTTACACCCTCGCCTAGTTTAGTCAAATTTGCCAAAGAGAATTTCATAGGTTCATTACAGGCTATGGTTCGCCATCGTGCTGGTGATTTTTATTATGATAAGATAGACCAGCAAATTATGCTTACTGATTGTAAACTGATGCTAGAGCTTGGTGTTGATGGTATTGTCATTGGTGCTTTAACTAAAGAAAATAAAATAGATAAAGAGTTTCTAAAGCCATTTATCAAGCTGGCAAAACAAGCTGGCAAAGAACTAACATTTCATAGAGCAATTGATTTAACAACAGATATATACACAGCTACGCAAGAAGTTATTGAACTAGGTTTTGATAGAATTTTAACATCTGGAGCTAAGCCAAATGTAATTAAAGGTTTAGAAATTATAAGAACTCTACAAGAAAAGTTTGGCAGCCAAATTCAAATAATGCCTGGTGGTGGAATTAACTCAAATAATATAAAAGAAATACTCGAAACTACAAAAGTGACAAATATCCACTGCTCTGCTTCTAAAAAAATTTTACGAGATATTGACTCTACAGTATTCCCAACTTCCGCCTTAGAAATTAAAGTTAGTCAAGTTGATGAAATATCAGTAATTAAATCAAGACTTCAGATCAAATAGTGAATCATAAAATTAGCTACAAATTCAATAGAAATAAATAACAAATCTATTATAATACCTTGGCTATAAGGTTATTTTATTTAAGTACCAACTTATCAACATGTATCAACATTTTAAAAATCTATACAGTGATCTTGCTAAAATGAGTATTAATAGTTATATATTCATGATTAGCGTATTACTAAGTATTTCGGTCTTGGTCTCTATAGGTATCTCATATGCTCTACATATACAGTACGCATATTGGGCAGGCTATACTTGTGTGCGTATTATGACCGATAACAAAACTATGACTTATAAACGAGGCCTATTAAGATGTATAGGAACACTCATGGCTTTATTAGTTGTACTAATATGCACCTCATTATTTAGATCTGATATTGCCATTATCAGTCTGATAGTTTTTTTATTGGTTCTTTGTGTTTCAATGGCATATTATTTTACCGAGTATACATATTTCTTTATTATGTTTTGTATCACTTTAGGTCTATTTTTCTATCCATATACAGTTTTTTCAAAGGATATAGCTATAGCTATTATTATTGATCGCTCTATAGTGACTATAATAGGTGCTCTATGTGTATGTGTGATAGTCCTACCATTTTTGAAAAAAAAGGAGATTGCTAAGAAACAATCTCAGAAACAAACTAAAGAGCGTCATTTTGAAATGATAGCTTTTTCAATTTTCTTTATCTTAACATTTGCTTTCATATTCTTTATAACAGTTCCATTTAAGAACATATTATTATTTGAACAAGCCCTCATAGGTGTTGTCGCTGTTATGTCTAGTTTTGAACACTCTCAAATACATCACCTAAGCTTACAAAGGTTTTTAGGATGTTTAATAGGTCTATTGGTACCATTTATACTTGCGTTATTTAATCTAAGTATAATTTTAGTTCTAATTATTTCTTTTATTATCGTTATCTTATTTGGTCTAATCCAACTACAAGGCAAATACATAGCTTATATGGGAGCTCAAGCAAACTTATGTTTTTTGACGTCTATATATGCAAATAATGATATTTTACAAGTACAAGCTGGATACCAACGCCTTTTGAGTACTATTGTTACATTATTATGTATTGTTTTTGTTAGTACTTTATACTTCTCTTTTTTACGCCTAACAAAATCTTATCTCAACAAAAAAACTCTTAATAATTAGACTTAATTCTAGATTTTAGCAATACTTAACTATAATCTTGAAATCTTAGTTTTCTAATAAATCCCAAATGATGATAAAAAATATATTCTTTGACTTAGATGGCACACTTGTAAATACAGTTGGTGATCTAACAGTTGCAACAAATGCCATGCGTAAATATTTTGGACTTGAGCCGGTATCTGAAGATGTCTTAGCAAATATAATTGGTAAAGGTTACCCTACCACCGTTAGAAAAGTTCTAGCATTAGATTTCAATGATAATGATTATATTGAATCTATAGCTGATACAGGTGTTAAAATTGTCAGTCAAACATACAAAACTCTAAATAGTGCAAATAGTAGAGTATATCCCAATGTCATTGAAACTTTAGATTTCTTAAAGCAACAAGGTATAAAAATGGCTGTTGTAACAAACAAACATGAAGAAGATGCTATACAATCCCTAACCCATTTAGATTTAATTGACTATTTTGAAGTAATTGTTGGTGGAGATACTACAACAAGCTACAAACCATACGCTGAACCCTTACTGTTTGCTATGAATAAGCTAAATGCTAAAGCCGAAGAGAGTTTGATGGTTGGCGACTCTATGAATGATTTTTTGTGTGCTAGAGAGGCAAATGTAAAAACTATAATGGTAAGTTACGGTTATCATAATGGTGTAGATCTAGAAGCTCTAGATAGCTTTGCATATATTGATAATTTTGCTGAGATTCAAAACATTGTCAAAGAAATAAATCCACATTAACAATTAGTAGTTTCAAAATAAACCTCTTAAGAAGGTTATTTCAAAATTTCACTTGAACAAGCACTATGCTATAATTTCGCCATAATCGTATTTTGAAGAACTTTTTAAAAATGGCAAATCATCATAAATTAATAATCCTAGGATCTGGTCCTGCTGGATATACTGCAGCGATCTATGCGGCTCGTGCAAACTTAAACCCTGTAATAATCACAGGTATGCAACCTGGTGGACAACTTACAACTACTACAGATGTAGATAACTGGCCAGGTGAAGCTGATGGTATCATGGGCCCTGAGCTTATGGAAAAACTACAGAAACAGGCTGAGAGATTCGATACACAAATCACATATGACACAATTAACTCTGTAGATCTACAAACTAGACCTTTCAAATTAGTTGGAGAGATTGAAGAGTATACTTGTGATGCTCTAATTATAGCTACTGGTGCTACTGCTAGATATTTAGGTTTAGAATCAGAAGAAAAGTTCATGGGCAAAGGTGTGTCTGCTTGTGCTACTTGTGACGGCTTTTTTTACAAAAACAAAGATGTCGCTGTAGTTGGTGGTGGTAACACTGCTGTTGAAGAAGCTCTTTTCTTATCAAATATTGCGAAATCTGTAACACTAATTCATCGTAGAGATTCTCTTAGATCTGAGAAAATCCTTATCGATAAACTAATGGAAAAAGCAGAAAATGGTAATGTAAACATTATCTGGGATAGTACATTAGAGGAGGTTCTTGGTGATGATATGGGCGTTAATTCTTTACGCCTTAAAAATGTCAAAACTAACGAAGAATCTAAGATTGATGTTATGGGAGTATTTATTGCTATCGGTCATACTCCAAACACAGGTATCTTCAAAGATCAGCTTGAAATGGAAAATGGTTATATCAAGGTAAAATCTGGTCTAGCTGGCGATGCTACTCAAACGAATATCAAAGGCGTGTTTGCTGCTGGTGATGTAGCTGATCATATTTACAAACAAGCAGTAACTTCTGCTGGTACTGGTTGCATGGCTGCACTAGATGCTGAGAAGTACTTAGATAATCTAAATCAATAATTTCAACTCATCACTAATTCAATATCTATTACTTAGTTTTGTCTAAAAACTTTAATCCTTTAAATATTGGTAATAATGTACATAATGCCAAAGCTGCCAATACATAAAACCATCTATTACTAGGTAATGGTTCTAAATAATTAATCATAAAAAATATTGTATATATAAACATAACTACTAGACCAGATAAACCATAAGCAACACCTTGTATTTTACCCTGTAAAGTTATCGGCGTATTTTTTTGTGCTATAGTAACAATTATTACCCATGATGATATAAATACACCAGCTACTAGATAATACAAGATAGCAAAAGCTATACTCTGGTTTAATCCCAACAATAAATACATCATAGCTGATGCACTTATAGAAAAAGCTAGCGTTAATTTTGGCGACATTTTTTCTATCATATATGGCAATAGAATATTCCCAATAATAAAACCTATCGAAAATGCTATCTCTATTAGTCCAAATTGCAAAGATGAAGCATGAAGAATATTCTTAGCATATGGAGATATAAAGATTGGCGCAATCATATATATACAAGTCATGCTAACTTGAGCCAAATAACACCAGTATAACGATATATTTTTGTTAAGGTAGTTAATCGCCTCCTTCCAATTATCTAAAAAATTCCCTTTTTGATTTTTTACAATTCTCTTTGGCACAATCATAAAACTACACAAAGTCGCAAAAATACTTCCAGCAAGCATTATTATCATAATCTGATGCATATCGAAATACGCTACTAAGATCCCTCCTAAAGACATTCCAATAACCATACCAAATTCAAATAGCCCATCCATCGTACTATTTGCATATAATAGAACATCATCATTAGGAAATAGCTCTCGTGACATTATCATCATTGCCGGCATAAAAAATGCTAATATAATCCCCCATATACTTGTAAACAAATATACTAGAGTTAAAGAATCTAAATTACCAAAAAATACAAATGCTGAAAGTAATATAACTCTAAAGATATTTACTAGAACTATAATTATTCTTCTAGGTATAAGATCAGCAAAATAACCGGTAATTGGAGATAATATAACTCCAAAAATCCACCAAGTAAGCATAAACAACATTATAACTTCAAGGTTATTCTTTAGAGTTAACAAATGCCAACTTATAGATATATACGCGATACCTACCACAGTAGCATTAAATAATGTCATCACACAAGCATAGCTAAAAGAACTATTACTAAATAGTCTACTTCTAGCTTTAAAATAATTGAGCATACAATACCTATTAAGATAAGATTTTTTAAAGTCATACGACTAAATTAATTACAGAAAATATAGATACAAATAATCTAAGGTTATTCTATATTAGAAATAGTTATAAACAAGGTAAATATTTAGCACATTTTATGTACTATTTATTTTTTTCTATAGTTTTCTTGAATATTTCCTAAAGCTTTTTTGTACTTCGTATATTAAGGTAATATTTATTATTAAATGAATAATATTCAATAAACTTATATTATCTCTACCCAGACTAGTAATAGGATTTAAGATCCTTGCAAAGTTATACAATAAGTCATTGGAATAAACCCAAAGCATAAAAAATCCTATAGCTAAAACACATATAATAATTAAAATAATATACACTGCTAATATCTTTATCATATAAATAAATAACTTTAAATCAGGCTTTATATCATACTTTAAAGATGTGTCTCTTATGTCTTCAAATAAAATAAGTAGAGAAAAACTAACAATTAATATCAATAATGAACGAATTTCATTTAATGTAAATAAGAGATTAAAGCCTAAGAAAATTAATACTGTCTTATAAGGATTTGTTCCATAACTACTAACATTTCTTTCAAAACATAGGATTAGCTTATCAAAGAAGTCTTTTAGACTCGACCATTTTAAACTTTGATAATGATACTCACATTCATCTTTATAGTGCTCAACTGCTTTTATAGAATCATTTTTCTTTATTGCTTCATACTTAAGTACCCTTGCAGTTTCTTGAGCTTCTTTATTTGAGATTTCATAAGAACTTTTTGCAACAGTAATATCATAAAAATCTAAAATAGCTCCAGCATCAACATTTATCCTAGCCAAATTTAAGCCTTGATTAAACTTAGCCTCTCTAAAACTCACATTTTCTTTGAAAAAGACATATCTAAAATCCATAAATTTATCAAATATGACTCTCTCAAATACTGATTTACCATTGAAGTTAGTATTTTCAAAAAACACTCTTTCATTAAAGATAGACTCATTAAGGCTTATAGTATTTTCAAATGTTGAATCGACAAAAGAAATTCCTCCAAGAAAAAATATAGATTTTTCAATTACTATCTTTTCTTTAAAAGATCTATTTTTAGTATAGATACCTTTTATAAAAATACTCTCTTTAAAAGAGATTATAACATCAAACTCTATATATTCTTTTGATGTCTGCCCTATATTAAAAAAATCTTTAAAAAAACAGTTACTAAATTCTATAGAAATATCATTAACATCAAAAATAACTCTACACAAAAATATACAGTTAACAAAAATAATTTTTTTAAATTTTTGCTGTTTATTATCCTCATTAATATAATTTTGAATAGAAAATGTATTATCTGCAAAGATGAAATTAGAAACCACAAGCATATTTTCCCCTGAAAGCATTTCTTGCTCAGTTCTTCTATCTCCATCTAGCACAAAACCATTCTTTATTAAATCTTCTTTACTAAGCAATATGCTCTTACCTAAATCACCATCAACAATTTCTCTAATTATCTTGTTACTATTATCTAACTCAAAAACCAATCTATCTTTTTTGGCTTCATCCTCATAATAAACTCTACTCAAATGTACACGGATTTCTCTATCAGTCATATCTCATCAAAATCTTGTATTCTTATCTTTAAGTATAAGCCTTTTTTGAAAAAAGCACATCAGCGACAAGTAGTTTCAAAAACAAATGATTAGAAAATAAAACTGTTTGAACGAAGTGAGTTTTTTATTTTCCATTTATTTTGAACTACGATAGCGTAGTGCTAGGCAGTTTTGCATACTTTTTCTGCCATGAAAAAAGTATGTCGCTATAACTTACGCAGTAAGTAGCGAAACAAAAAAGATTGAACTATAATTTTCTACTATAATGATTAGACAAGTCGCGACTGATTTCTACAAAAAGTTTAGAATTATCGCCCCCTCAAAAAGAAACCATCCAGCTGAGCAAAATTTAATTTAACCCAAGTCGGTCTGCCATGATTACATTGACCGGAATTTTCAACAGTTTCCATCTGTCTTAGTAGATGATTCATCTCCTGAATACTAAGCTTATCATTTGCTCGTACAGCAGCATGACAAGATACTGTAGCCAAAATATGGTTTAGATAAAACTCGACACTCTTTGTCTTACCAGAAGATGTAAGCTCTGTAGCTATATTTGATATTAGATTTTGTACATCTTTATCTTTGACATATATTGGCGTTGAACGAACTAATACTGCATCATCTGCTACTACTGATATTTCAAAGCCTAGCTTCTCAAAAACTTCTAGATTCTCATCAATCGTTGCGACTATATTACTTGATAATCTGCATGTTAAGGGCATTAATAGATTTTGCTTAAACTTAGCAGTATCAGCATGCCAAGTTTTTTTCATTTCTTCATAGAGTATTCTCTCATGTGCTGCATGCATATCAACAAGTACTACACCATCTTCAACCTGCGAGAGAATATAGATACCATGTATCTGACAAATAGCCTGCCCTAATCCACTAGACTTTGTTTTTTGTGATATATGAATTTCATTTTCTTGAGTGTTTTGATTATTAAAGTACCTATCTAATATAGTCGCACTATTATCTTCTTCCTTATCATCTTCAATATTGATATCCAAACTCATATTACCAATATTAAGAGGATTATTAGTACCTTTAGATTCTTGATATATATTGCTTTCACTATAGCTAGAAGTCTCAATTTCGATATCTGCACTTGTAGTTATAGCTTTATTGACTGTACCAAAAAGAAAATCATAGATGAATTTCTGATTTCTAAAGCGCACTTCACTTTTAGCTGGATGAACGTTTACATCCACCTCTTTATAATCCATATCAAGATAAAGCAAAAATGCTGGATATCTATTACCATACATTACATCTTTATAAGCATTTTTTATCGCATGAGTAACAATCTTGTCTTTGATAATACGTCCATTTATATAGAAGCTCTGCATATCTGCTCTAGCTCTATTGAATCTAGGACTAGCCACCCAGCCCCATAGATGAGCATCTCCAACCTCTTTATCTATATAAATAGCATTCTCAATAAAATCACGACTATACAAATCTAAGACACGATTGTATTTAAGTTGCGCATCTTCTGCTAAAAGTAGATCTTTGACCTCTTTACCATTATGAATAAGCCTAAAGGCTATACCAAAATAGCAAAGCATATATTTCTTAAGTAAATCAGAAATATGTAAAAACTCAGTATTATCTTTTTTCAAAAATTTGCGTCGTGCTGGTGTATTGTAAAAGAGTTCACTAACCTCTATAGTTGTCCCTGTCACATGTGCAGCAGGAGTAACCTCTCTAGTTTCGTTATTGATTTGCCAAGCATCATCATAGTCTTGATGCTTAGATATAATCTTTAACTTAGATACAGATGCAATACTTGCTAATGCCTCACCACGAAAGCCCATGCTAGCAACAGACTCTAATTCTTCAAGAGTATAAACCTTACTTGTTGCATGAGGTGCTAGAGCTAGTCGCAAATCATCATAAACAATTCCTTTACCATTATCTCTAATTCTGATTAATGACTTACCGCCCTCTTGAATTTCTATAGTAATAGCAGTTGCTCCTGCATCTATAGAGTTTTCAATAAGTTCTTTGACAACAGATGAAGGTCTTTCTATAACTTCTCCTGCAGCTATTTGATTGGCTAAATCTTCAGGTAATAATCTTATTTGGCGATAATTTTGCTGAGAATACATAGATAATTTATCACAAAGGATCTTTTACAAAATCTCTTGTTGAACACTCCTTCCATAGCTCTTGATCTACAATCTTGCCAGACTTATCTTGATATGGATAGATTTTATCTTTTGTTAAACCGCACTCCCATTTTATTTTATTAGCTTGGGATTTAGGTATTCTTTGCCAATATTCATCTTTGCCTAAAAATCCCCAAAAAGCTCTAACATAAACTTTATCACCATCTTCTATAGTTTGAGCTTTAACATGATAAAATTTACCATCATGTGGATTTAGTACAGATCCTTCGGTATAAACTGGTCCTTTTCCATGTGATTTATCAGCAGAACCTGACTTTTTAATATCCCATACAAACTCTAGTCCTTGATATGTATCATGTCCACTAGAGTAATCATATTTATGTCCATAAGCATCGCCTTTGCCACAGTTTTTACAATATACAATCGGAGGATGAATCTTACCATCATCAATATTTGCTAATGGTACAAACATTCTTGCATTTAAACTACCATGATCGTTAGTATAAGCATGAATTACACCAACATTTGTATTTGTAGCTTCATCTCTCTGTAACCAATAACCATTTACATTTGATTTATCAAAATTTGCATAACTACTCACAGCTATAAAAAAACCAAAAATTAGGAAAGTAATTTTTTTAATCATTCTAGAAAATTTGTTATGACTTTTAAGATAAAGTATAAAGAAAAATTGGAATTATACAAACTAATTAGACAGGACTTTTAACGCCAAATTGCTCAACAGGATAGTTAGTACAAGTAGCAGTAACCTTCTCATCTTTATTTACATATTGTCCATCAGCGGTTACACCACAATCTGCTTTAACTTTTTCGTAATCAGCTTTTGTGATTCTTTGCCAATGAGCAGCTTTGCTACCTAGTTCTTTACCCCACACGATATAAGCAGCTTTAGCATACATTGTTCTACCTGCATCTTGAACTTGTGCTTCAGATGCGTAAACTTTACCATCATTTGGATTTATTACACCACCATCTTTATATACATCACTACTTTGACCAGCAACACCTGTACCTGATTGTGGCTGCATATTACCTGCGAATACTATTCCCTGTAGCGGAGTGTTTTTACCTTTGTAATCAAAACCATTATATGAGCCATTTGAGCAATTATTACATGTTGCTCTTGGCTTAGTTGGTTTACCAGATGCATCGACATACATTAGAGGAACTACTATCTCCATTTGAAGAGTCCCTTTCTTTCCATAATCATTATTATCTGCGAAATAAGTATGAATAATACCTTGTGGCATACCACGACCAGCATCAGGATCTTCATCAAATTGTACCCAGTATCCTTCTGGTGATAGGTTAACGCCTCCTGTATCATCCGCATAAGAAAAACTTGTCGCACCAAACGTTGCCAAAGCCATTAATGCTAAAATTTTAGTTTTTTTCATTACTTCTCCTTTAATTCTTCTTTAAGATTAAGTATAAATTTTATTTCTTAACCTCTCGATACTAACAAAGATAATATTTTTATTCAAATATATACGAGACATTATTAGCATTTTTATAAATAAGGCTTATAATTAATTTTAATATTAAGTAATTAAGTCTATATTCTTGCAAGGAAAAATCATAACGAATTTCGGTGGCAACATTTCTGTCAAACTTACAAATGGCGAGAAAGTTTCGGCACTATTACGAAGCCACTTAAAAGGTGAACTGACTGTAGGGGATAATGTAGAATTAGAATATACAAATTCCACTTATGTAATTACTAAATTATTAGATAGAAAGAATTTAATCGCTCGTCCGAATCAATATCAGCGTAAAAATAAAAATATTGCCGCAAATATTGATAGTGCTGTAATAATTATTGCACACTCTCCAGCACCAGTTGAACACTATATTGATAGATATCTAGCTGCACTACATAACAGTAATATTGAACCAATAATTGTTATCAACAAAATAGATAATCAGACAGAAAAAGATAAAGAATATATTCAAAGCCTAGCAAGTGTTTACCAAGAAATTGGCTATAAAGTTTTTTATATATCTGCACAAAACAATATAGGAATTGACAAGCCTCTTAAAGAGCTTAAAGGCAAAACATCAATATTCTTAGGTCAATCAGGTGTTGGCAAGTCTGAAACATTAAATACAATACTAGGTGAAAAAATTACTGCAACAACTGCTGTATCAG
The DNA here is from genome assembly GCF_018135955.1 of Francisella philomiragia. Taxonomy (NCBI): domain Bacteria; kingdom Pseudomonadati; phylum Pseudomonadota; class Gammaproteobacteria; order Thiotrichales; family Francisellaceae; genus Francisella; species Francisella philomiragia. The sequence goes on along the minus strand of NZ_CP063138.1, from coordinate 519,803 downwards.
ATTCTACCAAGAAAGGGCGTCATACTACTACATGCTCTACTTTGTACGAGATAGATGATACTACTAATATAATTGACTCTCCTGGCATAAGAGAATTTGGACTTTGGCATATCACAAAAGAAGAGCTTTTTGATGGTTTCTTAGATTTCAAAAAATATAAAGGGATGTGCCAATTCAGAAATTGCTCACATGAAGAGGGATCTAAAGGTTGTCAAATTGTTGAGCAAGTTAAACAAGGTCGCATCAATCCCGTTAGATTTAAGAATTATCATCGAATATTATCTGAGATCAAAAACTAAGAATAGATCCTAACCAATCACCTCTTTTAGAAGTATTCAATCCAAAATGGCTTTAAACTAGTTTTAATTTGGCTTATAGTACTTAGGTGTAAATTCTATGCCATATTTAACATTCATCCACATTCTACTGATAAAACTCTGCATTTCTGCATCATGAATATTAAGAACATACATCTTTTTGATCATCTCATCAGTAGGTCTGATATTCGTATCATTAAATATATCATCTAAATATTTTTCATTTTGTGTTACTGCATTAGGCTGATATAAATAATTACTATTTTGAGCTGCCACATACGGATCTATAATATAGTTCATAAGAGCATAAGCTTTATCAAGATCTTTAGCTCCTTTTGGAATCATCAACATATCAAACCAAATATTAGTACCTTCTTTAGGTATCACATAAGCTAAAGTCACATCAGGATTAACAGTTTTTGCTCTTTCGACAGATCTAACCACATCACCAGAGTATCCCATTACTAGACACAGATTACCAGCTGTGAAATCATTTTGATACTTATTACTATCAAAGTACTTAATATATGGACGTACGTTTTTGATAATATCTAGAGCTGCCTTCTCATACTCAGCTTTACTATTAGTATTAGGATCAATACCATGATAAAAAAAGTAATTACCGAATATCTGCTCAGGCTCATCAAGCAATGAAACTCCACATGGTGCTATCTGTTTGAGATACTTTTTATCAAATACATATTTCCAACTATTAGGAACAACATCCTTTCCTAATCTTTGTTCTATTTCTTGTTTGTTATAAGCTAGTCCAGTAGTTCCATAACTATATACTACAGCATAGTTATTACCCGGATCATTAATTTGAGATACCTTGTCATAAATAACTTTATTACGATAATCTAAATTTGGTAACTTTGACTTATCTAACTTAATAAGAGCATTCGATGCTATCTCGCTATTCAAATACAAAGCACCCTGCTCTATCAAATCAAAACCAGAAGAGCCTGTCATTATCTTCGCTCTTGTCATATTATCATCAGATGTGTATATATACTTAACTCTAGTATTAGACAACTCTGAAAAACAAGGCACTATATCCGGAGATATATAGTCAGCCCAGTTTGTAAAATTCAACTGAGTTCTAGACTCTGATGCTATAATTGGATTTTTGAGAATTTTGTTATCACAAACATACGAATCTTCTTCAGAATAAGCTACATTTAGTAAGCTAACTAGCAGGCCCAAAACAAAAACTTTTCGTTTCATAAAAGTAACACACGCTCTAGTTGTTATAAAATTCCTTTAAGTATATACTAAACCGTGGTATCGGAGAAATAGAAAAGTAGAATAATGGAACAAATTGTTAGTAGTAAAAAGTTTGGTCTAATCAGACTGATAATGATAAATATTATTGCAGTTGATAGCTTAAGAAACATATCAATCACTGCTCAAGCTGGATGGATAGTTATTACATTTTATATTCTAGCTGGTATTTTCTTCTTAATTCCATGCGCTCTACTTACTGCTGAAATGTCTACAGGTTCATCTCAAGAGACTGGCGGTATTTATATCTGGGTCAAAAAAGCTTTTGGTAAAAGATTAGGCTTTTTAGTGATATGGATACAATGGGTTTATAACCTTGTATGGTTTCCTTCTATTTGTGGTTTTTTCGCTGGTATTATTGCTTATGTAATAGCTCCGACTATAGGTCAAAATGCAAATGAGTTAGTATCTAACCCTTGGTATATGATATCAATGAGCTTGGTTATGTTTTGGAGTGCTACAGCTATCAACTTATTTGGTATCAAAACCTCAAGCACAGTGAGTACTCTTGGTGCTATTATAGGTACCCTTCTACCTATGTTTATTATTATATTAATAGCTATTATTTGGTCGTTTTCTCACACTTCTGAGATAATTTTACCCACTGTTGGTGATTTTATCCCATCAGGTAATAACATAAGTAGCTGGGCTTTATTTATAACAGTTATGTTTAGCCTATTTGGTCTAGAGATGAGCGCAATTCATGCAGCTAACGTCAAAAATGCAAAAAAGAACTTCCCTAGAGCCTTACTAATCTCAGGCTCTGTAATACTAGGTTCTTTGATATTATCAAATATAGCTGTAATTTTAGTTAGTAGTCAGCTACAGATTGGTGATGTTGATATTGTCACAGGATTGATGGTTTCATTTCACTACTTCTTTAACCAAATCAATATGCCTTGGATGACATATGTTATTGCAATTACATTAATATTTGGTGCATTTACAACAACTTCAGCTTGGATTATGGGATTATCCAGAGCATTTATGGTTGTTAGTAATGATAATATCCTGCCACAAATATTTGGTAGAACTAACAAAAATGACGCTCCTGATACCATGCTTATAACACAAGCTCTTATCTTTACAGTATTTTGTTTTTCATATATATTCATGCCATCAGTCAATGAAGCATACTGGTATCTTAGTGATTTAACTGCGCAATTAGCTGTAATCGCATACATATTTATGTTTATAACGGCTGTTAAGCTTAAAATAAGCTATCCTCTTCAAGAAGGTCAATATGAAATATGTAAAGGCTCTCTTGGAACTATACTAATGGCTCTGTTAGGCTGTGTTGGTTGTATAGTTGCAATTATTGTTGGATTTATTCCTATAGACAATATGGATATGTCGGTTTTAAATTTTGATATGATGCTTGTTGGTGGAATTGTAATAGCTCTAATTATCCCAGCTGTTATAACTATCAAAAAATAGCCTCTTCTCAGGTATACTTTTAATGTCTTTGTGTATTCAATTTTTTTGAAAACTGTTACAATATCTTCAATTTAATAATGATTTAATTATAAATGATTTTACAAACTATAAAAGACTGGTATCGCAATAGATATCAAAATAATGAGCCTATAGTGTTTTTTGGCTTAATGCTATTTTTCTACTTGGTTTTAACATTTTTAGGTAATTATATAGCACCTATATTGGCAGCTCTTGTTATTGCCTATTTACTCGACACACTTGTTAATATATTACAAAAATTCACCAAGATAAAACGTATCATATTAGTATATATTGTATATATGCTATTCCTTATATTACTTTTATCACTAATATTTGTATTATTACCAATTATTGTTAATCAGCTAATTGATTTTATTAAACAAGCTTCGCATACACTATCTAGTTTAAAAGAAAGCTTAGAACAGCTATCTGTAAAGTATCCAACAATACTTACCGAAGCTAGAATCAATTCAATAGTGACTTGGTTTGATAGTATTGACTGGCAAAAAATAAGCTCTAATATAGGATCATTTATTCTACAAAATACTGCGACAACAATTCCTGTTCTTTTCTCTATTTTGATATATCTATTTTTAGTACCACTTATGGTGTTTTACTTTCTAAAAGATAAAGCAAGAATGATTAACTGGTTTAAATCATTTTTACCAGAGCAAAATGGTGCATTATATTTCGTTTGGAATGATCTTAAACCTAAACTTGCTGATTATGTTAGAGGCAAAGCTATTGAGCTGATTATAGTGTCTATCGTAACATATATGGGTTTTGCATACTTTAATCTAAACTATGCATTACTACTAGCTGTTGGTGTCGGTTTGTCCGTAATTATACCTTATGTTGGCATGGTAATTATTACAATCCCAGTAGTCATGGTTGGTATTTTACAGTTTGGTTTAAATGGTACTTTTGTATCAATGTTGATCGTATTCTTTATTATTCAAGCTTTAGATGGTAATTTATTAGTACCTCTTCTTTTTTCTGAAGTTCTAAATATCCACCCAGTAGGGGTAGTATCATCTATCTTGATATTTGGGGGTATTTGGGGATTGTGGGGTATATTCTTTGCAATACCATTAGCATTACTATTTATATCAGGTGTAAATATGTGTCGAAACCATCTCAGTGGTAAAAAAAATCTTTCTAATATAAATTTATGTTAATAAGACAAAAACAAACTAATCACAATATATTATCTACCCTATTATCAAAAGGTTATGACTTATTTTTAGCACGGATTATCTCTTCTAGAGTAAGTAATTTTGAGAATATTGATCTTATACTAAAAGGCTCTATAAAAGATCTATCATCTCCATTCCTATTCAAAGATATTGATAAAGCTGTAGATCGACTTTTTCAAGCATTACAAAATAATGAAGTCATTGGACTAGAAACTGATCATGACTGTGATGGACAAACATCTCATGCAATTTTATATGAAGCTCTGACAAAGATATTCAATTATCCTAAAGATAAGATTCGCTCCTATATAGGTCATAGAATGCTAGAAGGATATGGTCTGTCTGAGTCTTTAATGAATAGAATATTAACAGACAGTACTAGACCAAGTCTTATCATAACAGCTGACAATGGTTCAACAGATGAGCCTAGGATTGCTGTTCTTAAACAAAATGGTATTGATACTATCGTAACTGATCACCATGGTATTCCTCCTGAGGGAGCACCTAAAAGTGCTATCGCCGTACTAAACCCTACTCAACATGATTGTAATTATCCAGATAAAGCTATAGCTGGTTGTATGGTTGCTTGGCTTTTTATGACAGCTCTTCGTAGAAAATATCTGCAAAATGGTAAATCATTATCTAAGTCTTATGGATTAAGTAATTTACTTGATTTTGTTGCAATTGGTACAGTTGCGGACTGTGTTAGTATGGCAAATAGTCATAATAACCGTATTGTTACAAAACTAGGTATAGAGCAACTTAAGAATAACGATCGTCTATGTTGGGACTTCTTAGATAAAGAGAAACTATCAAGTGAGTATATTAGTTTCAGTATAGCTCCCTTGCTAAATAGTGATGGAAGAGTTTCTGATGCACTAGGGTCTGTTAGCTTTTTGCTTGAGAATGATGAACGCAAAATTGAAGAAACGTACGAAAACCTAACTAAACAAAATAGCCAACGTAAAGAAATTCAAAAAAAGCTTACTCATGAAGCAATAGCCAAAGCATATCAATTAGACAATGATAACAACTCACTATGTATATTACTTGATGATGGCCACTCTGGAATTCATGGTATTACAGCAAGTAGAGTCAAAGAAATGTTTGGTAAGCCTGTGATTATTTTTTCTGAAACACAAAATGATCCTAACTTAATATCAGGTTCTGCTAGGAGTGTAGATAGTATTAATATTAAAACAATACTTGATACTATAGCACTTAAATCGCCTGCTTTAATGATAAAATATGGTGGTCATAAAGGTGCTGCTGGCTTAACAATAAACAAATCTGATTTCGATACTTTTTATGATTTATTTGAAAGTGAAATTATCAATTTCATTAAAAATAATAGTATATCTTTAGAGCCTATTTTAGAGTATGATTTTGAACTTGATGAAAATGATTTCAAACTACAAACTCTAGAAAAGATAGAATCTCTTGAACCATTTGGTAGAGAATTTGAAAAACCACTATTTTACAACAGTTTTACTATAGAGAATCTACGTTTAGTTGGTAAAGATAAAAATCATGCCCAACTAATTTTACGCTATAAAAATATTCCTTCAATCAAAGCTATATGGTTTAATGCTTCAGAAAATAAAATAATTGAACAAATAGCTATTGGCGATACTATAAAAGCCTGTTATGAACTTCAAAAAGAAGAATTCCTCGGGCAGACAAACTTATCTCTCAATATTAAACTTATCGAAAAATGAAAAATCATAAATATATTAAAACAACTCTCAATAAAGTTATTGATGATATATATGTTGAACATTTATCTACAATAGGCTCAACTAATGACTATTTACTAGAAAGAGATTTATCACATAAATATCATTTTTGCTATGCAGATCAACAAACAAAAGGACGTGGACGTCGTGGCGATAAATGGATCTCTGATAACAGTGATAACATTTACTCAACATTAGCATTTAGCTGTAACTTTAGCATCGCAAAAGACTCTTTTATAAGTCTTAAAATAGCACTGGGAGTTTTAGAAACTATCAAGAAATATATTCCCATTGATCAACAAGAAAAACTAAAAATAAAATTACCAAATGATATATATTTTGAAGATCATAAATTAGCAGGAATACTTATTGAAACTAAAAATATTAAAAAAGATAGTTTTGATATTGTTATTGGTATCGGTATAAACATAAATATGACAGATATTAATGAAGATATTGATAGGCAATGGACATCACTATCCATAATTAATAATCATGAGATAGACTCATCCAAAGTTATAGTCGATTTAGTAAGATATGTTATTAATAATTTTGAGAAATCTTACTTAGATACTCTAGAAACTTTTTCAAAGTATGATTACACGCTAAACAAAAAGATCACGTTTAACTATTCAAATAAGAATTTCCAAGGTATTGCCAAAGGTATTACTGATAATCTAATGCTAAAAATTTTAGATCAAAATAACAATCTTCACGAGTTTGATCTAGCAAATATCAGCAAAATAAGAGTTATATAATGAGTATGAAAAATATTAAAAAACGTGCGGAATATTTAGAAAAAATTCGTACTTATTTCAAAAACTTAGAAGTTCTCGAAGTGGATACACCTTTAGCATATGAGTTTGGTGTAACAGATCCTTTTATAGATGTTTTTAATATTGAGACAGTTTCTGGTAAAAGATATCTCCAAAGTTCGCCAGAGTATGCAATGAAAAGATTATTAGCTGCAGGTAGTGGTAGTATATACCAAATTTGTAAAGCATTTCGTGATGAGCCTTGTGGACAACTCCATAAGCATGAATTTACAATGATAGAGTGGTATAGAGTAGGTGTTGACTATCTACAACTAATGCAAGAGATGGAGAATTTATTCTTAGCGCTTAAACCAAATTTAAACTTTATATACTTAAGTTATCATGAAGCATTTGAAAAATATTATAAGATTAATCCTCATGATACCTCTTTAGAACATTTACAAGATATAGTCAGAGAAACTGTCGGAGATATTCAAGGACTGACAAATCCAACCATTGCAGATTGTTTAGATATACTTTTTAGTTATAAAATTGAAAAAAATCTTAACCAAAAAGATACTATTTATTTTATTTATGATTATACGATACACCAGTCAGCACTCGCTAAAAAAATATATAATCAAAATCAACAACTAGTAGCTGCAAGGTTTGAAGTATTTAGTAATGGTATTGAACTAGCAAATGGATACTATGAATTAATTGATAAAGATGAACAGCTCAAACGCTTCAATAGTGATCTCGAAATAAGAAAGCAACAAAATAAAGCCTATTTAGATATAGACTATAAACTTCTAAACTGTATAGAAAATATACCAGAATGTTCAGGAGTAGCATTAGGTTTTGATAGACTTATTATGAGTTTAGAAAATATTGATAAAATACAAGATCTGAGCATTATAGATTAATTTAATCAACAATACTACTTATGCAAAGTAATTGGATTTATTGCAAACTCAACATTCAAATCCCTTAGCTCTTTTGCAATACTCAAAAACACTTCATCTTGGACGGTTATAAAATCAACAAAAAATACCTTATTTACCATAGCATAAACTTGTAAGTTTATACCATTAATCCCAAAGCTACCCTCCGATCTACCGGAAATATTACTACCACTAGAAGCTAGTGATACTGATACTGTTTTATTCTGATCAATATCAGGATGTGACTTAAGCACTGCAAGAATTTTTTCTTTAATAACAGGTATTTTATCGATATATTTATAATCAATAGTTATAAACTGTACTATGCGTCTATGAGTACGACGCGAAGTCGTTGTTATACATGTATTTAAAAACACCGAATTTGGAATATGCATTGGTGCAGTCTCATAATTATCAACCTGTGTTGTAAGAGTACCAATTTTTTTAATAGTTCCACTAAACTTAATCGATGAATTAATATCTGATGAAATAACATCGCCTTCAGAATATTTGCGATTAAATATAACAAATAATCCACCAAAAAAATTTGTAATTAGTGTACTTTGAGAAAAAGTTAAGCCTGCAAAAGCGACCCCACTAAAAGCTCCTAAAGCGGTTAAAGGAACTTTAAGTGCAGCTAAAATTAAAATGAAGGAGATCACTGCAGCAACAAGTTCAGAAGCCTTATATATAGCATTTATATCTCTAAAATCACTATATGAATTTTTATTCTGAGCTTTTTTCTTTTCAATAGCAATGTTCTTACTATTATATAAAAATCTAAACAAACTAATAATAATTACAATATAAATACAAAAATCAAAAATCTTATCTAAATATGCAATAACAATATGCTTATAATTTGGTAAATATACAGCAACAGGTAAATTTATACATGTTTTTATAAAATAGATCCAAATTATTAAATGTAAGCTCAGCTTCAGAGATTTAACAAATGAGAATCTAAAAGTATTTTTATATTTAATTACTATAATACTTCCAAATACAGAAACTACTATACTAAGAACTAGGCATAATAAAAAATCTATAAATAAAATATACAGAATGGAATAATTATCCATTCTCAATAAGATATTATTTAAAAAACTCATTATTAAAAAAACCATATAAAAGTTTATCTGTTACTGTCAATATCATCATCTATGACAATATTATTCATATTTGCAGTTACTGGTGGATGAGCTGCCATAATATTGTTAGTACTACTTTGAGGATATTCTTTTGACTCTGTTGCTACAGAAGAGCCACTACTTGTCTTATCGCTTGCAGTTGATACATTATTTTGAGTGATAGATACATTATTAGAAGCAGATGAATTATCAGTAACAGGTTGTTGGTCTGGCTCATTCAAATCATAATTAATTGGTGTGTATATTATAGATGACTTAGGACCTTCTTCTGTGCTCGCTATATACATATTTTCTTTGATATGTTTAACAACTAAAACAATTATTGCTATTGCAATTATAAGAATTGCTAACCTATTCAAATAATCAAAAAACTTTAGTTTTCCATAGCGTGATTTCTTATAATACAAAACATCAATTTTGTTAAGCATAGAGACTATCTTTTTCTCAGGAATTTCTAAATATTCACAATATCTTCTAATCTGATTTTTGAGTACACTACTAGAGTTTTGCAATAGCGAGTCATTATCAGCTTCTTCAATTATCTTTATTGTTTGTACTGACAAGTTTATAGCATCAGCAACTGTCTCTAGTTGAAGTTCTTTTGCTTCTCTTGTAGCTTTAAGAAAAGTTTGAAAATTATGCATAATTTACAAATATTTTATTATATTTAGATACTAAGAAAATTATATAAGAAAAAACTAAAAATTTAAATGAAGATATATACGAAAGGAAGATATTTACTTAGACTGTTTTTTCTTTTCTAACATTTTTTCTAAGAAATGTATGTTAGTTCCACCCTTTATAAACTCTTCATGATTAAGAATTTCTTGGTGAAGTGAAATATTAGTTTTAATACCACTAATAACCATTTCTTCAAGTGCAGCACGCATTTTCTGTAATGCAGTCTCCCTATCATGTCCACGCACAATCACTTTCGCAATCATTGAGTCATAATTTGGTGGCACTGTATAACCAGAGTATATATGAGAGTCAACACGAACTCTTGGACCCGCTGGAGCATGATACATATCTATCTTACCTGGAGATGGTATCATTCTCTCAGGATCTTCAGCATTGATTCTACATTCAATAGCATGACCAACTATAGCAATATCTTCTTGTTTCCAACTTAGTCCTAGACCAGATGCAACTTTGATCTGTTCTTTAATAAGATCTGTAGATGTAATCGACTCTGTAACAGGATGCTCAACCTGAATTCTAGTATTCATCTCAATGAAATAGAATTCGCCATTTTCATATAAGAATTCAAAAGTACCAGCACCACGATATTTAAGTATTTTACAAGCATTAACGCATTGCTCACCAATACGCTTTCTCTCTTCATCAGTTAAACCGATAGCTGGAGCCTCTTCAATAACTTTTTGATGTCTTCTTTGAGTTGAACAATCTCTCTCAAATAAGTAGACAGCATTACCTTGACCATCTCCGAAAACTTGGATCTCAATGTGGCGTGGATTCTCTAAAAACTTCTCCATGTATACCATATCGTTATTGAAAGCTATTCTTGCTTCACTCTTAGTAAGAGAGATAGCACTAATTAAATCTTCTTTCTTTCTAACGATGCTCATACCACGACCACCACCACCACCAGCGGCTTTGATGATAACAGGGTATCCAATTTGCTCAGCGATTTCTAGATTTTTCTTTTCATCACTTCCTAATGGACCACCTGAACCAGGTACACAAGGCACACCAGCTTTCTTCATATACTTAATAGCTTCTACTTTATCACCCATCACTTCAATATTTTCAGCACGTGGACCGATAAAAATGAAACCACTCTCTTCAACTGCTTTTGCAAATTTTGCATTTTCAGATAAGAAACCGTAACCTGGATGAATTGCATCTGCAGATGTTATTTCAGCAGCTGCTATAATAGCTTGGATATTAAGATAACTTAGATTAGGCGCTGCTGGACCAATACAAACGGCTTCATCAGCTAACTTTACATGCATAAGATTAGCATCAGCAGTTGAATACACTGCTACTGTCTTAATCCCCAACTCTCTACATGCTCTTAATATTCTAAGAGCTATCTCACCTCTATTGGCAATTAATACTTTTTTAATCATTTTGTATTACCTTTAAAAGTTTATACTAGATTTATGAAGTCTCTACTTAAATTATTGATTCGTTATTATTCAATAATAAATAAAGGTTGATCGAATTGAACAGGATCGCCATCTTTAGCAATTATTTTAACGATCTTACCAGCTTTCTCAGCTTCAATTTTATTCATAATCTTCATCGCTTCGATTATACAAAGAATATCACCTTTCTTAACTTCTTGACCTTCTTTAACATAAGGTGCTGCATCTGGTGAAGACGCCCCATAGAATGTACCAACCATAGGAGATTTAATTTCTTCACCACTAACTTCATTAGCTACTTCAACTTGCTTAGGAGCCAATGCAGAAGCTGTAGTATTAGCTACTACTGGAGCTGCAGGTGCTACGTTACTCACAGCAGGAGCTGCTGATACAACTGTAGCAGCTGTATTATTTTTTGTCATAAAAATGCTTGAGCCACCATCTTTAACTCTAATTTCTTTGATATCGCTCGAGTTAAGAATCTCTGCTAATCTATCTATCGCTTTTAATAAATCCATATTTCTAATCTCCTTTCATATTAATGTAGTTAATTGCTTCTATTAGCGCTAATGTATATCCGTTTGGCCCAAACCCAAATATGCACCCATAAGCGATATCCGATAGAAGCGACTTAGTCCTAAACTCTTCTCTATTATATATATTCGACAAATGTATTTCAATAAAAGGCTTATCTATAGCCAAAAAAGCATCACGTATTGCAATACTTGTATGCGTATATGCTGCAGGATTAATAATTATTATTTTTGCCTCTGTTTGTTGAATTTTGTCAACGATTTCTCCTTCATGATTACTCTGAAAGAAATCAATGGCTAGTTTATTATTTTGTGCCGTTCTATATAAGTCATTATTGATATCATCAATAGTCTTATTACCATAGATATGAGGCTGTCTCTTTCCCAAGAGATTAAGGTTTGGACCGTTAATAACTAAAATATCCATGTTAAATATCCTTATAGCTTTTTAAGGCTTTAATACTATAACGCTTATGCGTCTCTACACAATAACAACTTAGACGACCACCAAAAACACAACCCGTATCCAAAGCTATAGCATCACTATCTTTTGTTTCCCCTTTGATAGCTGCCCAATGACCAAAAACTATCTTATATTTATTTTCAAATTTCTTATGTTTAAGTTTAAACCATGGCTTAAAATTTTCTGGAACTTGATCAATCGTTGAACTAAATTTAAGATTTAATCTACCATTTTTATCTATTGTTCTCATCCTAGTAAAATAATTGAGTATACATAACCATCTATCAATACCCTCCAACTCTTTATTCCACTTTTCCATTTCATTATTAAAAAGATTAGCTAACAAGAGTCTTCTTGTAGTTGGATTTTTTAATACAAATTCTACTTCATTAGCCCTTTTAAGTGCTTTTTTAGGCGACCAAATATGCGGGACTCCTGCATGAACTATAAAAGTGTTATTTACTTTTATTAGAAGAGATTGGTTGCACAACCACTCTTGAACTTCTTTCAAATTTTTAGCTTTTAGAATATCGTCAAATGTATTCTTACTACTCGATGGTAAATAATTGTAACTAACTGCTAAAAATAATATCTCATGATTACCTAAGACAACTTGTGCCGATTCTCCCAAAGACATTATGAAATTAACTATCTCAAGAGACTTAGGTCCTTTATTTAAAATATCTCCGGCAAAAATAAGTTTGTCTTTATGCTTATCAAACTTTACATCTTGTAGCAACAGTTGTAGCTCATCATAACAGCCCTGTACGTCACCAATAACATATGTAGCCATTTGTATTCACCTTATTTAAAAAAGTTTGCTAAACTGACAAAATCCTCCACGCTTAAATTTTCTGCTCTAAGCTTAGTATCTACAGGCAGAGCACTAGGATTTATATCAAATTCTTTTAATATACCCTTAAGATTATTATGCAGAGTTTTTCTGCGTTGCGCAAAGCTTTGTTTAACAATATTTTCAAAAAAAACATAATCATTAACAACCAACTTATCAACTTTAGGCTTAAGACGTAGAATTGCTGAGTCAACTTTGGGCTGAGGATAAAAAACTTCTGGAGGAATATTCAGTATCATACTACAATCAAAATGATATTGTAAAATTACCGATAACCGACCATAAGTTTTCGAATTTGGTTGAGATATGATTCTCTCAACAACTTCTTTCTGTAACATAAAATGAGCATCAATAATTTTGTCACTTTGTTCAATTACTTTAAATAGTATTGGTGAAGAAATATTATAAGGTAAGTTACCAATAAGCTTTAACTTCTGTTGCGAATCAGCTCTTACAATATCCAAATCAAACTTTAAAAAATCTTCATTAAAGACTTTGGGTTCGCCATATTTTTGACAATTCTGTAACAAAGTATCGATGACACTAGCATCAAATTCAACAACATTAACATTATCAGAGCATTTAAGTATATAGCGTGTCAATGCTCCCAGACCAGGACCTATTTCAAGCACTGTATCATCTTTTTTAATATTTGCTAATTGAACTATCTTTCTTATTATATTTTCATCTTGTAGAAAATTTTGACCTAATGATTTTTTAGCTTTTGTTTTATATTGCATTTTAATAAAGTTCTGGTGTCTTTAAATCATCTTCTAATATCTCAATGTATGCATCATCTTTCATTGAGGTTAACCACGTCTTATAGACTTCTTGAGCTTTCTCAGAAAAAATAGCTTCTAAAGCTTTTTGTTCTTTAAGCTCTTCTGCAGCGTCATGTTCTTTAACTTTTGTATATTTCATGATCATCCAAGTCTTAGGGTCTGCTTGAAAAGGCTCTGAAACCTCTCCCTCTTTCATTGTCTCTAGCTTTGCAAATGCTGCTGGTGGTATTGCTGGTGGACTATCCAACCTAGAAACCCATCTAAATTTACCATTAGCATGATCATAGTCCTGATTGTATTTCAAAGCCACCTTTGTAAAATCTTGACCACTTTCAATAGCAAGCCTTGCACGATCTAGAGAACTTTTAGCACCTTCCTCTGTCATACCACCATCTAATTTTATTTCTATAGCATAAACATAATATTTAGTAACTTTCTTACTTAACATCGGCGCTTTTTCATCAATGTTATCAATATATATCATTTGTAACGTATGATTTACAATAAAAGGCTCTGACACTTGATGCTCTTTCAAATCTTTGACATAGTCCCTATACATACTAGGTATTGAATCAAATTTTACTTGTTGACTGACAATACCACCATAAGTAGCATTAGGAGCTTGAGAAAATTGTTTAACAACTTCAGAAAAATCAATATATCCTTTGTTAACTGCAATTGCTAACTTTTTAAATAAATCTATCTTCTTTTGTCGAGCTTTTTTTGAATCCGGCAAGGCTACAATAAGATTTTTTAGAGTATAAAGCTTGATAGGAGCCATTTCTCTATCAAATTGCTCTTGATGCTTCTTAATATACTTTTGAATTTCTTCTGGTGAAACATACACTTGTTGAGAGATTGCTTGTTGCTGTAGCTGACTAACCATAAGCTGCTCTCTTATTCTTTTCTTATAACTTTCAAAAGACATGCCGGAAGCTTCAACATTTAATTTTAAAGATTCAACCGAAACACCGTTTTTTGCTGCGATATCTTTTATTGCTGCATCAAGCTGTTGATTAGAAATTATTATATTATTTCGCTCAGCCAACTGTAACAATACACTCTGAGCAATTAAGTCTTGCAAAGCCTCTCTTCTAACTTGTAATGAATCAGAGTGAAAGTTTGAATTTGGATTCATAGCTTCAAATTTTGCAACTTCTTGATCTAACTCAAAAGAAGTAATAGGTTTACTATTAACAATTGCCACTGTCTTGTTCACAAGATGCCTTTTATCTTCAGACATTTCTGACGAGTCTGATGGAGCACTAATACTCGAATCAAACGAGTTTTGAAACAAGCTAGAGGATATATCTGATAGACCGTTAGAGACAGTCAGTAATGTAATAACAACTGAAGTCAGCAGCCTCTTCATTAGATACCTTCTCCCCATTGACCCACTTTGTAGCCATTTATCTGCTGCAAACGCGATGATAGGTTACTAGTATCTCCAACACCGCCAAGACCTTTTAGTTCAAATTCTAACATATAGGTACTTGTAAGATTTGCCAAAGCATTAGGATCATTAGGGTTCTCATTTGTATAAGCAGTAGCCTGCCACATAGCTCTAAGAGCCCAAGATTTAGCATTATACTGAAGACCTGCAAATACGTTTGATATTTTTTGCTCTTTAAAGTTATAGTTCCATAAAGCAGTAACACCCCAGTGATCTGTGATATTTAGTAGCGTTGATAAAGTTATAGTCTCTTGAGGCTTAGGTGTTTGTCCAGTATTAATTTGCTCTTGTGTGATGGAATTCCAGTTATTTTCAATACTGTTATATGAAATATTAAAGATATTCTCATTTTCATCTTTGTATGACAATTGGTAAACCTGATAGTCAAACTTTGATGTTTGTAGCCTATAGTTAATCTGTGCTGATAAGTAAATATTCTTTATTACCTGAAATTCAAAAGATGACATAACAGGAGAGAACATATCATTTGCAAATTGATCTTCCATTCCAGGATATGGACATTTCGCATCACCTTGACATAAGTTAACTTTTCTATCTGCAAAGTATGCCATCTGTCCAATTTTGGCAGATGCTAAAGTACTTCCATCGTCTTGGCTTGTAGTGTACGTTTCTAAAGCATAAGTTAACTGATTAGCATTATTAATTCTATCATAACCAGTGAATCTATTTACTTGGAACATCTGCATATACTGCTCATTCTGCATACTTGTATCAAATATTGGAATATCTGTTTGATTCTGATACGGGATATAAGTATAGAATAATCTTGGCTTAATTGTTTGCGTATATGAACCACCTTCTGTTGTATAATCTCTATCAAAGTACGCAGCAGCATCTATATTGAATATAGGTAAAACACTCGTAACAGTGCTATTATCAAATTTAATCGTATCTGTTGCTTTTCTATCAAGCTGATAATAACGGATTGGCAGCTCTAACGACGGATTGAGGTAGCCCCACTCATTATTGAAATTACCTTTAATTTTTGGTGCTTCATAAGATCTAAAACCACTTACGTTAGTTCCTTTTTGAGGACCTAGCGCTGGGTTTATTGCCCAAGGTGATTTATAGTAGTAAGTATTAAGAGTATCTGCACTAAGAGTCACATAGTCAGGAGTATAACCATCAGAAGTTACATTAAATTTCACCTCTGGTAATTTGGCATAAGGAATGTTTGCCAAATCAATAGCAGGGTTAACAACTCCATAATCTAGAACTGTTATACCGGCTGTAACATATTGTTTATAACCATAATTAATATCAAACTCTCTAGTTAATAATGTTTTTGTAACTAGATTAACATTACCAGATGAGAAGTCGTTATAATAATTCTCATCACTAACATACTCATATATTAAATTTGTAGATAATGCTCCTGCATCACCTAAAGAGTACTTACCTGTCGTGGTTATATCAAAAGCACCCCTCATCCTACCTTCTTTGAAGTCCCAAGGAACCAAAGAGCCATCAAACTCGCCTTCAAAATACTTAGTCATATAACGGAATGTACCATTCTCCATAATACCTCTTTCTGACCAAATAACATTATTAAGTAAGAAATCATAATTTGGTGCTAAGTTGAAATAATACGGTACTGAAATCCCTATACCAGAATTACTATTTTGAACAAATCCTGGGAATAAGAAACCTGATTTACGCTTATCGTTTATCGGATGGGAGAAATATGGTATGTACATCACAGGCACATCATCTATCTTGAAGAAACCGTTTTTAACGTACGCCATCTCAGTATTGGTATCGATATCAATATCACTACCAGTTATCTTCCAAGCATTATCATAAGGACCGCCTGATGTGATATAACCATCAGAAAGCATTAGATTACCATCTTCTTCTTTCTTAAGAGTTTTTGCATAGCCACGCAAGTAACCAGTAAAATTATCCTTATTATATATTCTTGTATCAGGCATCTCACGAGCCATTCTAAAGTAAGCTTCTCCTGTACTGTAAGTACCATTAGTCATATCAGAGTCTAACTCTTTAGTCCTAATCACAATACCTGTAGATGGTTGCTTAGCGATAACATCGCCTGTCATAACCATTGATCTAATTGCACTATTATCACTCGTCAGATTTACTATGGCATTATTACCGTACAATTCTTGATCACATTGTAGAACTTGAACATTACCGGAAGCAATTAATGTACCATCATTATCAAATTCTGAATTTTCATAACTAAGATCAGTCTTCTTTGAAGCACATAGCGCTTGGGTAAACTGTGGATCATTACTGTAATAACCTCCCACAAAAGTTTCTGGTTTTTTAACCCATGCAAGATCATCAGCAAGAGCTTTCTCTCTTTCTGCAGCACTAATCTCTTTATCAAAAACATCCTTAGGCTTTTCTGCTCTTTTACAGCTCCACTGGCCATCTACAATTTCACATTTCCAATCTTCTTTGATAGGGTTTTTACTAATAATCCGCGCAGCATGAGCTTGTACTGTAAATGCTACAGTACCTAAACATACTAGTAAATACCTGTGAATCCCCTTTAACATATTTGACCTTTGAAAGCCTTAATTTTATTGAGTTTTTAAAAATAACCGTGATATTATATCTACATTTACTAATTTTTTCCATTTTTAATTTAAAGACGGTAACTTCTAAAACAAAGAACTGGATTATCTCAATGAATATAGAAAACCATTTATCAGACATATTTGCACAAGCATTTGAAAAGTTAGGATACTCTCAAAGTTTTGCTAAAGTTGTAACATCTACTCGTGAAGGTGTCGGCCACTTTCAATGCAATGGCGCGATGCCTCTAGCCAAATTTGCCAAAAAAGCGCCTCTAATGATAGCTCAAGAAATAATTGAACAAATTGACGATGAAGATATTTTCTCTAAGCTCGAGGTTGCAAAACCTGGATTTATAAACATATCTTTATCTAATAAGTTTCTAGCTGCTACAACTGATAAGTTCCTTAATTCATCTAAATTTGGTGTACAAGGTAATACAAAGCCAAAAAAAGTAGTTTTAGATTTTGGTGGTCCAAACGTTGCTAAACCAATGCATGTTGGTCATATCAGATCAGCATTATTAGGCGATGCTCTCCAAAGATTACATAGATTCTACAATGATAATGTAATATCAGATGTGCATCTTGGTGACTGGGGTACACAAATGGGTATGTTGATAGAAGAAATAAAACTAGAATTTCCTGATCTCGTGTACTTCGATGAAAACTATAATGGTGAATACCCTAAAGAATCTCCTGTAACAGTTCAAGAGTTAGCTGAAATATATCCAAGAGCTTCAAAAAGATGTAAATCTGATATTATTGAAATGGATAAAGCAAGACAAGCAACTTTTGAACTTCAACAAGGTCGCAAGGGTTATGTAGCCCTGTGGCAACATTTTGTGAGAATATCTATAGAAGCTATTAAAAAAGATTTTGATAGTTTAGATGTCCATTTTGACTTATGGCTCGGCGAAAGTGATGCAAATAAATTTGTAGACGAAATGATCGCCTATTTTAAAACAAATAACTTCATATACGAAGATGAAGGAGCATGGGTCATTGACACCAATAAAGAAGGTATCCCTCCACTTATAGTCATCAAAAAAGATGGTGGTGTGATGTACGGTACTACAGACCTTGCAACACTATGGCAGCGTGCTAAAGATTTAAACCCTGATGAAATAATTTATGTAGTGGATAAAAGACAATCTCTTCACTTTAAGCAAGTGTTTAGTGTTGCTAAGAGAACAAAAGTAGTTAGTGAAGAATGTAAACTTAAGCATGTTGCATTTGGCACCGTCAATGGAAAAGATGGTCGTCCATTTAAAACACGTGAAGGTGGCGTAATGCATCTTTCAGATCTAATATCTCAAGCAAAAAATTATGCTCATAAAAGAATGCCTGATGAGAACGATGAGAATATTATTAATCAAATCGCTATGGCAACTATTAAGTTTGGTGATTTGGTTAACAACTACGCTAATGACTATATTTTTGACTTAGAGAAGTTTGCACAGTACGAAGGTAAAACTGGTCCATATCTACTATATACAACAGTTAGAGCAAAAGCTATTTTGAGAAAAGTCTTCGGAGATAATTATGACATCAACTCTCTAGCTAAAGAATACAGAATAACAAAAGCAGATAATGAGCACGAAGAAAAACTACAATTACAATTGATACAATTCCCAATTGCAGTATCTCGTGCTTATGAGAATTCTCAGCCTCATCACATTTGTGAATATGCATACTCTCTTGCTAATAGCTTTAACAGATTTTATGTAAATTGTCCCATTATGAATCTTGACGATGAGCAACTAAAAAAATCAAGAATCGCACTATGTATGGCAACAGTAAAAGCCATGACTATAGCAACAGATTTATTAGGAATTTCTATTCCTGAGAGAATGTAGAGATAAATAACTACTTTAATCCTACCAAATTTAACTTTAATTTCTACTTTAAGACTCAGTTAGAAATTAATTGGAAACTAGCTTATGTTAAAAATCTTTGAACAGCCCAAGGCCTTTTATACCATCTTTATGTTAGAAATATGGGAGCGATTTGGCTATCAAGCTCTCGTTGCTATTTTAGTTGTTTATCTACAACGTGGTAGCATTCAATTAAGCGAAAGTTCGGCAATTGCAACTTATGCTGCATTCGCAGCACTGGTATATGCGTTTATAGTGTTAGGTGGCTATATTGGTGATGCAATCCTAGGAGCAAAAAGAACAATCGTTCTAGGACTTATTGTCTTACTAAGTGGATATGCACTATTGACAATAGGAGATAAAGAGTCAACATTATGGGGACTTTCTTTTATATGTGTCGGTACAGGTTTATTTAAATCAAACCCTACAAGCCTACTATCTAAATGTTATGAAAAAAGTGACTCCGGACAAATCAGTAATGCTTTCACTCTTTTTTATATGGCTATAAATTTAGGCTCATTATTTGGTAGCTTAGCGATTCCAACTATTGCAAAGCATTATGGTTACTCTGCAAGTTTTGTAGTTATCTCTATAGCTTTGATCTTTGCTATAGCAACTTTTGTAGGCTTTGGTTTTACGATGAAACACATCTCTACTCACGCAGGTGCCAAAAAGCTTAGATTAAGTTATTTATTCTGGGTAATAATAGGGGTGATTGCTATGATATATATAGTCAAGGCTCTACTTGCATATTTATTCTTAGCAAAATTAATAGTTATTTTGAGCTTTATTGCTTGTCTACTTATCTATATATATCTAGCATTTTTATACAAAAAGGATGGATACTTCTATAAGATGATGCTTGCGCTGATACTAATGTGTGAGGCTATAGTATATAAGATATCATACATACAGATGGCATCATCTATAAACTTGTTTACTATCAAAAATACAGATCATTCAATTTTAGGATTTATAATAGCACCGGAGACATTCCAAGCACTTAATCCTTTCTGGATATTTGTTTTAAGTCCAATCTTAGCGATGTACTATGTACACTCTAATAACACAAAGTTTAGCTTAAATGTATATAGCAAATTCTCTACTGGGTTACTTGTAATAGGCCTATCTTTCATACTACTGTATATTTCTAAATTTACAGCTCATAGTGGTGTAATCTCATCATACTGGCTATTTGGTAGTTATGCTCTTCAAGCACTAGGAGAACTACTAATATCCGCTATTGGGTTATCTATGTTTAGCAGACTTGCTCCAGCTAAGGTTAATGGATTTATGATAGGAGTTTGGTGGGTATTCTTGGCATTTGCTTCAATTTTAGGTGGATTAGTTGCTCAATTAACTGCTATCAGTAAACAACAAGTATCTTCAGAAACCCTCACCCTATCTCTAAATACCTATACCAGCCTTTTCTTAATGATTGGAATTGCTATAGTAATTGTTTCATTTATATCTTTTGGTCTTTCGCCATTTAAAAAGAAACTTATTAATCAACAGTAATAATCTAAATTATTAAAAACGATCAAATAATTTTTGGATCTGATTTACGTTGTCTGTTTTTAGCAAACATAACTGGAGAAATATTCTCGCTTTCTCTGGTGAAAGAGTTCCTGACGATACAAGATCAAACTTATCATCCAGATTATTATAATTATGTGTAATCTGACCAGAACCTACATAACTTGAGCGTACAACAACTATACCTTTAGCTCTTGCTTTCTTGAGAAAATCAGCCTGATTAGATGGAATATTACCATCACCAAGTCCTGCAAGAACAATACCCTTTAAATCTTTAATTTCTAAAAGACTATCTAAAAATTCTAAAGATACATCAGGTGATTCAAAAACAACCTCAACATGAGGCAATGCTTTTATTTCCTCCAGATCGTCTACAGATACAACATTTCCCACATATTTAGGAGTTTGATAATAGCTAACACTACTAGGAGTTACAGTACCTAATTTCCCATAATTTAATGCTTTAAAAGCATCAACATTCGTTGTATTAGTTTTAGAAACATCGTTAGCAGTTAAGATCTCTTCATTCATAACTACTAATACACCTTTATCTAAAGATTGTTTATCAACCGCAACCAATAACGCATCATAAAGATTCATAAGAGCATCACTGCTTAAAGCTGTAAATGCCCGCATTGCGCCTACTAGGACAACTGGTTTTTTAACATCTAAAACTTGATTTAAAAAGAAGGCTGTTTGCACCATGCTATCGGTACCATGAGTAATTATCACTGCATCAACATTAGGATTATCTAATAATTTTTGTATATGCTCTGCTAGCCTAATCCGCATTGCCATAGTCATATCTACACTATCAATATTATAAAACTGTTCAGACTTTATATTTGCTATTCTACTAATCGCTGGTACTTGCTCAACAATATCATCAATAGACAAACTTCCAGCTTTATATACAGAATCCGTTGATGATTTAGCAACCCCTGCGATCGTACCCCCTGTAGCAACAATATATACATTAGGCAGAGCTACTCCCATAGCAACTGTTACAAAACAAATTGAGAAACTAAATATAATTTTTTTAATATTTGCCATAATGCCAGTAGACTGAAGTTAATCTATAGAAATTAAATCATAATTTTGAAATAACTCAACAAGAATTATATTAGGCAAGTAAGTAATATGCTTATTAGATAAGGATAAATTTTATAAGAGACCTAATTTATCAAAGCCTATATTGTTTAACGCTCCATACAAAATCACTGCTACTGAATTTGATAAATTAAGACTACGACTATTTTTGTGCATCGGAATTTTCAGCTGTGCTTTTTCAAGCAATTTTAAAACGTCGATCGGCAATCCTCTTGTCTCAGGTCCAAAAAGTAAAATATCATCATAATTAAAATTTACTTGATGATAATATTGTTTTGCTTTAGTTGTACACGCCCAAATCTTATTTTGTTTATTTTTCTGATAAAACTCATCAAAATTTTTATAAATCTTAAGATCCGCAAACTCATGATAATCAAGACCTGCTCTTCTAAGTTGCTTGTCTTCCAATTTAAATCCTAATGGTTCTATCAAATGTAACTTAGCGCCAACATTTGCACACAACCTGATTATATTACCGGTATTTGGTGGAATCTCAGGCTCGTATAAAGCAATATTTATCATGTCATCTAATCCAGTTTGCAACATCTAAAGCTGTATAAGTAAGAATTATTTTAGCGCCTGCTCTTTTCATCGATGTCAACGTTTCTATAGTGATTGCTTTTTCATCAACTAGACCTGCATTTGCAGCAGCTTTAATCATCGCATATTCTCCACTGACATGATATGCTGCTATTGGCAACTCTATTATATGACTCAGTTCATTAATAATATCTAAATAACTCAATGCTGGTTTAACCATAATAAAGTCTGCACCTTGTTCAACATCTGCTAGAGCTTCACGGATAGCCTCTTTTTTATTACGATAATCCATTTGATAAGTTTTACGATCTCCCTTAAGAGATGAACTACAAGCACTTCTAAATGGACCATAATATGCTGAAGCATACTTAACTGAGTATGACATAATACTCACAGTTTCAAATCCTGACTCATCCAGTGCTTGACGCATCGCAATTATCATGCCATCCATCATTCCACTTGGTGCGACAATATCTGCACCAGCTTGTGCATGAGAAATAGCTGTTTTTTGTAATATTTCTAATGTTTGATCATTATCAACATAATCATGCTCATCCAAAATACCACAGTGTCCATGAGGTGTAAAACTACACATACACACATCTGTAGCTACTACAAGCTCTGGAGCAAGTTGTTTAATTTTTCTGATTGCTTGTTGCGTTATACCATTTGGATCATAGTTCTCTGATGATATAAGATCTTTGGTTTTTGGTACACCAAATATCATCAAACTTTTTATACCTAATTTTATAACCTGCTCAACAAGCTCATCAAGCATATCCACTGACCAATGATATTGATTTGGCATACTTGAGATTTCTTTTTTGATACCATTACCATGCACAACAAATATTGGATACATCAAATCATCTATGTTCAAATTTATCTCAGCAACCATATCTCGAAAGGCTTGAGTAACTCTAAGTCTACGTGGACGTGATATTGGAAAACTCATATTTATTTAAACCTACTTTTTCTTTATATTAGGATTTCTTCTGTATAGTACTAAGATATTACCGATTATCTGAACAAGCTCAGACTTTGTAGCTTTAACAATCTCTGCAGCAATTTCTTGCTTTTCTTCTTTCGGTAGACGACCTGCTTTTACTTTGATCAACTCGTGTGATGCTAAGGCTAGATCAATTTCTAACATTACATTCTCAGTAAGTCCTTTTTCACCCATTAACACAACTGGCTTTAAAGCATGTGCTTGGGCTTTTAAATTTTGTTGTTGTTTTACATCCATTTTATTTTACCTATTTTATAATTTCTAATATTAAATTTTCTAATACTAACTCTTTATCAACATTCTTAAAGTTTGAAAAATAACTCTTTGCATCTAATGATTTATGATAAAGGTTATATATGTAATCATCTGTAAATTTAGTCGCAAGATACTTTATAACTGCTAATTTATCGTAGTTAGCAACTTCTACCTGCTCATTAAGTTTATAATTATAAACATCTATTATTATACTAGTTAACCAATATAATGCATCTTTAAAATATGGATTAATCTCCTTCAAAAATACATTAGGATTCGTTTGATTAACCAAAACCTTCATCAGGTTATTCCTAAGCACCCAAAAATGTTGTTCAAGCTTAATCTTAGCTATAATATTTATATCATCACGAGCCATTTGCAATGATTTCTCAACAGCGTCTTGAGACATATCAAATGTATACTTTAAATAGTTGTATTTATCTTTTTGGCTAAATTTAATATCATAGACTATAGATCTACTTTTAACCGTCGGCAGAATATCTGTATAGTTTTTGGTAAAGATCAAAAAGAAAGTATCTGCTGTGGGTTCTTCTAAGGTTTTTAGTAAAGCATTAGCGGCAGATTCATTTAACAAGTCAAGTTCTTCAATTATGATTATTTTAGCTAAATTATTATGCGCAGTCAGTTCACAGTTTTTAATTATCTTTTTGATTTCAGAAACTTTGATTTCGTCATTTTCTATAGCGGCAACACTTACATACGGAGAGTCTTTATAGTCAGTAACATTCTGTCCCAACAATAGCTGGCACAAAGAATTCATAAAGCTATCTAATAATACTGCATCTTTTACCCTAAAAATAAGAGCATGATGTAACATATTTTTTGTTTTTTGCTCAAAAAAACTATCAAGAAGTTGCTGATGAATATCTAAAGATAACACTGTTGACCTACATTATTTTACGCGCATACAAAAAACTTGTTATAGTTTTTTTAATCATAGCAAGCTTAGATTTAATAAATCCTTTATCCTTTTTTCTAACGTAGCTAACTTCATAAACAGAATAATGATTATCAAGAAACTCAATTAAATAATCATCATAAGTTCTAATTTCATCAACTAGACCTAACTCTAAAGCATCTTTACCAAACCAATATTCTCCAGTAGCTACTTTATGCATATCTAAATTTGGACGATATGCCAAAATATGCTTTTTGAATAACTCGTGAATATTTTCTAAATCTTGCTTGAACTTTTTACGCCCTTCCTCTGTATTCTCACCAACAGTTGTCAATGTACGCTTAAACTCACCTGAAGTGTGCATTTCAACATTGATACCATTTTTTTCAAGAAGCTCTCTGATATTCGGAACTGTACCAACAACTCCAATTGAACCTACTATAGCAAAAGGTGCAGCAATAATCTTATTAGCAACCGCTGACATCATATAGCCACCACTAGCAGCAACTTGGTCAATACAAACTGTCAAGGTTATTCCTGCTTGTCTAATACGCTCTAACTGAGCTGCCGCAAAGCCATAACCATTAACAACACCACCTGGACTATCTATTCTAACCACCACTTCATCGTCTGCCACAGCTACAGCTAGAATTGCTGTTACTTCGTTGCGTAAATCTTCAACTTGAGATGCGTGAATATCTCCTTTAAAATTAATAATAAACTTTCTTTGCTTAGGTTTTTCTTGTTTATCAATTTTTTTCTGTTCTTTGACAAACTTTTTATATTCCTTTTTATCTAACAAAGTTTCTAAAATTTGCTCTTTAGTAGATTTATACTCATCGCCTATTTTATTTATTTCAAGTTTTCCTGCTGCTAATTTTGTAACTTCTTGTTTAGCTTTAGCAAGTAAGGAGAAAAAGCTCCCTACAACAAAAACAATAGCTATTACAACCAAGGCTGTACTCAAAGCAAAAAATACAAAATCTATAAAACCTTGATACCACATAGTTATTTTATCCTATCGATGAGCTCTTAAAGTCTTTAACAAAGACTCTCCAGCACCACCTTTTAAATTAGCTTTTTTAACAGAATCTCTTGCAAACACGCGTTTCTTATAATTGAAAATTGATCCATACTCTTCATCAATTACAAAGCCTTCTGCTTCTAAACAAATGATTAAAGCAGCTATATAACAATCAGCTAAAGTAAAGCCTGAAGATATAAAATAATCAGAATCTGAAAAAGCTTTTTCCATAGCTAATAAGCTTTCTCTAAGATCTTTAAAAATTGCTTTTAGCTTGGTTTTATTCTCTCTATTTTTTCTGATCTCATCAAGTACTGGATACCACTCATTATCAATCTTATCCAAAGAAAGACGTATCTTAATACGATCATTAACAACACTTGGTAGTAAACTTGGCGCTGGAAAGCGCTCATCAATATATATCAATAATGCTTTTCTATTATTTATACTATAGTCCTTTTCCATAAGAACAGGAAAAATACCGTTAGGAGAGATTTTTTTAACAACATTTGGCTCTAAATCTCCTGCTTCAACAACATCCATTGCCATTTTCTTTTCTAACAGAGCAATTCTTGCTCTCAAAGAATATGGACAATATTTTGTAGTATATAATGTAACTTTCATCAAATATGCCTTTTTATGGATTAAAACAATTAGTCTTGTTTGCTATAATTGTCAGATAATAAAAAACTAGTATCAAATTTTACCATATTTGTGGATAACTACAACATAGACAAGCAAGGCTTTTTATTAGACTTTAACAGTTGGGATATTGGCTTTTGTAATAAAGTTGCTAATGATGAGAAAATCTCGTTAACAGATGAGCATATGTTAGTCATCAATTTTTTACGCGATTTTTATCAACAAAACAAAAAATCTCCAGCGATTCGAGAACTTGTAAAAGCTTTAAGAGAAAAGTATGGCGAGAAAATAGGTAATAGTTTATATCTACAAATACTCTTCCCAGTTTCACCTGCAGTACAAGCTGCAAAATTAGCTGGACTTCCAAAACCAAAAAGGTGTATTTAAAATATTCAATAGGAGCGAATAATGACAAAAGTTTTATGTAAAAAATACAATGAAGAATTAGATGCTATACCATTTCAACCACTACCTGGTGAACTTGGTAAAAAAATTCATTCAGAAATTTCTAATAAAGCATGGCAAGCTTGGTTAGCTCATCAAACAATTTTGATCAACGAATATCGTTTAAATCTGATAGAACCAAAAGCTAAAGAATTTCTTAAAGAAGAAATGCAGAAGTTTTTATTTGAAAACAAAGAAGATAAACCAGAACAGTTTAACGAAATTTAAAATATCCAGCTAAAGTTCATTAATATCTACTTGCGATTTATCTTTTTTAAGGTTAAATTTGCACACAATCTAAGCTTCATACCATCCATTGAAAGTGAGAAATTTAAGAAATAAATATTTTTTTGATATTTTAATATTACTAACTATATATATCATTTATTTTTTCTTATTTTTAGGATCACGTCATCTAAGCATCCCTGATGAAGGACGTTATCCAGAAATTGCAAGAGAGATGCTAACATCTGGAAACTGGGTTACCCCTACAATCAACGGTGTACCCTTCTTAGATAAACCTCCCCTGTATTATTGGCTTGAAGCAACTTCAATGCACTTTTTTGGAGTCAATGCTTGGGCAATTAGATTACCTCAAGCAATATTTGGTATACTCGGCTGTGTATCAATATATATTTTTGGACGATACTTCTATTCACGATTTGCAGGAGTTCTTGCAAGTTTCATACTAGCAACGAATGTACTTTATTTTTTCGAAGCTCACTATGCAAATATGGATCTGATTGTTGCTAACCTTCTATGGATTGCTTTTTTCCTATGTTTGGTTAGTTTAAAACGTTCAAGCACAAAGAGTAAAAGAATACTTATGTATGTCGCATACTTTGTATCTGCTTTAGCTTTTCTTACCAAAGGACTAATCGCGATTGTTTTTCCATGTATGACTGTTTTCGTATGGATGCTTATTACTAATAATTGGCATAGACTAAAAGAGCTATATATACCAACAGGCATAATATTATTTGTTCTAGTCGTTTCTCCATGGTTAATACTAGCACAAAAACAAAACCCTGATTTTTTATATTTCTTTTTTTATTTTCAACAGTTTTATCGTTTTGTAGGACAAGGTTTCAATAATGCCATAGGCCCATGGTTCTATTTTGTAATTCTTTTGGCGGTATTTTTACCATTCAGTATGTTACTCATCAATAGATTACCTAAAGGATTTAAAAACATTTGGCAAAATCGAAAATCTGATTATATAGGATTTTTGATAACTCTTTGGTGCATACTTATTCTTATTTTTTTCAGTATACCAAGCTCAAAAATTGTAAGTTATATTATGCCGATATTCGCTCCGTTATCACTTTTGATGGCTTTATCGTTTGAGAAAATCATAAAGATTAAAGATAATTTATCTACATTTAAAAAAATGCATTTAATTACGAGCATTCTGTTTTTTATTGTAGCAATTGCTGTTGTAATATTCTCTCAAATTCAGCAAAGCATCTTAGATACTCAAGCACCTTTAGTTTATATAGCTTTAGTAGTAATACTAGCTTTGGCTTTAGCATACAGTTTTAGACTCTCATTAAAAAATAATATCAAACAAGCAATTATTTTTATAGTTTCTGTGATGATGCTCTTAAATGTGCTCGGACAAATCATAATACCTTTTTATGATATAAGAACATCTCAACCACTTGTAGAAAAAATACTCAATAACTCTAGTCCTGATACCACCTTTGTCTATTACAATAGGGCTCAACCAAAACACTTTATACTCGAGGATGAACTTAAACAAAAAGGCTACGAGGAAGATCTACCAATATTGTTAAATAAAAATATTTATATAGTTTATAACTGGAAAACTTATAAACCTGAAATTGACAATTGGGCAAGAGAGTTCCATTATGGCATAAAACAATACCAGGATTCTCATAACGGTAAATGGCCAGAATATCTAATAACTTATACACAGTTTGATAAACTACTAAAGACAAATGATAATATGATAATTTTCATGCGTGAGAATCAATTAAGCGAATTGCAACAAAAATATCCTAAAATTGATTTTAAGATAGAAGCAACTTATAGAAAAAATATAGTTGTCAGTGTAATTAAAAAATAAGTATAAGAAAATCCTACAATATAACTAAAGATTTCTACTCTCATCTTCATCAATAATATAACGTGGACGCTTTTTTGCTTCTTCAAATATCCGACTAATATATTCACCTAAAACTCCTAATGATATAAGTTGTACGCCACTAAAGAACATTATACTAACTACTATAGTTGGCCAACCACTTACATCACCACCGAAGAATAAGCTTCCCATAAAAATATAAAATCCATAAGCTAAAGCAACTATAGAAACCAATACACCAAATATAGATATAAGTCTTAATGGCACTGATGAAAATGAAAATATACCTGTAAATGCTAGCTTAAAAAGCTTACGATAGCCCCAACGGCTAGCTGTACCATCTTGCCTATCCGCAACATCAAAAGGAACAGGATATTCTTTAAAGCCTATCCATGCAAATAGCCCTCTAATAAATCTTCCATTTTCTGGTAAAGAATTAAACGCTTTTATGCACTGCTTATCTAATAACCTAAAATATCCAGCGTTTGCAGGAATCTTGACCCCCATTAGCTCATTACTAACTTTAAAAAAAGTTTCTGATAGAAAGCTTCTAGTTGCACTTTGATCTGTACGATTTCTAACTCCATATACATTAGAAAATCCCTCACACCATTTCTCATAAAACTGGTCAATAACTTCTATAGGATGCTGGAAGTCACAGTCCATAATAATCGCAGCATCTGCATTTTTAGATGCCTCTAAACCTGCGGTGATAGCTGCCTCTTGTCCAAAATTCCTTGAAAAACTTATAAATTTGATATTTATCTGCCCAACTAAAGATTGAATTATTTCAACAGAACCATCTGAACTTCCATCATTTATAACCACTATCTTATAATTAGGAGTAATCTGTAAAAGCTTATCAGCTAGTGATCTAAGAAAAGACTCAATCAAAACCTCTTCATTATATACAGGTATAACTGCATAAATATTTGGATCTTTTATATTTCTAACGTTAGTCATCAAATAAAAATATTAGCCTCAACTAATGCTATTATAGCCATGTCAGTATAAAATGAGTAGCAGCAAAAAATATTTTTCTAAAACAAAGTAAGTTGTATATATGTCTAAAAAAATTATAATTTGTGCCGATGATTTCGGTATGAGTCAAAACATAAATAATGCTATTGTTGAACTTTTGAAAAAAAATATTATAAATGCCACTAGTTGCATGACTAATATGCCCGAATTTAAACAAGGTATCTCAGAGCTAAAGAGAATATACAATAATTCTATCAATGTAGGTATTCACTTAAATTTAACGGAAGGAACTCCTTTTACAGAAGCTAAATCATTAGTAAGTAATGACTCTTTTATACCCTTATCAAAACTTCTTATAAAATCACAACTAAGATTTATAAAATATAAAGATGTCTATAATGAATTAAAATATCAGATAAAATACTTCATAGATAACTGGGGAAACTTGCCTGATTTTATTGATGGTCATCAACACGTGCATCATTTCCCAATTATTAGAAAAGCTCTAGTAAGCCTCTATAAAGAATTCAATATGTATAATAAACAAACTTATATTCGCTCAACTTATAATATGTCCAAACCTGACTTTAAATCTAAAGTTATATACTATAGCGGTGCAAAAAAGCTCAATAAAATGCTAGTAGCTAACAATCTCAAGCATAACACAAGTTTTGCTGGAGTATATTCATTAGAAAGTAGCGCAGAAGATTTCCAAAAAGTTATAAATTACGCCTACAAAAATATACAAGATGGTGGAATAATAATGTGCCACCCAGCCAAAGCTATTGATAAAAATGATCCTATTGGTAAATCACGTCTCAGAGAATATGAATACTTCAAATCCGACCAAGCACTCGATGATCAAAAAAATAACAATATTGTCTTATAGTTAGAGCTATTTTTTTACTTTTTTATAGATATATTTAGGATTAATGGTATCTGCTAAAAGCTTATTTTCAAAGTCAATCCTCACTAGAATACCAAGAGTAAAACACATAATAAGCAAACTACTACCACCATAGCTTATAAGTGGTAAAGTAAGACCCTTTGTTGGCAACAAACCAGTATTAACGCCAATATTAACAAAAACCTGAAAGCCAATCCAAAAACTTATCCCATAAGATAGAAATGCTTGATAATATCTTTTTAGTTCAAAAGCTGCTTTTGCAATATTCATAGCTCTAAATACTATAAACAAATATACAACCAGTAATACCATCAGACCAACAACACCTATCTCTTCGGCAATTACAGAAGTGATAAAATCAGTATGAGCCTCAGGCAAAAAGAACTGTTTCTGAACTCCATTGCCTAAACCATCACCAAACCAACCTCCTCGACCAAAACCTATAAGAGCCTGAACAAGCTGATAGCCAGAACCATTAGCATTTTCCCATGGATGAAGGAATCCCGTAATTCTGTGCATACGATATGGTGAAATAATCACAAGCATAGTCGCCATAATGAGCATAGCACCAATAAGTAGACCGTACCAACGCACCTTATTACCAGATACAAATAACATCCCCATTACACATATTGAGATAACAACTGTTGAACCAAAATCAGGTTGCATAAGCAATAAAACTGCAACACAACCTAATAGTGTAATAGGCGTAAGAATACCCTCTTTAAAATTAGCCATTTTGGGTAGATTTTCAGCAATATATCCAGAAAAAAAGATAATTGCTAAAAGTTTAGCTAACTCTGCAACTTGAATATTGATAATAATTAAAGGTATCCAACGTCTAGCTCCATTTACGCTTTTTCCAACACCTGGAACTAATACTGCCACAAGCACTATAAGCATTACAAAGAAAAAAACATTATAATTTTTCTCATAATTTTTAGTCGGTACTAACAACGCCAATAAAAAAAGGAACACTGCAATAACTGCAAAAAAACCCTGTCTAATAGAATAAAAATATGGGTTATTATAATCATCTAATGCAACAATCATCGACGCAGATGTAACCATAACCCAGCCAAAAGTAAGTAGCCCTAGCATTACAAAAACTATAGAGATATCTATTTCCAACTTCGCTCTTACACGTTCTTTTTTTGTATTTTGACCACTTAATAAAAGCTTTAATCTATATAGCACTCTACTTTCCCAATTTTTATTTTAACTCAGCAACAAGTTTCTCAAATACCTCACCTCGCTCAGCATAACCACTGAACTCATCAAAGCTTGCACATGCTGGTGATAATAATACAATCTCACTATCTTGAGCCTTTTGACTAGCTAATCTAAATGCGTCTTTCATATCATTACAAATCTGATACTGGCACAGATCTTTGATGTAATTCTCTATATATTCTTTATCTTGACCATATAAATAAACGTACTTAACATACTTAGCCAATGATTTACTCATTAAACTAAAATCACCACCTTTAGCAACTCCACCGAGTAATAATATAATATTCTTTGAACTAGTTATACTATTTAGTGCAGCTATAGTAGCCCCAACATTCGTACCTTTTGAGTCATTGATATAAGTAACACCAGCTATGTTTTTTACAATTTCACAACGATGCTTCAAGCCTTTAAATTTTTTAATTGCAGCTACAGCTTTAGAAATATCAATACCGAATCTATCAAAGATATTCAAAACAACAATAATGTTTTCCAGATTGTGTTCGCCAAAAAGATTTGTTTCAGTAATATCTAATAATTTAGTTGTATCTTTATAGATTGAACCTCTTACTATCTGATATTCCCCAGCATATTTAATGCCTGTATTATGTACATCATAAACGAAAAAATCTTTACTAAATTTTGCTAAATTTAGCTTCGACTGCTTATATTCTTCATAATTTTTATATCTATCTAAATGATCAGGAGATACATTAACTACACATCCTAAATCAAACTCAACACTGTTAAATAAATCTATTTGAAAGCTTGATACTTCAACAACACAATAATCAAATTTCTCGCCAATTTTATTTAACGGTGGTGTACCAATATTACCTACAAGAATACTCTTATAACCCAGATCTCTTAAAACAAAATCAAGCATCGTTACTATAGTACTTTTTCCATTTGATCCTGTAACGGCTATCATTTTTGCCTTAGTGTTTCTAATTGATTGATAAAACAAATCAATATCACTAACTATTTTTTGTTTAAATTTAGATAAAACTCGATACGGCGACTTATTAAGAGGAATGCCTGGGCTTACAGTTATTAGATCATATTGCTCTAAATCACAATTTATAAAATCATCATCACTCTGCGAAATATCTACTGAAAGATCAATAAAATTAGCTAAAAAATCACAAACAGACTTGCCTGTAGAGCCATAACCAACCATAAGTAGCTTAGAAATTTTTTTATTATCAAAATAAAAACTAAACATTATCTAACCTTAATAGCTACTAAACCGATTAAGAAAAGTATTAAAGAGACTATCCAAAAACGTATCACAACTTTTGTCTCAGGCCACCCCATTAATTCAAAATGATGGTGAATAGGAGCCATTTTAAAAATTCTCTTGCCATTTCTAAGCTTGTATGATCCTACTTGTAGCATCACAGATAAAGCTTCTACAACAAATAATAAACCCATAATAAAAAAGATTAGCTCTTGGCGGATCATTACTGCAATCACACCTAGCACAGCACCTAACGTCAATGAGCCTACATCTCCCATGAAAACTTCTGCAGGATGAGAGTTAAACCATAAAAATGCCAAACCTGATCCACATAAAGCTGCACAAAAAACTGCCACCTCAGCAAGACCTTGATTATTTATATATGGAAATAATAGATAATTAGCTAACATACTATTTGTTTCAATATAAGCATAAATACCTAATCCCGCAGCAACAAGGACAACAGGAACTATAGCCAAACCATCCAACCCATCAGTTAAATTAACAGCATTACTACTTCCATTAATAATGAAAAATGTCAAAACTACAAACAGGAAAATTCCCATAGGAATATGTAAATTTTTAGTAAATGGTATCGAAAGGTTCATCTGACCATTTTTAGACAAAAGGTAGAACAGAACTATAGCTAATATAATTGAAAAAATAGACTGTAAAGCAAATTTGTGCTTAGCTCTTAAACCCTTAGGATGCTTAAGAACTAGCTTCAAATAGTCATCAAAAAAGCCAATTGCTCCAAAGAAGATAACTACCAAAATTAAAATCCATAGATATATACTAGATAAATTTCCCCAAAGCAAAGCAGAAATAATAACTGAAGAAAGGATCAATACCCCTCCCATAGTTGGAGTATTTCTCTTAGAAAAATGGCTTTGTGGTCCATCATCTCTTACAACTTGACCAATCTGCATTTTCTGCAACCATCTAATCATTGGTCTACCAAGAAAAAGAGTTATCAATAATGAAGTTATAGAAATCATTATAATTCTTACAGATACATAACTACTAAAAACCTCTAGACCTTTATAGTAATGACTTAACCAATTAAAAAGATAAATTAACATATAATAAAAAATTTCAGTGTATTGGCGCTATTATAATGGATATATTATATTTTTTATAGAGAGAAAATTAGTATCTATATACTTGGTTCAAATTTCTTATATTTAACAGCGAAATCATCTTCTTCAAACTGTTCGTAATTTTTAATAAAACTTTTAATTAAAGACTTATACTGTTTTTTGTATGCAGATTCATCTTCCCATAAATTTTTCAGATGTATAACCTCATCATTATCATAAATAGAAGTCAAAGCTTTAAAGTTAAAATATTTTTGACGTTCAAATTTGAAATTGACATTTTCTGGCTCTGTCAACAAGTAGTTAACAATCATCTTTGTTTCTTCAACAGGCACCCGTCTACCAGTTTTATAGTCACCATCAATCCAGCCAACATTAACCATATATATTTTAGCATCACTATGCTTCAAACGTTGACGCAGAATACTAGCATAACGAGTTGGTTTAAGTAATAAAAATGGTTGAGCATAACAGCATGAAAACTCTGGTTTAGGCTCAGTAACCCCTGCTTCAATTCCTGTGGATGTACATGTATAACCTGATAAGAAATAATAAATTGCTTGACCTTTACTCAGTTTAGCTACTCGAGGTAAAACTCCTTTAGCATCTTTTACAAGAAAGATTATTTTACTTGGATCATTTGTATTTACAATATTATCAAAATTTTCTCTTGGGAAGGTTACATATGTATTACTTTGTGATTTTGATTTTTCTCCAAAAATAATATTTTTATTTTCATCAAAGTTAGGATTCTCAATTAACAGATTGCCTTGAAGCGCTTTTTTTATACGTCTATCATTTTTCTTAAAACTTGCTGATTTGATAGTTAAGCCCGACTCTAAGCTATACACACCTCGTGTCTCTGTCCAGGCCACAGCTTCATTAGCAACCAGGCTTTTGTTATTGTCTAATGCCAAAGTCGTTTTACCACTGCCTGATAATCCAAAAAACATAGAACTATTAGCTTCATCATCAACACTAACAGCACAATAAAAAACACCTATGTTATTCAATGATAGGTAATAACTCATAACAGATAACAATACTTTATTAATCTCAGCCAAATATAATGTCCCTACTAATAGGCTTTCACGCTGTTTTAGATTTGTAGCTATTATTTTTGATGAGTTTAGACCTATTTCAACATAGTCATCAATCTCAGTTTCTGGAGAGTGCATAATCACCCACTGCGGTTCAAACTCTTCTGACTGTTTTTGATTAGGCGCAATTGATATCAACTTAAAAAAATATGCTGCCGATGCCTGGGTTGTTATCAAGCGAACTGCAATTGAATTCTTTTCATCATGATTATAAAAACCATCGATTACGAAAATATCTTTCGTTGATGCATCCTGATGAAATTTTTGCTTAATTACTTTCCAATGCTTTCTTTTTAATCTTTTATTATCTGACCCATCTTCATGCCACCAAATATTTTTCTTAGCATATTTAGTCTCGACGATATATTTATCATCAGGAAGTCTTCCTTTGATATCACCACTATCAACAACTAAGGTTTTTCCTTCGCAACCAACAAAACCAGTATTGCTCTTGGCATGTTGAGCCAGCTCTTCTAGAGATAAATTTCGATGCACTTCTTTGATTGTATATAAATATTTGTTATCGTCTATGGTTGAAGGATCCATAATGAAAGTTCCTATGTTGCGAAGCATTTAGATTTTAACTGCAAATTATATCCAGTATATACTTTTTTTTCAAAAAAATATGTTATTGTTTTTGTAATAAAGTAAACTATTATCTAAATATATTAAGTAAATGATTTCTTCAACAAAATGAGTAGTGAAACTAAAGCAAATAAAACTAATTTTATTAAAAATATAATCAAAAAAGATATTGGAACAAAAAAAGTTTCTAGTGTTCTAACACGTTTCCCTCCAGAACCAAATGGTTATCTACATATTGGACATGCTAAATCAATATGTCTAAATTTTGGTATAGCTGAAGAGTTTGGTGGTAAATGCAACTTACGTTTTGATGATACAAACCCTGACAAGGAAGATATCGAATACATCAATGCAATAAGAGAAGATGTCGAATGGTTGGGTTTTAGATGGGAAAATGAGCCTCACTTTGCTTCAGAATACTTTGATAAGATGTATGAATTAGCAATACTGCTCATAAAAAAAGGTAAGGCATATGTTTGTGATTTATCAGCAGAAGAAGTACGTGGATATCGCGGCACACTAAAAGAACCCGGTAAAGATAGTCCATATAGAGAACGTAGTGTAGACGAAAATCTTAAGCTTTTTGAAGCAATGAAAAATGGTGAGTTTGCTGAAGGAAGTAAAACATTACGTGCTAAGATAGATATGGCTTCTGGCAATATTAACCTCAGAGATCCGGCTTTATATAGAATAAAGTTTTCACACCATCCAAAAACTGGAAATAAATGGTGCATATATCCAATGTATGCATTTGCACATCCATTAGAGGATGCTATAGAAACTATTACTCACTCACTATGTACATTAGAGTTTCAAGATCAAAGACCTTTCTATGACTGGGTTATCGAAGAAACTGAATTTCAACAAAAGCCTCAACAAATTGAATTTTCAAGGCTAAATTTGAATTACACTATAACTAGTAAGAGGAAATTGAAATACCTAGTCGATAATAACCTCGTAAGTGGCTGGGATGATCCACGTATGCCAACAATCAAAGGTTTCAGACGTAGAGGCTACACTCCTGAGTCTATTCGCAACTTCTGTGACATGATAGGAATATCCAAACAAGATTCAATCATTGATATCTCTGTTTTAGAAGAGACTATTAGAAATGATCTAAACAAAAATGCCCTAAGAAAAAATGCTGTTTTAGATCCTATCAAAGTTACTATAGATAATATGCCCGTACATGAATTAAATGTACCAAACCATCCCCAAGACTCTGAGTTTGGTCGCCGAGATATAACAATATCTTCTGATATTTACATTGAAAGAGATGACTTCGTCTTTGACTTAGAAAAAGATATGAAAAAACTCAGTCCTAGTGGGAGAGTAAGGCTTTTAAATGCTTATGTAATTGAGTGTAAAGAAGTTATTACTAATAATGATGGTGAAATTATAGAACTAATATGTTCTTATTTACCTGAAACATTAGGCGGTAAGAAACCTAATGATGGTATAAAACCTAATGGTATCATACACTGGGTTGATGCTAATAACTGTATTGACGCTGAAGTAAGAGTATATGACAGGCTATTTAATCACGAGAACCCTGCAAGCTTTGATGATGTTGAAGATGTACTAAACCCAGACTCTTTACAGATTATTAAAAATGCTAAAGTAGAGAAATCTCTAGAAAATATAACCCCTGAACAACACTTTCAATTTAATAGAATTGGTTACTTTATATCTGATTTAAAAGACTGCACTAATGAAAATTTAGTATTTAACAGAACTGTCACTCTTAGAAATACTTGGGAAGCTAAATAGCTGGTATTCTTTGTATATTCTATACATTTTTATTCACAAACCTTCTCAGCAGTAAAATTATTATACTTGTTAATATCGCTATAACAATAAATGTATCTAAACCATCGCTCATATTAGCTTTAGATAAACCTAAATCACTATCTGAAATATAGAAGAAACTAGCAAGAAAACCTCCTAATTTACCTCCTACACCCAATGTAAGCAACCATATACCCATATACAAAGCAACAAAACCTTTAGGCGCTATTTTTGTAATCATTGATAAGCCAATAGCCGATAAAGATAGCTCAGAAACACCCAATATTATATAAGCAAAAATGATACCATATGCTGAGACTTTAGTATGCTCAGGAGATATAAGTATTGAAACTAGTATTACTAAAAATGTGATCGTTAATAAAACAAAAGCAATATTAAATTTATCAATATCTTCCACTTTCATTCGCTTCTTATCTAAATAAATCCAAAATTTGCCTAGAATTCCTGCAAAAAATAATACACTTAATGATTCTACACTTAAAAACTGACTCGGATTTAATAGTGAATTATCCACTGAATACTGAGTAAACAGCAATACGCTTATAAATATTTGGAAGTACAGACCCCAATATATTATAGACAACAAGAAAAATATTCCTGCAACAAACACTTTTTTGAAACTAGATTTCTTCATTGATATACCAAGTATCACTTTAGATGCTATCACAGCAACAAATATAGATAAATTAGCAATTATTGGTTGTTCAAAGATATAAAATAAAACTATTATATATACTATTAATAATAAAGTTACTTTCAGAGTTACTGATAAAGTAAGTTTAAACTCTATAATATGTTTATTTAAAAACTTAAAGCCTACTAATAAAAGACAAAGCATGAATGCACTAACTGCCATACTACTATAAAATGGTGCTCCATAGCCATAATTATCTTTTAGCCAACTAGCTATGAATAGTGCTCCGAAGCTTCCCAAATTAATACCCATATAGAAAATATTAAAGCCAAAATCTCTTTTTGAATCATTCAAACTAGACTTGTCATAAAATCTCCCAATAAAGGCAGACATATTTGACTTTATGAGACCTGTACTTACAGAAATAAAACTCAAACCCAAATATAACATGCTTTGACTAGTTGAATATGCCAATATAAAGAAGCCGCTAAGCATGAAAAGTGAACCTAGCAGACCAGCTCGGTAATATCCCAAATATCTCTCAGCAATAAAGCCTCCTAAAATAGCTGAAATATATACCATCGAAAGAGTTGTACCAACCAAAGATGCTGATAAGTCTTGTGAAATTTGAAATTTATCTATCAGATAAAATATTAATAGTGATTGGATTATATAATATCCATAACGCTCAGCAAACTCTGCTAATGATGTAATTGCTAAAACTTTTTTTTCTTCTCTGAGATCTCTAGAGTTGATATCTTGGCTACTCATATTTAATAATATAAATAATCTTTAAACTTACATAGCCGTTATAATAACATAAATATATAATTAAATTTTGATTATTCTAATTCTAAAAGCTCTTCCCAAAATACATATTTTTTCTCGAGATCTTCATTTAAAGAGTTGAGTTTTTGTTGAATTTCATTTTGCTGTGATTGTGATTTTTGGTAAAAATCCAATTCGCCCATTTGCTGTTGAATCAAAGTAATATTTGCTTCTAGTTTTTCTATTTGACTTGGTAAATTACGTAGCTGTTTTTTCTGCTCATAAGTTAATTTGTTTTTTGTCTGTGGAGCTTTATTTGTTTCTTTGGCTGGTTGCACCAGCTGTTTTCGTTGTGCTATCCAACTATCATAGCCACCAATATACTCTTGTAAGTTGCCATTCTCAAAAACTATAGTACTTGTCGCAATATTATTTATAAACTCTCTATCATGACTGACAATAATTACAGTACCTTGATAATTTATCAGCATTTCTTCAAGAATTTCTAGAGTTTCGATATCTAAATCATTAGTTGGTTCATCAAGTATAATCACATTACTTGGTTTAGATAAAATTTTGGCTAACAATAATCTATTTTTTTCTCCCCCAGACAAATGAGTAATAGGAGAATGCAACCTCTCTGGAGTAAACAAAAATTTTTGTAAATAGGTAATTACGTGGGTTTCCTTACCGTCTATATTGATAAAATCTGAACCCTCTTTGACATTATCTATAATGCTAAGTGACTCATCTAATTGATCTCTTAACTGATCAAAATAAGCGATTTTAATATTATCTGCTAACGTTACATTACCTTGTGTAGGTTTATCCAACCCAAGTAGTGAGTTTAGTAGCGTTGTTTTACCACACCCATTTTGACCAATAATTGCAATCTTATCACCCTTTTGAATTTCAGTAGAGAAATCTTTAAATAGAAATTTACCATCATACTCAAAGCCAATATTATTAGCTTGAATAACTTTTCTAGATGATTTACCTGCTTCAGCAACCTTGATATCAGCTTTGCCAACATTTTCTCTACGTTGCTGTCTGTCACGACGCATTTGCTCTAGTGCTCTAACACGCCCTTCATTTCTAGTGCGTCTAGCTTTGATACCTTGACGAATCCAAGCTTCTTCTTGAGCTAACTTTTTATCAAACTCACTATTTGCTTTGTCTTGAGCATCTAGGATTTGCTCTTTCTTTTCAAGAAACTTTGTATAGTTACCATCAAATGAATATAAATGTCCCCTATCAAGTTCTATAATACTTTTAGCAACATTGTTTAGAAACTTTCTATCATGAGTGATAAAAAGTATCGCTCCAGCAAAGCCCGACAAAAATTCTTCAAGCCAACTAATAGAGTCAATATCCAAATGGTTTGTTGGTTCATCTAAAAGAAGTAAATCAGGTTTTTTTATTAAAGCTCTTGCTAGAATAACTCTTCTTTTCATCCCTCCAGATAGATCTTTAAAAGAAGCTTGAGAGTCCAGATTAAGTTTAGAAGCCAAAACTTCAACATCGTTTAAATATGACCAACCATGATTTTCATCAATGTAGCTATGTAATTTTTCAAGCTCATTAGATTCGGGATCTGACATTAAAGTCTGCTGATATGCTATCAGATGCTCACCAAGTTCCCCTAAACCTTGTAATATAACTTCTGCGATACTTCCTTTGATATCACTAGGAACTTCTTGGATCATACTAGCGACAATAGCATTATTATGTACTATTACCTCACCGCCATCTGGAATAACATTACCTTCAATAATTTTCAATAATGATGATTTACCCGTACCATTACGTCCAATTAGACAAATTCTTTGTCCTTTTGTAACTTCTAAATTAACCTTATCAAGAACTATTTGAGTACCGAAGTTTAAACTTACATTTTTAAGAGAGATTAGCTGCATTTAAGAAAAATAATCAAATTTAATTAATGCTGATTATTGTACCCTTTCACGCAAGATTTTGATAGAAAAGACAAAGATAATAGCAGCAATAAAATACATAAAGCCAGCAAATGTAATAGGTGAACTTGGCGATATTGAGGATAAGTGTCCCATCATAATATCATTTAAAAACCATGCCAAACCAAAACCAGCACCAGCTGCTCCCATTGCTTTACCTTGCTCTTTGTCAGACACAGCTGCTGAGATCATTGAAAGAAGCGCTGTATAGCATATAAGCTGAGATGCCGATAAAACTATTGTTAAAACCCACTGTGTCGCTTCATTAAATATAATTGATACTAAAATAAATCCAACACCACAAATAACAGCAGCTCTCACAAAAGCTACTTGATTTGATACTTTTGCAAAAATCTTTGGTTGTATAAAAATGCTTGCTAATGCTGTGGCTAAGCCCATAACAGCATAAAAAGCACCTGTCATAGATATGTTATAACTATATGTTAAATTTAAAAACAACGCCACCCCTTGAGCATAAAACCCCCATGCGCACTGTACAAGAAGATAAACTACACCGATTAACCTAACACGTTTATCTGACAATAAAAAAGATATAGTCCTATAAATCGTACCTAATTGGATAACTAAACCTGGATTTTTTGGTAAATCTCTCTTCATAATGATAACTATAAATGCAATATTTACTAATGCTAAAATAGCTGCAAATACAAATGGTATGGTATGGCTTACTTCCATTACAGATACAAAACTAGTGACTATTGGTCCTACTACAAAACCTAAAGATGCGGCCATAGTTATGTAACCTAAATTTCGTGACTTATCTTCTTCTGTAGATATATCAATAACAGCAGCTTGAGCAATCTCAAAAGCTCCACCAGCTAAACCGCAAATAAACCTGCTTGCTACAAATAATAAATAATCATGAGAATATATTGCATATGCTGATAAAAGATAAGCAACACAAGTAGTTGATAAAGCTACAATCAATATTATTTTACGCCCATACTTATCAGATAACTCCCCTATTATTGGACAGCCTATCAATAACCCTAATGGCCAACAAGCCAAAGCTATGGAATAATACCAATTTTGAAAATTACCGCCAGGATCACCAAAAGTAACACAAGATTGACCAAAGAATAATGACGGCATTATTGGAAAAACAAGCCCTGCCCCCATAATATCTATAATAATCGTTGTAATAAGTATTGGAATCAAAATATTTTTAGAGTGCAAGTTCATAACTTATATAACCTCGTAACAAATGAAAATAAAAGCTTTTTAATAAGAAAATTCAAGCGTATATACTACCGTAACAGGCTTAATTTATCAATGTTTGGAAATCTGCAAAATATAGTTATGCTCTAACGAAAGTCTTTTTAATGCATTAAGAAACATCTTTATATAAAAAATGAAACTCTCATCTTTATCATTCAAAACTCTAACATCTTTTAATAAAGGTAAAATATGTCTTTCAAAACGTAACAATTCTTTATAACTTATACGTTTGCGTTTTTTGATATCGTCTGAAACATTTGTTAGCGATTTCATGATATATTTCTTAAACTCTATAAAAGCAGGTTCTTTATCAAGATCCGCTATCGTTTGAGGGTCAAAAGAAAATTCTATATACTCATACATTACAATCATATATCTATACAGTCTACGAATATATAAGCTCATTTTCTCAAACTCTTGCACTTTTTTTGCAGACTTTTCATATTTCAATTCTTTAATAAGAGTAAGGTGTTTTGCAAACTCATGAAATATACTAGTTCTAAGTTTTTTATGTGAATGATTACGCTCAATAAACAGAATATCAAAAAAATCATGAATCTCTGAAATCGTTTTAACATAACTTTCTTTAAGCCGTGTTTCTGCTCTAATCGGAAATATAAATCTATTTACAAATAATGAGATTGCTATACCTAGAGATATTTCAATAGCTCTATAAATAGCGACCTGCACACCCGGCTGTTTATTTAGAATAATAATTATGATAGTTATTCCAGCCAAAGTACCAGCATAACTATATTTAGAAGCTCCTGCAAAATAAACAGCTAAAAAAATAAA
This sequence comes from Francisella philomiragia, assembly GCF_018135955.1. Taxonomy (NCBI): domain Bacteria; kingdom Pseudomonadati; phylum Pseudomonadota; class Gammaproteobacteria; order Thiotrichales; family Francisellaceae; genus Francisella; species Francisella philomiragia. The sequence goes on along the minus strand of NZ_CP063138.1, from coordinate 476,382 downwards.
TGGTAGAATTAACACTACTTGTAAAATATGATTTTGGACTGAAGCTATAATAACTAAAGCCACTAAGGCTCCAGTGACCGTCCCCAAAAACCTCATTAGTGCCTTATCTAGAGCCCCTCCTAAGTTAGGCTGAGTAGACATTACAACAACTACTGTAATTGTCATCCAAAGATACATTTGCTCTATGTTAAAAAAATTTCCTAACAGAAGACCTAGTGTATAAGCAGTCGCAACGGCTATTGTAGCTTTAAGAGCGTTTATCGCTGCATACTTATTACTATTCAAAAAAGCAAATTGCATTACAAATATACCTTTAATTTATAAATTAACTACTCAGCACTAGCTCTAAAATATACCAAATCTACCTAAGATAGATGCTTCTTACTATTACTGTTGAGTCCTTTGTCTTACTGTTTCATACAATGCTATGCCTGTAGCAACAGAAACATTTAAGCTAGAAACCTCACCTAACATTGGTAATTTAGCAAGAAAATCACAACTAGCTTTTGTGCGCTGACGCATACCACTACCTTCTGCACCAGCAACTATTGCTACAGAATCTGCCAAATTCATCGAATATAAGCTGTCATTCGCCTCACCTGCTAAACCAATAACCCATACTCCTAATTGTTTGAGTTTTTCGATTGCTCTAGCAAGGTTAGTAACAACTACAATCTTTGTATGCTCTGCAGCACCACAAGCAACTTTTTTAACCGTTGCATTGACTGGTGCGCTATTATCTTTAGGGATAATTATAAAATCAATACCTGCCGAATGTGCACTACGTATACACGCACCAAAATTATGAGGATCTTGGACATTATCTAATATCAAAATAAAAGCATTTTTATCCTGAGGAATTAAATTTTCAATATCATTCTCGGAGTATGTTTTAAAATCATTTATCTCTATGGCAAAGATATTTTGATGATTTGCATCTTTTCTGACTCGTCCTGGAAGTTGCTTAAAACTATCAATAAAAGTAATTTTTAATCCTTTTGACTCAGCTTTAGCGATAATACTTTCAATCTTATGATTAGCATTTGACTTCTTAAATACCAATATTTCTTTTGCTTGATTAGCTTCTACCAAACTATCAATAGCATGAATACCATATATTAAACTACTCATTTAGTCTCCAAAAGCTTAACTAGCTTTTCTCTTAACCCATCAAATGAGCCATTACTCATCATCACAAGCTGGATATTCCTATCTCGGTACTTAGTTAATAACTCATCTACACAATCAACAAAATCATCAACACTAACTATAAAATCAACATTATTACTATTTTTGAGAACTTCTTTAGCATCCCATTTTAGTAAACTATGATTATACAACAATACTCTATCAGCTTCGATAATTGACATCGGCAAATTATCTTTATTATCGCCTTGACGCATCGTATTTGAACGTGGATCTATAAGAGCTATTACATAAGCATCTTTAGCTTTGTTACGCACAGCTTCTAAAGTTAACTTAATAGAAGTTGGATGATGAGCAAAATCATCATACAAAGTAACATTATCCTGATGAGATAATACTTCCAAACGTCTTTTAACTCCTTTAAAGCTTTCTAAAGCAGCATTTATCACTTCATCAGATATATTTAGTTGTTTTGCTACCGCATAGGCACTCATTGCGTTAAGCGCATTATGCTCACCTATTAAGCTCCATGATATTTCAATATTATTTCCACTAATATCACATAATTCAAACTTTGAATAATCTGCTGTATGCTTGGTTATACTGATACCATTACTAGAATTCACTCTGACTAGCTCTGACCAGCATCCCATTGATATTATTTTTTGAACATTCTCATCTTTGTCATTATAAATAATCTTCGCTGTTGATGGCATTTTTCTAAGTAACTGATGGAATTGCCAAAATATTGCGTCAATATCTTTGAAAATATCAGCATGATCAAACTCAATATTATTAATCACAAAAATACTTGGATCATAATGTATCAATTTTGAACGCTTATCAAAAAAAGCCGTATCATATTCATCAGCTTCAATGACAAAATACTCTGAATCTGTGTAACGTGATGAAACACCAAAATCACTGCTAACCCCACCAACCAAAAAGCTAGGATTTAAGCCAGCCTGCTCAAGTATTTTTATAGTCATTGTTGTGGTTGTAGTTTTACCATGTGTACCAGCTATTGCAATTACTTTTTTGTACTTAAGAATATTCTGATATAACCATTGTGGTCCTGAGAAATAATTTAGCTTTTCTGCGAGAATTTTTTCTACTATTGGCATACCTCTTTTCATGATATTACCAATAATAATTTCATCAGGATTTGTATCCAGTTGATCACAATCAAATCCTTGTAAAATCTCTATGCCTTGAGACTCAAGATAAGTACTCATTGGTGGATAGACATTAAGATCCGAACCTGTTACTTTATATCCCTTTTGTTTAGCTAATACCGCTAAAGAGCCCATAAAAGTGCCACAGATACCTAAAATATGAATATGTTTTGACATTAAAATTTTTTTGAAACTAATTAATAAAGTAGTTAAATTATATCAGTTTATTGAATTTAAATATATTAATAGATCTTTTCTATCTTAAACTATATTTACTTGGTATTACTAAAGTTATTATCTATAATTTATAGCAAGTTTGGATATATTAGGAATAATATATGTTTATAGAGTTTGCCCTTAAGAATCAGGTACTTAAATTTGGCGAATTTACGCTTAAATCAGGACGTATTAGTCCATATTTCTTTAATGCAGGGTTATTTAATACAGGTGATCAACTTGCCACACTTGCCGATTATTACGCTCAATTGATTATCAAAAGCGATGTCAAGTACGATATCCTTTTTGGTCCAGCATATAAAGGGATTCCTCTAGTTGCCGCTATTTCTACTGTACTAGCGCTGAAGTACAATATAGATATGCCTTACGCTTTTGACCGTAAAGAAGCGAAAGATCATGGCGAAGGTGGTGTATTTGTTGGTGCCGATATGACTAATAAAAAAGTATTACTCATAGATGATGTGATGACTGCAGGTACAGCGTTTTATGAATCATACAACAAGCTAAAAACTATTAATGCTGAAATAGCTGGTGTTGTACTATCTATAGATCGACAAGAAAAAGCTAAAGATAGCCATATTTCAGCAACTAAGAAAATATCTCAAGATTTCAACATCCCAGTTCTAGCGGTGACAAACTTTGAAAGTATTTTTGAGTACGTCAAAGAGAACCTTGATGAAACAATGATCAACAAATTTAAACAGTACCGTCAAAAATATGGCTCATAACAAAGATATTTATCTAATTTCAGATCTTCATCTAAATGCTAACCATGCTGAGATGGCTGATCTTTTTAAAAAGTTTTTAGATAGTATTACATCTACGCAAAACCAGCTTTTTATTCTTGGTGACTTTTTTGATTATTGGATTGGTGATAACCACAGAGACAACTTTTATCATAAAATCACAAATTGGCTAAAAGGAGCTTCAGATAAAGGTTTAGAAATATTTTTCATGTATGGAAATCGTGATTTTTTGATTGGTAGAAAATTTGCTAAACAAAGTGGCGTGACTCTTATTAAAGATCCGTATTATATCGATATATCTAATCAAAAAATACTCTTCTCGCATGGAGATCTATTTTGTACAGATGATAAGAGTTACCAAACTTATAGAAAATGGATAGCATACAACCCTATTCTGAGATTTATTTTTAGAAGATTACCTTTATTCATAAGAGAATATACTGCAAGAAATGTGCGCAAAGCAAGCTATGTAAAAAACCGTAAAAATCCAAATGTTGATGTAACAACCAGAGGTATTGAAAAATATCGTAATAACTGTAATATTGTAATTCATGGCCATACGCACAAAATGGCTATACACCTAACTGATAATTATACTAGATATGTACTTGGTGACTGGTTCAAAGATGGTAATTATATAAAAATCTCAAAAAATGGTGAGATTATTCAAGTTACGACATTAAACGGATACTAATTTAACTTCAGAGCTGAATTAAGAAAATTATTCTCTTTCAAAAGCTCTTGTATAGACTTCACAAAGCTCATCCATAGACTTATTTATCGCTACCTTATGTTGTTCTTTATCTAGTAGCTTCTGTAACGCTGGCGTAGCTGGAACCTGTATATCTAATATTGGCTCAATTACACTTTCAAACTTAGCAGGATGAGCAGTCGATACAATTATATAATCTTTATCTGCATCTAGTTGATTTTTTGCTACAAAGCCTGTTGCAGTGTGTGGGCAAACAACTTCATTATACTGACGATAAACTTGCTTAATTTCTTCTATGATTTCAAAATCAGAAACACATACAGCTTTAACATTAGCTTTGAAATTTTCATAATTCCCTAGCAAGTATAATAATCTTTCAAAATTACTAGGGTTACCCACATCCATTGCATTTGCCAATGTCTCAACACTTGCTCTTGGGTTAAATTCTCCAGTATTTAAATAATCTATCACTGTATCATTTGCATTTAGACTCATAGATATCTCATCTATTGGGAAGCCCATTTGTTTAGCCCAAAATGCTGCTGTGATATTACCAATATTACCAGATGGAACTATGTAGTTTGCTTTCTCTCCAGTCTGTAAATAATGCTGCCATGATGTATAAGCATAGTAAGTAGATTGTGGTAGTAATCTACCAATATTAATACTATTAGATGTATTTAGTTTGGTTCTCTCTATCCACCAAGGTGTCTTAAAAGCTTCTTTAACTAAACTTTGACAATCATCAAAAACTCCTTCAACTTCAACAGCTTGGATATTATCGCCCCAGCAAGTTATTTGTTTTTCTTGTCTTTTAGAGATCTTACCCTTAGGAAACATTACTATAACACGAATATTACCTTTACCATGAAAAGCTGCCGCTACTGCAGAACCTGTATCGCCAGAAGTTGCTACTAAAATTGTAAATGGCTTCTCACTATCAATAGAGCTTAGACAATTTGCTAAAAATCTCGCACCAAAATCCTTAAAAGATAAAGTTGGTCCATGAAAAAGCTCTAAAACAGATGTTGTTTTATCCAAGCGCTTAACTGGCACATCAAATGTAAAAGCATTATTACAAATCTTGTCTAAAGAAGCTTCAAGCTGATCTCCTTTAAAGAACTCTCTCAAAGTATTTGCAGCAAATTCAGCATAGCTGATATCTTTGGCAAAACTCTGCCAATCAACCGTTGGAAATCTCTCAGGCACAAATAGTCCTCCATCAGGAGCTAACCCAGACTGCATTGCCTCGCTTAATGAAACTTTGATATTTTTATCTCTTGTACTAATAAAATTCATGTCTTACCTTTATTATTTTTTCTCTAATATATATGCACCTTTGCCACTCATAGCACTTATCCAGCTATCCGACTTTAGGTCAAATTCTTTAAATTTATCCTGCATTGCTTTAGCAACAACATTCGCATCATCTTGTTTTTTTACAAGCGCAAACATTGTTGGTCCTGATCCTGATATACCACAAGCTATCGCACCTGCATCATAAGCAGCTTTCTGTACATCATAAAATCCTGTGATTAATTTAGATCTTCTTGGTTCAATCAATATATCTTTTAGACTTTCACTCAACAATCCAATATCTTGTGTGTATAAAGCACTTATTGTAGCTGCTAAGCATGCACTATGTTCTACTATTGTAGATAAATCATAAGGCTCTTTAAGAAGCTCACGTGCTTTTTTTGTCTCGATTGAAAGATCTGGACAAACTATAACTACATTACAATCAACTATTGGTAAATCTATTTTTTTACATGGTTTTGAACTTTGTAATAATACCAGTCCACCAAACATACACGGAACTGCATTATCGCCGTGAAATGATCCGGATATCAAACTCTCACCATAGATAGCATAGTCAATCAAATCATCATAGCTATACGGTGTTTCAAAAAAAGCATTCATCGCGACTAGAGCAGCAACAGAAGAAGCTGCTGAACCACCCATACCAGAGCCTAGTGTTATACCTTTTTGTATATAAACATCAAAACCTATCCTGATATTTTTATCTGTCAAAAACTTTTTAATTACCGCTGTGGCAACATTCTTATCACTGTCAAAAGGTAGTTTATCTGCGCCGGTAGCTCCACTAATTTGCTTGATAACCAGCTCGGCATCATCTCTTTTGATAAGTTCTACAGTATCTCCTACCCCATCGATAGCAAAACCTAGCAAATCATAACCAACTGCAAAATTTGCACTAGTTGCTGGAGCAAATGCTTTAGCTGATTTAATATTAGCTAATTTCATGACTACTTTTCTCTTATCACAGTTATAACATCAGCATATACACCCGCTGCTGTTACCTCAACACCAGCACCAGCACCTTGGATAACCATAGGTTGAGTATATCTATCTGTATTTATCATCACGATATTATCAGTACCTTTCACATTTGCAAAAGGACTAGATTCATCATAAGCTTGGATACCTACATTTGCAACACCATTAACGATAGATCCAACATAATGTACCCCTGCAAGATCTTTCTTTTTGTCTGCAATCTGTTGCATTATTTGCTCATTGAATACTGGAAGTTTTGCAAAAAACTCTTCTACACTACATTCACGCAACTCTTCGGGTACTAAATTTTCGATAACCAAGTCATTCAAGCCTATATTTAGACCTATCTCTCTAGCTAAGATCACCGTCTTTCTCGCCACATCCATACCTGATAAATCTTGTCTTGGATCTGGCTCTGTATACCCAGCATCATAAGCCATTTTAACTGCATCTGAGAAAATCACACCATTATTTAACTGAGTGAACAAATAGCTTAAAGTTCCTGAGAAAATTCCTTTTATAGTGCTAACATGATCACCGCTTTGAACCATGTTTTGTAATGTAACTATAAGAGGAAGACCAGCACAAACGTTTGTTTCATATAGAAAACTAGTGCCATTTTGCTTAGCGACTTTTCTAAGCTCTTGATAGAATTCATAATTTCCTGAATTTGCATATTTATTAGGAGTAATTACGCTTATTCCATTCTTTAAGAAATTACTATAATTTTTCGAAACATTTTCACTTGCTGTAGCATCAATCACAATTTTTTTGGTAGCCGAAGCATGTGACATAAATTCAGCCAACCTCTCTAGATTAACTTGCTCTGTATTCTCATTAAGTAGATTATCTATATTTTCAAATAATAAATTCTCATAAGAAACACGCATTTGCTTTGAATTAGTAGCTCCGACTAATACTAAATTAATACCTTTTGCATACCATTTTTCATAAGTTTTTTTGACTTGTTTAATAAATGCCTTACCAATATTTCCAGCTCCAATAACAGCAATTGCGATATCATCACTCTCAGAATTATAGTGACGATGCATAGCTTGTACACCACGTATCTCATCTTCCGCTTTTACGGCAAATGTAACACTTCTTTCTGATGATCCTTGAGCAATAGCATGTATATTGATATTTGCTAATTTAAGTGAATTTACTAATTTTGCTAGCGAGCCAGTCTTAGACTTCATACCCTCACCAACAGCTGTAATCAAAGCATGATGTTTATGAACAACTATTTCTTCGATAAGATTACTCTTTATCTCATTTGCAAACTCTTGTCTAAGAGCTTCAGTTGCTTTATCAGCGTTGACACTATCTATAGCAAAACAGATCGAGTACTCCGAACTAGCCTGAGATATCATCATTACCGACACTTCTGCCTTCTCTAACGCTCCGAATACTTTAAATGATATTCCTGACACACCAATCATACCAGCACCTTGCACTCGCACTATCGCAACATCTGAAACGCTTGTTAGACCTTTGATAATTCCTTGGTTTTCATCTTTATCTGCACTAATTTTAGTACCAACCTCATTTGGGAAATAACTACTCTTAATATAGATTGGTGTTCTTTCTAGAGCCATAGGAGCGATAGTTAAAGGATGTACTACAGATGCACCAAAATATGCAAGCTCAAGAGCTTCTTTATATGTTAATTGAGTTAGAGGTTTTGCTTCTGGAACTACTTGTGGATTAGCACTATATACACCAGCCACATCTGTCCAAATATATAATTTATCTGCTTGTAATAACTTGGCAAAAATAGCTGCTGAGTAATCACTACAATTCAAACCTAATATAGTTCTTTTGCCTAGCCTATTTTGAGCAATAAAGCCAGTTATGATGTATACATCTGCTGGATTATCATTTTTGATAGACTCAAGTAGCTCCAAACTTTTTTGCCAGTCAACTGTAACAGGATAGCTACGATCATTTACAATCAAACATAGTGATGCGTCTATGAAGTAAGATTTCTTACCTTTTGATTGCAAATATAGTGTAAGAATTTTAGCTGACCAGATTTCTCCAAACCCTAGTATGAAAAATCTTAAGCTATCTGCGCAAAACCCTGTAATAGCAATAGTACTTAAAATATGTTTGATGTTTTTTAAATCTTCTAAGATTGACTGTTGCAATAAATCATCTGAAGGAACTAATTCCTCAAGTATCGAACTATGATGCTCAAAAATAAAATTAAGTGTTTCGCTATAATCTTGAGATTCAATCGCTTGATCTATAGCTTTTTGTAAATTACTAGTAGTTTTTGCTGACGCAGAAACTACTACAGCTTCATCGACACAACTAATTATATTCGAAACATTTTTTATTTTCTCAGCTGATGCTAAACTACTACCACCAAATTTATGTACTATCATATTTTACACTCTTACTCTTAACAAATATCAAATTGATTACTTTTGTATTATACTTGAGCCATAAATTTTATCACTAATAATTATGAGGGTTTTATGCTTAAAGTTGGTTTTATTGGTTGGCGTGGAATGGTTGGCTCAGTTTTGATGTCTCGCATGGTTGAATCGAATGATTTTGATGATATCATGCCAACATTTTTTTCAACATCTCAAGCGGGACAACAACCTTCAGGATTTATGCAAAAATATGGCGTATTACAAGATGCATACAGTATCAAAGAATTAGCTAAAATGGATATACTTCTAAGCTGTCAAGGTGGTGAATATACCAAAGAAATTCACTCTAAGTTAAGATCATCTGGTTGGCAGGGTTTTTGGATAGATGCTGCATCTACACTACGTCTAGAGAATGACAGTATTCTAGTACTAGATCCGTTAAATCATGGGCAAATAATCAACGCTATTGATAGTGGTAAAAAAGACTTTATTGGTAGTAATTGTACTGTTAGTTTAATGTCTCTAGCAATTGCTGGACTACTCAAAGAAGATCTTGTCGAGTGGGTTAACTCTAGTACTTACCAAGCAATATCAGGCTCTGGTGCTGCAGCAATGCAAGAACTTCTCCAACAAGCTGACCTTTTGAGTAAAGCTGATGATATAAATGCAGATATCCTAACAAGAGAAAAAACTCTAAGAGAACTATCTAAAGACTCTTCAAAAATTCCTCAACAAAAAACTGTACAAACTTTGGCTTATAATCTATTGCCTTGGATAGATGTTGGCATGCCAAGTGGACAAACAAAAGAAGAGTACAAAGCAGCTACAGAACTAAACAAGATTCTAGATACTAAGAAAACAATTCCTGTTGATGGCGTATGTGTTAGAGTTCCTAGCCTAAGATCACACTCACAAGCTTTGACAGTCAAACTAAGACAGAAATTAACAATTGAAGAAATTAAGCAGAAAATATCTCAAGGTAATGAGTGGGTTAAAGTTGTAGATAATAACAAAGAAGATACTCTCAAGCATCTAACACCTCAAGCAACTTCAGGAACTCTTGATATTGCTATAGGTCGTATCAAGTCATCTCTATTAGCTGATGATGTATTTCATTGTTTCACAGTAGGAGATCAGCTACTATGGGGAGCTGCAGAACCACTAAGAAGAGTTTTAAATATTATTAAAAATAAAATCTAAGATAAAATATTAGAAAGTTTAGAAGATAATTATCGATCCTTTTAGGCTATTCCCAAGCATAACCTTTTGGCAAATCACAAGATACACCTTTTTGACTTAGCATCATGGTTTTCATATTTGTAATAGGACAACTACAAGTCGCATACTCTTTTGAACCTTTTTCATATTTACATGGTTGAGTCATACAACCTGCTACATCAATATTTTGACATTTAACCCCTTCACCTGGTTTTGCGATATCATAATCCTTATTCATATCAAAACCATAAGTTGAAATTAAATCAGCACCTGGGATAAAAGAGACATTATCATCTAGAGTATTTTGATCGGCTATATATTTACACACTGGAGCTTCTACTCCTTTACAATCACCTCTACCATCCGGTAGACAAGTAGAAAGATTTTTACATTTTGAACCATCTTTACCACAAACTGCTACTGTCTTATAATAAACACCTAAGTTCATAATTCCATCAATATTGACATAGTTAGGACCTGTGAAAACTTTACATCTACAATTAGCTGTTTTTCCATCTTCGCTTACTTTACATGGCATAGCTTGATTGTTTGAATTTATACCTGTTGCTTTTGGAGAACCTGAATAATGACAGTTTGCATAAGTAGCTTTTGCACAATACAGTTGTTTAGTTGCACTAGTTGCTCCACCACCAGACCAAGCTGAGCCATATTCAGTAGGCTTACATAAGGTCGGATAAAAAGGCATATTACTACAGTTATCTCCACAAAATGGTCTTACAGAATCACAAAGTACATTTGACTCCATTAGTGGATACTTTATGATATCTTTACCAAAAGATACGCTTACAAGTAATACAAAAACTAATATGGCAAAAAGTCTTTTCATAATGTCCCTTATAAGTTTTCCTTAACAAATTTGACAACTTCTTCCATCTTAAAGCTTCTAGCTCCTTTGACAGTAAGTTTAGTATTTTGAGATTTATACCCATCAAGTACTTTTAATAGATCATTATTTAACTGTTGTTTATCATCATAATATTTAACATTTGAACCTTCATACTCTTCTAAAGCAAACTTTATTAAATTTTTTTCGCCAAATAAAAATATATTATCCAAGCCAGCCTTATTGAGCCATTGCCCCATTTTACGATGATAATTCTCGCCCTCATCACCCAATTCTCTCATTGAAGTAATTGCTATAACTTTTTTACCATCAAATTCAGCTAAATCTGCTATAGCAGCTTGGACAGCACCAGCACTAGCATTATATGTATCGTCTACAAGAGTTAACTTATCATTTAGTTTTTCGGTTGAGAATCTGCCTTTATAGTTTTTGATATTTTGCGTATTTTGTAAGAAATCATTAGGTTCTAGTCCTGCAGCAACCACACTTGCTATCGCAAGCATGCTATTAGACAAATTATGTTTACCTATGTTGGGTAACTGATAGCTATATTCTTTGTTAAAAATTCTAATCTTAACATCGTATAACTCTGGCGTAACCTGATAATCTAAGATGATGATATCTGCATCTTGATTACTCATTGAGCAAGTAATTTTGTTACAGTCTAATTTATCTGCATAAGCTGGTATTCTTTCATCATCAAGATTTACAATGCAAAAACCATCTTTTGGCAAAGCTTTGAGAAGCTCACCTTTTTCAATCATCACACCATCTAGTGTTTTAAGATTCTCTAAATGACTAGCGCCAACATTTGTAATCATCGCAACATTAGGCTGAATAATTTCAGCAGCGGCTTTTATCTCACCTGCAACACTTGTACCAGTTTCAATCACAGCAAAATCAACATCTTGTGGAGTTTCTAAAACTGTCATAGGCACACCAAGATAGTTGTTGAAATTACCTTGTGTAAAATGAACTTTTTTATCACCAAGTAGAGTTACTATCATCTCTTTAACAGTTGTTTTACCACAACTACCAGTTAAGGAAATAATTGGCATTTTTATAGACTTACGATACTCTTTTGCTAAAGCTCGTAATCCTTTGATAGTATTGTTACAAACTATTTGTGGAACATCTGTATCTTGTTTTTTTGATACTAGTAAAGCTTTTGCTCCATTAGCAATGGCACTCGGGATAAATTCATGGCCATCACGATTAGCTACAATCGCGACAAATAAAGCATCTTGATTTACCTCATTAGAATTAATGCTAACTGTTTGAATTGATACATCTTCGCCGATATATTCTAAGCCAGCCTGTGTTGCTAATTGTTTTAGTGATTTGATCATTTTTTCTCCATAAGACTCATATCAAATTCCTCTTCCGGTCACTGAGCGAAGTCGAAGTGTGAAGGGGAAATAGCTTTAAATAAACTATCATAGTGATAGATCATTGATCTGTCACTACAAATATTTGCTTAAACAAGCCACCCTTTCTCTACAGCTAAATCAATCTGTCCTTTTACATATTGCCATAACTCCGGAGCAATGTCTTTTAATCCTAAGTTTCTACTGATAACTTTTTCTTTAGGTACTTTGCCATAAGCTACCCAACTACCACCATTATTTTGCATATTTTGCAAAACTGGGACTGCTCGCTCGATAGCTTTTGAATATTTTGCTTCTGCTGTTTGATTATCTTCAAACTCAAGCCATAAAGCTTTATACTCATTAGCCTCATCTTCTGGTAACAATGAAAATATTTTCTCTAAAGCTTCTAGTTCTTTGGTGTTCTGTTCCTCAAGTACTGCATGATTATCAAAAGCATAAGTATCACCTGCATATATCTCAACAATATCATGAATCAACAGCATCTTAAGCACTTTTAGCATATCAAGCTCTTCAATTGCATATTCTTCTAATATAACGCCCATAAGAGTTACGTGCCAACTATGTTCTGCTGTATTCTCTCTACGATTATTATCACATTTTATCAATGCTCTACGATATACGCCTTTTAGTTTGTCTATCTCTTGGATAAAACTTATTTTCTTTTCTAAATTTGTCATTTTGCTCCACATATATCATAAATTCCCCTTCAAAATATTGAAGGGGTGGCAACCTTTAGGTTGACGGAGTAGTGTTTTTATACTTAGCAATAACCTCGCGCTCATCAAAATACTCTTTAATACCATTTTTATCAAGATAGCACTCATGTCCTTTGCCAGCTAATAGAATAACATCGTTAGCTTTCGAGTTTTCAATAGTATATTTGATAGCTTTTTCTCTACTATGAATAAAAGTATGCCTTTCAGGATGCCTAAAACCTTTTTTGATATCATCAAAAATACTTTCAATATTTTCAAAACGATTATTATCTTCTGTAACAACTACTTTATTAGCATATTCCTCTGCTATTTGAGCCATGATAGGTCTTTTGGTAGTATCTCTATTGCCACCACAACCAAAAATACACCATAGATTATTTAGATGATAGTTTGCTAGAGTTTGTAGAGCTTTTTCCAAAGCATCTGGAGTATGCGCATAATCAATTATGATTTTAGCATCATTTGCTAATGCGATTACTTCCATACGTCCTTTTACAGGTTTTAATTTAGAAATATTTTCTAGAAGTTGTTCTCTAGTAGAGTCAGCATCTAATGCTGCTAAGCTCAAACCTAAATTCATTAGATTAAATTCGCCAACTAAAGATGTTTGATAAGTACCCATATACTTTTGAGAAATATATAAATCAAAGCTTGTTTGCATATTCTCTATACTCTTAGACTCTATATAAATATCTGCTCTTCTTGACTTTAGGCTGACTGTTACTATTTCACAGTTAGAAACTTTACACAATTTCAGACCATATTCATCATCTATATTTATTACAGCTTTTTTAAGGCTTTTAAACTGAAACAATTTTGCTTTAGCTTCAAAATAATTATCCATAGTCTTATGATAATCAAGATGATCATGACTAAGATTACTAAATACTGCAATATCAAAATCTAAACCTTCGGTACGCTTTTGATCCAATGAATGAGATGATACTTCCATCACTAAATTTTGATAGTTTTCATAATCTGAAATAGTTTGATATAGAGATAGTATATCTAGCGTTGTATGTGTACTTTCTTTTAAATCTGGATAGATACCATTACCATTTGTACCAAGCAATAGTGACTTTTGGTCTAGTAACTTTTGCAACTGGGCAATATAACTAGAAATCGATGTTTTGCCATTTGTACCTGTTATGCCAACTATATTTTGAGGTTTTTTATAATCATAAAACCATTTAGCAAGATTCGATAGCTTCTCTTTTAAATTTTCAACATAAAAAATATTAGGTAATTCCCCTTCAGCTACTGAAGGGGTGGCAATCGAAGATTGACGGGGTAGTTTATCACTCAAAATAAGTTTTGTACCCTTAGCTAAAACATTATCAATATATTTATTACCGTCTGTTGTTGAACCCTTGAGAGCTATAAATGCTGATTTTGCATCACATTTACGACTATCTAAAGATAGCGATTCAATTTCAAAATTATTTTGAGATAAGGTTTGAATATCTAGAAATTTTAATATTTGATTTATACTTTTCATTTTAATTTTCACCACATTAAAGCACTTTGTGGCAAGCTTATGTCAAAGTCATTGATCCAGTGACTACAACTGTCTGAGCTTGCGAGTTTTGTAGGCGCCAATGACTTACATTAAAGCGCGAACATGTGCTAAGCAGTTTTGCATACTTTTTCTGCTATTGCAAAAAGTATGTCGCTAAAACTTACATCGTAAGTTAGCGAAAGCATTTAATCAATTATCTTTTTTAAAAGCTGGAAAACCCAATTTTTCTCTAGCGCTATAATATTCTTTAGCTACTTCTAGAGCTAATTTTCTAACTCTTAGAATATAGCCTTGTCTTTCTGTAACAGATATTGCATGACGCGCATCTAATAAGTTAAAAGTATGTGAAGCTTTCAATACAAACTCATAAGCTGGTATTGGTAGATTTTTTCCTACTAGTCTATAACCTTCTTTCTCTAATAAATCAAACTGTTTGAAAAGCTCTTCAACATTAGCTTCTTCAAAGTTATAAGTCGACATCTCAATTTCATTTTGTAAGAATACATCCCGATAATATAAAGGACCATTTTGCGTATTAGCCCATAATATATCATACATGCTATCAACATTTTGAATGTACATAGCTAGTCGCTCAAGACCATAAGTAATCTCGCCCATAACAGGCTTACACTCAAGTCCACCTACTTGTTGAAAATATGTAAACTGTGTAATCTCCATACCATTTGACCATACTTCCCAACCAAGACCCCAAGCGCCAAGTGTTGGCGACTCCCAGTTATCTTCAACGAAGCGAATATCATTCTCTAATGGATCAATACCTAGCTCTCTAAGTGAACCAAGATATAATTCTTGAATATCATCAGGCGATGGCTTCATCACAACTTGGTATTGGTAGTAATGTTGCGTACGGTTAGGGTTTTCACCATAGCGACCATCTGTAGGTCTTCTTGATGGCTGAACATACGCAGCTGTCCATGGCTCTGGACCTATCGCTCTTAGAGTTGTAGCAGGATGAAATGTACCAGCACCGACTTCCATATCTAGTGGCTGAATAATAGCACAACCTTTAGATGCCCAATAATGATGTAGTTTTAAAATAATTTCTTGAAATGTAAGCATTTTGAATATTTTTTAACCTAATTAATTGAGATAGATTTTAACATATTTAAAGTTGAAGTTGCGAAAAATGCTTGTAAGATATAAGTATTTCTCTATCTATAAAAAATATAATGTAGTAGATGATTAAAATATATCTAACTAGCTTAATATCAAATTAGTCAACAGACTTTATTACTAACTGAAAAAGCTTGCTTATATAAGATGAACATTTTTTTCGATGTTGTTAAGTTCATCCACTAAATTACATTTTACAGCATTAATACTATCTTTTCTTAGAGGAATTCCTAAAACTATTATTGTATTTTTTGAATCGTTAATTCTGTTGATATAGTTAATTGACTTTATTTCTACTTTGTTAGATGGATAACATAAAAACCCATATTTGTTTATTGTCTTACTAAAAGATGAATAGGCCATAATTTGATGAAGGTCGTGTCTATGCTCCTCCTTCAATGTATTACTCAAATCAAACTTGTTATATAAATTTGATTTGTATTTGGCGTCAATAAATATCAATAATGAATCTTTTTGATATATTGCGTCAGGCTCAATATGTTTCAATTCCCAGCTATAGTGCATTGATGATCCCGAATGAAATTTGTAGTTTGAAAATAGTCTTCCGCCTGTTTCTTTTGCTGTCTCTTTGAAAATGTATTGGACTAGCTTTTCAAATACCTCTGCGAAATCAACTCTCCAAGCTGTGCTATCAAGTAGTTTATAGTTCAATATTTTATTTGCACTTTCTTTACAAGTTTTTACTATTGGATTATCAGAAGCTTTAATTACTACTTGATTTGTTGATTTGGGGTTATGTAAATAAAGTTTGTTCTCAATGAACTCTAGTTTCGGCCTCACTGTATTTTTTATTCTTTGAGGCGTCTTTGGAGAAAGAAGTTCGAGTTTACATAAGTCAAATACATATCTTATTTCAGAATACTCAGGATGCAATTCACTTAGTATATTTTTTCTCACAGGAAACTTGATTTTATTTTCAACCTTGTATTCATTATGGACGTATTTGTTCCAATTTATTTGACCAGTAGGTTGATTAGATATTCGTTCATCATTATCAAATTTTCTCCACTGCTTCATAACTAGTTGTTCAAGTGTTTTAATAAATTTGATAGCTTCCAAATATAGTGGAGGTCGAAAGTTTCTGCCAGATACCAAAGGCAAACTGTCGGCAACCTCAGGACTTATCTCCGTACCAAGCAATTCTATGATTTCAATGTAGTCTTCAAATCTATCTTTCCCGACAAATCTAGGCATTACTACAAAATCACCTATTTGCTTACCGGTATCAGATGCTCTTAGAGGAATAGAGCCAATATAGCTAGATGTTCTAAAATATAATGATGTATTTTGATCTGACCCATTGATGACTGGTTGAACCCCAAGAAACTCAAATTGATCAGAATTATATTGAATAAATTTTTGGAGGTATTGACCAATAATTCTTTTGTCTGCTGATTTAAACCATTTTTTCTGTAAAACAATTCCATTTAACTGATTGGAGCGTTCTGTTAAACAGGGTATTTCGCAAAAAACATCCATAATATTAATTACTCAAAAAGAGACTGTTTGATTCGATTATCAAAATAATTATTAAACTCCTCTTTAGCACTTCTCAATAGACCTTCTTGTAGATATTCTTTTATGAGTGGAAATATTTCATATCTAATTCTATTTTCCATTTCTTCGTCAGAATCTGCTATAAAATAACCCTGTCCAGGTTGAAGAGATAACTCATTACTTGAAGCATACCATTCAAAGATATTTTCGATTTTTACAAAGTCATCTTTATAAAATTGCTTTAAATTAGGGTCTAGATAACTTTAGCACTAAATTTTCTTACTAAAGTACACATGATTTTATATAAATCATTATCTTTGTTATTCCACCTAAATTCACACTCTTTTAAATGTAAAACAAACTTATCATCACTTAATCCGTTAAATTTTGCAAGTCTTCTTTTAGAGAAAGACCAAAATGACTCTATACCATTAACATGGTTTTTACCACGAGCAAACTCATTGTGAGAGTGATAAATACGATAGTGATCATAACCGTTTAGAATAAGCCCATCATATGCTTTCCATCCATCAGTATAGATTGTGCTGCTTTCGAGTATTTTGCCTTGTATTATAGGCATTAAGGACTCTTTAGAGCAGTTTGGTACAATAGAAACGTAGACTTTATTATGTTCATCGCGTTTTAAAACACCGAATACTGGTGTTTTACCAACTGCACCACGACCACGTTTACCTCGTACTCGTTTAGCTCCAAAATAAGACTCATCTAGTTCAAACTCTCCAGTAGATGCTAAGAATTTTTCATCAGATAATAGAATTATTTTACGAAATCTATCAAAATAGCGGTTAATTGTTACTCTGCTAACATTAGTTATTTTACTCGTATTTGTCGCTGTTAAATCCAAGCAGAAACACTTCAAAATCTCTCTAATTTTAGCATCTGAAATATGCGAACGTTTTTTATACCTTCCAAACATAGATAAAATATAGCTCCATCAATGATTTTTGACAAGCTAAAGTTATCTAGACCCTAAATTAATAGATTTTGGTTTCATTGAATACCAAGCAAATCTCCTTCTAAGTGCAAAATCTACCACTGCTAAACTTCTGTCTGCAGTATTCATTGTTGCAATCACAAAAAAGTTATCTGGAAGTTTGTTGATTTTAAATTCCGGAGAAATCTCAATTTCAATCTCTGATTCATCCATCTTATGTTCAAATAAGTAAAATATAGGACCTAAAACATTTGAAAGGTTTGCTCGATTTATTTCGTCAATGATTAAAACCACTTTTTCATCACTTTTGTCATTAGCATATTTCAATGCCTCTGTGAAACTTCCCAAGCTTTCTTTATAGCTAAGTGTTTCACTTTTTAAGTTTGGACGTATTCCATAAATAAAATCTGAAAAACTAGTTTCTGCATGGAACTGTGTAAAAAATGTTTTTGCCTTTATTTCTTTAGCAACCTCCTTTGCAGTTCTAGTTTTGCCAGTTCCTGGAGGGCCTTGAAGGACCAAATATTTTCTCTCACTTAAAAGGTTTTCAATTTCTTTAGTTCCATCAATGGTTTCCTTTTTAACAAAAGGTGCCAAAGCATCATCAATTGCTTTTCTATGGTCTTTATTAGATGGCCAATCTCTTAACTTTGCATAACTAGCGACGAAAGCAGAAATAATCTGCTTCCCTTCTTCACTTTCGGGATCATCAACGATTTGACAAACTGGTAAGACCTTTGTATAAATTTTAATGGTCTTTTTTATGTGTTGCAGGTCTTCGCCACCCGTAATTGTCTTAGGTAAATTTGTTTCTATATCTGAGAAATCTGATTTGCAAAAGCCTCTATCGTTCACGAGCTTAGAAAAAAGTCTTCTTAGTCCTGGATAGGTTGCTAGTTCATAGTCATTTTTAAATCCACTTGAACCAATTCCAAGACACACTAGCCAAGGTTTATCCTGATTATTGGGAAATATTGTTAATGAAAAGTCATGAAACGGTCCAGAGGTTTCTTCTTCAGGATGAATAAAACCAAAATAAGCACCATTGTCTTTTAATGCTTCTGGTCCAGTATTGTTTCGTTCAATAAATGACTTATTAAATTCATTATCCACTTTTGCGCCAAATTTTTTAGCTTCTTTCTTAATAAACTCTCTAACTTCTTTGATTTTATCACTACTCATAAAATTCCTTATATAAATTAGGTATAACGAGCATACTATTAGCTATATGTAATCCAAAACACTTACATAGCATTATCAATAACTTTATAGTTCGTAATTATAGTCATTTTCTGAGCCAATCCATCAAAATCAACCAATTTCCATTGCCAATTTGGTGAACCAACTGTCCCCGGAGTATTTAGTCTAGCTTCACGACCAAATTCTAAAATATCTTGTACTGGCAGGATTACATATTCAGCATCACAATTTAGTAAATACTTAATAATCTTTCTAAAAATATTTCTATTATTAGCTTTAAAATATTTCTTTAACAACTTTCTTTGATATCTATTTAGCTCATCAAAATACCATCCTTTGAGAGTATTGTTATCATGAGTTCCTGAGTATGCAATGATATTACTATCTTCAACAAACTTAGCTGTTTTAAAATCAAAATGAAAAGGAAATACTTTCATGCCTTTTAGCTTGTAGTGATCACGCAACTCAAGTACTTCAGGGCGTAAATCACCTAAATCTTCTGCAATAATATTAGCATCTGGAATACGCTTATAAACTGTATCAAAGAAATCATAACCAGGAGCCTCGATCCACTCACCATTTATAGCAGTCTTTTCACCTGCTGGTATCTTCCAATATGTATCAAAAGCTCTAAAATGATCAATCCTAACAATATCAAATAGCTTGAAGTTACCATTTAATCGATCTATCCAAAAATCAAAATTTGTTTCTTTGAGCTTTTCCCAATCATATAGAGGATTACCCCATAGCTGACCAGTTTCTGAGAAAAAGTCAGGTGGAACACCTGCAACAAAACTAGGATTTAGATTCTCGTCTAATAGAAATATATCTTGATGCTCCCAAACATCGGCAGAGTCAAAACCAAGATAGATAGGTAAATCACCCATTATTTCAATATTATTTTGATTAGCGTATTCCCTTAGCTCAAACCACTGCTTATAAAAGATAAACTGCAAAAATATTTGATAATCTATCTCGTTTTGAAATTGATTAAGTTCTATAGCTTTATCTTTGATCCAGTTTTTATATTCTTGCGACCAAAAATTCCAGGCTTGGTAATTATTAGCCTTTCTAAAAGCTTTAAAAATAGCATAATTTCTAACCCATGAGTTTTGAGCTATAAAATTATTATATTCTTGTTCAAACTTATCTTTTGAACTTTGAAAATTGCTAAATGCTTCTTCGAGATACTTATCTTTGAAATTACGAACAAGTTCATATTCAACTTTATCAGAGTTTACATTTAGACTTTTAAGAGATGATTCTTCAAGCAAACCATAATCTGCTAGTTTTTCTAAGCTAATATAGATTTCATCACCTGCAAAAGAAGAGCTTGACTGATATGGAGAGTTGCCAAAGCCTAGTGGCGTAAGTGGTAACACCTGCCAAATCTTAGTATTTGCTTGTTTTATAATATCAACAAATTCATAAGCACTTTTACCCAAATCACCAATACCATACTGACTTGGTAAACTTGAGATAGCTAATAATAATCCAGATTTTTTCATATACTCTCTCTACATCATAAAAAAATGCACATTGCGGTAACCAAATAGTACTAAAATATTCTAAGAGTGACAATCTCAACCGCAGTCATCCTATGACTTCACCATAGGATCCATTGGGTATAAGCTAAGTAAGTTATTGGATTCTACGATCAAGTCGTAGAATGACATATATTTATAACACTAATCATCCTTATATCACAAGTGTAATACAAGTCTAAATCTTCCAGATATCTCTGTTATAGTCAGCAATAGTTCTATCTGAACTGAAGAACCCAGCTTTTGCAATATTTACTAAAGCCATAGACATCCATTCTTTACGGTTTTCATAATCTTTGATCATTTGATCTTTAACTTTTGCATACTCTACAAGATCTATCAAAGTCATAAACCAGTCCTTATTAAGTAACTCGTTATACAACTCTTTTAAGTTAGATTTCTTACCAAGCTTAACAAGTTTTTTAGAGACTATAAAATCTACAATCGGCTTGATCGCAGGCTGCTTGTAATAATCTTTAGAAATATAACCACTAGTCTTGTATAAATTGATAATAGTGTCACTATCCTTACCAAAAGTGTAGATATTATCCTGTCCAACTAGCTCGGCAATCTCAACGTTAGCTCCATCCATTGTTCCTAATGTGATAGCACCATTTAGCATAAACTTCATGTTACCTGTACCACTAGCCTCTTTTGATGCTAGAGATATTTGCTCAGAGATATCAGCAGCTGGGATTAACTTCTCAGCAACACTTACATTATAGTTCTCAACAAACAATACTCTCATGTACTTATTCACATCAGAATCATTATTGATAAGCTCTTGTAAGCATAGTATTAGATGAATAATATCCTTAGCTATAATATAAGCTGGAGCTGCCTTACCGCCAAATATAAAGTTAACAGCTCTTGCAGGCTTAAGCTTACCTGATTTGATCTGCAAATATCTATGGATTATATACAAAGCATTCATTTGCTGACGCTTATATTCATGGATACGCTTGATTTGTACATCAAATATTCCATCTTTGATAAGCTCCACACCATAATGCTCTTTAGCAAATTTAATAAATTGTGCTTTTTTAACCTTTTTGATATCTTCAAGAGCTTTTAAAGTATCATCATTATCAAATTTTAGAAGTTTTTCTAAATCAGTAGCTTTAGTTTTAAAACTATCACCGATAACACTTTCTAAGTATTTTGTTAACTCAGGGTTAGATTGTAATAACCATCTTCTGAATGTTATACCATTAGTTTTATTATTAAATTTCTTCGGATAAATATCGTTAAAGTGCTTCAATTCATCATTTTTAAGAATCTCTGTATGAAGAGCTGCCACACCATTCACACTAAAGCTATAATGAATACTCATATGAGCCATATGTACAATACTTTGATCATCTATGATAGATAATTTCTCATCGATATGCTCTAGCTTAACTTTAGCATCTAAATATCTAATAATATCGATTAATTCTTGAGTTAGTACTTTTTTAAGATATCTTAGAGGCCATTTTTCTAGCGCTTCAGCCAAGATAGTATGATTAGTATACGCTACTGTTTTCTTAACTATTTCGATAGCTGCATCTATAGATAGTCCTCTAGTCATAAGCTGACGTACAAGCTCAGGAATCACTAAAGTTGGATGTGTATCATTAATTTGGATAGTTGCATGTTCATGAAGCTTGTCAATTGAGTAGCCTTTGTCATCCATATCAGCAAATACAAGATGCACAGCATTACTTACCATGAAATACTGTTGGAAAATTCTTAATAAATGTCCTGCTTCATCGCTATCATCTGGATATAAGAAAAGCGTAACGTTCTTTTCGATAGCTGTTTTATCAAAAGATATACCTTTTTTAACGATACTAGAGTCAACGCTCTCAGCATCAAATAAGCATAACTTATTAACAAAGTTATTTTGATAACCAACCATCTCAATATCATACATCTGAGATTGTATACTAAAACCATTAAAATCAATCTTATAAGCAGCCTTTCTCTTATTAAGCCAGCCTTTATCCTCTATCCAAGGATTAGGTGTTTCTTTTTGTAGATTCTTTTTGAATTTTTGCTTAAACAAACCATAATGATAGTTCAAACTAACACCCGTTGCAGGAATAGCTAATGATGCTATTGAATCTAAAAAGCACGCTGCTAATCTACCTAAACCACCATTACCTAGAGATGGTTCTGGCTCACACTCTTCGATCAAAGCTATATCCTTACCATTAGCCTCAAATAGCTCTTTAACATCATTATAAATTCCAAAATTTATAAGATTATTTGCTAGCATTCTACCAATCAAAAATTCACTAGATATATAATATATTTTCTTTTTAAAATCAGGCGTTGGTAGTTTTTCTGTTTGCTCTTTAACATAAGATAATAGTGCATAATATAGATCTTGATCACTTGCTTTAGCTATATCACATCCTAAAGCATCTTGTAAAAAAAGCTTGATTTGATTTTTGTTATCCATTTTTTTAGAAACCTTTGATAATAATTTATTGATAAAAAATAATTACATTAAAAATTATAATATCATTTAAGTATTTTTTTTGGTAAAAAAATATTGATTTTTTGAACTTTTTTGAAAGCCTATCAAACCAGTTGAGAATAAATTTGATGTATTTTATCAGCAGCTGCATTCCAATCTACTTTTTGCTGCATTGCAGTTTTTCTAACCCTCTTCCAGTCTGCTTTACGATTATATAATGCGAATGCTCGGCGTATTGCCAAAGTGAGAGATTCCACACTAAACTCATCAAAAACAAACCCTGTAGCCGTACCATCAGCTAAATTCTCTAATGAAGAATCTGTAACAGTATCTGCTAGGCCACCAACTTTGTGTACTAGAGGTAAAGTTCCATAAGTCAAACCATATAATTGTGTCAATCCACAAGGCTCGAAACGTGATGGTACCAATATCACATCAGAACCAGCAATTATACGATGTGCTTGGTTTTCATCATAGCCGATTTGTACAGCGATTGATTTAGGAGATTTCTTAGCAGCAGCTAAAAACGCTTCTTCCAAAGCTTTATCACCACTTCCTAACAAAACAATTTGACCGCCTCTACTAGTGATTTCACCTATTGCTTCAATTAAAAGGTTTAGGCCTTTTTGCTCAGTTAAGCGTGTTACAATTCCAAAAACCACTGCATCCTCTTTTTTCGCAAGTCCAGTCATTGCTTGTAGAGCTGTTTTACATTTTGCTTTACCAACATTCGCTGTAGTAACTGAATAGTTAGCTTCTATAAGAGTATCTTTTTTAGGATTCCATACTTGAGGATCTACACCATTAAGTACTCCATATAGATCATTATGACGATCTGCAAGTAGTCCTTCTAATCCACATCCCTGCTCATAAGACTGAATCTCTTTAGCATATGTAGGACTTACTGTGGTGATCTTATCAGCAAAATATAGACCCGCCTTCATAAAAGATACTTGACCGTAAAACTCTAAACCATTCATACTCAAGAATATACCTGGTAAATCTAACTCCGCAAAAACACTCATTGGGAAAAGACCTTGATAAGCAAGGTTATGCACAGTGAACACTGTTTTTACAGCTTTTTTGCCAGATGCCAGCTCACTTGCTTTAATATAAGCAGGTACTAATCCAGCATGCCAGTCATGACTATGAACAACTTCTGGCTTCCACTTAGCATCCAAGCCTTCAGAAATTCTTGCCGCTACCCAACCCAATAAAGCAAATCTGAGATAATTATCTGCATAAGCTTGATTACTACTATCTGCATACGGATTACCTGGACGAGCAAATAAACTAGGAGCATCTATTACATATATGTCGATTTTAGTATTAGGAATCTTAGCTAAAAATATGTTTATCTCTTCTGCACCAAAACGAGAAGGGATATTAATCAAAAGCTGCTTATCCTTAATAGCATTCATAAATGCCGGAAATCCTGGAACCAAAACCCTACTATCAACTCCAAAACTAGCTAATGCAGGAGGCAAAGCAGCTGTAACATCTGCAAGACCTCCTGTTTTTAGAATTGGATATAATTCACTACATACATGTAAAACGCGCATAAGCTTCTCTTATTTTTCTTTTAGTTCATCTATCATTTTTTTAGTTACTAGTACAACACCCTTATCAGTTCTGTAGAAATTCTTAGCATCTTCTATAGGATCTTCACCAATAACCATACCAGCTGGAATATCACAACCTTTATCAATCACAACTTTTTTCAGACGGCAATTTTCACCTACTACCACCTCAGGCATTATCACGCACTGATCAATCTCACAACCTGCTGAAACTATAACTTTTGAGAACATCAGAGATTTAGAAATCTGTGACCCTAATACTATACATCCTCCAGATGTCAAAGTATTTGTAATCACACCATGATTACCCTTTCTATCTGGCACAAACTTAGCCGGTGGAAGCTGCTCTTGAGCTGTCCACACAGGCCAATCTTTATCATAGATATTCAACTCAGGCATATTAGCTGCTAGATCAAGGTTAGCTTCCCAGAATGCATCTATAGTACCGACATCTCTCCAATATGGTTCAACACCCTCACCTCTAGGTACACATGACATACTAAATGGATGTGCTAAAGCTTGATTTTCACTAACAACTCTTGGAATTATATCTTTACCAAAGTCATGGCTTGACTCTTTGTTTGCAATATCTTCTTCAAGTAAATCATACAAATAGTCAGAATTGAATATATATATACCCATACTTGCATAACATCTATCAGTAGTACCAGGAATTGTTGGTGCATTTTTCTTAGGCTTTTCGATGAAACTAGTAATTTTACGATCTTCATCAATACCCATAATACCAAATGCATACGCTTCTTCTTCAGCAATCTCAACACATCCTACAGTACACTTATAACCACTTTGAGCATGATCCCTTAGCATAACTGAGTAGTCCATTTTGTATATATGATCACCAGCTAGAACTATGACATACTCAGGACCATAAGAGCGTAAAATATCAATATTTTGATATACCGCATCGGCAGTACCACGATACCAATGCTCTTCATCAACCCTTTGCTGAGCTGGTAATAAGTCTATAAACTCATTTAACTCACCGCGTAAGAAGCCCCAACCACGTTGGATATGACGAAGTAACGAGTGCGATTTGTACTGTGTAACCACACCAATTCTTCTAATACCAGAGTTTAAGCAGTTGGATAGAGCAAAGTCTACAATTCTAAACTTACCACCAAAATAAACAGCTGGCTTAGCTCTAGTATCTGTTAGATTATATAAACGAGAGCCACGCCCACCAGCTAATACAAGTGCCATCGCTTTTTTATATAATTGATGTGATGATGAATTATGATTATCCATGATAATTAACTCCTTAGTGTTAATGCATTTTTAAATTAAGTTACTACAGTTGGTTCAGTCATTCCTGTCAGAGATTTGATATTGGTTAAATCTCCAGCAATATCTATCAGACTAGCTAAAGCTTGTTGTGTAGGTGTATTAAATTTGGAAGAATCCGACTCATATTTCTCTAAATATATACGTAAAGTAGCTCCCTGTGTTCCTGTACCTGACAACCTAAACACAATCCGAGAACCATCTTCAAAAATAATTCTTATCCCCTGATGGTTAGAAACTGAACCATCTATTGGATCTGTATAACTAAAATCATCTGCTTTAGCCACTTTCTCACCATTTAATTGAGTTCCTGCAAGACTAGATAATTTATCTCTTAAAGAACTCATGATTGAGTTAGCAATCACAGTATCTATAGCTTCATAATCATGTCTTGAATAGAAGTTACGACCAAATTTTTGCCAATGTTCTTCGACCAACTGATCAATTTGCTTACCTGTTGCAGCAACTAAATTCAACCAGAACAATACTGCCCAAACCCCATCTTTCTCACGGATATGATCTGAACCTGTTCCATAACTCTCTTCACCACATAGTGTGATTTTCTGAGCATCTAATAAATTACCAAAGAATTTCCATCCTGTTGGAGTCTCGAAACAAGGTAGACCTAATGACTCTGCCACCCTGTCAACTGCTGTTGATGTAGGCATTGATCTAGCAACACCTTTAATTCCTTTTGAATATGCAGGCATAAGATGCGCATTTGCAGCCATAATTGCTAGACTATCTGAAGGTGATACATCTATTTGTTTGCCTACAATCATATTTCTATCAGCATCACCATCTGAAGCTGCACCGAAATCATAATTACCACTACGCATGTGCTTGACTAAGTCTTCGGCATTTACAGGATTTGGATCCGGATGAAAACCGCCAAA
The DNA here is from genome assembly GCF_018135955.1 of Francisella philomiragia. Taxonomy (NCBI): domain Bacteria; kingdom Pseudomonadati; phylum Pseudomonadota; class Gammaproteobacteria; order Thiotrichales; family Francisellaceae; genus Francisella; species Francisella philomiragia. The sequence continues at coordinate 449,382 of NZ_CP063138.1, read as the reverse complement.
ATCTTCAAGTGGTTCAGCATTAACAACTGTACCAGCCGGAGCTTGCAAAAGAGTCTCAAAAATATACTTTGCATAAGGACCAGATACTGCACTCATAGAGTCAAAACGTACCTTAAAGCCATTTGCAAATAATTCACGAATTTTATCAAAATCAAATATTTGTTGCATTAACTCAGCATAATCAGTCACTGAATTAATAACCTCAACGGTTGTATTTTCAATTTTGTATGTGCCTATCTTATTTAAATCAACACTATCTTTAGGTGCGTCACTTATCAAGTATTGACCAATCTTTTTAGTTTCTGAAAAAATTCTATCTGTAATTTTCTCAGGTGCTGGACCACCATTAGAAACATTATATTTGATACCAAAGTCTCCTTTTGGACCACCTGGATTATGACTAGCCGATAAAACAATACCGCCAAAAGCTTGATACTTTCTGATAACACAACTAACAGCTGGCGTAGAAAAGATACCATTTTGACCAACTATAATTTTACCAAACCCATTAGCCGCAGCCATCCTAACAATAATCTGTACTGCCACATCATTATAGTACCTACCATCGCCACCAACAACTAGAGTCTTGCCTTGTATATCATCCAAAGAATTAAATATAGATTGTACAAAATTCTCTAAATATCCTGGTTGCTGAAAAGCGGTAACTTTATTACGCAGACCAGATGTTCCTGGTTTTTGATTTTCGAAAGGTTTAGTAGATACAGTTTGAATAGCCATTTCTTTACCTTAGTTATTAAGTTAGTTTAATGAGTAAAATAAGCAACAATCTCTTACCAAATTTAGGATCAGGTAACAGCCTATACAATTCATCTTATCACTATATCTATGAATTTAAAATAACCAATAACTGTATTATTACTAAAATTATTTTTTATATTAATTATTCAGTTTACTAAGTTCTCATAAACTATTAAGATTGTAATTATAGAGATTTTTGGTGCTCACAAGCATCCAAGCTAGAAACCATGTGGATTCTATACTTTTTGATTAGGAGCTTTTATGAAAAACGTAAATTCAAAACAAAATAATCACTCTACTATTGGCGAGCAAGATATTCATTTCTTCCATGAAGGTAAGCACATATATGCTTATGAGTTCATGGGTGCTCACAAGGCATCTGAAAATGGAATTGATGGTATTAGATTTACAACATGGGCTCCAAATGCAAAAAGTATTTGTGTCATTGGTGATTTTAACCACTGGCAAGTTGAAGATAAAAATTATATGAAACGCATTACCGATGCTGGACTATGGAGCGTATTTATCGCAGATGTAAAAGATGGTGATAAATATAAGTTTGTAGTCACAAATAAAGATACTAATCATTATGTATATAAAAGTGATCCTTATGCTTTTTCCTCAGAATTAAGACCAAACACAGCCTCTGTAATAAGTACGCAAACCACTTACAAATGGCACGATGAGAAATGGTTAAAAAAGCGCGCTACTGCTGACTACTATAATAGTCCAATGAACACCTACGAACTTCACTTAGCATCATGGAAAACTAAAGATGATAGGTTTATGACTTATGAAGAGATTGCTGAAGTATTACCCAAATATGTCAAGGATATGGGATACACACATGTTGAGTTTATGCCGTTACATGAGCATCCACTAGATGCTTCGTGGGGTTATCAACCAACAGGCTTTTACTCAATTAATAGTCGTCACGGTGATTTAGTAGGTTTGAAGCACCTGGTTGATAGGCTTCACACTCATGATATTGGTGTAATCCTAGATTGGGTACCGGGACACTTCTGTAAAGATCAACATGGCTTAATCAACTTTGACGGTAGTGCATGTTATGAATACCAAGAGCCTACAAAAGCTATAAATAAAGGTTGGGGAACGCATAATTTTGATCTAGGTAGAAATGAGGTCAAATGTTTCTTAATATCAAATGCCATGTACTGGATCAATGAATTTCATATCGATGGACTTCGTGTAGATGCAGTATCGAATATCTTATACCTAAACTATGATAGAGAAGATGGTCAGTGGGTACCTAACATTCATGGTGGACATGAAAATTTAGAAGGTATTGCTTTCTTAAGAGAGCTCAATGGTGTCTTAAAACATACTTGCAAAGGAGTAATCACAATTGCTGAAGAATCATCATCTTGGCCAAATATCTCCACACCTGTTGAACAAGGTGGGTTAGGATTTGATTTCAAATGGAACATGGGTTGGATGAACGATACACTACGCTATATTTCATTAGACCCTGTCTATCGCAAATATCATCACAACTTAATTACTTTCTCTATGGTATACCACTATTCAGAGAAATTTATTTTGTCTATATCTCATGATGAAGTTGTACATGGTAAGAAGTCATTGATAAATAAAATGTGGGGCGATCTGTGGAATAAGTATGCTGGACTTCGCTTATATATGTCATTTATGATTGGACATCCCGGTAAAAAACTCATATTTATGGGTAGTGAATTTGGTCAATTTATCGAATGGCGAGAGTATGAACAACTACAATGGCAAGTTGTTGATGAATATCATACGCATAGAGAAACATTAAATTTCTTTAAGAAACTAAATGAATTCTATAAAGCTGAAACTGCACTATGGGAATGTGATTATGATCATAAAGGCTTCCAGTGGATTGATGCAAACAACTCTGAACAAAGTATTTTGTCTTTTGTTAGATCAAACAAGGATGGTAAAGAAAAGCTAATATTTGTCTGTAACTTCACTCCAGTGACATATTACGACTATCACATAGGGGTTCCTGATGCAGGATCTTATATTGAAGCATTTAACTCTGATGATCTTGAATTTGGTGGCTCTGGTCAACTTATTGCTGATGAAATATTTTCAACTCCTGAATCATCGCATGGTTTTGACCAAAGGATTACAATAAAAGTCCCTCCAATGGCCACTCTTGTTCTCAAACTCAAAAAATAAAGCTATAATGGCTTAACCAAATTATTCACAAACATATTAATTTAACTTAAAGTTGTAGATATGCAGTCATCAAATAATATATGGATAGAAAAAAATAATATTTTCGAAAAATTCAATGCCGAATATACACTCGATCAAGATCCAGATACAAATAGTATTAGATTTAGAATCAATGCACATGGCTTCTCATATGGATATGTTATAGGACATTTCAATCATTGGAAAAAAGAAGATAGATATAAACTTGTATGGGAAGCAGATCCTGACGATGGTAGCCTATGGCTAACAAAAAATGTACTTAAAATCTCTAGTCTTATCAATGGTTCAAATCAATACTCTTTTGTATTAGTTGATTTAGAAGGTAATGAAAGAAGACTATCAGCAAGCAATCGTGCTTTTGAACCATTAACTTTCAATTGGTGTGTAAACCCTCAGATTCTTTCAATAAAGGCATCTGAAGACTATATAGTACCAGGTTATAAAGTAGACCTAGTTGCAATAACAGAATCATTGACAAAAAAGAGAAGTATTGTAGATGTTACATGGCGAGTAGAACCTAAATCAAAGCTTATTGAAATCAAAAACAATCAACTAATTATTGATCCAGCAATAACTGATATTAGTGAAGTTAAAGTTTTCTGCAGTAGCAAAAACAATCCTAATCATAGAGCGGAAAGAGTTTTTAGAATAGCTAGAGAACCTAGAGAAGGTCAACTTGTTCATTTTGTCAAAAAGGATGATCAATACTTAGGACAGGACTTTAGTTGGGAATTATGGACATATGATGAAAAAGGTAAAACACGTCCTAAATCATTATCCAAAAAAAGTGATTTTGGCTTATATGCTGATTGTGTAAATAAGAATATTATTGCTCGCAAAAGAACATGGAATATGTATTGGCAAAATGATTGGGCTGAACAAACAGGCTCATTCAAAACAAATGAAGAGCATGATAATTTTTATATAGTTTATGGTGATTATGACATCTATACATCACTAAATGATGTTATTAACCGAACTAACGCTAGAATAAATTATGCAGTATTAGATGAACCTAATAAAATTGAGGCATACCTATCTGATACGCCTCTTGTCGGCACTATATTTGAACTATGGATCAACTCAAAAAAAGTAACCCATGCGGTAAGTATTATCAAATATAAATCTAAAAAAGTTATATTTACTAATTTGCCTACAGATTTAAATCCTAGTGACTTGATAGAGATACGTGCAAATAATACCTTTATGCCAACTAAAGTATGTATCGGAAACTTCTTGGATAAATATTATTACCCAAATAATGATATGGGTGTGACATTTTCTAATGATATTGTATCTTTTAGAATATGGGCTCCGACAGCAAAACACGTTGAGCTTTTGATATATCATGAAGATGATAATGATAAGCATGAGATGCCAGATGATGCATTTAATCTAATACCTGAGCCAGAGTATGGTACTCATAGTGTAAGTATTGCTAGAGAATTCTGTGAGAATAAGTTCTATCTGTATAGATTTTATTTTGATGATATAGACTATCGTGGTAATAAATATACAAAAATAACTTATGCTATCGATCCTTATGCGGTTGGACTTGGTGCTAATGGTAGAAAAGGCTTTATACTCGATCTTAACTCCGAAGATCTTGCTCCTGAAAGCTGGAGAAACAGCTACTTCCATACACCTAAGAATCCTCAAGACACTATTATATACGAACTACATGTTAGAGATTTTACAATCAGCCCTGACAGTAATATCCCAGATAATATTCGTGGAAAATTCTTAGGTACCGTATATGAAGGATCTGAGATAACCAGTCCAGATGGTGAGCTATCTGTTTCAACAGGTATAGATAGTCTTCATGAACTTGGTGTAACCCATGTGCATCTATTACCAATATTTGATTTCTCATCAGTTGATGAGTCAAATGCTAATATCAAAGATAATAGAAATTGGGGGTATGATCCGCAAAACTATAACGCTCCTGATGGAAGCTACTCTATCAACCCTTTTGATCCAACCCAAAGAATCAAAGGTGCTAGAGAGATGATTGCAGGATTCCATAACAAAGGTATTGGTGTAATCATGGACATGGTATACAACCATATGACTGATACATCGAACTTTGACAGTATCGTTCCAAAATACTATTTCAGAACAGATAGCTTAGGCCATTTTACTAATGGTTCCGGATGCGGTAATGAGCTTGATACCGAAAAGCCAATGGTACGTAAGTTTATTAAAGATTCTGTTTTGCATTGGGTTAAAAACTATAAAGTCAATGGACTAAGATTTGACTTAATGGAACTAATCGATTTGGATACTATCAAAGAGATTACTGAAGAAGTAAAACAAATAGATCCAGGTATTATAGTCTATGGTGAGCCATGGAAAGCTGGTGATTCACCTCTTAGAAATGGTACCTACAGAGGCACACAAAGAAACCAAGATTTCTCTGTATTTAATGATGCCTTTAGAGATGCTATTCGAGGTAATAATAGTCCAGGTAATGGCTATGTTAATGGTGATGCTCATAATCCCGCTAATATTGGCAAGGTTATGGAAGGATTAAAAGGATCCATACATGATCTAACTGCTAACCCTAAAGAAACTATCAACTATGTTGATGCTCATGATAACTATACACTTTGGGATCAAATAGAGAAGAGTTTGAATAGAAATATACAAGCTGGTAACTATAGACAAAACATCCAAGAGAATATCTTTGACAGTCGTAGAGTTCGCCAGAATAGTTTAGCTCTTGGCATAGTATTGACATCTCAAGGTGTACCATTCTTACATGGAGGTTGTGAATTTCTTAGAACAAAACAAGGCGATCATAACAGTTATAAAAGTAATGATGATATCAATGCTTTCCACTGGCAAGACAAATTACAATACAAGCCTTTTTTTGATTATGTGAAAGGACTTATAAAGATAAGAAAAGAACACCCTGCTTTTAGAATGACTTCTCCTGAAGATATTAGTAAACATCTAATTGTTTCAGCAGCATACCATGATCTTCATTCTGGAGTTATCGTATCTCATCTTAAGGATAATGCTAACGGCGATATGTGGAAAAATATAGTTGTAGTGTATAATGCGACAGCTATAGAAAATTACGATATCAATGATATTGTCCCTATTACCGAAACTAATGAGTGGCATGTTGTCGCAAATCATGAAAGAGCTGGTACGGAGACTATAGAAAAAACAACTAAAGGCAAGCTCCCTCCTCTTAGAGCATACTCAATGTTAATTATTCATAGCTAAGGAAATAAGATGTCTGATAATTTTAAAGCTCCTCTTAATACTGAGACTAAGTTTTTATTTTCTACTTCTGGTAGTAACTCATCTATATCAAGACATAATACTGCTATACAGAAGCTAGGCTTAAATCTTTGTTATTTTACATTTTCTGGTGATATAACTGCCAAGACTTATACTGATGCTATTAAAGCACCCTTTGTCAATGGTGGTACAGTAACGGCTCACAATGGTCTAAAATCAAAAGTAATACCATTTTTAGATTACATAGAGCCTTTAGCTAAAGAGACTTTAGCTGTAAATACAATTATCAATAAAGATGGCAAACTTTATGGTTACAATACAGACTGTCATGGTTTACAAACAGCTCTTAAAAAAGGTATCAAAGCATCAAACAAAACTATCAAAACCGCAGTAATATACGGTAATGGTGGCGTATCTGGAGTTGCTTTTAAAGTTCTACAAGACTTAGGTATCAAAGTAACTATAGTCGGTAGAAGTGCCGAAAAAGTAGCTCAAAAAAGAAAAGAACTAGGTATAGAAAACATCCCTCACTTTGAAGGTCCTTATGACCTAGTAGTAGATGCTACACCAATATCATCATCACCAGAGCTAGAGCAAAATACCCAATTTATAGATTTAGTTAAAAATGCAAAAATTGTATTTTGTCACGCTATGCCTGAAAAAGATAATAAAAAAAATTATCTACTCGAGTATTGTAATAAAAATGATATTTTCTATATATCTGGTGAAGATATGTATATTAACCAGCTCATTAAACAATATATGATCTACTTTGAAAATCTCAATCAAAAGAAAATCACTGAAGAGGATATAATAAAAGCTTGGAATTTATAATTCTGCTATTTAATATCTTTAATAATATCCAACCAATTAGAATAAAAAGTCTTTCTATTATTTTGCCATGAATAATTAATATTATTTTGGCTGTCATAGTAGTTATATGGCTTATCTATATTATCGGTAGTTGTTTTATCCCTTAAATACTCTGCTTCTAGGGTATCTTGAGTATATTCCAGGTGATTAAACATATAGGTAATATCATACTTTTTATCTGCTAAACAATCTAAGCCGTCTATTGCAGATGCTAGGATAACGTCTGTATATTCCAATACTTTCTGATCTGTAATTTTTGTTTGTCGAGATATACAAGCTTTAAGTTCACCATCTATACCTTTTAGCAGTGGATGATCGTGCTTAATAGGCTTATGCCCATATACACCAAATAACTTCTTTTCTAGACATTGTTTGTTTATACCATATAGATAATTTAGACCAGCCTGAGCAGCCCAGCAAACTAACATCACAGATAATTTATACTCAAGACTTTTTGAAATTATCTCACAAACTTCTGGATAGAAATCAACGCTCTCAAACTCTAATAACTCAACTGGAGCCCCTGTGATAATAATTCCATCTAAATCAGCAAAATCATAATCCTGCCAATTAGCATAATTTTCTTGTAAGTAATTCTCACTAACTCTAGTACTAGGACGTACTAATGAATGAAAAAACACTAACTCAACAATTGTAGAATTATTATGAGAAAGTACATCTGCCCAGTGCTTTTCAGTTTCTTTGACAGTTGGCATCAAGTTTACAATAGCAACTTTTAATCTTTTGATACTAGAGCTATTCTTGATACTAATTTCAGTTTGATAATTAAGCTGTAAGTCTCTAAAAAACTCAAATGACTTTTTTGCATTGATCGTCATACTGCACCTCCGAATAATCCAAAGCCTGCTTTAAATCCTCTATTAGATCATTAGCATCTTCTAAGCCTATTGATAATCTTACCAAACCATCAGATACTCCTGATTGTATACGCTCTTGCTCTGTTAATTGCGAATGTGTGGTTGAAGCTGGATGTATAATCAAGCTTCTAGCATCACCGATATTAGCACAGTGTGTGAATAGCTTTGTTTGCTCGACCAAATTCTTACCAGCCTCAAATCCTTCATTTAACTCTATGGTTAGCAATCCAGCGACACCTTTTGGAAAATATTTATTAGCCAAAAGATTATATGGAGAGTTAACAAGACCAGCATAATTAACTTTTTTAATCTTTGGATGAGCATTTAAAAATTTTGCTACTTTTTCAGCATTTTTGATATGCTTGTCTAACCTTGCTCCCAATGTTTCTAGACCTTGTATAGCCAAAAAAGCAGTATGTGGACTAAGAGTAGCACCTATATCTCGCAAACCAACTGCAAGCCCCCTAACGGTAAAAGCCAACTTGCCAAAAGTTTCATGAAATGAAATATTATTATAGGATCTATCAGGTTTTGCTAATAAAGGAAATTTATCATTAGCTGACCAATCAAAAGTTCCTCCATCAACAACTGCACCACCTACTATAGAGCCATTGCCACTTAAATATTTTGTCAAAGAATAAGAGACAATATCTGCGCCATGTTCTAATGGATTTAATAAATAAGGTGTTGCAACAGTATTATCAACTATCAACGGAATACCAGCTTCATGAGCAATTTTTGCAAGTGCTTTGATATCGGCAATAACTCCGGAAGGATTAGATTGAGACTCTATAAATAGTGCTTTGGTGTTCTCTTGGATAGCATTTTTGACCTCATCTAATTTGTTTATATCAACTAGAGTTGACTGCCAACCAAATTGCCTTGGAAATGTATGTGTCAGTTGTGTTACTGAACCACCATACAAATATTTAGAAGCAACTATATGATCGCCACTTTGAAGTAGATTTAAGAAGATCAAAAGTTGTGCTGCATGCCCTGACGAGCAGGCAAATCCTCCAGCAGCACCATGAAGATTAGCTAGCCTAGAAGCATACTCATCTACTGTTGGGTTAGTTAATCGTGAATATATACTACCAAACTCTTTTAATGCAAAAAGATTTGCAGCATGCTCTGTACTTTCAAATACAAAACTAGAAGTTTGATGTATAGGTGTTTGTACCGACCCACTCTTTTCTGGTATAGAGCGATGTACGGCTAATGTTTCTAAAGAATATTTACTCATAGTTTTCTCCTACTTATAAAACTCTTTAGCTTGGGAGAAATCTGAGAGGGAAAGATGGAATGATCCACAAAACACCTTTTAGCAGATTATTTTTCGTGTCCGCAAGCTGAGTTATCAAATCAACACGTTTATAAGACTATGCTTATAATTCATATGGAATTAAGTCCATATCTTTCAGCATATTACTTAGAATTATCTTTGTCAAATGATTATTTAACAAAATTTTAAAAAATTACTATCACTTATCTCTTGTGACAGGCCTAACTCCTAACTCTGACAATATATAGTTATATAATGCCCTATGCACTTGATAGGTTGGATGAACATGATCCCAAAACGCATAATCTTGAGGATTATCACACATACTACCAGCATACCCTGCATCTATAACACTTTGCATTGATGGCTGATCTAATAGATCATTCATTTTGACTTTAGAGTCTGTTTTAGCATTAGCCTCTAAGCTATTGTATGCATTATCAATATTAGATTTCTCAGACAAAAAATATCCTCCCAACCAACAAGAGTCTTTGATATGATCCAAGCTTATAGTTGCATTATATTTTTTATTAAAGCTCTTAGTATTATTTACCATTTCATCAAATACTGTAGCAATATCTATAAACTTCATTTTATGCTTATCTGCATACTCTCTTAAAATTTTGTTATGCTGTTTGTATATTTTTTTGAGAACTTTCTCATTACTTAGTGATTTAGACTCTCCTGTGATACTCAGATCAGGTAATCCAACAACAATTGTCTGTTTTGCAGATACTTTTTCAATAGCATTGATGATACCATCTGTCACTTGTTTGACTGCTCCATCAATATCCGTCATCTCTGGATTAGTAGTGAGGTAATCATTACCTCCGACAAAGAATATTGCCAAATTATCTTTTATATCATCATTAGCTTCTAGATTTAGATATAAGCCTACTTGATCATCTAAGACATACGGAGTGCTATTATCAGCCCATTCTGGAAACACTATAACCGAACTACCACCTACTGCATAGTTACTCACTGGAATGTTATTCAAATAAAGCCTATTTGCAAACTGTTCTGACCATACCTCACCATTAGAAAACATCCCTCTATAATATGGTGTCGATTTTGGTAAGAGTTGTAATGAATATTTATACAAATTACCCTTATCACTTAAGCTATCGCCAAATATCATTATTCTTTTGACACCAAATAATAGACTATCAAATATATCTAGCTCTTGATGACATGCAGAAACTGTAAAAGTTGGTGTTATTAAACTACCATTTATCAATGTTTTAAGGTTCACTGAATAGTTAGTCCAATAGTATTCATAACCCTCATTACGAAATTGATGATTTATTTCCATATTACCTTTTGGATCTTTAAATAAAGCTCGATTGGCACCTTTTTGACCAAAATAAAAAAAGCCATTTGATAACTCGTATTCTACAGAACCTAATGAATCTTTAGATTTAAAGCCAATATCATAATATGAAGTTGTTGAATCCATAAAATTATCATTTGATAACTCTTTAGTCATATAGTATTGATGTGGTTTTAGTGTCTTTATAAAAGTTGATTTGTTATTTTTATCTTTGATAGTAAATACTACATCTGTACTACAGTTATTCTCGAGCATTAGTTTGGTATGAGCATATCCAAAAGAATAATTTATAGATAAAGAGGCCAATAAAAGAATACTAGATATTTTTAAGAAAATGTTACGCATCTAATAGTTACTATTGATTAGAATATAACAAAAATTATACACTAGTGAATCTAAAAACTTTAGCTCTAAAAATACACCCACAAAAATATTAAAATTGTCATATCAGCAAGTGAATGAGTAATGATAGGAGCAAGTAGTCCTTTTACTTTATATCTCATCAAACCTAGAGCACAAGCATAGACAAAAGTCATCGCAAAACCTATTAACCCGTTAGGGAACCCTCCCGCGTAATGAAATCCAGCAAATAAAAATGCTTGTAAAAATATTGCTACTGAAATATTAAAAACTTTAGTCAATTCAGTTTGGATAATTCCTCTAAAAACAACCTCTTCAACAATTGCATTTAACAGTGCTCCAATAGGTATTAGTATTAGAATCATAATAGTACTAAGCTTTGCAAGCTCTTGAGAAGTTGCTTCTCCGATTCCAGTTAATTCACTTGTTGATATCCCCCAAACTACCAAGCTGATTGAGGCTACTACAGATACAAGCGCTACTGCTAACCAGATTCTAATATCTTTTATTTCCCCAAAATTAAATAGCTCAAAAATCTGCTTTTTGTATACTAGTACAGATATTAATAGTGTGAGTAATAATGTTGCAAGCATTGGATTTTGATAAAGAGGTATTATCAAATAAATTGGCAAGGTTGATAAAAATAAAAATAGATTTGAATTGAAAATCTTCTTATCAAAAATCATACTTGTTATAAGCGATAAAGCTGCACATAGTACTGCAAGATTACTAGATAACTCACTCTGAAAATAAAAAGACAAAGTTATAAAAATTATATTTATTACAAATATAATTTTGACTAGATTAAGATTTATAGACATATATATATTTTTTTGATAAATCTACAAGGATTATAAAGAAATTTGTACTAATTCCAATGCGAATTAATGCAAACAACTAGTGATTTAATATATAGCTAGAATCAGATACCACGTAGATAAGTATCTGCACATTAGCGATTAGCATTTACTAAAGACAATGAATTAAAAATAGAATTGTCCGAGTTCAATACAATTGGACGAGTTTTCTATTTTTTCATTGGCTTAAAATGCGGTAGCGCAGTGCTAGGCAATTTTGCATACTTTTTTTGCCATGCAAAAAGTATGTCGTTATAGCTTACGAAGTAAGCAACGAAAAACAAAGCTTCATGCTTTAGTTTAGATAATATTTTTACTTAGGCTGCCAAACGATATCAAGCTCTTTAGCTGCTTTGACATCATCAAGACGACGCGCTGGTAAATTATACGGAGCGCCTTTTAGATACTGAGGATCTTTCTTAGCAATATCTCTGATTTCTACCATTGCTTGGATAAACTTCTCCATACTATCAACATTTTCAGTTTCAGTAGGTTCTATCAATAAACATTCTGGTACTAATAGCGGGAAATACATAGTAGGAGCATGCACCCCTCTATCTATCAAGCACTTAGCAAAATCAGTAGCTGTCACACCATAATTCTGAAATTCAGGTTTCAAAGTTACGATGAATTCATGAGAAGCTCTTCTATCAGGATAAGCGATCGTAAAGCCTTCTTCTTTTAAACGAGCCATCATATAGTTCGCATTTAGAGTCGCTATTTCAGATGCTTCTGTTAGACCATTACCACCAAGCATCACACCATAGATATAAGCTCTAATTAATACACCAATATTACCATTAAATGCTGATAATCTACCGATAGTATTTGGTACATCTTTTTCTTCTAGCCATACAAATTTATCATCTTTTTTACCAACCATTGGCACTGGTAAAAACTCTTTTAGCTTGTCATTAACAGCTACAGGACCAGCACCTGGACCACCACCACCATGAGGAGTAGCAAAAGTCTTATGCAAATTCATATGAAGAACATCAAAGCCCATATCACCAGGACGCGCTTTACCCATGATTGCATTTAGGTTTGCGCCATCATAGTATAGCAGACCTCCAGCTTCATGAACTTTTTTAGCTATCACAGCGATATTTCTTTCAAACACACCAACAGTTGATGGATTAGTAAGCATGATACCAGCTGTCTTTGGGCCAAGTACCTTATCTAGAGCTTCGATATCAATATCACCGTCCTTCTTGGTAGGTATCTCAATAACTTTTAGACCACAAACTTTTGCAGTAGCTGGGTTAGTACCATGAGCAGCATCTGGCACGATGATTTCATCACGCTCAAAATCACCACGCTTGTGATGATATGCTTTGATCATAGCTACACCTGCAAACTCACCTTGAGCACCCGCCATAGGAGCTAGTGATACACCTGTCATACCAGTTAGTTCTTTGATTAAGTCTTGTAAATCATATAGACATTCAAGAGTACCTTGTACACTTTGAGCACTTGCGTAAGGATGTCTTTCTAAAAATCCAGCTAATGAAGCATACTTATGCGCAGCTCGCGGATTGTATTTCATAGTACAAGAACCTAACGGATAGAAATTTGTATCTATACAAAAATTTTTGCGTGATAGTTGTGTATAGTGTCTAACAACATCTAGCTCAGCTTGCTCTGGAAGTATTGGTTTTTTAGAACGAAGCATATTTGCAGGGATATTTGAAACATCTCCTTTTTTGCTAGGCATTACAGATGGCGAGTTTTTACCTCTAGTTTTTTCAAAAATAACCATTTAAATTAACCTCCTATCCTAGCTAAAACTTTTTTAGTAGCTTCTATATACTCTTTGATATCTTCAGATGTATGAATCTCTGTAGCACAAACCATAATAGAGTTAGCTAAATCACTATGATACTCGCCTAAGAAGTAACCTGCATCTATACCTTCTTTTTCCATTTCTGTGACAAAGATTTCGGCATTTACAGGTAAATCGATCACCACTTCATTAAAGAATACATTATTAAATCTAGCATTTACTCCATCTAGTTTAGATAATTCATTTGCTAGTTTAGTAGTATTCTCATGAGATATACTCGCGACTCTTTCTAAACCTTCTGCACCTAATAAGCTCATATAAATAGTTGCAGCTGTAACCATTAAGCCCTGGTTAGTACAGATATTTGAAGTAGCTTTTGCACGACGGATATGCTGCTCTCTAGCTTGTAGCGTCAAGCAAAAACCTTCATTACCATCTAAGTCAACTGTTCTACCAACTATACGACCTGGCATTTGACGTATATGAGCCATCTTACAAGTCATAAAACCAAAATATGGTCCTCCAGAAGCTAAAGGCACACCCATAGGTTGACCCTCACCACATACTATATCAGCACCATTTTCACCCCATTCTGCAGGTGATTTCAATATAGCAAGTGACATAGGATTAGTCACAGCAATTACTAAAGCGCCATACTTATGTGCCCAATTTGTAATCCCATCAACATCTGCAAGTTGACCTAAGAAATTAGGACTTTGGATAACTACAGCTGCGTAATCATTATTCGCAAAATCTTCTAACTTAGTAATATCTGTCTTACCATTTTTAGAATCAAGATTAACAATATCAAACTCTATACCTTGATGCTTTGTTATAGTTTCTAATACTCTCAAATAAGTTGGATGCAAAGCTTCAGCAATCAAAATCTTTTGGGATTTAGCTTTTTTGTTTGAGCGAATAGCCATAAGTACAGACTCTGCCAAAGCAGTTGCTCCATCATACATAGAAGCATTTGAGGCGTCCATACCTGTTAAGCCAGCCATCATAGTTTGGAACTCATATATAACCTGTAAGCCACCTTGAGAGGCCTCTGCTTGATATGGTGTATATGCTGTATAAAACTCTCCTCGAGCTACAATATCCCATATTGCAGCCGGTATATGGTGACTATATGCTCCGGCTCCTATAAAGTTTGTATTATGATGATTTTTATTAGCTCTTTTTCTCATTTGATTTGCTAATTGAATCTCATTGATTCCATCTTTAATCTTAAGAGTATCTGCTCTTAACTGGGCTGGAATTTCATCAAATAACTGATCTATAGAGCTTGCGCCTATAGTACCAAGCATTTTTTCTATCTGCTCAGGTTTATGTGGAATAAAAGACATATTTCCTCCATGTCTTCGTATATAGAATTTTATAAAGGACTAAATAGAAACTCTGAAAGTCTATAATTAGTCTTCAAGAGTTTTTGCATAAGCATCCGCAGATAGTAGATCCGCAAGTTGGGATTCATCAGAAATTTTAAGTTTAAATAACCATCCATCTCTATATGGTGCATGGTTTACTTGAGAAGGATCATCACTTAGAGATTCATTCACATCAATAACCTCACCATCAAGAGGAGCATACACATCAGAAGCTGCTTTCACAGATTCAACAACACAAGTATCATCACCAGCTGAGAATTCTTCTCCAATTTCTGGTAACTCAACATATACTAAATCACCTAACAAAGACTGCGCATGTTCAGTAATACCTACAGTAACCTCATCACCATCTACTTTCACCCATTCATGAGATTTTGTGTATTTTAATTCATTAGGAATATTTGACATTTTTATACCTCCGTATTGACTACGATTAATTATTGTTGTGAAAATATTTATTTTTTAAATCAAAGATTGCCCATTCTTGACAAACTTTGCCTTAACTAATTCTACTTCTAATTCTTTACCGCGTATATTAACGATCGGGTTAGCACCTTCTTTAGGCACATAAGCTAATGCTATTGCAACTTTAAGAGTAGGTGAAAAACTACCACTTGTTATATAGCCTTTTTCGCCATTATCAAAATCAATCTCTTGGCCAGCTCTAAGCACGCCTTTTGACTTTAGAACAACTCCTGTCCACTTAGTAGTTATACCATGTGATTTTTTTGCAAGATATGCTTTTTTACCAATAAAATCTCTATTCTCATCAGATAAATCAACACTCCAACCAAGCCCTCTCTCTAGAGGAGTTGTAGTTGTATTCATATCTGATCCATATAGGTGCATCCCTGCCTCTAAGCGCAAAGTATCTCGAGCACCCAAACCTGCTGGCTCAGCACCATTTTCTAATAAATTATCCCAAAAATCTGCTACTTGATCTGATGGCAGCATTATTTCAAAACCATCTTCACCAGTATAACCAGTACGAGCAAACATCCATGTACTAAAAAACTTAAATGTAAAAGGCTTTAGCTTAGCTATTTCTTCTGCGACATCTGTAGTTACAGTATGCTTAACAATTTCTACAGCTTTTGGACCTTGTACAGCAACTATCGCTAGGTTTTTTTGTGGTGTTATCTTAACATCTAAATCTTGAGAATTTTCTCTGAACCATGCCACATCTGACTCTCTATTGCCAGCATTGACAACTATTCTGAAATTCTCTGAATCAATCTTATATGTAATAAGATCATCGACAATACCCGCCTCATGATTTAGCATACAGCCATACTGTGCTTTGCCTGCTTCTAGCTTAGCAACATCATTAGCCAAGATATGACGCAAAAATTTCTCGGCATCTTTACCTTGAATATCAACAGCTAGCATATGTGATACATCAAAGACACCACAGTTCTCTCTAACATTATTGTGCTCTTGAATTTGTGAACCATAGTTAATTGGCATTGACCATCCAGAGAAGTCTACCATTTTAGCATTTGCTGCTAAGTGCGATTCATAAAGAGGAGTTTTAAGCATTTTTTTCACCTAAAATTAGACTCGATAAGCAACACTATACATTTTTTTTTAGCTGATTATAAGCGTTTTATTTCAAAAAAATTTAATATTAATCATCAATTACTTTGATATATAATTTGCCATCTTTTGCCCTCTCAGGACCATGTATATCTGTATCAAATCCTGGCAACATTGAGCCTATCTTTTCTAGCATCAATAAGAAATCTAATATTACCTTAGATTCCTCTGTTACTTTTTCGCCTGGGAATATCACTGGAATACCTGGTGGATATGGTAATATCATCACAGCTGAAGTCTGCTCATACAGCTCTGCTAGCGGGACTTTTTTGACCTTACCTTTTAGTAGTTTTTGAAAAGCCCTATGAGGATTAAGTTGTTGTTCAGGTAACACATTAAAGGCATGGTACATAAGATTAGGAAGATTAGCTTCTTTCATATACTGGTGTAATCTTTCACTAACTTCTTGGATTCTCATATCTTCATAGAACTTAGGGTCTTGAGCATATAATGTCGGTAGCATCTTCTCAACCAATGTATTCTCATCATACATTTGTTTGAATTTATTAAGTACTGATATTAGCCTTACTGATTTTGCCTTTGTAGTGCCTAAACTAAAGATAAATAACAATGAATAAGGCCCAGATTTCTCAACCACGATATCATGCTCATCTAAAAACTTAGCCACTATATCCGCTGGCACCCCCCAATCTTGGACATTATTATCTTTTATACCAGGAGTTAAGATTGTTATCTTAATAGGATCTAGTGAAAGAAAATCTCCATCTATATTTTTAAATCCATGCCATTTATCAGCATTTCTTAGTAGCCAAGCCTCTTTATTAGAAATATTATCAGGTTGCCAAACATCAAAGAACCAATCACCAGCTTCTGATCTAAGCTTAACTAGCTCTCGTCTAAAATCTATCGCCAGATTGATAGTTTTGTCAATAAGATTATAGCCCTGCTCGCCCTCCATCATTGCTGCTGCTGTCTCAACACTAGCAACTATTGGATAAAAAGGAGATGTTGAAGTATGCATCATATATGCTTCATTCAAAACTTCATCGTTATAATCACCTTTTATGTGTAACATTGATGACTGGCTGAAAGCTGCTAGAAGCTTGTGAGTAGATTGTGTCTCAAAAATTATATGCTCTGGCTTTGGTTCAATCTGCATTGCAGACTTATGTTTATAGATTGGATGAAATATCGCATAAGGTATCCAAGCACTATCAAAATGTAATTTTTTAACATCTAGTTCATGATGAATAGTATCGGTATTATAGAGAATACCATCATAAGTTGAATTTGTGACAACAGCATATTCAGGCCATTTATCTGCAATGCTGCTATTATCAATTTTTTCTTGAATAGTTTGGCGCTGAAATTCTTTTTTAGGTATGCCTCCAATTATGCCATAAGCATTTCTTGTTGGTTTTAGATATATTGGATTAACATCTACCATCATCATTAGATGTGTAACTGATTTATGGCAATTTCTATCTACAAGAATTGTATCGCCATCAGCAACACTATACATACCGACTATCTTATTAGCTGTTGATGTCCCATTGGTCACAATCAACGATCTATCAGCTTGGAAAACTTTTGCAATATACTCTTCTGCATCTTTGTGAGCTTCCGAATGATCTAATAAACTTCCTAGCTCTTTCATTGAAATAGACAAGTCAGTCTTAAAAACATTCTCACCATAAAAGTCATAAAATAAAGCACCTACTGCCGAACGCTGAAAGCCATACCCTCCCTGATGTCCTGGTGTACAGAAAGATGAGTTAAAAGATTTGGAATATTTAAACAACTCATAAGTTAAAGGTGGCAAAATATCATTGAAGTAGTTTGTAATAGTTCTATGAATAAAATCCGAATCCTCGCCAGCTAAAGCATCATACTGTAAGAAGTTAATATTCAAGTTAAAATCACGTAAATTGAGTTTGATACTTTGGTTATAATCAGAAACCACAAATACTGGTAACTTAGTGTTAAGATGCGCAATATTGTGGAATGCTTCAATACTAAAACTAGTTCTATCAAGAACGATACAACATATTCTTGAATTATCCTCAAGAATCTCTACAACCTCAGATAAATCATCTACTGTTAAAGTATGATATTCATAACTTTGTAGATCTTTTTCAATCTTTAGCAAGAATTTTTCTTTATATGATTTTAAAGTGTCTTTATATACAAATACAATTGTCTTCATTAGCTTTACCACTTATGGACTACATACTTATGCAGTATACTAAAAGTGAATCAGATAAAAATATTTTTTGCTAATGAAAATCAATAAATAATGATTTAGTTGGTATGTTCAACTAATTCTAATTCACCATCAACCAATCTATAGATTTTATTCATACGACCAGCTAGTTTCTCATCATGTGTAACAATTACAAAACTAGTTCCAAAATCATCACTAAGCTGCTGCATCAAAGCAAATATACTTTCAGATCTTTGGCTATCTAAGTTTCCTGTAGGCTCATCTGCTAAGATACAGTTAGGATTGGTAACCAATGCTCTAGCAATAGCAACTCTTTGACGCTCACCACCAGAAAGCTCGGCAGGTTTATGATCTGCTCGATGCTCTAAACCAACTTTTGTTAGAATTTCATTAGCAAGCTTTATTGACTCTTTTTTAGTATATTTTTTCGTAATAGCTAATGGAATCATTACATTCTCAATAGCTGTAAACTCTGGCAACAAGTGATGTAACTGATAGATAAAGCCCAAATGCTTATTTCGCATCTTTGCACGCTTATTGACAGATTGATTATCAAATCTCTCGCCCATAAGCATTACTTCACCTGAGCTACATTTATCTAGTCCACCCAAAACATTTAGCAATGTTGTCTTACCTGATCCTGATAGACCCAATATAGCAACCTTCTCTCCTTTATTAATTTCAAGGTTTACATTTTTTAGTATAGCTATATCTGTCTTGAATTCTGTGTAACTTTTTGAGACATTCTTACAACTTAAAACTATATTACTCATATCTAAGCGCCTCCACTGGTTGAACCTTAGAAGCACTCCAAGCTGGATAAAGTGTAGCTAGGAAACTTAAAAACATAGATACTAAAGTAACCTTAAATACATCAGACCACATAAGCTCCGATGGAATATAATTAATTAGATACACGCTAGCACTCAAGAATTGTCTCCCTGTAACATGCTGAATGAAATTAACAATCTCTGTGGCATAAGTCGATAGTAAAATCCCCAATAGAACTCCTATAACCGTACCAATTAAACCAATTATAAACCCTTGGTAGATAAACACAGTTATAATTTGTCTTGATGACATCCCCATAGTTCTAAGGATTGCAATATCACTTCGCTTATCAGTCACAACCATCACTAAAGATGACAATAGATTAAATATAGCAACCGTAATTATTAGCAATAGGATAAAGAACATCATTGTCTTTTCCATTTTTAAAGCATCAAAGAAAGATTTATTTTCATCAGTCCAATCGCGAGTGAAATAATATGGAGCGATAGCACCATCATTAAGCTTATTTTTCACAAGTGGTGCATCATAGATATTTTTTAGACCTAATTGAAGAGATGATACTGAATTACCAGTTTCAAATACTTTTTGGGCATTTTTGATATTAATCATCGCATAATAAGCATCATATTGATAACTTACTGAGAATATACCAGATACCGTAAACTGTTTAATCCTAGGAATCATTCCAGCTGGTGTTAAGCTTATTTTAGGAACTATTAAAGTAACCTTATCTCCCACGCTAACACCTAAGCTATTTGCTAAAGCACTACCTAGAACAATATTATAGCCCTCATTATCATCTAGTGATGATAACTTACCTTCTATGATATGATCGCCAATTGGTAACACCTTAGTTTGATATTTTGGTTCTATACCTTGTATCTGTACAAAAGCCGTCGTGCTACCGCCATTATTTGCACTTAACAATCCTTGAGACTCCACGATAGGAGCTGCTGCTGTAACACTTGGAGCACTTTTCTCAACTTCTTTTGCTAATTTTGGCCAGTCAGTAACTTGCCCACCCATCTGATATACTTTCAAAGGTGGAACCATCATCAAAATTCTATTTTTGATTTGCTGGTCAAAACCATTCATCACAGACATTACTGTAATTAATACAGCAACTCCCAAAGATATACCCAAAAAAGATATAGCAGAAATAATAGATATAAACCGATTACGCTTCTTAGCACGAATATATCTTAACCCTATAAAAAGAGGAAGACTTTTAAACATTTAAGCTTTGTTTTGCAAATAAAATTACCATGTATAATAACATATTAAGGGACTAAAAACATTTCAAATAACCATAGCCAAATTTATCAAAAAATTTTTCCTAGTATCAATTTTTGATTAACCTTGTTAATTTTTACTAATTGTTGAAATATTTATATTGCTATATTATATGCCTCATTGACAAAAAGACATGTAAGTGAATAGATATGAGAAAAAATTTTAGATCTCAATTTTGTGCTTTACCAATATATTTAGGTGGACTAACTATAGCTTACATAATAACAGCATCGATAATAACTAATTTGTTGTTCTAAATATAGCTGGCTTAGTTAGATTTTGATTTAGAAAGGTTTATGTTGATCCTCCCCCACACAAATAGGACACATAAAACTATATAACGAGTCTATACATAACTAACTTAAAGACTAACTTCCGCCAGCTGTATTTAAACTTCTTCGAAAAAAGTAAATATTCTAAATGACAAGATCAAGATGAAAAATTGAAAAAAGGTTTGACGATTACCTACTTTCACCTGGGCATTGCCAGACTATCATCGGCGTGAGACCGTTTCACTTCTGAGTTCGGAATGGGATCAGGTGGTTCCAGACTGCTATTATCGTCAATAGCCACATATGATACTCTCATTAATTATTATGTCAACTATATATTCAAAAGTTTTGTCAAAAAACAAACATCTCTAAATATCATTACCAATAATATAATCATCTATAATTAATGGTATTTCATAACCACAATCTTCATAAGGTTTGATTTCTTCGCTCGCAAATTTTGATTGAAGCTCTTCGATATCCATATACTCAGTCTCAAAATCAACATACACAGAACCAAGTAGATGATTGAACTCATGTTGAAATATTACCGCAGCTATAGAGTCTAACTTACCTGTGATTTTCTTACCATGTTGGTTATATGCTTCATACTCAATCTCTTTATATGTCGCAAGCTTACCTCTTTTTTCCCCTAAAGCACTTAGACAACCATGCCAAAAACTAACTCGTTTCTCAGATGCTTTTGTAATTTTAGGATTTATAAAAACTTGAAAAGGAACACTATCAAAACTTAATGGATATCTTGCATTAGAACTATCAAACTCTATCATAAATATTTGATAAGGATAGCCAATTTGATTAGCTGCAAGTCCTATACCATTGCCTTGCATTTTTTGATACATTTCAGCGATGATATTTTGTGTTTCAGAACTTTGAATATCTGTTACAGGTTTACACCTTTGATATAACACTTCATTATTTGAGTCATTGTATTGTATAAATTGTGATTCCATAAATACTACTTTTCCTAGCTTTATTTAACTACAGATACCAAAGGATTACCATACTTTTTAAGATACACTTTAGCTATCTCTTGTGATCCTAAATAATTTAGGTGATGACTATCCATATATACTGGTATACCATTTAAGGAAGTCTTACAGTAGTGGCTATTACACAAGACTTTTTTAGGATCTATCAATACTAGTTGAGGATACTTAGCTTTAAGTTTATACATTAACTCCTCAAACTCTTCTTGCTGATCTTGCACATATTTCAATCGAAGCTCACAATGATGAGGATCAAATAGTAAAATGAACTTAGTAGTTGAAACAATACAATAGTTATTAAAACCTTTTGGTAGTTTTGGAGTATCCAATATCACCACAGGAACCGCATTATTCTCAATTATTAGCTTTATTGATTCTTCGATACCTGATATATAAGGCTCATTATTTTTCTCAGACCAATCACCACCCAAAACAACATATTTAAAAGACTGCTTTCTTATTAAGTCTTTCAACGCATTGTTTCTATCGATCATTGATACTCCTAATTCTGTATTAGGAAGATTTTCTATAAAAGGAGTACTTCTTTGAGATACTAAGTAGGCACTTTTATGAATATTTGATAACCACACGCCTAACATTGGAAACTCTGCACGAGCGTGAGAATCACCAATAAATAGTATATTTGTATCTTTATCTTGTGAAGCATCGCCTATTAAACATTTACTTTCCGGAGGTAACATTTTTGATGTAAACTCTGATGATGCATTTTGTAAAAAACACTTGTTCTCATCTACTCTCTCAAAACCATAAATGCCATTTAATTTACGAAGATCTACAATTGGTGGTGGAATATTAACAGCAAAGTTTTTGATATATTTAGTACATAAGGCAAATGAAGACGCTAAAAATATTGGAAGTATCCACAATACAACCAATGTTTTAGAAAATGACATCTTAAACTTGTATCTAAAAGGTTTCTCTACTAAGAAATAAGTCAGTGTAGCTAAGCCAAAACTAGCGATAAGAATAATAGCCTTGATAAAGTAAGTACTATCAATACTCAGGTAATTGACATAAGCAATTATCGGCCAATGCCATAAATATAATGAATATGATATTAAGCCAATTGCAACCAATGGTTTAAGTGAGAAAACTCTGTGTATGAAAGAGACATTATTATTCAAGCCTACATATATAAATAAAGTTGCCCCAAGACAAGCTTCTATCATACCCAAACCTGGATAAAATACTTTTACAAAGAGTATAGGTACTAGCATCAATACAACAGATATTAATCCTAAAATATTTGCGGTCAACTTACTTAGAGTAATTTCTTTGTTAACTGAATATATCGCCAAAAAACAGCCAAACAATAACTCAAATGCTCTTGTAACTGGAAAGTAGTAATACTCTGAGCCATTTAAAAATATCAAAGAAACCAATGACAAAATGGTCAAAATTATACAACCATACAATAGTTTATGATGTATAGACATCTCAACTCGGTTTTTTAGCTTAACAGGAATACTAAAAGCAGCTATTAAAAATAATGGCCAAAAAATATAAAACTGCTCTTCAATCCCTAGAGACCAAGTATGTAATAGAGGTATCAATTCAGAGTCGGTACTAAAGTAGCCAAAACTTAGTGAACTAAAGAAATATAAATTTGAAAATGATCCCAAAGCACTAACTAACGACTTAGAATAATCTCTTAAATCTTGAGGTAATAAAATTAACCATGCAAAAATTGTCGAAAATATAAGCACCACAATTAATGCAGGCAAAATACGCCTCATTCTTCTTAGGTAAAAGTTTTTGATAGAAAAAGTTTTATTTTCTAGATCACGAATAATAATACTAGTTATTAGAAATCCTGAAATAACAAAAAATATATCAACCCCAAGAAAGCCTGATTTAACCCAACTAATATCTAAATGGAATAACACTACAGCTAACACCGCCAGTGCTCTAAGACCATCTATATGCTTATAATACTTCATTATAAAAATCTACTTTTAATCTTGCTAGTAAGTATAGTACAAAAATCCAATCAAAGTAATAACTTTGAACCAATCCATTTGAAGAGAATTTTGCATTTTAGGACAAATTTACAATAGTCTATAAGACTATATTATAACAGTAGGTAGCATCTAATAAGCTTAACCGCTTTGTGAATTTTTATTCAAGAAAATAATAAAAATCTCACTTTCATGATAAAAAAGTTCCAAACGAGATGTTTTTAAACTATCATATATGAATAATTATTCAAAATAATGAAATATGAAGCGGTTTATAGGTGTATTTTTAATTATTGGTTCAACTATAGGTGGTGGCATCATAGGTTTACCTATAGCTGCTGTTAACTTAGGATTTGTGGGAAGCTTATTGGCAATATGTTTAGTATGGTTAATAATGACATTTACAGGATTATGTATATTAAAAATATCTTATAACCTCCCAGTTAAGCACAATACATATTTCTCGCTATCTACCAAATTCTTAAACTTTAAAGGAGCTAAGGTTACTGTTTTTGGAGGTTATCTATTAATACTATATTTAACACTGACCACTTACATATCTGGCATTAGCTCATCCGTAAGCTTATACTTTGCACAAAACAGTAATTTAAGTTACTTATTATCTGGTGTAATTCTAGTATTTATACTAGGTGGAATTACAACTTATAACTCTAGAATTATAATCAAGAGTAATGTTATATTTGTCGTAGCTAAACTCTCTCTTATTGTCATAGCTATATTTCTAATTTTTTATTCTACAAGCAAAATTACTCTTAGCATTGATAACTATCCTATTCAATCAATAGGAGCATTTTCATTCTTATTTGTATTATTTAATGCTTTTGGTTATCACTTTATTATCCCAAGTTTAGTAAAGTTTTATGATAATCGTATTTCTTTTAAATCTTTTGTTTTCTTGCTTATCTTTAGTACAACAGTCATAGCGCTGATTTATATAGCATGGATTTTGGCAATATTCTTTACAATACCAGCAGAAGGTAGTCAGGGAATGATGAGTATTTATAATAGTAAAAATCAGCTTATAGCTTTTAATAATAGTATTAGCTTTTTTACTCAGTCATACACTATCAGCAATATGTTAAGCACTTTTCAATTAATATCTATGATAGGCTCTTTCTGTTGTATCTCAATAGGTGTAATCGATGCGCTAAAAGATGCTTTTGGACAAAATGCTTACCTTAAAGTCTTAATCTGCACTTATTTGCCACCACTAGTTTTAATGAGCCTTTCTCAAAATATGTTTTTAATTGCTATGTCATTAGCTGGAATATTAACTTTCTATATTGAGGTTTTTGTGCCGATTTTAGGTGTTAGAAATTATTATAAAGTGTCTAATAAGATAAAGAATAAATCTTTATTTAGTCATCAATATTCAAAGGCTTTTAGTTAGATTTTGAATAATCATTATTCGCTAAGATTTTTCAACTTCTAAAGTCTTTTGAAGTTTTTCTTTCAAAGACTTAATAAAATCTTTATAACTAACATTATCTGCTAAATGTAAATCTATTGTTGATATTTGTAGATTAAAGCCTATATCTTTCGAACTAAGCTGATTATTAAAAAACCTTTCAAACTGTGGATATAAGCTATCTAAGTACATACCTAATTTTAGATTTATCAATCCCCAGCTCATCACATACAATTGATATTACAGAAACTATGCCTTTTGCTGATAAATTTGCTTCAAAATAAATATTATCACTGACTTTCTTATTTTTTCTTAATACATCTGGGCAAGTAGATATGTATTTAAAACTTTCAT
This sequence comes from Francisella philomiragia, assembly GCF_018135955.1. Lineage (NCBI taxonomy): Bacteria > Pseudomonadati > Pseudomonadota > Gammaproteobacteria > Thiotrichales > Francisellaceae > Francisella > Francisella philomiragia. The sequence goes on along the minus strand of NZ_CP063138.1, from coordinate 423,481 downwards.
CTTCTACCTTGCTAGCAAGATGTTTTAAATTTTCTGGTTTTTTAGAATACATATATTCCATAAACTTCTCTAAGAATTGGATCCATGAATCACAATTATACTCTTCATTATATAAAAAAATCTTTTGAATTTTTCTACTTGTTACATCAACATCATCATTTAATGATACTTCTTCCGTTTCAGTAACACGTACAATTTCAGGATAAAAATACATTTTTTCTACAAATGAAAATAGCCAATCAACATGCTTACTTACTGATTCTTTACCCCAACTGTTAATATCGTAAAAGTATCGATTTATAAACAGACTACTTTCCTCATAGATATTTTTCTTTTCAATAAAAGTTTTATTTGACAGCTCTTGATTGTATCCTGTTAATGTCAAGTTTCCAAATGTGTGAAGATATGATTTGTATATTTCTTCATAATTCTTTCCATCCAGATTATATAATTCTCCCTGCCACTTTGGTGTTAACTTTTGGGGGGCTATGTGTTCAAGTGTTAATTTATCTATTCCAACCAATTCCTTATTATTGATTTTTTCTATCTTATATAGAATACTTTTTGCTAGATTTTTATTGATATTGTAGATATCTTTATTTGCAAACTCTTTTCTAAACTCCTCATTGTTAGGGAATTTTTTACTAAGTAGTTGTTTTTCAATATCATCATATAAAAACTGAACATCATAGTCCTTATTAGACATTGATGCAAAAATTTTATTTAAAGCACTCGTAGGATAAGAGCATATATTCCTCCTTATCAAATAACTAACTATAAGTTTTAATACTTTTATAACAATATCAAGCTCAATATCACCATCTTCATAATATGAAAAGATTTTTAATAATAGCGGATAGACAACCGTATTATTCAGGACATTAATTATAGTATAAAGCTCTTCAGTAACCATATTACTATTAGGAAATTCAACATCTAAGAAATACTTGTATATACATGCATAATAAACAAGCTTTTTTAGTATCTCTTCAACACTATAATCTAGACAATATTTTTTAAACTCAATATAAACATCTTTCTTGTTTGGAGTAGTGCCACTCTCCATTGTTAAATAATCTCTAATAAAATCAGAGATATTTTCACTCGACAATAATGTTTCAATTTTATGCCAATATGTCTCAAACAAATATGTTTGCTCTTTATAGTTCTTATCCATTAAAATATAATTTCTTATTAAGTCAGCTTGAGTTAAGCCTAATCCAGTAGAGTTAATACTCTCAAAAATCGACTGAGGATCGTCCAATTTCCTGTCCAAAATAATCTCAACAACATATACCTTTCTCAATGCTGCTAAGTATTTAGAAGGATCAATTTTTCTCTCTTTTATTTCTTGTTTCAAAAACTTAAAATTACATGCAATTTTACTATTAACATTAAATCTTAGTGAGTTTTCTTTTATTAGTTTAGAAAAAACTAAGTTATCATCCTTAATTGGCTTAAGCTTAAGCTTCTCTTCCTTAGATCTTATATTGTACAAATAATCATCTTTTATCTGCTCTTTTATGTAATCATCTTCTGATAAGTCATATAACGCTTTTAGAAATAGATGCGTGGTAGTAATTCTCTGTTGTCCATCAATAATAACAAACTCATCAAAACCTGTATTTATATATTCTTCAGTATCACCTTTGATATATACAATACTACCCATAAAGTAGTCAGAAAGGTTATTTACAATCACTTTTTCTAAAGAATTAATATAATCTAAACACTGTTTATCATTCCAATCATAATTTCTTTGATATACAGGAATATTGAAAGTCGCCTTTTTAGCTAACACCTCTAAGAATTTTACTGCTCGAGCTTCCATAATACAGTCAATTTATTACATATACATAATACCTTATTTAAGCAAAACAAAAAGTCTAAGTAAATAGTAATCTAATCATAGCTCAAACTATCTTTAAGCTAGACGGCTATTGATGCTATAATTTTAGGTTCTACGATCAAGCCATAGAATGACTTTATATGTTTTAAATCCCACTCAAACTAACAGTAGTACCCTCAGCTATTAATCTACTAATATCATTAACAAACTCATACACCGAGAATGGCTTTCGAAAATATTCAAACTTAGCATCAACATCATCTAGAGATACTTTTATTTCTAAGACATTTTCTCTTTGAATATCAGTAGTAGCTATATTTTTCTTGAGGTTATCTAATACTTTTTTTAGGTTTGTAGGGTTTACATTTTGACTTCTAAGATTCAGCTCAACTTTACTAAAATTCTCATCAATATACTGTGATATCGGTTGTACCTTATCAACACTTAGCTTATTGCACTCTCTTTGATTATCACGGCTAACTTTACCCTCTACTACAACCACATCATCAACTTGGATATTATCCTTAACTGCAGCAAATACATCTTCACCAACTAGACAATCTGCTCTATCAAATTCATCATCAATATTAATAATATACAGAACTCTACCAGTCTTAGTTTTTCGTCTAGCTGGTGGTGTTATCATACTTGCGATTATTCTGACTGAATTACCATCCATATTTGGCTTTTGGATTTTCTCAAGATCACTAAAGCTAACATGATTACGCCAATGACTTTCACCATCAATAATATGCCCTGAGAAATACATTCCTAATGCTTTTTTTTCATTAATCAAAAGCTCTCTAAGATTCCACTCCTCTACAATACATTCTCTTTCAAGCTCTGTATCAGTATCACTCTCTTGTTCTGTGAAACCGAATAAATCATTTTGCCCAGCAGCAGCCATTTCATTCACATAACCAGCGTTTTTGATAGCTTTTTCGATAGAGTTAAAAGCTGTTGCTCTATTTTTAGATATATCCTTGATAGCTCCTGCAAAACATAGTGCTTCGAGTGCTTTTTTATTAACCTTACGCAAGTCCACTCTACGAGTTAAGTCAAAAATAGAACTAAACTCCCCTGAAGCTTCTCGCTCATTAAGTACACTCTTGATAGCCTCACCACCAAGACCTTTGATAGCACCTAGACCCAATAAAATCGTTCCTTTTGAAGCTGCAATACAATCATAGACACTCTTATTTACATTTGGTGCTAAGACTGTTATACCCATATTCTTAGCATCTAAAATAAATTTAACCAACTGATCTGTATTGCCCATATCCCCTGACATCAGAGCAGCCATATATTCATCTGGATAATGTGCTTTTAACCAAGCAGTTTGATAAGCAATCAACGCGTAGGCCGCAGCATGAGATTTGTTGAAACCATAACCAGCAAAAGCTTCCATTTGGTCAAATATCTCATCAGCAAGTCCAGCTTCGATATTATGATATTTAGCGGCACCCTCTTTGAAGATTTTACGCTGTTGCTCCATCTCTTCTGGCTTTTTCTTACCCATTGCGCGACGCAATAAATCTGCTCCGCCTAAAGTATAACCAGCTAGCTTCTGCGCCATTTGCATTACCTGCTCTTGATAAACTGGTATACCATAAGTCTCTCTAAGCACTTCTTCTAGTAATGGATGTAAATAGATAGTTTGCTTTCTACCATGTTTGCGATCTACGAATGTTGGGATATTCTCCATCGGACCAGGACGATATAGTGCTACTAAGGCGATAATCTCCTCAAAATTTGATGTGCCAAGATCTTTGACAATCTGTTGCATACCTTGTGACTCTAGCTGAAATATACCGATAGTTTTACCAGCTTGAAGCAGTTTAAATGTTTTCTCATCATCAAGAGGAATATCAGAAATATCTAGAGGCGTTTCATTAGCTGATCTCTTAGCATTGATGCTTGCAATAGCATTTTTGATAATTGTTAAGTTTTTCAGTCCCAAGAAATCAAACTTAACAAGACCAACATCTTCAACATCGCCCTTATCAAATTGGGTAACTATATCTCCACCTTTATCTTCACAATATACAGGAGCAAAATCTGATATCACAGTTGGCGATATCACAATACCCGCAGCATGCTTACCCAAGCTTCGTGGTAGACCTTCTAATTTTTGAGCTTTTTCAACAATCTCAGCAACTTCTTCATCTGCCTGCATTTCATCATATAGAGGTTCACCTTCATGCAAGATTTTTTTAAATGTAGTACCTGGTGTTTCTGGTATTAGCTTAGCAATCCTATCTCCAAAACCAAAACTCTGCCCCATCACACGCACTACATCTCGCACCACACCTTTAGCAGCCATAGTGCCATAGGTGATAATTTGCCCAACACTTTGCTTACCATATTTTTGCTCTACATATTTGATAACTCTATCTCTACCTTGGATACAGAAATCAATATCAAAATCAGGCATCGACACCCTTTCAGGATTTAGAAATCTCTCAAAGAGTAAACCATACGGTAAAGGATCAATATCAGTAATAAGCAATGAATAAGCTACTAATGAACCAGCACCAGAACCACGCCCTGGACCTACTGGGATATCATTCTCTTTTGACCATCTAATAAAATCCTCAACTATCAAGAAATAACCAGGAAAGCCCATATCGCAGATAATATCGATCTCGCGTTGCAGTCTATCTTTGTAAACTTTTATAATATGCTCATGCTTATCAGCTGGTCTGTTTTCTAGAATTTTTGCTAAACGTTTATCTAAACCTTGATAGCATAGCTTTGAAAAGTACCCTCTCTCTGTTAAACCATCTGGAATATCAACCGTTGGCAAACATGGTTTACCCAAATCAAATGTTACATTACAGCGTTTTGCTATTGCTAAAGTATTCTCTAACAATACTGGTAACTCTGAGAAAGTTTGATACATTTCATCAGCTGACTTTAGATACTGTTCTCTTGTGAATTTAGATTTACGCGATTCATCAAGGATTGTTGTTTTTTCATTGATACAAGCTCTGATTTCATGGATGTCATAATCATCTGACTCCATAAACACTGTCAAATTTGTCGCTACTGCTATGAGATTGTGTTTACTCGCAAATTCAAGTGCTTTCTCGTTATATAAGCCCTCATTTTCATACTTAAGTTTGTGAATTTCAATAATATAATTATCTCTACCAAAAATTGCGATATTTTCACTAATAATTTCTTCGGTCTTGATATTATCTTTAGCTAAAATAGCTTTACCTAGCTCGCCATTCTGACCACCATTTAAACAGATAACATTTGCCAAATTTATATCTTTTAGCCAGTCTTTGGGTATTAATGGTATTGAACCAAACCTATCAGCCTCTTGATATGCTTTTGAAACTAGATTAACTATATTTTGATAACCTTGATTATTTTCTGCTAATAGTACTAAATCACATACACCAAATTCTGTATCAATCTTTAGCTCTACGCCAAAGATAGGCTTAATCCCATTTGATAAAGCTTGCTTGTAAAACTTAACTGCAGCAAATAAGTTACACACATCGGTTAATGCTACCGCGACAATACTTTTATCTTTTGCTCGAGCAAAAAGATCTCCTAAACGAACTGTACTATCAACAACAGAATATCCTGTATGGACACGAAGATGAGAAAACATTTTAGTCACTTACTATTTATAAACTTAGCTACAAATATTACTATAAATAACATTTAAAATCATACCTCTTTGCTATAATGACTTAGTTAATACGCATACTTTATAGCAATTGCTAAGTCTAAAAATAAATTGCATAGCATTTTTCATTAATCTAAAATCACTTAGTTACCTATCTTATTAAGTTTATAAAATATGAATAAAAAAAAGAATCTATCTAAAGCCCTACTATTTTTAAAAATAGTTTTTCTCATCTTGTTTATATTATCTGCATATGTATATATTAAACCAATGACTAATGCTACATACTTATCAGAAACTCAATATAAAGTACTAGAAGATGGTTCATTCGGATTTTTAAGTAAGAGTGAAATGGATAAATTCAACGATAGAACACCTCAAAACTTATTTACCAATTTTACATACAAAGCTTTGAGCCTATGGATGGGATATCATAACTACTATTATGATGTGATAAATACTATCTCTTCTGAACCTATTAAAGTCAACGATTATACTAGCAGTGAAAAAGATATAGATATTGATACCATGTTGGTAGCCATACTAAAAACCGATTTTAAAATTAGTGATATACCAAATGATACAACAGGAGATAGATTAGATCTAACTCTAGGTAAAGGCAGCGACAAACAAACATTTTATTTAGCAAAAAATAGTGATGGAAACTGGTATTTTACAAAAGAAAATTTCACAGATACTAATACACTTAAAAAATTCGCTGACTTCAAAAAAGAAAAGAGCCTAGGTGAAGATAATATAAGAAATATATCAATGCCAGTATTATCATACATGCAGTTCATATTTGGAGCTAATGACGCATATAAGTTCAAAATGGCAGATGCTTTAGACATAATGGACACTAGCTGGATTAATGAGAATATTAGAAAAGATTTTGCTTCATTTATAGCTTTCAGTATGGATAGAGTCTTCAAAACTGCTAAAATCACTATACGAAATATACCCGGAGAAGTTCTTCCTGGTAGTAATTTGGTAATGGTCTACACTTCTCCTACTTCAGGTAAAAGTATATATTTAGAAAATATTACCAATAAAGATACTAACACTAAAAACTGGATCTTCCCTAAAAATGCTCAGTTAGATGGAGTAAGTATATTTTTGGATGAGCTAAATAATAATGTTAGAGCACCTTTTGGCTCTAATCTACGTAATTCTATTTGGGAAAATATTCCTAGCCTTCTAAAAGAGTATGGACCAAATTTGTATATTAGCATTATATCAATAATCTCACTAATGCTATTTTATGTGATATATAAAGTGTTGTTTGTAGTTTTAACACCAATATTCAGAGTTATAGGTAGTCTTTTTGAAAATAAAGACTATAAAACAATGAAGAAATTAAGCATTGCGACATCATTAATAATATCAATGTATGCTGCATATTTTTTCTTTTTTAATTCATTAATCATATTCACAAATGCTTCCAACTATTTCGATATAATTTTTAAAATTGTATATGGAATTGTAGTAATGTTCTTATGTACAGAGATTATGAATGTACTATGCTCATTCATAATCTCTTCTTACAAAAAAGTTAAGGACCAAAATAGATCTGCAAGATTTGCGTTTGCTATAATAATAGCTAATAAAGTAATTAACCTTATTATTATATTAATAATCGCAGGAATCATAATCCAAGAGCTTGGCATTGACATGATTCATTTCTTAGCAGCTCTTGGCATAGGTGGTCTTGCTATAGCTCTTGCTGGTAAAGATACAATCGAAAACTTATTTGGATCGATAATCCTAGCTGTAGAAAGACCAATAAAAATTGGTGATTGGGTTATTATAAAAGACAAAGAAGGAATAGTTGAAAAAATAGGACTAAGAAGTACAACAATTAGAACATTTGAAGATTCAGCACTTATAATACCTAACTATGCTTTTGTAACTTCACAAATCAATAATATGGGTGAAAGAATATATAGAAGATATATGACTACTCTTGAAATTGACGAATCAACACCTACCTCTAAACTCAGATCTTATGTTGACGCCATCAATAAACTAGTATTAAACACCCCTCACATGAGAAAAGAGGGATACTATATACGTGTAAATGATTTAAAACCAGCATCTATCAAAATATTAGTTTATGTTTTCTTTATCTCTGCTGATTGGGGAGAAGAACTAAAGCAAAGAGAGCAGTTTATCATGAGTATGCTAGACTTAGCCGAAGAGATCGGTATCAAGTTAGCACCATCACAAAAAATTCAATTTGATGCTAATTATTCAGACTAAATCATACCCTAAAGTTTTTATTAATAAGTATGAAAATAAAAAATCTTTTATTCAGTATAATTCTTTTTTTGATAGCTAACCAAGTGTTAGCAAATACTGAGCTTGATACTAATATTAAATCAGATTCCAAAAAACTTGAAAAAGATACCGAGAATCTCTATAGATTACCACCAAACTACTATAACATTAACGATCTTGACGATATAACTAAGAAGACTTTTAAACCATCGATATATGTCGCAATTAATGGCGGTTGGGGGCAACAAACCGATATGTCAAAAGGTGGTGGAACTGTAGTTGCTAACTTAGGATATAGATTTAGTGAATCTTATGCTGTAGAGTTTGTATACCAAAATTTTCTTGTTAGCCAATACAATACGACTCAGGTTAATAACTATTTTGCTGGGGCTGCAAAATACTATTACAAAATAAATAATTATGTAACCGCATATGCTGCTGCCGGACTTGGAATTGGACACACAAATATTAATGGTATAGCTAATCAACGTAATGCTCCAAGTAGCTATTTAGATACAAATAATACATGGGGAGGATTTGCAGTTTTTCCAGCTGGTGTAATGTTCCCGATCAAATATGTTGATAATCTTAGTCTAAAAGTATCTTATACCTATACAATATCATTTACTGGTGAATCACAAAACTTCGTAACATCTGGCTTACAGTACTCATTTTAAATGATTATGCTTTTTTTAGATTAGGCTAAATAAATTCTTATAAAGAAGAGTTTATAATCCTCAAAACCACTATATTTCGTTGGTTTTATGTCAACAAAATAAAAATATTATTTCCTATCTTTTTCAACCACAAAAACTATAATAATCTTCAACAGCAAAGCTAAACTAAAACTAATCCACAAAGCCAAAAGTATAAAATGATAATTTGAAATATTTAAATGTGCCTTCAGAAATCCCCATATTGACATACACAATGCTACTGAGAATGTTATCATTGCTGCGGCAGTACCATGTCCTTTGGTAATATTACTCATAGCGGCACCTGTAGCCATAGGTATAAAAAAGCCTAAAAAATAACATATTAAATGCAAGGTTGTCACAGTACTATATGATGATAATTCTAAAGAGCTATATAAAATTATAAAAATAAATATAATAGCTAAAATACCTAGATTATAACGTTTCTTATGGCTACTATCTGCCTTAATGCGATAACTAAATATTCCAAGGATATATAGTAAGGATGTCACCAAAAATACTACGGTAAAGACATCTATAGACATATTTAATTCATCAACCAACAAACCTTTAAATGAGCTCATCAAAACACCCAGATAAAAAGAAAAAAGTATTGCTACAATCATTACATTTAACAAATATCTAGGCTGAGATAGTGCATGAGCAAAGCCTGAGAGTATTTTAGAAGCTGGAATTACAATCTGTCTTTGAGCATCAGCAGTTAATATCTTTATTGAAAAAATAAATAATACCACTTCAATTGTTGCCATACAAAAATAAGCTGCTCGCCAAGAAATCGGAATTAATAATAAAGCTAAATATGTACTAACTATAGGTGCAACTATTATCATTACTGATAAAACCGAATATGCTTTTTTCATTTGGCTATTATTATCAGCATTACGTGATATCAATGCTCTAGCGATAGATGAGTAACATCCCGTACCAAGCCCCAAACTCACAAAACCAATATATACAGTATAGATACTATCAGATAGTCCGATGCAAACTAAACCCAATATAGACAAGCTCTGTGAAAAAAATAGTACTCTCTTTGCTGTAAAAACATCTGATAAAGTCGCAAATAAAATCGCAGAAACACTAAACATAAAAAATGATAGGCTCATGGCTATCTGCGTTACATAATCAGACAGATGCAAATTAGATGCTAACGATGGTGTTAAGGTCATTGAGATTGTTAAAGTCATATACCCAACGTATGTCAAAAAGTATGCTAATAAATTCTCTCTTTTAACACCACTTATTATTACACGCATTAGCTTTATGGCAGAACAAAACATTTGATATGATTATATACCATTTAGATTTATAAGAGTTTATTTTCTAAAACTCTGCTTGTCAGATATCTTATAATCTAAGAAATTACTAATATGATTCTTTTTGTCTTTGAATACAAAATTATTATATACAATTATATACATTAGAACCTTTCTAACATAATGACGAGTTTCACCAAATGGAATATTCTCTATCCAAATGGTTGCCGGAACTTCTTTGTTATTCAACCATTTAGCAACATTTCCTGGACCAGCATTATAAGCAGCTATTCCCAATACTGGATTTTTATCAAATAGCTTTTCCAAGAAATACAAATTAGCTGTACCAAGCTTAATATTATTCTCAGGTACAAATATCTGACTAGCCATACTTTCAGACTTATCACCAATTAGAGATAACTTATATTTCTTTGCAATAAATTTAGCTGTAGGCTCTGTTACTTGCATTAGTCCCTTTGCACCTGCCCATGAGCCAGCTTCAACATCAAATAATGACTCCTTACGCATTATCGATAATACTAGATCTTGGTCTATACCAAATTCTTTAGCATTCTTCTCAACTGTATCTAAAAATGCTTTCGGGAACAACATATCAATATTATTGTATTTACCAATTACAGCCATATTAAATATTGCAGCATAGTACATTTTATTATCTTCTGCTAATCTAGCTAACTCTTTGATCTGTGTAATATCTTTATTTTTAAGTTTATTGCGTATCGTCCACTTCCAAAGACTTGTAGAATCCTTAAATTGCTCAATCTGATATAAATCTATTGCCTGTTGAATAGCCTCTTCAGATTCAAGTTTTTTAGCTTCGCCACTATCTAACTTATCAGCATTATCACTACCAAAATTATATGGCTTACCAAGCTTATCAGATGCTAGGAATGAATAGTAATCCAGAGGAGTCTTAGTTAAATTTATATATATATCATCCGCTTTTGCTTTTTGACCTACTTGTTCGTAACTATATGCTAACCAATATCTCCACGCCTCATCTTGCTGAGATTTCTTAGGTAATTGATTATATGTTTGTATATAATCTTTGAAATTCTCGTTATATAAATCTACTCTTAGCAACCATTCCCATGCTGTGGTATCAAGATATTTTTTATCTACCCTCGCTAGCCAATGTTTAGCTTGAGGCGATTGTGATCTAGCAAAACTAACTGCTATAGCTGAAATACACTGTTGCTTGGTCTGATTACTAAGATATCTTTTATTTTTTAAACTATCCCATATTTTTGCATATTGCTCAGGGTTCTTTTTAACCAAATCAGTCGATATATCAACAAAGATTTTGTCGAAGTTCCTATAATTATGGAATCTATTTATAAAATTGTCTAAATTATTAGGATTCTTAATAGCATTTTGCCATGCTGATATATAGTTCACATAATCTTTATTATCTTTAACATATGTATTTAGCAACCATAAGCTATCATCAAACTTATTAGCAAAAGCTAGAGTATATGCCTTTGTAGTTAGATACTCTTTTGATTTATCTTCAGAACCATCCCAATACTTTTGCATATCATTACACGCCGATGGCATATAGACACGATTCTGCCAAAGATCGCCATATTGGTTTATAGCTTTAGACTTATTACCTGACTCATATTCAGCCTGCATTGACCAACATTTACCTGATATACCCAAATCTCCACTATAATACTTTTGAAAATGTTGCCAATCTTTTTTATTAGCATAATAGTTAGCTAAATTATCTCTAAGTTGACTACTCCAATAACTGTTTTGATTCTCTTTTAAATAATCATCTATTGTTCCTATCTCAAATATAGCAGGATCTATAGCTATTTCTTTATATTGAAGATAAGGATATATGCTTGTATCTTTAAGCTTTGTTTTTAGATAATAATATGACTTATAATCTTTTTTATCCAAAGCTTTTATAGCTTGCTGTGAATACTGTATCTGCTGGTTTGTAAGACTATAACCAATACCTATTGATAAGAATGCTATACTTCCTATGATAAACTTTTTTTTACTTAACACTTCTATAGATATACAAAATTTATTTTGATAGAAATACTAACATTATTAACAATAAAAGCCCAATATTATTACTGGGCAAAGTTACTTCTTAAAATCAAATTTATTCGAAACATTTGTATTTAACAAGTCACTTAACTTTAGTTTTTTATTATCTTTTAGAATGACATTATTATATACAATCATATTAACCAAAACCTTTCTTATATAATGACGAGTTTCTCCAAATGGAATATTTTCAATCCATTGTTTTACAGGAATTTGCTTATCTGTAAGCCACTTATTAACATTACCAGGTCCTGCATTATACGCTGCAATAGCTAGAACTAAATTACTTTTAAATAGACCATCTAGAAAATCTAAATTGGCAGAACCAATTTTAATATTTATATAAGGATCAAATATTTCATCTGATGAATTATTGATGTTATAGCCCAATCTATATTTATCAGATATGAAATTAACCGTAGGAATTGTAACTTGCATCAAACCCTTTGCACCCACGTATGATTTTGCTTCAATTTCAAACAAAGATTCTTTTCTCATTATTGAGTAAATCAAAGCCTGTTTCAAATCATATTTATTAGATTGTTCCTGCACAATCTCATCAAATGCATCTGGATATAATAAATGTACATGACTATCTAAACCCATCATATGCATACTAAATATTGCTTGATAATACATCTCATATAACCAAGCTAATTGTGCTAAAAGAGGTATTTCATTTCTATAGCCATCTGAAAACTTTTTACGAACTATCCATTTCCAAAGTTTTACAGAGTCATTAAACTGACCCATTTTATGTAACTCTATAGCATGTTTAACATTTTCATCTGATTCAAGCTTCTGAATTTCAGAATATGATATCCCACTAAAATTATTATCACCATAACTATAATTTATACCTAAAGCATCAGCAGATAGATATGAGTAATAATTATATGGAATTTTAGCTAGCTCAATATAAATCGGCTGAGCTTTATCAGGCATACCAATTTTCTGATAACTATAAGCTAGCCAGTATTTCCATACTTTTTCTTGTTGTACCTTTTTTGAACTATTAAGATAATCCTCAATATAACCACTATAGTTAGAATTATATAAATCAATTCTTAAAATCCAATCCTCCGCAACTTTAGAAATATGCTTTTTATCAATTTTCCATAACCATTGCTTAGCATTACTATCATGATTTTGTGCAAGAGCAACTCCTATTTTCTCATCTATCTGTTGTTGCACTTGATAACTTAGCAGCTTTCTATATCTTAACTTTTGCCAAACCTTAGCATATTTCAAAGCATCAATTTTTACATTATCACTGGCAATATCCAAAATCACATCTGTAAACTTTGGATACTCATGATATTTTTTTATAAAACCATCTAAATTGTTAACACTAAGATTATAAGTAACGTACTTCCACTGATCTATGTAATTAGCATACTCTTGATCTTGTTTAACATATTTAGACAGAAGTTTTGACGAATCATTAAAATCATTACTCAATGCTAAATTATGTGCTTTATCCAATATACACTGCTTTTCTTTTGGAGTATATTTTTTGACATCTTTATCTAATCCAACACACTCTGGCGCATTAAATTTATTTTTTTGCCAATACTTAGCAAAATCTTTGATAGCCTTATTTTTATCTACCTTACTCTGATTATCTGTAACCCAGCATTGGCCTACCGTTTGTAAATCGCCATCATAATACTTTTCAAACATTTTCCAATTTTTCGTTTTAGCATAATATATTGCCAAGTCATCACATAGCTCAGATGCCCAATACTCATCCTTATGAGCTTTGAAAAATTGCTGGATTTGTTGTTGAGAGAATTTATCAGGATGTAAAGATATCTCTTTATAATTTAAGTAAGTTTTAGTTTTTTGATCAGTAATATTATTTTCATTTTTAACTATCAAATAATCTTGATAGTTTTTTTGTTGTAGCAAATCTATAGTTTGCTGAACATTTTTAATTTGCTGATCTGTTAAGCCATAGCAGTAACTCGATATCAATATTAATATTAACGCCCCAAGTTTGTGCTTAAACTTTAAGATCATATTATTATTTTATTCTATCAACTAATTTCATTACAAAATCAGCTGATCGGTTTGCTGCCATTTTTGCAAATTCATCAAAATTATCTGGTGCATCTCCATCAGCAGTATCTGATATACTTCTTAGTATAAAGCTAGGGATATTCATTTCATTACAAATAAGATTAACGCTAGCGCCTTCCATCTCTATAGCTTTTGCATCAAACTCTTTGACCACGAAATCTTTTCTTTCAGCAGAATGGACAAATTGATCTCCAGTAGCAATTACTCCAGTATGTAAATTTAAATTAAGCTCTTTTGCGATTACTTTAGCTTGTTCTAGTATCCGTGCTGAAGTAGCAATCTCAACTTCAGAAATAGGAATCTTACCATAAGGATAACCAAAAGCTGTAATATCAACATCATGCTGAACTGTTGCTGTTGCAGCAATCATATCACCTACTTGCAAATCTTGAAGCCCACCAGCTACTCCTGTAAATAACAATGCATCAACGCCAAAATGTTCTATCATTATTGTTGCTGTCAAACTTGAGAAAACTTTACCAATCTTGCTATAAGCTACAACAAGCTCTATACCATTATAGTTAGCAACATAATATTTATTATTTGCATATTCTACAGTTTCATATTTTTCTAATTTTTGTAATATCGGCTGGATTTCTATCTCCATAGCCCCTAATATCGCTATTTTTTTCATTCTACACTCTCTATATCTATTTTTGTTATCTTTCTAAATCCTTGAGGTAATAATACACCTCCACCTGATGGCTTGTCTGTATAGTATGTTTCAAAGTTTTTATTATCAATACGAATAAACCTCTTACCCGCACTAAGGGTAAGTTCTTGCTCTGGTTTGAATAATTCAATAAATTTAAGTTCATCTTTTTTATCTAATTTAATTATAGCTTTACCTTTACCTTTCTTAAGGACTGCAAAGCTTTCAAAGTCTCGAATAATCGCCCTACCTTGTGAACTAACCGCAAGCATCTTCAAATCTTTATCATACGGTATAAACTTAAAGACATCATCAGCATCAAAGATATTTTTACCTGTAACTTTATTTGCTATCAAATCTTCAGCTGGTATCACGAAGCCTTTTCCACTAGTACTAGCAATTAAGAAATGCTCAGCAACATTAGCAAACTCTATATTAATAATCTCATCCTCTTTATCTAAAGGAATATAGGTGGTTATGTGCTCACCATAGCCCCTAGCTGATGGAAACTTATCGACATACATCGAATATGCTTTGCCAAGCTTAGTAAAGAAAATCAATTTAATATTACTATTACCAGAGGTTGCCAAATATGGTTTATCTTCAGGCTTATAACTTAAGCCTTTAGGATCGATATTATCACCTTTAGCACATCTTACCCAACCAGCTTTTGATAAAATAACAGTAACTCTTTCACTAGGCATCAGATCTTTCTCTTCTAGAGCTTGAGCTTTATCAGCTTCAACTATTTTAGAGCGTCTACTATCACCAAAATCAGCAAGAATTTGTTTTAATTCTTTTTTCATTAAGTTTTTAAACTTAACTTCACTATTTAGATACCCTTCAAGTAACTCTTTTTCTTTTTGTAACTCTTTCTGCTCTTTTTTAATTTCAATTTCTTCAATCTTTGCTAATTTACGTAGCCTAATATTCAAAATTGCTTCAGCCTGAATTTCAGAAAGTGCAAATCTACTCTGAAGCTCTAAACTTGGATCATCATAATTTCTGATAATATCAATAACTTCATCAATATTTAAAAAGGCTATCAGCATACCTTCTAGGATGTGTAGCCTATCTAGAACCTTATCCAAACTAGTTTGTAATCTTCTACGTAGTGTATGTCTACGATACTCCAACCATTCATTAAGTATATCTAACAGATTCTTAACCTGAGGTCTATTATCCAGACCAATCATATTCATATTTACACGGAAACTTTTTTCAAGATCTGTAGTCGCTAATAGGTGCCCCATAATTTTTTGGATATTCTTCTTTGTCGATGCTGAATATAAGACTATTTTAACGGGCTCTTTATCATCTGATTCATCTTGGATATTTTTAATCCAAGTGATCTTTTGTTGCTTAAGCTGATTAGCAATTTGCTCCATTACCGAAGCACTTGAAACTTGATGAGGTAATCGAGTAATTATCACATTACCATGATTATCATACTCATATACAGCTTGCTGACGTATAGACCCATTACCAGACTTATATACTTCAGCGATCTCTTCTTTACTACTGATAATATTAGCCCCACCTGGATAATCAGGTGCCTCAATTATTTCTAATACTTCTTCAATACTAACTTTGGGATTAGACAACAAATGCAAGCAAGCATTTATCACTTCTGTAATATTATGAGGAGGTATATATGTTGACATCCCCACCGCAATTCCCATTGCTCCATTTAGGAGAATATTTGGTACTTGTGCTGGTAAGAGTTTTGGCTCATCCATTGTACCATCAAAGTTTTTGACCCAATCAACAGTACCTTTTTTTAGCTCATCTAACAACAATACTGCATACTTAGATAAACGTGACTCTGTATATCGCATTGCCGCAAATGATTTTGGATCATCAATTGAGCCCCAGTTACCCTGCCCATCAATAAATGGATATCGATATGAGAAATTCTGCGCCATCAACACCATTGCTTCATAACAAGCACTATCTCCATGTGGATGATACTTACCTAGTACATCACCAACAGTACGAGCAGATTTCTTATATTTAGATAAATGACTTAGTCCAATTTCACTCATCGCGTAAATAATGCGTCTTTGTACAGGCTTAAGCCCATCAGAAATATGCGGTAGTGCTCGATCTAATATTACATACATCGAATAATTTAAATATGCTTGTTCAGAAAACTCTCCTACAGACTGAGTACTTTCTAAGCTTGAGAATAAATCCATTTTTTATAGAAAAATATAAATATTTATCGATAAATTATATATCAACCAAATTAGCGATGCTAGCGTGATAACAAATAGAATTAGTATCAAATCCTAAAGAATAAAACAATTTACATTAAATAGAAAAGTATTACTTACTCTATTTTCAAGCTTTCTGGCCATATAATATAATCTCCATATCGCCCTTTCTTAGCCTCACCACCAACTAAAATACCCTTTTCAGTAAGTTGGTATTCGTTATTCTTATCTTTTATTAAAAATTCAAGAAGGACTAATTTTTCCATTAAGTCTGATGTTTTGATTTTATATTTACTAGCAAGCTTTGATGAGGTAAGTTTAACAATGTCGCTTTCAATTTGATTAGTATCTTTATCAAGTACACTATCATGCTTTGATTTATCTATTTTTTGTAAAGATATTCTAACTTCTTCGCTGATTCTAATTATCCTTTGAGCTTCGTCATAAGTTTCTCGGTACATTTCTGAATCATCATCACGAGAAATATATACACCCATTTCATTATTATTAACCTGACTAAATTCATATAAATTCAAACTTGTTATAATACATGATGTTTCATTCATATAACATTTAGCATGTAAATTTTTACAGAAGCTCGTTCTTACAAAAGTAAGCTCATTCAACCAACTTATTTCTGCTGGCTGCAACTCGCTTTTACCATAAACAATACGTACATCTATTTTTAATCTATTTTTATCCTCTAATAACTCTTTGATACGATCATTTAATTTTAGATATGGGCTAATTAATATAAGACGATCAGATGCACTTTTTATTAGCTCTTCTAAATAATAATTCGTAGCACTAGTGTTCAAGAATTTAGCCATATATTTAACTCCTTGTATGTAAAAGCAAGATTCTAATTAACTCTTCTGCCTTCTCAGATAAGCTATTGTTTCTAGCTCTTTTGAGAACACAAACTTATTCCTTTGTAAAAAATCCAATGTTTTAAGTATGTCTTTAAATCCAGAAAGAACCCAAGCCTGAATACTATAATCAAATACAGTTTTTGCTTTTAAATATCTACTAACACCAGCTCGACACTCTTGCGTAAGAAAGTCTGTAGCGGGGAATTTAATAACAACGATACCTCGCTTATCATATACAGCTACTTTTGCATACCCACCAAGACTTGAAAGCTGCTCTTTAACTCCTTTGAAGTCTTCCCAAGCCAACATCATTTTCTCAGTGGCTTCTTTCTCCATATACTTTATTGACTTGGAGTTGTAGCTTTGTTTCAGGCTATATGACTCTTCTTTTAGTTCATTATATTTTTCTAATAACTCTTTGTAACGCCTGTCTAAAGTAAGATTTGCTATTTCTAAGCTATCGTTTTTATTTGAGATCTCGACTTGTTTGTGTTTTATCTTATTTATGCTTTTTGATATTTCTTTATCAATGTACTGCTTTATATTATTACGTAAACTATAAGCGATTTTATCTTCTTTAATACCTGATTCTTTGAGGGTAGATTTAATAGCTTCTAGCAGCTCATCTTTAATAACTGTATTTATTGTTAGTTCTTGCTCTAATTCTCCAGTTATAATGGCTTGCTTTCTATCATTTTTGTATAAAGTAACCTTCTCAACTAAATCAATAATAGAAACACACTCTCCAATAAGCTTTCTAACTTTATTGACTGTGATCTCTTCATTCTGTGAGCGTAAAAGCTCACATTTTTGATTCACGAGCTTTTGAGTTACTTGTTTTGTCATTTTAGCTTCTTTCTTCTTCTCTTAATGTTAGAACCTCATAACCATCCTTCGTAACTAAGATTGTATGCTCCCACTGAGCTGATAGAGATCTATCTTTTGTTACAGCTGTCCAACCATCTTTTAAGACAGATACAGCTCTTTTACCAATATTTATCATTGGCTCAATTGTAAAAATCATACCATCTTCAAACTTAGCACCCGTGCCAGCTTTACCATGATGCATTACATGTGGTGGCTCATGAAAGTTTGCACCTATTCCATGACCACAAAAAGCATCAACTATAGAGTAGCCAAATTTTTTAGCATGTTTTTCTATTACGGCACCTATATCGCCAAAATGATTACCTGGTTTAACAACTTCAATACCTTTCCACAAACATTCATGAGTAACTTCAACTAATTTTTTAGCCATAACCGAAGGTTCGCCAATCATAAACATTTTACTAGTGTCACCATGATAGCCATCTTTTTTTACAGTAATATCTATGTTTAAAATATCGCCATTTTTTAATTTCTTATCAGCAGGAATTCCATGGCAAACTACATGATTTATAGATGTACAGATAGATTTAGGAAAACCATGATAATTCAATGGTGCAGGATATGCATCCTGTTCTTTGACTATATAGTCATGACAGATCTGATCTAACTCAGCTGTTGTTATCCCTTCTTTTACATAAGGGGTTATCATCTCCAAAACTTCTGCTGCTAATTTACCAGCAACCCGCATCTTCTCTATTTCATCTGGAGTTTTAATTATTATGTCACTCATATATTACAACTACTTTTTTCAAAAAATCTAGATACATTATTATAAACTATCAGTTAATGAATATATAGATACCAAAAACGATGTTAGAATTATTAGCATAAATAAATACATTACAGAAGTATGAGAATCAGAAAAGCACAAGATACAGTTGCTGAACTCTTCAAAGATATCACTCACCCTCGCCTTGCTAGTTTCATAGCTCTTACTGAAGAGGTTGGTGAATTAGCTAATGAAATAATGCAAAAAGAGATTTACGAAGAAACTCAGAATAATGATAAGATAAAATTAGAACTTACCGATGTACTAGTAAGTTTATTAGAGCTGGCAAATCTCTACAATGTAGATTTAGAGATAGAATTTGATAAAAAAATCAAAAACTTAGAACCTCGAGTGAAGCAATGGTCTAACGCTAAAGATCTTCTTCAATCAAAAAGGACTAAGCTTGACTAATAGTGTTTCAAATATACTTAGTGAGTTTTAAATATTTTCTTCTAAATTGTATCTTTTAGCGCTGTTTTATACTACAATCTATCACGTAAGGAATAAAGAAATTTTTATTAACAGTAAATCTTTCATATTATTTAATTTCAGTTTTTGTTTAATCCCTTAAATTGTTATTTCATAAGTCCATACGATATAAAATAGCATTGAATATGCTAGAACTAACTAACAAATAACTAAAGAGAATAAAAATGGATAATAAATCACAAGGTACAGTAAAGTTTTTCAACGACCAAAAAGGATTCGGTTTCATCACTCCTGAGAATGGTGGTAAAGATGTATTTGTACATATTTCAAAACTTAATGGTGAAACACTTGCTGAAGGTCAACAAGTTACTTTTGAAACTCAAGAAGGTAGAAAAGGCCCTGAAGCTATAAATATTGAGGTACTATAATGCCAAGTATTAGAGTAGATGAGCGCAAACCATTTGATATAAGCCTAAGAAACTTCAAACGTGCTTGCGAAAAAGCTGGTATCAAGCAAGAGCTTAGAGATAGACAGCACTACGTAAAGCCAACTGAGAAAAGAAAAATAGCAAAACGTCAAGCTGTTAAAAGAGCTAGAATCGCTCAAAGAAGAGCTTACATCTAATTATCTATTAATTTCCCAATCTTTTTTATTTAAAATAAAAACTAATCTTTCGCGAGATGTGTCATTCTCGTAAAGTTTAGCTCCTAACTTTGTTACTGCTTTTTGAGAACGAATATTTTTATACCAAACATCAAAAAATACATTTTCGATAAAGTTAAATGCATAATCTAGCATTAGTTTTTTAACTTTTTTATTAAGCTCTGTACCCCAATATTGCTTAGCATAAAACGTATAACCTACTTTTATTGATTTTTTAATATAGTCATACTCATAATATCTAGTAGAACCTACCAATTCCTCGTTATAAAAAATTAAATAGCAATTTTGAGGATTTTTTAAACCATCATTAAAATACTTTTTAAACCCATCTACTTGACTACGTGATTTATCATTATGCTGAGCCCATATTTCAGGATCTTTAGCTATATTATATAACCTATCAAAATCTCCTCTAGTCATTATTTCAAGTCTAATATTTTCAGATGACAAAGATTTATTAAAATCCATAATGAATACCTTTTATATGAAATAATTTAGGGAATGCTATCAGAATTTACAGCATCACTATTCTACAGTAACAGACTTAGCTAGGTTTCGAGGCTGATCTACATCTGTACCTTTAATTATAGCCACATGGTAAGATAAAAGCTGAAGAGGTATTGTAAATACTATTGGCGCACTAAAATCATGTCCACCATCTAATTCCAAGACGATACTATTATCAAAGCTAACTTTATCTTTTATTACCTTATCTACAAAAAGAATTAGCTTTCCACCTCTAGCGTGAACTTCTTGAAGATTAGAAAGAGTTTTGTCCAATAAATCATCATTAGGTACCATAGCAACTATTGGCATATGTTTATCTACTAATGCTAGTGGTCCATGTTTTAACTCACCTGAAGGGTAAGCTTCAGCATGAATATAAGATATTTCTTTAAGTTTCAAAGCACCCTCTACTGCTATCGGGTAATACAATCCTCTTCCTAAAAATATTGTATGCTCCTTATCAGAGAAGTATTCACTTATCTCGTCTATCTCAGGATCTAATTTCAGTGCACCCATAACCAATGCGCGGATGTTATTAAGCTCTTTAGTATATTTTACTATTTCATCGTCTGACAAACTTCTCTTCAATTTAGACATTACAAGTGTAAATATTGCTAAAGCTACCAACTGTGTTGTAAATGCCTTTGTTGATGCTACACCAATCTCAACACCTGCTTTTGTCATAAAAGCAATGTCAGACTCTCGGACTAAAGAGCTATTTGGTACATTACAAATACACATACTACCAATGTAGTTTTGCTTTTTACTCTTTCTTAGAGACTCTAAAGTATCCGCAGTTTCTCCAGATTGTGAGATACTGACAAATAATGAACCATCGACGACTATATTATCTCTGTATCTAATTTCACTAGCTATCTCAACATTACATGGGATTTTTGCATACTTTTCTATCCAATATTTTGCCGTCATTCCAGCATTATAACTAGTACCGCATGCAACTATACTTATATGTTTAGTGTTCTCAAATAGCTCTTGAGCCTTTCTATCAAAATTATCTAAACTAATTTCACCATCATTTAATGATGCCATAATAGTATTTGATATAGCTTCTGGTTGCTCATATATTTCTTTAAGCATATAATGCTTATAACCATCTTTAGTCGCACTTGAAGATGAGTAGTTATATTCTTCAACTTCTAAATTTTTAGGTGCTCCTTTACTATCAAAGACTTTAACATCCTGTTTAGATATAATAGCTATATCGCCCTCATCAAGATAAGAGAATCTATTAGTAACTGGTAATAGCGATAACGTATCAGATGAAATAAAATTCTCATCAATACCCACTCCTATAACTAGAGGAGACCCTGAGCGAACAGCAACAATCTTATCAGTAAATTTTTGTGAAATTATTGCTAAGGCATATGCCCCTTTTAAAAGCTTAGTTATAATCTTGATATTATCAATAATAGATTTAGAATCATCCCATTCTCTATCTAATAGATGCGCTACAACTTCAGTATCAGTATCTGATTTAAAGAGATAACCGCCATCAATTAATGACTTTTTTAATTCAGCAAAATTCTCAATTACACCATTATGAACTATGCAAAATTTCTCCGAAGCATGTGGATGAGAGTTTTCTTTGGAAGGTTTACCATGAGTAGCCCATCTAGTATGAGCAATACCAATATCACCTTTAAAATTTGATAAGCTATGAACTGCTTTCTCTAACTCAATAACCTTACCTACTTCTTTACATATATCTATCTGATTATGATCATCTATAACTGCCAAACCAGCAGAATCATAGCCACGATACTCAAGTTTCTTCAAACCTTCAATCAGAATATTTGTAACATTTCTTGTAGAATTGGCACCTACTATCCCACACATAATATATACCTTATTTTTTACTTATCGTCTTTTTTGACAGGTCTCTGCCAAGTATCAATATGACGCTGTCTTGCTCTTGAAATAGCAAGATTATCAGCTGGAACATCTTTTGCAATAGTTGATCCAGCACCAATAGTAGCTCCTGGACCTATATTAACAGGAGCTATTAGTTGTGAATCAGATCCAATAAAAGCATAATCGCCTATTGTTGTTTTATGCTTATTAACTCCATCATAATTACAAGTTATTACACCTGCTCCAATATTACAATTAGCTCCGATTTCACTATCACCCAAATATGTCAAATGAGAAGCTTTTGATCCCTTTCCTAAAATAGTTTTTTTTGCTTCAACAAAGTTTCCAATAACAGCACCTTCCTTGACATCACATTCTGGTCTAACTCTAGCGAAAGGCCCAACAATAGCTCCTTCACGGATAATAGATCCGTCAACCATACTATTAGCCTTTATTTTAACATTATCTTCTATAGTACAGTTTTTTAGAATACAGTTTGCTCCAACTACAACATTATTACCAAGCTTCACGTGACCTTTAATGATTACATTAACATCTAACCAACAATCTTTGCCAACCTCAAGTTTACCTCGTACATCTATTCTATTAGGATCCGCAACACTAACACCTTTTGACATTATCACTTCAGCTATGTGTTTCTGCCACTGTCTTTCAAGTTGTGCAAGTTGAACTCTATCATTAACACCTTGTATCTCAAATTCTTCAACAGGGTGAGTTACCGTTATAGAGATGTTATCCTCTCTTGCCATTGCTACTATATCTGTAAGATAATACTCACCTTGTGCATTAGTATTGCCTAGATTAGGCAGCCATTTTTCCAAGTGATCTCTAGATACACAATATATACCTGTATTTATCTCTTTGATCTGGCGCTGACCATCTGTAGCATCCTTCTCTTCAACTATATGACTTACTGCACCAAATTTATCTCTTACAATACGTCCGAGTCCCGTCGGATTATTTACAATTGCTGTGAGAACTGCTAGATCATTACTTGCCGATTTAATCAAATTAGCTAGAACTTCTGTAGATATTAGTGGTACATCTCCATATAAAATTAGAACTTTATCTTCTTTAATATAGGGTAAAGCCTGTAGCACAGCGTGTCCTGTCCCTAATTGTTCTTTTTGTTCTACAAAAGTTATATTTTTATTAACCAACTCTTCTTCGACCATGTCTTTTAAGTGACCTGTAACAACAATAATATTACTAGGTTTCAAAGGCTCAACACGATTAATCACATGTCTAATTAAAGTTTCCCCAGCTAAAGTTTGTAAAACCTTAGGCTTATTTGAATTCATTCTAGAACCTTTTCCTGCTGCTAAAATAACAACTGACAAACTCATAACAAAAAACTCCTTATACTCGTATATCGCATTCTTCCATCAGAACTGTGATAATTTGATAATGATCTTCTAGCATTCTATCATACATACTATTTATAATTGAATCTATTGAGATCCACTCAACTTTATTAGCATCATCTGCTGCACTGATTATTGGTAGATTCGGCCATTCTTCAAATATAAAAACTCCAACATGACTTATTGTTCTTCCTCGAACAGAACGATCTGGATAGTCAAAGACTTTTTCACATCTTTTTGCCAAAGATAATTGTTCAATACTAAGATCTATATTTGTTTCTTCAAACAATTCTCTTATTATTGCTTGAGATATAGTTTCATCGCACTCCAAAAACCCACCTGGCAATGCCCATAATCCCTTACCAGGAAAGCCTTTTCTTTGAACAAGAAGAATATAATTATTTACTATAACTAGAGCATCTACAGTAACTAGATTTGGTTTATATGGCGCATTTCTCCATGAATATTTATAATCTATAACATAGCTATTTTCAGCAACCAAATCTTGATATGTTACACTTTGCATAAAGGTATTTAGTAACTTAAATGTTCCCTGATTTGGTGCTGGACTACACATATACTCATCAAGAATTTTACCTTTATAAAAATATTTTCTAAACTCTGTAGCATTATAATTTTTATAATTATCTACTGGTATATATCCCCACTCTGGAAAACTCTTAATATAGTAGCTAGAATCATCCTTAATATGTCCGACTATAGCTATAGTTTCATCTAACTTAGCATGCTTATAGACATTTTGGCGCAAAGACTCTTCCCACTTTTGCTCTTGGTAGAAATAGTCTGCTAATGGCTCTATTTCAATCAAACATAAATCAATACCAGCCAATTTCAAGTCCTCTATAATCATCTGCTTTCTAAACTCAAATGAAAATGGATTCTTTATATTTGGAGCATTAAATGAACTACCTACGCTTATGATAATCCTCTTACTATGTTTCAATGCTACTTGTATATTATGTAAATGACCTTTATGAAAAGGCTGAAATCTTCCAATAAAAACTGAAATATCATACATCCCTTTCACCTATATATTTAGTTCTTGGGCTTGAGTTTGGCTATCAAAGACACTATCACCAGATGGCGCAGTAATCTTAGTATAATCTTTCATCTGATTTTGAATTTGATCCGTTTCATCTTGTTGTATAGATTTATCAATAGTTCTGTCATAAGAACCAAAACCAAACTTGCTCTTCTTAGCAGAACCTAAAAGTCCACCTAAGCTTGACTGGCCCTTACTAGAATTAGCATCTGACACAGCCATTTCTGCCTCAGCTTGTTTAGCGATTTTCAAGTTATCATCGCTTTTTAGTTCCGTATTATTCAACTCTTTACGGATCTCGCTTAATAATCTAACACCTTCAGAAATATGATCAGGTGCTTGAGTTTCTCCATCCCCAGTAAAGACTGCATTTATCTTAACCAAGCTAGAGAGCTCATCAATTTTACGCGCTTTAATAACAAAAATTAAATTTTTCTGACTATCTTTGACCGTAATTAAGTGTCCTGATAATACCTCATCCTTCTCAGATGTTATCGTGTAAATACTAGGAAGACCTTTGAAATAATCATCGAGTAGATTGATAGTTATAGATAAAGGCTCTCTAAACACAAGTTTCAATGAGCCTGAATCATCATAAACAACACTTATAGAAACTTTTGATATCTGATCACTAATGATTTTAGCCATATCAAATTTGACAGTGTAATTCGGAGGCAACATTTGTTGATAAGCCTTTGGAACTTGTGATCTAGCATACTTATCATCTCCATCAGGAAGTTTGAGTGCTGGCTTGATTTTTTCACCATTTAAGCCAGTAGGAATTATTAATGATGGTTCTTCTTTAACTTGAACTTTTGCATATTCATATTTCCTATTTCTAAATATATCCCAACTAAAGCTTTCATTAGAAAGACTCTCAGCTGAGAAATCATTATCCACATCGTTAGTCGCACAGTTTTGCAATAACAAACCAAGACTCGCTAAAATGAGTATTTGGAAATTTTTCTTCATCTGCAAATATTAATAACTAGCTAATTAAATTAACTAAACATTATAACACAGTGCTATACTAATAATAATAAAAGCTTCAAGAGTAAAAGATCAATGAAAGATAAAATTTTTATATTTCTACAATATATAATCCCTCATTCCTTAACATCAAGACTAGTTAGTAAATTAGCAGAATCAAAAAATAAACATCTAAAAAACTACCTAATAAATTTAGCCATAAAAAAATTTAAAATCGACATTAGCGAGGCTAAAGAAACTGATATTAACAAATACACCTCTTTTAATAACTTTTTTATAAGAGAGTTAAAAGATGGATTAAGACCTATATCATCAGATAAAAAAATCGTATCATCGCCTGCAGATGGTGTTCTAAGCGAGTTTGGAGACATTACTAATGGAAGCTTAGTCCAAGCTAAGGGAAAAACTTTTACACTAAAAGCGCTGATAGCTGATAGTTCAACAACTGATTTTACAAAATTTGCAACAATCTACCTATCTCCAAAAGATTATCATAGAGTCCATATGCCTATCGATGGTAAACTAACAAAAATGGTTTATATACCTGGCAAACTTTTTTCTGTTAATAAGGTCACTGCCCAAAATGTTGATGATCTATTTGCAAAAAATGAGAGATTAGTTTGTTATTTTAATACCGAAATAGGTGAAGTTGCAGTAATTTTCGTAGGTGCATTACTAGTCGCTGGTATCGAAACAGTTTGGCACGGCAAAGTAGCTCCAAACTATTACAAAGATATACAAATTTGGAACTACGGTAACGATAGCTTTAACATAGAATTCAAAAAAGGCGATACACTCGGCTGGTTTAACTTTGGTTCAACCGTTATTATCTTAATGCCTAACAATAATATAAGCTTCAAGTATAACCAAAGTAACGCAAATATATCTGTTAATCAAGACTTAGCTTTAATTGCTGAATAAAGATTCATATTAACCCAGCAACGACTAAATATATTAGTCTTATTAATTCTATTTGACTTACATTCATTTACATAAGCTACTTCTTTACTTTGTCCAAAACGATCATCATCAAATCTGAATCTAGCTGGTAACTTAATATCAAATCTCTTTGCCCACTTTCTGATTGTTACGTGTTTGAAGCCTAGTACTTTTTCAGCTTCTTGATAACTCAAACCATCTCTTTGACACTTCAACAAAACTTCTTTTGCTGAACAGTTAAATCTATTTTTGACGATTTGCTCAAAATTTCCTGTATATTGATTTGCCATATAACGAGTCTCCTATAAATAAAATGAAACACAAATCGACCCCCACAGATAGGCATAATACATAGTTTAGTACTGGCAAAAAACCTTTTATACAGCAAATTCAGAAGTTTAATTTTATTGATAAAATCATATAATTTATAAGACAATCCTTTTTAAAGATCTCTTAATAAAATTCTTTCAAAAATACTTATATATTAGTATTTTTGAATATTAGAAAATCTAGCCCAATGGGATAAATCCAAGTAAATAGGTATTTTGCGCACACGCATTTCTATCCATATACTTATTACCATTAGCATCTAATTTAGTTGGGCACTCATGCTTAACAACGCAAGACATCAAAATCATTGAAAGCACTGCAATAACTGTTACTCTAAGAATATTTTTTCTCATAATAATCTCCCTATCCTATTGTTGAGATTGTTTATCTGCTGGCATTGGTTCATATGTAGATACACATGATGCTAATACACAAGATACTAAAATTATAGTTATTAGTTTTTTCATACAAACTCTCCTTACAAATTTAATAAAATCTAATTAAACACAATATTAATCAGGCTACACTTAAATTTATACCATAATAAATATTAAATATTAAGAGTTTATATCGCACATTTTATATTTTTTTATTTAAAAATTTGTCTTTATATTTAGATATCAAATTACTATAATTGCAAAATTGATATTTTCAAGGCATCTTAAATGGATCTTAACCATATTCTAATAACAGTTTTAATGGCTTCAATTCCACTAATATTTGCGATAACCATGCATGAAGCAGCACATGGTTTTATTGCAAAATATAGAGGTGATGATACTGCATATAAATTAGGAAGAGTATCATTAAATCCAGTATCGCACATAGATCCAATAGGCACAATCATAGTACCTGGATTAATGCTAATAGCATCTTTTGCTTCAGGATTTCCTTTTATATTTGGGTGGGCTAAGCCAGTACCTATAAACTATAATAATCTCAAAAATCCAAAAATTGATATCGCTATAGTTGCAATTGCAGGACCTTTAGCTAACTTCCTAATGGCAATAATATGGGCATTAACAGCAAAATATGTAACTCTACATCCTTATATTCAAGGAATGGCTTTTTATGGCATAATGATCAATATCATATTAATGATTTTAAATCTTTTACCAATACCTCCCCTTGATGGTAGCAAAGTTCTGGCATCTTTTTTACCTAGAGAGATAGCCTATAAGTACAATAATTTACAAAAGTATGGTTTTTATATTTTATTAGCACTAATATTAATTCCAATTAATGGTTCAAATTTATTATTTTTTATTATGAAACCATTTATAAACGTAAGCATGAATATAATTCAAGCAATTGTATTCTAATTAAATTACTTGCATCCTAAATATACCCTCTAAATTAGATCTTAAGCTAAATTACATAAAACTTTGAACAAAATTTGGTTTAGTTATACGTATTTAGTAAAATAATAGTTATATCCTATTTTATTTTAGAACATATGTTAAGCAGTAAACATTTAAAAGTGTTTTTTTGTTACTAATATCGCTAAGTTATTATAAAAATATATTTGGATATGGTAGCACACCACCTCTGACACCTACCATCGTAAAGACATCTGCCTTTATAACTGATATCCAAAGCTTAGATGAGGTCAACGAGCAATTACAAATCGATATTATATTCAGATTTAAATGGAATGATCCCAGATTAAAATTTGACAAAAATGATGAAAAGACTTTATACAAACTATATCAAGGTGATTTTCAATATGATGAAATTTTTGAAGGGTGGAGACCGCAAATATCTATAATTAATGAAGTTGGATCTCCTCAAATAAAAGCGAGACAAATAAAAATTTATCCTAATGGAGATATCATATATACTGAGCAACGCACATTGCATCTTGAAACGCCTATGCAACTTGAGAAATTTCCATTTGATAAACAAACCCTAAAAGCATATATAATACCATTTGGATATAATTCAAGCGAAGTAAAACTAGTAGTGGAACCAAACCATAGAATTACTGTTGAAGATTATGTCAGAGATCACCCAAATATAAATATAGCAGAATGGCACCTTGCTAACTTTAATTTGACAAATACAGAACCAACAAAATATTACTATGGAAAATCAGAAAAAATATCAATGCTTGAGTTTAGTATTTCATTAGAAAGAAAACCTACCAATATCCTTCTAAAAGTATTAATTCCATTGACACTATTGGTATTAGCGATGTGGGCAGTATTCTGGATGGATACAAAAGCACTATCAGATAGGTTAAATATAGCATTTATAGGAATTCTTTCTGTTATTGCATATCAGTTCTTGATTGAGGGCGAAATGCCTGATATTGACTATTTAACTTTTACTGATGGATTTTTATTATTATCATTCACCATTTTATTCTCAACCGTATTAGAAAGTTTAATCGTTTATTGGTTAATAAAATCAAATAAACATATATTTGCAAAAAAATTAGATATATTCTCTAGATTTGCATTTCCAATTACCTATATATTATTTATATTCACGCTATATCTAATATATCTTCGCTAACTTATTATTAGAATACCTTAAATGTTCTTAATAAAGATATAACGTAAATATTAATACCATCGAATAAAGTATGCTCATAATCTGTCAAGCTTTACATCCAAAATATCCTTAACTTTAGAAAAGCCATCACAAGATATTTATAAGTTATTCATTCAAATTCTATCATACAAACACAAATAAGATTTATTTCGCTATCTATATTTGTAAAAGAGTTACTAATTGTAATAGTACTACAAACATCTTTAAAAGAAAATATTTGGTAGTGTAACTTAGCAATCACATAAGCATCAACGACAATCATTCAACATTTTTTCAAAACTTAATACTTTAAATCTTTTAGAATTACGACAGCCAGAAAATAATTCTTCTGAATATTATAACACCTAGTACAATCTCGCTATAAATTAGGTTTTAAGCCTAGTGCTTTCTTAAGCTACAGTATTCGTCTTATAAGTAAAATACAGCAAATTAGTATTGCTTATCTAGTTCTAATTCTAGCTCAAATTATTTGGCAATATTTTCTACTGCTTTATCTTTATCACAATACAAGCACATCTTGTATTTCTGTAATTATGAATTAATATCTTTAATTAGCTAGTCCTTTATATAAAGTTGAATAACTAATGACATAATTTTGGACACTATCTTAGCTTCGATATTTTGATATTTAAAAGCTATTAGTATATAAGTGATAAATATAAATATAAATATCAGGAGATTATAGATTAAAGTTGCTGTTTAATATAGCCATAATAGATTTTTAATTTGGTAAGTATAAAAACACAAAAGCCCCATATTTCTATGAGGCTTTTTGTATTGCTTATCACGATAAGACTTTGATGTAATAAGATGGCGATTACCTACTTTCACCTGGGCATTGCCAGACTATCATCGGCGTATTGTAGTTTCACTTCTGAGTTCGGAATGGGATCAGGTGGTTCCTACAAGCTATTATCGCCAAAACTGTGTTTTGGATAATA